>NZ_JBIQXR010000001.1:923361-1185620 GCF_058231065.1 Sediminibacterium sp. FW305-C-61 | reverse complement strand
CTATTTTCAACTTACGTCAAGATGATTGCTGCAGAAGCATTTCAGAGATAGATGCTTTTTTTTACCGGACAGCAATGATTACAAACCACCAATTCCCAATTTATCCAAAACGATTTTTGCCATCAGATAATACGATTCATTACTGTAACCGGCAATATGTGGTGTAATGATCACATTCGGTTGATCTAGTAGCCAATCAAGTTCTGCTCTTTCAGCTTCTGTATAAGTTTCCAGTTTTTCATTTTCAAGCACATCCAGTGCTGCAGCTTTTATTTTTCCATCTTTAAGGGCTTGTATCAGTGCTTTAGTATGGGTAACTTTCCCACGGCAGGTGCTCAAAAAATAAGGCTGCTTTTCGAGTGCATTAAAAAAGGCATCGTTTGCATAGTGGTAGGTGGTTTCATTCAATGGAAGATGCAGGCTAACTACATCAGCATAACGCTGTATTTGTTCAACGCCGGCTTCTCTCACTAACCCATTTGCAAAATCAGTTTTGTGCGCATCATTGGCAAGTATGGTGACATTAAATGAGCTTAATTTTTGGGCAAATGCCGCACCTGTATTTCCGTAGCCAATAACACCGACTGTTTTTCCCGTAAGTTCATCGCCACGGTTAGCATCTCTGATCCATTTACCTGCTTTCACTTCCTGATAACTACTGTTTATGCGGTTCATCATACTAAGCAACATTCCCAATGCCTGTTCTGCAACGGCATTTCTATTGCCTTCCGGACTGCTCTCACATTGCACCCCCTTTTGTCTTGCATAGTTTACATCTATCTTTTCCATGCCACTGCCTAAGCGGCCGATCCATTTTAGTGTGTTTGCTTTATCTAATAAGGCAGCATCTATTTGAATCCTGGTAGTTACAATTACTCCTGTACAGTCAGCAATCTGTTCAGACAGTGCTTCATAGTCAATTGAGGCATCATATA
The DNA here is from genome assembly GCF_058231065.1 of Sediminibacterium sp. FW305-C-61. Classification (NCBI taxonomy): domain Bacteria; kingdom Pseudomonadati; phylum Bacteroidota; class Chitinophagia; order Chitinophagales; family Chitinophagaceae; genus Sediminibacterium; species Sediminibacterium sp. FW305-C-61. Next base: position 1,184,685 of record NZ_JBIQXR010000001.1, on the reverse strand, counting down.
CGCACTGATACCCTGCCTTCTCTAATCTTTCAATCAGATAAGGATGAACTTTCGCTGTAATAATCACCTTACCAACTCCCATACAATTCTCCCTAATTTATTATTCGTTATTTCTTTTATTTCTTATTTCTTATTCCTTATTTCTTATTCCTTATTTCATTTTACTTCATCCTAAAAGTCAGCGCTGCAAAATCCTCCACGCTCAACTGTTCGGCTCTTTTAGTAAACAATTCTTCTTGCAAAACAGTTGCATCAAACATCCCTTTTAACGGGTTTCTTAACATTTTTCTCCTCTGATTAAATGCTGCTTTCACCAATACAAAAAATGCCCTTTCACTTTTCATGTCACAAACAGTTGCCTTTCTTGTAAGTTTGATAACCCCACTCATAACTTTAGGGGGTGGATTGAAGGCATTTTGTGGAACATCAAATAAATATTCCACTTCATAAAATGCCTGAACAAGCACACTCAGTATTCCGTATTCTTTATTTCCGGATTTAGAAGCAACTCTCTCTGCCACTTCTTTCTGAAACATCCCTATCATAACAGGCACTTGTTGCTTCCATTCTAAAATGCGAAACAATATTTGGGATGAAATATTATAGGGGAAATTACCTACCACCGTAAACTGGTCCGCGAATGGTACCGCTACATCAAGTATACTTTCATGTATAATTTTTCCTTTGATAGCAGGATAAGTATGTTCGAGATAGGCTACTTTCTCATCATCCAGTTCCACCGCTTTAAAATCAATTCCCGGCAATTGTAACAGGTATTTTGTGAGTGCACCACCTCCCGGGCCAACTTCTACCAACCGGGCAAATGTATCCTGCTGCAATGCATCTACTATTTGTTTGCAGATTTGTTCATCTTTCAAAAAATGCTGGCCAAGTGATTTTTTAAGGGTGTATTCCATTAGCACAAAAGTACGGGTATATGGCAGATGGCAGAGGATGATTTCTGATCGCTGATCGCTGATGTCGGATTTGAGAGAACAGCGCTTATAATGAGGAATATACTATGGACCATGGACTATGGACCATATGCAATACGTCATTAGCTACCTGCTCGAATTATCCGTATTTTTACCTCCTAAAGCTTTCCCGATGAATGAAATGCAAAAACCTGTAATTGGTTTCTCCTGTGGCGACCTGAATGGCATTGGATTGGAATTGATCCTGAAAACCCTGGGCGACCATCGTCTACTGGATATCTGCACCCCCGTGGTATTTGCTAGCAATAAAAGCATCAACTTTTACAAGAAAAGTCTGCCAGATATCAATTTCAACTATACAAGCGGAAAAGACTTCAATAGACTTAATCCCAAACAAGTGAATATTTATCCTTGCTGGGAGGAGGAAATTGCTATTACACCCGGGCAACTCAACGAAACCGGAGGGAAATACGCATTGATTTCTTTGAAAGAAGCGGCACAGGCCCTGAAGGCGGGCCAGATTCATGGTTTGGTAACAGCACCCATCCATAAAAAAAATATACAGTCTGCTGAATTTAATTACAGCGGCCATACCCCTTACCTGAAAGATCTTTTCGGCGTAAGTGATGTATTGATGTTTATGGTTGCAGAAAATATTCGGGTTGGCCTGGTTACCGAACATGTAACCGTTTCAGATGTGGCGAAACATATTACGAAGGATGGCATTCTCAGCAAACTGAAAATTATGCATAATAGTTTGCAGAAAGATTTTGGCATTGATAAACCAAAAATTGCTGTACTAGGACTAAACCCCCATGCAGGTGATGAAGGATTGATAGGAAGTGAAGAAGAAACCATCATTAAGCCAGCCATCAAGGAAGCCAAACACACTATGCTTGTTTTTGGACCTTATAGCGCCGATGCATTTTTTGCCCGTGGACAACATGAAAAATTTGATGGGGTACTCGCGATGTACCACGATCAGGGGTTGATTCCTTTTAAATCCCTCGCTATAGGTGAAGGAGTTAATTATACAGCAGGGTTAAATGCGGTTCGTACGAGTCCCGACCATGGAACAGCTTTCGATATTGCCGGAAAAGGAAAGGCAGACCATGCTTCATTCCTTGCAGCAACATTTGAATGTATTGAGATCATCCGTATGAGACTTGGTTATGCTGAGATGCGCCAAAATCCGCTTCGCAAAATGAGTGCAAGAATGCTTGCCAATGCGGTGGATGAAAAAATTGAAGAAACAGAATAAGCGCATGGAACTGTACCATTTTTCCAATGATATATTATCGGTAAGCGTCAGCAATTTGGGAGCTGAACTTCAAAGTATTCAGCATAAGGGAACAGGATTGGAATATATGTGGTCAGGTAATCCCGATTACTGGGGTAAAAAGAGTCCGGTATTATTTCCAATTGTAGGAGGTTTAAAAAACAACACTTATCACTATAAGGAAAGTGCGTATAAACTAAACCGACATGGCTTTGCCCGGGAACGCACATTTAAACTAACACACCAAACTGCAGATACGTTACAATTTAATTTGCAGGATGATCCGGCAACATTATCGGTATACCCTTTTCGGTTTTCCTTCACCATAACTTATCGGCTGGAAGGAAATAAAATCCATGTTATTTATGAGGTGATTAATATTGGTGATGAAACAATGTATTTTTCTGTTGGGGCTCATCCGGCATTTGCAGTTCCCCTTGTATCAGGAACGAGTTTCGAAGATTATTACTTACAGTTTAATCAGAAAGAAGATACTGGCATTTGGCCATTAACCAAAGATGGTTTGATACAGGAAGCCGCTAATCCCTTTTTTAATGACAATGATCAAATCGCATTACATAAACCTTTGTTTCATGGGGATGCTTTGGTATTTAAGTCGTTAAAAAGTACCGCTATTGCTATTCTTTCTGACAAGCATTCACACGGATTATCACTCGAATACCACGGATTTCCTTATATGGGAATCTGGAGTGCGAAAGATGCTGATTTTGTTTGTATAGAACCTTGGTGTGGTATTGCAGACCATGTAAATGCTTCTGGGAACATTGAGACAAAGGAAGGCATTAATAAATTAAACCCCGGTGGACTTTTTCAACGTAGCTGGTCTGTTTCCCTGTTTTAATTATTTGAAAACCGCATCTGCAATACCTTTATTTATTGCATATCCGGTATAGGTTATTTCCACCCTACCTTTTCTGTTTTTCAATTTTTGCTCTTCTGAAACAGGCTTTTCATTGTCTTCGAATTCAAGGGTTAATCCTTTGGGAAGTTTGTAATTCTTTGTGTTAAAGCTAAATATTACCTTATCCGGCAAGCCATAAGTAGCAAATTTGCCATAGTTCATTTCTACCTCATAAGTGCCGTTTTCTTTAGTAGTGGTAATTGCTTTTTTAATCAGCAGATTGGCTTCATCAATATACATGGTTGTAAGCACTATTTCACTGTTGTCGTTTGTTGGCAGCATTTTTACAATGGTTGTTTTAACACCGCCCACAACTGCTTCCCCTGCTGGCAATGCAACAAACTCGTCGGTTGTAACCAATGAATTCATATTAACAGAAACGCCACCTTTTGGCAATAAGGATATACCACCATCTTTTTTCAGTTTGAATTTATTCGGCTTCTTATAAAATATTTTTACTTTGCCAATAGGGGCCTTAATAAAAGCCACATTAGTTTTCATTTTACCATCAGCTTCATAATCGTTCACAAGGTCTAACTTGGCTTTCACTTTCATAATCAATGCAGTTGCATCCTGAGCATTCGCGGTGAATAGTGAATAGTGAATGGTGAATAATACTGTAATGAATTTTAGCATGATCCTTGTTTTAACTTAATACATCTTTTCTTCTAAATATTAGTATTGCTGCTGCTACAAAACCGATGATATGTAAAATCAGCACAATTGCAGAGTTAATGATGCGGTCTTTATTTTGTATACTTCCTAAAATAGCTTCATTAGACTCGTTTACCTGAATATCGAAAAATTCTTTCCAACTAATCATGTGTGTGGTAAACAGGTAGGGTTTAACTGCATTAAACAATGGTATATTGAGGGTACTCAATATGGTCAGAAAAACGATAACACTCATGGTGGCTACTATTGGACCGATTGAGTTCTCTGCAAATACAGAAAGAAAAAAACCAAGCGCGGCTACGGTAGTCATGGCAAGTGCCGCAAAAAGAAAAGCTCCGATATATCGCCAGAACACATCGTTTTCTTTCAGTAAAACCACATAACTGCTTTTCATTAAAAACATATCATCTGTTCCAAATACCCACATACTTACAAACAATGCAAGGAATGCCAGCCAGATAAGCAGCAATAAAGTATAAATGGTTGAAGCAATAAATTTTGCCAACATGAATGATGTGCGACTATAAGGTTTTGAAAGCAGTACCCTAAGCGTACCCATATTGGCTTCACCTGAAATCATATCTGCAGCTATCAGTGCTATCAGCAATGGCACATGCACCAAAAGTAATTGCAGCATGATATAGCAAATCAGGTAACCATTTAAAACATTGCCATCTATTTCAAGTGTCGAACCAATATCATTCAACATAAAATCTACATAGCTCTGGCCATCAACCTTAAGGCCAAATTGAATCATTACAATCAATGCAGTAATAGCAGCAAAAGCAATATAGGTTCTTGGTCGCTTGAATATCTTATAGAGTTCTATATTAATTAGTGTGCGCATGTTTTCCTGATGTTACCTGTAAAAAATAATCTTCCAATGAGTGTCTGGGTTGCAGAGAGAGTACTGGAATATTCATTGCTACCAAATCTCTGTGCAGATCTGGTATCTGGTTCCGGTGTAGTTTTATCAGTAAAACCCCTGATCTTCTGGGTTGAAGTTGGTCGGCCCACCTGGATTGTTGAAGGTTTGCGAGGGCCGCGTCATTATCCAATGTTTCCAGTTCAACAATTGTTTGTGAAGGATCGAATAAGTCTGCAGCCGTTCCTTCCACCAGTTTTCGACCTTTATCAATAATCAATACCCTTGTAGCTACTTGTTCAATTTCATTGAGCAGATGTGATGATACAAGAATGGTTTTATTTAAATCGCGGCTAAGATGCCTGATAAGGTTTCGGATATCTGCTATTCCCTGGGGGTCAAGTCCATTGGTAGGCTCATCGAGTATAATCAATCTTGGATTATGGATTAATGCAACTGCAATGCCTAGTCTTTGTTTCATCCCCTGGGAGAAGGTTTTTACGGTGTCTTTTGCCCTTCCTGCTAAACCTACCATTTCAAGTTGTTGCATCAATTGCTGTTCAGTAGGTTTCATCCCACTTAACCTGGCGAAAAGGCGCAGGTTTTCTATAGCACTGAGGTATTTATAGACATCGGGTTTTTCTATAACTGCTCCTATCTCCCGCAATATTTCCTTCCGGTGGGTGGAGAGCGGTTGTCCGAAAATGGAAATAGACCCGGCCGTGGGAGCAATTAAAGTAAGCAACATGCGAATGGTCGTGCTTTTACCCGCTCCGTTTTGCCCCAGGAAACCATACACATCTCCTTCCTGAACCGTAAATGATAAATCGTTTACGGCAGTGAGGTTTTTAAATTGTTTGGTTAATCCGTTTACCTGTATAATTGATTGCATGTGTATGTATAACACCAAAAGTACAGCGGAAGTTTGGGAGAAAGACAGAATAAAAGGTGAAAAGTCCATAGTCCATGGACTATAGACGATGGCTATTTCATTATACCTATTACCAAACGCAAAATCCCCATCTCCCAAAATCAAATATTCCAAGATCAAAGATCAGAGATCAGACATCTGTCTTCCTATCCGACTTTAAGGTATTGCTGTAACGCCTGTACATAGGCTTCGAATGCTTCTATGCCCTTTGGGGTAATTTTACAGGTAGTTTGGGGGTAGTTGTCTTTGAATTGCTTGGTTACTTCAATATATCCTGCATCCTTTAATTTTTGTACCTGCACACTCAGGTTTCCTGCTGTGGCATTGGTTTTTTCACGGATAAAAGTAAATTCCGCTTCTTTAACGCCAATAAGCAGGCTTACGACAGCTAGTCGTAGTTGTGAGTGTAATATGGGATCCAGTTCTTTAAACATGCTTTTTCTGTTGCGCCAGGTACTTTCTTCTTAAAATAATGCCAGGAATAAACCAACAAACAATTGCTGCTACACCGCCCAATAGCCAGTCGTATTCAGAACGTGTATACAAGGATGTTATAAATAGACCATAAGTTATAATTGCCCCAAATAACATAGGTTTAAACTTCTTAACAACACCCGTTACAAGGGTTGGAAATGCATATAGCATGATAAGTAGTGAATAGAAACTCGGAGGAAAAGGTCGAAGAATTTCATCCGGTTTACTGCCATCAATATAATGTTTGGTCATATTCCAGCCGTCTTCCTGAATAAACCGGGCAGTAACTTCGGGAACAATAATCTGGTAAATATTTAGTGCAAAAATGGATAAGCCAAATACCAGCCATACACTATTAAGCGCATCATCTTCATACTTTTTAACCTGGTTTGCTTTCTTTTCGCGGATGGAAAAAATTATTTGCGGTACGATAGCGGCTAAAACAATCAGCCAGATATCAAATCCAATGCTAAAATCATAGGTACGTTCAAAGTAAGATACAAAAGAGGCTATAGACACTACAGTTCCCCATAATAAGGATCCGATACCTGTATCATGGTAGCTGCTTTTCGCTTTTTGTATCATGTTTGTAATGAGGTCCAGACTTTCCTGTTCCGTCATTTTTTTTTCATCTGCCATGATGGTATTACTTTTTGGTATTATGTCTGATTCTTAACAAGTGACCGGGAATAATATAACTGATAAGTAAAGCCAAAGCACCGATCAAAAGCTGGTTGGCAAAATTAAACTTAATAGATACTGCAGCAAGAATAAAATTGATTAATCCACCGATTACCAGCGGTTTAAAGCGAATTAACCTGCCACTAACAAATGTTCCCAAAGCATACATTAGAATATAATAGGTAAATGCGGTTTTCCAGGCATCAGAAATTACGTTTATAAAAACCATGACAAAAAATGCCATCCCGATAGCGATCCACAAATAGCTTAATGCTTCTTCAATATAAGTCATCGACTTTTTATGTCTGGCCTGCCTGGCGCTGTATATGCCTGAAATTACGCCCCCGAATGGCATGGTCCACCAAACAAAACTATGATGCGGGTATTGGAACCAAACCATCAGCACATATTCTACCACACAACAGGTAAATACAAGCCAGCCCCAGAACAGAAAATAGAAACTGTCGACAGCAACAGAATCTTTTGTTTTGGTAATCATAGACTGGATCAGGCGAAGACTTTCTTCTGGTGAAAAGTCTTTTCCTAGTTCATTGTCCTGGTTTTGTTCTTGCATAAGTTTTAGTTTTTTGAAGCCCCTACATATTTGCGAATAAAAATAGCGATTAAACTACTGCCAATAACTGTAGGAAGCATCCATAATATCCACTGCTGTTGGATTTGAACATTTACCACTAAAAAAGCGGTATAGGATGCGATCATTGCTCCCATCATTCGAACTATATGACTATACATCCATGTTTGCTTGATAGTTGTACGTCCAACAATGAGTTTGATATCCAGCATTACATAACTTAAACATATCAGCCCAAAAACCCCAGGCACAATACTGAACATATTCCCGTGTATAATTCCTTTTACCGATTGGATGATCAAAAAAATAGCAAATACAAAACCAAATAAAGTAATCAGGTAATCGGCGGTTGGAATTTTGACCGGGGTCGATTTAAACATTCTTTTAAGCAATACCACCCTGTAACCAGATAATACCATGTATAATGTAAAGCCTCCTACAGCAAAGAGGAATAAGTTTTCATGTCCTTGAAGGTTACTAAGAACTAAAGCACTTAAAGAAGCCACCAGCATTCCCCAGAAGAAAATGATACCGGATAGTTTGTGTGTTTTTGAACCTTTCTTTACAGAAGCGGCAATGGTGCCGGTAATTAAACCTGCACCACCACCTGAAATATGTAATACCAATAAAACGGTAAACAGATTGTTCATTACTTAAAGTTATCGGAACTGTAGCTTAATTGGTTTTCTTGACAGATTAAGTTACTGACAGGCAGCTAACAATTGTGTAGCCTGATCTTTTCCCCATGTAGGATGGAAAGCAGATGCTGGCTGATAAGTACCATATAATTCCAACGATTTCTCAACCAGTTTTTTGGCAACTGCTTTACCTCCGCCAAATGCTGCTGGAACATTGATCATGTATTGAGCTTCAACCAGGTAAATTCTTGGATTGTTCGCATCTGCTTTTTTTGCATCTTCAATTGCCTGTGCTGCAATAGCACCATAGGTTTGATAACGCGACATACCATCAACCGTTAATTGTTGTATAGCAATCATCTGGCGAAGGCAATAGGTATCTGCATTTTTTTCCAGTGCTTCTGCTTTACCCAAGAGATCTTTACTTTTTTCTGCCACTTTATCTTTATCTGCTTTAGGATTCATCCAGCCCGTTAAATGATTAGCGTAGGCGGCATAATAATAAGGCAGCCATTTATCCTTTTCGGCATCTGCTATTCTTTCAAAAAAAGCTGAAGCTGCAGTAAAATCTTCTGCAGATTTTGCAGCTACTAATTGTTCCAGTCCTTTTTGCATACCTGACTCATATTTTGATTGAGCCAGTAATTGACCGGCAAAAAACATAGATATTATTACGATGATCTGTTTCATAAAATTGATTTTTGAATTTTGATTTTTGAATTTTGATTTTTTGCTCTTTGATTTCGTGGTCGTTGAAGTTTTAATTTTATTGTTTGTTCTTCAATTTTTCGTATTCATTTGCCGCGCTAATAAATTTGTTACCATGGTAAGCCTGGAAATAATGGAACGCTAATCCAACACCCCAGCCCAATAGCGGCCATATTGGCCAGAAATAGGTGTTTTTATCGCGGTTTAAAAACCAGATGGCTACAAGAAATGCATTCACAATTATGTAGCTGAATACGCCCCATTTAAACCCGGCTCTGGCTTTTGCCATTTGCCAAAGTTGTTCGTCACGTTGTTCGTTGTTCATATAGAAAATTTTGATTTTTGAATTTTGATTTCTTCCAAAAACTATAAGTTATTATTAATAGCATCCTGTCTCCTATCCACACCCCAGCTCAGGAACACACCTATGAAAAAGAATTGTGGGGCGGGTGGTGTTACTGCTTCTTTTCTGGCACCATTATAAGAATAGTTATAGCCAAATACTTGTTTACTGTTTAATACATTTGTTACAGACCCAACAATTACTGCATACGCTTTTCCTAAAGAAGTGAGGTAATTAAAACTGAATCCAAGGTTATGGTAATCGATGGTTTTACCTTGATCAGCAATTACATACTGGGTACCATTTTGCTGAAGATTGTAATAAGGGCGGCCTGTAGCATACGAGTAGGTAAAATTGAATCCGGTATTTATTTTACTGATAAAACGTTTCATTACAAAGGAAGCAGTGTGATTTGCGGCGAAAGTTGGTTGTAATTCTTTCGGGTAATTCAGGAAATCTCTTTTAGTATCCAGGTATGAGTAGCTAACCCAGTAATCCAATCCCTTGAAAGTTTTTTTATCTCTCCAGAATAATTCAATTCCTTTTGCATCTCCTGCTCCTGCGTTGTTAAATGATGGATAGGTTTTAACAAGGCCATCATATTTTTTATAAAATGCTTCTATGCGGAAAGTCTGTAAAGTGGTGTTCTTAATATAGTTCGCTATAAAATGGGTAGCTTTTGAATAACCGAAATTGGTCGTATTATAGAGATAGGTGTTTTCTGGTTTTTGGTAAAACTCACCATAAGCTATACTCATTTGTGCACCTTTTCCTGTTTTGTATGCCAGCGATAGACGTGGAGCAATATTTGCTTTATTGATCAGCGAAGAATGTTCGAAACGTGCACCGACTTTTGCGGCAAGGTCATTGGTGATATATAGGTCTGCTTCGGAAAACAAAGCTTTGAAATGATCGGGTAACAAGGCTTTATTATTATTGTAGGTACTTCTGTTGTAGAAATACATATACTCACCACCCATACGAATTACACTGATACCGCTCAATCTTTTATCAAATACAGCTTTGAATTGAGTGAGGTCTGAACGTGTATTGATATTGAAATTGCTATTATCGATCCATGACTGTCCAGTAGTTACGTGCTGGTTCTGTTGGTTTTGTATTTGCTGATCAATTTTGTTTACATCAATACTATAACCCAATCCCAAATTCATTTTCCAGCCATTACCCAGGTTATCTCTCCAGCTCAGGTTATGGTACCAGTTAGTATTATTTAATCCAAAAGCATTTTTTAATGCTGGATCATCAATATTAGATCTACGTAAACCCAGGTCACTTGCACCAAATGTGCTGTAGTATTTAATCATACCACCAGTTTTTGTTTTAGCCCTGAAATTGAGATCAGCGGTATGAAACTGGGGCATGCGAAAATATTCTGGCTTTTGATTTACGATGCCGAAATATGCGCTAAGGTTGGTATAACCATAGTTACCACCCCATGATGATTTTTTATCTTTAGCTACTTTTTGCAGACCTGCTCCCCAAAACAGTGCAGATATAGATGCACTTACCTCAGAACGATCAGGTATATCAATACTCTCCATAATCAAAGCAGAAGAAAGTGCTTGTCCATACAAAGCAGAATAACCCCCTGTGCTGAAAATGGTTCCTTTAAATAAAGCTGGTGCAAAACGGCCACGAGAAGCGATATCAGGAACACTGGCCATAAAAGGATTGTTTACCAATGTTCCGTCGATAAACTGTTTGGCTTCATAACCTGCACCACCACGCACAAATAAGCCTTCCTGCTCACCTACCTGTTGTGCCCCTGGTAATGTTTTTACTACCGCAGTAATATCTGCATTGGCGCCACCGGTTGTATATACATCTAATGAACTTAATACGGTTGCCGCTTTTTTCTTATCGCCTGCTTCAAAACTTCCGGCAGTAACGGTTACTGCTTTTAATTCACTGATTTCTTCTTTCAGGATAAAATCGATACTGATGGTTGCAGTATCAATCGTTACTTCCTGTTCACCTGTTTTGTTGCCCATATTAGTAGCTACGATAACCTGTTTTCCTTTCTCATAAGTTTTGAAAGAAAAATGGCCTGTAGAATCCGACAGGCCACCGTCATAAGATCCTTTTACCACAATATTGGCTCCTGCCAGGATACGCCCTTTTTGGTCTTTAACTGAACCGGTAATTTTTACCTGCGCCTGTACGAGAAAGGGTAAGATACTCAGTAAGGCTACCATCCATTTTTTCATTGCTCGTTGTTTTGATAGAGCAAACATAGAATAGTTTATTTTATAAACCAAATTATAATTGAAACTTTTTTACAGAATTTATAAATAACATAAAAGATTGATTTTCATTAGATTAATAAATATATTGAACTCTGATCTGTTTTTTAGAAGCCCAATCATATTATAAAATTTAAAATAAATCATAAATTATTTTTTGCCAGAAATCACCAAAAGTTGAGATTGATTAATTCGATTGTACTATTGCTTTTCATTTATACGCATATGTATTTCAGAATTTCTAAATCACTAGATAGGAAAATAATAGGCAGTGCTTCAGATCAGGCAATTCATGCCAAAATAGACATCCACATTGATCACCCAAATTACTTTACGCATCATCTATTAAAAAAGGTCGAAAACGTTGAAGACATTGTATGCCCAAAACCCATTTTGGAAAAGAATGCTAAGCTGACTGATTTAATTACATACCCCGGTATTGGTGGAAGTATATTAGTAAGTAACAAATTAAAAAAAATATTGTATGCCTGTAATCACTCAGGAATACAATATTTTCCTACCTCACTGATTGCAGACAATACTGAAATGCCAGATTATTGGATAGTCAATCCCTATCAATTTGATTATGATTGTATTGACTTAACCAAAACAAGGCTCACAATAAAAAATTTTGAAAATCATTCGTCAGAAATAAAAAAACTATCAGATATAAATGAATTACTTGCATTAATCGAAGATTCCCGATTCCCGATTTTGGTGACTTTAGATCCTATTTATCTAAAAGAGGACAGCAAAAAAGACTTAATAATCATGCGAAATGTATACTCAGCAATCGGTTTTTATGTTTCAGAAAAACTAAAAAAGGAAATTGAAGATGCTGGCTGTACAGGAATTGTTTTCATTAAACCGGAAGAAAAATACCCTTAAAAATTATGGAGACATTATATCAACTATTTGAAACTATTGAATTATCTGACAGCCAAAAAATATGGTTAACTAAACCAGTTAATAAGTCTGACGCATTGTTCATCGCATCGCTATGGCAGGAGAACAATGAATACGATGAGGAAATAGCTACTTTAGTTGTAAATATTATTACATCGGCAGCATCGCATCGATTTACCGAAACCTGGGATGAATCTGTTATTAATACAGTATTGTCAGATTATCTCCCCAAAGAAGATCATCCGTATATAGACATATTAAAAGAGCATATCCAATTACAAATGATACTTGAACGAAATGAAAATCCTGAACTTTCATTATCAAAACAGTTTTATACAGCTGTATTTAGTTTTTTTACAGAAGGTTGGGAATTAAATATGCTTGAACCGATTGACGGTAAGGTGGTTCATGATGTTGGTGATGGTCAAAATCAAATATTTAAAAAAGGTTGGTCAGATTGCAAATTGGTGGCTATCTGAAAAATGCAAATATTTAAAATACCATCCCAAAATTGCGGGATGGTATTTTGATGTTTACTTAATAATTTAAAAAACGATCCCTGGAAAAGCCCTTTGCATACATCAGAAGCGCCCCAATAACCATGATATTTCGGAAAATATTCAGCATATCATTTGTACTGGAGGATGCCCGTGGGATATGAATCAGGAAAATCATCAGCAAGACATAAAGAGCCATCAACAGTGAAGCCAGTTGGTCGTACTTGCCGATCACACAACTTATAATGAAAGCCGTAACCAGCACACCAGTGGCGTAATTAAGGAACAACCTTGCTGGAAAAAATGAAGGAATCATATCAGCACCAGCCTGTGGCAATCCAAAATGCAGACCTGTGTACAAGAGGAACGATAGTATAAACAGCCATCGCCCCCATCCCATAATTGTATTCATATCATTGGTTTTTAGTTTATACTTCGAATGGCATTATTGGTCGTATTTCTACTGTACCATGCTCATATTTTAAAATGGGACAAGTCTGGCACCATTCTTCTACCTCCGAAATATCTTCAGCTTTACATAGCATGTAGCCGGTAAGTAAAATTTGGTTTTGAATAAAAGGACCAGCATTCTTTCCATTTTTGCCAACAAGGGTACCGTCATACTCAATAGGCTTACTGGATACAAGCTTACCCTGCATGGCTATATTACCTATCCATTGCTGCCACCTGGGCATATCTTCCAGCATATCATCGGGTGTGGTAATATAGTTACCATTGCCAGTTTGGTTGTAGAATAATAAGAGAAACTCTTTCATAGTGTAGTGTTTTATTGATTGAATGATTTGACACTACAAATATGACAGACGGGCAGCAGGTTAATCTTGACAAATGTCAAGACTTTACAATTTCCCTTTCAAGCGGGTATATGTTTCGGGTGAGATGCCAAGATAAGAGGCAATCATTTTACTGGATAACCTCGTAAAGAGTTTCGGCTGGTTATCCATCATCCATCTTAATCTTTCCAATGCATCCATGGCTACAAATGTATTGATGCGATAAACTGAATTGGAATAAGACAGTTCAAGTATCTGGCGATACATTTTTTCAAATTGAGGAAAGCGGGCGGATAATTCCATAAAATGATCTCGACTAATTGCCAATAGCTGAGTAGGTTCAATTGCTTTAAAAAATTCTCTGGCTGGTACCTGTTGTAAAAAAATATTGATTTCCATCAGCCATTGTTCTTCCAGGATAAAATCGCGGGTTGTATCATTACCAACAGCATCTATCGTAAATACCTGAATAGCGCCTTCTACAATAAAATAACAGTTTCGGCAAAATTCTCCTTCCTTCAATAGATAATCATTACGTTTTAATACCATTGGCTTGAAATAACTGATTACTTCATCTAGCCCGGCGGTATCATTGCCAAGTTTAGAACGAATATGTTGTTCAAGTTTTTTGTGCATATTTCAACTTACAACAATTTCATCATTCGCTTTCATTCTGTTTTGGTTGATTGGCATAATTTAATATTCGCAAGAAACAAACTTGAATTTTGTAAAATAACGATTACTTATTTATTCAACACTTTCATTTATGAGACGTTATTGGCGCATAATATTTCAGTATGTTAACTATACGGGCTTGATCCTTTAGTGTAAAAAAATTATTAAGCAACCAAGAGACTGTTTAAACTACTTTTTATTAAAAATCAGTTACCTCATATTTTATTAATCCAAATATTTGTTTTATTTTCCCTATCAGATGAAAAGCAGTAAAAAATGCAGGCATATATTGCTTTTAAGCCTTGCCGCCATAATTCATATTAGTGTTTTTGCACAGTATACGGATGGTCTTCAACAAAAGGCTACTACATTTTATACAAAACGACAGTACGATTCCGCACTGATCGTTTATCAGCAACTTTATCAATCAATCGCCCCGCAAAAAGCCTCTGTCGAAAAAGCGAATATTCTGTTTTTTTATGCACGATGTCTGGAATTGACCGGAAAGTATAAAGAGGCATTAGGTGTGTTCAGGCAAGCTGAACATACCTACACGACCATGCAAATGGTTGACAAAAAGTGGGTTACTACCCAACAAATTGCCAGTTTACTCGATGATATTGGTGACTATAATGCTTCTGTTGAAACAGGTAAACTTGTACTGGCACATTATGCCCAATTAAAAGATAGTTTACAGATGGCTTTTGTATTACATAATATGGCATTTGGTTACTATCATGCAGGTAAAGTAAAAGAGGCATTAGATTGCCATACCAAAGAAATTTTAATTCTTGGAGATAAGGATAAATCCCTTTTAGCCAGGGCATATAACCAGTTAGGTAATATTTGGGCTGTTGATCTAAAAAATCTACAACAAGCACTTGACTATTATGAAAAAAGTCTTACCATCAAATTACCACTAAATGATCCCGGCTCTATTTCTGCATCTTATAATAATATTGGCATTACATACAAAGACCTGAATCAGCCGGAAAAAGCATTACAAAATTATGAGATGGCTCTGGACTATGGTAAAAAAAGCGGAGTTGCCATTCAGCAATATAACCCACTGATTAATATTGCCAACCTGCATAAAAGATACAATCGTTATCAACAAGCATTGGATGCGTATGGAAAAGCACTCCAACTAACTGGTAAAATAACTTCGCGTCAAAGAACTTCTTTTTATTTTAATTTAGGTGAGGTTTACCATGAATTAGGGAAATATGATTCAGCACTGCACTATCTCCACCAATCTCTTGGTCTAATTGAGCGATCTGGTGATTATACCAATTTGGCTTTTACAGAATTGTCAATTTCTAAAGTATATGCAAACAAAAAAGATTACGAGAATGCATATATTCATTTTACAAAATACAAACAACATACCGACAGCCTCTATGAAGGTGACCGCAAAAAGGTACTGGCTGAAATGATGATTAAATATGAAGCAGCCAAAAAAGACAAGGATTTATTAGAAGCCAATCGCGAAATTGAAAAAAAAGAACAGCAACAGAAACTATTGATTGCAGAAAAAGAATTACAACAAAAAGAAAGCGAAGCTGCATTACAGCAAAGCAGGCTGAATGAAGAATTAGCAAATAATCAGCGTAATGCTTTAGCCTTAAAAGCACAGCAGGAGCAATTGATAGCTGCCCAGAAAATCAATGAAAAACAACAAAAGTTAATTCAGCATGAAGCCCGTTTGAGAACGCAAACCTTCGGTCTTACGGTTACTACATCCTTATTGCTTTTACTGGGATTACTTTTTTTCTATCAGCGAAAACAAAAGAAAGCTGCCCTCAAACAGGGTGCTTTAGAACTCGAACTGGCCAAAACAGCAGCTACTAATAAAATGCAGGAAGAAAGGTTGCGCATTTCAAGGGAACTGCATGATAATATTGGCTCCCATCTCACTTTAATCAATGCCACTGTAGAATCAATGCCCGCTGAGAATATAAAAGATATTTCGTCTCAGATAGGTGTAATGAAAAACAGCTTAGTGATGAGTATGCGAGAGCTACGCAGAACCGTATGGCTGATGAACAGGTCTGCTGTATCACTTGATGAACTAGCACTCAGGTTGAGGGATTATTTAAGACCAGCAGTTAATCAGCAACTACAGGTTAAGGTAGCAGTATCAGGCAATACTGACCTAATGTTGAGTGAAGCTGCCACCACTCACTTGTTTAGAATTATACAGGAGGCTGTAAATAATGCCATTAAATATGCACATTGTTTATCTATACAGGTTAGCTTATCAGCCGACGAGTCAGACAGAATTCACTTCTCAATTAAAGATGATGGTATTGGATTTGATGTGGGTGCCATGCAAAATGGCAATGGTCTAACAAATATGCGGTACAGGATTGGAGAATTAAAAGGTGAACTTAATATACAAAGTAAAGCAGGCGAAACCCTGATAAAGGGCAGTTTCCCTAACCTCAGTTGAAATACGTACAATTGCGTATAGACAATAGAAAATTCAAAATATACTTTTGATGACCAAAATGCCCATTCATATTGCAATAGCAGAAGATAATTCATTTGTGCGGCAAGCCATTACTGAAAGGCTGCAGCCGCATAAAGAAATTATTGTGAATTATATTGCAAATAATGGAGAAGAATTATTAAAATTTCTTGATAAAAATAGAAGCATCGATCTGGTGCTCATGGATCTTCAGATGCCTGTTCTAAATGGTATTGATACCACACGACTATTAAAGCAACGCTTTCCTCAAATCAAGGTATTGATTCTGACGATGTTTGATGATGATGAGAACTTATTCAATGCTATTATGGCAGGTGCCCAAGGCTATTTGCTAAAGGAAGATAATTCACAGCAATTATTTCGCTCAATAATGGATACCATGACAGGTGGTGCTGCCATGAGTCCGGGCATTGCATTGAAAACATTAAACCTGATTCGACAACCCCTGAATACTTCGCAGCCTGTTGTTGATTTTGGGCTTACCAAAAGGGAAGTCGAATTACTCACACACTTAAAAAACGGACTGACCTATGAACAGATAGCTGCCAACCTTTTTATCAGTTACCACACAGTACGTAAACATATTGAAAACATTTACAGGAAACTCTATGTAACCAATAAAGTAGAAGCGGTACAAAAAGCTACTGAAAACCGAATATTATAAGCATTTTTAACGCTCTAAATAATAACGCTTTCACATATCGTAAGGTAATTTCATATGAAAAAAACAGCATTGCACTCATGGTTCCCAATGCACAAAACATCCACTAAAACTATCTTTTACTATATATCTTTTTTGTCCCGTAACATTGCCTACAAGTTTCAGAACCCTGATAAGTAGATGGAGTTGTGATTGTGGTTGTTTTGATATAATCTCCAGATACTTTTGACCCCGTGTATAAAGTACTGGTTGAATAACTTATCTGGTAACTTGACTTTACCGTTACACTTATCCTACCTGTACCTGAACACGCAAAACATTTCACCTTATAAGTATCAGCACTTTCATTCAATATTTTATAGTTGGTAGCAAGTGAAGGCAGCACATCGCCATTACTCAATAAAAATCCCTCCTGTGTTCTGCGTACAATAGCAGCTTTAACACCCTTGTATTCTATGACTTGATCAGATCTAAGATTAGATCGTGCAAGATTTAATCCATTTTCAAGTTCATCGATATCACTTTGGGTAATTGCAGGATATAAGCCACCTGATAATCGTGACAAAGCTTTTGCTTTGTCCAGGTAAGTAATTGATAATTTCGAGTCTCCCTGCGTTTTATAAATTTTCGCTATCCCTAAATAGGCTTTTGATTTGGAATAATTCCCAACAGTATCATTGTTTATTATTTTCTCATAATACCTTTTTGCTGTAACAAAGTCACTACTAAAAAAGTACAAACGGCCGATGTCATTATAAAAGGTCGGATTGGTTTGAGCCAGTATTATATATATACTAAGCGAGGTAATAGATGTATCTAAAAAAGGGAAAGCTACACCATTATATGTAGTTGGAAACATTGCAAGCCTTTGTCCAATATATTGACTTTTTTCTTGTTTCCATGCTTGCAAAAACCAACGATATGCTTCTGCCAGGTTTATTAAACTATCTGGTATACCAGAATAAGAATAATAAGTATTACCCAGATCAATCATATCGCTTGGAGTAAGCTTGTTTTCGTTTGCTAGTAAAAATTCACGTGCTTTAATTTCTCGATTTCTACTACTTGCAAAAAGCCAACGACTTGAGAGGCCATAACATATAGTATTGTCGGCATAAACAGAATAAGTAGTATAGTGATGACCTGAACTATCTTTATATCTATTAGTAACAGTAAAAACGGGCTTGTTAATTTCAGATGAATAGTGATTATCAAATTTAATCTCAGAATACTGCGGAGCTATCAGTATAGTCCCCTTATCATTCATGACTCCCCATTGTGTTCCTTCTTTGATAAACAGAAATCCGGGACGCTCCATATCTACTTTTATTTCATCAAAAAAAACATCAGCTATTGGTTTAAAATCAAAATCATATACACCATATTTATCGTCTTTAATCAATATCCAGTATTGCCCTTTAAAAGGTTCTTTTTGCTTGTTTTGAATATATGAATATGCTGTCGAGTACATATAAGCCGGAAGAGCAAACTGAAATTCCTTTTTCTTTTCAATTATTTTTCCTGTCTTATTATCTAAAATTTCAATACCCTTGTTTTGAGTGACTGCTAAGAAAGCATTTTTATGTGGGAGAGATAGGATGATTATATAATTCGGTTTTACAGCAAATTTACCATCACTTTTTACTAAACCATAGTAATCCTTACTTATACTCTCTTTTTCAACCCTCAGTATTTGAGCAGAAGCTGATATTATAAATAAGAAAAGAATACTAGTTAGTAATATAAGAAATTTAGGTTTCATCTAAATTTATCCAAATGGGTTATACAATTTCGGTAATGGTTTATTGCTTTTGTACAAGCCATTATCGGTGCCTATCCATATGTATTGATTGTTATCAATAGCTGTACAATTCATTGTACCACTGATACCTTTCGGAACTATTTCAATATATTTTTCGGTGAGTAGTTTACTGTCAATAAAAAACCGGTTTGCATCTCCAATGATAACAGCATAATTGCCTGCTATATCTTCTGCAATATGTTTTGACAATCCCGGTTTCCAATAATTGGTGATATTCAACCAGTTATTTCCTGCCCCTTTGTTTCCATCTCTTGACGTATAAGCAGTCATCAAGCCAAGATTACCAGAAGGTATATATTCGGATGCTGACAGTGTAAGTGTTTTATTAGCGTCACTGATTGAAAAGCCCTGGCAATGTGTAGGAAATTTTGTAGGTGATTCGTTCAGTACCCATGAAAAGGAAGGAGTTCTGCGTGTAAATATTTTTCTCCCGTCAGGAGTAATATTTCCGAAAAAGCCGTCCCTGTAAGTAGAACGGCCAAAGCTGGCATATACAGATCCGTCTCCATTCCAACTGGTACGCATAAAATCGGAATTGATAGGATCATCTGTGTTGGCCATCTTGGCTTCGCCAGTGTAATCAAGGCTTACTACACCATTATCAGGTACATGGTACACCCAGAATTTAGCACCAAAAGTATAATTGGCCAGACTAATTCCTCCTACAAATAATTTTTTACCATCAGGTTGTAAAGCAATGCATTGAAATGTATTACCTGATAAGCTAAGTCGTGGATCCCAATTGGTACCATTATCGTAAGAAAAAGAAACAACATTTCTGGTATCCAATACAGCAGCATTACCCTTATTGAACACTATGTCTTTACAACCAGCACTCGCAGATGTTACATTGACCTTTTGAAAAGATACATCAGTCAGCCACTTGTTAAGTGTTGCATTATTATCCGGCTTGGATTCATCTGAAGAACCTCCGGTTTTTTCGCAGGATGTAGCAAACAGCAATATGCATATCGCAATGCTTGTATAATATGTCAAAAGTTTTTTATTCATACATTCTATGTTTATACTGTATCCTAAAATTCCTCTTATTTAAATGGATGAACAATACGACAAACTGCGTATTCTTTGCTGCTAAAAATTGTTTATGCTGACTCAAAGACTAAAACCTATATTTCAGTAGAATGGCATTTTCTGATCCATTCAACTATATCCGTTTATATACTCAGTTACACTTATTTACAGTTTGTGTATAGTTTATATTTTCAACAGTATAAGCCATATTTTCTGTCCCTATATATTTCATCTGTGTTACAAATGGGGGCACATTGGTTGTTACAACAGGGCTTTTAAATGAAAGGCTTTGAAGTTTAATATTGGATGGCATATTAACAGTCTTACATCCGGGGTTTTTAATATCGACCCACTCAATAGTTGTTTTGCCATTCACAGAATGTATAAGCGCAGTAGTATTTACATTAAATGAAATAGCTGAGCTTGTAATGCTGGGCATTAAGCTCACTTTATTTGTCAGTTCCAGGTTTTTATTAAAAACGAGTACATCTTTGGTTTTCAGTTCGGGACTTAGTTGAAGATGGGTATTATACGCTACTGTATAGTTGCCATCCTTGTCGCGATGCATTCGGGTAACTTCAAAAAGACTGAGTTGGTCTTCCATAACAGCACTGTTAAGGATTTTTCCATCAGCATCAAATTCAATAATAACTCCTCTTGGAAATAAGGAGGATTGTTGACGGTAATGTGTTACCGCAAAAAAACGGTTATCAGATACATCCAGAATAGTATTGGTTGGATACCCTGAAGTAGGATTGAAAGTAAAAGCTGTTTTCACTGATTTTACGATTGACAAGTCTGTCGTTTTGAGAACATAAAAATATAATTGCCCACCCCCCATCTGCACCATAATATTTTGACCTGCCCTGATAATATCTTCCCCGGGTGCCCAGCGATTACTTGTATTACCAATACCTGTTGTTGCTAGTACATTGCCATTAGCTGGGTCGATTTTAAGCAGAAAAAAACTGGACAAGGCCCACAGATACCCATTTATAAGTTTAATAGCTCTTGGCTGCATATCTTCAAATGAAACAAAAGGGCTTATTTGCATTTTGTATTTTTTCTTCCAGAGCACATTCCCATCAGCATCTAATTTCATAACACCCACATCACCATTCGTTACATCGCATTGTGCATACATATAAATATTTCCCTGTGCATCTATAGAATGCGCTTTTACCTGAAACCGATCTGTAGTACCAAACTTCCTGATCATATTCACTTTTCTGTCTGTAGCATTGTAACGCAACAACTCTCCTCCATGACTCATAACAGGCACTGCATAGAATTGGTTATTATATTCTCCAATCCAATCAGCAACATTTGCTTGAATGTTCAGACTGGTACTGCCATTGTTACTTGCAGTGGTTGTTGGCTGGTTGCCAGGACCAGCAGGGTCTGTGTTGCTGCTACCCGGCGAAACGCTTTTCTTACAAGCTGTAATTATCAACAAGAAAATAATCAGTAGCTGCTTTGTTTTCATATTCCTTGACTTTTTTGTCATTCAACGATAACTGATTCAGGAAAATTTATAATTTCTGTCAGTTAAAAGTAGATGCAATCTCAAGGTCAGGCAATACGATACTCTGCGTATTTTGATGAATCAACCCCTGTTATCATGTAGCTAAAAAAGCCCCGGATAATATCCAGGGCTTCATATGATTTGTACAAAAAACTGCTTACTTATACTGAGGCATCAAACTCTTCGCCAGTTCAGTCATCTTATTGATGCCATCTTCCGGAAGATTACCTTTTTTGAATTCAGCCAGTACATCAGGAAGTTTGTTCTCCATTTCCATCAGGAAATGTGCTTCAAACTCTTTTACTTTCTTCACGGCTACTTCACGTAACAGACCTTGTGTACCGAGGTAAATGATTGCTACCTGTTTTTCTACGCTGAACGGAGTGTACTGCGCTTGTTTCAGGATTTCTACGTTACGGGCACCTTTATCAAGTACCATTTTAGTAGCAGCATCAAGGTCACCACCAAATTTTGAGAAGGCTTCCATCTCACGATATAGTGCCTGGTCAAGTTTCAGTGTACCAGATACTTTTTTCATCGATTTAATCTGCGCATTACCTCCCACACGGCTTACAGAGATACCCACGTTAATCGCAGGACGAATACCCGCGTTAAACAGGTTACCCTCCAGGAATATCTGTCCGTCGGTAATAGAAATTACGTTTGTTGGGATATAAGCTGATACGTCACCCGCCTGTGTTTCAATGATTGGTAAGGCTGTCAGAGAACCACCACCTTTAACCAGGTGTTTGATAGAGTCTGGCAAGTCGTTCATGTTCTTAGCAACATCATCATTGGCAATAACTTTTGCAGCACGCTCTAACAAACGGCTATGCAGGTAGAATACGTCACCAGGATATGCTTCACGTCCAGGAGGTCTTCTCAACAACAGTGATACCTCACGGTATGCCACGGCTTGTTTTGACAGATCATCATAGATAATCAAAGCAGGACGACCGGTATCGCGGAAGAACTCACCGATAGCAGCGCCGGCAAATGGAGCATAGAACTGCTGTGGAGCAGGATCAGATGCAGATGCCGATACGATGGTAGTATAAGCCATTGCACCGTTATCAGCTAAAGTCTTCATTACACCTGCAACGGTAGAAGCTTTTTGTCCGATGGCAACATATATACAGTATACAGGCTTTCCTGCATCGTAAAATTCTTTCTGGTTGATGATGGTATCGATACAGATAGCTGTTTTACCAGTCTGACGGTCACCGATTACCAACTCACGCTGACCACGACCAACCGGGATCATTGCATCGATTGCTTTGATACCTGTTTGTAATGGTTCTTTTACCGGCTCGCGATAAATAACACCAGGTGCTTTACGCTCCAGTGGCATTTCGTAGAGGTCGCCAGTTATTGGGCCTTTACCATCGATGGGTTCTCCCAAAGTATTGATTACGCGGCCAACAACGCCTTCACCCACTTTGATAGAGGCAATTTTACCGGTTCTTTTTACTTTGGCACCTTCTTTAATATCGCCGCTTTCGCCCATGAGTACCACACCCACATTATCTTCTTCCAGGTTAAGGGCAATTGCTTTTACGCCACTTTCAAACTCTACCAGTTCACCACTGCGTACGCCATTCAGGCCATATACACGGGCGATACCGTCACCTACCTGTAATACGGTACCCACTTCTTCCAAATCGGCCGATACATTGAAATTGCTGAGTTGCTGTCTCAGTATCGCTGATATTTCATCGGGTTTAATGTCCACCATGATGTATTCTGTTTATTGATGATTTGTGATTGTTATTATCGTAACTGCTGAACGTATAAATTCTGCAGGAACTGCTTTTTAATATCTTTCAGGTCGCGCAAGATACTTGCATCAACCAGGTTATTATTGAATTCAAGTACAAAACCACCGATAAGACTTTCGTCGGTTCTGGTTTCAAGTTCAATATTGGCAAAGTTTTTCTCTGACTTTACTTTCTGTTCAATTGAACGCTTCAGGTCTTCACTTACTGGCACTGCTGTTGTAAGCAATACTCTATGAATACCTTTTATTGCATTGTATTGATCGATAAAAGCTTCAGCAATTTCAGGAAGGTCACTTTCACGGCCTTTTTTAACCAGCAGGTTATTAAATGCCGCAGTAAGTTCTCCGACTTTACCGTTGGTAACCGCAGTAATGATGCTGTTTTTCTGATCAGCTTTTATTACCGGGCTTTTCAACAGGTTTACAAAATCTCTGCTGCTTTTACAAACAGCCTGCAGGTATTTCATGTCAGCATATACTGCTTCCAACTGACCTTTCTCAGTAGCCAGGTCAACCAGACTCTTCGCGTACCTTCCTGCTAAACGTGGATTCTGCATTTATTATAATTTGAAAATTTGGAAATTTGGAAATTTGAAAATGAATGTGAAGCCCGGAAAGATGGATATTTTCATTTCCAAATTTCCAAATTCACTCATCTCCAAATTAATTCAGCTTCACTCCTTCTGCCAGTTGCTTAATATAGTTTTCTTGTTCTGCTTTATTAGCCAACTCTTTGCGTAATACTTTCTCAGCAACTTCTACTACCAGTGAACCTACCTGGTTTTTAACATCGGTAAGTGCTGCATTCTTTTGCTGGTTGATAGCAACTTGTGCGTCTGCCACAATCCTGTCGTATTCGTTCTTGGCTTTGTCTTTAGCATCAGCAACCATTTTATCAGCGGTTTCTTTTGCTTCTTTAATCATCTGAGCTCTTTCTTCACGGGCTTTTGCCAGTAATGCTTCATTTTCACTTTGCATGGCAGCAATATCTGCCTTCATTTTATCGGCTTTGCTCAGTGCATCTTCAATACCCTGCTCACGATCGTGAATCGCTTTCAGCATTGGCTTCCAGGCAAATTTGCCCAGGATGAACAGTAATACAAGAAATGCAACGGTATTCCAGAACAGGAGTCCGATATCAGGTAATACCAGTGGGTTTATTTCTAATAACATAACGATGTTTATATCTGCGTTTGAAATTTCTTCTGAAAATTATACGGACCCTTCCGCCCTTTGCCTGGGGTCCGTATAAAAAGTTGAACGGATTATCCGTTACCCAACAGGGCAACAACCACCGCAAACAGGGCAACCGCCTCTACGAAAGCCGCAGCAACGATCATGTTTGCACGGATGTCGTTAGCAGCTTCCGGCTGACGGGCAATACCTTCTACTGCACCTTTACCAATCTGACCGATACCGATACCGGCACCGATAGCAGCTAAACCAGCGCCGATTGCGGCAACACTTCCTACTACCATTGTTTTAGTTTTTATTTGTTATTAAAAAAAATTATCCTGTTTAATCCACATTATAATGTGGCTCATGATCTCCATGATGATGGTGCTCTTCTGTAGCCATTCCAATATACATAGCACTCAACATGGTAAAAATGTATGCCTGCAGGAATGCCACAAGCAATTCAATCAACCCGATGAACACCGCAAAAGGTACAGCAATAGCAGATGCAACAACAGTTTTAAATATAAAGATCAAACAGATTAAGCTTAATACAAGAATGTGACCCGCAGTGATGTTCGCAAATAATCGGATCATCAATGAAATGGGCTTGGTAAATACACCAATTAATTCAATAGGCGCAAGGAAGGCTTTCATGCTCCAGTGCATGCCAGGCATCCAGAAAATATGCTCCCAATAACTTTTGTTACCATTTATATTAACCACAATAAACACAAACACCGCCAATGTCATGGTGAATGCGATATTACCACTCACGTTAGCCCCACCCGGGAAAAACGGCACAAGACCCAAAAAGTTATTGATAAGAATCAGGAAGAAAATGGTCAGCAGAAACGGCATGTACTTAGCGTACTTATGACCAATATTTGGTTTTGCCACTTCATCACGAACAAAAAGCACCACAGGTTCCATAAAAGATTGCAATCCTTTCGGTGCAGATTTCACGCCTCTTTTACGGTAAGCACCACCAACAGTCAGGAATACCTGTAAAAGAATTGTAATAGAAACAAATAAAGCCGCTACGTTTTTGGTGATAGAGAAATCCCAAACTTTTGCAGAAAGTGTTTCATCAACCGTACCATCGGCATTTACCACTTTAATCTTCCCTTCGATGGTTTTATAAGTATAGTTTCCTTGATAAACAGCAGGCTCATGGTGTTCATCCATCAGTTTTGCAGAAGAGAAAACCTCCAGTCCTTTATCAGAATAGAGAATTACTGGCAGCGGAAGGGTTGTATGCCCCCATAAATGCCAGCTATGGTCATCTTTTATGTGTTCGAGGATGGTTTTAGTAACATCAAAATCCTTTTCACCATGACCTTCCACAGCCTCGGTTCCGTGCTGTGGTGTATCATTGGCATAGGATACAGTAGAAAACAGCACTGTAAAAAGGCTGAAAGTCGCTACCAGTAAAGATTTTACACTCATGCGGGCCATACCTGTCTCGAAATTTGCGGCAAAGATAGGGGTAAAGGGGGTGAAAATGGTGAGGAAAGTACGGAAAACACAGAAAAAAATCAGTCCTGCTTATCAGGCCTGTTTTCTACTAAATTTTTGATTTTTTCAAGGTAAATCAGATCAACCTGGTCCTTCGGTCTGTTAGCTGCTCTTTTAGATTCAATAAGGTGATTTATATGCAAAAAAGGGATTTTTACGCCATTAATTTCAGCAATAGAGGCCATTTTAAGACATTATTCATCAAACCCAAAACCTTCCAACCCTTTAACATCAATCATTAAATCCAGCCGAAACCCATTATTAAGGCTAAAGTTGGTCCATCCAGGAATAATCTGAAGGGTTTCAAGCATGAAATAATCTATTTGACTGTACTTTTTTAAAGATTTCCTCAGATTTACCCGATTTTCATGTGTGTCTTTTATCCAAACATCAATATCGTCTGTTGTACGCTGGTATCTATGAAAGTTTGTGGCAACCCCACCAATCATAATATAAAGGACGCCGGCCTCGTTTAAAGCCGACCAAAAATTCAACAAATCATCATCAAAAACATCCATTGTTATTCAGATTGTCCCGGTTCTTCGGATTGTTGGTGTGTAATTTTTGCTTTTCGGAACATCATATTCATTTTCATCAGCTTGGTCATTACCAGAAAACGTTCGGTATATGTTCGTCTAAGCGCATGAGACAACTGCTCTTCTTCGGAAGGGCCATATGAAAAATGAGGTTCCTGAAATTTTAATGAACCGTTTTCTTCCTTGCTATTATCAGAAAATTTTGCAGGCATTTGCTAAGCTAACACAGCTTTCTTTTTTTCAAACTGCATCTCATGCAATTTAGCATAAAATCCACCCATTAACAAGAGTTCATCATGACTACCCATCTCTTTTATTTCACCCTTATCTAACACAATAATCTTATCCGCCTTGCGTATGGTAGAAAGTCTATGCGCAATAACAATAGACGTTCGGCCTGAGATGAGTTGATCTATTGCTTTTTCAATCAGCATTTCGCTTTCCGTATCTATGGATGAAGTTGCTTCATCTAAAATGAGGATAGAGGGATTATAAAGCAAGGCTCTGATAAAAGATAACAACTGGCGCTGACCCAAACTCAATGTACTTCCCCGCTCCATTACATTATAATCATACCCACCGGGCAACTGCATAATAAAATCATGCACCCCAATCATTTTCGCTGCTTCCTCTACCTGTTCTTTTGAAATAGCCGGGTTACGAAGCGTAATATTATCTAATACTGAGCCGGAAAACAGGAACACATCTTGTAACACAACACCAATACTTTTTCTCAGGCGTTCAATATCATATCTGTTAATATCAACACCGTCGATCCGTATTTCCCCCTTTTGCACCTGGTATAACCTGTTCAATAAACTGATGATCGATGTTTTACCACTTCCGGTATGTCCTACCAATGCCACAGTTTCTCCTGCTTTTACCTGAAAGTTGATGTTTTTTAAAACATATTGTTCCTCAGTGTAGGCGAAAGAAACATGATCGAGTTCAATATCTCCCTTAATATTCTCCGGCGAATGAGTTCCATAATCAGCAGCAGTAATTTCATCTTTATTATCCATCACCTTAAACACCCTTTCTGCAGCAACCATTCCCATTTGTAACACATTGAACTTATCTGCTATTACCCTTAGTGGGCGAAATATCTGGTTCAAATAGAGGATGAATGCCATTAATAATCCCGGACTGGTTGCATCCGGTTTTCCGGCGATCCACCAAACCAGTAATCCTATACTTAATGCCAGCACCACTTCCACTACCGGGAAAAAAACAGAATAGGCAAAAATGGCTTTGATATTCGCATTACGGTGTTCGGCGTTGATTTTTTTGAACTTGTTCATCTCCCTATCTTCCGCCGCAAATGCCTGTACCACCTGCATTCCCGTAATATGCTCCTGTACAAAGGCATTTAAACTTGCCACTGCATTACGAACGCTGATAAAACTCTTATTTACGCTTTCCTTAAAATAATAAGTAGCAATAATCATGATAGGAAATGGTGCAAGACAAATAAGTGTCAACTGCCAGTTTTCCCAGAACATTACCCCCAGTGTAACCACGATAACCAAAATATCCGCAATGATGGGAATGAGTCCGTCAGAAAAAATATCATTGATCCTTTCAATATCATCAATGGTTCTGGTAGTAAGTGTGCCAATTGGTGTCTGGTCAAATTGGCGGAGGTTTAGTCCAAGTATCTTTTTGTAAGTAGCATTACGCATGTCTTTTACCACATGTTGCCCCATAGAAGCTGTGATAAAACTGAATACAAACCGCACCGAAGTTTCAACAAAAAGAAACACAATCTGGAAAATGGTTACTGCGATAATAAACCTGCTGGCATCAGAAATATCTGTATTAAATAGCAGACTTTCCAGCCAACCAGGTGCTTCAACCGGTTTTCCGGTAGCCTTGTTCACCGTTAATTGAATCAGGTAGGGTCTAACAGGTGCAAATACCGCCATTACTACCGCAAGCATAATACTCAGGTAGAAGCTGCGACGGTAAGGTTTCACAAAATGAAACACCCGCGACAATAAGGAAAAATCGAAGACTTTCTTTTTACTCGTTTCAGTCATGACAGGCGCCAAAGTTAAGCACAAAGCCCGGGTGGTAATTACCGATGCTGTAAATTTTAGTTAAGAAGGTGAATGGTCAATTGTCAATGGTGAATATTACCCACCCATATTGCCCATTCACAATTGACAATTGACCATTGACGATTGACGATTTCGTATATTCGTATCCTGATATGGAGCAAGCGCAAGAAATACCCGTGGAGGCGGCATTACCCAAGTATAACCTAAACCCGGAACAGGAAAAAAATGAGATCATCAGGCATTACCGTGCACTGTTAAGGAGCCTGAAATCAAAGCTGAAAAAGGGAGATAAGGAACTGGTGCGTCATGCCTTTCAAATGGCAGCCGATGCACATAAAACCATGCGCCGCAAAAGTGGTGAACCCTATATACTTCACCCCATTGCGGTAGCTATGATTTGTGTGGAAGAAATCGGACTCGGGGTTCGAAGTACCATCTGCGCCCTTTTACATGATACGGTGGAAGACACCGATATTAGCCTGGAAGACGTGGAAAGGGAATTTGGAACGGAGATCGCCCGTATTGTAGACGGTCTTACCAAGATTTCTACAGTCATGGATACCAACACTTCCCAACAGGCTGAGAACTTTAAAAAAATTCTGCTGACCCTAACAGATGACCCAAGGGTAATTCTGATAAAACTGGCCGATCGCTTACACAATATGCGTACGCTCGACCACATGAAAAGGGAAAAACAGCTTAAAATAGCTTCCGAAACAGTTTGGGTTTATGCACCACTGGCCCATAGAATGGGTTTGTATAGCATAAAAACCGAACTGGAAGACCTTTCCATGAAATACATGGAACCTGAAGCCTATCGCGATATTGCTAAAAAACTGGCAGAAACAAAACGCGAAAGAACCAGGTATATCAATGAATTCATCCGACCACTAAAAGAAAAAATGCAGGCCGCCAATTTCAATTTTGAAATCTATGGCCGTCCCAAAAGCATCCATTCTATCTGGAATAAAATAAAGAAGAAAGGGGTGGCATTTGAAGAAGTTTACGACCTCTTCGCCATTCGTGTGATATTGGACTCTCCTCCCGAAAAAGAAAAAGAAGATTGCTGGAAAGTGTATTCCATGATTACTGATGAATACATTCCTTCTCCTGAACGTTTACGCGACTGGCTCAGCAACCCAAAAAGCAATGGATATGAAGCATTGCACACTACGGTAATGGGCCCCCAGGGTAAATGGGTAGAAGTACAGATACGTACCAAACGTATGAATGAAATTGCAGAGAAAGGTCTTGCGGCACATTACAAATACAAAGAAGGAAGTAATGATGAGGACCGCTTCGATAAATGGTTTGGACAGATCCGTGAGGTCTTGAGTACGCAGGATACAGAAGGCGTAGACTTCTTACAAGATTTTAAAACCTCTTTCCTCGCAGAAGAAATTTATGTGTACACACCAAAAGGCGAAGTGAAAATGTTGCCTACAGGAAGTACAGCATTGGATTTTGCATTTTCCATTCACTCCGCCATCGGCACAAAATGTATCGGTGCAAAAGTGCACCATAAGCTGGTGCCCATCAGCCATAAACTACGTAGTGGTGATCAGATAGAAATTATTACAAGCAATAAGCAGAAACCTTCAGAAGACTGGCTAGGCTTTGTTGTTACAGCCAAAGCAAGGAATAAAATTAAAGATGCACTAAGGGAAGAGAAAAGAAAAGTAGCGGAAGACGGCAAATATGTTTTACAGAGAAAACTGGAAAGCATGGGAGCCGCTTACAGTCAGTATAATATTGAAGAACTGGTTCAGTTTTATAAGTTACCTTCTTCGCTTGACCTGCACTATAAAATCGCTACAAAACTGATTGACCTGAAAGAATTAAAGGACTTCCAGGTATTGGGCGATAAAATTGAAATACCTAAACCAAAACCCATTATTCAGGATCCCGGAACAGAGACCACACAAAAATCTTACGGTAAAAAAGATTCTGAACTCATCATATTTGGAGAAAGCAGTGATAAAATCATGTATTCGCTTGCCAAATGCTGCAACCCGATTCCGGGTGATGATGTATTTGGTTTTGTGAGCACGGGTAAAGGTTTGATCATTCACCGTACCGGTTGCCCGAATGCAGCACAATTGTTGGCAAACTATGGACATAGGGTGGTTAAGACCAAATGGGCCAAAAACAAAGAAATTTCATTCCTAACCGGTTTGAAAATTGTAGGATTGGATGATGTTGGTGTTATCAATAAAATAACCAATGTGATCAGTGGCGACCTGAAAATCAATATTGCCGGACTCACCATCGAATCGAGAGAAGGTTTGTTTGAGGGCACCATAAAAGTATTCGTTCACGATAAAGAAGAATTGGAAGAACTTGTCTTGCGTTTGAAATCACTGAACGGAATACAAACAGTTGATCGTTTTGATGCTGAAACCGAAGGGAAATAAGTAAGGTCAAAAGTCAAAATTCAAAAGTCAAAATTCAAAAGTTAGAAAGTGTTGTTTTGAATTTTGACTTTTGAATTTTGATTTTTGAATTTGTCCCCCCCCTCTGCAAAAATATTCTTCCCCAAACACTACAAAGCCCAAACTATCTCCTATTTTTGCCGCGATTCAAAGCAATATTATGGTTGACGTTATACTTGGATTACAGTGGGGTGATGAAGGAAAAGGAAAGATTGTAGATTACTTCGCACCAGAATACGATATCATCGCCCGCTTCCAGGGTGGTCCAAATGCCGGACATACTTTATATGTAGATGGAAAAAAAATGGTACTTCACCAGATTCCGTCAGGTATTTTTCACCAGCAAACCATCAATATCATCGGAAATGGTGTTGTGCTTGATCCGGTAACGCTAAAAAGAGAATGTGAAGCAGTGGCTGCTTATGGCGTTGATGTTCGCAAGAATCTATTCATTTCTCAGCGTACCAATATTATCGTTCCTACTCACCGCGCATTGGATAAAGCATCCGAAATGCAAAAAGGAGAATCAAAAATTGGCTCTACCTTAAAAGGCATCGGACCGGCATATATGGATAAAACAGGCAGAAATGCACTGCGTGTAGGTGACCTGTTACATCCTAATTTCATCAAGCAATACAATGACCTGCGCAGTAAACACCAGGTTTTATTGAATAATTTCAACTTTACAGAAGATATTTCTGCTTCTGAACAGGAGTTTTTCGAAGCACTGGAATTCCTGAAAAC
Organism: Sediminibacterium sp. FW305-C-61; assembly: GCF_058231065.1. Taxonomy (NCBI): domain Bacteria; kingdom Pseudomonadati; phylum Bacteroidota; class Chitinophagia; order Chitinophagales; family Chitinophagaceae; genus Sediminibacterium; species Sediminibacterium sp. FW305-C-61. The sequence continues at coordinate 1,152,732 of NZ_JBIQXR010000001.1, read as the reverse complement.
ACTGAATGTGATCAATTGTGAATATTTTATCAATGATCAGATCAGTAAAGGCAAGAAAGTTTTGGCCGAAGGCGCTCAGGGAAGTATGCTGGATATTGATTTCGGTACATTCCCATTTGTAACTTCATCCAATACAACTTCTGCAGGTGTTTGTACCGGACTAGGCGTATCACCCAGACAAATCAATGAAGTTTTGGGTGTTACCAAAGCATATTGTACCCGTGTTGGTGGTGGACCATTCCCAACCGAGTTACATGATGCTACCGGAGAAGAATTACGTCGCATTGGAAGTGAATTTGGTGCTACAACCGGTCGCCCGCGCCGTTGTGGATGGATCGATCTGGTTGCGCTTAAATTTGCTTGTATGATCAATGGTGTGTCTAAAATCATCATGACAAAAGCCGATGTACTGGATAGTTTTGCTGAATTGAATGTTTGTACCGCCTATAATCTCGATGGTGCAACAACCAATGAAGTGCCATTCCAGATGTCTGGCCTCGATATAACTCCTGTGTGGAAAAGTTTTGCAGGTTGGAATACCGATACAAGCGGTATTAAAGAAGCAGCAGCTTTACCGGGAACAATGTCTGAGTATATTGATTTTATTAATAATTATGTAGGTGCCCCGGTTAAATTTGTATCGAACGGCCCAGGTCGCGAACAAATTGTTAGATTGTAGTTTGTGGCATTGCATTTGTAACAGAAAAATTTTTTTGGTTAATAAGAATTTGCGTTGAAATTTTACGCAGTTAATCTTATTGGAATATGGCAGCAAGATCTGATAAGGATAAAAAATCCTCGACCCCAAAGAAATCAGCACCAAAACAGGCTGATGAGAAACCGTCTCCAAAAAGTAAAAAACAATTGGAAGACGATGATGATGATTTAGATGATGATGATGATGAAATGGATGTAAAACCATCATCAAAAAAATCAGCTACTAAATCTGCGTCTAAAAAATCGAAAGATGATGACGACGATGATGATGATGGCGACGAAGAAGCTGATGATGATTGGGATAAGGCAGAAGAAGACGATGACTGGGATCCAGACTTCGACGAATTTGATATTCCCAAAAGCAAAGGCAAAAAAGCCGGAGGTGGTAAAAAGAAAGGTGAAGACGATGATGACGACTTCAAATTAGATGAAGACTTCAAAGAATTCGACTTGTTCAACGACAAGAATAGTGGATTCGATGATGATGATGACGATGATTTCTAGATCATCCTAAACCAACTGCATATCACTCATTCTTTCCCTATAACAGATTTCAAAGAATGTAAAGCGCAAATGTTGAACTGGGCCAACCGGTTCAACATTTGTGCTTTTCTGGATAATCACCAGTACCAATCTAACCATACAAACGTTGAATGTATTGCTGGCTGTGGGGCAATAGCAATGGTATCCGCCAATGCTGCGCTCAGCGATCTGGATGTTTTTCTACAGCAACACAGGGGGTACTGGATTTTCGGTCATATCGGATATGATACAAAGAACCAGGTTGAAACCATGTTGCCCTCGGCTAAACAGGACGGTATTGAATTCCCAGATCTATACTTTTTTGTTCCCTCTGTTGTATTACAACTGAAACAGGACCAACTGGAAATCATCTGTTATGGACAGGAAGATCCGGTATCAATTTTCGAGTCAATCAACAACGTATTACCTGAACCTTCAGTAGTGTTACCTCCATTGCAGATTCAACCGAGGTTGGATAAAACAGCCTATATTCAGGTTATTCAACAACTCAGGCAACATATTCTTAGAGGCGATTGTTACGAGATCAATTATTGTCAGGAATTTTATGCAACAGATGCGGAAATAAATCCACCAGCCCTTTACCAGCAACTTACAAATCTCTCCCCTAATCCATTTGCCTGTTATTATAAAATTGACCATAGTTACCTGCTCTGTGCGAGTCCTGAAAGATTTTTACAGAAAAAAGGCAACAAACTTATTTCTCAGCCCATCAAAGGTACCATTAGCAGAAATCTAAATAACGATGCGCTTGATCTTCAATTAAAAGAAGCGCTGAAACTAAGTGAAAAGGACAAAAGTGAAAATGTAATGGTTGTAGACCTGGTGAGGAACGACTTAAGTAAGGTTTGTACGGAGGGGACCGTGCTGGTAAAAGAGTTATTTGGCATCTACAGCTTCCCGCAGGTGCACCAGATGATATCTACCATCGAAGGAGAATTAAGTCGCTCTACGCCCTTCTCAAGCATATTAAAAGCATGTTTTCCCATGGGTAGCATGACCGGTGCCCCCAAAAAAAGGGTCATGGAGCTAATTGATCAATATGAGCCCACAAAAAGAGGCCTATATTCTGGCGCCGTAGGATATATTGACCCTCAGGGCGATTTTGATTTCAATGTGGTGATCCGAAGTATACTCTATAATGAAAAAAACAAGTACCTGGGATACCAGGTTGGTGGAGGTATTACTTTTTACAGTGATCCGGAGAAAGAATATGAAGAATGTTTGTTGAAAGCGGCTGCTATACGGAAAGTGCTTGAACCTTCTTAGCTTGAAGTCCATAGTCTATGGACTATGGACCAAGAATATTCGAATGTTGGCTATTTACTTACCACTGTGTTTTCCAATAAGGCTTTCACCGATTCCATTAACAACTGCTGTTTCTTTGCATGAAATACAGCTTCCTTATCTTTTAGAATACGCATGGTATATTTCTTACCTTCTGCCAATGTTTTATCAAACCCAGGGTTCCAGCGGTTAAACTGGTTTAGATCCATCAGTAATGCATTCGTAACTACCAATGAATTGTAACGGCCCGTTATTTCCACTACAGTTGAATTATTCAGCTCTTCCGGACTCAGCACCACTTCTGCACTGGTTAACAATGCTGCCTTTTTCATTTCGGTTTCAGAGGCAGTCATGGTAGTCCAACCACCACTTCCCTCAAAAGCATAATGCGTACCGATGAATTTCTTAACATGGTTCCTGGTTTCCTCAGGCAGGTGATATTGCAATTCCCAGAAGTCTCTACTACCCGATTTGCGGATAGCCTGCTTTACCCGTCCAGCTCCTGCATTGTAAGCAGCCACTACCAATAGCCAGTCGTTGAATTCGGTATACAGCTCGCGCATGAGTTTGGCGGCAGCGTGAGTACTTTTATAATAATCGGTACGATCGTCTACATTTCCTACCCTTAAACCAAATCGTTTTGCTTCATAAGGCATCAACTGCCAGGGACCTGCGGCACCGGCCCAGGAAACAATATTAGCACCCAGGTGACTTTCAATTACGCTTAGATATTTCATTTCTCTGGGTAAGCCGTATACGGTAAGGATATTGTCGTAAAGATCAAAATAGGGTTTGCCCCAGGTTTTCATTTTTTCGAGCGATTCACCATTCTTCCGAACATATTCCTGTACAAAGGCAACCGCACGGGGATTTAGCTGGCTGGCATAAGGCTTCGATGCATCGAAACGATTGTTATTGAAAAGACTTTTAAAAGCCGTTTTATCGCTGAGAGAATCGGACATTTTTTTGGTTCCATATCCGGGGTCTGGTTTAAATGACATTACGCCCAGACTACCTGCCACAAATGCAAAGCAGATCAGCAAGGCTTTGCTTGTGCTTATATGACTTTGTATGCTGATGCCAAACCACTTCATGCTTAAGAATCAATTTAATACGTTAATGGGTGCAGTTTGGCTCGAAATTCCTACCTACTGCATGTCCATAAACCGTTTAGAAAGACGCAGCAAAGATACCTCATCAAAGGCAGAAGTCATAATCTGGAGGCCGAAAGGCATGCCATTGGGGTGTTTGAACAGAGGAATGGAAATAGCGGGTATTCCTACAAGGTTAGCGAATACTGTATAGATATCTGCCAGGAACATAGCTACCTGGTCATCCTGCATCTCCCCGATTTTAAATGCGGGTGCGGGAACGGTAGGTAGAATAATTGCATCGTATTTCCCGAAAATAGCGGTTGTTTTTTCCTGCAACATTGCCCTAACCTGTTGGGCTTTAGTGAAATATGCATCAAAATATCCGGCACTTAATACAAAACTGCCGAGCATAATCCTACGCTTAACTTCTTTACCAAAACCTTCCGAGCGGGAAGATTTATAGAGGGCGTTAAGGTCTTCAAAATGCTGGCTGGATCTGTGGCCAAAACGAACCCCATCGAAGCGTGAAAGGTTGCTTGAAGCCTCTGCGGTGGTTAGTATATAATAGGTCGGAACAATATATTCAAGTAGTTCAAAATCAACCGGTTCTATAGTATAGCCCTGTTCTGTTAATTTTTTGATAAAGGCTTCTATTTCAGCTTTAATCGCCGGGTCGAGGCCCGGATGATCAAGCGCTTCCTTAAAATAGGCAATGCGCTTAGATTCAACGGGTTCGTCCAATAATGTAGCATAAGATGGAACAGGCAAATCAGCAACTGTACTGTCGTACTCATCTGCTCCGGATATAGTTTGTAAAGTCAGGGCCACGTCTGCTACATTGGTACCAAAAATACCAATCTGGTCGAATGATGATGCGTAAGCAATAAGTCCATACCTGGATATTCTTCCGTACGAGGGTTTAAGACCGATAATACCGCAGAAGTCTGCCGGCTGGCGAACAGAGCCTCCGGTATCTGAACCCAAACTAATCATACAGTGTCCGGCCTGAACGGCTACAGCAGAGCCTCCGGAAGAGCCACCCGGCACCCTTGTTTCGTCTTTGGCATTTTTTACCACTCCATATGCAGAATATTCGTTGGTGCTTCCCATGGCGAATTCATCGCAGTTTTGACGACCAATGATGATTGCACCAGCATCTTTTAAACGCGCGGTTGCGGTTGCATCGTAAATAGCAGTAAAATCTTTCAGTATAAGGGAAGCAGCAGAAAGTGGGTGATCTTTATAAGAAATCACATCCTTTAATCCAACAATAACACCATGTAAGGGAGACATAGGTTCACCTGACAAACGTGCGGCATCTAAAGCGGCGGCCTGGGAAAGCGCTTCCGCTTCATAAACAGTAAGCCATGCATTTAAGTGTGCATCACGCTGAATAGCATCTATATAAAAACGAACGGCCTCCACACAGGTGGTTTGGCCGTTCTGTAATGCAATATGGTAGTCTTTGATTGTGCTAAAACGAAACAAAGGCTAAATTCCTTTTAAATGAATGTTTATTGTGCAGTCTGGTCTTTCTCTTTTATACCTTCCTCGATCTCTTTCTTCACGTTATTTTTGGCATCGTTAAACTCACGGATACCTTTACCCAGACCACGCATAAACTCAGGAATTTTTCTGCCACCGAACAGAATCAATACTGCTAATACAATAATGATCCATTCGCTTCCACCGGGCATACCAAAAAGTAATGTAGACGACAACATTTGTTATGATTTTTGTAGACTTCAAAAGTAAAACAATTTTACTTCCAAACTAAAAAACAATTGCTAAGGGAAATAAAAAAGCGGAAACAGGTAAACCTATTTCCGCTTTTCTTATAGTAAAGCTTAATTGCTTAGAAACGTTTTTCTTTAATACGTGCACTTTTACCGCTACGCTCACGCAGGTAGTAAAGTTTAGCACGACGTACTTTACCGCTCTTATTCAGTACGATAGAGTCGATATTAGGTGAAAGGAAAGGAAACAAACGCTCCACACCTACACCATCAGAAATTTTACGAACGGTGAAAGAAGCAGTAGCACCATTGCCCTGCAATTTGATCACATCGCCACGAAAGCTCTGGATACGCTCTTTACCACCCTCAACAATTTTATAATTCACAGTGATATTATCACCTGCTTTGAATTTAGGATACTCCTTCTTTACGGTTAATTGCTCGTGTACAAACTGAACTGCTGCGTTCATAACTTTTAATTTTTGCGGACGGCAAAGGTAAGAAGGTAGCAGGGATTCTCCAAAAGAAAAATACTTCTTTTTCCGCTACAGGCCACAAGCTGCAAGCTACAAGTTTACTTTATCGAGAATCCGAATAAAAGCAATCAGCATTTTTTGGACCTCCTTAACATTATAAATCATTGATTGTCTATCACTTACGATTCCAAAATTTAATGAGTCCGCGATAAGCAAGTGCGTTTCCAGTTCATATGCCGAACCTAAAGCAATTTCCAAAAATCGCTTGTATTCTTTTTCGCTTCTACGGCTGCTCCCCTCAGCAATGTTTGATGGAATAGAAATAACTGCGCTATTTATCTGACTAGCAAGATTATAGCGCTCTGCTACGGGAAACGAGGATGTAAACCCGTAACAGGCAATCGACAAATCAAAGCTTTTTTGCCAAACCCTCAACTCTTTGAAATTCTTCATAGACTGATAATTAAATGTATACAGTCGCAAAATAAAACATGCTACTTCGGTACATCCGTAGTAGCATGTTTTGAGAATAATCTGTGTATTATTTTTCCGGCTTGCAGCCTGTAGCTTGCAGCTTGCAGCTTGCAGCTCTTACCTAGCTACATTCACCGCTCTCTTCTCCCTTATTACGGTTACTTTAATCTGACCGGGATAAGTCATTTCGGTTTGTATTTTCTGGGCTATTTCGAAACTTAATTTATCGCTGTCGCCATCGGATACTTTTTCGGCTTCTACAATTACACGTAATTCGCGGCCAGCCTGAATAGCATACGCTTTTTCTACACCCTGGTACGCTAATGCAAGGTTTTCCAGGTCTTTGATACGTTGAAGATACTGCTGCATGATTTCGCGACGCGCACCCGGACGTGCGCCGCTGATGGCATCACAGGCCTGTACAATCGGAGAAATCACATATTGCATTTCCATTTCATCGTGGTGGGCACCGATGGCATTTACTACCGCAGGATTTTCTCCATATTTTTCAGCCAGTTTAGCTCCCAACAATGCGTGGCTCAATTCAGTTTCTTCATCGGGCACCTTCCCTATATCGTGCAGTAAACCGGCACGTTTAGCCAATTTAGGGTTCATGCCCAGTTCTGCAGCCATAATACCACAAAGGTTGGCAGTTTCACGGCTGTGCATCAACAGGTTCTGACCATAAGAAGAACGGAAACGCATCTTACCAACAATACGAATCAGTTCTTTATGCAGTCCATGGATACCCATTTCTATTACTGTACGCTCTCCTATTTCCATTACCTGCTCTTCCAATTGGCGGCGGGTTTTCTCAACTACTTCCTCAATACGGGCAGGGTGAATACGTCCGTCTGCTACCAGTCTTTGTAAACTCAAGCGTGCAATTTCCCTTCTCAACGGATCGAATGAAGAAAGGATAATGGCTTCTGGCGTATCATCCACAATCAGATCAACACCGGTTGCTGCTTCAATGGCACGGATATTTCTACCCTCACGACCAATGATCTGACCTTTGATTTCATCGGTTTCCAAGTTGAATACCGTAACCGTATTTTCGATGGTTTGCTCAGCGGCAGTGCGCTGTATTGACTGAATAACAATTTTACGGGCTTCTTTATTCGCCTTTTGTTTTGCGTCTTCAATAATTTCCTGTTGCATCGAGAGAGCCCTGGTTTGTGCTTCCTGGCGAAGGCTTTCTATAAGCTGTGCTCTTGCTTCATCTGCACTCAATCCGGCAATTTTTTCCAGTCGGCGGATATGTTCTTCCTGGTGTTTCTCCAGCTCGGTGCGTTTCTGGTTAACTACTTCTATCTGGCGGTTCAGGTTTTCCTTAATAGCTTCATTTTCTTTGATTTGCTTATCCAGCGCCGCTTCTTTCTGGTTTATGGAAATTTCTTTCTGTTTGGCGCGATTCTCAGATTCGCTGATTTTGCGATTGCGTTCATTAACCTCGCGTTCATGCTCTGCTTTAAGCTGTACAAAACGCTCTTTGGCTTCGAGCTGTTTTTCCTTTTTAATGGTTTCTGCCCTTAGCTCAGCTTCTTTTAAGATATTCTGGGCCTGTAAATTCGCTTCATCAACCTGTTTTTGTGTGTTTTTGGCAAAAATTAATTTACCTGCTATCAAACCCACGATCAATGCTGCAGCGCCTGTTATTATCAAGACAATCGTCTCCATGTTGTTGGTCAATTTTTAAATAATTCAGAATCATTCGTATACAATAACACATCGCGATTTACTATAATGAGTAAACGGATAAAAGCGAAGATAATTAAATACGTAGAAGAAAAGTGCATTGAGGAGAGGAAAGTCGAAGAAGTCGATAGTCCATAGTCCATGGACCATGGACTATGGACTATCGACTATGAACTCTGGACTTCCTCCAACGCTTTATCGAGCTGACGCTCGAGACTGCTCAGCTTATTTGAGGCTTCCTGCCATTTAACTAATTCAATCCCGCTTTGGTTTTGCTCGGTTGCAAACCAAAGTAATACCATGGCTACATAGTCTTGCATGTCTTTTCCAGCCAGACTATTTCGGAATTCGGCAATTTTATCATTGATCAGACCGGCAGTTTTACGAACCATTTCTTCATCGGCCGCTTCAATACGCAGACGATAACTCCGGTCGGCTATAACGATATTAACGGGAATCAGTTCAGCCATAAATTCAGGTATTTAATAATGCCAGGCATTTATCAATCTCTTTAAGATAACCATTGATGCGCTTTTCCAACATTGCTTTTTCTTCTGGTGTTTGAGTGGCGGTACCTAGTTTTTGAGCATCCAATTGTTGTTGTAGCGTCGCAATCTGATCATCCTGCTTTTGCAACAGGTGCTGGCTCTTTTCCAGCTCCTTTTGCAGTCTTTGATGCTCCCTAACCAATACCTGATTTTGCTTCAGTAATAACTGAAGCTTATCCTGTATGGCTTTTATCTGGATGTCAAGATCTAGCATCTCTCTAAGTTAAACGCATTTTTTATTTTGTATCCTGTTTTAGTGCACCAATTATGCACGGGAGTGAATTGTCAATGGTGAATTGTGAGATGGTGATTATTATCAAAAAACATCCTGTAAAAAAGATCATTTGACCATTCATCATTGACCATTCACAAATTCCTACTTCCTGATCTCCGCACCCAACTCTTTTTCCAGCCCCTGTATCAATTTAGCCATCATGCTATCTGCTTCTTTGTCGGTGAGGGTTTTTTCTTCATCTACAAAGGTAAAACTGATGGCCATCGACTTTTTGCCAGCTCCAAGCTTCTCGCTTTCGAAAACATCAAATAATCGCATATCCTGTAAGCGTGAAATCTTCAACTTTTCTACCACTGTTTCAATCGCACTATAGTTGGTGGTATTACTTACAACCATGGCAAGATCACGTTGCATGGCTGGGAACTTATTTACTTCCTTATAAACAATCTGTTGTTTTTGTACAGCTTTCACCAACATACCATAATCAATATCAATATAAACCACCGTTTGTTTGATATCAAAAGCGTTAGCCGTTTTACGGTCTACTTCCATTACACTTCCTACCTGTTGTTTGCCGGCATACACTCCTAAAACACCTGGTACTTCCTGTAAGGGATTAACCTGAACCGAGCTAATACCTGCCAGTGAAAGAATTGCGTTGGCAATACCCTTACCATGATAAATATCAAAACTATTCGGCTTTTCTCTCCATCCCGCGTCATGTGCCTGGCCAGTTAGGTAGATACACAAATGTTCCGTTTCCTTATAATCTCCAACAGCTTTTGTAGCATAAGTCTTGCCAAACTCAAACAACTGCAGGTGTTGGTTTTTTCTATTCAGGTTATAAGCAATGGTTTCTAAGCCAGTTTCAAGCATAGATGGCCTCAGAACATCCAGTTCTGTGCTGAGGTTATTGATCATTTTTACCGTTTCGCCCAATACTGTTTCAGAAAAATATTTGCTGTTAGTTATTGAGTTGGTCAGTATTTCTACAAATCCTAATCCTACAAGATACCCGGCAATCTTATCTTTCAATGCCTCTTTCATACCCAACTGCTCTATTGCCGGACTAATAGTTATAGTCGTTGGAATAGTAATATTATCCAAACCATCAATACGAATTATTTCCTCCACAATATCAGCGGGAATACTGATATCAGGCTTGCTATAGGGCACTTTAACCGTTAACTCATCAATATCTTCTTTGCCAATTTCAAAACCAAGCGCGATTAATATTCTTTTGATGTTTTCAGGGTGATAGTTTTTCCCACTAAGTTTTTTGATATAGTGGTATTTAACCGACACTTCTTTTTTAGGTGTTGGCTGCGGATATATATCCACAACATCACTTGAAATAGTTCCTCCGGCCACAGATTTAATCATTAAAGCAGCGCGCTGCAATACTTGCACGCAATTAGATATATCTACCCCTTTTTCAAACCTGGTAGCTGCTTCTGTTCTTAACCCATGACGCAATGATGTTTTTCTGATTGTTACAGGATGAAACCATGCGCTTTCCAGGAAGATATTTTTAGTTGCATCGTTAACGCCGCTTTTCATTCCCCCAAAAACACCAGCTATACACATTCCTTCAGACTTATTACAAATCATCAGGTCTTCAGCAGAAAGTTTCCGTTCTTTTTCATCCAGCGTAACAAAACTGCTACCCTCGCCCATGTTCTTAACAACTACTGTAGCACCTGAGATTGCATTGGCATCAAATGCATGCAGAGGCTGCCCTGTTTCATGCAATATATAATTGGTGATGTCTACTATATTGTTAATAGGTCTTTGTCCAATAGCTATTAAACGGTTCTTTAACCAATCTGGCGATTCCTGCACGGTTACCCCACTGATACTTACTCCTGCATATCGCTGACAAGCCTGGGTGTTCTCAACCTCAACAGTTATGGGCAATTGTTTATTGTCGATGGTAAATGCGGCACCAAATGGACTAACCACTTTAGTTTCCTGCTCATGATGGGTAAGGTATGCACAAACATCGCGGGCAACCCCGAGATGACTCATCGCATCCATCCTGTTGGGAGTAAGTCCGATTTCGTAAATCCAGTCTGTATAAGGTTTAAACAGCTCAGCCGCGGGGGTACCTGGTACTTTGTCTGAGGATAAAACCATGATACCATCATGACTTGTTCCCAAACCAATTTCATCTTCTGCGCAAATCATTCCAAAACTTTCTGTTCCGCGAATTTTTGCCACTTTCATGGTAAGTTGATCGCCACTGGTTGGGTATATTGTAGTACCTACCGTTGCTACAATTACTTTTTGTCCGGCAGCAACATTAGCCGCGCCACATACTACCTGAATAGGTTCAGCACCACCAATATTTACGGTGGTTACTTTCAGTTTATCTGCATTGGGGTGTTGCTCACAGGTGAGTACTTCTCCTACAACAAGGCCCTTTAGGCCTCCTTTAATACTTTCATAGGCTTCCAGACTCTCCACTTCGAGTCCAATAGAAGTCAAAATCTTCGATAAAGCTTCTGGTTCGATCGTACGGGGTAAATATTCACTCAGCCAATTGTAACTTATGGTCATATTCGGTTGCTCTTTTCGGGGTGTAAAAGTAAGGATAATAAGCGGCAAAGCCGCTGGCTTAGAGTCAACGCTCTTCGGTGAAATAGGCTGCGAGCTTCTAGCCTCTAGCTACTAGCCTTTATTGGCAGTCATTGTAGACTTTCTGCTATTCATTGGAAAAATGAACAGGAACCCGAATTAGCTATACCATTAATAGACGATACTCTAAATGTAGCACCATTTATTGCTAGCAGCTAGAGGCTAGAAGCTAACAGCTCTTCTCCCCACAGTTACGTTTTTTATCCTTCCCAACCCCCGTTTTCCGGAAAATTCTTTCTGCACACTGGTATGTGCATTTCAGGGGTAAAAGGGCGGAAAACTTTTGATTTTAGTGGATAAGCTTTGTAATTTGTGTGAATAGAGCAGTGAATAACCTGCGTGGAACTGTGAATTGATGTGGATGAAAAATGGCAAAGAAAAATTTTTAGATGAAGAAATTCTACGCCATATTCGCTCCCCCTAACTGCCGAGGTAACAATTCCGTAACATGGAACCGCAACTGAGGACCCAGATAGGATGTTTTCATACAACCAACAAAAAGACCCCGAAAGAAGATGGACCTTACCAGCCTGAATAAAGACCGAAAAAGAAGAAAACCAGCGATAGACCTCAGTACCATGGTATATGGCAAGGTTCCGCCACAGGCAAAAGAATTGGAAGAAGCAGTATTGGGAGCCATTATGCTTGAAAAAAGCGCTTTCGATACCGTTACGGAAATTGTAAAGCCAGAATGTTTCTACGTAGAAGCGCACCAATATATTTTCAGGGCTATGCAGGGACTGCAACAAAAAAGCATGCCCATAGATATCCTTACTGTAGTGGAAGAACTGAAAATGCGGGAACAACTTGACCTCGTAGGTGGTCCTTACTATGTTACCAAACTCACCAACTCGGTTGTATCTACTGCGAATATTGATGCACATGCGCGTATCGTTTTACAGAAGTTTATCCAGCGTGAACTGATTCGTATCAGTGGAGAAATTATTGGTGATGCTTATGAAGATAGCACCGATGTATTCGACCTGCTCGATGATAGTGAAACAAAAATGTTTAACATCACCAACAATTATTTAAAGAAGAATTTCGAAGATATTGGAAACGTACTCGCCAAAACGATCAACAGAATTGATGAGCTACGTACCAAAACAGAAGATATTTCTGGTGTACCAAGTGGATTTGCAACACTTGACCGTATAACCTATGGCTGGCAGCCAACGGATCTTATCATCCTTGCTGCACGTCCATCAGTCGGTAAAACGGCATTCGCACTTAACCTCGCCAGAAATGCTGCTCTTCACCCAACCAAACCTATTCCTGTAGGCTTTTTCTCACTCGAGATGAGTGCCGCCCAGTTGGTACAACGTATACTGAGTGCAGAGAGTGAGATTAAAATGGAAAAGATCAGTCGTGGTAAACTGGAAGACTACGAATACCAACAATTACACAGTAAGGGTATAAAAAAACTCGAAACTGCACCCATTTATATCGATGATACAGCCGCGCTGAATATTTTTGAATTCCGGGCCAAAGCTCGCCGTCTGGTTAATAAACATAATGTAGGTATCATCATCATCGACTACTTGCAGTTGATGAGTGGTAGTGGCGACCGTAATAATAACCGCGAACAGGAGATCAGTAATATTTCCCGAAACCTTAAAGCACTCGCCAAAGAACTCGGCATTCCAATTATTGCACTGAGCCAGTTAAGTCGTGCAGTGGAAACCCGTAAAGAAAGCAAAATGCCGCAACTGAGTGACCTTCGTGAATCAGGTGCCATTGAACAGGATGCCGACATGGTAATGTTTATTTATCGTCCGGAATATTATGAAGTAATGAACAATGAAATGGGTGAAAGCACACATGGCGAAACCCATATACGTATAGCCAAACACAGGAATGGTTCCCTTGAAACGGTTAAACTCCGCGCAAAACTCGAAATCCAGAAATTTGAAGAATGGGAAAGTGATGGCGGCGGATTCGGTGGCGGAAGCTGGAAGCCTGTTGCACCTGGCACTTTACCAACAGGAGGAGGTGCAGCAACTGATGATGGCAGCAAATTATTCATCCAGAAAGGCAGTAAAATGAATGGTGGAGATTTTGATGAAGGATTTGATAATGACGTACCCTTTTAATTAAGGAACTTGAAATAATCTGCCCAAAGCCTGCCAAAAATTAACCAGTAATTTGAAAGTAGATCTCGTAATATGTCCTTACCATATTTCTTTGAACCCGCTGTCTCCTTGATCTCCACTCATTTTCAACTTAGTGAGGAAACAAGTAAACACTGTATTCAGGTACTAAGGATGAAATCGGGCGAACAACTTCAACTCACCAACGGGAAAGGAGGATTATATACAGCAAGTATCGCACAGGAAGATAAAAGACATTGCACGGTTATTATTGAAAAGGAATACATCACCGAAGCTCCTGTGCAAAATATCACCCTTGCAATTTCATTATTAAAAAATACAAGTCGCTTTGAATGGTTCCTTGAAAAGGCAACAGAAATAGGCGTTACTGAAATTATTCCATTGATTTGTGATCGTACAGAACATACCCGTTTTCGCACGGAAAGAATGCAGCAAATAGTTGTAGCAGCTATGTTACAAAGCCAGCAATCCTGGTTACCTATTTTGCATGAGCCAGAAAAAATCAGTCATATTATTCAAACCAGCCGCCACTCACAAAAATTAATCGCACATTGCGAGGAAAATCAAAAGACTTCAATAAGTGAAATAAAAAAAGATAATCAAGTTATCTTATTGATCGGACCCGAAGGCGATTTCACGCCACTGGAAATAACAAATGCCCTGGAAAATGGTTTCGAGCCTGTTTCATTGGGTAATACAAGATTGAGAACTGAAACTGCAGGTATTGTTAGTGCAACCATGCTCGCTCTTGGATAATATCATCCAAACATTTTAAAGTAATTGCTTTATCGAACCCAATTTTATCAGGTGATGGGGCTTTCGTATATTCATTGTATGAGCAAGAAGTTGTTATATTTTAGTTTAGCAGTGTTGTTATTTTGTTACTCCTGTAAAAATGGCAAAAGCAGGAAAGCCGTTAGCCGTGATACCAGTATAACATCCCTCAACTCATTTAACAATCGTTTCTTCGACAGTACCAAACTTTCTGCATTTCTGGATAAAAGTCCTTTTTTTAAAGGTTTCTCCGAACAATTCAATGATTTTTATAAGGATCGGAATTATGGATTTGCATGGTTTGATTCAAATGGCTTAGCAGAACAGGCGCATAATTTTTACAACCTCCAAAAAAATTATATCTCAGGGTTTTCAGACAGCAGTATTTATAACCCAACCCTTGACTCCCTCTATGCTATCGTTCAAAAAAATTCAAATAAACAACCTATACCAGATGAGACTATTCTTAAAACGGAACTATTATTAACGGGACAGTTTTTCAGGTATGCGTCTAAAGTTTACAATGGTAGTGATATTGACGCTGCAGAACTTGGCTGGTTTATCCCGAGAAAAAAGATAGACCTTCATGCACTCCTCGATTCCACCATTTTATATAAATCGGCTGATTTATATGCACCTCAAAATAGTCAGTATAAAAAATTGCAGCAATTTATTGATCGATACTCTTTGCTTAGTAAGAATGTGGGTTTTGACTCAATCCCTATCCTCAAAAAATCATTAAGATTGGGCGATAGTTCGACAGTAATCAGCAGTATCAAAAAACATTTATTGTTGCTGGGTGATTTTACTCAAGACGACTCATCACAACTGTTCAACGAATCTCTTGCAACAGCCGTTAAGCAATATCAACGAAGGATGGGGCTTACAGAAGACGGGGTTATTGGGAATAAAATGATTGCAGAGTTGAATGTCCCGATGAAACAACGCCTTCGTCAGATATTAATTAACCTGGAAAGGCTCCGCTGGATGCCCCCGGAAAAGGATACCAATTATATTCTCGTAAACATTCCGGAATTTATGATGCATGTTTACGATAGTGGCAGACTTCAATTTAATATCAATGTTATTGTTGGTACATCTGCCAATAACACGGTTATTTTCAACGATCGCCTGCAATACATCGTATTCAGTCCATATTGGAACATACCTGAAAGTATTGTACAGGGTGAAATACTTCCCGGTATAAAAAAAGACCCTAATTATCTGGCCAGACATAATATGGAAATAGTTAAAGAAGGAAAAATTCCGGTAATCAGGCAGAAACCCGGAGGAGGGAACTCATTAGGATTGGTAAAGTTTCTATTCCCGAATAATTACAATATTTATTTTCATGACACCCCAAACAGGAACCTTTTTTCACAAAGCAGCAGAAGTTTTAGTCATGGTTGTATTCGTGTTGGAGAACCCAAAAAACTGGCGCAATATTTATTGCGCAACGATAGTAGCTGGACATCCACCCGCATTGACAGTGCCATGCATCTACAAAAAGAAAAATGGGTGCCTTTGCAAAAAAGTCTTCCGGTATTCATTGTTTATTTCACCGCCTGGGTTGACAAAGAAGGATTAATAAATTTCAGAAAAGATATTTATCATCATGACAGGAAGATGGCGGTGAAGTTGTTTGATAATTAGATAGGAATCCGAAGGAAGGGTGGAATTATTCAGTTTACTTCTCTTTTTCCGACCCTCTTTCTACCGGACTTTCGGGCTCCCGGACTCCCGGACTTCCTTACATTTGCACAAACCATCAAAAAATGCATTTAATCGAAGTAACTGATAGCGCAACAGCTAAGGCCTTCTTGGAGGTAAGTGCCCGACTAAATAGTCATAACCCTGCTTATATACGTCCTTTAGATAATGAAGTAAATGATGTTTTTAATCCAGCAAAGAATAAGCAATTCAAATACGGTACTGCCAAACGATGGATTGTGACAACTGATGATGGTGAAACTGTTGGTAGGATTGCTGCATTTACCAGTAATAAATACATCAACAAAGGCACAGAATTTCCAACCGGAGGAATTGGTTTTTTTGATTGTATTAATGACCAGGCTACTGCAAACCTGCTTTTCGATACTGCAAAACAATGGTTGACCGAGCAGGGAATGGAAGCCATGGATGGCCCGATTAACTACGGCGACAGAGATAAATGGTGGGGACTGATGGTAGAAGGTTTTGATAAAGAACCCATGTATGGCATGTCTTTCAACCCGGCATATTATGAGCAATTATTCACCAACTATGGCTTTGAAAACTACTATAACCAGTTTTATTATTCCATGCAGGTAGACGATCCTCTACCTCCAAGGTTTCCTGAGCGACATGCAAAATTTAAGTCGAAGCCAGGTTATGAGGCAAAACATGCTAAACTATCGGAACTGGAAAAATATGCAGGTGATTTTGCTACTGTTTACAATGCAGCATGGGCACAGCATGGAGAAAATAAGGAAATCACAAAAGAACAGGTGATCAAATTATTCAAAACCATGAAACCAATCATGGATGAACGTGTTGTTTGGTTTGCCTATTATAAAGAAGAACCGATCGCAATGTTTATCAATATTCCTGATATCAATCAATATTTCAAACATTTCAACGGCAAATTCGGTCTGTGGCAAAAACTTCATTTGTTATGGATGAAAAAAACCGGAGCCTGTAAACGATTAACTGGATTGGCATTCGGGGTAGTTCCAAAATACCAGGCACTGGGTATAGATAGCTTTATGATTTATGAAAGCGCTTTACTCATCCAGAACAAAGGATGGTATAAGGAATATGAAATGGGATGGGCAGGCGACTGGAATCCCAAAATGTTGAATATCTACAAAAGCCTTGGTGGCATTCCCAGCCGACGAATGATTACTTTCCGGTATCTGTTCGATAGAAGCAAATCATTTGAAAGACATCCGGAGATGGAGTATAAATAGCCACAAGATGCAAGCTGCAAGCTACAAGCTTTGATGGTTGCCGTAAATGAACTATATGATATTAATAGAACACGGATCTTTATGATTTTCAAGAACTATCATGATAAATCCTGAAAATCATGAACATCCGTGTTCCATCATACGCGACACCTACAGCTCGTGGTTAAATTTCCCTGGACAACAATGGCTGTTAGCTACAAAACATATTTTTTTACACATTCTGCCTGCAGCTTGGAGCTTGTAGCTTGTAGCTTATCTCTTATCCTTATATTGCACCACTGATATGGATAATAAATTTATTGTTTCGGCGCGTAAATACAGACCACAGAATTTTAATACGGTGGTGGGGCAGTCGCATATCACTACCACATTAAAAAATGCCATCAAATACAATCAGTTGGCACATGCTTTCTTGTTTTGTGGCCCCAGGGGCGTAGGTAAAACTACCTGTGCCCGTATTCTTGCGAAAACAATTAATTGCACCAATCCAACTGCAGAGGGGGAAGCCTGCAATACCTGTAACAGTTGTGTATCATTTGAGAATGGTTCATCTCTTAATATCCATGAATTGGATGCCGCCAGCAATAACTCAGTAGAAGATATCCGGTCACTGGTTGAACAGGTTCGTTTTGCTCCTCAGGCGGGAAAATACAAGGTATATATAGTGGATGAGGTACACATGCTCAGTACCAGCGCCTTCAATGCATTTTTAAAAACGCTGGAAGAGCCCCCCTCCTACGCAATATTTATTTTAGCCACTACCGAAAAACATAAGATTCTACCCACTATTTTGAGTCGTTGTCAGATATTCGATTTCAAACGAATTACCAACAACGATACCGTGGAACATTTACAGGAAATCGTTGAAAAAGAATCTATTAAGGCAGAAAAAGCTGCACTGCAGGTTATTGCCCAGAAAAGTGAAGGTTGCATGCGCGACTCACTGAGTATCCTGGATAAAATCGTAAGCTTTACCAACGGAACGGTTACTTATCAAAATACACTTGAGCACCTCAATATTCTTGATGAAGATTATTATTTCAAATTACTTCTTTCCCTACAGGAACAAGATTTGGCAGGAGCAATGCTCTTATATGATGAAATAAACAGAAAAGGTTTTGAAGGAGACCTTGTACTGAATGGTTTTGCAGAATTTATAAGAAACCTGCTGGTATGTAAAGACCCTAAATCTGCCGCACTACTAGATGTGGTTGAAGGCTTACAGGAGAAATATGCACAAACAGCCGCCGCTATGAGCATGTCGTACCTGGTTAGTGCACTCAATATTTTGAACGAAGGAGAAATTCAGTTCAAACTGGCCCGTAACAAACGATTACATGTTGAACTTACGATCATAAAACTCAATTTTCTACAACAGGCTTTAGAACTTTCCACTGAAAATGGACAGGTAATTAAAAAAAAACGACTTGATGGTCCGGTAGCATTCCGAACCAGAAGTATTCCTTCCTTACAGACAAAGCCAGTAGTTACCGAGAACAAAGCATCTAAATTATATATTGAAGAAAAGCCTGCTCCAGCAAAAACTATTGTTCAACCCGCCGTTAAACCAACTGCACCTGCGCCCCGGCCATTGCCAACCACAAATAACAATGGCCCTAAAAAAAGCCTTTTAGAGGCCCTGCGTGAAAAAGTGGGTGATCAATATGCCATCGAAGAAGTAAAAGAAGCAGAAGTATTGAACATGGAAAAGCTTACCCAGTGCTGGAACGAATATGCTGCTAAACTGGAACAGCAGCAAAAACATTCTTCGGCCGGAACTTTCAAAATGGCGATTCTTGACATTGAAGATGATATTCATTTTACGGTAACTGTACCAGCACTTACCGCTCAAAAATTTGTTGAGCAAGAAAGAATGATGCTGATAGATTTTATACAAACCGCTTTCAATAACCGCGCAATTGTATTCAACATATTGGTTGAAGCAACCGAAAGAGAAGAAGTACCTGTACATATGCGCCTGAACAGTAAACAGAAATTTGAACGCATTGCAGAACAATACCCGCTGGTAAAAGAACTGAGAGACAGGTTGAAATTAGAGATAGACTATTAAAAAATCAAAATTCAAAAGTCAAAAGTCAAAAATGAAGTTTTGACTTTTGAATTTTGACTTTTGAATTTTAACTTATTCGTATCTTACTTTATAAACTCCCACCCAATGCCAAAGTCAACTTTTAAATACACCAATAATGAAGTAACTGTTGTTTGGAAACCAGACACCTGTATTCATAGCCGTATTTGCTGGACACAATTAAGATCCGTATTTGATCCGGCAAAAAAGCCTTGGGTAAACATGGAAGCATCCGACACAGCAACTATTATAGAACAAGTGAGAAAATGTCCAAGCGGAGCATTGAGTTATTATATGAACGCAGAGGGAGAACCCGCCGCAGAAACTGCTGTAGTTTCAGAAGCTGCCAGCATCATGAATATTGAGATAAAAAAAGATGGTCCAATATTAATCACCTCAGACTGTATCATCACTCACGGCGATGGAACCCAGGAAGTGAAGCAAGGAAAAACAGCCCTTTGCCGCTGCGGCCAATCATCCAACAAACCCTATTGCGATGGCACACATAGGAAAGTGGGGTTTGAAACAGAGAAATAAGAAATAAGAAATAAGGAATAAGAAATAAGGAATGAGAAAGTGATGTTAAGTGAATACTCACTTTCTCATTCCTCGGTTCCTCTGTTCCTTATTCCTCTGTTTAATCAGCATTTGTAACACTTCATCGCGCCGGATTAAGGAATGAGTAAGTGATATCAAGGAATACTCACTTTCTCATTCCTCTGTTCCTTATTCCTCTGTTCTCAAAGCCTGCTTTTCCCATACCCTTGTTTAATCAGCCATTGTAACACTTTATCGCGCTGGTCGCCTTGTATCATGACTTCGCCGTCTTTTACGGAGCCGCCAGTACCGCAGAAGTTCTTTAATTGTTTGCCTAGTTTTTCCAGGTCCTCTTCAGTTCCCACGAATCCGGTTACAAGTGTTACCACTTTACCTGCGCGTTGTTTTTTGTCTAACAGAATCTTCAAATGCTGGCTTGCCGGGGCCAGGGTTTCTTGCGGCACCTGCTCCTCCTGCTCAAACCGGAAATTGGGATCTGTACTAAAGACAAAACCATTTTTATCAGATATATTTTTCTTACCCATCTTATTTTTTTGGCAAAGTAACGGAAAACACAGAACCATTACCCGGTTCACTGTTTACTAAAAGTGTACCATGATTTGCTTCCACAAATTCCTTACAGAGTAATAAACCCAATCCGGCACCTTTTTCGTTCCTGGTTCCTGCGGTGGTAAAATGCGTATTGATTTTAAACAGCTTACCCAACTGTTCGGCGGTCATTCCAACACCTGTATCACTAACCGATATAGTAGCTGTATCACTTGTTTCGGTAAATGAAACCGCAATATTACCACCAGCATTGGTAAACTTAAGCGCGTTCAGTAATAGATTTCGGATAACAATATCAAAGTGATGTACATCTGCAAATAAACTGGCATTTGCGGGCACATCATTATTTATGGCGATTTTCTTTTGATTAGCCGTGGCCATTAATAAATGCCGGTTATTTTCCACTATTTCAAATACAGCAATAGCAGCAGGTCTAACATCTGTAACACCACCCATTTGGTTTCTTGACCATAACAAGAGGTTATCTAGTGTTGTATTCAATGAACCAATCTGTTTACCCAAGGCAGCTTTTATTTTTACAAATGCTTCTTCGGATAAGTTTTGTTGCTCAAATAAATTTAATACACTAGTTAAAGAACTAATAGGTGTTCTTAAATCATGAGAAAGAATAGAAAATATTTTATCCTTTGTATGTGAGGCTTCTTCCAATGCTTCCTTTTGTTGACGAAGCTGTTTGTTCACTAGTTGCTTGAATTTATTTCTTCTCCACGATACCAACCAAAGTGCCAGTACCAAGCCGGTTACAACCAGTAAAAGGATTGTAAACAAACGTTGTTCTTTTATTTTGGCATTTTTAATTTCATCTTCTTTCTTTAACAGATTAATTTCTGTTTGCTTCTTTTCTGTTTCGAATGCCACCTGCATCTGAGCAAATCTCGCACGACTCCTTTCTTCAAATAATGTATCATTCAGTGTAATGTGTGCAGATTGTGCTTCATAAGCTTTTTTATAATCACCAATAGCGGTATAAGATTGAGATAGTAACTTATAAATAGTTGCCTGTTCTCCTTTTGCGCCTAGCTGACTGGCCACTTTTACAGCCTCATTAAAATAAAGAATCGATTGTTGCCATTGCTTTTTAGACTGATATGCCTTCCCCAATCGATATAAGGATGTTTCGATAATAAAGTTACTGTTTGCCTGTCTGGCAGCAGTTACTGAGCGGGTTAAATAATTGATGGCTTTATCTGTTTCGCCTTCTTCCATATAAATATCTCCAAGTGTACGAAGGCAGAATGCAATGAGGTATTTATCACCTAATTTATAGTTATGTTCAAGTGCTTTCTGACCTATTATCAAAGCTGAATCCCTGTATTTTCCGCGATGGGCGGAAAAAGCGATATTATTCAGACTACGCCCAACACCATACGGGTTATTCAATTGTTGGTGAATGCGCATTTCTTTTCTGAAATAGTCCATCGACTCCCTGTATTTTGCCTGGGAATTATAGATTGCACCAATATTCCGGTACGAAATAGCGAGTTGTGGTAAGTTGGTAATAGAGTCGTTTAAATGTAATGCTTGTAAAGCATAATCAAAGCCTTTTGAATAATCACCTTTGCGGTAATATGCCCAACTAATATTATTCAGTGAGTTACCTTCTCCTTTTATGAATTTTAATTGTTTAGATAAGGTAAGCCCCTGTAATGCAAATTCGAGCGATTTATCTGCTTCCTTGTCAGATAGTTCTTCAGAGATAAGATTAAGAAAACGCACATACTGTGTGTCTCTGTTCATCGTAGAGAGTGATCGAATCAGAGAATCAGCTTTTACAGTTTGGGCAACTGTATATGTTAAGAATAAAAACTGTAAACAGCCCGTAAAAATATACTTTATCATTTCTGCTCAGCGTTTGTACTAAACCTACATAAGCAAGATAAAGTAAAGGTCCAAGAAATCCAATAAAACAAAGTTATGCTGTTATAACAGCTTTCAGGCTTAAATCAAGGCTTTGGGCCTGGTGAATAAGTCCACCTACACTGACAAAATCAACCCCGGTTGCTGCATAAGATGTAATGGTAGTTAAATTGATACCTCCGCTCGCTTCGGTTTCATATTGACTGTCGATAATATTAAGTGCTTCCTTTATTTGATCAGGTGAAAAATTATCCAGCATAATGCGGAATACTTTTCCTTTACCGATGCTACAAACCGTTTTTACATCATCCAATGTTCTTGTTTCAACTTCTATTTTTAGTGAAAGCTTGTTATCCTGAATATAATTATATGCTTTTTCAACTGCGGGAACAATCCCCCCAGCATAGTCAATATGATTGTCTTTCAGCATAATCATATCATATAACCCAAATCGATGATTTATACCTCCCCCAATACGCACAGCTTCTTTTTCGAGCAGTCTGAAATTGGGTGTTGTTTTTCGCGTATCAAGCAATTTGGTATGATATCCTTTCAGCAGGTCCGTGTATTGTTTAGTAAGCGTTGCTATGCCGCTCATGCGCTGCATACAATTTAACACCAATCGTTCGCAGGAAAGAATGGTATGGATTGAAGTGCTTACATCAAAAGCAACTTCACCTGCTTTCATCGAATCGCCATCCTGCTTGTATGTGGTAAATATTGCCTGGGGATCTTGCATAAGGAATATCTTTTCCGCTACAGTAACCCCAGCTAAAATGCCAGATTGCTTTATCTTAAGTACCGCTTTCCCCTGTTTGTTTGCCGGAATACAACTAAGTGTGGAATGATCGCCACTGCCAATATCTTCTACCAGTGCTGCTTTAACTAGTATCTCCAACTGTTCATCGAATCGATTCATTTAACAAAACTAATTGAAGCATACAAGAAAAACAGGCCTGTTTAAAAGTTCTGCCCTAATGGGAGGCATAAACCATGGACCATGGACTATGGTCTCTATCAACAAAACTATCCGGATTAATTTATCCGCACCGTAAGTATCTGGTAATGCCCTTCTTTCTGTTTCAGCATTACGGTTATATTATATCCCTTATCATTATTAAGTAGCTTTCCCGTCATATACATGGTGTTACCAATCTCACGTTCAGATACTTTCTCAAATCCCTTGATACCCTTATCGCTGAAGAAACTCTTGAGCGCAATAGTTGCCTGGGGTTTGCTCATATTTTTTACCTCATCTTTTTCAAGCAGCTTCATATCAATATAATCTTCAAAATGAGATGCCACCTGTTCTGCACTAGCAGATTTCAGTGAGCGCACTATCGCATCAGTTGGTCCCTGAACGGTAAAAGAAACCAGTGCGAAAGCCAGTCCGAAGGTTAAAAAAAACGTTTTCATGTCTTAATTTTTATAGATTTAGCCACCTTAATTTGCCAATAAACATTTCTATGTTCTATTAACCAACCAAATAAGGCCAATTTCAGTCATTTTATTTTGTATTCTCCCTTACTATTTGCCAAAAACATGCCAACTTTGGGAGAATCTGGTATATCGCTAAAGTTAGTACCAAATCAGCAATTAACGCAAAAGATCATTTTATTATATGAGCAAGAAAGTAATTTTAGTTATTATGGATGGTTGGGGACTTGGAAAAACAGCTTCCGCTGATGCCATCCAACAGGCAAATGTGCCATTTGTTAGTTCATTATACAAAAACTATCCAAATACAACGCTTGTAACCTGTGGAGAAGAGGTTGGTTTACCGGAGGGACAAATGGGAAACAGTGAAGTGGGGCATCTTAACCTTGGCGCAGGACGAATTGTATACCAGGAATTACAGCGTATTAATGTTGCTATTAAATCTGGTGAATTAGCACGCAATACTGCATTTCAGGATTCGCTGAGTTATGCAAAAAATCAGGATAAGGCATTACACCTCATAGGTTTAGTGAGCGATGGTGGGGTTCACTCTCATATTAACCACCTGAAAGCCATCTGCGATTTATGCAAGCAAAAAGGACTCACAAAAGTATTCATACATGTGTTTACTGATGGACGGGATACAGATCCTAAAAGCGGTCTTGGTTTTGTGACTGAACTTCAAAATCACCTCGCCAATTCTGCAGGAACTATTGCAACCGTTAGTGGACGTTATTACGCCATGGATAGAGATAAACGCTGGGAAAGGGTAAAAATGGCTTATGACTGCCTTGTTAAATCTGCAGGTCCAACAGCACCAAATGCCATTAGTGCTATTGAAAAAGCATATGAAGCCGGTATTACGGATGAATTTATCCTACCTACCGTTATTACCAATGATCAGGGTCAACCAATTGCTGCTATACAGGAAGGCGATGCAGTTATTTGCTTCAATTTTAGAACTGATCGCTGTCGCGAAATTACGGAAGTACTTACCCAGCAATCATTTCCAGAGTTTGATATGGAGCCGCTTAACCTCCATTATACCACCATGACATTGTATGATCATAAGTTTAAAAATGTGCATGTCATTTTCGAGAACGATAATTTAACCAACACCTTGGGAGAAGTACTCGAAGCAAATGGTAAAACACAGATACGTATTGCAGAAACAGAAAAATACCCCCATGTTACTTTTTTCTTTAGTGGTGGAAGGGAAGAACCCTATAAAGGTGAAAAAAGAATCATGGTGCCTTCACCAAAAGTAGCCACTTACGATCTCCAACCTGAAATGAGTGCCGTTGAAATTACCGATAAACTCATCCCGGAAATTGAAGCTGGTTCCGCTGACTTCATTTGCCTGAATTATGCCAACACAGATATGGTTGGACATACAGGTGTATTCTCTGCAGCCATCAAAGCAGCAGAAACTGTAGATGCCTGTGTAAACAGGGTTGTTACTGCCGGACTCGCAAACGGCTACACCATATTCCTCACTGCAGACCATGGCAATGCCGACTTTATGATCAATGAAGATGGAAGTCCAAATACAGCACATACACTAAATCCTGTTCCGTTTTTTATCATCGATAGAACATGGAACGCTCCGATAAAACAAGGTAAACTGGGCGATCTTGCTCCTACCATATTAACAGTTATGGGTTTACCCATTCCAAAGGAGATGACAGGAAATGTGTTAATTTAATACCCTCAACAACCCTTTTAACATGAAAATCTTTAAAAAAATCCTGGTTATTTTATTGATCGCATTTATAGCGATACAGTTTTTCCGTCCGGAAAAAAATGTATCTGCTGATAAAAGCAAAAATATCAATACGATGTATGCCGTTTCAGCAGATGTAAATACCATACTTACAAAAGCCTGTAACGACTGCCATACCAATAACACCATTTATCCCTGGTATGCTGCTGTACAACCGGTTACATGGTGGTTAGATGACCATATTAAAGAAGGAAAAAAGCATTTGAATTTCGATGAATACAGTACCTATAGCTTAAGAAAACAATACCATAAAATGGAAGAGGTAGTGGAGCAGGTGAAAGAAAAAGAAATGCCTCTCGATTCTTATACCTGGATTCACCGTAATGCTAAATTAAGTGATGAAGAAAGGGTAACTCTTACCTCCTGGGCACAGGCCGTTATGGATACCATGAAAGCTCATTACCCCATAGACAGCCTCATTAGAAAACGCAATTGATTTGCCGGAACTAAAAAAAATAATTGCATTTATTTTACTCCTGTTAGTGGCATTCCCGCTAACAGGTTTTGTTTTATTTTATATTCAGGAAAAATCTATCCACGCTGAAATGAAACGTGCTTTTAAATCGAAAGAATTAAACACAGTTCATTTAACAAGTTTGAAGTGGTATGAAGAAGATGAAGAACTCATCATTAACGATGTACTTTTCGACGTAAGCAGCATTGAAAAATTACCCGATGGAAGCTATCTGGTAAAAGGACTTTACGACCATCAGGAAAAAGCATTGTACCAACTATTGGATGATACTACGGAAGACAATCAAAAATCTCCTCTATTGCTTGAATATGCTTCCTACTTTGTAAGCATACATGAGGGGACTCAACTATTTACCAAAAATCTTCTGCATTTATTTAAGCGCCAACATGGTGCTTATTATGAGCTTTTAAAGCCTCAATTCCAGCCAGGTATTCTTTTACCGCCACCAAAGCAATGACTGTTTTTAAGCTGATTATTTATCTAACTTTTTAAACAGTAATATATGCGATTTAACATAGCATGGGCATGTTGTGCAGCAACATGTCTGCTATTCAGTAATACGATACAGGCACAACAAGTTAAAGACAGTATTATATCAGGCAAAGCACTCGATGAAGTGGTTGTTTCCTACAACAAGTGGGAACAAAAAATAAATGAAATACCCAACCGGATTACAAAGATTAACTTAAAACAAACCAGGCTAAAAAATCCTCAAACCATGGCCGATCTTTTAGGCACTACCGGTGAGGTTTTTATACAGAAAAGTCAGCAAGGAGGTGGAAGTCCGATGATCAGAGGGTTTGCAACCAACAGGGTATTAATTGTGGTTGATGGTGTAAGAATGAATAATGCCATTTACAGAAGTGGTAATATTCAGAATGTAATTTCTCTCGATCCCCTTGCCCTGGAAGATGCTGAAGTGATATTTGGTCCGGGTTCAATTTTATATGGAAGTGATGCAATTGGTGGAGTAATGGATTTTCATACACTTAATCCAAAATTCAGTACCGGTAAGAAAACACTGGTTACAGGAAATGCTGCTACCCGTTATTCAACTGCCAATCAGGAAAAAACATTGCATGCTGATTTCAATATTGCAGGTAATAAACTTTCCTTCCTCTCCAGTTTCAGCTACAGTGATTTTGGTGACCTGAAAATGGGAAAAAATGGCGGGCAGTCTGGCTACCTGCGCCCACAGTATGTCCAAAGGGTTGGTAATGCCGATGTTATATTTACCAACCCGGATTCTCGTGTACAACGTTTTACAGGATACCAACAGCGCAATTTCATAAACAAACTACGGTATAAGCCCACTGAAAACTGGGACCTGCAATATGGTTTTCATTACTCAACTACTTCGAATATACCCCGCTACGACAGGCTGATTGAATATGCCAGTGGGGCATTACGGTTTGCTGAGTGGAACTATGGGCCGCAAGACTGGCTAATGCATCATTTGCAGGTGCAGCATAAACAGAAAGCAGGTATTTATGATCAGGCCAGGCTAACCATATCTGTTCAGGATTATGAAGAAAGTCGTATAGACAGAAGAAGAGGCAACAATAACCGACGCACACAAACAGAAACCGTTTTGGCAACGGCTGTAAATCTCGACTTACAAAAACAACTGAACAGCAAACAGGAATTATTTTACGGTGCTGAGTTTGTCTATAACAAAGTTGGGTCTGAGGGTATCAGTCAAAACATATCCAACGGCAGCATTACAAAAGTTGCATCAAGGTATCCGGATGGAGCTACCTGGAATTCCATCGCTATTTACCTGAGTTATAAAAACAAGTTGAAGGAAAACCTAACACTATCAGCCGGTTTGCGTTACAATCATAATAATGTAAAAGCAAACTTCGATACTACATTCTTTAAGTTTCCCTTTACCAATGCTTCTCTCAATGCGGGAAATATTACCATGAGTACGGGCCTTGTTTACAAGATGTCGGAAGAATGGCAGATGAGTGGTGTTGTTTCATCAGGATTCCGGATGCCAAATATTGATGATATAGGAAAAGTATTTGAAAGCGCCCCCGGAGTTGTTGTTGTGCCCAATGTAAACCTTAAACCGGAGTATGCATGGAATGCTGAATGGGGTTTGCAATACAACCGCTCAAAAAAATTCAATGCCTATGTAAACCTGTTTTATTCCTGGCTCAACAATGCTCTTACGCGCAGGCCATTTCAGTTTAATGGACAAAGCACCATTATGTACGACGGAACCATGAGTAATGTAGAAGCCATACAAAATGTTGCCAGTGCAAAAGTGTGGGGAATACAAACGGGATGGCAATGGTATTTTACCCCAAACCTAAACTGGCAAACAAAGCTTAACTGGATTAAAGGAGAAGAAACAGATGATACCAAAAATGAACAGGTACCGTTAAGGCATGCACCTCCATTTTTTGGTAGTACACAGTTTAATTTCGAAAGAAATAACCTAACGATTCAGGTATCGATGGATTATAACAGTGAAATAGCCAATAAAGACCTTGCTCCAAGTGAACAAACGAAAACAGCTATTTATGCTGTGGATCAAAATGGCAAACCTTATGCGCCTTCCTGGTACACAATAAACTGCAAGGCAGCTTACCGTATCACAGGTAATGTAAGTGCACAGTTAGGCTGGGAGAATATAACGAATCAACTATATCGCCCTTATTCCTCTGGTGTAGTAGCAGCCGGCAGCAATCTTATTGCAAGTGTAAGGGTGTCATTTTAACCAGTTATAGATAGAGCAATTAGCTATAAGCCACAGGCTGCAAGCTGCAAGCCTGGACTTGTGTTTGTTATAAGCTTTGTGCTTTGAATGGAATAAAAGAGTTGGGATAATTTAAAATGAGCTGGTTAAAGAAATAATAGATTGCTGTTGATTCACTATCTGGTATTAATAGAACACAGATTATCATGATTTTCAAGATCTATCATGATAAATCCTGAAAATCATGATAATCTGTGTTCCATCATACACGCGACTTTCAACTCGCAGCTAAATTTCACCGGAAAGCAATGCCTATAAGTTTTCCCAACTAAAAAGCCGGCTAACAGCAGTCAGCCGGCTTTTTAGTAGTTTTACAGGATGGAAATAAAGAAAGCCACCTACCTGATCTCAAGTCCAAGCTTCGATAAATGTCCAAAACCGGATTATCCTGAATATGCATTTATCGGCAGAAGTAATGTGGGAAAATCTTCACTGATTAATATGCTGACAGGTCAGCGTAGTTTGGCTAAGACATCTGCAACACCAGGTAAAACACAATTGATCAACCATTTTGTAATAGAAAGCAGTACAGGCAACAAAGGACCAAATTCAAAATGGTATCTGGTAGACTTACCGGGATATGGTTATGCCAAACGTTCGCAGAGTGACAGACGAAGATGGGAGCAAATGATTGAAGGCTATTTCCGCAAGCGTGAAAATCTTACACAGGTATTTGTATTAATCGACAGCAGACATGGCCCACAAAAAAATGATCTTGAATTCATTAGTCAATTAGATAAATGGGGTGTGGTTTTTTCATTGGTGTTTACGAAAACAGATAAAGAAAAACCTGCGGTAGTGGAAAGGAATATCAAAGCTTTTTTCGATACACTAAAAACCACCTGGCAGTTTTTGCCCAGGCATTTTGTGACTAGTGCGGAGAAGAAATTGGGTAGAGAGGAGATGCTGGTGTTTATTGAATCGTGCAATAATGAAATAACAAAATAATTGAAAGAAATTAAAGAGAAAACTGTTCCAGATTTAAGCGTTAAGTTGTATAAAACCTAATTCCTTTTTCAGAAGTGTTTCCCTTTTTATTTGTTTCCACATAATCTGAGACAAACTATTTTTTTTTTGAACACCCTTCCGAGAAAGAAGAATTGATCTTAGAGATATATTCCTGCTATTTTTTTATTGGTTGTGGCTTAAAGCCAATCGGATTACGTACTGGTGGTTGCTCATTCTCCTTCCGCAACTCATCTATCAATTCGAACAACACACCTATCTCTTCATTATGCTGCCTGAGCGTATGACCCTGCCCCTGTAGATGTTTATCTATTTTCTCCAGCTTTAGTAATAAGGTCTGGTTAGTTCGCAATACCTCCCGCATGGCATTGAATAGTTTTACGATTCTAACATTCACTTCTATCGCTCTTACACTGTTCAACACACTGGCCAGCATCACCGCCCCATGCTCCGTAAACACATACGGTAAATTCGGTGAATATTTTATGGTGCTGAGGTGGTCGCATTTTGCGACCACCTCAGCTTTCTCGTCTTCCGTTAGCTGGAACATAAAATCCGCCGGGAACCTTTTTATATTGCGTTTCACCTGTTCATTCAACCGCTTGGTCGGCACTCCATACAGTTCCGCCATATCCCGGTCAATCATTACTTTATGTCCCCGTATGTCCAGTATCTTTGATAGTAAGAGGTCATCGGTTATCTTTATCGCTTTACCCATGTTTTTTCCTTTAGTTTATTAATCACCAACTCTTTAAAGCTCATAAATAGATACAGCAACCCTCATTTTTTCAGTTAGTGTTTGCATACTGACGTCTGCCAAAGATATACTAAGACACTGCGGTGCTTGCGTAGTGGGACAGATACTTATACTTATTCGGGATAAGCATCTCTTGTTTTATGCGAACACAGAGTAGTAAGCTTCAAAATAATTAACAGACCTTACCTGTATAACACTCAGATTCTTTTACAAACTTCTCTTAATAGGTTAGAATTCGGAGACATGACTGTCCAGAGAAAATTGGCTTCAAGCTGCAAGCCGCAAGCTACAAGCCTTGATGGGTGCTTATTTTAGATTTTTTGCTTTTTATGGAATTAGAGGGGGAGAAAATTTAAAGTCAGTTGCTCAAAGAAATATTTGCTTGCCGTAAATGCATTATCTGCTATTAATAGAACACGGATCTTCATGATTTTCAAGATCTATCATGATAAATCCTTAAAATCATGAAAATATGTGTTTCATCATACGCGACACCTACAGCTTGCGGTTAAATTTCCTCGGACAGCAATCGCTAGAGGCTAGAAGCTTACAGATTATTTTCCCCCGACAGTTATGATTCTGAGAAAGTAATTAATGTAGGTACAAACTTGTAAACATTAACCAGAAGAGACAAAAATGCAGTAACAGCAACCTTACTGTTACAAACCAACGTAAATGCAATATTAATTCACCACCTTATCCGCACAACAGCTACTTGCAAAAGCTTCGGGTTTGGCTTTAAACGCAAAGCCCATTCCGAGAATATAACCCATGGCTTCTCTTAATGCATCATTGCTTTTAAACTGCGGATTGGTATTGATATCGGCATGTACTTCCATCTCAACCTGGTGTTCAATAAACAGGTCGCATAGTTCGTACGCAATCTCAATACTTTTGGCTACTTCAACCAACATCCTTTCCTTGATGTGGTATTTCTGTTTTGTTTTCTCATTATGTATGTACATAAAGCCTCCGCTATGCTCACGCAAAAAAACGATCACTGTAGCAAATTCAGTGTCTTCGCCTTTTACCTGGCTGTCGGTACCAATACATACTTTGAGCTTAATTCCCTTTGCCGTTTCGCGCCTGATGGCCTCGGCCACCGCTTCTTTAATTGGCAACTGGATCTGTTCACCATTAAATTTTCTCCAACGCATATTTGGAAGGTTTTTGTAAGTTACCGATTAATCACATGCAATTGAACAGGGTAAGAATATCTTATTATTAACAAGTGTGAATTGTGAATGGTCAATGGTCAATGGTGAATAGCGAGTAGTGAGTAAGAAGAGGGGGCTAGACAAGCCCTACTCACTATTCACCATTGACCATTCACAATTCACCCCTCCCCGGCATTTTGTCACTTTCTCGAAATTTGTACGGAAATTGACTAAAATTAGCTTCAACTACATTTCATGAAAATACTCTTACACTATCTTAAGCCCTATAAATGGCTGGTGGCACTGGCTTTACTGCTTGCCGGCATCAACCAGACCTTCTCCCTTTTCGATCCGATGATCTTTGGAAAGCTGATCGATCAGTTTGCCAATCACCCAAAAACTACCATAGATGGCAGTTTTCGTACAGAAAGTCAGTTCATCAATGGCATTATGACCATGCTCCTCCTTCTGGTAGGAACAGCCATGGTTAGTCGTATTGCCAAAGCTTTTCAGGACTATACCGTGAATGTGATTATTCAGAAATTCGGGGCCAAAATCTTTACCGATGGACTTAAACACTCCATGCAACTGCCCTATCAGGAATTTGAAGACCAGCGCAGCGGCGAAACCCTGTCTATCTTAACCAAGGTTAGATCAGACACAGAGAAATTCATCGGATATGTTATCAATGTTCTGTTCGGAATTATTGTAAGCGTGATTTTCGTTTCCATTTATGCAACTAAACTGCACTGGTCTATCATCCCTATCTTCTTAGGCGGCGCTGTGTTAATTGCTTTCGTAACTAACCTGCTTAGTAAGAAAATAAAAATCATCCAGAAAACAATCGTAAAAGAAACAACTTCCCTGGCTGGCTCTACCACAGAAAGCTTACGCAATATTGAACTAGTAAAAAGCCTTGGACTTACAGACCAGGAAGTTAAACGATTAAATACCAACACTTATAAAATACTTGGACTGGAACTGAAAAAAGTGAAGAGCATCCGCTCACTTAGTTTCATACAGGGTACCATGGTAAACTTTTTAAGACAGGTAATTACGTTCACCCTCATGTGGCTTATCTATCGTGATGTATTAACCGTTGGACAACTTATCTCCCTTCAGTTTTATAGCTTCTTTATTTTTGGACCACTTCAGGAAATAGGCAGCATCATTATGAGTTATCGCGAAGCCGAAGCTTCACTCAATAATTTCCATAACCTGATGGAGAAAAAAGTTGAACCAAGACCCACACATCCAAAACAGGTTGGTTTGATTGAAGAACTGGAATTCAATAAAGTGGCATTTAAACATCAAACAGCTCAATACCGCGCATTAGATGGTATATCATTCGATGTAAAAAAAGGCGAAACCATTGCATTCGTCGGCCCTTCAGGATCTGGGAAAAGTACATTGGTAAAACTATTAGTTGGCTTATACAGACCACAGGAAGGACATATTTATTACAACACAATCAATGGCTCCGATATGAATTTTGATGAACTCAGGAATCAGATCGGTTTTGTTACACAAGACACCCAACTATTTGCCGGTACTATCCGCGAAAACCTCAGCTTCGTTCATCCTGAAGCTACAGATGCCGACCTGCTGGAAGCCTTACATAAAGCCAGTTGCGATAACCTCCTTTCCCGCGCAGAAAAAGGGTTAGATACGATGATCGGCGAAGGTGGTCTAAAACTAAGTGGAGGTGAAAAACAACGTCTTTCAATTGCGCGCGCTTTATTACGCCATCCTCACCTGCTGATTTTCGACGAAGCCACTTCTGCCCTCGATAGTATTACAGAAGAAGAAATCACCAATACCATCCGCCAGATTTCTCGTGAAAAAGAACAGATTACGGTTATGATTGCACACCGATTAAGCACCATCATGCATGCCGACAGAATCTATGTACTGGAAAAAGGACAGGTAGTAGAAACCGGCGACCATCAAAGCCTGCTCAACGAAAAAGGTCTCTATTATGCAATGTGGAGACAGCAGATTGGGGAAAGGAAAACGTTAGCAGTGGGATAATAACAGAGAAATAAGGAATAAGAAATAAGGAATAAGAAATAAGGAATAAGAAATAAGGAACAGAGAAAGTATTTTTCTTTCCCTTTCTTATTTCTTATTCCTTATTTCATATTCCTCTGTTCCCTCAGTCCCTCCCAAATTTTTTGCGGAAATATTCAATCACCGAAGGGTCTTCCAGTCCTTCCATATCACTTAGTTCCAGTTCAAGCGCTTTGGTGCTTAGCTGAATTTCGATAAGTGAGAGAAATAATGATGCTGCAAAACAAATTAGGCTGATAGCAAAGACCACATTGGCTGCTATCATAAACTGGGTATAAATAAGGTACATGCAAATAATGCATCCCAAAAATGTTACAACACCAAGCGCCTGCATATTTTTAATCAGTTTCAACCGATAGCGCAGATTTTTTATTTGTCCATGAATAATATGCTTTTGTTCATGGCTCTGGTACTTTTCATGAAGATTGCGTATCCGGTTAGACAAAGAAAGAAATCGGTTGGTATATGCCAGCATGATCAAACTGATTGCCGGAAACAACAGTGCAGGGGTGTTTAGGTTGATCTCCATACCTAAAAATAAGAAACCAGAGGGAAGATGCAAGCAATAAGTTCAGAGGAGGTTTAGCTTTTAATTATTGCCACTGAGGGCACAGAAATACACTGAAACGATTCTGTGCTTCTCTGTGCCCTCAGTGGCAATCCTTATGATCATAAAACCTTAAAGTCTAAACCCAATCGGCACATTAAGTTTGAGGCTGAAATTTCTTCCCATATTAAATACCCCGGTTCTGCCGGTAGCATTGTTGGTATCAGTATACTTCAAACGACTCAGGTGATTCTGATACGCTATATCGGAGATATTATTTAACCCGATATGCAGGCTGAATAATGTTTTACCCTTGTGTAACACATCTGTACCTGCACCAACATTAAATAAAGTGTAACCATTTGTTACAGTTTCTGTGTTGTACCCGGTAAAGATGCGGTTCTGCGTACTTACATTATCCATTTCTAGTTTGAAATATAAATTGCCCAACCCCTTACCTGCTTTTTTGAAATCGGCCCTTAACTCACTTTGCAAGCGGGGAGAAGGAATAAATGGAAGACGATTACTTCCGTCGATGGCATTATTAAACTGTGCCATCACCAATGAAAAACTATTTTCAAAATGTAA
This sequence comes from Sediminibacterium sp. FW305-C-61, assembly GCF_058231065.1. NCBI lineage: Bacteria > Pseudomonadati > Bacteroidota > Chitinophagia > Chitinophagales > Chitinophagaceae > Sediminibacterium > Sediminibacterium sp. FW305-C-61. The sequence continues at coordinate 1,117,836 of NZ_JBIQXR010000001.1, read as the reverse complement.
CCAGTCTAATGGATGCGGATGCAGGTCAACATTCATTTCAAAACCTGCCAGACTTGCGCCTGATTGTCTGAATTGAAATGCGGTAATGTCTGTACCATCTACATTTACTAGCGAATCACCACCGCCTACTGCAGTTAGCTTACTGTAAAAAATATAATCCTTGATTTTATTGTAGAAGCCGTTGAAGTTAACAGTAATATGTTCTGTATTAATTTCTACACCTGCATCAAACTGAAGCGAGGTTTCTGTTTTCAATTGTGTATCACCATGTTCATAACGGTTCGTTCCTTCGTGCGCACCATTACTAGCCAGCTCTGAAACGGTTGGGGCACGATAACCTCTGGCTACGTTAAACTTAAGTGTTACATCGTTATTTACATTGTAACTCAACCCAACACTACCACTAATATTTCCGAAATGTCTGGTAAAATCTGTGAACTTAACTTCTGTTCCGTCTGAAAATCCTTTACTCTTTACTGTTCTGATATCGCCCCTTAAACCACCACTAAGGGTCAGATTCTGTTGAAATGTTTTCCTGGTATATACAAAAACACCCGCATCAAACTGATTGTATTCAGGAATCAATACTTCCTCTGCCAGGTTTTTATTTTGCTGGAACATACCATTTACTCCAAAAGCTGTTCTCCATCCATTTTTTTCTGCGGCATGGTATTGAATATTATAATTCACCGTTTTCAGGTCGAAATATAATTCGGGAACGGTAGGAGCATCGGGGTCTCCCAATTCCTTGCGCTGGTTGCGTTGAAAACCCAGGTTTAGTGCTAACCTTCCGGTACCAACTGCAATATTGTTGTCTGAAGCAATTTTAAAGTGGTTAATGTTTTGTCCGGGAGTATAGAAATCGCGACTATTTAATTCATCTTTAGTTGCTATGCGTTCAGCAGGAGATTCCGGAAATATAAGAAATGCACCGGTAGCCGCATCTCTTGCCCCTTCCACCATTCCAAGCTTTTGGTTAAAGCTGCTGATGAGAATATGACTATAACCCCAGGTTTTATTGATACCGAAATATCCGCCGAAATTATTCTCTTTGAAACGACTGTTAAATACCCGACCATCATATTTATTGCGGTAATCGGCTGCAGATTTGCTGGTACCATATATATTCCAGTTAAAGCCCGATTTATCATGTGCTGCAAGATTACCACTAATGGCACGCAACCCATTATTGTCGTTGAATGCACTCATCAGGTTTCCTCTTGCGGTACCCTGTTCAACCGGCACATTGGTAATCAGGTTTAATACACCAGCCATCGCATCACTACCATATAAAAGTGAAGCAGGACCTTTCAGTACTTCGGCTCTTTGTAAACTATATTCATCAATTTCAATTCCATGTTCATCACCCCATTGCTGGCCTTCCTGTCTAATACCATCGTGAATTGTTACCACCCTGTTGTACCCCAACCCACGAATAACAGGCTTTGAAATTGCCGGTCCGGTAGATAGTCCGGATACCCCAGGTACCAACTTACCAAGTGCATCAATAATATTGGTACCAGATGAGCGAAGCATGTCTGCTTTCTTTACAATAGAAACAGGCTGCGCCGATTGCTTCACTTTGGTTGCCGATGCTACCCCTGTTACTGTAACAGCATCATGTTCGGCATAGGTTTCTTTTAAAGTAAAATTGCGGCTCAGGTTCTCTGTGATGTTTATGATTTCCAACACACTTGCAAATCCCTGGTAGGAAACTTCAACCAGGTATTTACCTGCAGGAACTTCAGGCGTAGAAAAATGTCCGTCTGCACCAGCCACGGTTCCCGTTCTGGCCTCATGAAGATAAATGGCTGCTCCTGCCAGTGGCTGACCTTTGGTATCAGTTACTACTCCGGAAAGTTTAGCCTTGGGTGGTGTTTCGGGCAGTGCCAATGCACCGGCAGAGATTAACACCAAAACCAATAACAACATGCTTTTGAATAAGTGCTTCATACTATCATTTTTTGCTACTATGTTGCAAATATATAGTACTCATTCAAAAATTACATCATTGTTGCAAAAAATTCACCGATTTTTTTAGCGCACTTTCACCATCGTTCTTACCTGCTGGGTACTCATATTCTGAAAACGGGCATAATAAATACCCGGAGGAAGCCTCGATCCATCAAAAACCACATTATAATTACCTGCTTCATATTCCCTATCCGTTAAACTCGCAATCACCCTTCCCATAGTGTCCATTACCTGGATGAGTGTATGTCCGCCGGCAGTTTTGAAACTGATATTAGTACTATTGGTAAAAGGATTTGGATAGTTTGTAATAAAATTTTCACCTGAGAGGTTTACTGATTTATTACAAGCCAGTGAATTAATAAGTGGTAGTGTTTGGAAATTTTTTAGCATGATTTGATCGAGATCCTTTGCATCTACACACAGCCATTTATTTAAAAGGGTTGCATAAACACTTCTGAAATCGTATTGAAAAGGAAGGTTATCATTAAAGTTTGCAGTAACAGGAATATTGGGTGTGTCGCCAATTACACTTGCATCTACATTTTTTCCAAACACAAACATTGGGGCCGCTGATCCATGATCGGTGCCGATACTTCCATTACTCTTGATACGTCTGCCAAATTCAGAGAACGTCATACCAATCACCCTTTCTTCTACCTGTTGTAATTTGAGATCATCCTGAAATGCCTTGATCGAATCACTTACATTTTTCAGCAGGTTTGCATGTGTTCCTGTAGTTGTATCTGTAGCGTTTACCTGCGCCGAATGTGTATCAAACCCACCATAGCTAACCATATATATCCTGGTCTTTAAGCCGCCTGCAATTAATCTGGCTACAATTTTCAACTGAGAAGCCAATGAGTTATTAGGATATTGCCCTTGCTGTGTAACTTTTGCAGATGCTGCTTTGATACTTTCTGCATAGGCAGTTGTTTGCTGGGCCACTGTTCTGATATAGGTAAGTTCTTTTCCGGCTGGCGTATTAGGTGCCGGATCCTGTACCCCACTAATAAGGTTATAAAAATTGTTAGGGTTTGAAATACTCATTCCCATACTCACAGATGGACCCTGTAATGCAAGAGAGGTTGTAGAGCCAATCTGAATGGCCAATGGATCTGGCATTGTACTATTCGGATAACCATTGGGGAAATTCGGGTATTCATAACTAAGATACCTTCCTGTCCAGCCACTATTCACCACTTCCTTACTATCGCTTGCACTCATCCAGATATCAGTTGCCCTGAAATGGGAGAAATTAGGTTGAGGATATCCCACAGAATGAATCACACTCATTTTACCATCATTAAACAATGACTGCATACCCGTCATAGATGGGTGTAATCCTACTTTATCTGTTCCTGAAAGGTTCAGCACTTTTTGTTGCGGGATATACATATTGGAACGTGCGCGGATATAGTTGGGAAAATACTCAAGAGGTATAACGGTATTCAATCCATCGTTTCCACCATTCAATTGTACAATTACCAGTACATGATCTGTTTCGGTTGTAGGTGGGAACAAGCCCTGCATCAATAAAGATTCAGCACCAAATGCTTTCACGGTTACCCCATTAAGTAGTGAGGGTAACACAACTCCTGCCGGTACTGTATTTCTTAAAAAATCCCTTCTTCTCATGGTTTATTATTTTAAGCGAGTTGGTACTCAGCAAGGTTCATTAAATATTTTATCAGGTCGCGGATATAGTTACGAACTGTAGTTGTATTGGCCATGTCACCAGGATTGTTAATGAATTGATCCCATGCATTGGTCCAATAATAATCCTGTGCCTGTCCTCCCAATAAAATGTCTTTTTTAATCTGTGCCTTTGAAGTATCAGAAAGATCAATCCGGTACATCAATTTGGTGAAATCATTGATCAGTTGGTTTGGATCGCCAGGATTGCTGAATGTTTTAGCGAGTTCTGCACCATCGATGATCATTTTTACCCCTGAAAATGTAAAGCCATTTGTTACGATGGTATCAGTAAACTGGTTTCGTTTTGGAAGTGTGTCGCTGTTGATCCACATTTCATAAAACTGTGGTTTTTGGTAATAGGCTTTCCATCCGCTCACATCTGGTGGGTCACCAATATTTTGTTGCAGATTACTGCATTGATTTACCAGATAATTCCAATGCCCATAATTGGTAATATAGTCTGAATCGGGCTGGAATGGAATTTCAAATTCACGGCATAATGCAACTACCATATCAACCGGACTTTTAATCTGACAGCCGCGAGAGAGTATATCAAAAAAATGTTCGCTCATTAATAAGGTTCTCAAAACAGGAGCCACTTCATAATTTGAATTGCGGAACAGTACTGCAAGTGGTTTGATGATATTGTTTTCGACGCTTTCGTCAATATCATAATACACAAACCAACGATAAAAGCGCCTGCACATATATTCGGCCACTTCATTGGTAGCAAAAATCATATCAAGCATGGCATCTAGTTCCTCCTCTCCTGCTGTTGGACCGTTTTTCCCAGTGATCACGGTATTGTTGTAAAAAGCAGAAAAGAGTTTGTCTTTTTTATCGTGCCTGTTATTATCAAAAAAAGAACTTAGGGTATTGGCATTGTTTCTCCAACCAGTTAGTACCCTTGCAGATGCCTGTACATCTTCTTCAGTGTATTGAGATCCGGGGCCCTTTCCGCAACAAAATAATTCCTGTAACTCACGGCCGTAATTTTCATCCGGTGCAACAGCCTGGTTTAGTTGACCATTCAAATACACCAGCATAGCAGGATCAAGTGTAACCGCTTTTACCAATGATTTAAAATTACCAAGGGCATAACTCCTTAACAAAGCATGGTGTTTATAAACAAACTGTGCATTTATATCTGTGCTTTCTGTTGCAAAATGATTATGCCAGAAAAGGGTCATTTTCTCACGCAGGTTTGTTTCCTGCTTTACCATCAACCCCATCCACCATTTTTTAAAAGAAGCACGTCTGAGGCTGGCTACTGTTCCATCAGTATTGGTATCATTAACCCATGTTTCACCCTGAAGTATATTACTGTCTGGGGTGGTTGCGTTCGTTGGGGTTGTATATTCCTTAACCGGAGGTAAAGGAGCATCAGGGGGTATTGTCAGTAATGTATCTACAGCCTGTGCGCAGGTAAGTGTTTGGAAATAAGCTATTTCTGCCCTCTTTGCACCAAAAAGGGTACGTTTTAAAAGATGTATTACTTCTGCTTCTGTCCAGGGTCCGGCATAAGGCGCAAGACCTGTAGACGGCGGAAGTGGCTCGTCTGTGACTTTTATTGATGGACCAGATACAGTCAGCGTAGCATTATCTTCCATAGATAGGTTTTAAATAGGACTTTGAAAATCAACGATTTAAGTGGAAAATATTCATTTTTGAACAATTTTCATCTGTTCAACTCCAGAATTCATCCTTTCTTAATTATGCGACCCGGATTTGAGGATAGACGGTGGCCCACGCACCATGGTCCATGGACTATGGACTATGGTCTATCAGACTATACCCAAGTATCCCACTAAGCCCTTAGTCACATAATTCAGCTATTCAGATACAAATCGCTGTTACAATGCAGCATCGGTAGGTAAAATATGTCTATATTTAGGGTAAACTATTTTACCCTTCATGACGGAACAGGCTATTATCGCAGGCTGTTTACAAAACGATGCTGCTGCTCAGCGCGAATTGTATAACCGCTTCAGCCCTAAAATGCTGAGTGTGTGTTACCGTTTTGCACAAAACCGCGAAGACGCGGAAGACATGTTGCAGGAAGGATTTATTAAAGTATTTACCCAAATACATACGTTCCAGAATAAGGGCGCATTTGAAGGATGGATCAGGAGGATTATTGTGCATACCTGTATCAACTTTCTGAAGAAACACAAAAAGTTCAATGAAAGTCTGGATATAAGTTATGCGAATTCGGTACATGTGAAAGAAGAAACGGTACCATCCATTATGCAGGCCCGGCAGATCATTGAATGCATTCGTTTATTACCCGTAGGTTACCGAACGGTCTTAAACTTATATGCATTGGAAGGCTATAGTCATAAAGAAATAGGCATTATGCTAGACATAGAGGAAAGTACCAGCCGAAGCCAGTACACCCGTGCCAAAGCAATGCTTGAAAATATTTTGGTCCGTAAAAAGATCATCGAGGCACCGAAACAGGATTTTCAGTGGCTTGCTGCGTTTAACAAATCGTAGCAGTTGTTTGTTATGGAGAATAAGAAGTACCAGGACGAGTTTGAGCAGTTTTTACAAGATGAAGTAAAACAGCACCGTATGTATCCATCCGATAGGGTATGGAGTAACATACGCACTGAACTTCATGGATACAGGTCATGGCCCGCACTTACTTTTATCGCTGTTTTTATTGTTACTGCATTAACACTCACTACGGTACTGAATACACATAATCAAAGTACACACCTACAGCCACTCTCTGTGCCAAATGTTGTAGCTATTCAGCAGGAAGCAATTGCTGCCAATAATGCTGCACATGAAAAAAGCAAGCGGTACTTTAATACACTGGCACCTTCCGCAATTAATACCCAAACCATTGAACGATTAAACAATGTAGATGGTAATAATTATGTAGGTCCTGATAATATCACACCAGGTGCAACCATCGCAGCTATTTCACTTCCTAAACCTGCAATTACAGTTAGCAGAAACAACAACAGGGTTCATCCGGTATTAACTTCACCTATCAGTAATAGTAAAATTGAAACAGAAGTATTAGGCAGTGAACCAATAACCATTGCTACAGCCAATACTGAACCAACTGTAAATAAAGAGGAAGCAAATAACAAACAGGCGATAGACGAAAAATTAATACTTGAAGCTGCGCCAACGGGTAGTCCTTATGTTAGCGAAGCCGTTGTAGTTAAAAAGCTTTCTTCCAGAAAATTATCCAAATTCGGGTTCCAGTTTTATATCACACCATCTACCAGTTATCGCAGATTGTCAGATGAAAAAGTAAAAGACCTGGTTCAACCTGCTGTTTCTGCTGCTTTACCGGTAAATGCTCCGCTTAATCAGCCTGCCGATGTAAACCAGGTAGTTCGTCATCGCCCGGCAATTGGTATGGAATTTGGGTTTGCAGTATTATACAATATTACCAACCGCTTAAAATTAAAAACAGGCGTACAGCTTAATATTCGTCATTACCAGATTGAAACCTTCCAGTCTAGTACTTATGACAGAGCTACCATATCACTGATCAATTTCAATGGTATTGAAAATATTACCAGGTATTCACCTTATAATAATAATGTTGGCTACAAACAAACAGAACTGGCTAACAAAGTTTACCAGGTTTCTTTACCTGTAGGCATTCAATGGGATGTTATTAAAGGCAAGCATGTATCCTTAAATGCAGAAGCTTCTGTTCAGCCTACCCTGAACCTGAATAAAAACGTGTACCTGCTATCTACCGATTACAGGCATTATGCCGATGGTAACGATCTGGTACGTAAATGGAACATCAATACCAATGTAGGCGTAAACCTTAGTTTTACTTCGGGTAAAACTAGCTGGCAAATCGGCCCTCAGGTACGCTACCAGCACCTGCCAACTTTCTCTAACAAGTATCCGATTAAAGAATACCTGTTAGATTACGGATTGCGTATTGGCCTTACAAAGGCTTTACAATAAAACCTAAACTAGCTTCTTATTAAAAGCCATCCCTCCTTAGACGGGTGGCTTTTTTATGTACGATTGAATACTTTTACAACATGAAACTTATTTGCGTCGCTTTTCTCATGTGCCTGATTTTTATCTCCTGTGGGGAAAGAAATACCCCCGAAACCCAGTTACAGGCATCTCCTGACAGTACCGCCTTTTTTTCCATAGGCCGCTTTTTTAAGGATCAGGTTAGTCAGGTTATCTTGTTCCGGAAAAAACTGCTATTGTTTACAACCGTTAACAATAGCCAGGATTCAATACTGATAGATAGTACCCAATTTATGGCGCTGGCAAATGAATTTATAAAAAAAGATATCAGCAACCCTGTCGATAAAAAGCATTACCGGGAAACTGTATTTCAGGATGCAGGAACTAAAAGCTATACATTAAACTATACAGCCGTAGACCGCAAGGTGCCTGTTCAGGGGATTGATGTTTTATTAGATGAACAAACCAATCAGGTAAAACGTATTTTCATCCGATCGTTCTCCCAACATGGTGATACCAGTGTTCAGGAACAATATAACTGGCATGCATTTAAAGGGTTTCAGATTAATCGTAGTTTTTCTACCAGCAATGGTTATCAGAAACAGGAGTTTAAGCAAGTAATGTGGGATCGGGAATGAAAACATCAATATGACACAACAGGAATTTCAGCAACGCGCGCATACCATACCACACCAGCCCGGCATTTATAAATACTATGATGCAGAAGATGTTTTATTGTATGTAGGAAAGGCCAAGGACCTGCGAAAAAGAGTTAGTTCTTATTTTTCTAAAACCTTTACCACCTATAAAACCCATGAACTGGTTCAACGGATTCGGAGAATTGAATTTACCATAGTAGATTCTGAACAGGATGCTTTTCTGTTGGAAAATTCACTCATCAAAGAATACCAACCACGTTTTAATATTAACCTGAAAGACGATAAAACTTATCCATACATCGTCATTAAAAAAGAACCTTTCCCAAGAATCTTCCTAACCAGAAAGAAAATAAACGATGGCTCAGAATACCTTGGTCCATTTACCTCAGCAGGAAGAGTACGCGAGCTTATTGCATTTGTTAGACAATATATTCCACTACGTACCTGTAAATTAAACCTAACTGATCAGAACATTAAGCGGGGGAAGTTCAAAGTATGCCTGGAGTATCATCTGGGAAATTGCAAAGGCCCTTGCGAAGGCCTGCAGGATGCAGCGGCTTATGACGACGGATTACAACAGGTAAGAAATATATTGAAAGGAAACCTTGGCTCTGTAATTACACATTTCAAAGCTGAGATGCAATCCTTTGCCACTAAGCTTGAATTTGAGAAAGCAGAATTAATACGAAAAAAAATTGAGCACCTGGAGAGTTACCAGGCGAAATCTGTGATTGTAAGTAAGCACCTGAACAGTGTAGATGTATTTGCTATATTGAAAGATGATGAATTAGCTTATGTAAGTTACCTGATGGTTTCTAATGGTACTATTGTACAAACGCATACCGTTCCGCTAGAAACCAAATTAGAAGAAACGGATGAAGAAGTATTGAGTTTTGCCGTTAACCGCATCAGAAATGATTTCAACAGTTTAGCCGGTGAAATAATTGTTCCCTTTGAAATAGAATTTCCCGATCCGCAAATTGTTATCACAATTCCTAAAGCGGGTGATAAAAAGAAACTGCTGGACCTGGCATTGAAAAATGTAAATTATTACAAAGAGGAATTAAGGAGAAAGAAAGTACTTCATCTTGAGGGTAGTTCAGATGTTGAGAAAAAGAAAGTATTATATGAATTACAGGCATACCTCCATTTACAGGAAGTACCGGTTCATATCGAGTGTTTTGATAACTCAAATTTTCAGGGAGCTTATCCGGTTTCAGCAATGGTTTGCTTTCGTGATGGATTACCCAGTAAAAAAGATTACCGGCACTATAATGTAAAAACGGTGGAGGGCATCAACGATTTTGCTACCATGAAAGAAGTGGTTTACAGGCGTTATAAGCGCCTGCAATCAGAATCATCGCCGCTTCCGCAACTGGTGATCATAGATGGTGGTAAGGGGCAATTGAGCGCAGCTATGGAAAGCATTCATGAGCTTGGTTTAACCGGACAACTAACATTGGTAGGTTTGGCAAAAAATGAGGAAGAAATATTTTTTGCAGGCGATACGGCATCGATCAAATTACCATGGGATAGCAACAGTTTAAAATTGGTGCGACGCATACGGGATGAAGTGCATCGGTTCGGCATTACATTTCATCGCAATCAACGATCTAAGGGAACATTTAAAAATGAGTTGGAAAATATTGAAGGTATTGGTAAACAGACTGCTGCGATGTTATTAAAAACGTTCAAGTCGGTTAAAAATATCAGGAATGCGAATAAGACAAGTCTTATAGAAGTGATTGGCAATAAGAAAACGGAATCTTTACTAAGTTATTTTGCGAAACAATCGGAAGGTGAGGTATAAAATAAAAAAAGGGGTCAGGATAGAAATCCAACCCCGTTTTTAAAATCCAATATCCTATGAAAAACCGAGGTAAAGTTAAGCAATCCCCTGAATTAACCAATAATCCTTGTTCAAAAAATATAATATAAGCTATTTTTAATGAAAAAAGGAGCTAAACAGCTCCTTTTTTCACTTGTATAATGATTTTTTTCTATTAATACTGCCATACATCCTGTTCAAAATTAAACAGGCGTTCTTTTATATTGTCTCCTTCCAGCAAGCGGAACAATGGATCTTTGATCAATGCTGCCAGGAATTTATCGCTTGGGTTATTGGCACTTGTTTTAACAATGTAACTGGAGAAAAAGCGGCTTTCAAATAGCTCTTCCCAGGTCATACGGCCAGCATAGTTTTTCGGATTGTACACATTGTATTTGGTAAGTGTTTTACGCATTTCAGGATAATAGATCCAGAAAAGGGTTCTTGGGGTAGACTTACCATTAATTACCAGTTTTGCAACCGGGGCTATGCCCAGGATTCTAACAAATAAGCGGCTTGCCTCTTTGTCGAAAATCCATTGTTCTTTAATACGGAATGTATAAATAGAATCTGGATTAGGCGCGAATTTGTTATCATAGATAACAGCGGTATCCATTACATTCGGATTATCGGCATTTTGAACATACTGGGTATCCAGACGACCTTTCAGCATTTTCATGATATCGTCGTAAGCGAGTGGTTTGGTAAACCTGTCGTCTCCACCTTCTGCAGAGAAGGCCATAACACTATCATTCTTTATAGCACTAAGCATAATAGAGAAAAAGCGTTGATCACCCATATCATCTTTACCAGGGTACATGAAAGCCTGGTTTACTTTTTCACGGGCATCAATTTCTCTCCAAATAAACTCACTGAAAAGCTGATCATCTTCTCTAAGATGTTCATATTCCAACGGACGTTTTTCGCGTGTCTGGCTGCGGTCTGCTGCTGTTTCATTACGAAGGCTTCTTGGAATTACTTCTCCAAAACCACCAACCGTGGTAGTATCGATTGTTTTGCTGGGTTTAACCGAAGCAGGATCTACAGCAGGTTTTGCTGCAGGCTTAATGGTATCCTTACCAGTAGTAGCTGCTGGTTTGTTCCCAGTTGAATCAGCTGGCTTACGGTTATTCCGCAGGTTACCAAAACCCTGTGCCATGGCAGTTGTACCCGCCAGCAATGAAACCGTTACACACAATAAAAATGTCTTTTTCATAATCACTGCTTTATTGCAAGATGAATGATATGTTCTGATCAAGTTTTCTGGTTCCGCCACCTGGTTGTTTGAGTTTAATTTCTCCAATGGTAACAGTAGTGCCCGGCTGACAGCGTTTAATCAGGTTTAAGGCATCACCGCTAAAGGATGGACCATTTACTTCAGCAAACTCTGGCTCATCAAATCCTTTACCAGTGCAGATCAGCATATAACTCAAAACCTCAAATTTTACACCTTCGAATACAAAGTCTCTTAAGTCAGCAATAACACCTCTCTGTACACGAAACACATTAGCGTTCATGGTACCGCCAGCACTACCACCAACAATCGCGATAGGATCCGGTACTCTTTTAACTGGTATTGCAATACGCTGGCTATTTTTCCCATCCGTAGCAACAACCGTTAATGAGCCGAGCTGTGTACAGGTTACTATATATTGACCAGGTCCGGATTTTGTAATACTTCCTCCGGCTCCTTCAATACTTACTTTCACTTTTTCATCTCCACCACCACCTGTTACACTAAGTGGATTATCCAATCCCTGGTAGAATACACGTGTTCTGTCGGTAGAAACAACCAGTCCGGATGCAACACCAACAGTATACCGAACTTCTTTCTCTACCACAGCAGATGTACCATCTGGTTTCAGGTAAGAAATCCTTACTTTTTTTACAGCCGGACCAGAATTTCCTACCCTTGTTTTGTATTCAGCAGTACCTTCTGCATTAAGTGGAACAGCAGCACCATCTACTGTGATAGTTGGACGTGCATCTTTACTAAATGCTCCGATACCAGCAGTAATTACTAATTCTTCACCTGGCATCAGGTATTGAGAGTTTGTACCGGCAAATGCCTGGAACTCATTATAAATCAGTTTTACCTGACCTACCTGCTTATGACAAAATTCTACTGCCTGTGATTCACTGTTTTTTACATCATTCTGAAACTTGCTCAGAATGGTGATAGCTGCTACAGTTGGGGTCATGTGGAAATAACCATAAGCCCACTCTTTCCATTTATCGCCTGCAGGAATTTTTTCTGCAGCTTTTGGGTCTACATTAAATGCAGTCAGATCGAGCGGTAATGACTTACCGATTTCTTTGGTCATTTCGGGATCTATCGCCAACAATTGCTTCTTGTATTCTTCCAGTCTTGTGTATAATTCTTTTCCCTTTCCTTTTCCATTTGGTGGTTCAGAGATGAACATCCTGGTTGCAGCATCAAGGTTATCTTCTTTGAAAGATTCCAACCCGTCTTCCCCAACAGTTAATCCTGATTCAACTTTAAGTTCCTTTTTCAAAGCTTCCAGATACGCATATAAATCATCAGACAACTTCTTCGACTGCTGGGCTTTTGGAAGCCACTCCATTGCTTTTTCTCTGGTTTTAGGATCATCTACTTTTTCCTGAAAAGACCTGAATACTTCTTCATTCTTCTTCTCTACAATTCCACTAGCTGTAATCAAGCTTCTGTCAACCGTTTTAAATGCGTTCAGAATTTCAGATGATACATTCAGTGCCAGTAGTGCAGTAAGCACCAGGTACATCATGTTAATCATCTTCTGCCGCGGTTCCTTTGGTAATGACATTTATATAATATTTTCAATACTGTTTCACAATAGGTTTTGGTTGTTGTCGGGCTAATTAAGCGCGACCTTGCATAGCGGTTAACATGTTGCCGTAAACCTGATTCAGTTTACCAAGGTTATTCGCCAATACTGCAATTTGTTCTTTCGCCTTCATAGCATCATCAGCGCTGGTTGACATAGCAGCAGATGCCTGTGCCAGTTTACCATAGAATTGATTCAATGCTTTCAGGTGATTGTTACTTTCCTGCAATTCCAATTCGTAAATAGTATTTAAAGAAGAAAGATTTTTGGTCAGTACCTGAACCTGATCATGGAACTGTTTGGTTCCCTCAGATGCAGCATTAAAACCTGATAATGATTGTGCCGCCTGATTCACCGCGCCAGATATAGAAGATAATGCCGCAGTAGCTTCCTGTGTTTTAGCTGAAAAATCACCGGTTGATTTAACCACATTGCTTATTTCGCCCATATTCTCTACAGTAGTACCTAATTTCTGAAAATTAGCACTCAGCTTTGAAAGGTTTGCAGGAGTAATATCCGCTTGTTGCAGCATATCATCCAGGCTTTTCAATGCAGGATTACCGCTTGTTGCAACAGCAGGCGCCGGAGCTCCCATATCGGGCGGCGGAAGAATAGCATATACAACGAAGATTAAAGCCTCAGTTGTTAAACCAATTTTCAATGCCCAGTCTGCCCAAGACAGGTGAAGGATTTTTGCCATTGCACCAAAAATTACCACAGAGGCACCTAGACAAACAATGATGTTTACAATTCGGTTCGTAGCGGGGGAAACACCTGAAGCCATAATGTTAAGTTTAGTTTTTGATAGTTAATATTGGTCTCGCCTAAGGCGAGATGATTTTATCTTTTTGATTTAGGAGCTAAGTCTATTACTGTACGGAAACCGATATATGATTTTGCGGTATCCTGGTATTCATAGTTACGTGTACTTACCTGCAAGTAGTAAGAAATGTCTTTCCAGCTTCCGCCACGTACCACTTTACGTTTCATACGAGGAAGATCTGAATCAGCCGCTTCGATACGTACATCAGGACTAAGGTCTGACATGAAGTTGTATGAACCTTCGTAGAAATAGGAACCAGTCCACTCAGCTACATTACCAGACATATTATATAAGCCATAATCGTTGGCCCAGTAAGCATCCGCTTTAACTGTGTAGAAACCACCATCTTCCGGATAATTACCACGGCCAGGTTTAAAGTTAGCCAGCAGACAACCTTTCTTGTTTCTCAGGTAATAGTTACCCCATGGGAACATTGAATTGGTTCTACCACCACGCGCTGCATATTCCCATTCAGCTTCACTTGGCAAACGGTAATCACCATCAACCGCATATTTCTTTTTTTCCAACCATGCATTCTGGTAATGTGTGCGCCAATGACAAAAAGCTACTGCTTGTTTCCAGGTTACACCTACTACTGGATAATTTCCATAAGATGGGTGTGCAAAATACCTTTTGGTCATAGGTTCATTGTATGAGTAAGAGAAGTCTCTGATCCATACAAGTGTATCAGGATATACTTTCTCATCATACTTAACAATGAAATCTTTTCTTGGTCTGTCTGCATTTTCGCGTTTCGCCGCTTCAGGCAGATTGAAATATTCAACTTTGTATTTCAGTTTTCCCGGATCAATTTCATTTCTTCCAAATAAACGGTTATCGGGTGCCAGGTTCAATTCATTCAACTTTTCAATAGTTGCTTTATCATATTTAATGGTAGCAACTTTTTTCCAGTCAACTGCAGAAGTATCGTCTTCCTTATTGATACCACCTCCAAACAATATTTTAAAGGATAATGAGTCGCGCACCCAGTTTACAAACTGGCGGTATTGGTTATTGGTGATCTCAGTTGCATCCATCCAAAAACCGGGTATAGACATAGACCTATTCCGGTTGGTATAGTTGAAACTAATGTCCTCATCACTCGGCCCCATATGGAAGGTTCCGGGTGGCACGTACACCATATTCTTTGGCGTAACCATACTTGGCCTGGCTGTTGGCGCAACTCCATGTAACTGACCGTCGTCAGGCAAGCCCTTCGACTTTTTGCCTTTATTCAGGAAACATGAACTCATGCTTAGCGTGAATACGGCCAGGGTAATAGTTGTTAAATAACCTTTCATCTGATCAAACTGATTTATGACAGTGACAAATATAAGTTTTGAACTGCAGTTACCGGCAGTTTAACATTCGAAAAACCAATAATTTCACAAGGCGGGTAAAGATGATCTCAGTAATGTAAGATTTTGTTTTCACTATCTGATATAGGCGCGAAGCCACTGTCAGCCAGCAAATTACCGTAATTCTTGTTACACATTTGCTAAAAAATCAATTATTTTCTCAGTAGTGTAATCACTACAAGTGAAATTTTGGCAGACATAAAACATTACCCCCTCGTTTTTCGGCATTTTTCCAGCTAATAACGGGAAATCCGCCTCTTTAGTTTCTTCTGTCTGCAGTATTTTATTGGGCGAATACAGCTCCAACACCTGCGGCAGATAAGTTTTTGCCCCCTTACCTACCAATGCTACTTCCTTCCAACCCATTTGCTCTGCCTGTACAACCATACTCCATAACCCAAAGGAAGTGGGGTATTTCACCACAGCCTGTTGTAAACCTCCCAGCATTTTTCGCATCCTTTCCAGCCAATCGGGTCTGTCAAACACCCTTCCCAGATACTGTAAATTAGCCGCCATCAGGGCATTGCCGCTGGGTGTGGCCCCATCATACACTTCCTTTTTACGTACAATTATATCTGTCTGCCCCTCCATAGTGTAGAAATAAAAGCCGGTTTCATTTTCACTAAACAGGCGGTTTACCAGTTCCAATACCTCTTTTGCCTTTAATAAATATTGACCCTCACCCGTAATTTCCTGAAGCTGAATATACGCCTGAATTAAACAGGCATAATCATCCAGAAAAGCCGGAATATGTGCTTTTCCATGCTTACAGGTATGTAACCAGGTACCATCCGGCCCATTTTTCAGGTTATCTTCGAGAAAATGGATGTTTTGTACGGCAATTTCTCTGTATTTCTCAATCCCTAAAACAGCATAAGCCTGTCCATAGGCAATATTCATCATCGCATTCCAACCCAGTAAGTGTTTGTCGTCTAATAAAGGACGCACCCTCGCAGCTCTATGCTGCATGAGCTTTCCCTTATTTATAGATAATTGGTCAAGCCAGGTTTTTTCGGTTAATCCATGCATGGCCGCAAAATCAGCAGGCTGGGTTTTTACCCTTAAAATATTGGTATGCTCCCAGTTGCCACCCTCTGAAATATCATAATAGGCACAAAACAATTCGGCATTTGCACCCAATATAGCTTCAATCTCCCCTTTCGACCATGTATAGAATTTACCCTCCACGCCTTCACTATCTGCATCCAATGCACTGTAAAATCCTCCATCGGAATGCATCAGCTCTGTTTCTACAAAAAAAAGTGTTTCATTGATAGCTCTTGCATATTTATCAAGCTTAGTAAGTGCATATGCTTCACACATGGCAGAAACAATCAGCGCATTATCGTATAACATCTTTTCAAAATGTGGTGCGAGCCATTCGGTATCGGTACTATAGCGGGCAAAACCTCCGCCTAGCTGATCATAGATCCCGCCATCAATCATTTTATCCAAACTCAGCAAAGCCTGTTTTCTGGCTGCTTCATTTTGATGAAAGTGAAACTGCCTTAATAAAAACCGTATCGCCATGGTTTGCGGAAACTTAGGGGCATTACCAAACCCACCCCATTCAGTATCGGCCTGCTTCAACATATTAATTGTAATATCTCCCACCATCTCTAGTGAAATTTCTTCCTTACCTACTCCTTGCTTTAAGCCAAAGGCATTGGATGCTTTGATGTGTTCTGTTAGTTTAGTTGCCTGCTGGTCTATTTCATCCCTTTTCTCCTTGAAAGCATTGGCTATTCCTGATAATACTTCTTTCCACGATGATCTGTTATGCGCCCTTACCGGCGGAAAATAAGTTCCCCCATAAAATGGTTTGGTATCCGGCGTAAGAAAAACATTTAAAGGCCATCCGCCACTGCCGGTCATAGCCTGCACGGCATCCATATAAATATGATCCAGATCGGGTCGCTCCTCACGATCTATCTTAATATTGATGAACAACTCATTCATCATTGCCGCCGTTGATTCGTCCTCGAAACTTTCTCTTTCCATTACATGGCACCAGTGACAGGCAGCATAACCTATACTTACCAATATTGGTTTCTGTTCTTTTTGCGCCAACATCAGTGCTTCTTCACCCCATGGATACCAGTTTACAGGGTTATGTGCGTGTTGCAACAAATAAGGACTTGTTTCATTGATCAGTTTGTTGGTATGTTGATGAGTGGTTGACATTTACTGAAATTAATACTAAAATAAAACCCCTGCAAAAGCAAGGGTTTATGATAAGTAAGGTGAATATTAAAATTGGTTATTTTTTTGATTGCGCAGATGCCAGAAAATGATCGAGTGCAGCTACCATACTTGGTCTTTGTGGAGCAGGCACTTTAATTTCCAGTTTCAAACCTGCATCTTCTACTGCTTTAGATGTATTGTTTCCAAATGCACCAATTACAGTTCCATTTTGCTGGAAAGAAGGGAGGTTGTCGAAAAGGCTTTTTACACCACTTGGCGTAAAGAAGCAAATCACATCAAACTCCTGTTCTTCAATAATTTCTTTGATGTCATTACTAATCGTGCGATACATGAAGCCCAGTTGGAACTCGCAGTTATTAGACTTCAGCCAGTTTACAATTTCATTATCCTGCTGGTTCTCACTGCATACATAAAGAAATTTTTCGTTCTCTTTATGTTTGTTGATTACATCAAACATGCTTTTATTGGTACCATCAGCACCATAGAAAACCTTTCTTTTCCTATACAGGATGAATTTCTGGAGATATAACGCAACCGCTTCGGTGATACAGAAATATTTAGTATCCTGACCGATAGTTACTTTCATTTCTTCGCAGGTTCGAAAAAAATGATCGATGGCATTTCTGCTGGTAAAGATTACCGCAGAATAATACGAGATATCAATCTTTTGTTTGCGAAATTCTTTGGCAGGGATACCTTCCAGTTTAATAAATGGCTGGAAGACCAGTTCTACCTTATATTTCCTTTCCAGATCAAAATAAGGCGACTTATCGCTTTCAGGTCTGGGCTGGGAGATCAGGATCTTTTTTAAGGTCTTAGGGGTACCCGCTTGTTTGGCTCCTTTCTTTACCATGCTTGCTTGCTGTCTGAGATTTTGCAAAATTAAAACCTTCCACCGATATAATCCGTCATCAGCTTATAAATAAGCATCAACGGAACTATTTCAACGGCGCAAAGATAAAGAAAAAAATGCAAAGCATTCACCTTCAATGTGTTCCTGATTGTTGCGAATGAAACAATATACCGATACAGGAGTAGAATAATCATACACCCAATTGAAATGGTAAATGCAATTTCTCTTAACCCGGGTTTGGCAAAAGCCATCAGGAAAAGAAAAGGTACCAGTATGATACCCAACACTTTATTAACCAGGAATACCGTGAAAGTATAACTAACTGCTGCATCTCTGGAATTGAAAATCCATCCTGAAAACTGTAAAAAGATAAATTTTCCGAAGTACACTACAGTAAGCAATGCGGCCCCAAAAAATACAATATGCCAGAAAGGAAAATCCAGCCAGTCATTATTCCTGATAACCAATGCCCCGTAAATACTGGTAGTAACAATAAAAAGGAAATTAACGAATAATGAGCCCAGGTTATCCTGCAGCAATTGGTCCTTTGTTTGTTTCTGGCGAAGCGAGGTTTGCAAAAACAAGACAAAAAGGTTCTTGATATATCGGGGAAATACGGCACGTACAAAAGCAAGTAATAATACCACTCCCATTAACAGATAGAACATATCATCCAGTGTTCTTCTTTCCCGGAAATCTGAAATCATAAATAGCGGAGTCCCGGAAAGCGGTAAGAATGGATGCGTATAATACTTTCGGTAAGTAGTGGTATCAATTAAAGGAAGAGACGGTGGTGCCTGAGCAGTTAAACCTGCTTGATTACTGTCTGCCAATGATAAAGTATCGCCAGATTTAGTAGCCGAATCAATTTTTGAAAATTGTTTGACGATACTGTCTTTTTGCTGAATAACCCTACCAGATACGCCTGGTGTATCGGTTTGACTAATTCCGCATAAAAAGGAAATCATTCCTGTAAACAACAAGAAAAAACGCATCAGCAAATTCATTGCAACAAAAATAAGCTTTTCGGTTATCTGTAATACAAGAGTCCCGACAGCTTCGTTGTATCTTTGTAATTATGGCAGGCATTTATATTCATATTCCCTTTTGCAAGAAGGCCTGTCATTATTGTAATTTTCATTTCTCTACAACGCAAGCCACAAAGCCTGCAATGGTTGCTGCCATTGCAAAAGAAACAGCACTCAGGAAAAATTATTTAACCGATACTGTTACAACCATTTATTTTGGCGGTGGCACCCCTTCCCTTTTGACTTTCGAAGAACTTCAAGCCATTCTCCATAATATTCGCCATTATTTCAACATTACCATAGACGCTGAAATAACGCTGGAAGCCAACCCAGACGATATTTCCAGAGATAAACTACTGGAATGGAAACAGGCCGGCATCAACAGGCTCAGCATAGGTATACAATCATTTTTTGAAGAAGACCTGGTTTGGATGAATCGTGTACATACTGCTTTACAGGGTAAAGAATGTATTCGGCTGGCAAGGGAAAATGGATTCAGTAACCTTACAATCGATCTTATTTATGGCACACCCGGACTAACGAATGACCGCTGGTTGAGTAATATCGACACCGCTATTACATTAGGCGTTCCTCATATTTCGGCATACGCTTTAACGGTTGAACCTAAAACAGCATTGGATCAACTGATTCAAAAGGGTAAGAAAGAAGATATTGATCCTGACCTTCAGGCAGGTCATTTTGAAATACTGACTGAGAAATTAGCCGAGGCTGGATTTGAACATTACGAAATTTCAAACTTTGCCAAACCCGGTTTTAGAAGCAAACACAACAGCAGCTACTGGCAAGGTCAGCCCTATCTCGGTCTGGGTCCTTCGGCTCACTCCTTTAATGGAACTACGCGGCAATGGAATATTTCGAATAATGCACTTTACCTGCAATTCCTTGAAAAAGACACAATACCTGCTGAATCTGAAAATCTCACACCCATTCAACAGCTTAATGAATACATTATGACCAGTCTTCGGACCATGGAAGGCTGTTCACTTTCTCTGATAGAAGAAAAATGGGGGATGGAAGTGAAATCAGCTATTAAAAGTGCTTCCGGAAAATACCTGTCAGAAGGATATTTAATATCACAGAATGATACTTTGGTTTTAAGTCCAAAGGGTAAATTTCTGGCCGATGGTATTGCAGCAAACCTATTTCAATAGCCTGATTCGACTTGACTAAGCAAATGCTGTAACTACTCCTGAAAATAAATACGATTAATGCTTCCCGGGATGATTAGAGTGATGCAACAGTTTCCTGAGGAGGTTTATGATAACCACCCCTCCAAGCAGTACTAAAAGTACTATAGGATTTAATAAGGTAAATGAAACTGGCATATTATAAAGTTACCTCTTTTTTTACACCAAAAAACCTTCTATTTTCTTAAATCCATCAGCGGCAGGACAATGGTTCCAGAGAATTTCATAAATCGTTGATGCTATGGGGGTTAGGGCATTTACTGATTGGTTTGTACGGTAAATACACTTTGCGGCGTAATAGCCTTCTGCCACCATATTAAGTTCCAGTTGAGCGGCCTTAACAGAATAACCCTTTCCGATCATGTTTCCGAACGTACGGTTTCGGCTATACAGTGAATAGCAGGTTACCAGCAAATCACCCAGGTAAACAGATGCTGCATAGTTAGGTTCCATAATTGCTGGTTGAGATTCCTGTTCGCTTAACTTTCGAAGGAAAGTAACCATCTCATTTGCACTGTTCGCTATATAAACACTCAAAAAATTATCTCCATATTCCAAACCATGGGCAATACCCGCACCTAATGCATAAATATTTTTTAGAACAGCGGCATACTGAACACCCACAACATCGTCGTTCACTACCGTATTGATGTATTCAGTAGTAAAATCTTTTGCAATCTTTTCTGCGCACGCATGGTCTTTTCCGGAAAAAGTGAGGTAGGAAAGTTTTTCAGAAGCTACTTCCTCTGCATGACAAGGACCCAGCAAAGCAAAGTATTGATCGAGTGGCACATTATAATGCGAATGCAGGTATTCATGCAATAATCTGTTATCAGTAGGCATGATGCCCTTTATCGCAGAAATAATTTTCTTGCCTTTTAAATCTTCTTCTTTCAGTTGTGCAAAAACCTGTTCCGTATAAGCAGAGGGAACTGCAACCACCAGGGCATCTGAGGCAGCTACCACTTCCTCCAGATTACTACTGAGTTTCAGTTGTTGTGGATTAAAATATGCGGCGCTGAGGTAATGTGGGTTATGCTTCCTTTTTTCCATATAGGCTATCGACTCCGCATTCCGTACCCACCAATAAATAGTATGCCCGTTATCCGTCAAAATTTTTGCCAGGGCCGTGGCCCAACTTCCACTACCAATTATTCCATACTGCATGAAGGCAATTGTTTTTCTGCTGCAAACATACGGAAGTTGGGGATAGGAAGGGAAAGGCTGAAAGTCCGGGGACCGAAAGTCCGGAAGTCCGGGAAATTGATGATGTTATTAGGTTAGTAGTGTGTTAAGCCCCAATAAAAAAGCGTTATTATTTTATAATAACGCTTTACAAGTTCTTTAATCTCACCCCTCTTCCGGACTTCCGGACCCCGAACTTTCGGACTCAATCCGCTACTCCTTCTTCTTCTCCTCAAACAATTTATCCTTCGCAACAACCTGTACCAGGTTGCCTTCTTTCAGTATTTTACTTACGGTATTATATGGGCCGGTTACTACCTGATCGCCTTCATTCAATCCATCGAGGATTTCGATATAATTCAGGTCCTGTATGGCTGTTTTTACTTTTACCTTTTTTACTTTTTTATCTTTCCCGATTACAAAAACCACTTCTTCAACGGCTTCATCATCAGCGGGGTTTCCTGATACAGGTGCATCAGTTGCAGATGATTTTTTTCCCGATTCAGTTTTTTCTCTTGTTGTAACTGCATTTAAAGGAACTGCCAAAACATTATCCTTGGTATTGGTTTGGATATCTGCACTGGCTGTCATACCCGGACGAAATGGAAATGCTCTTCCAGGTACAACCATGTCTTTATAGCTGCTCTGGATCAGACGAATATGTACTTTATAATTTGTTACTTCAGTAGAAGTAGTAGTTGCAGCCTGTGTGTTAGGGTTGGCAATTTTGTAAACCAGTCCTTTGAATTTACGATTGGTATAAGCATCTACTTCTACGAGTGCTGTATCTCCGATTTTTACTTTAGGGATATCGTTTTCTCCCACATCAACCCTTATTTCTATGCTGCGCATATCAGCTACACGCATCATTTCTGTACCAGCCATTTGTGCGGTACCAACAACACGTTCTCCTTTTTTTACGGCCAGTAAACTGATAACACCATCCATAGGTGCAACCAGTGTTGTTCTGGAGAGATCTTTATTGGCTCTTGCCAATTGCGCCTCAGCGCCCATAATAGATGCTTCTGTTCCTTTCAATCCTTCTCTTGCTGCATTATAATTAGCTTCAGCACTGCGATAAGCCTGTTCTGCCTGGTCATATTCCTGACGGGAAGTAACTTTTTCCGTATACAGTTTTCTTTGTCTTTCGAAATTTGCCTTTGCATTATCCAGTGTTGCTTTTAGTCCTGGCAAACTGGCATTTGAATTAGAAAGCTGTGCTTTAGCCTGATCAACTCCAGCTGCTACCTGATCTCTCTGTGTAGAATATATATCAGCATAAATTTTTGCCAATACCTGTCCTTTACGAACACTATCACCCTCATTTACATTAAGCTCTACGATTTCTCCGCTCACATCGGGACTTACCTTCACTTCAATTTCAGGATATACTTTACCACTTGCATTTACGGTTTCAATAATGGTTCGGGTAACTGCTTTTTCTGCTGAAACTTTTAAGCCTTCGTCTTTTCCGATTACACCACCTTTCTTCAGTCCAATAAATCCTCCTACAACTACAACAAGTCCGATGATGATCCAAAGTAATTTCTTATTCATAGATATTGTATTTCGTATTAGTAACTGGTTGTTATTAGTGTTAGAGTTTCAATCCCTGTCCTTTATAAAATTCCAGCACTTTCATTTTGAACACGTAATCATATTGATTTGCCAGTTGCTGAACTTTTGCACGAAGCAGGTTATTTTGGTTGGTTATGAGGTCTAATGATCCTAATAAACCTACTTCATAACGTTTCAATGCAAAATCATAAGCTTTCTGGGTCGCTTCCACTGTTTTTTTGCTTGCATTGAATTTCTCCAATGCTGCAGTGGCGTTATTATATGCGGTGTATATGTCTTGCTTGAGTTTAAGATCAGCCTGATTCTTTTGAAGTTCTACAGTACGCAGGTCGAGTTTAGAACGACGGTAAGCTGTTTTGGCCTGTCCGCTATTAAAAATGGGTACGGATAAATTAATACCTACGTTCTGACCAAAGTTATTGGTGATCTGGTTTGTCCATCCTTCCCACAGACCACCAAAGCTTCTGCTTGTTTGGCTGAAACGGTAAAGTGGATTTTGAACATAGTAATCAACATTGCTGATCGTAACTTTTGGTTCTGCCCCTGTTACTGGTGAGTATCCAAGAAAAGTAAAGCCCGTTGTTTTTTTGAATGAATTAGAGAAGTTGGTTGCAAGGTTACCACCAAAACTAAGGGTTGGATACATTTGACCTTTCGCTGCTAAAACTGATTTTTGTGCGGCCTGTATCCTGAAATCATTTGCCTTTTGTAGCGGCTGTGAAGTAAGTGCCAACTGATAAACCAATTCTGGCTGCAGGTCGCCAAAAGTTTCCAATGGAATACTTTCTACCGGCGGCGTTTCAATTTCGAAACCAATTGCCGGGTCGAGGTTAAGCAACCCTTTCAGATTTAATATATTGAGTTCATAACTGGTTAGGGCTGCAACAAAATTGCTGCTGTCAGTGGCCAGTTGAGCTTCAATTTCAGCGAGATTAAGTTCTGGTAATACACCAGCTTCTACCCTTTTCCTCGTGATTTCGAGTTGTGTCTGCGATTGGGCAATTTGCACCTGGGTTATTTTCACCTGCTCACGGGTAGCGAGTACCTGGAGGTAAAAATTAGCTACGTTCAGGGAAATATCATTGGCAGTTCTTTCTACTTCTGCAAGTGCGGCCTGAGCATTAAAGAAAGCTGCTTTGATGGAGTTTTTTAAAGCTCCCCCATTATAAATCTGTATACCTGCATTCAGGCCAAAGTTCTGATAAAGAAACTGGTTGGTAGAGAACTGGTTGGTTGTAGGGTCAATTGATCTACCAAAACGCACACCTGTTCCAGAGTTAAAATTTAGGGTTGGGTACTGGCCCAATTTTGCCTGTTGAGCTTGCAACGCACTGATCCTTGCCTGTATATCAGCCTGCTTCACAGAAATATTATTCTGTGTTGCGTAGTCAATACATTTACGCAGATCCCACTTTTCATTAGTTGTCTGAGCCTGCGCCTGTATTAAAAAGGCAGTTCCCAGAATGGCAATTAACTTCTTCATATATAACAAAAATAACAGTTTCCCAAGCCTTATCGATAATTTTCTGATAGGCGGAGAAGCACTAATGGAAACCGTTCATAAGTCGTTATGAATGGTCATTTATTACATTCAATGCCTGGGCCAGATCGGAAATGATGTATTCCGGCTCCTCTAATCCCACATACAGCCTCAGACTCCGATGTAGTGCCTGCCCTGGATCAAACTGATCCCGCGGCATTCCGGCGCATTTTGGGATAATCAACGATTCATGTCCACCCCAACTAACAGCCATTAGTATATGCTTCAAGCTATTACAGAACGATTCGATAGCTTCACAGGATTGGGTTTTTAAAATAAAAGTCAACAAACCACAAGAGCCCTTCATTTGCTTTTTAGCCAACTCATACTGAGGAAAATCAGGGTCTAAAGGAAAAATAACCCTTTCTACAAGCGGGTGCGACTTCAAAAATGCTATTACTGCCTGGGTGCTACGTGTGATACGTTCCAACCTTGTAGGTAATGTCCGAAGTCCCCTAATCAATAACCATGCATTAAAGGGCTGGATACCGGACCCTATATTATTGTATTCACTGTTAAAGATACGGGTAATCTGTTTACTGCTGCCGCTTAATACACCTGCCACTACATCACTATGGCCGCCAATATATTTGGTTGCAGATTGAAGCGTGAGGTCGATCCCCATTTCATAAGGTTTCTGGTAAATTGGGGTGCAATAACTATTATCACAAATTGTAACAATATTTTTTGATTTTGCCAGGCTAGCAACAGCAGCTAAATCTTGCAGATCGAACATCCAGCTATTGGGAGATTCGAGGTAGATCACTGAAGTATTAGGCTGAATAGCATTTTCGAAGTGCTCAATTGACCGGCCATCTATATAGGTTACTGTTACCTGAAAACGAGGCAATATCTCATCAAACATTTTCCTCGCCCATGTATAGGGATCTTTTACGCTTACGATATGATCGCCAGCTTTTACATTGGCCAATACAGCCGCGAAAATGGCGGCAGCACCACTATTAAAAACCAAACAATCTTCCGCTCCATCTAGCGCTGCCAATTTTTTCCTGAGTATTTCAACAGTTGGATTTAAACCGCGACTATATAACCAGGTTGAATATTCATCTGCCAACGAAGCCCGCAGGTCCTCTACTTTCTTAAAAGCAAAATTGCTTGATTGTATGATGGGTGGTGATACTGCCCTGAAATATTCATCCCTATCTTCTGCCAGCTCATTTAGTATATAAGATAAGTCCATATTAAATACTAGTCTTTTTGTTCAACAATTGGTTTCCTGAGTTTTACACTGATATAGTAAATAAGCATAAAGCCCATCAATACACAAAATCCTACAAATGCGGTATCTGGTGTTTGCATGGCAATACTGATGCCTACAAACAAATATGCGCACATGAAAATAAGCGGCACAATCGGGTAAAACTTCATTTTAAAGATACCCGTTCCATCCAGGTGCTTGGTTCTTTTGCGTAAGATGAAAATAGTGGCACTGGATGCTACCATTCCGAAACAATCGAGGAAAATAGTGAAGTTGAGGATCTTGTCGAATGTCTGTGCAAAAAATAAAATCACGATACACATCGCTGCAAACACGGTAAGTGATATAGTAAATACCTGGTTCTTAGGATTTTGCTTACCAAAAAAAGAAGGCAATGTTTTTTCTTCACTCATTGCAAACATAACCCTTGGATTACTCATCAACAAAGCATTTACATAAGCCAATACCCCGAAGAACAAAAAGAAAGAAAATATATCTGCCCCACGTTGACCAAATGTGCGCTCCATCACTACATACGCTATTTCTCTTTCCCCTTTCATCTGATCAAACCCAACAATGGTGTAATAGCTAAGGTTTACCAGCAGATAAAGTCCGATAATAATTGCTATCCCAATAAATATGCCTCGTGGAATATTTTTTGCAGGCTGGTTTACCTCATTACCAAAGTTGATTGTTTGCTGGTATCCCCCATAGGTAAATGAAACGGCTATAAGGCTTATTCCAAGGCTCTGGATCCAACTCATAGATGTTACTTCATTTGAAGGCGTTGTAGTAGCAGCAACGACACTAACTGTTTCATGCGGAAAAAATAATGCGAGGATGAGTACAATGATCATCCCGATTTTAATCAGCATCAAAATATTCTGAGCCCTGGAACTCATTTTCAACCCCATGAGATTAATCCCATAAAAGAAAATAATGGCCCCGCAACTAATCAGGGCTTTGTGGATATCCGTCCACTCAACCCCAGGAAATAATTTAGTGATATAACCACTTCCAATTAATGCTACCGCACTTAAGCTGGCAGCATTACTAATGAGGATGATACAATTAATAGCAAATGCAATACTGGGGTGATAGGCATAGGAGAACACTTTATAATATCCACCTGTAACCGGATAACGGCTTCCAATTTCTGCATAAGTGAGGGCACCACACAGCGCCACAAAGCCACCTAATATCCAGGCGGTAAAATAAACGGAAGGCTCGATGGCATCTTTCGCGCTAGTAGCTGCCGTTCTGAAAATGCCCATCCCAATCACCAGACCCACAACGATCATGGTGAAGCTAAAAAGATTTAATTTTTGATTTCCCTGCATAAAAATTATATGATATGGTGATAAATGTAAGGAAAGATGTCGGATCGCTGATGGCTGATGTCTGATGTCGGATCGCTGATGGCTGATTTGAAAAGAATCATAATTTGCAAATCCCAAATTTCCGACATCCGACATCCGACATCCGACATCCGACATCCGACATCCGACATCAGAGATCCGACATCCGACATCCGACATCCGACATCAGAGATCAGAGATCAGCGATCAGCGATCTGTCTTATCCCCATCCTGGTGTAAAACTTAATTTCCTGATTCTGCCTTACATATTACATTTGCGACGTATTTGGTTCCCGAACAATCGGGATTAAAAGGGAAGTCCGGTGTAATTCCGGCGCTATCCCCGTAGCTGTAAGCTCTTGGGTGGTGAATGGTCAATTGTCAATGGTGAATGGTATTATGTAATACTTTATTGACCATTCACCATTGACCATTCATTACAACCACTGATGTTTCTACTAACCACTGTCTCACAAAACGGGATGGGAAGGTTCAACAACAGAGAGTAAGCCAGAAGACCTGCCACAATACAGACGATCATTCACGGCTTTCGGGTGAAAAGCATGGAATGTAAATGCTGTCTGCAGCGGCTATTTATGTTTCTCCGTTTTTTGGTTTCCTGAAAGCTCATTGTTCAACTATTTAATCATTAACAATGAGCAAAACAATTACGCTCCTCGCTTGCATGCTAACAGGTCAATTCCTGTTTGCACAAAAAGACACCGTTGTACTCGATGAAGTAGTAGTAACGGCCAACAAATTTGAACAAAAACAAAGTTCAACCGGTAAAGTGATTACGGTAATCACAAAAGAACAAATTGAAAAAAGTGGCGGAAAATCAATCGCCCAATTACTCAATGAACAAGCTGGCATCACCATCAATGGCGCACTCAATAATACCGGTAGCGTCCAAACAGTGTATACACGTGGCGCATCTGCGGGCAGAACACTTATCCTGATGGATGGCATTCCGTTGAACGATCCATCAACCATTACCACTGATTTCGACCTCAACTTCTTTTCCGTTAACGATGTTGAAAGAATTGAAGTTTGCAAAGGTGCACAGTCAACGCTATATGGAAGTGACGCTATTGCAGGTGTTATAAATATTATTACCAACAAAAAAGATAGCAACAAAGCTTTTAATGTCAAGGCTACTTTAAGTCAGGGTAACCTGGGTACTTCAAAAAACAACGTACAAGTGTACGGTAAAGCCAATAAGCTAACTTATGCGGCCCGTTTTGCAAGACTATTTACCAATGGGTTTTCCTCCGCCTATGATAGCACTGGTGTTAAAAATTTCGATAACGACAAATATGACGGCATTGTTTCGAGCGGACAACTATCATACCAAATCAACAAGGAGCTTTCTTTCAGAACCTTTTTGATGCATAGTCAGTATAAAGCAGGAATTGATGCAGGCGTATTCAGTGACGACCGCGACTATACCATCAATAACAGATCGCTCATTACCGGAACTGGTTTGCACTACAAAAAAGGAAGTTTATCCATCACAGGTAATTACCAGTATAGTGAATTAAGACGTAACTACCACAATGACAGTGCGCATAAAACAAGTACCTGGTTTGAGGATAATACTTACAATGGCAAATCACAATTTGTGGAACTCTATGCTAGTACCAGCATTGCAAAAGGAATAACCCTGTTAGCTGGCGCAGACTATCGATACAATTCATACAACCAACAGTATTTTTCTGTAAGCGCTTTTGGTCCTTATGCAAGTCAGTTTAAAGACACATCTCTTTCACAAACGGCTTTATATGCATCATTTATATATAATAGTCCGGATAAAAAATTCAATCTTGAAATAGGAGGTCGTTATAATGATCATTCACGTTATGGTTCTAACAGTACTTATACCTTCAATCCGTCTTATCGTTTTAATGAGCAGTTTCGTTTGTTTGGAAGTATATCAAGCGGCTTTAAAGCACCATCGCTTTACCAGTTAAGTCTGAATAGCAAACTTGATGCTGAAAAGGCGGTAAATTATGAAGCTGGCATCAGCTTCCAGGAAAAAAAGGTTAATACAAGGCTCGTTTATTTTAATAGAAAGATCAATAACGGAATCGATTACAATTACATCACGTTCAACTATTTCAACTATGTTAAACAGGTGGTGAATGGATTAGAATGGGAACTTGCCGCCAAACTAGGGAAAGCAGGCATCAGTGCAAATTATACGCTATTGTTTAGCGAAGAAGTTACCCAAAACAGAACAACCACAAAAGATACTGTCACCTATGAATATTTATTACGCAGGCCAAAACATCAGCTTAACCTTGGTGCGAATATAGATGTATGCAAAGGATTAAATATTGCAGTTACAGCAAAATATGTAAGCAGTCGCTATGATATTGGTGGTTATCGCCGTGCAGACATTTCGCTTCCCTCTTATTTTATTATGGGAGCTTCCGCAGATTATGTGCTCAATCAAAATATTCGCTTTTTTGCCGATGCACAAAATATTACCGGAAAAAAATTCTTTGATGCAAGAGGCTTCAACGCAATTCCATTTCTGTTTAATACTGGTGTAACTTTTAATTGGTAAAGGGCAGTGAATTGTGAAAGGTGAATTGTCAATAGCGAAGTAACTGGTTTGATAATCCCCTATTCACAATTCACCTTTCACAATTCACTACTATGACACACAAACATGAAATAAAACATTGCCCACGTTGCACCAAGCCTTTTGAATGCAAAGTGGGCAATATACCTGCCTGTCAGTGCAGTGGCCCCAAACTCACTCATGAAGAAAGGGTTTATATTGAATCAAAATATACCGACTGCCTTTGCAGAACTTGCCTGGAAGCACTTCAGTTTGAGTATAAACTGGTGGTTAATAATGTGTTTAGGTTTTAGTGAGGTGTGAATTGTCAATGGTGAATTGTCAATCGAAATTCACAATTCACCATTGACAATTCACATTTTTGTATCTTGCTAATAAACCAGCCAACATGACCTTTCACCTGGATTATTTACTGACTACTACGTTTACCTTATTTGCAGTAATAGATATTGTTGGATCAATCCCATTATTGATCTCTCTTAAGGATAAAATGGGAGGGATCAGGTCTACCCAGGCCACTTTGATCTCCGGCTTATTGATGATTGTTTTCCTTTTTGCTGGTGAGGCTTTTCTAAAAATACTTGGACTTGACATCCGTTCATTT
Source organism: Sediminibacterium sp. FW305-C-61 (assembly GCF_058231065.1). NCBI lineage: Bacteria > Pseudomonadati > Bacteroidota > Chitinophagia > Chitinophagales > Chitinophagaceae > Sediminibacterium > Sediminibacterium sp. FW305-C-61. The sequence goes on along the minus strand of NZ_JBIQXR010000001.1, from coordinate 1,087,343 downwards.
GCAGTTGGGGGTTCTGTTGTGATATTTTTATTAGGACTTGAAATGGTACTAGGACATGAAATCTTTAAAGGAGATAAGGATGCCAAATCGGGTTCAGTCGTACCTATTGCATTCCCAATTATTGCAGGAAGTGGTACGCTTACCACGGTTATGTCTTTAAAAGCAAACTTCGACGAATTATATATCCTTAGTGGCATACTGATTAATCTGGTAGTGGTTTATGGTGTTTTAAAATCCCTGAAAGTGATTGAGAAAGCACTTGGACAGGCTGGATTATTGGCAGTACGTAAGTTTTTTGGTGTAATCCTGCTCGCAATTGCAGTAAAAATATTCAGTAGCAATATTGCCGCTTTCGGTAAATAACTGATACATGAAGAAATTACTTCGACATAATGAACTATTTTTCTGGATCATCGCCATTTTATTGCTTTACTTTCTTCCGGGATACAATGAAGGACAATCCCTTTGCATTTCAACCTTAATTGGATTGGGTAAGTGTCCGGGATGTGGTATAGGACACGCCATTCATGATGCGCTTCATCTTCGAATTGCATCCTCATTTCAGCATCATCCGTTGGGAATATTTGCAGTTATTATTATATTTATCAGATTAAAGCAACTTTTACACTTTATATTTAAAACCCATGAGACCAAACCTGTATAGTCTTATCCCTGCACTTGAAGGGGAAGAACTGGTATATATTCAAAATTTAACTGCCGGATTATCCGACGAAAGATTGCACAACTTTATTGCAGTATATAATGGCAACCGCAGAAAATCAGACCAGGTTTTGATTGGATGTATATTAGGTTTTGTACTCATAGCAGGTGTACAAAGATTTATGGTAAGACAAAATGGTATGGGACTATTATACCTGTTTACTGGCGGACTTTGCCTGATAGGGACTATTGTAGACACCATTAATCATAAGCAACTCACATTCGAATACAATAGTCAGGTAGCCAGAGAGAGTTTAGCAATGGTACATGCGATGGGGTAGCTTTTAGGTGTTAGTGATTAGGGAACATAGTAAAGCATAACATTTTCTTATTCCTTATTTCTTATTCCTTATTTCTTGTGGCCTCGCCAGGAATCGAACCTGGATCTGGAGCTTCGGAAACTCTTATACTATCCATTGTACTACGAGGCCAATATGTCAATAAACTACCCAATAAAATAAATAGCCTACTCTTATACTATCTCCGCCTTATGCGGATACTACTAGGCCAATTCAATCAAACGCAGCAAAAATAATAGAATACTTTTAAACTCACCGGAATAACTCCTTAATGGCAGCTTTTAGGAAAATGGTGGTGGGTACACTATTCATGATTTGTAAATCATCCCATAGATTACTCTCGTTGTCCAAAAACTTTAATACCCGTTGGGCTGGGTTCTTTTTAAATATAGCAGCAAAGACCTCATCACCATTTAATTGCTTATTGTATAATACGTGTAATAATACCGCATCATAAAATCGGAATTTCTTTTCCGTTAAGCTGGTGTGTGAAGATGGGTAACTTCCTTTAACCAAATTAGTCAAGATTTCATCCGTCTTCTTTTGGATAAACTGAAACGCATACCCACTACTGCCTTTTGCCTGTCCACCTGCTATACCCATATTTATAACCCTGCCATCTGCAGCAGGAAATATATGGTTGGTCATAGGTATAATGCCAAATTCTTCATGCTCTATAGTGTAATGGTCAATTTTAAGGTAGTTCTGCAGGTATGACTGTAATTCCTTAACATATTTTTCCTGTTCCAATAAATTTGGGGTAAACAGTGTGTATTCTACTAAAGCTGAGTTAGTTGAAATAGGCAATACATACATAAAAGTTGTTCCTTCATCCTGCGCTACCCTGAAGTCCATGAATGTGGCCTTATCAGGATCAAAAGCCGGCTCTTTTGTTTCGATGACCCAGCCTTTGAAATGTTGGAGCAGCATATATTCACCCTTCCTGATCTCAGGTTTTTCAAATAATATACTGTTGAACACATATTCTGCTGTAGATATGAAGGTTGCAGTTTCTACAAATGCCTTATCACCTGCTGTCCCAACTTTTAAAACCGGTTCATACAAAAAATGAATATTACTCCTTTGTTTGGCCAGTTCTTGTATGTGCTGGTAGAAATCAATTCCCCTGATCATTTTATATTGATAGGGTGATAAAGGAAGGGAAGAAGAAAAATACTTTGAGTAAAACCCGACATCCTGCCACTTACGAAACACAAGCGATTCAAAAACACCTTCGCCTTGTTCCCAAAAGCACCAGGTTCTGTCGTTCTTTTCTTTAGGGGCTTTATCGATAACAAGTATTTGTTTATCATCGAAAAAAGGATGTTGCATCATGCGCTTAAGTAAACTCAAACCTGCGCAACCTGAGCCTGAAATGATATAGTCGTAGTTAGCGTGAATGGTCAATAATGAATGGTGAATAATCCGTTGAACGGTTAGCTTTTTCTTAATTGTTCGTCTTTTCGCACTTTATCCCAGTATTTCTTTGCAACAATCAGCATACCGAAACTTTCACCTTCATGTTTATCCAGGTGCTTATGATGCATTTTATGCGCCCACCGAATAGCTTTTATATACCGGTTATTACTCCTTGTAAATAATTTGATACGCTGATGTATGATGATTTCATGAACAAGAAAATAAGCAAATCCATACAGCGCAATTCCTGCCCCAATACTCACCACCCAATAAACCTGGTTCATACTACCTAACATAATACAAAGCCAACTGGGAATAGCGAAGATGATAAAAAAAGCATCATTCTTTTCAAAAAACCCCGGTCCTTTCTGGTGGTGATCTTCATGTAAATACCAAAGAAACCCATGCATCACATAGCGGTGCGTAAGCCATGTAATTCCTTCCATGATACAGAAAGTAGCAAGTGTTATAAGGAGGTATATCCACATATTATAAATACAATCTTAGTATGATAAAAAAGAGCAACTGTATGATAAACAAATGTATTGAAAAATGGTTGTCTTTTTGAAAGTCTAACCGTTTGAAAAGCAACAGCAACAAGGAACTTATCAGAAACCAGCATACATAATTAAAGAATGGAATAACTCCACCTTCCCATTGCCAGAAACCAAGTTTTATGGCAACGGGTTCCATCACCCAATCAAATAAAACCGTTAGGAGGCCGCCGTCAATTATAAAGGAGAATAAGATAATTTTTTTAGACATGCCAATATCTGATGCACCAAATCTGGTATTGATCCATTCATGCATACGGTGCATTATTACACCAGACCCATAAACCATTACAAACCAATTTACTCCGATTAACCAAGGCACACCATAAATTTTCGGGCCCAATACTGTTCCATAAACATAGCTTCCGAAAAGCAAGCCCGTATTCACTCCTATAATTTCAACTACCACACCTACTGCAAAAGAGGTTAACAGGAAAAAAAAGAAGAAAATACCTGGCTTTGGCTGGTTCCAGATTAACAGTAAGAACATCAATACCAGATTCAAGGGAGTTAGATTAATGAACCAATCCGCATAATCAGTAAAAAGCATACCAATTAATCCACTTACATGAAATAGAATGGCCAGAAAAAGGGATATCGTTAACTGGTATTTTTTCATCAGGTATGAATGTTATTCCGCTCACCACTAATCAGGTCTGCTGCAATTTTTGCACTACGCAAACACAAAGGAATTCCTCCTCCAGGATGCACACTACCTCCTACAAAATACAACCCTTTCAAATTTCTGGAAAAATTTGGGTGTCGTAAAAAAGCAGCCATCCTTGAATTAGAACTGGTGCCGTATAATGAACCACTATAAGAACCCGTTTTTGTCTCAATCATTATTGGATCTAAAACATGCTCTGTTACAATCTTTGAACCGATATCTGTTTTTAACACCCGATGTAATTTTTCCAATACCTGTGTTCGAACAGTGTTTTTAAGCTGCTCCCAATCCTGACCAGTATTTGCGGGTACATTTACCATAACAAACCAGTTTTCTTTTCCCTCAGGCGCTTGTTTACCTGGTTCACATTTTGAAGTAATATTAATATAGATGGTTGGGTCGTTAAATGTTTTTCCCTTTTTGAAAATATGCGCAAATTCAGTAGCATAATTTTCTGTGAAAAAAATATTATGCAGACCAAGCTCAGGAAACGATTTGTCGATACCCCAATAAAAGATCAACGCACTGCTACTCCTTTCCTGTTTCAGTATTTTTCTGGCTTTATGTTGGTCTTTTAATAAATACAGGTAGGTAAAATATACGTCTATATTACTAACTACAATAGAAGCAAGAATATTTTTTCCTTGAACAACAACGCCTGCTACCCTGTTATTATAATGAATGATTCTTTCTACCGGACTATTAAAAAAGAACTCAACACCTTTTAGTTTAGCAAGTTCGTATAATGCTTTTGCTATGCTAATCATTCCTCCTTCTGGATAAAAAGTGCCTTCATTATGTTCGAGGTGAGGAATAAGACTCATCATACCCGGTGCAGCATATGGATTGCTTCCATTGTATGTTGCATACCTGTCGAATAACTGCACTACTTTTTTCTGTTCAAATGCATTTGCATTAAAATTGTGGAGAGTAGTAAAAAGGTGTGAGAATCGAAATCTTTTTACTGCTTTCCAAATTGGGGCTTTACGTAAATGGGCAAACTTATGTAATGAATGATTCAGAAAAATTTCGGCAACATCCTGATATAATTTTGCAGATTGATCCAGGTATGACTTAATATGACCACTTGGTTCATTTGTTTTCAACTGCACTTCTTCAGCGAAAGTATTGATATCTGCAGCAGCATTAATTACGGTACCGTCTTCATAAAAATAGGTACAGGAAGTTGGCATCTTCTTATACCGAAAGAAGTCTTCCATGGGAACGCCGGCCAACCTAAACAGCGCCTCAATATTCTCAGGCTGGGTGAATAAACTGGGTCCGGTATCAAAATGAAATCCTTCGGATTCAAAATATCCGATTTTACCACCATAAGTAGCACTTTGTTCATACACTTTCACATCAAAGCCCTGAACTGCCAGTCTGATAGCTGTTGCCAGACCACCTACTCCCGCACCAATGATTACAGCAACAGGTTTATCTTGCATCAGACTAAAGTTTATGTATTGCTTTATACCAGTTTTGTAATTTAGGAAATGCTATCTGAAACCAAACGGTATAATGTTCCGGATGTTCTTGCATAGATTTTTCAATTTCATCTAGCCCACAATATGCAAATGATGCCACTTCATCAGGATTAGCGTTTACCATACCATCATATTCCCCAATATACACATGATCAAATTCATTTTCAGTTAACCCATTTTCGAAAGAAGCCTGGTAAACAAAAGTAAAGGCTTTGGTTAGCTTTGTTTCAAAACCCATTTCTTCTTTCAGTCTTCGCAAGGCAGCATTTTCGGTTGGTTCACCAGGTCGGGGGTGACTGCAACAGGTGTTCGTCCATAAACCACCACTATGGTATTTTGTTATTGCTCTTTTTTGCAATAATAACTGGTGTTGTTTATTAAATACAAATACACTAAAAGCCCTATGTAAGAGGGCTTTTTCATGTGCTTCCATTTTTTCCATTACACCTACCACTTCATCAAGCTCATTCACTAATATCACTTGTTCCATAAATCAAAATAAGTCTCCCAAAATTGTTTGGGCATTAAAGTAAATTGAAATGACTTCTGATACCTGCTTTGGCCAAAATAAATATTTTCCCATAGTCAGGAATCCTGATTCTTTCTTCCATTATTTTCTGAGGCCTTACCTTTTTGATTTTCTTAAAGAGCGACAAGTAATATTTGTAAGCTACATAAACACCGAAACGTGATTTAAGTGGTAGTTTTAATATGCCTTCGTAGGCATGATTAAAGTCCTGTTGAATATCCGCTTCGATTGCCGCTTTATCAGATGCAGTAAAATTACTAAAATCGCAGCCAGGAAAATAAACCCTTTCCAAAGATTCATAGTCAGCTTTAAGATCGCGCAGGAAATTTACTTTTTGAAAGGCTGCACCCAGACTGCGTGCATAAGGCTTTAATGTTTCGTACATCTGTCTGTTCCCATCACAAAAAACAAAAAGACACATCAAGCCAACCACTTCAGCACTTCCATATATGTACTGTTCATATCCAGCTCTATCGTATTTCTTTTCGCTAAGATCCAATTCCATGCTGTATAAAAATGCATCTATTAATTCCCTGTCAATCTGGTATTGGTTAACTGTAAGCTGAAAACTATGTAAAATGGGATTCATGCTGATCCCTTTATCAATAGCATCGTAGGCTGATTTTTTAAATTCGGTAAGTAGTTCCTGTTTATTATAGCCATGAAAGCTGTCTACAATTTCATCAGCAAAACGTACAAAGCCATATATATTAAATATAGGCGTACGGAGGTCTTTATGTAACAACCGTATCGCAGAGGAAAAGCTTGTACTATACTTTTCGGTTGTGACCCTGCTGCAATCCTGACTTACTTCATGAAACAGTTTGATCATTGGTTGGTTGTTTTATTCAATAATTTATTTTGTTCCTGGTATAATATCTATCCAAATGCTTTCAACACTTCCCCTGCCACAACTTCTCCACTAATCAAGCTTGGCGGTACTCCCGGACCAGGCACTGTTAGTTGCCCTGTATAAAAAAGATTCTTAACCTTTTTACTCCTGCAAGCTGGTTTCAGCATGGCTGTTTGTCTGAGTGTATTTGCCAACCCATAAGCATTTCCTCTAAAGGCATTGTATTCAGATACGAAATCACTATGGGCAAAAGATTTCTGGTATATTATAGCGTCTTTAACGGATTGCCCGATTTGTTGTTCAAGCCTGGTGATAATTCTGTCGAAATAATATTGTCTTCGTTCATCAGAATCATCTGTTAATCCGGTAGCAACGGGTATGAGTAAAAAGAGGTTTTCGCATCCTTCAGGAGCAACAGTGTTATCGGTAACAGACGTTGCACTCATATAAAACAGCGGGTCAGAAGGCCATTCTTTGGTAGTATAAATTTCTTTCCCATGTACTTCAAAAGAAGTATCAAAAAACAGGCTATGATGCGTTATATTTTTTAGCTTTTTATTGAGTCCGACATAATACAATAAACAGCTTGGCGCCATTACTCTTTTACTCCAGTAATCTGAGCTATAAGTACGTGCTTCTTCCGGAAGCAACTGCATTTCAATATGGTGATAATCTGCTCCGCCAATCACTACATCTGCCTGAAAGGATCTGTTATCGGTAATCACCTGTTTAGCAGCATTTTTTTGAACCTGAATTTCTTTTACATTCTGGTTAAACTCAAATATCACACCCTGTTCAACAGCAAGTTGGTACATGGCATTTACAATCTGATACATGCCTCCATCCGGATACCAGGTACCTCCTTTAATATCTGCATAGTTCATCAAACTATATAATGCTGGCGTATGTTCAGGCAATGCTCCCAGAAACAATACGGGAAACTCCATGAGTTCACGTAGTTTGGGATGTTTAAAATGTTTTGCTACGTGCGACTTAATAGAATTAAATACATCAAGTTTAAATAAGCCTGTAAATAATTCCCAGTCAAGAAACTCACTTATTGACTGGCCGGGTTTATAAACAAGCTTATTGATGCCTACTTCATATTTATAGGCTGCTTCTTTTAAAAACAAATCAAGTTGCTGACCACTTCCTGGTTCAATCTGGTTAAATATATTTTTCAATGACTCGTAGTCAGCGGGTATATCTGCAGGACCATCAGACCAGTAAACACGGTAAGATGGGTCAAGTCTTTTTAATTGATAATAATCAGCAACAGATTTGCCGAATTGCTGGAAGTAACGCTCAAATACATCTGGCATCCAGTACCAGGAAGGACCCATATCGAAAGTAAAGCCTGCTTCAGTAAACTGGCGGGCTCTTCCTCCGGGGGTAGCATGCTTTTCCAGCACAGTTACTTTCCATCCAGCTTTTGCCATAAAACTGGCGGCGGATAGACCGGCAAAACCACTTCCAATTATAATGACAGATTTACTCACTTAAGAAAATTAATCAAAAAAAAGGCAATATCGCCACCTCAATTCCTAACAGAGTACCGGTAACAATAACTTGTTTTATAATTAAACAGTTATTCAAAAACTAACACTGGTTAATACTAATCAGTTAGTGTCGCTGCAATTGATTTTTCAGCAATTTCCGGGCAAAGTGAATACGACTTTTGATTGTGCCCAGTGGTTCCCCAAGCATTTCAGCAATTTCATGGTATTTATACCCGTCGAAATATAATAGGAAAGGGTTGCGGAAAATTTCTGGTAAATTATGAATAGCCGATTTTACTTCTTTGATATTAATGGTAGCAATCGCATCATTTGATACCATCGGCTGGTTACTATTAATCAGGAAATCATTAGGACTATTGTCTAAAACAACTGCCTGTTTTGATTTTCTGCGGTAATTGTTGATGAAAATATTACGCATGATCGTATATAACCATGCTTTAATATTTGTACCAACATTGTATTTATCTCGATTGGCCAATGCCCGGTACATTGTTTCCTGAACCAGATCCTTGGCTGCTTCAGTGTCGCGGGTTAATGTGAAGGCAAATGGCTTTAAAAAATCGGTATTATTCAATAATACCTGGTTAAACTCAAGTACCGACATGGCTATTTTGTTTAATTATTATACCGTAAAGTTAAACAGTATTGTCGGAATTGTAGCAGATTTTGTTTAATTTTTTATACTAAAAACTAAAACAAACAGTATCAACGAGTTAGATGTTGCAACATTAAATAAATTGAAGGTTTGATCGTGAAATCATTGCTGTTAGAGGGAATTTGACCGCGAAGTATAAGTGCGCGTAGGATGGAACACGGATTATCATGATTTTCAAGATATATCATGATAAATCCTGAAAATCATGATAATCCGTGTTCGATTAAGAGCAGTAAGCATATAAAAAGCTCCATCCTGCCCAGGCGAGACTTGTAGCATGTGGCTTGCAGTTTGCAGCCAAATTTCCCCAGACAGTTCTGGCTTTGGTACTTAGAGTTGTGCCACATTAGCCAGTACTTCCTGAATAGAATGCGTAAGTTTTATGGATTCAGGAACCGGCTTATGATATTCTTGCGCTGTTCTGCCTGATATGATAAAAGGAATGGAAGGCATCTGTAAGGTTACTTTCGAAAGCAGTTTTTCGAAATGTGCATTATTGATGCTGATACTAAAATGAGTAAAAAGGAAATGGGGCTTTTTTAAAGATGCCACAAACGCTACATCTTTAACAGGAACATTCGCACCCAGATAATAAACCTGAACCCCTCTTTTTTTAAGGAGATAATACATATATAACAGTCCCAATTCATGATGCTCGCCTTCCGGCAAAAAAAGAATGGCCGTTTTTTCATAGGAAATACTGGTCGAAACCTGTTCAATTGCAAGTATCAACTTTTGACGAATAATATTTGTAACTAGGTGCTCCTGTGCAGGATTAATATGATTTGTTGTCCACAAGACCCCTATACGCTCCAGAAAAGGAAAAATTATTTGAGAGATTGTTTTTTCTAACCCTGTTGCAGCAATCGATTTAGATAAAACTAATTCAAATGCTTCCATTTCCAGATCCACCATGTTTTGGATCAGCTCATTAATCACCCTTTCTGATGTAGCCGTTTCATGGGTAAGGGATAGAACTTTTTGAGAGATATCAACCGAAGTCATGCGGCTAATATGAGATATCTTATACCCATATTTATTCAACAGAGCGATGTTTAATACCGCTTTCAACTCTGCATTACTATAATATCTAATATTTGTGTTGGTACGTTTCGGGCGGAGAAATCCATATCGCTGTTCCCAAATACGAATGGTATGGGCTTTAATTCCGGTAAGGTTCTCCAGGTCTTTAATTGTAAAAGCATCCATGGAATCATAACAACGATCTCATGAATTTGTTTACGCCGGTTTAAAAAATTTGGAACTGTATCGCAGTCAGGGAGCGGTTTACAAGCTATTATTTCAATTTTGCCAGGTATTCCCCATAACCACTTTTTGCATATAAACTGGCTAATTCAAGTAGTTGGGTATGGTTAATATAACCCATCCTCCAGGCTACTTCTTCAATACAACCAATTTTCTGACTCTGTCTTTTTTCAATTACGCGCACAAACTCACTGGCATCACTAAGAGAGTCAAATGTACCCGTATCAAGCCATGCAGTACCCCTGTTCATAATACCCACTTTTAATTTGCCCTTTTTAAGGTATTCATTATTTACTGTGGTTATTTCATATTCACCCCTTGCTGAAGGTTCAATGGATTTGGCAATAGATACAACATCATTATCGTAGAAATATAATCCAGGCACCGCATAATTAGATTTAGGTGCTGCAGGTTTTTCTTCAATTGATAGTACATTTTTATTTTCATCGAATGCTACTACCCCATAACGTTCAGGGTCATTCACCTCATAGGCAAATACTGCTGCACCATCTACATCATTAAATGACTGTACCAGTTTACTGAATCCTGAACCGTAAAAAATATTATCTCCCAATATAAGTGCCACTTTATCATTCCCTATAAAAGATTCCCCAATCACAAATGCCTGCGCCAACCCATTAGGCACCTGCTGCACCGCATATTCAAACCGGCAACCCAATGCTGTTCCATCTCCCAATAAACGTTTAAACTGATCATTGTCTTCCGGGGTTGTGATAATTAGTATTTCCCTGATACCGGCAAGCATTAGAATAGACAAGGGATAATAAATCATCGGCTTGTCATAAATAGGCATCAGTTGCTTACTTATTCCTTTGGTAATAGGATATAATCTTGTACCAGATCCTCCGGCTAAAATAATTCCCTTCATGTTTAAAAATTTAAGGTAGACTGAATGTCTTTCAGTGCTGGCAATACTTTGTCTTTTTCTGATAATATTATTTCCGATGCGTCTATTTTCCAGTTGATTGACAATGTAGGGTCATTATACATGATGCCTCCTTCTGATGCTTTATGGTAATAATTATCACATTTATAAAAGAAAACAGCCAATTCACTTAAAACCACAAAACCATGCGCAAAACCTCTTGGCACGAAAAACTGTGTGCGACTATCTTCACTTAATTCAACGGCAACATGTTCACCAAAAGTTGGAGAGTCAGCACGAAGGTCAACAGCTACATCCAAAACGGCACCTTGTAAAACTCGTACTAATTTTGCCTGTGAGTATTCCCCTTGTTGAAAATGCAAGCCGCGTAATACACCTCTTTGCGACTTTGACTGGTTATCTTGTATAAAATCTATATTGAGACCTGTTTGTTCAAAAAACCTTTGTTTATGAAAGCTTTCGAAGAAATAACCACGGTCATCTCCATGCACTGTATCATGAATTAGGTAACACCCTTCCAGTTTTGTTTTTTCAATTTTCATGATCAGCGATTAGCGTACATAGATTCATAATAGTGTTGATATGCCCCTGAAGTTACATGCTGCAACCATTCTTCATTAGAAAGATACCAATCAATTGTTTCAGATAAACCTTCTTCAAAAGTTACACTCGGCTCCCAACCAAGGTCTGTTTTTATTTTAGTTGCATCAATTGCATACCTGCGATCATGCCCTGGCCTGTCTTTTACATAGGTTATCAATTGCTCACTTTCTCCTGCTTTTCTTCCTAGTTTCTCATCCATCAATTTACACAACAGCTTAACGAGATCAATATTTCTCCATTCATTAAAACCGCCAATATTATAAGTAGCACCAGGTTCACCTTTATGAAATACTTTATCAATTGCCCTTGCATGGTCTTTTACATAAAGCCAGTCGCGTGTGTATAACCCATCACCATATACAGGTAAAGGTTTTTTCCCGATGATATTATGTATGAATAGTGGAATTAGTTTTTCAGGAAAATGGTTGGGGCCATAATTATTAGAACAGTTAGAAACAATTGTCTGAAGGTGATAAGTTTCATGATAAGCACGCACAAAATGATCTGATGATGCCTTACTCGCCGAATAAGGCGAACGGGGATCATAAGCTGTTGTTTCAGTAAAGAAACCGGTATCACCCAAACTTCCAAAAACTTCGTCAGTAGAGATATGATAGAATCTATGTTTCGTTAAATCTGCAGCCCAATAATTTTTGGCAACATTCAAAAGATTAACCGTTCCAATAACATTGGTATAAACAAAATCCAAAGGAGAAACAATCGAACGGTCAACATGTGATTCTGCAGCAAGATGTATTACATCTGTGATCTGATACTTAGCAAATACTTCTTCTAATTCAGCAGTTTTTAGTATATCTCCTTTTTCAAAACAATAATTAGGTTTCCCTTCAACATCCTTCAGGTTTTCCAGGTTACCCGCATAGGTTAATGCATCCAGGTTAACAATTGTATAATCAGGATACTGGTTCACAAATAATCGAACAACATGAGATCCTATAAAACCTGCCCCACCTGTTATTAATATCTTTTTACTCATATAATACGCTGTAAACGCTGCAAAATAAGCAAATGGGCGGATATGCCCCTTTCTTATCATTGAGGCTTAACAGAAATTTTAGCAGGCAGACAGTTTCAGTTATTAGAGCTGTTTTACATTTATTATCGGGGGAATTTGGCTGCAAGCTACAAGCCGCATGCTGCAAGCCTGGATTTGTGCTTGTTTTAGGCTTTTTGCTTTTAATGGAATAAATGAGGGAGTGCGATTTGTATAATTTAGAACGAGTTGGTTAAATAAATATTTGACTACTATTATTAATAGAACACAGATTATCATGATTTTCAAGATCTATCATGATAAATCTTGAAAATCATGATAATCTGTGTTCCATCATACGCACCCCTGCAGCTTGCATCCAATTTTCTCCAGAACTAAAAGTTGTTTTATTATCTTTCCCATTCAAACGACTGCCATGAACCAACGCTACTACTCACTTGATGTATTCAGGGGGGCAACTGTTGCCCTGATGATACTGGTGAATAACCCCGGAAGCTGGGGAAATATCTACAGCCCACTTAAACATGCTACCTGGCATGGTTGTACGCCAACCGATCTGGTATTTCCTTTTTTCCTGTTTGCAGTGGGTAATGCCATGGCTTTTGTTATGCCCCGTTTTGAAGCTGCTGGAGATGCTGTATTCTGGAAAAAAGTGATCAAAAGAACAGTGCTCATTTTTTTAATCGGACTACTCCTTCATTGGAGCCCGTTTGTTAAATGGGATGGAGATACCCTGGTTGCCAAAAGCCTCGATAATCTTAGGATTTTCGGCGTATTACAAAGAATCGCAGTCTGCTATTTCTTTGCCTCAGTTATTGTTTATTATGGCAAAACCAAGGGAGCATTTGTCATCAGTGGTATTCTATTATTATTATACTGGTTCTTAACCGTATGGCTGGGCAAACCTGGTGATCCATTTAGCCTGCAAGGTTATTTTGGTACCAATCTCGACAAATCAATTCTTGGAGAAGCCCACATGTATAGAGGAGAAGGAGTTGCATTTGACCCGGAAGGAATAAGCAGTACCATGGCGGCTATAGTGCAGGTTGTATTTGGATTCCTTGCCGGGCAATACATCCAGCAAAAAGGAAAGAGCTATGAAATGCTTGCCAATCTTTTGATAGCAGGTTTAGTACTCATTTTCGCGGGATTCTGCTGGGACCTGGTATTCCCGATCAATAAAAAAATATGGACCAGCAGCTATGTGCTCTATACAAGCGGTCTGGCTATGCTTACCATTAGCTTATTAATTTATCTCATCGAATTCCGTAATGTAAAAGGTGCCTGGAGCAGGTTTTTTGATGTATTCGGGAAAAATCCTCTTTTCATCTTTGTAATGAGTGGATTTCTGCCAAGGGTTCTCGCGCTTATACGGTTCAAAGACGGAGATGACCTAACCAGCCCACTTACCTGGTTTTGGAACCATATCTGCAAACCAATCTCCAGCGACCTCAGAAACGGATCATTATTCTACGCACTGCTCATGATTACCTTCTACTGGTTAATCGTGTATTGGATGGATAAGCGGAAGATTTATGTGAAGGTGTAGGGAAGTCGGTCCATAGACCATGGTCGATAGTCCATAGCGAATTGCATATAGACCATAGTCCATGGACCATGGTCTATGGACTATGGTCTTCCTAACCCAACTTCCTCAAAAGTACCGCAGGATTACCAGCATAAACGCCGGGTTCTGTAATGTTTTTGGTTACTACTGCACCGGCACCTATTACTACATGGCTGCAGATACGTACCGGAAGAATGGTTGCATTGCTTCCTATACTTACGTGATCTTCAATAGTGGTTGATTCCCAGTGTTCCGTATTACCTTCTGCTGGTTTACCTGCTCCGAAACGATCGTTTACAAACATTACACCATGACCAATAAAACAATCTTTCCCAATCGTTACCAATGAACAAATAAAGCTGTGTGATTGAATTTTACTTCTATCGCCTATCGTTACTTCCCGTTGAATTTCTACAAAAGGACCTATAAAACAATCGTTGCCAATTATGCATTCATATAAATTGCAGGGTTCCACCAACTTTACATTTTGTCCAAATTGAACATCTCTAATGGTAGATTGTATTGCGGTGAATGATGACATAGTAACTTATTTCGTTTGCATTGCTGCGTGGATTTGTTCGATTAATTGAACAACAGCCAAACTTTCTTCGGGTGAAGTATAATAAGCTTCCCCATTATGTAAGGTACGAAGCATTGATTGATAAACCATCTCCAACGGTGCTGGCATTGCAGCTTCTACTTCAATCTTATTTTCTATATCCTGGTAAACAATATTATTCAGATAAGCTCCTCCAATTTTTACCGTTCCTTTCTCTCCAATCAAAGTAAGGGAGCCTTCCATGTTTTGCTGATAGGTATTAATAGAAAATTGAAGTGACCCAAGTATGCCATTTTCAAAACGCAGTGATACTATTCCCTCATCAGCTTCCAACTGCGTGTATCGATGGTTTACATTATGTGCAAATACATGAATGGCTGATACTGATCCGAAGTACCATAATATTAAATCGATAAAATGACTGAACTGCGTAAATAAAACCCCGCCATCCAAGGCCGCATCTCCATGCCAGGAATGATTTTTATAATAAATACTGTCTCGGTTCCAGAAACAATTTACCTGAACACTAAATATTTTACCCAGTCTACCTTGTTGTATCGCTTTATACAATGCGACTATTGGCGCATTAAATCGATTTTGTAAAACCGTAAATAAAAAGCGCTTATGCTTCTTTGCAGCATCGATCATACGGGTAGCATCAGTTACAGAAAGCGCCATAGGCTTTTCAACCAATACATGAAATCCTAATTCCAAAAAACAAATAGCATGTTGGGCATGCATTCCATTTGGTGTGCAGATTACCACTACATCCGTTAAATGTTTGGCTTGAACAAAGGATTCTATGGAAGAGTAAAATGAGGCATGGTATTTTTCTGCTGTTTCCTTTGCGGCAGATTCATTTATATCGCATACTGCAACGAGTTCACCTAGCTTGCTGATCATATCCAGGTGACGCATTGCCACCCTTCCACAACCTATTAATGCAAACTTCGTCTTTTGCATATCAGGTAAATATTTGTTCGGCTTTCACAATACTTTCCGGTTTCCCAACATCAACCAGCGCAACACCCGTATGATCAAAGCCATGAATCTGTTGTGTAGCACATAAATCAAGGTAAACATCTACCATTGAGAATTTACCCTCACGGTTCATTAAATTAAACAGAGTAGTATCAATAACATGTATACCACTAAAAGCCATTTGTTTAAGGTTTGGATAGGTACCTGATATATGACTGGGTTTCTCCTCTCCAGTCTGAATGTTGCGCCAGCCTTTTAAAGTTCCTTTATCATCAAACAGAAAATAACGAGAGGTATTTCTTTCTGAGATAGCAAGCGTTGCCAGCGGATGCAAGTGAATATGCTGAGCGACCATTTTACCCAAATCGAGTTTTGTAAGTATATCAACATTCATCATTACAAAATGGGTTTCCCCTTCAAAATAAGGTTCGGCTTTTTTAAGCCCACCCCCTGTCTCAAGCACCATATCTGTTTCATCAGAAACACTGATATTACTGCCCCATCCTTTATTTATTTCTATTGCATGAATGATCTGATCCGCAAAATGATGCACATTAACCAGTACATCATAAATACCATATTGCTGCAGGTATAATACATTTCGTTCCAGCAACGATTTACCATTCACTACTGCCAGTGCTTTGGGATGGTGATCTGTCCATGGTTTTAACCTGGTACCTAGGCCCGCTGCCAGAATCATTGCTTTCATATGCTGTTATTTAACCCAGTTTTCCTTGTTAGTATGATGTAAAACTGTTTTAACCTTGTATTTATTCCTCAAATGCCGTGCAGTTTGCTCTGCTGCATAAACACTGCGGTGCTGTCCACCAGTACAACCAAAATTAATCATCAAGTTTTCGAAACCTCTCTTAAGATATTCTTCCACAGTAATATCGATCAGGTCCCAAACACTGTTAAGGAATTCATTCATTTTAGTGCGTTGCTCTAAAAAATCCTGAACAGGTTTATCTAATCCACTCAGTTTTTTATAGTCATCGAATCTACCAGGGTTTAATATCCCTCGCATATCAAATACAAATCCGCCTCCGTTATCACTTTCGTCTGCAGGTATCCCTTTTTTGTAACTAAAGCTATTGATATGAATGATCAGCGGGGTTGATTCATTAGCCTGAGGTGGTTCAAATCGATGAATAATTTCATCAGATACAACCAGTTTCAACACACGATCAAACTCGGGTGTAACAATGCCAATTCGTTTGTTTTCAATGAAAAATTTAAGATTTTTAAGTGCTAATGGAATACTGGCAAGGAAATGTGCTTTTCTTTCGAATAAGCCCCTGAATCCATATGCTCCCATTACCTGTAATAAACGGATAAGTACATAACCGTTGTACTGACTTACAAAAGTTATCCGATCAACGGGTTCTTTCAGTAAGCCTTCAATTTCATCCATATAATATTCAAGCAGACTATCTTTCCATTCTTCACTTAATTCTGCTTTAGCTTGCCACAAGAGGGATGCAACATCATATTGCAAAGCACCTTTCATACCACCCTGAAAATCGATAAAACTCACTTCATTGTTCCGTACAATAATGTTCCTGCTCTGAAAATCGCGGAACATAAAATATTTGTATTGGGTATGGGTAAGATAAGTACTCAGTGCCTCGAAATCATCGAGCATGGCCTGTTTATCATAAGGTAGTTGGAGTGTATCTAAAAAATAATACCGGAAATAGAGCAAGTCGCTCAATATGGCCTGTTTCCCGAATTCTTTTGCAGTAATACACCAATCGTAATTCAATCCTTTATCACCCAGTATTTGAATCCGGGCCAGCTCAGCAAGACTTTTTTTAAACAGTTGATAAGGCAGATCCGTATGTCCGTGTATTTCCAATTGATTTAATAAAGACGCTGTTCCAAGGTCTTCCTGAATATAAATGGTATGATCACTATTTACACCAAGGATTTCAGGTACCCGCAAACCTGCTTTTTTAAAATGTCTGCTGAACTGGATAAATGTATTCGTTTCTTTCTGGTTGATATTATAAGTAGCTATATAAGTATTTTCATCAGCATATAGCCTAAAGTATATTCTATCGCTCCCACTTTGCGGTAGTTTTTCAATACGATCAACTGATTTTTGTTGAATAGACAAAAACAGATCGCTTATCCCCTGTAACACATCTTCCATATTCGTGCTGATTTGCAGCGAAAATAGAACTAAGAACTGAATAGACCATAAGCGAGGGTGTTTGATCTTTGATTTTTTGAATTTTGAATTTTGAATTTTGGGAATGATTTCTTTCCAGAAGTAAATATTCATTGTTGTCTGGGGAAATTTGGCTCTGAACACCTGGCCTCGACCATGGTCTATGGACTATGGACTATGGTCTATCTGCTAAAATGAAATTAGCTATCAGCTCTTTCGTATCTCTTCCTTCTGGCAAGGAAATACAGGGGTAAGCCGGAGAGGGTGATGATTAAACCAAGGACGGAATTGATTACGGGACTGCGGCCGTGCAGGTAGTTATCGATATCATTGTAAAGTGTTGATATTAGGAAAAAGGCCGTGAATAAGATAAAGATGAATGGCACTAATGGATAACCCCATACTTTATAGGCCCTTGGTGTATCAGTCAGTTTTTTTCTTAACACAAATACACCAATAGCACTCATGCCATAAAAGAACCAGGTTACAAAAATCAACATGTCGGTTAGCATATCAAATGACCCACTGAAAATGAGCACAATTGACCAGATAGCATTTATCCATAAAGCATTGCCGGGTGTTTGGAACCTGGGATGAATTTT
Source organism: Sediminibacterium sp. FW305-C-61 (assembly GCF_058231065.1). NCBI lineage: Bacteria > Pseudomonadati > Bacteroidota > Chitinophagia > Chitinophagales > Chitinophagaceae > Sediminibacterium > Sediminibacterium sp. FW305-C-61. The sequence goes on along the minus strand of NZ_JBIQXR010000001.1, from coordinate 1,068,967 downwards.
TCCTGCCACTCTAAACATTTTGTTATGCGTACCCATTGCAAATGTAACCCTTGCAGTTGCGAGTATATTGGCGTTTGTTGCGCCTAATACAAATAGCATCACCATTAATGTAATTGCTATCCCACCTATTGCTCCCCAGGCTATGGTTGCGGCATCTGACGCTACAAAAGAGGAAGCAGCTAAAACATTTATGGGCATCAGGTAAACGAAAGCAAGATTAATCAGCACATAAACAAGCATGCAAAAGCCTAACCCAAACAGAAGGCTTAACGGAATGTTTTTTTGCGGCTCTTTAATCTCCCCTGCCACAAATGAAATATTATTCCATCCATCATAGGCCCAAAATGCACCTGAAAGAGCAGCCATAAACAACATCACCATTTCCCATCCTGTTTTTCCACTGCCAGTTTCTATAGTGAAATGACTTACTGACCCTTTACCCGAGAAGAAAATACTACCGATCAAAACAAGAATAGCAAGTGCTTTCAAAGCAGTAAGCAGACGTTGTAATCGTCCGCCGTAAATAACACTTTTATAACTGATAAATGTGAGCGTCAGTACCACAAAAACGGTTAATAATTTAATCCCAATTTGCTGAAGTGGATAAAAATTACCTATAAAAGGGATATGCAGTTTCCAGGATTGTTCAATCGTGTCATTGAACCGGGGTAATTCTATGAGGTAATTGGTGTATTGCGAAAACACATAAGCAATAGATGCGTTTCCTGCTGTATTAAATACGGCAAAAGCTGCCCATCCATATAAAAAAGCAAAACCCTCTCCATACATTTTCTGAAAGAAAACATATTGCCCTCCAGTTTCAGGAAACATGGCAGCTACTTCAGCGGTAGACAATGCCCCGAAAAGTGTTATCAATCCGGCTACTACCCAAACTGTCATCAATAAAACAGGGGATTGCAATTGAGCTGCCATCAAAGATGGCTTCATAAAAATGCCCGAACCTATAACGCCACCAATCACGATAGCAATGGCAGTATTTCGGTTTAGTTGACGAAGTAAAGTGGGCATCTTTAAAGATAAGGTAAGATGCTTCAAAGTTTAAGAAACAAAACAAAAACCTGAATGCCTTTAAAACAATTTACCCTGTTCACCAGGTCGCATAAATCTTGTACTATCCAGTTCCCATCGTTCCGCATTTAATTTATAGAGCTTATTATATTTCACAAACTGCTGCCTGACTAAATCAGCTATTGGTCCTTCACCGCGCATCCTTACCCCAAAGCGACTATCATTTACCTGACCGCCATGACCATTTTGTATCAGGTGCCATACTTTATCTGCACGGTCCGGGAAATTTTTGTAGAGCCAGTCGTGAAAGATCAGTTTGATGGCGCCATTTAACCGAATAAAAGTATAAGCACTGAAAACAGCCCCGTTTTCACTTGCAGCCTGCATAATCCGCTGCATTTCATGTTCATTCAAGCCAGGTATCATGGGCCCGAGCATAACACCCATTCTTACACCCACTTCGCTTAATTCTTTGATAACACGAAGCCGTTGTTTAGCTGTAGTAGTTCTCGGTTCCATTGCCCGGCGCAGGTCTTCATTGAAAGAAGTAATGCTTACCAATACACTTACCAATTTCTTTTTTGCCATTTCCTGTAATAAATCTTTATCCCGAAGAATCCCTGCATTTTTGGTGATCATTCCTACAGGTTGATTAAATTCATTACACACTTCAAGTAATTGCCTTGTTAGCCTGAATTGCTTTTCAGCAGGCTGATAGCAATCAGTATTTCCACTTAAACTAATGGGTACAGGTTCCCAGTTTTTATTCATTAAAAACTTACGCAACAACTGTGGAGCATTTTTTTTAACAATGATCTTTCTTTCAAAATCCAGTCCGGCACTATAACCCCAATATTCATGAGCATTGCGTGCATAACAATAAATACACCCATGCTCACAACCCTGATATGGGTTCATACTATACCACATACCTACATCCGGACTATCCACTTTATTTACAATACTTTTCGCCTGATCTTCGAGATATACAGTTGCCTCATTGGGCTCTGTCCAGTCATCAATTGCTTCAATATGTTCCCTGATCCTTTCATTTTTCAGGAACCTGTTCCGAGGGTTAAACTGCGCACCCCGGCCCCTGAGGTATTGTTGTTCATCTTCCATTTTTTTTATTTAGCTGTACGCACCAAATCACAATCCTGTTAGAAAAGTGTTATCTGCTCTACTGTTTGTTTTAGACCCAGCATTTTAAATCGCCCGATGGTTTCATATTTTGTTTCACCCATTCGCTTACGCATCAGTAATACATGATCTGCTATGAACTTGCCGGTAAACTGACTATTACCATACTCCCGCCACCCCTGCTCAAATTGCCAGTGTGCCAATTTGCGGGCAACCGTGAGGTGTGGTTCCGTTATAAAATGAGGCTTATGAGTTTTATCGAGCTTAATCATTGACTGAATTTGCTTCAGTGATTTTACCAGTTCCACAATCTGATTTTTTGTTTTAACCTGTATATAAATCGTATGTGTAGGAAAATGCCCAAAATCGCACAACTCAACGACAAAAGGGGTTACAGCCTCTACAATACGCTGTAGCCTGGGAATCCACCGGGTTTCAGCCATACTTACCTGCATGCAGTTTAATAAAGTAATATGAGGCTTCCCATACTTCGCAGCCGGACAATCGTATCTTTCTGCAAAATGCGCCTTAACCGATTGTATCGATTGCTTCAATGCTTCATGCGGTTCAAGTACCAGCAGGTATGCTGACACTTGTTGTATAATTGAAAAATCATCCATAACATCGTTTTGTCAGATACCGGGTTGTAAACGGAACAGGTTTATTTGTTTGCCTGCCTCGGTTTCATGCCTGCTGCGAATAAGCATTAGCTCTTTTACTTCGAATGACAGCTCAAGTTTTCTTGCGGCAAACTCCTGCATTACCTGGTCAAAGGCTTTTTCCGGTACCGCTCCTGTTAAAGGCAAACATGGATGGGTAAACCTTTTTACCGGCGGATAATCATAACTCCTGATATATTGATCAATCACCTGCATCGCTCCCGCCAATTGGTGGAAAGGTTGCTGCTCCTGTACACGCAGGTAAAGATGTTTGGATGATAAAGCTCCAAACCCCTGGATGTTTACCCGGAAACTTGACTGGGTACTGATGATACGATGCATCCACCTGATCAGCGTAGCTTCCATATCTTCCCTTGCCATAAATTCAGCTACTACAATTCCGGGTTGCTCCGAAGGAATTGAAGTTTGATATTGGCGCTGTATGTATGCCTGTTCTGCCTTTATCTGTAAACCCGTAAGCATATCAGGGTATGCCACCAGCCTGTAACGGCTTAATGCTTGGGTGCTAACACCTGTTGATTGCTGTTCCAAAATGGTTGGTAATTCCATAAACAAATTTTAATCGGATAATTATTTTAGCATAAATTTACTAAAATTTTTAGCTAAACAAAATTTATTTCTATGGATGGGGAACAGTGGTACGGAGCTGCCTATAAAGGCTCCAAGCAATACAAACAGTGGGATATTCCAATGGCCAATGCAACTGGTTTTGGTGCGGCGGCAGACGATTATATGGAAAGGGGTATTGACCTGAATGAACAACTGATACGCAACAAACCAGCTACTTTTTTCTTTCGTATGAACAGCGAAGCCATGACTGATGCCGGTATTTATCCCGGTGATGTACTGATAGTTGATCGTAGTATCAGGCAGGTAAACAGTAGGGTTATCGTAGCGATCTTAAATGGAGAGTTGCTGGTGCGGCGTTTTACGGACAGCCTGAACAAAAAAAGACTTGTCGCCGAAAACAAAAAGTTCGGTGATATAGAAATTGACCCGCATGCAGGGTTTACCGTTTGGGGCGTTGTATTGTATTGTATACATAACGTATAGCCTGATGAAAGCAATTGTTGACTGTAATAGTTTTTATTGTTCCTGTGAACGATTATTCAGACCAGAGTTATTGTTTCGTCCGGTTGTAGTACTCAGTAATAACGATGGTTGCATTATTTCCCGTAGTGATGAGGCCAAAGCATTAGGAGTAGAAATGGCAGGTCCTTATTTCAAGGCCAAACCCATTATTGAGAAAAACAAAGTAGCAGCATTCTCTTCCAACTATAACCTTTATGGCGATCTCAGTTGGAGAGTAATGGAAACATTACGCGTTTTACTTCCACCAAATTGCGTAGAAGTATATTCTGTAGATGAAGCTTTTCTTAATCTGGAACATATACCAGTAGAAGAACTCAACAGTTTTGCCATGCATATCCGTGAAACCGTAGAACAGTGGACAGGTATTGCAGTATCAATAGGTGTTGCCCCCACCAAAGTTTTGAGTAAGGTAGCCAACAGACTGGCTAAAAAAAACAAGCAGGCTACCAATTGTGTACTCGTATTAAATAGTAAACGAAAAATTGAACAGGCTTTACAAAGAACACCGATAGATGATATCTGGGGTGTTGGATTTCAATATGCTGAAAAACTAAAATCGTTGAATATACTAACCGGTTACGACCTCAGTTTAAAAGATACTTCATGGGCGCAGAAACAATTAGGAGGCGTAACCGGGATGCGATTAATCAGAGAACTTAAAGGCATCGTGAGTTCGGGTATGGAAGAGGAAAGACTGAATAAAAAAATGATTGCCACTACCCGTATGTTTGGTTCACCGGTGACAAAACTGGAAGATATAAAAGAAGCCGTTGCTACTTATACCACAAGGGCTGCAGAAAAACTGAGAAGACAATACAGCGCAGCTAACATCATCAGTGTTTTTGTGGTTCCTAAAGAAGATTCTCATACTGCGCACTTCAGACATGGCCCTACACTAAGCAGTTATATCAAGCTACCCATTGCTACTTCCTTCACGCAGGAATTGATTAAGCCGGCGCTTGAATTAACGGAAAAATTATTTGAACCAGGACGTACCTATAAAAAAGCAGGTGTTATGTTAAGTGGAATTGTACCCGACCATTCAGTTCAAGGAAACCTGTTTAAAAAACCGGAAGAAAATAACCATCGCCTGTTAATGGATACCATCGATAATGTAAACTTTGCCATGCGGGATGATATATTAAAATTCGCCTCCTCAGGCACAACCCGTAACTGGAAAATGCGACAGGAATTACGCAGCCCGCGGTATACTACCCGCTGGGATGAACTTTGTATTGTGCGATAAACTAATTGGCAGTAAATGGATATTGTGCAAACAATTTAGCAAGTGCGTCATTGGCGGTTTTACCCGAAGGGTCAGATTTTTCCGGAACAACACCTTCCATAGATCCCTTCCAGATCATTTTATTACGGGCCGTTTCCACAATATGTAATGTAAGTGTTCCTTCCCTGTAGCGGCCTACTTCAACTTCCTCACTCTTCCAACTATAATTACGCTGCCCCATATAGGTAAACCTTCCATCATTCTGCCAGTTAGTTTGCCGGGTTTGTATTTCCCGTTTTACCACTATGCCTATATTCACCAACAAATCTGCTTTTGCCTCCACATAACGATATCCTTTTAGTTCCATCTGGGTTCTGATGGCCGTTTTTAATATCTCTGCGCGTTCTTTAAAAGTGCTGGAAATAGTGTCTCCAGAAGCTTTCAGTTCATAAAATCCAAATGTTTTATACTTACCCGGTTCTGCATCTGTGGCCGTTTCTGTATTAAAAACCCGGACAGAAGCACAATGTGTAAACAAAACCGAGGCAAACAAAATTATTACCAGTTTTTTCATAACGAATGCTTTCCATAAAATTAGGCAGGCACGGTCTGATAAAAACTGATATTCGTCATAACTGCTAAAATAATGTCTGCTGTTGCTGTACAAATACCGGTTTCTGCAACTGCAAGCCACAGGCCTTATTTAACCGGTCTACCATATACACCGTAAGTTCTGGTGAAAAAGCTTCATCGTGCATGTGCATAAAAAAGTACAATTCCTCTATTCCCTGTTCAATCCAATATTGCATGCGGCTAATCCAGGCGTCTACCCTTGTATAATCTGTTGGGTGAAGACTGTTACCAACATACCTGATAAAGGTTTTTGGTATGGTAAGATGCATGTGTGCACAATCTCGCCTGCCGCTGGTATCAGTTATTACCGCTCCCATATTCATTTCTTTAAGTGTACTAAACAGTTCCTCCCGGATATCGGTTTTTGCAAACCAGTCAGGATGGCGTACTTCTAAGAAAAATTGTATATCGAGAGGAAGCGAACGCAGAAAATCAAACAACTCTTCTTTTCGCTTGGGAGAAAAAGCATCACTCACCTGCACAAATACAGGACCTAACTGTTCCTTAAATTCAATTATTCCACGCAGAAATTCGGTCGTAATAAAATCTTTACCCTTTAAACTTCCCCGATGTGTAACACCCTGGTACATTTTCGGACAAAACCTAAAATCCATCCCTTTCGCCTTCTCTGCCCATCTGGCAATACCCGTTGCTCCATATATTTTATAGTGAGTGGCATTTAATTCAATGCTATTGTAATGTTTTACATAATGTTCCAGAAAATCTTTTTCCTTTGTTTTAGGCGGATATATTTTCCCCACCCATTCTGTTCTCCCCCATTTTGCACAACCAAGGTATACGCGGGGTTGAATTTGTTTCTTACCTTTCAATACCTGTTGATTTAATAAAGGTTCAGCAGGAAGTGAAAAGTCAATAGTATTCAGTTCAGTTTCAGGTACACGGCCAAATTCCATTTGAAGGCTTTGTACACAAAGCTAAAAGTTTATGCTGCAAATTCAGCACGGATAAATATCATCTGTCTATGAAAAAACTATGGATCGCTTGTCTGTTCTTGCCATTCTTTGGGCTTTCACAGGTAAAACCCAATATCATTTATATCATGAGCGATGATCATGATGCGAATGCCATTAGTGCTTATGGTTCTAAACTGGTATCGACCCCTAATATCGACCGAATTGCCAAAGAAGGCATATTATTTGAAAAAGCTTTTGTTGGTAATTCTATCTGCGGACCTGCACGCGCAACCCTGATTACTGGTTTACATTCTCATAAGAATGGTATGAAAGACAATCGTACCCGTTTTGATGGTAGTCAGGTTACCATGCCAAAATTATTACAACAACAAGGTTATCAAACTGCCATTATTGGAAAATGGCATTTACACACTTATCCGACAGGTTTTGATTATTGGAAAATATTACCCGGACAAGGACTGTATTATCAACCCCGTTTAATTCAGATGAATGGAGATACAAGCACTTATCCTGGCTATGCAACAGAAGTAATAACGGATGAAGCACTTAACTGGCTACAGCATGGAAGAGATCAAAGCAAACCCTTTTTATTACTGCTGCATCATAAAGCACCACATCGGTATTTTTTTCCAGCACCGAAATATATAGATGCATTTAAAGACAAAACCTTTCCTGAACCTTCCACTCTTTATGCAGATACTACCGGAAGGGGCACTGCATGGAAACTTCAGACCATGAGTATTCTGCACGATATGAAACTTTCGAGTGATTTGAAAGTTGATCCGGTATACCTGATGGATATTCCCTGGTTAAAACCAGACTCTGCCGAAATCAATTATTACAATAGCATTTTCAACCGAATTCCTGCTGCAGACAGAAAAAGAATTAAGGAAATTTATGCCGAAAGAGGGAAGCTTTTACAGGAAAAAAGGCCCAATGGAGCAGCATTATTGAAACTGAAATACCAGTGGTATATGCAGGATTATCTGGCTACCGCCATTTCAGTAGATGAAAGTGTAGGAAAAGTATTGGATTACCTTGATAGCAGTAAATTGGCCGCAAACACGCTAATCATTTATACTTCTGATCAGGGTTTTTATTTGGGTCAGAATGGCTGGTTCGACAAAAGATGGATGTATGATGTGTCTATGCGTACACCCCTAATGGCAAGATGGCCCGGTTATATAAAACCAGGTTCGCATAGCAGTACGATGGTTCAGAATATTGATTATGCCCCTACTTTTCTGGATGTTGCCGGCGCACCAATTCCTGAAACAATGCATGGCATCAGCCTAAAACCTTTACTAACTGAACCAAAAGCTAAACTGGACAGGAATAGTTTGTATTATCATTTTTATGAGTATAATGCGGACCATACTGTATTGCAACATTTAGGGGTTCGAACAGACAGGTATAAGCTTATCTATTTCTATACAGTAAATGAATGGCAACTGTACGACCTATTAAAAGACCCCGAAGAACAGCATAACCTGATCGCAGATAAGAAGTATAAAACGGTGTTGGCTAACCTGAAAGCAACATTAACAAAACTGCGTGATCAGTACGACGACCATGAAAAAGCTGGTGAATTGAAATAAAACAGGCATTATTGCGACCAACAGGAGAAAAAAATCCTGCACCTTAAAATATTGGCCAAAACTGTTCGTCTATTATATAGTATGGATCAGGCATGGCAGATACCGGCTACTATGAGCGACTCACGCGGAAAGCATATTACTGAGGTTATCAATACCTATAGCAAAAGGCTCATGGGCTTTATCCGGAAACGGGTAAAAAGTGAGGCCGATGCGGAAGATATTCTGCAAGACGTGTTTTACCAGTTTATGGGAAATACCAAACCCATTGAACAGTTGACCAGTTGGCTGTTTACTGTTACCCGCAATAAAATAACCGATAAACAAAGGAAGAAAAAACCCGAATTACTGGAAGATATTTACCAAACCGGGGATGATGAAGGGTTTGAGTGGTCGGATCTATTTTTTGATGAGAAAAACAATCCTGAAACAGATTATCTCCGTTCAATATTCTGGGATGCCTTATATACGGCCCTGAATGAATTGCCAGCACCGCAGAGAGAAGCTTTTGTACTAAATGAAATAGAAGGGATTTCCTTTAAAGATATAGCCCAACAAACAGGCGAAACTATAAATACACTCATCAGCCGTAAACGTTATGCGGTTTTACACTTGCGCGAAAGACTCGGAAGTTTACGGGATGAACTATTGAATCAAATTTAAATTTTTAATCATGCACAAAAAATTCTGGATCAAAAAGGTTATTGGTTTTACACTAATTGCCCTTGCATGCCTGGCCGCACTAGCCTGGGTAGTGATGCTGCTATGGAATAATGTGCTTATAGAAGTGGTAAATGTTTCTGCCGTTAACTACTGGCAGGCACTGGGTTTACTGATACTAAGCAAAATACTTTTTGGTGGATTTCGTGGAAAAGGCGGCGATTACAAGAAAAAATGGAAGGAGAAAATGGAACATAAATTGTCCGGGCTGAGTGAAGCCGAAAGAGAAAAGATTAAAGAAGAATGGAGACAACGGTGCAGCATGTGGAAAAGATCAGGTGTCGATACAGACACAAAGGCTGAATAACTACTATCTAAAACCAAACAACTGTTAGCATGCATATCCTGGTATTCAAAACCAATCTGGAGGATATAGGGTTGGTTCACCATGCAGGACGCCTATTAAATCCAATGACCGGCATCCACAGATGGAATGTTGACCTGCACGACAAAGACAATATATTACGTATTGAAGCAGATTTACTTGTTTCGCCCCGCCAGGTGGAGCAATTATTACAAGATGCCGGCTTTTCCTGTGAAGAATTAGCTGATTAAAACCTTCTCTCTAAAAGCTTTTTACAATTATTTAAAAAATAACCGGGCAAAATTCTCTCAGACCCTTATTTTTGCGCAATTTGTCGCAAATGAACTATCCTACCTTATCATCAAACGAGTCAACTCCATCCAATAAGAAAAAAATCATTGTCCTGGGAAGCGGTCCCAACCGTATTGGACAGGGTATTGAATTTGATTACTGCTGTGTACATGGTCTGCTGGCCATTAAAGAATGTGGTTATGAAGCCATTATGGTGAACTGTAACCCTGAAACCGTATCTACGGATTTCGATATGGCAGATAAGCTCTATTTCGAACCTGTTTTCTGGGAACATCTTTGGGAAATCATTGAACTGGAAAAGCCGGAAGGCGTAATTGTACAGTTAGGTGGACAAACTGCCTTAAAACTGGCAAAAAGACTTCACCAGAAAGGAATTAAAATCATTGGAACTTCCTTCGATAGTATGGACATAGCTGAAGACAGGGGCCGTTTCAGTGATTTATTAAAGGAATTGAATATCCCTTATCCTGAATATGGTACTGCCTATACCGCAGAAGAAGCCATAGAGGTTGCCAATAAAGTAGGTTACCCTGTACTTGTTCGTCCAAGCTATGTTTTGGGTGGACAACGTATGAGAATTGTAATCAATGACGAAGAAGTTGAAAAAGCTGTAATCAGTCTCTTAAAACATATCCCTGGCAATACCATCCTAATCGACCATTTCCTCGACCGTTGCCAGGAAGCTGAAGTAGATGCCATTTTCGACGGTGAGAACTTCCATATCATGGGTGTAATGGAACATATTGAACCGGCTGGTATCCATAGTGGAGATAGTAATGCGGTTTTGCCTGCATTCAACCTCACCCCATTAGTGGTTGAAACCATGGAATATTACAGTGAGAAAATTGCCAGGGCACTTAACATTAAAGGGCTCATCAATATTCAGTTTGCTATTAAGGATGGTAAAGTATATGTAATTGAAGCCAACCCAAGGGCTTCACGTACTACACCATTCATTGCTAAAGCCTACCAGATTCCATATCTTAATATCGCTACCAAAGTAATGTTGGGAGCTGCTAAGCTTACAGAATTTACGATGGAAAAGAAATTAGATGGATATGCCATCAAAGAACCTGTTTTCAGCTTTGAAAAATTCCCTGGAGTAAATAAGGAGCTTGGACCTGAAATGAAAAGTACAGGAGAAGCAATTCGCTTCATCAAAGATTTGAGAGATCCTTATTTCAGAACGCTTTACAAAGAGCGTAGTATGAATCTCTCCAGATAACCTCGTCAAATACTTTGTATTTATACCTGAATCAGAAGGCTGCGAAATAAATCGCAGCCTTTTCTATTAGGTTTAATTCATGTACAAAACGCACTCCCCCTTTTGGAAGCAGGCTCCATTTATACGTTTATTACCCTGCTTCATTATTGGCATCCTACTGCAATCATGGGTTGATATTCCTGTATTATTTATCACGCTAGTGGTTGTCCTGCTATTAGCATACCACGTGCTTATACGTTTTCAGTCCATCAGCAAACAATTCAAATACCTTTTCCCTACTGGCATCAGCATTTACCTGTTGGTGATCTGTCTCGGCTGCTTTGTTTGCTGGTGTAACAATATCACTCATCACCATAACTGGATTGGCCATTATCAAACGAAAGACAAAGGCTTATTGATTCGGCTATTAAACACTCCTGTTGAAAGAAAAAAGTCTTACAAAACCAAGGCTGCAATATTGCAGATCCGGGACAATAATAAATGGATATCACTAAAGGGTAAAATACTTGTATACCTCGACAAAGAAAACCATTCCTTAAAACAGGGAGATGTATTGTTTGTGAAACAGCAATTACAATCTATTGCTACTCAGGTAAACCCAGGAGGCTTTGATTATGCAGCTTATTTAAATCGACAACAGATTTATCATCAGTTGTACATAGGTGCAGCACAATACCAAAAAATAAGTCAGGAGAAACCTTCAATAGTGGGCGAAACAAAATCCTATGTATTATCTGTGATCAGAAAACATATCAGAGATAAACAGCAACAAGCCATTGCTGAAGCTTTACTTGTTGGTTATACCTTCGATATCGACGATGCTTTATCTGAAGCGTACAGCAGAACAGGCGTGATACATATTATCGCCATCAGTGGCATGCACTTGGGCTTATTGTATACTGTTTTAGTTTTACTTACCGGAAATTTAAAAAGACCAAGAGGTTTACGATGGCTTCGCCCCTTACTTATATTACTATGTTTATGGTTCTTTACCATTTTAGTGGGAGCTGGTGCTTCCGTGTTAAGAGCAGCAGTTATTATCAGTTTTTTTATAATTGGAGAATGGCTTGAACGAAAAGCAAACCCTTACAATAGTCTTTGTGCATCGATGTTTTTGTTGCTGAGTTTCAATCCAAACTACTTATGGGATATAGGTTTTCAGCTTTCCTATACCGCTGTAGCCGGTATCATGATTTTTAATAAGGCAATATCTAAATGGTATTATATCCCATATAAACCAGTTCAGTATTGCTGGCAATTAATAGCGGTAACCATTAGTGCACAAATATTAACCCTGCCTGTTGTCCTGTTTCACTTTCATCAGTTTCCTAATTTTTTCCTGATTACCAATTTGCTCATAGTACCACTTAGCGGAATAGTATTATACAGTTGCTTTGTATTAGTGCTTATATCACCAATTAATTTACTGGCTGCTTTTATTGGTCAGGTTTTAAACATGGTATTAGGGTGGATGAATAATTTCATAGTCTTTGCTGCATCCCTCCCTTTTGCCGTAACAGAAAAAATACAGGTCTCAATATTTCAGGTAGCCTGTTATTTTCTTTCCACCATTACCTTATCCATTTGGGTATCACGAAAGAAAAAATATTATCTCCTCACTACAATAGTCATAATCTGTATTGGCATGATAGATGAAACATGGAGACGAATTGAACTCAGGCGTTTAAATAAGCTGGTTATTTATTATTCACCGGGCAAACCGGTTAGTGAGGTATTTAGTGGGAAGAAATACATCAGTTTTGGCGACTCATCCAGTCTTCAGCCTACCCGAAAAATGCGTATGTCTACACAAACAGTTTTTGGTGGATTATATCAGAAAATGGTTATAAATCCTGCAGAAAAACCAATAATAAAGGTTAATAACCTAATAATGGCCTGGTATAATAACAAAGTCGTTCCAATACCCAATACCAATAAATATAATATTGATATAATGGTTGTACAAAGTAACCCAGACATCAGCATTGGCTTGCTGCACAAGCGTTACAAGGCTAAAATCTATGTTTTGGACATAAATAACCCACTGTGGAAAATCCGGAAATGGAAAAAAGAGGCAGACAGCCTACATTTGCGCCACCATTCAGTACCTGAACAGGGTGCTTTTGTGATGGATTTCTAACGATTACAGCCGGTTTTACCAATCACACACCTCCAGGGTGTAAATATTTCAATTTTATGCAAAAGAAGATTCAGTCTGCGTTAATTTCTGTTTTCTACAAAGATGGTCTGGAACCACTTGCCCGCCGCTTAAAGGCAGAAGGCATTACAATTTATTCAACAGGAGGAACCCAGCAGTTTCTGGAAGGATTGGGCATTACCTGTGTGGCAGTTGAAAGTTTAACTACTTATCCTTCTATATTGGGTGGCCGGGTAAAAACATTACACCCTGTTGTATTTGGCGGTATTCTTGGTCGCAGGTATGAAGCACAGGACTTACAGGAAATGAAACAATACCAGATACCTGAAATTGATCTGGTAATTGTTGATCTATACCCCTTCGAGGAAACTTTAAAAAGTACCACTGAAGAAAAACTGATTATTGAGAAGATTGATATCGGAGGCCCTTCTATGATTCGCGCTGCTGCAAAAAACTTTAAAGACGTGGTGGTAATTGCGGCTAAAGACGATTACAGTGAACTCGAAACGATATTAGCAAAACAACAGGGAAGCACTACTATCGAACAGCGAAAAGCTTTCGCGGCAAAAGCATTTGAAGTGGTGATGCATTATGATATTGCCATCAGCAACTACTTTAATCCTGGTCAGCAACAAGTATTAAGGTATGGCGAAAACCCCCATCAGCATGCGGTATTTCATGGTAACCTTTCCGCATTATTTGAACAACTGAATGGTAAAGAGCTTTCTTATAATAACCTGGTAGATGTAGATGCTGCCGTTCAATTAATTGGTGAATTCACCGAAACCACTTTTGCCATCATTAAACATACCAATGTTTGCGGTATCGCAGCAAGAGCAACCGTAAAAGAAAGTTGGGACGCAGCATTGGCAGGTGACCCTGAAAGTGCTTTCGGTGGTGTACTGGTTTGCAATGGCAGCATAGATAAAGCAACTGCCGATGCTATTAACGAAATTTTCTTTGAAGTATTGATAGCCCCATCATTCGATGCAGATGCACTCGAAGTTTTGAAGAGTAAAAAGAATCGCATTTTATTACAAATGAAGGCAGAGAAACCAGTTTTGAAACAACCTGCAAAAGCCATATTAAACGGTTTGCTTGAGCAGGGAGCAGATGAAGGAAATTACAGCAAATGGGAAGAAGTAGGTGGCAGAGAAACAACTGCGGCAGAAAAAGAAGACCTTGCATTTGCTAACCTGGTTTGTAAACACCTGAAAAGTAATGCCATCGCATTGGTAAAAAATAAACAACTGGTTGGAAAAGGTTGCGGCCAAACAAGCCGCATCGATGCACTCAGACATGCAATTGAAAAAGCACACCAGTTTAAATTCGATCTTAAAGGAGCAGTGCTTGCTTCTGATGCATTTTTCCCATTCAATGATTGTGTACAGATCGCTCATGAAGCAGGTATGGAAGCATTTATACAACCTGGCGGCTCTGTTCGCGATAAAGACAGTATTGAATATTGTACCCAAAATAAATTGGCGATGGTAATGACTGGCACACGTCATTTCCGTCATTAATACAATGACCACCAAACAAAAAGCTTATACAGGTTTACTGGCTACCAGCATTATCTGGGGCACCAGTTGGGTAGCCAGTAAAATTGCTGTTAAAGGAGGTGTACCAGGTTTAGAAGTAGCAGCTATCCGGCAGTTCTTGGGTGGTATCTTATTTGTTAGCTTTTTTCTACTCAGAGGACAACCACTACCAACCCGTAAACAACTTTTGTGGTTAACCGGAATGGGTACTTTATTGTTTGTAATTGCCAATGGACTGGCAACAGTTGCTTTGCGGTATATACCTAGTGGACTTGCTGCTTTAATTGCTGCACTTTATCCATTGTCGGTGGTGATCATTGAAAGAATCGCTTTCAGGAATACTAAAATTACCTGGGTTACTTTTCTTGGACTTGTTTTAGGTATTACAGGAATTGGCATTGTGTTTTACGACAATGCTTTTCATAACCAGCCCGAAGGTTATATTTTCGGATTGATCCTCTCACTGATAGCCATGTTAAGCTGGAGTATTGGAACCATTATAATTGCAAGGAACAAGGTGAAAATTAATGCCTATTATGCTACCGGATGGCAAATGCTATTGGCTTCTTTTCTCCTGATGATTATGACCCTTGTTTCTGGCAATAATATCCCAATACCGTCTATCCCAACAAGTACCTGGCTGGCAATCGCATACCTTGTTTTTGTTAGTTCAATTGTTGCCTTTGTTGCCTTCATTTATACCATGAAGCATCTTGAACCCGCTATTGCTGCACTCTACGCCTATATCAACCCAATTGTAGCCATACTTACCGGTGCTGTGCTGATGAATGAAAAACTCACCATCGATATTTTTATTGGATCAATCATCACACTGCTTGGGGTGTTTCTGGTAAACAGAAGTTTGAAAAAACAACGGGAAGAAGCTTTATCTGAAGTTGAATAAATTATAACACCACCCTGTTTTTACAATAAAGACAGACTCTTATCAAGAAAAGATTCATACATATTTCGCCACATTATCCAATCTGGTTCTGTGGTTAAAAAATGATTGTGCATCACAAAACTAAATACGCCATTTACTTTTTTAGTGGCGTTAAAGAAATGCATCATTCTGTCCGCCGCCATCTCTGTATTTAAACGTTCATGGAAAATAGCGGTACTGTCCATATAAGAAAATGGCAAAACCTGTAATGATGTGGTCTGTTCTTTTTCAAAATCATACCAATTGAAGGGGAAGCTGGTAGATGCCCTAAAACCGTTGATGGAGCCATATCCCATCGAATGCTCTTGCCTGATACCTGCCTTCAGTAAATTATGGTAAGTGTGGGGCAAATGAAATTGCAAGTAGTGTTGTCTTGAATATCTTATATCATGACCGGCATAAAAAGACAACAATTTCACTTCTCTTTCCAGCATACTATAAGCACTATTACTTTGAACTGATGGGTGAACACCTACACGATATTGTTGGGCATGTGCAGCAATCAGGTTACGCATTCCTCTTGTGTACGGATCAACATTTCTATCTACACCCTGTTGCTTTTCAGCCATCAGGAAAAAATAATACGGTTCAAGACCATATTTTCTATGTATTTCATTCAACCAGTCATAGATATCATAACTATCTGCTTTTTTACCACTGTATACCAAAGATCGTTCAGCCAATGCCTCGAATCTACCCAATAGTAAGTCTGCAAAATACCCCTTGATATGCTTGAAGGGAGAAGCATAACGAAAACGAAAAGCAATATCAATATCATAAGAAGGCTGAAAACAAAATTGCCTTTGGGGTAATCTATACGATGGATATATCTCCTGTAATTTTTGCTCAAAAATCTGCATCCAATAATCAATCAGCGGGATATCCAGGAAACCATTCCTGAAAGCAAGACTGTTTTGATGATCATATCTCCCATAGCTATCTGGTTTAAAGGGCAGATATTCTTCATAGCGTGAAATCAGGTAAAATGATGCAGCAAACAAATCGAAAGGAATATCACTATTCACAGAAAAAAACACAGGTAACTCCTCCCACTGTTGCATCACTATCTTCTGGCTGCGAATACCCTCTTCGCGTAACAAACCAACAGGTATGATCTGTATGCCCTTATTCAGTTTTTGATCAGAGTAATTCAATAAGGCATACTCACTTTGTAGAAACGATTCAACATTGTTGGTGATATTGGCCGTACCCTTGAATAATTCAGTAACTATATATTGAAGACGCGGGCTGGTATGTGGGGTATAAATGGTCAGCACACGTTTTAAAATTTAAGCTGATTGTTTTTGTTTTTCCTTCCACATTTCATTGAAGGTTTTCGGACTAAAATCAAGCTCTGAGCGATGGAGCGACCACCCTTTGAATACTTTATTTACTACGCGGTTCTTCATTTTACCATTACCCATATTCATCATCATTCTGCTAAGACTCGCCATTTTCCAGGCTTTCCAGGCAACACGTTCAGCAATGGTACTGCTTCCTTTTACTACTGCTTCATGACGATTATCTAATAATAATTCGTGGAGATTAATACGAACTGGACATACTTCCGTGCAATTACCACATAGTGAAGAGGCATAACTCAGGTGCTTATAAGCATCTACACCTTGTAAATGTGGCGTAATAACTTTTCCTATTGGACCACTGTAGGTTGTTTCATAGGCATGACCTCCAATATTTTTGTAAACCGGACAAGCATTCAAACAGGCTCCACAGCGAATACAATACAATGCTTCTCTCGTTGTTGGGTTGGCCAGTAAATTGGTTCTGCCATTATCGAGCAGTATTACAAACATTTCTTCGGGTCCATCCGTTTCATCGGCCTGTCTTGGGCCACTGATAATCGTATTATATACGGTTACTTTTTGTCCGGTGCCGAATGTTGAAAGCAAAGGCCAAAAAGTTGCGAGGTCGGTGATAGAGGGAAGCATTTTTTCAATGCCGACAATAACAATATGTGTTTTTGGCCATGCACAACTTAGTCTCGCATTACCTTCATTTTCTGTTACAGCTATTCCGCCAATATCAGCAACAATAAAATTCGCACCGGTAACCCCAACTTCAGCGGTCACATATTTTTCCCGTAATTTTTGACGGGCCACCAGGGTTAACTCTTCAGGAGTAAGGTCTGGTCTAGTTCCGAGCTTATCAGCAAAGAGTTTGGCAACATCTTCTTTGCTTTTATGCATAGCGGGTGTTACAATATGATATGGTGCTTCTCCATCTAATTGTTGAATATATTCACCAAGATCTGTTTCCACACTTTCAATACCATTTGCCTCAAGATAAGCATTGAGATGAATTTCTTCAGTAACCATGCTTTTACTCTTCACAAGTGTTTTGCAGTTACGTTCTTTACAAATGTTGCCGATTGCATCTAATGCCTGATCACTATTTTCGGCCCAGATTACTTTAGCACCTTTAGCACTGATTTTCTTTTCAAATTCCAGCAGGTATTGATCAAGGTGTTCAATGGCTTCCCATTTCCTATTCTTTGCTCTTTCCCGAACCTGCATGACATCTGTAAACTGTTGCTTACCCACAGGAACAACTGCATTGTATTTGCCAATATTGAAATTAATTTTTCGTCTGTGTTCCAGATCAGCGGCTTTAACGGTGCTCTTGGCAATAAACGATGCAGCGGTATTGGTCATGGTGTTAGTCTTCTTTATTATTCTTCATATGTTCAGCAGTAGCAGCAAGTGCCTCATAAAATTCTTCCCCATATTTCCTGATCAAAGAATCCTTTAGGAATACATAGACGGGCACTTTCAATTTTTTCCCCAATGAGCAGGCGGCTGCACAAAGATCTTCTCTTGGTTCATAATTCACATACTCAATATCCGGATCTCTTTTGCTTTTCTTGGTTTTAATGGGGAAGAGATGACAACTCAAAGGCTTTTTCCAATCAAGTTTACCATCATTATAGGCTTGTTCGATGCCACATTTAATAATGCCCTGCTTATCCTTATAGCCATAGGCACAAATTGCGCCATTGATGGTTGGCGTAACCCATCCAAATTCTTTATCATAAATATACAAACCCTGTCTTTCAATTTCAGCGATGCCTTCCTGCGTCATATAGGGTTTGATAACTTCATAGTATGTTTTCAATTTCTCAAGTTCCCATTTTTCCATCGGAGCTCCGGCATCTCCATCCTCGCAACACCCTCCCTTGCATCGGGTAAGGTCACAAACAAACTGCTCCTCTATTACTTCATCACTGATCAATTTATTATCAATTGCTATCATAAAACGAAGATAATCAACTATTGCTGTGAATCAAGGGTCGGTGTTAGGAACCAAACACCTTGTACCCAGTACCCAGCATCCGGCCACGCTAAAATTATATTTTGATTTAATTAACCCCTTAATACGTAACATTTCGCAGATTCCTGCGTAAATAAATTATACTGGTTACCAAAGGGTAGTTCAGTGTTTGCCTGAGAGCCGCCCATTCCTGGGCGGCTATATGATTATTTCCACCTGAAAGTATTGATCAGGTGTTTCATATCTGCCAGAATAAATCGATTTACAATACCGAGTGAGTCTGCATTGGGTGTGGCATCGAAATACATGGCCCCCCGTAAAAAATGCCTGCTTGAATCGGTAAGGTAAAATTGATTGGCTGTAGCCACGTCTCCCCCAACGGAAAAAAACATTCCATTGATACCATTGGGCGTTACCATTAGCGAATCATCTATAGAATAGGCTTTGGCTGAATGTTTTCCGGTTAAAACAAAAGCATGTTTTACCAAAGTATCGAAACGATTTTTTCCAATGGTTTTATAACTGATATAAATCCGGCCATTGAATTGTGGAAATTCAATATTGATCCACCATGGATTTTCGGTTGTTTCACCAAAGAAAGTGCTGTCTTTTACAACTTTGGCGTACTTGGGATATTCAAAAGCATAAGGATAACCCGGCTGATTGAATACCACATAAGATTTTTCAGGGAAATCGATTTTATAATACCCTTTGGGTTTAGGCGTAAAACTGCTGTTGCAGGATTGCATCAGAAACCCAAATACAAGCATCACGGTCACGATAACGACAGTCCTTAAATATCTATCGACCATGGACCATGGACCATGGACCATAGGCACACTGCTAATTCTTCTCATTCTTCAAAGCTAAGCTTAACACGTTTAGTGGGACTTAATAAAAACCTTAATTTTTTGTATCCGGTTCTTTTCAATTTCAAGAACGGTGAATTCAAAGTCGCCGGTTGTAATTACTGCTGCAGTTTTGGGAATATCACCTGCTATTTCCAGAACCAACCCTGCAAGAGAATCGCTTTCTCCTTTTACTTCATCAAATGTATCGGCCGGAAGATCCATTACTTTACAAACATCATGAATCATTGTGCGGCCTTCGAAAATATAATTATTATCGTCTATTTTTTTATACCCGCTATCTTCTTCATCAAATTCATCTTTAATTTCTCCGATCACTTCTTCCAGTATGTCCTCCAGTGTAACTATACCGCTGGTACCCCCGAATTCATCTACTACAACAGCAAAATGTATTCGCTTTTGCTGAAATTCCTGTAACAGGTCTTCAATCGGCTTTTGTTCGTGTACGAAATAAGGCGTTCTCATTAAATGATGCCAGTTGAATGCATCTCCTTCTTGAAGATGAGGCAAGAGGTCTTTGGTATGAATCATCCCAACTACTTCATCAAGGTCTTCTTTATAAACCGGGAACCTGCTGTAATTCAGATCGCTGATCATGGCAATTAGTTCATTAAATGGCGTACCATGTTCAACGCCACTTACATCCATCCTTGTTTTCATGATTTGTTTCACAAAGATGTTCCTGAATTTAACGATGCCTTTCAGGATATTCTTTTCACTTTCAGAAGCTGTTTCACTGGTTGTGAGGTCGATGGCATGATCGAGCTCTTCCAGACTGTAAGCTGAGCCTGATTTTTTTGCAAGTTTTCTTTCAATGATGTCTGAATATTTTACCAGGCCCTTACTCATTCCTGCAAACATGTAAGAGACTGCTTGTACTACCCCACCAAAATCTTTGGCGAAGCGGATATTATTTTGAGTGGCCAGTACCTTAGGCATTACCTCTCCAAAAAGTACCAATAGAAAACTCACTGCCAGTACTTTAATAATGAATTCGAGCCAGCCCACATTAAATTTTTCAAAATTGAACATATCATCCAGCAGGAGATTTGAGATAATGATAATGGCAATATTGATAAAACTATTGGCGATAAGTAAAGAAGCCAATAAGGTTTTGGGAGCTTCCAGCAAATCAACAATTCGCTTATAAGCAGGCTGCTGCTTAGATTTCAGCACATTGATATCCTTATAGGTAAGCGAAAAAAAAGCCACTTCAGATCCGGATAAAACAAAGGAAAGAAAAAGCAACATCAATAAAATCATTACCAGCACCGTAGTGCCTTCGGGTTGAAGTGCCGATAATAAATAGGTATTCAGTAATTGGGTTAATGCCGGATGGTAATCCAAAACGGGCGGTTTAAATTTACAATCGGGGCAATTACTGCCCCATTAATTCATGGCAAAAATATTGAATCCTTGTAATCAAAACGGTAATGATTCTCCGTGATCAGGTAATGGCGGAGTATCGTCTCCTCCATAACCTTCAATACCTTCGGATCCACTGCTAGATATATGTCCATCCCCTCTTTTATCGAGCATAATCAGGTTATCTCCTACAACTTCAGTGGCAAATTTTTTATTGCCTTCTTTATCTTCCCAACTGCGGGTACGTAAACGACCTTCAACATAAATCAGGCTTCCTTTGTGCAGGTACTTCTGTGCAAGTTCTGCCAGACCACGCCATAATACTACTGTATGCCATTCTGTTTGTGAAACCAGTTTGCCGGAACGATCCTTATAGGTTTCGGTAGTAGCCAATGGAAATTTTGCTACCCCGATATTTCCTTCCAGGTGTTGTACATCAGGGTCTTTTCCGAGATTACCAATTAGCATCACTCTGTTAACGCCTCTCATACAATTGATTTTTTGTTCGTCGCAGATTAATCACTCTTAAAAATAACTTTTTTTGAGCAACAAAAGCACAGGCCAGGAAAATTTAGGATTTGAATGATATTTCCATGTATTGGGTAATTAGCTTGGGGAAAGCCAGTTGCGACATATCTTTCAGGGAATACCAATTTCCTGCGGATGCCAGTACACCTGGGGCTCTTGTTAGTTTAATTCGTATGAACACACCCCTTATTTGCTGATGCGTAAGTTGTTGCACATAGGGGGAAGAAATATTGATCCCTTTGTTCTGCTTAATATTAAGTTGGGTTTTAAGCCAATCACTCACCTGATTAGTCACCCAATGCTGTATTTGCGGGGTTTCCAATAGATAAAATTCATGTAATCCCTGCCAAACATCTTTGAGAACCCTTTGTCTGACCCATATTTTATCGTTCCATTCAAAAACAAAATAGTTGAAATGCCGTTTTGTGCGGGTTAACACTTTTTCCTTAACTGGCAGTTGATTAACTTTTCCGGTTTGATAAGCGGCACATCCCTTTTGTAGTGGGCATTCGGCGCAATTGGGTAACGCAGGTTTACAAACAGTGGCACCAAAATCCATGATGGCCTGGTTATAGGTTCCAGGGGCTTTTTGGTGCAACATTTTTTCTGCAAGACTGGTAAATACCTGCTTTCCGGCAGTGGTGTCGATTGCGGTATCGATGCCAAAATAACGGGATAGCACCCTGAATACATTACCATCAACCACTGCATACGGAAGATTATAAGCAAATGAGGCTATTGCCGCAGCGGTATATGGACCGACCCCTTTTAAAGCAAGCAGTTCGTCGTAGGTCTTGGGAAAAATGCCTTTATTTTTTTCAACCAGGGTGCGGGCGGTAAAAAGCAGGTTTCTGCATCGGTTATAATAACCCAACCCTTCCCACAACTTAAATACTTCGTTATCCGGGGCAGCAGCCAGTTTTGATACAGTAGGATATTTTTTAATAAATCGGTTGTAATAGTCTGTACCCTGTTCTACCCGGGTTTGCTGCAAAATAATCTCACTTAGCCAGATGCGGTAAGGGTTTTTTTCGCCTTTCCAGGGCATTTCGCGTGTGTTTTCGTTTTGGTTCCACGCCATTAATTCCTTGGTAAACTGACTATTCATGTATTATACAAAGATCCAGAAATGATTGAGTTATTGAAAACAAAGTTATTAGACCAGACATTTTTTTTAAATATGACAACCAGGTACGCTTAATCTGTTTTATGAACCATTTATCTATCAATTAGTAACGTCTATAAAATTTAAACAATCTTTCTTGCAAATACCAGTTTTTTTATCTTATTTTAAATCTGATTCATTAAACAATTCTACTCCCAATGAGAAAGTCAGACCTCATCAACCAAATTTCCGATAAAACGGGTATACCAAAAGTGGATGTGCTGGTGACCTTAGAAACCATGTTTAAGGAGGTAAAAGAAAGCCTTTCAAACGGCCAGAATATATATATACGTGGCTTTGGCAGCTTTATCACCAAGAAACGTGCGGCCAAAATTGGGCGCAATATCAAAAAGAATATCGCGGTAGAAATTCCCGAACATTATATTCCAGCTTTTAAACCGGCAAAAGAATTTGTTAGTGAAGTAAAAAGCAAGCGGAAGTCGGACTAACTTCGCCGAAATTTCCCGGCTTTGAAAAAACAGCAACTTTTATTAACCGGCATCGGTCTGGTAATATTCACACTACTCTACTTTGTTAGTCCAACAGTAGCACCTGACAAACATGTGCATGCTGAAGGGGATACTTCACATACCCATGAAAATCAAGCAATTAAGTTTGAAGACTTGCTTGTAAAAGCCAAAGAAAGAATTAGTCCTGAGCAATCTGCACGCGTCACTGCATTAGAAAATGCAGTGGTAAGGGGCGATATAAAAGAGCAAAAAATCCACCTTTTTCATCAGTTAGCCAGGTTCTGGGCAGATTCGGCGCGCATTTTCGAACCATACGCCTGGTACACCGGAGAAGCAGCTAAGTTGGAAAATTCTGAAAAAAGCCTCACCTTTGCCGCCCATCTGTTTTTAAATAACCTGATTACAGAAGGGGAGCCTGCCATGCAAAACTGGTTGGCTTCACAAGCAAAAGTTCTTTTTGATAAGGCGCTGGTAATTAATCCGGCAAACGATTCAAGTAAAATTGGCTTGGGTGCCTGCTACCTTTTTGGCAATATTTCTGATAACCCCATGCAGGGTATCATGAGTATCAGATCGGTGGTTGAGAAAGATCCGGAAAATGTGTTTGGACAAATGATGTTGGGATTGGGCGGAAAGAAAAGTGGTCAGTACGACAAAGCCATTGAACGTTTCCTGATTGTGGTTAAGAAAGATCCGGACAACCTGGATGCCATTTTCAACCTGGCTGAATGTTACGACATTCACAATGAAAAAGCCTTTGCGATTAAGTGGTATGAAATCGCAAAGGAGAAAGTGCCGGTACCAGCAGCTAAAGAAGCGCTGGCAAAAAGAATCGCTGAATTGAAACGATAAATTTATTTTTTAACTGTATAAAATTACTTTGGTATGCCTTGTGGTAAGAAGAGAAAGCGTCATAAGATCGCTACACACAAACGTAAAAAACGTCTAAGAAAGAATCGTCATAAGAAGAAGAACAAATAGTTCCTTCTAAAGACCTCTATACATTACGGGTCTGGTCGGGCAATATGCATCACCAGACCCGTTTAACACTTATCTGGAAGCAGCCTTACCTTCCGACGAACTGCAACTTTACCTTTTCCTTCCGCTGGCTGCTCCATCAGATGTTGTGGATGTTGATATACCGATACCGGTAGGTGATTTTGTATTTAAAAGTTGCATTTTGTGAACAAAGAACTAATTATAAATGCCGCTCCAACAGGCGTGGAAATAGCTTTATTGGAAGACAAGAAGCTTGTTGAGTTGCACAATGAAAAAACGGATGCCAACTTTGCGGTTGGTGACCTGTACCTGGGCAAGGTTAAAAAACTTATACCCGGACTAAATGCTGCATTCGTAGATGTAGGTTTCGAAAAAGATGCTTTCCTGCATTATACGGATCTTAGTCCTTATGCCCGCTCCATCATTAAGTTTACCCAGATTGCCATGAGCGATAAAGGTGAACAGCCTTTTGATTTTGCCAAGTTCCAGTCTGAACCGGAAATTGTAAAAACAGGTAAGATTAATGAAGTACTGAATGGCAAGCCCAATGTACTGGTACAAATTTTAAAAGAACCTATTGCTGCAAAGGGACCAAGACTAAGTTGTGAACTTTCCCTTCCGGGGAGGTTTGTGGTAGTTACGCCTTTTAATGAAATTGTAGCTGTATCAAAGAAAATTCATTCTTCTGAAGAGCGCAAAAGGCTGCACAAAATTGTGGAGGCTATTCGTCCAAAAAACTTTGGTGTAATTGTTCGTACAGCAGCAGAAGGTAAAAGCACCGCAGAACTGCACCAGGATATGCTTTCGCTGGTAGATACCTGGAAAACCATTCAACATAACCTTAAAGGTGCAGTTGCCCCTATCAGGATTATGAGTGAAGAAACAAAAACCACCAGCATACTCCGCGATTTACTCAGTGCCGATTTCAATCGCATTGTAGTAAACGATAAAAACCTGTTTCAGGTAACACAATCCTATATTCAAAGAATTGCTCCTGATAAAACGGATATAGTTTCTCTTTATCATAACGGATTACCCATCTTCGATCAGTTTGGCGTAACCAAGCAGGTAAAATCTTCTTTTGGTAAAACAGTTAACCTCCCAAGTGGTGCTTACCTGATTATTGAACATACAGAAGCACTGCATGTAGTTGATGTGAACAGTGGATACAAGAGTGTTAGTAATAACCAGGAAGAAAATGCACTGGAAACAAACCTTGAGGCAGCAGAAGAAATTGCACGCCAGTTAAGGTTAAGAGATATTGGCGGTATCATCGTAGTAGACTTCATTGATATGAAACTACCCGATAACAAACGTAAACTGCAGGAAGCAATGGAGCAGTTTATGAAAGCCGATCGCGCCAAACATTCTGTATTGCCAATTTCAAAATTTGGATTATTACAGATTACCCGTCAACGCATGAGGCCCGAAGTAAATATCAATACTGCTGAAAGCTGTCCGGCTTGTAATGGTACCGGTAAAATTACTTCCACACTTTTATTGGAAGATGAAATAGAAAAGAAACTACATTATCTGGTAAGTCATTCACACAAGAACCTTACAATTGTAGTTCATCCAATCGTGCATTCCTATCTTACCAAGGGCTTCTTTTCATCCATCATAAAAAAATGGAGAAAGAAGCACAAGCTCAAATTAAAAGCACAGGCCAACACAAACTACCACCTCACCGAATTCAAATTCTTCGATGAGCGTGAGGAGGAGATAAAATTTTAAGTGGTGAGTTGTGAATTGTCAATTGTCAATTGTGAATAGAGAGTAGTGAGTATATTATTAAAATTACTACTGACTATTCACAATTGACAATTCACCACTCACTCAAAATTCACCATTCACAATTGACAATTCACAATTGACAACTCACCCCTAATCATCGTTCCTAGATCCATTCAGGAAAATCAATACATACTGTACTAAAGTTGCTACGGAGGCGAGGGCGGCTACTACGTAGGTCATTGCTGCCCATTTTAGAGCGTCTTTGGCACCTTCCTGTTCACGTTGCACCAGAATACCTCTGTTATTCAGCCAGGACAGGGCGCGGTTGCTGGCATCAAATTCTACCGGTAAGGTAATTACGGAGAATAAGGTAGTGAGGGCAAATAAAATAATACCACCTAATAATAACATAGGGAAAGTATTAATCATTAGTACACCCACCAGCAATACCCATTGTACAATAGAGCTGCTGAATTGAACAAAAGGAACCAACTTGCTGCGCATCATTAACCAGCTATAGGCATTGGCATGCTGTACTGCATGCCCACATTCGTGTGCCGCTACTGCTGCAGAAGCTATGCTTGTTCCCCCATATACTTCAGGACTGAGATTCACGGTTTTATCCATGGGGTTGTAGTGATCGGACAAAAATCCTTTCACAGATATAACTTTTACATCATATATTCCGTTATCCCGGAGCATTTGCTCGGCGATTTCTTTACCACTCATGCCATTGGCAATGGGCAGTTGGCTGTATTGACTAAATTTCGCCTTTAACCGCCCGGAAACAAGTAAGCTGATGCCAAGAAAAATCAATGACACCAAAATAATAGACATATCCATTGCTTCAATTTTAGCTGACTGCTGCAAATAGCCTACCAAACCAAAAAAAGGCCTTTTTCGATGTTCAAACCTTAAGTTTCTGCCAAAAAGACCCTTTTTTTCTGACAAAATTCCCCCTACTCCGCCACCCGTGTAAGTGATTTGATTAACAATATGTTAAACCATTTTACGACAAAATTCGTATATTAAATAATTATGCACAGATACAAAATTTATTTTGCCATATGCCTCGTTTTAGTAACTTAGTGGTAGAATTTAATGGGTTAGTAAGTAAACGGGGTCAACAGCAATGTTGGCCCTTTTACATGCCCGCCAGCACTGCATTTCAGCGATTTTCACTTTTTCAATCCACCATTTTTTCGTGCATCAAAAACAGTTTTTTTCAAGCAAAAAAAATCATTCGTTTGCTTCGTTTTTTTTCCTGAAAATAACTCACCAAATCACCATTACCTTTATCAAATGAGTAAGATAAAAACAGCTTTTTTCTGTAGCAATTGTGGTTATGAAAGTACCAAGTGGATCGGTAAATGTCCTTCGTGTTCAGAATGGAATACTTTCACAGAAGAAGTATTAGATAAAGGGATTAAACCAACAGAAAAATGGGATGACTATAAACAGGAGAAAAGAATTGCTAAAACAGTTTCACTTAACGAAGTTGTAACAACCGAAGAAAAAAGAATCGCCAGTCAGGATGCAGAACTCGATCGTGTATTAGGAGGTGGTATTGTTCCGGGTAGTATTATTTTGGTTGCCGGAGAGCCAGGAATTGGAAAAAGTACACTCTTTCTTCAAAATGGTTTGCTGATGAAACAGCTTCGCGTTTTATACATCAGCGGAGAAGAAAGTGAGCAACAAATAAAAATGCGTGCCGATCGGTTAAACATTCAAAACGAAAATTTTTACCTGCTTACTGAAACTTCCACCCAAACCATTTTCCAGGAAATTAAAAAATTAAGACCCCAGTTGGTAATTGTAGATTCTATTCAAACTTTACAATCCAACATAATCGATTCATCGGCTGGAACCGTATCTCAAATACGCGAATGCGCCTCGGAATTTCAGCGCTTTGCCAAAGAAACCAATACGCCCGTATTCCTTATCGGACATATCACCAAAGACGGTACCATTGCTGGTCCGAAAGTGCTGGAACACATGGTAGACACGGTTTTGCAGTTCGAGGGCGACAGGCATTATGCATACAGGATACTGCGCACACTGAAGAACCGTTTTGGTAGTACCGCAGAATTGGGTATCTATGAAATGACTGGTGATGGCATGCGTATTGTTTCAAATCCTTCGGAAATTTTAATTGCCCAACGTGAAGATCAGTTAAGTGGTAGTGGTATTGCCGCAACCTTAGAAGGTATGCGTCCACTTTTGATTGAAGTACAGGCATTGGTAACCCAAAGTGTTTATGGAACACCTCAACGCACCGTAACCGGTTTCGATTTAAGACGACTTCAATTACTGCTTGCCGTACTCGAAAAAAGAGGTGGGTTTCAGTTTGGTATGAAAGATGTCTTTGTAAATATTGCCGGTGGTATTAAGGTAGAAGATCCGTCAATCGATTTGGCAGTAATTTGTGCATTACTTTCTTCTTATGAAGATGTGCCGCTTCCCCATCATGTTTGTTTTGCCGGGGAAGTTGGTCTTAATGGAGAAATAAGAGCCGTAAATAAAATTGAACAGCGCATTGCTGAAGCCGAGAAACTTGGATTTGAAAAAATCTTTGTGTCGAAATACAACAAAAAAAGTTTCAACCCAAAAGCATACAAAATACAAGTAGTTGCATTAAGCAGGGTTGATGAAGTGTATCAACAACTTTTCTAGGAGAAATATTTACCGTCTGTTTCACTACTTAAAATTTGCGGGATATACGCTGCCCTTTCGATCTAATTTCAGGGTATGCAAAAAATAGTATCCTCCTTTTTACAACTTTTGTTTCCGCATTGTTGTCTGGGCTGCTCAAGTGATTATATCCAAAAAGACCGGCTTTTATGTGGGCGTTGCACCCACCAACTCCCTGCTACAGGCTTTTTCGACCTCAAAGCCAACCCTGTAGAAAGGATCTTTTATGGTAGATTAAGGGTTGAAAATGCTGCGGCATGCTATTATTTCACCAAAAATGCCCTGATCCAGCACCTCCTGGTTCAGTTAAAATACCGTGGAAACAAAGATGTAGGTCTTTTTCTGGGCAGAATGATCGGAAGAGCCATGCAAACCTCCCAACAGTATAAGGATATTGATTTTCTGGTACCCTTACCACTCAACCCCAAAAAAGAGTTTAAAAGAGGGTATAACCAGGCCGAACTTATATGTAGGGGCATTCAGGAAATTACCAGTATTCCCATATTAAAAACGGGCATCCGCAGGCGCCAGTTTACTGAGAGCCAAACCAGCAGAAACCGGATTAACAGGTGGCAGAACATGGAAACGGCATTTGAGATAAATGAAAGGGAAAAGCTGGTAAATAAACATGTATTACTGGTAGATGATGTAATTACTACAGGGGCAACCATCGAAGCCTGCGGCTCGTATATACTGGAAATTCCTGGTACCAGACTCAGTATTGCCGCAGCGGCTTATACAATTTAACCTGGCATTCACCTAAAATGCAAAACAATTTGGTTATTTAGCTGTTAATTTGATAAAAACTCGACCAATGAAATACCTGTTAACATTAGTATCAATTGTATTACTTTCTGCTTTCACCCTGCCCGACAATGGCAGCATCCATAGTTTTAAAGTGAAATCTATTGAAGGTGGTACCATCGACTTCTCTAAATTCAAGGGTAAGAAAATACTTGTTGTAAATACTGCTTCTAAATGTGGATATACGCCTCAATACGAAGCGCTCCAAAAAGTATACGATGAGTACAAAGACAAATTGGTTATTGTTGGTTTTCCGGCAAATAACTTTGGTGGACAAGAACCAGGAAGCGACTCTGATATCCAGGAATTCTGCAAAGCCCGCTTTGGCGTTAAATTTCCTTTGGCAAGTAAAATAAGTGTTAAAGGAGAAGATATGGCCCCTATTTACCAGTGGCTTACCAGTAAAGCTAAAAATGGTGTTTTGGATGCCGAGATAAAATGGAACTTCAACAAATTCCTCTTAGATGAAAATGGTAAGATGATTGCTTACTTCGAAAGCAAAGTAAAACCCGACAGCGAAGAGATCCTGAAATTCGTAAAATAATTTCTTTTATTTCTTAACTGCCAACTTCTAATTAAACATAGTTTAATTAGAAGTTGGCAGTTTTTTTTGCATTCAATACAGTTAAACGAATCAAGATTTATGAATGCTATATAAGTTGAACTTAACCAACTGCGTTACAGAAAATAATTTGAAAGCTCCACATTATATTCCATCCAAAGCTAGCAGTCATTGCTGTTCGGGGAAAATTGGCTTCAAGCTTCAGGCCGCAAGCTGCAAGCAATTGTTGAGCGAGGTAATAAATAGAAGCTTGGTATTTAGGGGAGATAAAAAAGAATAAACACAATCAGTACCTGTGGACAGACCTTCATTGGCATTGGTGTCGAGCGTAGCGAAGACAGACTAAATCATGCGCAGCAGATTTAGTCAGAGGCCAATGTAGTCTGGGAACAGGTACGGGGCCATTCGGCCCAGGAGTAACATTCAATTTCGAACAGCAACCTGATCGGTCTTATTCATTGCTAAAATGTAACAAAGATTGCTTTAACCTTAGTTTCAGCCAATTAAAAAAAGTAAGGGTTCTGTTTCCAACTTATGAAAAAATGATTGCTGTAGAAGCATTTCAAAGTAGTGTGTTATTTTTTACCGGACAGTAATGGCTTGCAGCTTCAAGCTTGAAGCCAATTTTTACCCGAAAAAATTAGCTAAAAGCCCCAACCTACTTACCCACACCCCCTTCCATAATCAGCCACTTAGCTTACTTTCGTTTTTCATGCAATTCAAGGATATTATAGGGCAGGCTTCGGTAAAACAACATCTTACCGAAATGGTACAACAAAACCGGTTGAGCCATGCTTTGCTATTTCTTGGAAAAGAAGGAAGTGGTGCTTTACCCCTCGCACTAGCTTTTGCACAACTGGTGGTTTGTCAGCCTTCCGTTTCTGCACCCGTTGCTGATCTTTTTGGTGGTTTTACACCCATGCAATCAGGCCCCAGTTTTATTGGACCCGAAGCAATTGCCACTGAACCTGCTTTCGGAAGGGCTGAACAATTGATTCATCCTGATCTTCATTTTTCTTACCCTGTAATTCCGAGAAAACCGGGCGATAAACCCATTAGTACCGATTATATAAGTGAGTGGCGCGAATTCATCCAGCAGTACCCTTATGGTAATGTTTACGACTGGTTACAATTTATAGGCGCTGAAAACAAACAGGGTAATATAACTGCGCATGAGTGTAATGATATCATTCATAAACTAAGCCTTAAAAGCTTTGAAAGTGAGTATAAAGTGCTTGTTTTATGGATGCCGGAATACCTGGGAAAAGAAGGGAATAAACTCTTAAAATTAATAGAAGAACCTCCTCCCAATACCCTGTTTATCCTCGTTGCCGAAAACGATGAACAGATACTTCCAACCATATTAAGTCGTTGTCAACTGGTTAAGATTCCTGCCCCTGATGACAAAGAAATAGAACAGGCCCTCATTACCAGGGCAAATGCCCCAGAGGAAACAGCTCGTCAGATCGCCGCTATTGCAGAGGGTAACTACCGGGAAGCATTACAATTATTACAACATGCTGAGGA
This sequence comes from Sediminibacterium sp. FW305-C-61, assembly GCF_058231065.1. Lineage (NCBI taxonomy): Bacteria > Pseudomonadati > Bacteroidota > Chitinophagia > Chitinophagales > Chitinophagaceae > Sediminibacterium > Sediminibacterium sp. FW305-C-61. The sequence continues at coordinate 1,037,433 of NZ_JBIQXR010000001.1, read as the reverse complement.
AGACTGGCAGAGCTTGCTCCGCGACTGGCTGAATGCCACTTTAAGGGGTGGACCTCTGGCCCAGATAAAATTTACGGCTGAAATAAGCGATTTGGGGAGGGAAAAACAAAAACAGTTTCTGCGGTATTTTAATCATTTGCTCGAAACCAGCATCCGGATCCGGGTAATGGGTACTGAAAAAGTGCATACTGGCGATCAGGAGCGTGATTTTGCTGTTAGACTCAATAAAATTGCATCAGTAAGCCAGCAACAGGCCATTATTGAGGAATTAGACCGGGCATCCTACTATATTGAACGGAACGCCAATGCCAAAATGCTGTTCCAGGCCCTTACTTTGAAACTCTACCACATCATTCAGAACAAAACCCTAATTTTGAACGGATAGTTCCGCCAGTGGCGGTCTATCGGTGAGTTAAGATTGTGAAGTAATGGGTTTATCTGTATTTGCTAAGTGTTATTCTTTATAATTATGGTAAAGCGCCTTTCTGTTTACAGGAATACATCATCGTAACAAGCTGATCTTACCAGATCGGAACGTTGAAATGAGTGACACAACCATAGCCACCTAGCAATACTACAGCCCACACACAATATTATCTCCCCTATTCAGTTATTAACCTGATCAATGTATTAATGATATGGGATGTGGATCTTGTGGAACCGGTAAACCGAACGGATGTAAAAGTAATGGAGGCTGCAGCACAGGTGGTTGCAATAGGCTCAATGTGCACGACTGGCTCCTTAACCTGCCTTTCAGCGACCCGGAAAGCTCCTGCAAAGTTGTGGAAGTGAGCTTTAAACAAGGCAGCCGTAAAGAATTCTTCAGGAATACTACCTTACAATTTTTCGAAAAAGGGGAATATGTTACGGTTGAAGGCGTAAGTGGATTCGATGTGGGTGAAGTAAGTCTTACAGGCGAACTAGTACGTATGCAGATGAAGAAAAAAGGGGTGGATGAAGCCAACCCTGAAATGAAGAAAATATTACGCAGAAGTTCCGAAAGAGACATTGAAAGCTACCAGATCAGCAAATCACGTGAAAAAGAAATGCTGGCCCGCAGCCGCGCCATGGCACGTACCCTTAACCTTCAAATGAAACTGAGTGAGGTTGAAGTACAGGCCGATGGTAAAAAAGCTACCTTCTTCTATACAGCCGACGACCGCGTTGACTTTCGCGAACTCATCAAACAATATGCATCAGACTTTAAGGTTAAGGTGGAAATGCGCCAGATCGGCATTCGCCAGGAAGCCGCCAAAGTAGGGGGCATTGGAAGCTGTGGACGTGAACTATGCTGCAGCACCTGGCTTAACGATTTCAAGAGTGTGAATACTACTGCCGCCAGATACCAGAACTTATCGATCAACCAAACTAAATTAAGTGGTCAGTGCGGACGCTTAAAATGTTGTTTGAATTATGAACTCGATACTTACTTAGATGCTTTACAGCATTTCCCTGATTATGCCGACCAACTGGATACGGTAATGGGTACGGCACACCTCATCAAAAAAGATATTTTCAAAAACCTGATGTGGTATGTGCTTCCTAACAATACCAAACATTACCCGCTTACCATTCAAAGGGTAAAAGAAATTAAGCGCTTAAACCAGCAAGGACAAAAGGTTGACGAACTACAACCAGTTGAAGTAACCAGTAGTAAGCCTAAAGAAGTAGAACCTGCTTTTGTTGATGTAGTAGGACAAATCAGCTTGCGCAGCCTCGAACGTAATGATAAGCGTAGAAAAGATCAACAACGCAATGATCGCAGACCTCAGCAAGGACAAAGACCTCAAGGCAATCGCGATCAGCAGCAGCGTCCTCAAGGAAATAGAGAGCAGGGGCCGAGAAACCAGCAAGGAGGACCAAGGCCTCAGGGTAACCGTGATCAGCAACAGCGTCCTCAAGGCAATAGAGAGCAGGGTGGAAGACCACATAATCCCAGAAACCAACAAGGTCCAAGACCTCCACAGGGCAACAGAGACCAGGGTCCAAAACCAGAATAAACCGACATAAAAAAAGGTATCATAAAACATGATACCTTTTTCTTTATCCGAATTTTTATTAAGCAAGCTTTTCCATTTCTGCAGCGGTAAACTCCATCAAAGTTTTAATATGAGCAGGTGAGAGATCAAATTTTAATCCTGCCGCTGCATATAATTCAGGTAATGTTCTTGTACCTCCTAAGGAAAGCGCATGTACATAATTTTCTAATGCTTGTTTTGGGTTTTGCTGGTATTGCATCCACAATCCAATTGCACCTAATTGTGCAATTCCGTATTCGATATAATAGAAAGGAACTTCAAATAAATGCAATTGTCTTTGCCATCCAATTTCACGGAACATTTCAAGGCCTGTATAATCGATCGCGTTGGTTGAAAATTCTTGCAGAATCTCCATCCATTTAGCCGTTCTTTCGTTTACCGTATGGGTAGGATTTTCATATACCCAATGTTGAAACTTATCAATAATGGCAATCCAAGGGAATATCGTGATAGTTCTTTCTAACTGATGCTGTTTGGCCCGTTTAAGATCTTCTTCATTTTGGAAGAATGCCTGCCAATGGTTCATGCTGAATAATTCCATAGCCATGCTTGCTACTTCTGCAATTTCCATCGGATACTCTTTGAAGGCACTTAATTCAAGTTCATGGGCCAAAAAAGAATGTATTGCATGTCCACCTTCATGAACCATGGTAGTAACATCGCTCATTTGTCCGGCTGCATTCATAAAAATAAAGGGGGCACCACTTTCTGTTAGTGGGCAATTATAACCTCCGGGAGCTTTTCCTTTTCTGCTTTCAAGGTCGAAATGGCCAAGCTCATTCATTTTTCGCAGGCAATTACCAAAGAAAGAATTCATTTCATCAAAACAACGAACTGATTTTTCGTAAAGGTCTTTACCATCAGTAAATGGTTTCAGTGGTTCGATACCAGCCGGCTCAGCTTCAGTATCCCATGGACGAAGAGTGTCGAGATTCAGTTTTTGCTTTTTCTGTGCATAAATTTTATCGATCAATGGTAGTACATGCAGCTTTACCGCTTCATGAAACTGATAACAATCGTTCTTGCTGTAATCAAAACGACCGAGTTCTACAAATTTATAATCACGGTAATTTTCAAATCCTGCGTTCTGTGCAACCTGGTGACGTTTTTCAATCAGCTTGCTATATAAATCGTGCATGGCATCTTTATCCTGTAATCTACGTTCCTGTATTTTACGATAAACCTGTTCTCTGAGCGATCTGTCATGGCTTTCCAGGAATTTAGCCGCCTGTTGCAAAGTGTATTCTTGTCCATCAACCTCAACAGTCATTTTACCGGCGATTGCCCCATACTGCTGTTGCATTACACTTAATTCAGCCTGAACAGGAATATTTGCTTCCCTGAATAAATCGATGCTTTTCTTTACCCCACGGATATAAGTGAAATATTTAGTTTGGTCTAGTTCTGCTGTAAATGGACTATTAATCAATTTTCTGTTCAACTGATCGGCATAGGGCTGTAGTTTGGGTTGAATTTCCATGCAGAAATAAGTGAAGGCTTCTTCCAGTTTAGGGTCTGTGGTGTCGCAGGTCATGCGAATCTGTCGCCAGCAGGCATCTTCACTAACCACAGCCTCCATTTCACTCATATCTTTCAGCCATTCTTCCAGTTGGGCTTTGCTTGTAATGGGTCTGTCTAACAGGTCTTTAAAAAAGGGTTCTAATGATTCCCAGGTAGTAACTACAAAATCGCCAGGTACAAATCGGCGTTCCAGTTTCTTAATATCCGCACTTAAAGTCATATACATTGATTTTACAACACAAAAGTACCTGTAAAACTTGCTAAAAGTTCGATCGGCCATGCATTTATCTTATTTTTGCAGACTGAACGAAAGAAGCCTTTTTGTGAGCGATATCATACAATTATTACCCGACAATATTGCCAACCAGATAGCAGCCGGCGAAGTTATTCAACGACCCGCCAGTGCTGTAAAGGAATTACTGGAAAATGCCGTAGATGCAGGAGCAACCGAAATAAAACTCATTATAGCTGATGCAGGCAAAGCCCTGATACAAGTAATTGACAATGGAAAAGGCATGAGTGATACTGATGCCCGTATGTCGTTTGAAAGACATGCTACCAGCAAAATCAGGCAAATTGAAGATTTGTTTCGCATTAAAACCATGGGATTCCGCGGCGAAGCACTTGCTTCAATAGCTGCTGTGGCACAGGTTGAGATGAAAACAAAAAGAAAAGAAGATGAACTCGGCACATTTATAGAAATAGAAAACAGCAAGGTAATTAAACAGGAACCATGTGCTTGTCCAGAAGGCACAAGCATCAGCATGAAAAATCTTTTCTTCAATGTTCCTGCAAGAAGAAATTTCTTAAAAAGTAATGCGGCCGAACTCCGACATATCATGGATGAATTTATCCGTGTATCGATGGCTTTTCCGGACCTGTTTTTTTCACTCACCAGTAATGGACAGGAAGTCTTTCACCTGGAACCTGGCACCATCAAACAACGTATCATTCAAATACTTGGAAATAATTACAATGCCAAGCTGGTACAGGTTACAGAGAAAACAGATTACATGAATATTTATGGTTTTGTAGGCAAACCAGAAACTGCCCGCAAAACCAGGGGTGATCAGTATTTTTTTGTAAACAACCGATTTATCAAAAGTGCTTACCTGAATCACGCAGTGAATACTGCTTTTGATGAAATGATTCCGAAAGACAGTTTTCCTGGTTATGTACTTTTTATTGATCTTGATCCATCACAGGTAGACATCAATGTACACCCTACCAAACAGGAGATCAAGTTTGAAGACGAGAAAATTATTTACGCATTTGTACAAGCTGCTGTAAAACACGCATTGGCTCAATTCAGTATTGCACCTTCACTCGACTTCACCTTAAATGCCGATATACAAGGACTCGATGCTGTTGCAAAACCTTTTACCAGCGATAAGCAAAATGCTGTTGCATCTTCCAATCTTTACCAGGGTTTTACCAAAAAAAACCAGGCCCATTTTATTGAACGGGAGAATAGCAATGAATTAAAGCACTGGAAAAGTTTTTTTGAAAGTCCTGCTGAGGAAAGAACATCAGAAAATAAACAAGCGCCTTATTCCGGTTCTTTATTAAATACCACACCAGCCAGAACACAAGCAATTCAGGTATTACCAGACAGTACACTATTACAACTTCATTTAACCTATATCATAGCTCCTACCAACAGTGGTTTTATACTTGTGCACCAGCAACTGGCTCATGAAAGAATTCTCTACGATAAATACAGCGTAGCTGCACACGGTCAACAAATGGCCACTCAGAAAAGTCTTTTCCCGGTTACACTAGAACTCCCTGCTGCCGACGCAGCCATGCTTGCTGATTTATTACCTGATCTTGCCAGTATCGGATACCAGGTAGAACCCTTTGGCAATAATAGTTTTGTAATACAAGGTATACCAGCAGATATTGTTGCGGGTAATGAGAAACACGCAATTGAATTATTAATTGAACAATTCAAGCATTTTAGTTCAGATATTAAATTCAGTAAAAGAGAAAAACTGGTTCGGTGTATGGCTCGTCAACAAGCCATTAAATCCGGTCAGGCACTTTCTCAAAAAGAAATGCTCATACTTGTAGAAGAATTATTTGCATGCAGCAGCCCGAATGTAACACCTACCGGTTCACCTACTTATCTTGAATTTAAAGAAGATTATCTCGACCGGATGTTTGGAAAATAATTACATCCAGTTTTGCTGGGTAGATTCAGTACAAAACAAGGCATAGTTGCTAATCCTTAAGCCATCTGTATATTGGATGTAAGGAAGGGTAAACTTTCCTCCGGCCGTATGAAGAAATAAAGTCGCCAGACCTTTTCGCTTTTGATAAAGGGTTTGCCTTAATTGCACATATTGAACATGCTTCCAGTTCAGCAGTTCCTGATCCATACCAAAAGTGCTGGCATATCTCTGCACACCAGATTCAGATACCCAGAATCTGAAATTTCTCCAAAACCACCAGTTTCTTAACAAGCTCCACGGCCACCATAATAGCACCCATGTGGCGTCCCAGCCGAATTTAAAAGCGAGCAAGCCGCATAATACAAGTAATACGGGTAATGTTACAAAGAATGCCCTTCTTGTTATATAGGATATATGCATTTTATTACCTTCCGGATTCAAGATGGATGGCAATATGGGCTGGTAGGCATGAATAATAGATGTTACCTGCTCAGGTGAACTGGTGGGTATTTCAATACGCATTTTTGCTTTCTCTTCCTTATCACCTGCTACTTTCAGGTTCAATAATCCTAACCCTATCAATCGCCGGAGAAAATTACTGCGCCATTTTACGATTTGAACTTTTGAAAAAGGAATCATTTTTTGTTTGATCTGCAATAGCCCCCACTGAATATGAAACCCTTTTTTATCCATTCGTACGGTATACCCATAAAATTTAAGAAAGGTTCTTAAAACAGAAATCAGCAGGGTAATTAACAGCACTGTGATAATAAGTGTTGAAATGACCGTCCAGGTAAATTGCAGGGTATCTCCATATTCCTGTAAATGCTTCAGAAATGATACCCTGGTGAAAAGAGGTTTTATATCTTCATATCTGCCAACAATAAAAACACCAATCACACCCATTGTTTCCAGGTGATTGGCGGAGAGACTAAGTTTTAGAAGATCAACAGTTCCCAGTTTACTGATTTGTTTGGCACTAACCTGAGAAACCTGCTGTTCAACTCCTTCTTTTTCAGGCAGGTTGATTGACTCTCGAAGTACAATTTCCCGGAAAGAAATTGCCGCTACATTAGATAATGCATAAATTTTCACTTCTTCCTTTTCTGTCCCTGCTGTATCAATCAAAACCTTATAGGTACGAGTTAAAGTATGTAATATGCTTTGTTCGAGATGAACAGCCTGGATTCGTTCTAATGGAATGGAAATATTCTTCTTCGTAAAAAACCCTTTCCGCACAATCAGTTGGCCTCCTGTTATATGAAAAGTAAAATACAGGTAATCCAATACAGTTCTGATCAATACAAACAAAACAATGCCCCCTCCGATAAGTATCCACATAATGGCATTGTTGTTTTTACCTTTAAAAAGTAATGGAATCAATATCGGCCATACCTGACTGATGACTACCCTAAAAATGCGGAAGAACATAATCACCAGGGCGAATGGCGATTGCCGCTGTTTATGATCCAGTGTTTGCATGTGGATGCAGCGGTTGTATTTGTTGCATAATAAGGTCCTTCAAATGCTCGGCTTCAGGAAGTTTCAAACCATGTATAGTTATATCTTTTCCTTCTGAAGCTGCTGTATAAAGACTAACCGAAGCCAGCCCAAATCGCCTGTCTATGGGCCCCATATTCACCACACAATGTTGTAACCGGTTAAAGGGAACCATATGAAGATTCTGAAAAAGCCAGCCGGTACTATATAAAATATCTCTTTCACGAACCGCATATTTTTTTCTTTTAAAAGATCTGGTTCCAATCATTACAGTGCTCGTTAATAACAATAAATAGCTGCTAATACCTATTGAAACAGCCAGCATTGTTTGAAGTTCATCTACAAGTATAAAAAGGGTTACTGCGCCGGCAAGGATAATAAAGAATATAATCAGCCAGGTAATTCTCAGTGCCTTTAAGTAATCGGGGTGAATTGGTTTAAGAGGCACAGATTGCACCTGGGGTAGCTCATCTTCCTTTATTGGTAAGTTTGTGAAAGGCATACATGAATATACTGTATTATAATATATGTCGCACAGTTAGGCAAAACCTTACAGTAAGAAATATTGATACCTTAGCACTAATACTTATTATAAAGATTTACCAAAAAGCCTTCTACTGCCCTTCGTACAGCTACCGCAGAAGTTTGGTGATTATTCACCAAAACAGAGAATATCAGTTTTCGGTTCTTTTTGGTAATGAGGAAACCGCTTAATGCTACCTGCCCACTAAGTGTCCCTGTTTTTGCGAAAATCTTCTGTTGAAGTGGTTTATAAAAATTGCCAAGTGTTCCGGTGCCTCCCGTAGGTAGAATGGTAGTAATTCTATTCCAGCTAAAATCCTGTTGCATCTTTTGAAGAAGTTGTACAAAATTCATGGGTGTAAAAAGATTATAACGGCTGAGTCCACTACCATCTACCCAATTGGGTTTTTGAACAAGATCGGTAAAGTTCATTTTGAGTAGGGTATCAATTGCTTTTCTTTCATTCATTACCTCCAATAGTTCATCACTAACCATAAGGAGCGATTGTTCTGCAAAGAAATTATCACTTTGGTGCATCATGGGTTTCAACAGAGAATCGATATGTCTGGAGTAAATGATTTTTGCACCCGAAACCGTAGGTAAAGATTTCAATTGGCTGGCATATGAATTCGTCCATTTAAGTCCTTGAATCTCTGTTTTCAAAACATCAGCCACTAATTTACCAGAACTGATAAAAGGAATTTGTTGTTGCCTGAATGCGGTAGCACTATTGCTATAGAGCAAAGTATTTTCATATTGTGCCCTTCTAAAACTATAGAGGGCAGACTGTTTGTTTAATCCTTCTGTATAGTCGCCCTTTGTTCCATCAGCAGCTTTAATAAAAGATGGCTTCCATTGCATGGTTCCATTTTTATAGTTTATCCAGATCAGGTTTCCATATACAGGGAACGCGCTTCGTTCAGACATATAATTCTGCTGGTAATCGCCCCATGACCATCCGCTTCCCAATGCGGTTGTTTGAAAAGGAAGATCTACAGTTGCGTAAACCCGGCTTGTATCTTCTTTCAGAAAGTCGATAACGGGCTGCGAAACAAAATCCGGGTGTAACAAGGTTGGGTCGCCAGTGGGTCGAACCCAAACAGTTTTAGCAGAAGGATCAATATAGTATCGAAGTCCTTTTACGCTGTCGCCAAGGTACTTCATGGCAACATAACAGGTGAATAGTTTGGTATTACTGGCGGGAAGAAAATATTTATCGGCCTGATAGTTATAGAGGTATTGCCTTTTATCCGCATCAAAAATACTGATGCCGATATGGGCAGTGCTAAGATCAGTTTGTTGAAAAATGGCATGATTAGCATGCTTTTGAATCGCTTTTTGAACGGAGCAGGCAGAAAAAGTTGCGAATAAAATAAGCAGTAGCATTAACCGGATCAACGACATAAGGAATTGATTTTAGCAATGCTAATGTACACACTCAAATGGTTAGGCTAATCAGATTCTTTCAGCAGCCCTTAGCCATCTTTCAGGAATATCATTGTGAGAAGCTATCTGGTAATCGCGGTAGCTACAGGCTACATATTTCCCGTCGTGTAATTGCATCCACCAGCGACCCGTCTTTTTACTTTGAAGGAAAACTGTTTCTACCTCTGCAAAAGCCATCGTAAACTCATTGAATGCATTTCTTTCTTCGAGTGATGCTTCCTGTTTTCCTTTCTGAATACCATCCATGATATACCAGATCATGTGAGAAATTTGTTTGGCAGTAAGTGCATGTACATCTTGTTTGGGAATGTATCCATATATGCCAATTGTAGTGCAGGTGTTACTCATGCCGGCATATTGCATTAATGTACAAGCTTCTTCACCATTGAAACCATTGGGCGTAACATGATTTGCTGGTGCATGTGCATGTTGTATGGCGGCAATATCAAAACTGAATAATTCACTATTACGAATGGCAGGTTCCATTTCACTGACATCTTCCTTCACTTTTCCTACCCTATAACAATCGAACCTGAGTTTATCAATTGTTTCCAGCATTTGCGGATGCATGAAATAGCTTTGGAAACCGATATGATTATAATGTCGCAGATGGTTGGGCATACTTGTAAACATATCAACCAGAAAACTATCTGCAGGTAAAACGCTATCCATATCCATATCGATTCTCGCATCAACACAAACAGCGTCAATGATTTTACCATCAATGGTATGGGCCTGGTATTGAGCAGTGGTGATATCATGAGAGCCGCCGAGTATCAATACTTTCTTACCCATTAACAGTAATTCATGTACTACCATTCTCAATGCAGCATAGCTATCCTGCATAGTAGCACCACATTTAATATTACCCAAATCTGCGATGGCAACATCGGTATGCCAATGGTATAATTTATAAAATTCGGCCCTGATGGCATCCGGGCCGTCTGTATGCACAAACTGGATACCAGCCCCACGCATTTCGCCACAACCTACCAATACCAGGTCTGCATGATCAACTTCCGGAAAAGCTTCATCATAAACAGCTATATGCCTGCCCAGTTGGGTATCTTTAAATCCTTCATCGTTGGAAATCTGGGCAATATTAACCGGATCCAAAAAGTCTATAACAGTGTGTAGCGACATGCGTAGTTTTTACAAAGCAATAACGCTGGTTACAGCTAAAAATTGTGTCTTTGCAAGTCCGAAAGTCGGGAAGACGGAAAGTCCGAAGATTTAGAGCCAGCCCTTTCAGGATTATTAGTCAGTGTATTTGTATCCTACCCCTCTTACAGAATGGAAATAGCGTGGATTACGACTATCCTGTTCAAAATATTTTCGGAAACTAAGGATAAAATTATCGATGGTTCTCGTGGTGGGGTATACATTGTATCCCCAAACTACCTGAAGAATTTTTTCGCGTGTTACAACATCGCCCTTATTTTCTATCAATAATTTCAGCAGCATTGCTTCTTTTTTACTGAGTTCAATATGCTGACCATTCCAACTAATGGCATCCTGTGCTTTAAAATCTATTTTATTGTCGCCGAATTCATAATTATCCCCTATTGTTTCTTTTTCCTGCATCTTCTTATTTTTTTCAATCAATTTTTCTACACGCAGTAAAAGTTCTTCCAGGTTAAAAGGTTTGGTGAGGTAATCGTCTGCTCCTTTTTTAAGTCCTAACACACGGTCAGATCCACTATTTTTTGCACTCAATATCAAAATAGGCACTTCATTATTATTTACCCGTATACTTTCTGTAACGGCAATGCCATCTACTTCTGGTAACATGATATCCAAAACGATCAGATCGAAATACTCATTCGACACTTTTTTGAGGGCTTCAGTACCATTAAAAGCCGAGCTTACCTCATACCCTTCCATTTCGAGATTCAATTTCAATGCCTCGTGCAGGTTCTCCTCGTCTTCAACCAATAAAATATTCGCCTTGGAATTTATCATACCTGTTGTAATATGACCACAAAATTACTACCCTTGGGCTGATTATCTGTCACAGAAATGTATCCATTATGACTTTTTACGATTCTGCTGCATAGGAATAGTCCTAAACCAGTGCCTTTGGTAGTGCGGGTATTTTCATTTCCGACCCGATAGAATTTATCAAAAATCTTTAATTTCTCTTCAGTGGCTATCCCTATGCCTTCATCAGACACAGTCATTTGCAATTCATTACCATTAGCTGAGAGGCTTACTTTTATGAGGCTTTCTTTTGGAGAATATTTCATTGCATTCTCCAATAAATTATTGACAAGCATTTGCAATAACAGTGGTTCTCCATTTAAATACAATGATGGTGCTATTTGCTCAATTACTTCTCTCTGGGGAAAGCGGTTCCTGAAATCATCGATACAGCCTTCAACAAGGTCTGAGAAATTAATTTCCTCTTTTGATGCGGTATATGCACCTGCTTCCAACTGTGCTGCCAGCAAAATATTATTACAAAGCATATTCAACCGGTTGGCTTCCTGTAGTGTGTTGGTGATTAATTTTTGCTGTTTTTCCTCATCCAGTCTTCTTTTCTGGAGTGTTTCGAGGTTTAATCTGGTTACAGCAATTGGTGTTTTTAATTCATGTGTAACAGCCATCATAAAATTCTGCTGTTGCTGAGATAAAAGCAGTTGTCTTCTTGTAGCCCTGAATACAAATAGAGCGCCTACAAATATGAGGGCCAGAAAAGTGCTACCCTCTCCTATATACTGTGCTGTTTTACGTTTTTTAGCTGCTTCAATCTGGCTTGCTTTTTCGAAGTATTGGGGATCATCTTTTACCAGTTCCAATAAACGTACATTGGTTATTTCGCGGTTTTGTTTTTCAAGTGCAATAAACCACCAGATCAGTGCCGCAATGATATACGACAATAATATCCAGTATACTACTGTGACTACAGTAAGTCGTTTACTGCTTTTTAAAGTCATTGTTTTACTTTTTCTACCCTTACACCGGCACTCAATATATAAGCCAGCGGATCTTCGCGCATAGCTTGTTTAAGTTTGAATGTATAAATCCCCTTTTTCAACTTTATAGGCTGTTGGGTAACACGGGCCCTTCTGTCGAAAATATCATCCATACCGGTTCCGAGCCACCCTTTGGTATTGTCTGCTAAACTGATATCCAGTAGCTGAGTGCGCGGACTATCTCCGGGCGACTTAGTCTCTATGTTTACCCAAATATTATTATAACGATAAGCGTCTGTGTGTCTGATTACCACATAAATATTATAGAAGGCATTGGTATCAGTTACTTCAAATGCAACCGAAGGTTCACTCTTTGTAGACCATTCCTGATCCGGGAAGCGTTGTGACTTTTCAAAAACACCATTGGTGCCACATGCAAAAAGAAAACAAGTAAAAAAGAAGCCTATATAAAAAACCCGTTTCACTGATCTATAATTATGGGTGAATAATACCGGTTAGCATATTATTATAACACATTCAATATTTGTTCTTTTGCTTTTTCAAGCTCATCTTTCATCAAAATTACCGTTTGCTGAATTTGCGAGTCATAAGCTTTTGAGCCCATAGTATTGATTTCACGGCCAAATTCCTGTAAAATAAAGGAAAGCTTTTTCCCCTTGCCGGCTTCTTTATCTGCCAATATAGCGCGGAAATAATCGCAATGGTTTTTTAGACGAACCTGCTCTTCACTGATATCAATTTTCTCGATATAATAGATTAGTTCCTGCTCCATTCTGTTTGGATCGTAATTCTCTTTGCCTACATTGTCTTCAAGTACTTTTACGATACCTTCTTTTATTTTCGTTCTGCGAAGGGGTTCAAGTTCTGTAATGGTTTTCTGATGTGCTTCAATATTATTCAGACGCAACAGCAAATCTGCTTCTAAAGAAATTCCTTCATCTTTACGATGTGCATTTAATGCGGCTATTGCTTGTTTTAGAACCTGTTCAAATCCTTTCCATTCCTCATCACTTAACATTTCTGTGGAAGGGGTAATTACATCTGGCAATTTCAGGATTGTACTCAGGATATCTCCTTTTTGTAACTGCAATTCGTCTGCAAGTTCTGCTACTGGTTGGTAATAAGCTTTTGCCAGATCCTTGTTAATAGAAACCGGTTTATTGGCTCCGTTTTGTTTGATGGTGATGATACATTCAACACTTCCACGTTGAAGACCTTCATTCAATAAGTTGCGGATATCAAATTCAAATGGTTTTAAAAGTGCGGGCACATTTAAACGTAAATCGAATTGTTTTCCATTGAGTGAACGAACTTCTACCAAATAGGTTTTATCACCAATGGTTTGCTCTGATCGTCCATAACCTGTCATTGAATATAGCATAGCGGTTCTGTTGGGTGGTAAAAGTAGTTGAAATGATTGAAAAACTACGCCAGATAAAGCTGGCACCAACAGGAATGAAGTTATTTAAGGTTTCGATGGACATGAAACATATAATTACCCGGAAATGAGAGGTCTAATTCAATCGTATAATTACCAGCTTTACCGATATGTATGGGATCGCTATTATAGTCTGGGATATGATCTGTTCCCGGCCAAAGATTCCCCATTTTTATATCATTGTTATTATTGGCTCGGAAAAACAAATCACCTTCTGCCAGATTGATATTCAGCGTCCAGATACACCTGTTCGTAGGATCTTGCGTTAGTTCGGGATCCTGTTCCCCATTAGATGGTACAGCAGAGCCATTTAATCCCCATGAATAAACCTTGGTATAAGACCATGTATTGGTATTTCTGCTTGCCCGAATTAAATAGGTTCCTTTACCTCCGAAAATAGACAACGAAGTTCCATTTACACCAAACATATTGTGTCCTATATGACCAAATACAAAATCGGACCATAGGTTTCCGCTTACGAATAAAAACTGGGGGTACTCAATCGGGAAATAAACATATCCTTCAAACTCGTTCATGCCTGGTTTTGAAACAATTTTTGGGGCAAGGAGAGGGTTCCACGATTGATAGTTTCCAGGTAGTGTAAGGAAATTGGGTGAAGCATAAGTTATGATTGGCCGATATGTAGTTACTTTCAATAAGATCTGATCAGAATAAAATATTTCCTCATTACTTGCTACTTTTTGATTGTAGGAAACCTGGCGCATATATTTTATCCGAACGGCAATATCATCTGCATCACCAGGCTCTATCATTCTAAGCAATAGTTCATTCAATTGTTCCACCGCCAATGTAACAGACATACTATTACCAACGGGTAATTCAACAGGAAAAGCAAACTGATCTTGTTTTAGTGAGAATTCCAGCACATAATATACTGCGTCCGTAACATTTTCACCTCGATAACCCCAATCGAACCGAATAGCATTTTGATTGGCATTGGCCTGATAAAGTGCAATGTTAGAACTTGACACATTCAAAGACAATGAAGGGAGATGATTATGCTCAACTAATTTTGCATAATCTACCTGCTTCTTACAGAAAAGAAATGGCGTAACAAACATGCAGGTAATTAACAGTAAATGGTGTGGTAACTTTTTCATAGTCTTCCAATTTCATGGCACAACGAACCCCACACAATGGTTTGGTTACATTGTAAATAGATATTGGAATTAAAAAGTAAAAACGGGGGGAATAACAATTCAGGTATTGAATTATTACCGAGGTAAAAGTAGAAAGCGTGAACTCCCTCTCATATAGAGAATGCTGTAGTTTCAGGTAGTTACAAGAAGGCCAATGATGTCGTAAGAAAACGACACTTATAGAAAGTGTTTAAAAAAAAAGGAATTCTCTATAACAATAAATCGCTAACTAATTAAAAATCAATTCCAACCCATTTGCGTTTGCTCCGGGCATATTTTTCGAAATTGAATTTGTAAAGCTTGCCTGGACGATGGGGAACGTCCTGTTCCATTTCATTGATATCAATTAAGAGATCCATTGAAGCAAATTTCTTTCTGAAATTTCTTCTATCAAGACTAACACCTAAAATGGCTTCATATAAGTTTTGCAGTTCACGTAATGAGAACTTTTCTGGAAGAAGGTTGAATCCGAGCGGGTGCTCCTGGATTCTTTTTTGCAGCCATGTATGACATTCATCCACTATACGTTTATGATCGAAAGCCATTTCTTTAATGGCATCTAAACTATACCAGTCAAGGTCATTATCATGAATGATTAACTCATGATGGTTGATATTTAATAAAGAACAATATGCAATAGTAACTACCCTCCCACCTGGGTGCCTTCCGGGACTTCCAAAAACTTTTACCTGTTCAAGAAAGACATCGCTCATGCCTGTTCTTTGTTTCAGCACACGGTAAGCTGCTTCATCCAGTTCTTCATTATCCTGCACAATATCACCCAATAAAGAATACTGTCCTTTATAGATTTCCAGGTCACTTTTAATAAGTAATACCTTCAGCTTATTTTCTTCAAAACCAAAAATCACACAATCAACCGTAAGCGGTACTTTAGGATAGGTTTCTACCAGCTTAGCAGGATCTTTTACGATATGAGTATTTGAAGCCATTACTGTGCTTGATTTCTTCATTGGGGGTACATCGGTTTTCAGCGAAATAAGGGTGCGGCAAGATACAAAGTTTACAAATAGCCTGTACCGGTTCATAAATCAATCTGGGGGAAATTGGCTTCAAGCCGCAAGCTACAAGCCTTGATGGGTGCTTATTATAGACTTTCTGCTATTAATGGAAAAAATGAGGGGGGAGAAAACTTAAAGTCAGTTGCTTAAAGTAATATTTGGTTGCCGTAAATGCACTATCTGCTATTAATTGAACACAGATATTCATGATTTTCAAGATCTATCATGATAAATCTTGAAAATCATGAATATCTGTGTTCCATCATACGAGACCCTTACAGCTAGCGGTTAAATTTCCACGGACAACAATGGAACCCAATTAGCAATTAACTTTATCCCGAAAATTTAAACCATGTATTCTCCTGATTCTATTAGACAATTACAACTGCAAACGCAAGACTTATTAAAAAATATACAACAGGAAAATGCCTTTGATATTAGTTTATTAAAACAGGTGCTTCAGTTTCATGAATACAGGTATTATGTACTCAATGACCCTCTGATTGCCGATCAGGAATACGATAAACTGTATAAAAGCCTTGTAAAGGCAGAAGAAACAAACCCTGCTCTTATTACCCCCGATTCCCCAACTCAGCGGGTTGGCAATAGTCTGAATAACCAGTTTACAACAGTTAGTCATCTGGTGCCAATGTTGAGCCTTGACAATAGTTACAATGCTGAAGATCTGATAGATTTCGACAGAAAAGCCAGGGAAATTACCGGATTGGAAGAAATAGCATACTGCATAGAACCAAAATTTGATGGTGCAAGTATTTCACTCATTTATGAAAATGATCAACTGATTCGGGCCGCAACCCGTGGCGATGGAGTTGAAGGGGAAGAAATAACAAAGAATATCAAACAAATACGATCAATCCCCTTATCGGCTTCATTCTCATCAGTTGGTATTCAACAGGTTGAAATAAGGGGTGAAGTAATCATGAGCAAAAATGCATTTGAACAATACAATCAGTTGCAGGCCAGCAGAAACCTTCCCCCTCTTGCTAACCCGAGAAACGCAGCATCGGGAAGTCTGAGGATGAAAGATCCCAAAGATGTAGCTGAAAGAGCATTAGATGCTTTTTTATACCATATTAGCTTTTATACAAAAAAGCCGGGAAGTCCGGAAGTCGGGAAGTCCGAAGAATTATTAGAGACACACAGTGGTAATCTTTCTTTATTATGGCAATTGGGCTTTCGTTCGCCAGAGAAAGAAAAAAGAGTCGTTAAAGGTATTAGCGGTGTAATTGAGTATTGCCAGTCGTTTGAAGCAGGAAGAGATAACCTTCCATATGAAATAGATGGTATGGTAGTGAAGGTAAATGACCTGCATTTGCAGGAAGAGATGGGTATGACTTCCCACCACCCGCGATGGGCCATTGCGTATAAATTCAAAGCCAGACAAGCTACCACAAAATTGCGCGGAGTTGAATTTCAGGTTGGAAGAACCGGTGCCGTTACTCCTGTTGCCAAGCTCGATCCGGTATACCTTGGAGGCGTTACCGTTAGTAGCATTTCAATCCATAATGAGGATTATATCAAAGAAAAAGACCTGAAAATCGGTGATACGGTATTGATTGAACGGGCAGGTGATGTAATTCCCCAGATCGTAAAATCACAAGCTGAATTAAGGGATGGATCAGAACAAAATATTCAATTTCCGAAACAATGCCCTGTTTGTAACAGCGAGTTATTCAAAGAAGAAACAGAAGCGGTATGGCGATGCATTAATATTGAATGCGAAGCGCAGGTAGTAGAAAAGATGATCCATTTTGTAAGCAAAGATGCCATGGATATCAAAAGCTTTGGAGAAGCTAATGTGCGCAAGTTTTATGAACTTGGATTACTGAAAGATATTCCCGGCATTTACACACTCGATTTTGAAAAGATTGGTCAGTTAGAAGGCTTTGGAAAGAAAAGCCTTGATAACTTAAAAGCAGCCATTGAGGCATCTAAGCAACAACCTTTACATCGGTTGGTATATGGACTCGGAATTCGTTTTGTTGGAGAAACAACTGCAAAAACACTTGCCAATGCTGTGGAGCACCTGCTCGATTTTAAAACAAAAACTGAAGAAGATCTACAACAACTGGAAGACGTAGGTACAAAAGTTGCTAAAAGTATTCACCAGTTTTTCAGCAATGAGCAAAACATACACATGCTGGAGCAGTTGGAGTCGCTAGGACTTGAACTGAAAAACAAAAAGAAAGAAAAAATTACTGCTGGAAATTTATTGGGGCAAACTTTCCTGTTTACAGGAACCCTTAGTCAGATGAAAAGAAGTGAGGCAGAGGCGCTGGCAGAACAACATGGCGGACAAATTGTTAGTGGGGTTAGTAATAAGCTAAACTACCTGGTTGTTGGAGAAGACGCTGGCAGCAAACTGGAAAAGGCAAAAAAGATCAATACCATCAAAATCATTACAGAAGCAGAATTTCTGGAATTAATTGCAACACAATAAAAGTATGTTACAGAACAGCACCCTTTCTTTTCTAAAGAATCTAAAGAAAAACAACCATAAAGCATGGTTTGATGAAAATAGAAAGCCCTTTGAAGCTGCCAAGGCAGATTATGCTGCATTGGTTACAGAAGTAATTAAGGGCCTGGGTAAAAAAGATCCTTTCATTGCTCCGCTGACCGCCAAAGAATGTGTTTTCCGGATTAACAGAGATGTTCGTTTTAGCAAGAATAAGGACCCATATAAAACCAATATGGGAATGTATTTAAGTCGCGACGGAAAGAAATCACTGTTTTCCGGATATTATTTTCACCTTGAACCAGGCGGCAAAAGCTTTGCAGCTGGCGGATTATGGATGCCAGAAGCAGATGTAATTAAAAAAGTGAGACAGGAAATTGATTATAACTGGGATGAGTTCAACAAGATTATTCACCAGAAGAAATTCCTTTCTCAATACGGTAGTTTACAAAGAGAAACCGGAATGGTGTTGACCAGAGAACCAAAGGGATATGAAAAAGATAATCCTGCAATTGAGTACATCAAACTTAAGAGTTGGGTGGCAACTACTTCTTTTACTGATGCACAACTAACTTCTACTACACTCGCTAAAGACATTATTACTGCTTTTGAAACTTTACAGCCTTTAATAATGTTTTTGAATAGGGCTATTGAGGAATAAATTTTAGCCACAGATTCACAGATTTATTTTTACCAATCTGTGAATCTGTGGCAATAAAATTATAATAGTTCTTTTGAAGATAAATATTCAGCTATCTGCACCGCATTAGTAGCAGCACCTTTACGAAGGTTATCACTTACAATCCACATATTCAGTGTATTCGGCTGTGTATCGTCTCTTCTTAAACGTCCTACAAATACTTCATCTTTTTCGTGTGCCCACAATGGCATTGGGTATTGCTGATTGGCAATATCGTCTTGCACAATTACACCTGGTGCAGCAGCTAGTATTGACCGAACTTCATTCAGGTCAAAATCATTGGCGAATTCAATGTTTACGCTTTCGCTATGTCCACCTACTACAGGTATTCTAACAGTAGTGGCAGTAACACGAATGCTATCATCCTGCATAATTTTTTTGGTCTCGTTCACCATCTTCATTTCTTCTTTGGTATAACCATTATCGAGAAATACATCGATTTGCGGAATGACGTTCAGGTCGATCTGGTATTTATAGGCCATCTCACCTTCTACTCCTTTTCTTTCATTGAATAACTGATCCACAGCTTTTTTACCAGTACCTGTTACACTTTGGTATGTGCTAACCACCACACGTTTAATACCATAACGCTTATGCAAAGGTTGTAATGCTACTACCATTTGAATAGTGGAGCAGTTAGGATTTGCAATGATAAAATCATCTTTGGTAAGCACATCAGCATTTACTTCAGGAACAACCAGTTTTTTGGTTGGATCCATTCTCCAGGCAGAAGAATTATCGATTACACGAATACCGGCTTCTGCAAATTTTGGTGCCCATTCCAGGGAAGTGCTTCCACCTGCAGAAAAAATAGCAACAGCAGGTTTAGCCGCAATACCGTCTGCCATGCTCACGATCTTGTACTGTTTTCCTTTAAAACTTACTTCCTTACCTACTGATCTTTCAGAAGCTACCGGAACAAGTTCCGTAACAGGAAAATTACGCTCTGCGAGTACTTCCAACATTTTGGTACCTACCAAACCCGTGGCACCTACTACTGCTACTTTCATGGTTTTGTTTGTTTTTGTTTAGATTGTTTGTTCAGTTATGGTTGTTAACAAAAAGGCCCTCCGTTTCGGGAAGGCCTCTGAGTATATTCTTGATCATACACAAACGATTAGGCACTTCCCGGTCAGAGAGGTTTCTTAATACGTTTTGTATGTTTCATTGTCATCATTACGCTGCGAAAATAGATGCGTTTTGTTTTGCTTCCAAAATAATTTTGGGTCTATGGTCGATGGACCATATCCTATCCCACCAAATCAATATCGAAGTTCACCAGTTGTACAAACTCATCAATCCGGGTGCTGATATCTTCTTTATTGATTTCTCTTAAACGCTGGGTACCAAATTTTTCAACGCAATAAGAAGCCATGGCACTACCCACAATGATAGCTGTCTTCATATTTTCAAAAGAAATGTCTTTAGTACGGGCAATATGACCAATAAAACCTCCGGCAAATGTGTCGCCAGCACCTGTAGGGTCAAATACTTCTTCTAATGGTAAAGCTGGGGCAAAGAATACTTTATTCTCATGGAAAAGCAATGCGCCGTGTTCGCCCTTTTTGATGATAAGGTATTTAGGGCCCATTTTCATAATGGCTGCGGCGGCTTTTACCAATGAATATTCACCACTCAACTGACGGGCTTCGCTATCGTTTACCATCAGCAAATCCACCATAGCTAGTGTTTTCTTCAGCTCATCCATCATAATTTCCATCCAGAAATTCATGGTATCCATTACGATGAGCTTTGGGCGCTTCTTAAGCTGCTCAATAACACTTCTCTGCACAGCAGGTACAAGGTTACCGAGCATCAGGAACTCACAATCCTGAAAGCTTTCCGGTACCACGGGCTCAAAGTTCTCTAATACGTTTAACTGAGTCTCCAGTGTATCACGAGAATTCATGTCCATATGATAGCGACCACTCCAGAAAAATGTTTTTTCATCCTTCTTAATCTGAACACCAGATAAGTCAACTCCGCGGGCAGTGAGCATATCAAGCTCTTCCTGAGGGAAATCGCCACCAACTACTGAGATTTGCTTAACTGGGGTAAAGTTCGAAGCGCACCAGGCTATATATGTTCCTGCACCGCCAATGATTTTATCACTTTTACCGAAAGGTGTTTCGATGGCATCAAAAGCCATGGAACCGACAACTACTAAAGACATAAATAATTTTTTGTTACCGGGGTGCGAAACTAGGGCATTTGACGGGTATTTACTAGTATCCAATACCCTATTTAATGACTATGGGAAGAATATCAGCCAATTAGCCTAAAAACTAACAAATAATAATAACCGAAATCATTTTTTGGCTAACACGCGTTAGTGGTTTATCTTCGTAACATGGCAAGAATAAAGACAGACAAGAACATTTCACGCAAAGACGTGATTGTAACGAAGGCTGCTTCTCTTTTCAGGGAAAAGGGATTTAAAGCCGCCAGCATGCGCGACCTGGCAGAAGCCGTTGGTGTTGAAGCTGCAAGTCTCTATAACCATATCAAATCAAAAACCGAATTACTACATGAATTATGCTTCAGTGTAGCGAATCGTTTTTTGCAAAAAATTGATGAGGTCGAAGCCGAGAAAATTCCTGCCATTGAAAAAATTGAAAAATTATTGCGCTTTCATATCAATGAAATGATCCATCATTATGAGGAAGTGTATGTAAGCGATCGTGAGTGGAAACACCTTGCAGATCCTTATTTATCAAATTTTCAAAACCAGCGCCGCATTTACCGTAAACGTTTTGCCGCCATCATAGAAGCTGGTATTCGCAATAATGAAGTGAAAAAAATTGATGCTCCAACAGCCGTATTGATTATGTTACATGCTATCAGTGGCATAGAGAGCTGGCACAGATCAACCCAAAAAATCAGTGCCGAAGAACTGGAAGAAAATATGGTCACCATTTTAGTTGGTGGATTAACACAATAAGCAGGCATGTCGATACATTTTGAACAACTTAGTATAAAAGATATACGTAAGGAAACAAGTGATTGCGTTTCTATCGCTTTTGAAATTCCGCTTCACCTGAAAGAGCAGTTTCAATTTACACAAGGACAGTATATCACCCTCCGCACAACCATCGATGGTGAGGAAGTGAGGCGTTCTTATTCTATTTGCAGCAGTCCCTTAGATAATGAGCTCCGCGTTGCCGTAAAAAAAGTACCTAATGGTGTTTTTTCTACTTATGCCAATGAGCAATTAAAAAAAGGTGACGTTATTGATGTAATGCCACCAATGGGGAAATTTTTTGTCCCCCTAAATCCAGGCAACAAAAAACAATATGTTGGTTTTGCAGCAGGCAGTGGTATAACCCCCTTGTTATCTATCATCAAAACAACTTTACTAACTGAGCCTGGTAGTCAGTTTACCTTGATATATGGCAACCAAAACAGGCATTCCATTATTTTCAGGGAAACCCTTGAGGCGCTGAAGAATAAGTACATGGATCGCTTCAGGTTGATACATATTTTATCGAGAGAACAAACAGATACCGATTTGAATACAGGTAGGATTGACGCCGTGAAATGCAATACCCTGTTTGAAAAAATAATAGACATCACCCGTACAGATGATTTCTTTTTATGTGGGCCGGAAGAAATGATTTTTAGTGTAAAAAAGGAATTAGAAAACAAACAGGTTGATAAACAAAAAATTCATTTCGAATTATTCACCTCTCCCGGACAAGAACTGAAAAACAAAACGGTTCAGCAAAATAATACCAGCGACCAACCAAAGAGTAAGATCACTGTTAAGCTGGATGGAATCAGTTTTGATTTTGACCTGGAAAAAAATGGTCCAGCCATATTAGATGCCGCTTTAAGAAAAGGCACAGATTTGCCTTATGCCTGTAAAGGTGGTGTTTGCTGCACCTGCAGGGCTAAACTTATAGAAGGTGAAGTTGATATGGAAGTGAATTATGGCCTTGAACCAGAAGAAATTGAACAAGGTTTCATTCTTACCTGTCAGTCGCACCCAAGAAGTGAAAAGATTGTAGTTGATTTCGATGCAAAATAAATTCTGCCTTTTACTCTTCCTGCCCAAGATTCAATTCCGGAGCAGGATGAATAAGAATTATTTTATTAAAGCAGGTTCAATAATCTTTTGCCAGATAGCATAACCCTTTGCATTCATATGCAGGTTGTCTTTGATGAACAGTTCCGGATTTACCGAACCATCTGTCAATAACATGGCACTATGCACATCGAGGAATGTCGCTTTTCTATCGCGACGTAAATAAGTTTTAATCAACTGGTTAGCCCTTACAAATTCAGTTTCCATTTTCCACCTGCTTGGACTAGGTTTTATTGAAACAAATACCACGGGAATTTTCTTTCCAAGTTGTTTGCGTATGATCGACATCAATATTTTAAAACGAGCAAGAACAGTATCTGCTGTAACTTTTCCCCAGGCATCTGCAATATCATTTTCACCACAATAGATGACCACTTGCTTAGGTGAATAAGGTACGATGATATCGTTAGCGTAACGAATAAGGTCTTTAAGTGAAGACCCGCCAAATCCACGGTTAAGAATCGAGTATGTAGGAAAATAATCTTTTACATCTTTCCAAAAAGTAAATGAAGAGCTACCGACAAACAGAATTTGCTTTTTTGCAGGCATAGCTGTGCTGTCTGCCTTTAAAAAAGCATCAATTTCCTTTCTAAAAGGAGTTGTAGTTTGTGCAAATACTCCTATTGCCAGAAATAAAATTCCAACTAAAAAAACCAATTTTTTCATACAGGAAAGGTAAGCAAGCAAGGGTCAGGATCAATCAGTTAGCGACAAAATCTGCCAGAAAACTAACAAAAGATCAAAAAAATATTAATTTGAATACTAACATTTGTTAGCAGGAGTCTATTCTTTTCGTATTTTTACGATTCAAATAATGGGTATGGAAAAAGACATGTTGCAAATGTTTCAGGAGAAGATCGATAAAGAGATCCGAATTGAGCCGAAAGACTGGATGCCGGAAAAATACCGTCAAACATTGATCAGGCAGATCAGTCAACATGCACACAGTGAAATCATTGGTATGTTACCAGAAGGTAACTGGATTACCCGTGCACCAAACCTTAGAAGAAAAGCCATCTTATTGGCGAAGGTTCAGGATGAAGCAGGTCATGGTTTGTATTTATACTCCGCAGCAGAAACCCTTGGTATTAGTCGCGATGAAATGTATGACCAGCTACATACTGGTAAGGCAAAATATTCTTCCATCTTTAACTATCCTACATTAAGTTGGGCAGATATGGGTGCTATTGGGTGGCTGGTAGACGGCGCTGCTATTATGAACCAGGTTCCTCTTTGCAGAACCAGTTATGGACCTTATGCACGTGCAATGGTGCGTGTTTGTAAAGAAGAAAGTTTTCACCAGCGTCAGGGTTTTGAAATATTACTAACCCTGAGCAGAGGTAACGAAGCTCAACGCAAAATGGCCCAGGATTCAATTAACCGCTGGTGGTGGCCGAGCATTATGATGTTTGGACCAAAAGATGATGAGAGTCCAAATACCATTCAAAGCATGAAATGGAAAATCAAAAGATTTACAAACGACGAATTACGTCAAAAGTTTGTAGACATCTGTGCCGAACAAATTAAAATACTCAACCTAACCATTCCTGACCCTGATTTAAAATGGAATGAAGAAAGGGGCCATTATGATTTTGGTGCTATTAACTGGGATGAATTCTGGCAGGTAATTGCAGGCAATGGACCCTGCAACAAACAAAGACTCGACGCCAGAAAAAAAGCCTGGGAAGAAGGCGCATGGGTAAGAGAAGCAGCATCAGCACATGCAGAAAAGAGGGCACAAAGGCTGGCAGAGAAAAGGGCCTGAGCGTTTAATTTTTGAATTTTGATTTTTGATTTTTGATTTAGAAATTCTATCCAACTAAAATGAAACAATACATCCATAAATATTACTACGGCGATTACGGTGAAGGTAAAAATGGGGCGGCGGATATTTCGACCTCTGGAAAAAACCAACATGAATGGCCTTTGTGGGAAGTTTTTATTCGTAGTAAGCAAGGACTTGATCATAAACATGTAGGCAGTTTACATGCCGTTGATGCTCAGATGGCCATTGAAAATGCCCGCGATGTGTATACTCGTAGAATGGAAGGTATCAGTATCTGGGTGGTTGAAAGCAAATACATTCATGCCAGCAATCCGGATGATGCGGAAGCATTATACGATCCGGCAAATGATAAAGCTTATCGTCACCCAACTTTTTACGATTTACCAGACGAGCTTACACATATCTAAAGGCAGGAAATATTATCATGAACAATTCTCTGATCAACTTTACACTTCACCTTGCAGATAATGCATTAATCATTGGTCACCGTAACAGCGAATGGTGTGGTCATGGACCAGTGCTTGAACAGGACATCGCCGTTACCAATATTGCCCTTGATTTTATTGGACAGGCAAGAAATTTTTATCAATACGCTGCATCACTTACTGGCAATGATGCTACAGAAGATAGTCTTGCCTACCTGCGTGATGTTCCTGAATTTAAGAATGTATTGATTGCAGAATTACCGAATGGAGACTGGGCACAAACAACATTGAGACAGTTTTTTTTCAGTGCGTACCAATATTATTATTACCAACAACTGCAAAAATCCAGCGATACAACATTAGCTGCTATTGCGGAGAAATCGCTTAAAGAAGTAACCTATCATTTACGATGGAGCAGTGAATGGGTTATTCGTTTAGGAGATGGTACAGCAGAAAGCAAAGAGAGATTACTTAATGCCCTGCAAGAATTATGGCCTTATACAGGAGAACTATTTCTACCTGCTTCTTTTGAAACAGACATGCTTCAACAAAACATCGGTGTTGATCTTGTCTTGGTAAAAGAAAACTGGGAGAAAAAAGTAGCCGAGATTTTTGCAGAAGCTACCATTGAAGCTCCGGAGAAATCATGGGCACAACAAGGTGGAAAAACAGGTATTCATACGGAATACCTGGGCTATATACTTGCTGAAATGCAGTTTCTTCAAAGAGCTTATCCCGGAGCAACCTGGTAAATAACTATGACGATCATTCATCAACATAACAGCGATATTAAAAATGAATTGCTACAACTGTTACAAACAGTAAGCGATCCGGAAATTCCGGTCTTGTCTGTTATCGACCTGGGTATTATAAGGGATGTTCAATCTACCATATTACCAGATGGCTCTATTCAACCCATCATTACCATTACCCCGACCTATAGCGGTTGCCCGGCAATGGATGTAATTAGTATGAATATCAGACTTGTATTATTAGAGGCAGGTTATAAAGAAATCACCATAAAACAGCAACTATCTCCTGCATGGACTACAGATTGGATGAGTGAAGATGGAAAGAATAAACTTAAAGCTTATGGAATTGCACCACCGAATCATAATCAATCCGTTTGTACACCAGATGCATTTCAAAAAGAAGTAGCCATTCAATGTCCGCAATGTAATTCCTGGAACACTACCCTTGTAGCACCATTCGGAAGTACTGCATGTAAAGCTTTATATAAATGTGAAGATTGCAAAGAACCTTTTGACTACTTTAAATGTCATTAAAGTATTTTCCTGAGTAATGCCGGTGCAGAGAATCTTTTTCCGATATATAATTCCAATCCATAAAAACGTCTGCGGGTTCTTGACTCATCATCTCCTGAACCATATTGGTATAAATATCCATTAAAGCCTGTATACCAGGTTTCCCTTGTATAAGAAATACCTCCCTGAAGAAAATACCCGGTTGATACCCTGGTATCTTTATTACTGATTTTCATCAATTGGGTATCGTATGAATTGGTATTAATGAAATTTACACCCATAACCGGACCTGCAGCGCCTGCTAATGACCAGTCTTTCCGAATAACAACCGCAAATGCTAAGGGAACACGAAAATTAATATCCAGGTATTTATCATCTGACGAAGCTCCTACTGTGGGAACTATAGTAGGATCTGTTAGTGACATCTGATAAACAGATAGTGCAGGTATCAGGCTGAAGGCTTTTTTAACCTGTTTAGATTTGCCCGAGACCATTGCAACATCAGAAAATTTTTTATTTACGTTATACACTACAGATCCACCAATAATTTTTGTGGTAAGATTATTAAGTTGAAGATATGGATCACCTGGTCGCCAGCCACTTATCAATTCACTGGTATTTTGAATATAATAGCCTTTTGCTTTTTGATAAGTTAGGGTAATATCCAAATCGCCCAATACCATTTCCATATCGAATGTACTACGCTTGTTATCACCTTTTATCTGAGATTTCTCCTGATTTAAGTAAGCGGGTGTAAAAGAATACCTAAAGTTGACCCATCTGTACTGAAACAATAAAAATTGTTGCAGGGTTCTTCTGGGCGTAATCTCAAACCTTAGTTTCGATTGAGGATAAGCAACAACAAACTCCAGATTATTGGTTTGTAACCCTGTAGAAATATTCAGTTTCTCCCGATAACTGATCACATCAATAGAATCGGAATTATTTTTTAGCCGATGCTCCTGTGCAGCTAACCTAAGTATTTGGAAACACAAAAACACCAACAGAAAAAATAGTCGTTGCATGCTTTAAATTAAGAAAAAAGATGAAATAGGTGTAGCTTAGCTTTAAAATAAAACGATGGCTCCTATTGAATTTCATATCGAAGCAGGTGTTGCCTATCTAACACTTAACAGGCCAGACAAACTCAATTCTTTCAATCGGGAAATGGCTTTACTGTTACAATCAAAACTAGATGAATGTGCATCACTCCATGAAGTAAGAGCAGTTTATCTGACAGGAGCAGGCAAAGGATTTTGTGCCGGTCAGGATCTCGCAGAAGTAGTTGATCCTAATGGACCGGGCATGCAACGCATTTTGAGCGAACATTATAATCCTATTATCACACGATTACGAAATATGCCCAAGCCTGTGGTTGCTGCCGTAAATGGTGTAGCTGCTGGAGCCGGTGCTAATATTGCACTTGCCTGCGATATTGTGGTAGCTGCACAATCTGCATCATTTATTCAGGCATTTTCAAAAATTGGGTTAATACCAGATAGTGGGGGTACGTATACTTTACCAAGATTAATCGGATGGCAAAAAGCCAGTGCCATAATGATGCTGGGCGATAAGATTAATGCAAATACTGCTGAAAAAATGGGCATGATCTATCAGGTTTTTGAAGATGAATTATTTATTGAATCATCCAAACAAATTGTTACTAATCTTGCACAAATGCCTACCAAAGCATTGGGATATATCAAACATGCCTTAACCCACTCTGCCAGCAATTCACTGGAAGAACAATTATCACTGGAAGACGACTATCAGCAGAAAGCAGCGGCTACCGCTGATTTTAGAGAAGGAGTTGCTGCATTCCTCGAGAAAAGAGCACCAAAATTCAAAGGACAATAAATGAGTACAATGAATAATCCTTTTAAACAGGTAGTAGATCACATGATGAAGCACGACCAGTTCTCACAATGGCTGGGCATAACTGTAATTGATATTCAGGAAGGATATAGTAAGATTAATATGACAGTTCGTGAAGAAATGATCAATGGATTTGGTATTGTACATGGCGGCATCGCTTTTTCATTAGCAGATAGCGCATTTGCCTTTGCCTGTAATAACCGTAACAACCTTTCTGTTGCTTTAGATACTTCCATCAATTTTACCAAAGCCGTTCAGGTGGGCGATCAGTTAACCGCAGAGGCAAAAGAAATTCATAATGGCAGAAGTACAGGCTTATACCATATCACCATCACTAACCAAAAAAATGAACAGGTGGCACATTTTAAAGGCACTTGCTTTAGAACCGGCAAAACACTGATATGATCTGTCAATTCAAAGAATTTATTCCTGTTGTGGATGAAACCGCTTTCATTCATCCTAATGCCGTAGTTACCGGTAATGTAATCATTGGAAAAAATGTTTATGTAGGACCCGGTGCAGCTATTCGTGGCGACTGGGGACAGATCATCATTGAAGATGGATGCAATGTGCAGGAAAACTGTACCATACACATGTTTCCCGGTGTTACTGTATTGTTGAAAGAAGCGGCGCATATTGGTCATGGCGCCATTATTCATGGTGCAACCATTGGCAAGAATTGCTTAATTGGCATGAACAGCGTTATCATGGATAATGTGGTGCTAGGTGATGAATGCATTGTTGGTGCATTAAGCATGCTAAAAGCAGATGAACAATTTGAATCAAGAAGCCTGATCGTTGGCAACCCGGCCAAAAAAATAAAAGAAGTAACAGATGAAATGATTGCCTGGAAAACTAAAGGCACTGCCTTATATCAACAATTACCCGATGATATGCGTACACATTGGAAAATCTGTGAGCCATTAAGAACAATTCCCGATCATTATCTCCAAAACAGTGAAAGAAACCCCACAAACTACAAAACCTGGAACGAAGAACGCAATACCTGACAGCTTAGGCATAATATGCTTTTCTTTTCAACTAAAAACATCCCCATCTAATAGCGCTTGAAACTTGTGGGCCCTACCCATTGTTGTCCGGTGAAATTTAACCGTGAGCTGTAGGTGTCGCGTATGATGGAACACGGATATTCATGATTTTCAAGATCTATCATGATAAATCCTGAAAATCATGAAGATCTGTGTTCTATTAATAGCAGATAGTGCATTTACGGCAACCAAATATTTCTTTAAGCATCTGACTTTACATTTTCTCCCCTCTTTAATTCCAATAAAAGCAGAAAGTCTATAATAAGCACCCATCAAGGCTTGTAGCTTGTAGCTTGCGGCTTGTAGCCAATTTCCCCCGACAGCTTTGTTTTCGTACCTTTGTATTTCCACCAAAGTCTTGATTGAAAAGTGTCTGAGAAAAATAACTTCATCGATTATATCCGCATCTTCTGCCGCAGTGGACATGGTGGTGCCGGCGCCAAACATTTCATGCGTAATAAATTAACCGCTAAGGGAGGCCCTGATGGAGGCGATGGTGGTAGAGGTGGACATATCATCTTACGCGGTAATTCGCAGATGTGGACACTACTTCACTTGCGTTATTTTAAAAATGTATTGGCTGAACACGGAGAAGGTGGTAGTAAAAACAATTGTACGGGTCGCGACGGACAAGATATTATTATTGAAGTACCGCTGGGAACAGTTGCCCGTGATGAAGAAAGCGGAAAAATAGAAGCAGAGATACTGGAAGATGGACAGGAGATTATTTGGATGAAAGGTGGCCGTGGCGGCTTAGGTAACAGCAATTTCGCCACACCTACCAATCAGGTTCCTGAGCACGCACAGCCGGGTGAGCCGGGTGTAGAAGGCTGGAAAAACCTCGAATTAAAAGTATTGGCTGATGTTGGACTAGTAGGCTTTCCGAATGCAGGAAAATCGACTTTATTATCTGTTATAACTGCCGCTAAACCCAAAATTGCCAATTACGCCTTCACCACTTTAACACCTCAATTAGGCATGGTTGCTTACCGCGATTCAAAATCATTTTGTATCGCCGATTTACCCGGTATAATTGAAGGAGCTGCGGAAGGAAAAGGATTAGGTCATCGCTTCCTTCGACACATTGAAAGAAATGCGGTTTTATTATTCCTGATACCTGCCGATAGCGCTGATCATCGCAAAGAGTTCGAAATCCTCAGAAATGAGCTGGAACAATACAATCCGGAGATGCTGCAAAAAGATTTTATCATTGCCATCAGCAAAAGTGATATGCTGGATGATGAGCTAAAAGAAGCCATTGGTAAAGAACTTCCAAAAGGTATTCCACACTTATTTATTTCTTCTGTAACACAATCAGGATTAACTGAATTGAAGGATAAGTTATGGGAAACTTTAAACAAGCCTGTTGACGAAACTAACATTCGTTAAGATATCCGATTTATTTATATGTTAACACCGCTCACCCAAAAATCTATTTTTGGGCGGGTTACCTTTACTATCTTGCATGTATTAAGGATGTACACCAGCAATTTTAGCCGTACATCCCGGATTTTTTAAAAATCCCAACTTCTTCGCTTCTGCCAGCTCGCTTTTACGAAACTTTTACTTGCACTACGAGAAATCTTCTGAATGCACAGGAGATACGCATTAATTATTTACGCATTAAAAGAAACAACATGAAAAAGCAATCTGTACAAGCCATCGTAAAAGGAATCGTTCTTAGTGGCATTTTAACTGCCGGTACATTTATTCAGGCCAAAGCCAATGATAATACCGGTGAAGCCGTTGCTGCAAAAGCATCTGCTGAATTTAAATTTGCTGGTTCTTCTAAAGACCAGGCATCATTCAATGTAAAATTCAACAACCCAACAGGTGAAAAATTCACTTTGCTGGTACTGGATGCAAATGGCGACCTGTTTTTTAAAGAGAGTTATTCAAAAAAAGACTTCGCTAAAAAACTAGTGTTAGCCAAAGAAGATGCTGAGAAATTAACTTTCCGTATCCAGAGCGGCAACCAAAGTTTTGATGAAAACATCAACCTGTTTGTAAGCGAAACTGAAGCAAGAAAGGCTTCAGCCAAGCAATAATTAAATCATTCCCACTTAGCTAAAAACTATTTGTTTTTAGCTAAGTGTTGACCTCTACACGACGCTCGCTATATTGAACTATCACGCTTTGCTTTACGAAATATTCATTGCGATACGAAAACCTGTTTAACAGGAGCCATTTTATTACTCACGCAAAAAGAATATGAACATGAAAAAAGCAATCATTACCGGTTTATTATCTGTTGTTTTATTTACTGCAGCAGAAGCAAGCAAAAATGAAAAAACCGACGTTAACAAAGGAAAAATTGAAGTAAACTACACCGGTTTCTTCAACAACGATCTTTCCTTTAATGTGAAGTTTCACAACCCAAGTGGTAACAATGTTACACTTACTGTAATTAACGAAGAAGGTGAGAGCCTCTTTAAAAGCAATTTCTCAGACAAAAAATTCGAAAAGAAATTTGTACTGTTGAAAGATGCTAATGTCGACAAACTTACTTTCCTGTTTCAGTCAGGTAAAGATGTGTACAAAGAAAGCTTCGACATCAATGTTGTTACACGCGAAGTATCAGATGTAGTTGTAAAAAGAAACTAAAAAGAACAACCAGGCAGGAAATAGTATTGATCAGCAGTTGATCTATCATTGTGTGTGGCCGGTAACAGTAAACTGTTACCGGCCTTTTTTGCACCACTGTTAACAAAATATCACTTGCAGGTTGCGATTCGGATATTAATTTCAGGTATGCAACCACAACAATGTCTTTTCTGCGGACATATAGTTCAACTGGTACATGTGCATGGGCATTACCAGTGTCCGGTTTGCACCACCAATGCCCTACCCTGCTGCGATGGTGACAACTGTAATACCAATCAATTACTCGCCATTCAAAACGAAGCCATTCACCGCCAGCAAGTAAAATCAGATGAATAAAATCATTCGAACAGATTCCTCCAATCCGACATTCATTTCGTTGGTGCAATTGCTGGATGCAGAATTGGCTGAACGTGATGGTGCAGAACATTCTTTTTATCACCAATACAATGGTATACAGTTATTACAACATGTAGTTGTTTTATTCCATGAAGATATTCCTATCGGATGCGGTGCTTTTAAACAAATTGAAGCTGATACCATAGAAGTAAAACGCATGTATATCATACCAGATCATCGATCTAAAGGCCTTGCCACCATGGTGCTTACTGCATTGGAAGAATGGGCAAAAGAAGAAGGTTTTATTACTGCGGTATTGGAAACTGGCAAAAGACAACCGGAAGCCATTGCACTTTACCAGAAAAATGGATATGTCAATATTCCCAACTACGGTCAATATATCGGTATAGAAAACAGTGTTTGTTTTGAGAAAAGATTAATCCCATAAAAAAAGCCATCCCGTCTGAGACGGGATGGCTTTTTACTATTTAAAGTTCACCTACTATCCAGCCGCTTCAGACTGCATACTTCTGGCTACTTTTTTTCTGTCTTCTTCATTCAGCACGGTTTTACGCATGCGGATGTTTTTTGGTGTTACTTCTATACACTCATCCTGCTGAATATATTCCATACACTCTTCCAGGGTAAACTGCAATTTTGGTGTGATACGAACACTGTCATCACTACCGCTTGCACGGTGGTTGGTAAGTTTTTTCGCTTCCACAGCATTTACGTTCAGGTCTCCTGGTTTAATGTGCTCAGCAATGATCTGACCAACATATACTTCCTCTCCCGGATCAATAAAGAAGCTACCTCTATCCTGTAATTTGTCGATAGAATAAGCAGTAGTTACACCCTGGAATTTGGCAATCAATACTCCGTTATTTCTACCAGGAATTGGTCCTTTCCATGGCTTGTATTCATTAAAGCGGTGGGCCATTACAGCTTCACCAGCAGTGTTGGTAAGCATTTGTGAACGAAGTCCAATCAAACCTCTTGATGGAATATCGAATTCAAGGTGTTGCATTTCACCTTTGCTTTCCATCACCAGCATTTCACCCTTGCGCTGGGTAACCAGGTCGATTACTTTTCCGCTGAACTCGCTAGGTACATCTACTACCAATATCTCATAAGGCTCATGCTTCTTTCCATCAATATGTTTAACCAATACCTGAGGGTTACCTACCGTTAGCTCATATCCTTCACGACGCATGGTTTCAACCAATACGCCCAGGTGAAGAATACCACGACCATAAACCAGGAAGCTATCGGCACTATCGGTATCTTCTACACGCAATGCAAGGTTTTTTTCTGTTTCCTTCATCAAACGATCACGGAGGTGACGAGAAGTAACAAACTTACCATCACGACCAAAGAAAGGTGAGTTATTGATGCTGAAAGTCATGCTCATGGTTGGTTCATCAACACTGATAATTGGTAATGCTTCCGGATTTTCTGCATCAGCGATGGTATCACCAATATTGAAATCTTCTAAACCTACAACCGCACAAAGGTCACCAGATAATACTTCAGAAACCTTACGCTTACCCATTCCTTCAAATACGTACAGTTCTTTAACACGAACTTTCTTAATAGTACCATCAGCCTGCACCAATGCAATCTGCTGGTTTTCTTTAATAGAACCACGGGTTACTTTACCGATGGCGATACGACCAAGGAAAGAAGAGTAATCAAGTGAAGTGATCTGCAATTGCAAAGTACCTTCTGATACTTTCGGTGCTGGTACATATTTAATGATACCATCCATTAACGGAAGAATATCTTCTGTAGGTGTTAAACTATCGTTGAACCAGCCATTCTTACCACTACCATAGAAAGTAGGGAAGTTTAACTGCTCTTCAGTAGCATCGAGGTTGAAGAATAATTCGAATACTGCATCATGCACTTCATCCGGACGGCAATTTGGCTTATCAACTTTATTGATCACCACAATTGGGTGAAGGTTTAGTTGCAAAGCTTTCTGTAACACAAAACGGGTTTGTGGCATAGGTCCTTCAAAAGCATCCACTAACAAAATCACCCCATCGGCCATTTTCAATACACGTTCTACCTCACCACCGAAGTCACTGTGACCCGGTGTATCAATCACATTTATTTTAATACCATTATAGGTAACTGCAGCATTTTTACTGAAGATGGTAATACCTCTTTCTTTTTCAAGGTCATTACTATCCATGATCAATTCACCCGTATCCTGGTTATCCCTGAACACTTTAGTTGCGTGAAGAATCCTGTCTACCAGGGTTGTTTTGCCATGGTCAACGTGTGCGATAATGGCAATATTTCTTATTTCCATGTAAAATTTTAAGGCTGCAAAGGTACGGCATTATCGCCGGAGGGCAAAGGGATTAACTAAACTTAACCCGGATAAGTCGCAACTAGTCAAACTGTATTGTAACTAACTGTTAGTCAGTCGAATACAAAGCAATTATTTAATATAACGCTCCTAAACAGCATTCACAAACAATGCTTATCTTTCTAAAAATATCCGCAGCCATGCGATTGCTTAAGAAATTACTGCTTGTTCTGGGCCTTTTGACCCTGATATATTTACTTGGCCCCAGTCCCAAAAAGCCCCAATATGGAACTGCTCTTCCAGCCATACCCTCGAATTTGGATAGTCTTGGTGGTTATATCACATCATTAGAGTCTGCTCATAAAATTAAGCCGGATAATGAAGCCCGGATTGTATGGGCCAATGATAGTGTACATACTAAAACCCCTTATTCGATTGTTTACCTCCATGGTTTTAGTGCAAGCCAGAAAGAAGGTGATCCTGTGCATAGAAACCTTGCTAAACAGTTTGGTGCTAATCTTTATCTAGCCCGCTTATCCGGACACGGTATCGATACCAGTGATGCCCTTCTTAGTATGACCGCCACCAACTTATGGGAATCTGCCAAAGAAGCTTATGCAATTGGAAAACAATTGGGTGAGAAAGTGATTCTGATGGGCACATCTACCGGAGGAACACTGGCACTGATGCTTGCAGCCAGTTATCCTGAAATAGCCGGACTTGTTTTATTATCACCCAATATAGCCATCAATGATCCGAATGCATGGATCACCAATAATCCATGGGGGCTTCAGATTGCAAGACTGGTTAAAGGTGGAAAAATGAATATCATTCCCAATAAAACAGAAGAATACAAACAATATTGGAATGCTGCTTACCGTCTTGAGGCAGTTACTGAATTGCAGGAGTTATTAGAGACAGCCATGACAAAAGCTACTTTTGAAAAAGTAAAACAACCCATGCTCATCTTGTATTATTATAAAAATGAAAAGGAGCAGGATCCGGTAGTAAAAGTATCCGCCATGAAAGAAATGTTTGACCAGGTGAATACACCGGCAAATATGAAAAAAATGGTACCCATCCCTAATGCAGGAAGCCATGTTTTAGGCTCTCCTATTCAGTCGAAAGATATTGTAACAGTTGAGAAAGAGGCAGCCGATTTTCTACGGAATAGTATGAAAGTGCCTTTAGCTATTAGCCATTAGCTGTTAGCAGCTCTCCGGAAAAATTACGCCACAAGGTTCGAGCTACAAACCATTGCTGTCCGGGGAAAATTTGCTAGCATCTTCTGAGCCACAGGCTACATGCCACAAGCTGCAAGCAATTGGTAAACCAGACATTAAACAGGAGCCAGGTAATTAGGGAAGATAAAAAGAATAAATACAATCAGTACCCGTGGACAGACCTTCATTGGCATTGGTGTCGAGCGAAGCGAAGACAGACTAAATCATGCGCAGCAGATTTAGTCAGAGGCCAATGTAGTCTGGGAACGGGTACGGGGCCATTCGGCCCAGGAGTAACATTCAATTTTGAACAACCGCGTGATCGATTTTACTCATTGTCATAAGGTGATAGATATTGCCTAAGCCATCGTTACGGCTTATTTTAAAAGCAGGGGTTCTGTTTTCAAACTACGACAGAATGATTGCTGTAGAAGAATTTCAGAGAAAAATGATATTTTTTACCGGACAGCAATGGCTACAAACTACAAGTCTTGATGGATGCCTATTTTAGGCCTTCTACAATTATTGAAATAACCTAGATAGGTTGTGCGTATTTGTTTTGTAAAACAAGGGCTTAACAGAAGTGTTTAATTGTAGTAAATATGCTATTTAATGCTTCAAAATCAACTTGAAAACAACCCATCCTGCTTCACGCTAGACTCATAGCAAGTGGCTCGCAGTTTATAACTGATTTTTTACCAGACTTTAATGGCTCCAGGCTTCAATCTACAAGTGAATAATCATTTTGCCAGTAGCTAAAGGCCAACAGCTATTCCCTATATTAGCGTATCTAAATTAAACGATTGCCCATGCCAAGCAGTATAATAGCAGGGATTGGTATGTACGTGCCCAAAAACGTAGTTACCAATCAGGACCTCACCA
Organism: Sediminibacterium sp. FW305-C-61; assembly: GCF_058231065.1. Classification (NCBI taxonomy): domain Bacteria; kingdom Pseudomonadati; phylum Bacteroidota; class Chitinophagia; order Chitinophagales; family Chitinophagaceae; genus Sediminibacterium; species Sediminibacterium sp. FW305-C-61. Next base: position 1,000,656 of record NZ_JBIQXR010000001.1, on the reverse strand, counting down.
GATACATGGAAACCAGTGATGAATGGATACAAGAGCGAACAGGTATTCAGGAACGCAGATATGCCCACAGAACCGAAGAAACCACCACTACCATGGGGGTTGAAGCCGCTAAAATTGCCATAGAAAGGGCTGGCATCACTCCAAAAGATATCGACTTTATCATATTCGCTACACTGTCCCCAGATTACTACTTCCCTGGTTGCGGAGTACTATTACAAAGAGCCATGAAAATGGGAGAGATTGGTGCCCTCGATATCAGGAACCAATGTAGTGGTTTTGTTTACGCACTCAGTGTGGCCGACCAATTCATCAAAACTGGTATGTATAAAAACATTCTGGTAGTAGGCAGTGAAAAACATTCCTTCGGCCTCGATTTCTCAACCCGTGGACGCAATGTTTCTGTCATTTTTGGAGATGGTGCAGGTGCCGTAGTATTACAGCCTACCGAAGCAAAAGGTCGTGGTATATTGAGTACCCATTTACACAGTGATGGAGAAGCTGCTGAAATATTAGCCATGTACAACCCAGGTACCCATGCCAACTATTGGGCAGATAAAAACTATGCAGATTTCGATGACGCTGAAATCGGACAAATGTTTATGAGCCATAACATGATCGACAATGCCCAAAACTTTCCCAATATGGATGGTCCATCCGTTTTCAAAAAAGCGGTGGTTAAATTTCCGGAAGTAATTGTGGAAGCATTACAGCAAAACGGTTACCAGCCGACAGACATCAATATGCTCATACCACATCAGGCCAATTTGCGCATCAGTCAGTTTGTGCAGCAAAAACTAGGACTCAAAGACTCGCAGGTTTATAATAATATTATGTCGTACGGCAATACCACCGCGGCTTCTGTACCCATTGCTTTATGTGAAGCATGGGAGAAAGGTTTAGTAAAAGAAGGCGATCTTGTGTGCCTCGCTGCTTTTGGAAGTGGTTTTACATGGGCCAGTGCATTAATGAAATGGTGAGTTTAACAGGATTTTACAGAAAGAAAATGCAATATTGCGGGCTTAGAAACGACTGATCTATTAGTTAGGCTATTTTGTATTTTATAATGAGGAGATGATGGATAGAAAAATTGTGTACCTGGTAAACCCGATCTCGGGTACTTCAAAAAAAGAAGGCATAAAAAAATTAATAGAAAAGGAAACCTCCGCTAAAGGCATTCCTTTTGAAATAATGCATACCAATGCTGGTGGTCATTACCAGTTACTTCATGAAAAAATTCGTGCTGAGCATTTTACTGATGTGGTAATTATTGGTGGCGATGGTACCGTAAACCAGGTAACGCAAGCCTTGCATGACTTGCCCGTGCAATTTGGCGTTATACCTGTTGGTTCCGGAAACGGCTTAGCACTTGCAGCCCGGATACCCACCAAACCGGAACTTGCACTTGCTTTAATTTTCGAAGGTAAATCGAAAATGATCGATGCATTTCTGGTAAACGATCATTACTCATGTATGCTGAGTGGTATTGGCTTCGACGCACAGGTAGCACATGATTTTGCCAGTAAAGCATCGAGGGGATTACTCACTTATACGCAACAAAGCATCATTAATTATTTCCGTGCCACACCTTATCAGTTTGAAATAAAGCTGGAGAATTTTTCCTTTTTTTCCGACGCATTTTTCATCAGCATTGCCAACAGTAATCAGTTTGGTAATAATTTTAAAATTGCTCCACAAGCCAGTCTGAACGATGGTTTATTGGATATCGTTATTGTGCAAAAAATGAATAAGGCAAAATTGCCATTTGCCATACTTCGTCAAATCAGGGGGAACAACAAATTGCAGCAGTTGGTAGAAGATATGACCAAGAAGAATATCCTTTATTTCCAAACACCACAAATAACCATCCGTAACCTGAAGCTTGCACCATTGCATATTGATGGGGAACCCAGGGAAACTGCGGGTGAATTAAATATTCGTATATTAAAAGACCATTTTTCTTTAATACAGCCAGAATAGTTATTTCATAAGCGTTTGAAGTCTTTTGAACTCCCTGAGGTTGGCTTCTGCTGCCAATGCCAGGGTTATATCTCTTTTCTCCGCAGCGGTGATATGAAAACTTAAACTCGCGGGTGCTTCTTTTCTCGAAGGCACATACTGAAAACAGATACGATAAAACCCCGGACCATAGGCTTCATAACTATATTCGAGTTGATCGTGCTGGTAATAATCTTGTAGTTTAAACCAGTTGTTTTGCAGTAACAGAAATGGTTTGGTAAAAGTGCCAAACAAACTACTTCCTTCAAGCGGTCTGTCCCAGTCGGTCAAACCTCTATCGCGCAACTGAAGCAAAACCACTTTGCTGGTATTTTCTTTTAACCAGTCACGGAATACTTCAATAAAACGAAGAGAAGATTCTTGTCCGAAATTATCCCTAAGTCCGGCATCCATTACATCAATAACAGGGTTGGTAGGCAACCAAACATTGGGAAGTACATAAGGGAAGGTTGCATTCATTCTTAAGGCTGATAGAATGCCAATATTATTGCTGTTCTGTGAACCGAAAAAAGTATTGAAATCAATGGCATCAGCATCAAAAGGACGTACATTCGCCGAATTGGTTACAGGCCGCATCATAAACCTGGAAGGGTGTGAGGCAAGGATCATTTTTCTGCCATCGCGGGTAATCACTGAGTTAAAAAACATCAGTGGAATCTCAGCGTTTTGTTCCGCCAGCTTATAATCTCCAATAGTTTTATTTAAGTACCCGTGGGTATTTTCATCCAGCTTCTGTTCAAATGCATACCCTCTGTCTTTGGTGTACCGATACCCGAATTTTTCAAAAGGCTTAGCAGGACCGATCAAATCACGAGTAACAAAAGAAGAAAACAAAGGACTTAATAAATCATTGGAAATATCATCAAGGTATTGTTTGTCTTGCAGGTTAATCTTCTCACCATTCTGCTTGCGATAATACAATTCCCTGAAATAAGTTGCGCCTAACATCCCGCCAGATGCTCCACTAATCAGAAAGGTTTGTTTCATTAGTTTACCTTGAAACATACTATCAAGATGCTGCAATGCATTCATGGTGAATGTAGCACTGCGTATACCACCTCCACTGGTATTAATCAGGTACATAACCGGTTTGGCTGTACCTTGTTTTGCTTTCCATTTTTCCAACATCTCAATATACTTCGCCTTGTCGCTGGCCATATCCTTTTCATTGGCCAACGCCATTATCGATTCCCTTGAGTATACGGGCCTTTCAATATCTGTACTATAATTTAAACCGTATGCTTTATTGCGCAGGTCGATGATATCTTGTTGGTATAAAAAATTTATCAGCAGGTAAACAACTACAACAACAGGTATGCTCCAACTGTGTAAAAAAGTAGATATCGCTCCCGCGCCTGCAATTAGAATGGCAAAAAAGACGGTGATACTAGCCGCAGCAGGTAATTGAAATAAACGTGCATCAGAAATATATCCGGTGCCAATTAAAAAGAAAAAAGCAATAGCAATGGCAATAACAGCAGCAAAATGATGTCGTTTAAAAACGGTATCCAGAAATGCAAGGCTATAATGGCGAACATCCCGTGGTTTACGCAACCCAAGTTTTGCACTCAAAAACCAATCTACGCGCATATCTAATCGCTCTTTAGGAAGCGGGTTATTTTTGGCAGCAATGGCATATTGCATATTGGCAGAGTCAATTACGGTGGCCATGCTGCGATAAATGGTTTTATCGGCCCCAAAAAAATACGCGAAGGCAATCAGGATAGATAAAGTTATTCCTATCAGAAACCCCATTACCATCCATAAAATATCCGATGCGGGAAATAATTCCTGGTAGCGTGCATAGTGAACTGCTTTAAAAAAATAAAATACAAGAAAAATCAGCGGTAATACGGCATTATTAATACAGTATTTCAAAAAGGGTTGTGCAGTAGTGGCGAGAAAACGAAAGTACTTACCGAAAAGAATAAATGTGGTGATATTCCAACTCATGATAAATATACCCAGTGCAAAACCTACTATTGCGGTACTAAGTATATTTATTTCTCCAAAATATTCAGGCGCAAGGAATAAGGAGTCGGCTCCAAAAGTTCGCATGAAACCACCTGCTACAGTTGAAAACAAAATATACCAGAACACCAGAAACACCTGGTATCTTCTAAAATGTAGCAAGCATAACTGAATAGGCAGTGAAAACCAAAAACCCGATAAATACTCTTTCAGTTTGTTCATTTGATTCAGCATTTTAATTGATGGCTTTGCCTTTTCAATTAAGGTGATGCCGGGTTTAGTTGTTTGCGGGAGATTTCCTTAACACAAACAGCGTGGCAACGAGCGACAACAACAAACACATACCGGTTAACTGATGTATTTGTGCCATCCATTCAAATGTACCCCATTTACCCGGTACTATGCCTGTACTGGTTAAGATAGTTAAAATTCCCAGCAACACCTGTAAACAAGTTAAGTATAGTGGAATTCTTTTGATGTTTTCAAAAACAATACCAGCTTTTTGTTTAGCCAGTTGAATAGTCCATATAACTATGACAATTAAAATCAGGTAAGCCAACCCACGGTGAATAAAATGTATCAGGATTTTATTATCAATAAAATTCAAGAGAAAGGGCTGGTGTTTGAATAAGGAGTCTGGCACCCAATCTCCATTAATAGTTGGCCAATCGGTAGCTACTGTTGCAGCTTTATGTCCAGCCATCAATGCCCCATAACACAATTGGATTGTGAGTAAACCAATCAACCATATATTAATTTTCCTGAGTGGTGCATGAACCACCCATTGATTTTTAGGTACCAATAATTTTAAGGCAAACCAGAATGTATAACAGAGTAACCCCAATGCAAAAATAAAATGTAATGCCAGTCTGGTAGGTTTCACATAAACAGCATCACCTGTTAATCCACTAGCTACCATGATCCAACCTACGGCCCCTTGTAATGCACCAAGGATGAATAAAATAATCAATGGACGAATCATTTCCTTCTTAAAATGTTTACGGATGATGAACCAGATGAATCCGCCGGCAAATACCAAACCAATTAACCTAGCCCATAAACGATGGAACCATTCCCAGAAAAAAATGAATTTGAAATCTGACAGGGTAAATTCAAAGTTGAGTAATTGAAATTGGGGCGTTGCCCGATACTTATCGAATTCCTTTAACCAGGCTTGCTCATTTAGTGGGGGTAAAGTACCTGTAATCACATCCCATTCTGTGATAGACAACCCACTGCCTGTTAAACGGGTGATTCCTCCCAGTGCAACCTGTATAATCGTCATTAATACGCCTAATAATAACCATCTTGCTACCAACTTTGAGGATCTGTCATTCACCTGTACCATATATGTGTTCTTGGTTGTGGCAAAGTTATTAGGTTATTAAAAGCATTAATGATTTTGTTTGACTGATTTTCTCATTTCTCTGCGAAACCTCTGCGTTCTTTGTTGCTCTGCGGTGATTATTCGAGTAAATTCACCGCAGAGAACATGAGGCAACAGAGGTTCGCAGAGGATTTTCAGAAAAATAGTCTTATATCATCAAGTTTCTGGAATTTTAGACCATGTTATTACCATTTTACCAGGAAAAATTGATCGAAGCCGGTTGTGATGAAGCCGGACGCGGATGTTATGCTGGGCCAGTTTTTGCAGCGGCGGTAATACTTCCCAGAGATTTTCACCACCCATTGTTGAACGACAGTAAACAGGTAAATGCCAGGCAAAGAGATTTACTTAGAACGGTGATTGAAAAAGAAGCCATCAGCTGGGCAGTTGCTTCGGTGAGCAGTGATGAAATTGACCATATCAATATCCTGAAAGCATCTTATAAAGCCATGCACCTGGCGATTGACCAGCTCTCCAAATCACCCGAACTTTTGCTGATTGATGGCAACAGGTTTATCCCTTATAAAAAAACACCTCATCAATGTATTATCAAAGGTGATGGCAAATACAGTCATATTGCTGCTGCAAGTATACTCGCCAAAACATATCGTGATGAATATATGCTAAAGCTTCACGAAATACACCCCGAATATGGATGGGATCAAAACAAAGGCTATGGTACCGCCACTCACCGAAAAGCCATTGAGCAGTTTGGCCTTTGTGTGCATCATAGAAAGAGTTTTAATATCCTGCCGAAACAGTTGAGGATGGAGCTGTGAGTTCTGAGTCATTGCTGTCCGGGGAAAATTGGCTTCAAGCTGCATGCCGCAAGCTGCAAGCCTTAATGGGTGCTTATTATAGACCTTTTGCTTTTAGTGGAATTAGAGGGGGGGAATATAAAGTCAGTTGCTTAAAGAAATATTTGATTGCCGTAAATGCACTATCTGCTATTAATAGAACACGGATCTTCATGATCTTCAAGATCTATCATGATAAATCCTGAAGATCATGAAGATCTGTGTTCCATCATACTCGACACCTACAGCTCTCGGTCAAATTTCCCCGGACAGCAATGGATTGAATAGGTTGTTTGAAGATTTTATAATATCTGTACATCCCTGTTAAACGGCCACTGCTAGAAACTAGCATCTAGAGGCTAGAAGCTCAATCACTCATTCCAAACACCTGCGCCTTCGCGAATAACTTCATACACATCTTTGGTACAATCAATAACCGTAGATGGCACCATTCCTCCATTGCCCCCATCAACAACAATATCAACCAACTTTTCAAATTTCTCATAAATGATTGCCGGGTCAGTGTATTCTTCAACCATTTCACCGGGCAGGGAAGCAGATAGAATCGGATGCCTGAGTTCATGTACAATTTGCCGTGCGATATTATTATCGGGTACACGAAGGCCGATGGTACTTTTCTTGCTTTGCAATATTTTAGGTACTTCTTTACTGGCTGGTAGAATAAACGTGTAGGGACCAGGCAGGTAGCTCTTCAATAAACGATAAAGTGGTGTAGAAATGCTTTTTGTGTACTGGCTTAAATCACTGAGGTCGTAACACACAAAACTAAGCTGGGCCTTGTTTGGGTCAACCTGTTTTATCCTGGCAATACGCTCAACTGCTTTGTGTTGAAATATATCGCATCCTAAACCATAAATCGTGTCAGTTGGATAGATGATGACCCCCCCGGAAAGCAGGCATTCCGCAATCATTCTAAGATGTCTGGGATTGGGGTTATCGGGGTGTACTTCGAGGAGCATTTATAAATATAATGCCAAAACGGCAAATAAGAAAATGCATAAATCATTCATTTTAAGCGCTGTTGCTCATTTTATAATTACCAAAATAATGCCCAAATGAGCTTTTTTTAGGGCTAAAAGGTCCATGATATGCGTAAAGGATACACTATGTATAAGCCTGCCATTCCTCCGATTATGCTTTTATTAACAATCAGTTCATCTTACTTTTGCAAAAACTTCAACCATGCAGTTACAGGGTGTAGATATTGTGGATCAAATCAGTGCTTCCGATTTCAGGACTAATTATTATCTACCCAAGAAACCCCTGGTAATTCGCAATTTGTCTAAGAGTTGGCCCGCTTATGAAAAATGGAACTGGGATTATTTCAAAACCCTGGTAGGTGATAAAAAAGTGGGCTTATACAATAATATCAAAAGCGATGCCTATACGCCAATCAATACTGCCGATGATTATAAAACCTTTGGGGAATATATTGACATGATCAGAACCGGGCCAGCGGCATGGCGCATTTTTCTGTTTAATATTTTTGAACATGCCCCCCAGTTAACAAACGATTTTAATTGGCCGGATGAATTAATGTCTGGTTTTGTAAAAAGATATCCCATGCTTTTTGTTGGGGGTGCCACCAGCATCACCCACATGCATTTCGATATTGATATGAGTCATATTCTGCACACCCAGTTCTGCGGCAGAAAAAAAGTATTATTATTTCCATTTGAAGAGCAACATAAACTATACAGAAAACCTTTTGAAGTGTTGAGCCTGGCTGATTTCAGTCATTACCACCACCTAAACGGCAGCCCCGATTATAACCAGTTTCCTGCTCTCAAATTGGCCAATGGTTACGATATCACGCTTGAGCATGGCGACACTTTATATATGCCTGCCGGTTACTGGCATCACATGGAATATCTGGATAGTGGATTTGCCATGAGTTTAAGGGCCATGCAATCATCACTTGGCGGAAAATTAAATGGAGTTTGGAACCTTTTTGGCATGCGTAATATTGATACATTGATGAAGAAAACAATGCCTCATCCCTGGTATAACTGGAAAAGAAAAAAGATCTATGCTTTGGCCGAAAAAGAGATAGAAAAAGCAGTTTTATAAACTTGCAAAAACAAATAGAAAAAGGCGGCCTTGTGCCGCCTTTTTCACTTGTAACCCCTAATGAAAACTGAATACGAGAAAAATTACATGCATTTCTGCTGCTTTTTCTCTACCCGGAGTAAATGTAGGATAGTCATTAAAAAAATCCAACGTTGAAAACACCCAAATTATTAGGGTGTTTTCACTGATTTTTTTCGGTGAAATCATCGCAGAGAAATTCTAAATAAAACGGAGATTTGCAATTAAAATTTCTGTAATTTACTTATTCAAATGCCCGTTCCGGAATTCTCACGGTTGGGTACTTATTGTTGCTAATTTGTTTTTGATATGACTCAGATTGCCCTGGTAGATGACCATGTATTGTTAAGAAACGGGCTTGCCTCACTGGTTAACTCTTTTAGTGGATATAAAGTGCTGTTTGAAGCAAACAGCGGTAAACACATGATAGAATTATTGGACCCCAATAATTTACCAGATGTGGTATTACTCGATATTACCATGCCCGATATGAATGGCTACGAAACCGCTTTATGGCTCACCACTCATTATCCGCAGGTGAAAATATTGGCTTTAACCATGTTGAATGATGAAAGATCCATCATCCGAATGTTTAAAAATGGTGCCAAAGGTTATCTCCTGAAAGACAGCAAGCCCCAGGAACTGAAAGCTGCCCTGGATGGCATTGTAACCAAAGGGGTTTACCTTAATAAACTGATGTGCGATAATATCATGCACACCATGAAAACCTCTCCGGAAGAAGATGCTGATATCCAGAAGTTCACAGAACTATCCGAGCAGGAAAAAGAATTTCTTGGATGGGCATGTACCGATAAATCATACAGAGAAATAGCAGAACTCATGGGCACAAGCCTGCGTAATGTAGACGAAACTAGGGATACCCTTTTTCAGAAACTACAAACCCCAACCCGCGTTGGACTAGCACTCTTTGCCATAAAACATGATATAGCGCGGTTGTAATTAAACTGTCTCAGTTCGATCGATTTGTTTTATAAAAAAGTCCCGACCAGCAAGTTGGGACTTTTTAACAGAAGAATATTCAATATCCAACTTCGAAGTTCGACATTGAATATTGGATATTCTTCTGTTCTACACGATTTCCCACACTTCTTTACCACGTAACAACTTGTCCAGGTCGCCTTTCCCTTTGGTGGCGATGATCTCTTCAAGCTGCATGGCCATTACATCTTCATAACAGGCTCTTTCTGTTTCATAGAAAACACCAAAAGGTCTTGGGAAATGCGTTCCCTGTTGGTTGGGGTTATCGAACATGCGGATCAGGGCCTGTGCTTTATAAAAATCATTTTCATCATGGATCCATAAATCGTCGGCACTAACAGAACCGTCTGTCAGGTCGACCACTACGGGTTTCATTCCATCAATTTTAATACCTTTTTGTTGGCTGGTACCATAGATTAATGGTTTGCCATGCTCCAGGAATAATGCCTGCTCTGGCTTGGTGCCCTTTTCTGTGAATATTTCAAAAGCACCGTCATTGAAAATATTACAGTTCTGGTATATCTCCAGCATAGAAGCACCTTTGTGCTGGTGCGATCTGGTAAGCATTGCCTGTAAATGTTTCGGGTCACGATCCATACTTCGGGCAATAAAACTTGCGTCGGCACCCATGGCTAAAGCAAGGGGATTAAATGGATGGTCGATACTACCATAAGGCGTACTCTTGGTAATTTTTTGTTCTTCTGAAGTAGGCGAATACTGCCCTTTTGTTAAGCCATAAATCTGGTTATTAAAGAGCAGGATATTTACATCAAAATTTCTTCTCAACAGGTGAATGGTATGGTTACCGCCAATACTTAAGCTATCACCATCCCCCGTAACGATCCACACGCTTAACTCTGGACGGGAAGCTTTCAACCCACTCGCAATGGCAGTAGCCCTTCCATGAATGGAGTGCATACCAAAAGTATTCATATAATAGGGAAAGCGACTGCTACAACCGATTCCACTGATGATCACAATATTTTCTTTCGGCACACCAATACCCGGCATGATCTTCTGCACCTGTGCCAGAATAGAATAATCCCCACACCCCGGACACCAACGCACTTCCTGGTCTGTGGCGAAATCTTTTGCGGTTAATACCGGCGTTGTTGTAGTTGTTGCTGACATACTTATCAATAATTAATAATGACCTGAGCGGCTCTCAGGTAACAAAGTTCCGAAAAAAGCTTTACTATTCCCCTGCTCCCGATAATTCCTCCCAATATTCTGCTGCCCTGCGTGTATGTGGAATTACGATTGTGCCACCTACGATATTGGCTACAGCAAATATCTCATACATTTCGTCTGTGTTTACACCTAATTCATGGCATTTACCCAGGTGGTATTTAATACAGTCATCGCAACGGAGTACCATACTTGCTACCAGTCCGAGCATTTCTTTGGTTTTTTTGTCGATAGCCCCCTCTTCATAGGTATTGGTATCGAGGTTCCAGAGGCGTTTCATTACCAGGTTATTCTTACTCAATATAACCTCATTCATTTTTTCCCTGTAGGTATTAAATTCTTCCACCAGTTTGCCCATAATTTGCCTTTTTAGCCTGTAAAAGTACAAAAGCCTGTGACTGCGCATGTCATTTATTTGTATTTTAAAAGCTTAAACCAATAACATGAAGCAGTTATTACTTTGGATCAGCCTTCTTTTCTCTGGCCTGCTGATGGCCCAAAATGGTACAGCATTAATTAAAGTTACCGATATGCTCAAAATGAGCCAGGTCGGAAATGTGAGTATATGTCCAGACGGCAGCAAAACCATTTATACCGTAACAAGTATCGAGCCCGATGGTGATACAAAATGGGAATACAGGTATGCGAATAAATTATACCTCATCAATAATAACGACCCCTCCAATGCAAAACAGATTGGAGGTCCGGGTTCACCTATAGCACAAGCTGCCTGGAAGCCAGACGGCAAACAACTCGCTTTTACCCGACCAGTTAATGGCAAGTCGCAGATATTTTTATTGAATATTGAAAATGGTGAAACAACCCAGCTAACCAATTTTAAATATTCCGTAAGTGGTCCACGCTGGAGCCCCGATGGTAAAAGAATCGTTTTCTCCGTAAGCCTCAGACTAGAACAATTATTAACCGATGAAACATTAAATCCGGGCAAGAAAGTACCAGGATGGTCACTCGAGAAACCAGGATTTGCCGCTAATGAACACCTGTTAAACAATGCCAAACCCGATCCTGACGGAAATACAGAAGAAATAAGGGCATACCTAAACCTGAATGCTACTGCACAGAAAGCCAAAGTGATTAATAAACTGAACTTTCAACAGGAATCCACCACATCCGGCGAACTAAGCTTTACCCATTTTTTCATCATGGATGCAGATAGCACAAGTGTTCCCAAAGCGATCACTTCAGGATTCAATCGTTTTGGCAGCATCGATTTCACTCCTGACGGAAATCAACTGATTATCACCGGCAATGCCAATCTTACCATGCACCCAGACAGGGTACTTGAAAATGAAATTTATCTGGCAAATACCGATGGTTCAAACTTGAGAAAAATATTGGGTGAAAAAGGAAAGAGTTATAATAGTCCCACCATTTCACCTACTGGCAAATGGCTGGCATTTCAGGTTGGCACCACTTCTTTCGTAAGTGTTCCAAGTCTTGCAGTAATGCCGTTGAATGGTAAAGCATCAGATGCCGTAAGCATTCCTTTCGACAGAAATAAAAGTGGGCTTACCTGGAGTAAAGATGAATCATCTATTTATTTCACTGCGCAAAGCAATGGCGGTGCCCCGCTCTACAGGGCTGATATCAACAGTAAACAGGTTAAGCAATTATCTGGTTATGATGCAGGCATAGGAAGTTTTGATATCGTAAACGATCTGGTTATATATAGTAAAACGATGGTAACAAATCCATCAGAGTTGTATAGCAACAGCCCCGATATGCAACAGGAAAAAAGGCTCACTTCATTTAATCATAACTGGCTTCAGGAAAAAAAATTGAGTCTCCCGGAAAAAGCTTCTTTTGTAAATGAAAAGGGGTTGAAAGTAGAATACTGGGTAATGAAACCAACCAATTATGAGGCAGGAAAAAAATATCCTACCATCTTGAATATACACGGTGGACCTTCCGCTATGTGGGGTCCGGGTGAATATTCTATGTGGCACGAATTTCAATATTATGCATCGAAAGGATATGCTGTAGTATATGGTAATCCAAGGGGCTCCGGAGGTTATGGGGTGGATTTTTTAAGGGCGAATGTTAATGACTGGGGAGCAGGTCCTACTTCTGATGTACTTACTTATCTAACAAAAGCTGGCGCTGGTGGATTTATTGATACTTCAAAACTGGCTGTAACAGGAGGTTCCTATGCTGGCTACCTTGTAGCATGGATCATTGCACACGATCAGCGTTTTAAAGCTGCCTGTGCACAACGAGGCGTGTATGAATTGGGTACTTTTTTTGGAGAGGGTAATGCGTGGAGACTGGTGCCAAACTATTTCGGTGGTTATCCTTGGGAAGCAAAAGCTAAACCAATTCTTGAAAGGGAATCACCCATTAACTATGTAGATAAAATCAAAACGCCCTTCATCATTTTCCATGGAGAGAATGATTTACGTACGGGGGTTATACAAAGTGAAATGTTGTACAAGAGTTTGAAAGTTTTGGGAAGAACCGTTGAATATGTACGTCATCCAGGCGGCACACATGAACTCACGAGAAGCGGAAATAACAGACAAAGAATTGATCAGATGCTAAGAACACTTGAATTCTTTGATCGGTTTATTAAACATTAATTCTTTTGATCGTGGGGAATATTTAAGCCACAGATTCACAGATTAATTATTCATAATCCATTGCTGTCCCGGGAAAATTGGCTTCAAGCTGCAAGCCGCAAGCTACAAGTCTTGATGGGTGCTTATTATTGACTTTCTGCTTTTAATGGAATTAAAGGGGGGGGGGGGGAGAAAATTTAAAGTCAGTTGCTTAAAGAAATATTCGGTTGCCGTAAATGCATTATCTGCTATTAATAGAACACAGATTTTCATGATTTTGAAGATCTATCATGATAAATCATGAAAATCTGTGTTCTATTATACGCTTGACTTACAACTCGCAGTTAAATTTCACCAGACAGCAATCATTCATAATCTGTGAATCTGTGGCTTATTAATTTCACTTCATCATTTCAAACTCTTCAACCAATCTATCAACCCCAAATGAATTTTGGTAGCCACATCGTTATGAAATTTAGTACTGATAATTTTCTTCTCATCTGCTGCATTACTGAGGAAGGCAATTTCAACTAACACATTTGGAAAATCCGTTGGTGAATTAAGTGCAAAATTGAAGCTGCCTACATTTCCAAATTCGCTCAGCTTCAATTCCAACATACGTTTTAATATAGCAGTGGTAAGGGGCCTGAATCCAATATGTTTATAATAGGTACTGGTACCATTTATTACTTCCTTACTGCTTGAATTCAGGTGCAGACTAATCACCAAATCGGGCTTTTGTTCCTGCAGCCAAAGGATACGGTCTTTATTATCGAAAGTTGTATCGTTGGTACGGGTCATGATGATGTCTTTTACCCCTTTTAATTTGAGTTGCTTTTGTAAGGCTTTTGCAAAACGAAGCGTGTATATTTTTTCAGAAGCTTTTGCTTTAATACCTGTTGCGCCGGAGTTAGTTCCGCCATGTCCTGCATCAATAGCAATACGCAATTTTTTGAGGTCAGCTATTTTAGGTTGCCTGCGTACTTTTACCACCAATGATTTTCCAACATAAGAAATACTGTAACCCCAGTGTTGTTGGTGTTTTAATTCTATGATCAACCGGAAAACATCATCTTCTACCTGCTGGTAGTAAACATTTTTTACCTCTTCCAGGGTTTGTAATTGTGTGATCCAGTTGGTGTTGCTTTGTACGCCGTAAATGTCTACTACAATTTTAGAAGGATTAATTTCCATCCAGCTCTTATAAGGAAGTTTTTCTTCCATGATAACAGCAATATTATCTGTAAAAGTAGTCGTATCACCTTTTGCACTGATTGACCCTGTAAGGTACCAGGGTTTTAGGGAGTTTGCGCTATCAGCTTTTACATATTGCGGTTCAATAAATGCCTGGTGAAATTTCGATAATTGTATGAGATACATGCCCTGGATAGTATCCATTACCCTTAATGCAATATTCGAATCGATATAACCCATTTTAGCACCACCTAACCTGTCTTCCCCCAATCCATAAGCGAGGGCTGGCAGTTTACCGGTTGACCTGCCGATCCAGGGTGTGTAAAAACCAGACTGGGCGCTGGAACTAATTGCTAAGGCTAAAAAGAAACTGAACAGTACCGTTTTCATGCGGTCAATTTACAGTAAATACAAACAAAAAGGCCTCACTGCTTTGAACAGTGAGACCTTTGTTTGAGCAAGCAACCGTAAAACAAAGACCAAATATGTGAAATCTTTGTGAATTCTGGTAATTTTTTTCTGCTTTTTTTCTTACAAGTGATAGCCGTTGTCTGCCACCAGTCTTTCACAGATCCTGCGACGGGCATCTTTTGAATTAAAGGGCTCTACCTTGGTGAAGCGTTTAAGTCCAATATGCATCATACGAAGCTCATCCCCATCAGCAAAGCTATTCAGGGCATCTTTACCCGCTTTATTGATACGATCGGCCGCATCATAGATATAAGTACGCATAATATCAGCCTGTAACTGGGTAGCAGAAGCACCATTTTTTTCGGTTAGTTTCATCACACGCAAGAGTGCGCTTTCTGCATTATAGGTTTCGATGGCCATATCTGCAATATTCATCAACACTTCCTGTTCTTTCTCGAGTTGCATCATCAATTTCTGTACGGCAGCACCGGCTACCATCAGAATTGCTTTCTTGAAATTGGCGATATATTTTAACTCCTTACTGAAAGCAGTTTCTTCTTCTGTACCAAAATCAGGAATACTCATCAGTTCTTTCTGAACAGCCATTGCAGGACCCATCAGGTCAAGCTTGCCTTTCATGGCACGTTTTAATACCATGTCAACAGTTAACAGCCTGTTTATTTCATTGGTGCCTTCATAGATACGGTTGATTCGACTATCACGATAGGCTTTTGAAATCATGTATTCATCGCTAAAGCCATTACCTCCATGAATCTGTACGCCTTCGTCTACCACATAATCAAGCACTTCGCTACCAAATACTTTCAGCATGGCACATTCAATGGCAAATTCTTCGGCAGCGCCAAGTAAGGCTTCTGCAAAGCTTTTACCGCTATCCATCAATTCATGTTCTTTGTTATCGATCCATTTAGATGCACGGTAAAGAGCCGATTCACAAACCCACATACGAATTGCCATCTCAGCCATCTTATGTTTGATGGCGCCAAACTTGGAGATGGAGATTTTAAACTGTTCTCTGGTAATTGCGTATTGTATAGAAGTTGTAGCTGCACGTTTTGATCCACCCAATGCAGCAGCACATAATTTCAGTCGACCGATGTTGAGGATATTAAATGCGATCACATGACCACGACCAATTTCTCCCAACACATTTTCTACCGGCACTTTACAATCCTGGAAATACAGTTGAACGGTAGAAGAACCTTTGATACCCATTTTATGTTCTTCCGGCCCCTGTGTAAATCCTTCAAAACCGCGCTCAACAATGAAGCCCGTAAATTTATCACCGTCAATTTTTGCAAATACCGTATACACGTCAGCAAAACCACCATTGGTAATCCAACATTTTTGTCCATTCAGTATATAATATTTTCCATCATCACTCAGCTTGGCCGTAGTTTTTGCGCCTAATGCATCACTACCACTATTCGGTTCTGTTAAACCATAAGCACCTTTCCATTCACCGCTGGCGAGTTTGGGTATGTATTTTTCTTTTTGTGCCTCGGTACCAAAATATAAGATAGGCAGTGAACCAATACCTGTATGCGCAGCTACTGCAACAGAAAAAGAATGTCCGCCACCCAATCCTTCGTTCACGATGGTAGAGGTAATAAAATCTTTCCCTAAACCGCCATATTGTTCCGGAAAGGAGGTAGACAATAATCCCTGTTCACCCGCTTTCTCAAGTAGAGAAGGCATCAGACCTGTTTCAAGTTTGTCGATACGTTCTACAATCGGTAATACCTCAGCATCCAGGAACTGGGTACACATGTCCATTACCATTTTCTGTTCTTCATCAAAGTCCTCTGGTATAAACGTGTCGAAGGGATTGCTCTCTTTAATGAGCCATTCACCACCTTGTAAGGCTTTCGCTTGTTTTGTTGTTTCCATGGAAGTAGGTATTTAAGATTTTTATACTTTTTGCAGTATTTACTATGGACTATCGACCATGTACCATGGACCATAGTCCATAGCAAATGCTGCGATCAATCAGCTCATCGTACCGTAGTGCACTACGTCAAATTATCATACACCCTTTGAAAAACTGATTTCACCGTTTCAATCTCCTCTTTATTCACTCCTATCAAAGCCTCATTCATGGTTTGGTTAGCAAGGTCAATGGTGAGGTCTTGCAATGATTTTGCGGCTTCTGTAAGACATACCAGGTTTATTCTCCTGTCTTCTTTGGATGCCGTTCTTTTAACCAGTTTCTGTTTCTCGAGGTTATCAATTAAACGCGTAATGCTGGGCTTGTCGCGGAAAGTACGGTTGCAAAGTTCTTGTTGACTCAGACAATCTTCCTTCCACAAATGATACAAAACACTCCATTGCTCAATGGTGATCTCTAATCCTGCATTCCGAAAATTCTTCTGCAATCTTCTGGCAACGGCTGTTGAAGCCATCCCATTGATAACACTATATAATTCTCCGCGCTTAAATTGGTTGTTTGACATATAGTTAGTTATGCAACTATTTTCAAAGTAAATTTGTTTCTTTGATATTGCCAAGAATAAATCCTTAAAATTCTATGCCAGCACCGCTTTTTATTGAAATACATGGTTCAAGGCTTCATTACCAGCAATTTGGGCATGGGAGCCAATGGCTATGCTGTTTTCATGGGTATGGGGAAGAAGGAGGGAAATTTGAGTTTCTGGCAGAAGAACTTTCAGCAACACATACCATAATAGCTTTTGACATGCCATTTCATGGTAAGACTGAATGGAACGGACCTCTTTTACTGGAACCTGCCGATCTGATGGAAATAGTACTTCAAATGGTCCCATCCGGCAAACCAATTCAGTTGATGGGGTATAGTATGGGAGGAAGAATTTGTTTACGTTTACTGGAGCTCTACCCTCAGCATATCAGCAGCATAATTTTAGCTGCACCTGATGGATTACACAATAACCCCTGGCAAAAATTATCTACCCGAACCTGGATCGGGAACCAACTCTTTCGCTTCTCCATGCAATACCCGGGCTTGATGTTTGCTTTGATGGAACTAACGACACAAATTGGACTATTCAATAAAAGTATCAGCAAATTTGCGCATCATTACCTGGATGATGCTGTCGAAAGAGACAGGTTATACAAACGATGGACCAGCATGCGAAGGTTTTCTCCTGCAATAAAAAGATTGAAAAAAGTAATCGCTACCCATCAAGTACCCGTACACCTGTTGTTTGGTAAATATGATCGTATTATCGTGGCGAAACATGGCTATAAACTACAGGCAGGAATTGAATCCCTGGTGCATATACAGGAGTTGGAAGCGGGACATCATTTGCTTCAACATAAATTCAAACCGCATTTCTTAAAAATAATTCAACATTGAGGCTCATCTTCTACTCCGGTATATAAACATAAATAAGTTTCTTTGCTGCATGTATATTGCCGGACTTATCGTAACAACCATTTTAGTATTGGCATATTGTTGGCTCATCCTTCAATACCGAAAATGGTTTAAACAATTAAAAACTTTCCGCGCAAATAATAGCCTGCCACCTAAACATTTTTTTACTGTCATAATACCTGCACGCGATGAGGCTGCGGGAATAGAAGCATGTATCAGAACAATACTGAATGGAAACTATCCTGCCACACTCACCGAACTGATTGTGGTTAACGATTTTTCTACTGATCAGACAGTGGCAATTGTTGAAGCACTTCAAAAAGAATATCCAAATCTCAAACTGATTCACCTCGAAAAATACCTTGATGGGAATCCATTAAACGCCTATAAAAAGAAAGCCATTGAAATAGCCATCAGCGAAAGCAAAGGTGATTGGATTGTAACTACTGATGCTGATTGTGCCGTGTCGCCCGAATGGCTTACCCTATTTGATGCCTATATACAACAATACCAATCCGTGTTTGTTGCGGCTCCGGTTATGTTTACACATGAGAAAGGGGTGTTATCGTTGTTTCAACTACTCGACTTCATGAGTTTGCAGGGTATTACTGCAGCTGCCGTTTCAGCAGGCTATCACACCATGTGTAATGGCGCCAACCTGGCTTATCAAAAAGCTGCGTTTTATGCAGTGGGACAATTCAAGGGCATCGATTCAATTGCAAGTGGTGATGATATGTTGTTGATGTATAAAATACAACAACAGTATCCCAAACAACTGGGCTATCTTTTTCATCCGCAAGCCATTGTTAGAACCGAGCCCATGCATAGCTGGAAGGGCTTTATCAACCAGCGAATCCGTTGGGCGAGTAAAGCAGACCGCTACGACGATAAAAACGTATTTCGCATACTTGCATTGGTATATGCAGTAAACCTTGCATTGCTGGTTTTACTTCCGGTGAACTTATTTGTGAGCGGAGAAATTGCCCATTGGCTAACCCTGATGTTGCTGAAAACCTTGGTGGAACTGATGTTCATGCGGCCGGTAGCAAAATTCTATAATCAAAAAGAGGTGTTACTGTATTTTCCACTTATGCAGCCATTGCACTTATTATATACGGTGATTGCCGGCTGGCTCGGTAAATTTGGATCTTATCAGTGGAAGGGCAGAAGGGTAAAATAATTACTATGGCTTGGCTTCATTTTTTTCCGGCCACCATGAGTAAACGATTGCTAATACTAAACAAATCAGCAAACCAAGATATTTAATGAAATTCCACATATTAAAATACTTACATAAATGATACCAAATCCGTCAAAACGTTTATCCGATTATTGCAGTTATCGGTCAATACTCCCTTCTAATCGGCCATCTTTATAATTGCTTAATTTTCCACTGTGACTTCTACCCATCATACGTCATCACTTATTAAGCGGTTGCTTCGTAACAAAGGAGCTGCTTTTGGATTGATACTCATAACACTAAGTTTGCTGCTTGTAATATTTGGCTATTTTATTGCCCCTGATGGCTCACCCAATGCCAACCGGATGATTCCGGAAATCGGCAGCAAGAAACCAGGGTTTGAAGTAAACCTTCTCCTGATCAAAAGGGAGCAATCTGTTCAATCAACCAGCTTTTTTTCAAAACTGATTAATGGAACACCAGACCAGTGGCAATATATTCCAGTTGGTGTCAATTATAGGGTCACTGGAGATAGTCTGGTCTACGATCGTATCGTAGACGATAACATCACAGAACGTCAGGCAATACTGCGCATTAGAGCCGCAACAGTTCCCGTTATTACAACCCGTTTTTATCTGGGCACCGATAAGTTTGGGAGAGATATACTCAGCAGGCTCATCATTGGTACAAGGGTAAGTTTTGCTGTAGGTATTATTGCGGTATTGATTTCTTTGAGCATCGGTATTATGCTGGGTGCATTAGCAGGTTATTTCAGGGGCAGAACAGATGATATCATCATGTGGTTCCTGAATGTAATCTGGAGTATCCCCACGCTCCTACTTGTTTTTGCCATCACACTTGTGTTGGGCAAAGGATTCTGGCAGGTGTTTGTAGCTGTCGGATTAACCATGTGGGTGAATGTAGCCCGTTTGGTTCGCGGTCAGGTTTTGGCCATTCGTGAACTGGAATATATTGAAGCCACCAGGGTATTAGGATACTCCCATCTGCGCACAATCGTTAAACATATCTTACCAAATATACTCGGACCAGTTATGGTGATAGCTGCGAGCAATTTCGCATCGGCCATTGTAATTGAAGCAGGACTTAGCTTTCTCGGCGTTGGTGTTCAACCCCCGCAACCAAGTTGGGGCTTGATGATTAAAGAGAACTATAATTTCATCATAACCAATAACCCCATGCTCGCCCTAGCCCCGGGCATCGCCATCATGCTGCTGGTACTTTCTTTCAACCTACTAGGTAATGGGCTGCGGGATGCGTTGGAAGTGAGGGGGGAGGGGTGAATTGTGCTGCGTGAATTGTCAATTGTGAATTGTGAAAAAGAGTTGACAGTATGAAAATGAGACGCTATCGCAAAAATACCCGCTAACTGTTGACCATTCACAATTGACAATTTACGCAGCATAATTCCCATTCACAATTCACAATTGACAATTCACCCCTCAAGCAAAGCTTTCCCTCTCTTCCTTAAGCCTCTGTTCCAAAACAAATACCATTCCCATGCAGAGCCAGAAGAGGCTGCCGATTTTGTCGGTTTCAATCATATCGCTGATGAAGTTTATTACACCGATCATTACCAGTATTACTGCTACCGTCATAGTTACCGCCCTATAGAAATAGCTGTGTAATTGGTGATAGATTTTTTGCAGACGCAACAGCATAAAAAAATATAACAGGCAAAAAATGAGTAGTCCAATGATCCCCTGTTCTAAAGCGGTTAACAGGAAATAATTATGTACCGTAGAGTGTTCGGAATTATTGCTCACCCATGTTTCAAAACGTTTTACGGTATATGGTCGGTAGTGAAGGTAAAACGAAGATGGACCAAAACCGGTGAGTGGTTTATCGGCAAGCATTCTTGCACCGGCTACCCAACGATAAAAGCGTTCTGCATTCGATACATCTTTTAGGGCAACGGTTGCAGAAAGGTGTTGGGAGAAATCGGTATGAAAAATGGTTCTGTCATGATCGGGTGCAAACCTGAAATAACGCTTATCTGTTATCAACCAACTCGTAGAAATTAAAACAGCCGTGATGGTGAATACCAATAAAGCGGCCATTTGTTTTTTGCGAATGATCCAGATACTGAAAACACCTGCTGCTGCCGCAAGTAAGGCACCCCTTGAATAAGCGAGTAGAAGTGCCAACATACCAAGCAGTAAAACATACAATATCCGCTTTTTATAACGGGAAGTTTTTGCAGTGAGGTAGTATGCACAAAACATAACGGCCAGCAGACACACCAGCATAGATGCATAGTTCACATGGTTACGAAAGAATGGAAAAAGGTGACGATTGATACTTTCAAAACGCCAGCCGGTACTGGTATGTCTTAGTAAAGTAACCACCACTACAAATCCCATGGTCCATAACAGGCATGCAGCAAGTTGTTCGATGCGTTTGATACTGTTAATCAATATAACGGGTAAAATAACAAAGGGTACGATATACCATATTTTAGCAAGCAGGAATTTAATGGCAGGTAAAGGTTCAACTGCATAAATGGTGGAGATGATGATCCATCCTAAATGAAGCATGAGTATAAAAAACAGTGGGTGTTTCCAAATAGTAATCGGGAATTGTCTGGGTTTATGCCACCAGTATAAAAGGGTAAGTGCTGTAAGTAGCACCATCAAAACCTCATCGGGAAAATCGAGTCCTAAAGAAGGGGTAATATTTAGTTCTGTTGAAAGGGGCAACAGGGCGATCAGTAACCAGAAAAGTTTATCTGTGTGTAAAACAATTTGTTGCCAGCATAATGGTGCGATTATCCATGCGAAGGGCACCAGCATCCAAGGCCATTGTTGGGTGAGTATGGCCACTATGGTTGCAGTTAAAAAGACCAATCGTTCCATTGTTTGGTATGCCCAAATAGCGGAACGCATGCTTATGCTTGTTTGCGATTTGATAATAATGCAAGAAGGAGTGAAAATAGAAATCCCGCAATGGCTGCCGCTAAAATGATGGCGGGTTTATCCGGACGTTCTGCCTTCGCTGCAGGTACAGCAGGCTCAAGCACATACAGTGCTACCGGTGCGGTGGCTCCGATTAATTGAACAGTTGCTGCTGTTTTGCGGTACTGGGTTAATTGATCCAGCAGTGTTTCCATATGTTTTTGAATAAGTGAAGTTTGTGGAGCAGGAGCTTTCGACAAACTATCAAACAGTTGTTTATACGATGCTTCGGTTTGTGTAATGGAAAGATTGAGTTGTTCTTTGGTAGCGCTGTAATTGGATTGCCAGATATCTTCCAGTTTGTTTTCAATGATTTTTACCAATGCATTTACGATACCGGAAGACAAAACAGGGTCTTTTGTCCAGCAACTGATGTTGAGTTGACCTTCTTCTGTTCTTTGCACCAGCAGATCGTCGCGCAGTTTTAAAACTGCCTTACGCTGTAATAACGCTTCGGTATCGTTGCTAAGTTTGTAATAGTTGGTGAGGTTAAAATTTTTCACCAGTTGTTTCAGTGAGGTATCAAGTAATGCAATTCCCATAATACGGTCGAGGTCGTCGCCGGAACCGAAATAAGAATAGAGTGATTGTATATTTTCATTGAACAGGCGCGATTTATCTGCCAGTTGAGGATTAGCGGAGATAAGTTTTGCAGCGGAGCGGTATTGTTTGGGCATAAGGAAAACGGTAGCTGTTGCTACTGCTGCGGTTAATATTGTAAACAGGAGAATGCTTCTCCATTTGTTTTGCAATATGCTGGCTGTTTCTGCCATATTGAAGGAATTGTTGCTCATGCAGGATGAATGTACAATTTATTGACAGATGTTTTAGCTGTTTTCAGAAAGTACCACTACGTTTCTATCAAGACTTTCTTCCAGAGAGATAAAGGTCTCGGTTCTTTCGATGCCTTTAATTTTTTGGAGTTCGTCGTGCAGCACGTATCGAAGTTCCTGGATGTCTTTACAAACTATTTCAGCGAACATGCTATAGTTGCCTGTGGTATAGTTAAGGCGAACGATCTGTGGAATTTTTTTCAGTTCTTTGGCTACGGTATCATAGAGGGAGCTTTTTTCAAGGTAAACGCCGATAAAAGCGATCACATCGTATCCGAGGGCTTTGAGATCAACGGATAGTTTTTTACCTTTCACTACATTTAGTTCTTCAAGTTTTTTGATACGTACGTGTATGGTACCACCGGATACAAATAGTTTTTTGCCAAGGTCGGCATAGGATATCTCGGCATCTTCCATCATTTCCTGGATGATCTGGTAATCCAGTTTGTCAAGATTTAATTTGGCAGACATTTTCAGGTATATTTTTTGATACAATCAAACAATTAAGCAATATTATTGAATATTTTCTATATTTTCAAAATATTTATTGAATTATTTGTAACGAATAGGCCATTTAGCTTAATATTGTGTCATCAAACAAAGAGAAAGTTCTTATATACTGTGGGGTGATGAAATTTTCGGCAGACATGCCCTCTTGTCTCGGGGGTGAGGATAACAGGACAAACGTAGTGTAGAGCCGTTTGGGTAGCAATACCTGAGCGACCAGGGTCGACCACTGAACTTTGCGCTATAGCTAACTGCCTCGTGGAGGTTCGATCCCTCCCCCTACAGCTTTGAAGAAGCCACCTTTAATTGGGTGGCTTTTTTATTTTTATAACGCACTATAGCTAACTGTCCGCCTCAGGCGGATTCGATCCCTACCCCCCACAAGTTTTTACGTAAACCGCCTTGTAATATCCTCATCAGGCGATTTTGTTTTTTATAAATCAAATCCGGCAAGGCAACAAATAGAGATCATCGGCTTGAACTATGCCTTTATATATAAGTATAGCCCTCGAACTTAACTTTTGGAAAGTTCCGGAACTTTCCAAAAGTTAAGATGCACTAAATCAACATGTTATAACAAATCTTTATAATAACCAATATTATTTAAACATTTTTGCTTAGTTTTGAATATGGAAAAAATCGACCTTCTAAAAGGGGTTCATCCTGGTGCATTTCTAGATAGGGAACTGGATAAACGCGCTATTAAACCGGGCCCGTTTGCACTTTCGTTGGGGGAATACCCACAAACGCTAAATGCAATCATGAAAACAAGGCGCGGAATGAATACACCACTTTCTTTAAAAATCGAAAAAGCTTTGGGACTTCCGGAAGGTTTCTTAATGACCTTACAGATATTTTATGAAATAAGGATGGAAAAGAAGAAAAACAATAGCCGCTTCAAGCCCGACCTTGCTAAGTTTCGTAAAGGACTATTTTGGGATACCGATATAAATTCCATTGATTGGATTACCCAAAAAGAAGCCATTCTCAATAGAATTAAAGAACGTGGTAATCAGGACGAAATTAAAGCGATCGAGGAATTTTATACCAGCCTGAACCTTGACGAAGTATTGACAACAGATAAAGAAATACCTAATGACTATACCAGCTTCTAATAACTTATATTGGAACACAGTCTCAGGCGAACTACAGGATCTTTTCAGAAAATGCATGAAGGATCCCTTGTTTGATTCTTTCCGCTTGGTGGGCGGAACAGCACTCAGCCTTCATTACGGACATCGCATGTCAGTAGACATTGATCTGTTTACAGATACTTTATACGAGTCAATAAATTTTGAAGAAATTACAAAATTCCTAACTGCACATTATACTTATGTTTCACAGATAGGTGAAGGACCTGTTGGAATGGGAAGGGCGTTTCTAGTTGGAAAGAATAGTGAAAATGCCATCAAGGTTGATATCTATTACAATGATGATTTTATTCGAAATCCTATAGAAATGGATGGTGTGAGACTAGCATCACCAGATGAAATTGCGGCCATGAAAATAAATGTGGTGCAGAATATTGGAAGAAAAAAAGATTTCTGGGACTTACATGAATTGATGAATCATTATGACATAAAAAAAATGCTGGATCTACACAAGGAGAAATATCCATATAACCATGATCCACAAGCAATTATCAGCAACTTTACAAATTTTGAAAAAGCAGAAAACGATTTTGATCCACATTGCCTAAGAGGTAAATATTGGGAACTAATAAAACTTGATCTTTTTGACTGCATTGAAAATTTTAGGATGGGACATTAAGAGTTTGTTTAATTTAAAATCACGCATCTCCCTTTCGAACTCCTACGTGTTTTAACCATAAACAACCTTAATCAAATGTGCTTATTCATACCAACAAGTGAGCACAATGGTCTGACTATTCAGCTTATCAATTTGTTGTACAACTCATCCAATTTGGGCTTTGGGTTTATATTTAAATGTACCCTTTCGGATTAAAGTTTAGGAAGTTCAACAACTTTTCAAAAGTTAAGACACAGTAAATCAAGGAATTCGATCACTTCCAAAAATAAATTTGGCCGGTTAAAATCTCTGTTGTTAACTTTGCTTAACAGCGTTAGATTTTTTACGTTGATTAACAAGTGGGAAGCAAAGACCGTATACAGAAAATTAAAGAAGATACCAGGCACAATATTTTAAGTGCCAGTCTCGACATCGTGAAAGAAGAAGGTTGGGCTGCTCTTAGTATGCGGAAAATTGCGGAAAAAATTGATTATACCGCCCCTATTATTTATGAGTATTTCAGTAATAAAGATGCCATTTTAAAGGAGTTAACACGTATAGGTTTTGTAAAACTTGCCGCTAAAATGGAGGAAGCCAGGCAACTAAGCACTTCCCCCGAAGGACAGTTAGAAGCAATGTGGCTCTCCTATTGGAATTTCGCCTTTGAATATAAGGAGCTATACCAGGTAATGTATGGAGTGGAAATGAACTGTTGTGCGGCTGAAAACGGTTGTTCCGATTATGCCAAACCAATGAACATGCTTTGGGATAAAATCGAAGAAATAACCCCTCCGGAAAGAAGATCTGAAGAATACATCGACCGCAAGTATTATACATTCTGGAGTGTGGTGCATGGTTTGATTTCCATCAACCTAACCAACCAAATTACCAGACAGGAACTGAATAAAGAAGTATTACGGGATGCAATCACAGGTATTATTACTTCTATTAAAAACTAAATAAAACACAAGCAAGCTAAACAAGTAAACAAAAACAAATCCAGTATTCAAAGAGGATAGTACAGAAGTACTATTTTTTTAAATCGATTACTTAACAACGTTAGATTATTTACCGTTGTTTTTTTAAACAAAATCAAACAGCCTTAAAACTGTTTTTTTAACCACAATTACTTAACACTGTTAGAAAAGTTAACCAATTATGAAGAAACTCACTATTTATTTACTCTATGCTGCAGTATTATATTTTGCCAGTTGTGCAGGTAATGCAGGAAATCAACAAGCGCCACCACCGCCACCTGCACTTCCTGTTGTACAACTCGAAACCGGCTCCAGCACTAGCTGGCAATCTTATCCTGCTACGATAGAAGGAACTGCGAATGTTGATATTCGCCCACAGGTAAGCGGCTTTCTAGAAAAAATTTATGTTGAAGAAGGCGCCTGGGTTAACCAGGGACAACCACTGTTTCGCATTAATGCCAAAGAATACAGTCAATATAGTCAAACAGCCGATGCTAATATTCAAATTACAAAAGCTACTGTTGAAAAAGCCCAGGTAGAAGTAGACAGATTGATTCCACTTGTTGCAGGCAAGGTAATATCAGAAGTACAGTTAAAAACCGCTAAAGCAATTTTAAATGAAGCACGCGCTGCACACACACAAGCTATCAGCGGAAAGAACAGTGCAGAAATTACACTCGGCTATACATTAATAACCGCTCCGGTAAGTGGTTATATCGGACATATCAACTTCAAACAAGGCAGCCTGATCGGACGTGGAGAATCATTACCCCTTACCAGTCTTTCAGCCGTAGAAAACATACACGCATACTTTAGCATGAGTGAAAAAGATTTCTTGCATTTTTTTGCTGATGTGGAAGGCCGCAATATTGAAGATAAAATAGAAAAACTGCCGCCTGTTGAACTTCAACTGGCAGATAATACAATTTATAAAGACAAAGGAAAAGTACAACTGGTGCAAGGTGAATTCGACCGCTCAACGGGCAGTATTTTATTTCGCGCAAAATTTGTCAACAAAGAAAAAATATTGCGTGCAGGTATCAGCGGTAGAATACGCATCCCTTTCCTGCTGAAGGATAAACTACTTGTACCACAAGAAAGCACATTTGAACTTCAAGACAAAGTTTTTGTATTTGCCCTTGGAGACAGCAATAAAGTTGCCGGAAAACTAATAACAGTAGTTGGAAAAAGCGGAAATAACTATATCGTTGAAAAAGGTGTATCGAAAGGCGAAACCATTGTTTACAGCGGCATACAGCGACTAAGAGATGGTGCGGTAATTATCCCGCAAAAAATTTCGCTGGATAGTATACTTGCTGCGCGTTAGGAATAGCCAGTTCAAATATTTATCACAGGTTTTAAGACAATTTTTTACAGCGAAAAACGCTGCAGGATGGCTATTGCCTACCTCAACCACATAACAATATTTTATGTTACAAAAATTCATTAAACGCCCGGTACTTTCCACAGTAATATCCATATTGCTGGTTCTATTGGGCATTGTTTCCCTTTCCAAATTACCAATTACACAGTTTCCTGATATTGCCCCACCGGCAGTACTGGTAACTGCAGCATATCCGGGTGCAAGCGCAGAAGTAGTGGCACGATCAGTAGCCACACCACTGGAAGAAGCCATCAACGGTGTGGAGAACATGACTTACATGACTTCCAATAGCAACAACGACGGTACCATGACACTCAGTGTGTTTTTTACTGCCGGAACAGATCCGGATATCGCTTCCGTTAACGTACAAAACCGTGTTGCTAAAGCCAGTAGCCTGATACCCACTGAAGTTTTACAGGCAGGTATTTCCACCCAAAAACAACAGAATAGCATCATCATGGCTATTGCCATCTATTCAGACGGAACTTATGATGAAACATTTCTACAGAACTATGCTAAAATCAATATTGTTCCGGAAATACAACGTGTACATGGGGTTGGACAGGCTACCATCTTCGGTACAAAAGACTATGCAATGCGTATCTGGCTCAAACCAGACAGGTTAAGCAGCTACGGTCTTTCCGCCCAGGATGTACTCAACGCCATCAGGGAACAGAACCTTGAAGCTGCGCCAGGTAAATTCGGCGAAGGCAGTAAAGAATCTTTCGAATATGTGATTAAATACAAAGGAAAACTCAGCAACAGCGAAGAATATGAGAACATTATCCTGAAATCAAATATCGACGGATCAATGATACGCCTGAAAGATGTTGCGAAGATAGGGCTTGGTTCTTTTAATTATACTACTGAAGCTAAAGTAGACAAAGGCCCCTCAACCGGTGTATTGATTTATCAGACAGCGGGATCTAATGCAAATGAAATCCTGACCGAAGTAAACCGTATAATGGAGCGCATTAAAAAAGATTTACCCAAAGGCGTAAAAACTTTTGTTCCTTATTCTTCCAAAGAATTTTTAGACGCATCTATTGATAAAGTAAAACAAACACTTCTTGAAGCCTTTATACTTGTCTTCATTGTAGTGTTCCTCTTCCTGCAGGATTTACGTTCTACACTCATTCCGGCAATTGCAGTACCCGTAGCCATTTTAGGTACTTTCTTTTTTATGCAACTTTTTGGCTTTACCATCAATCTATTGACACTCTTTGCACTTATACTTGCCATCGGTATCGTAGTAGATGATGCGATAGTAGTAGTGGAAGCGGTACATACTAAAATGGCAACGGAACACCTTCCTGCCAGGGCAGCTACACTTAAAAGTATGGGCGAAATTTCCGGTGCTATCATTTCCATTACACTGGTAATGGCCGCTGTGTTTGTGCCGGTAGGATTTATGCAGGGACCAGCAGGTATATTTTACAAGCAGTTCGCTTTTACACTGGCAATCGCCATCCTTATATCTGCGGTAAATGCACTTACACTTAGCCCGGCATTATCAGCTCTCCTGCTTAAAAACAACCATACCACTCCCGGTAAACAAAAAGGAATCAAAGCCAGGTTTTTTGGTGCTTTCAATGCAGGATTTGAAAACCTGACTAACCGATACAGTAATTCCTTACGCTTCCTTGTAAAAACAAAATGGGTAGCACTTACCGGTCTGGTATTAATTACTGCTGTTACGGTCATATTGGTAAAAAGAACACCTACCGGTTTTATTCCAACTGAAGACCAGAGTATTTTTCTCTATTCACTTAACATGCCCCCGGGTTCTTCACTGGAACGTACCAAAAAAGAAATGATAAAAGTTGACAGCATTATTGCTACCGTTGAAGGTGTTGAAAAATCGTACAGTGTAGCGGGAATGAATATTATTACCAACGCTTCAAGTCCGATTAACGGTCTGGCATTTATTAAACTGAAAAAACCTGGTACAAGAGGGGCTAATGAAGATATTAATGCCATACTTGGTGAAGTAAACCAGAAACTATCTGTTATTTCTGCGGCTGATCTTTTCACTTTCACACTACCAACCGTACAAGGTTTCGGTAATACCAATGGATTTGAGTTGATTCTTCAAGATAGAGCAGGTGGTAAACTTGAAGACTTAAGCGCTACTGCCAATGGTTTCATCGGCGAACTGATGAAAAGGCCCGAGATCATGTATGCCTTTACCACTTTCAATACAGGCAACCCGCAGTACAAACTGACTATTGATGAAGAAAAAACAAAACAGTTTGGCGTATCCATCAGTGACTTGCTCCAAACATTTCAAACATTTTATGGAAGTCTTCAGGCAGGCGATTTCAACAAATTCGGGAAACAGTATAAAGTTATCTTACAATCAGATATCAGTTATCGGCTCGATCCTGCAACATTGGAAAACGTACAGGTAAAAAACAACCTGGGAGAAATGGTTCCTGTAACCACACTCGTTACGCTTGAAAAAGTATACGGTCCTGAAACGGTTACAAGAAATAATCTGTTTAATGCTGTAACAATCAATGGTGTACCAAAACCTGGTTTTAGCTCAGGTCAGGCGTTAAAAGCTATTGAGGAAACAGCAGCAATGTATCTTCCAAGAGGCTATGCATTTGAATGGGGTGGATTAACGCGTGAAGAACAACAATCAGGCTCTCAGACTACTTTGATCTTTTTGATGTCTGTAATTTTTGTGTACTTCTTGCTGGCTGCCCAATATGAAAGTTACCTGCTTCCATTTGCAGTGATATTATCCGTACCAACTGGATTATTGGGAGTATTTGCATTCATCGGTCTCGCAGGAATTGAGAACAATATTTATGTACAGGTTGGACTAATTATGCTTATTGGATTATTAGCAAAGAATGCTATCCTTATTGTAGAATATGCAGTACAAAGAAGAAAAGCAGGACTGTCAATTGCACATGCAGCTATTGAAGCCTCCCGACTGCGTTTGCGTCCGATTCTGATGACATCATTTGCATTTATTGTTGGACTTATCCCACTATTAACGGCAAAAGGAGCTTCAGCTATGGGTAACAGATCCATCGGTACAGGTGCAGTAGGTGGAATGCTTACCGGTGTTATACTTGGCATATTTATTATCCCTGTTCTCTTCTCAGTATTCCAATACTTACAGGAAAAAGTAAGCAGTCAGAAAATCGTTGAACACGATGACTGGATACATGATAAAATAGCATTACAAAACCAATAATCTTTCAACGATGAAAATTACTTCTTTATACAAGCTACTATTAATTATAACTCTCTTTAATGCCTGTAAAGTATCAAAAAATACCACTGTACCAACGAATACAGTTCCCGACAAGTATCGGGACTATTCGGGAAATGATTCGCTGAACATTGCTAATATACCCTGGAAACAGTTATTTGTGAACGAACAACTGCGGGCATTAATCGATAGTACACTTAATAATAATTTTGATGTTCAGGTTACACTAAAAAACAAAGAAGCGGCCCAATTGCTGATCAAACAAAGCAAGCTAGGTTACCTTCCGGAAGTTAGGTTGCAGGGTGCAGGAGGTATTAACAGACCGTCTGACAATAGTTTATCTGGTTTGAGTTTAAGTCAGTTCCTTGGTAAATCTTATGTAGAAGACTATTCTGTTAACGCTTCATTTAGTTGGGAAGCCGATATCTGGGGGAAAATAAAAAACCAGCAAGCTAAATCACTGGCCACATACTTACAGTCGGAAGAAGCAAGAAAAACAATACAAACCGATTTGATTGCATCCGTAGCAAACGGCTACTATCGTTTACTTATGCTTGACGAGCAGGAGGAAATTGCAAAAAAGAATCTTGCATTGGCTGATAGCTCTCTTTCCATCATGAAGTTGCAATACCAGTCTGGCCAGTTAAATTCACTTGCCATACAACAAGCAACGGCCCAACGCCTTCAGGCAGCCGAGTTAATTCCACGTTTAACCCAGCAAATTAGACTTGTAGAAAGCTACCTCAGTATTCTTTCAGGGGTTGCTCCAAAACAAATCATCCGTACGGGAAACATCTATGAAACAGTTGTTTCAGCGGCTCTTTCCCCTGGAATACCTTCCGATCTACTATCCAACAGACCAGATGTTAAATCAATGGAATTGGAACTAATGAAAGCCAATGCCAACACTGGTATAGCAAAAGCTTCATTATATCCAACCTTGAGTATTACTGCAACCGGAGGACTGAATGCGTTTCTGGCAAGTAACTGGTTCAGTATTCCAGCTTCACTCTTTATCTCAGGAATAGCTGGCATTTCACAACCGGTTTTTCAACAGGGGAAATTAAAAACGCAGTATCGTCTTTCTGAAATTGAAAGAGAAAAAACGGTACTCAGATTCAGACAATCTGTATTACTGGCTGTTGGCGAGGTTTCAGATGAGCTTACAAAAATTGAAAAACTAAAAGAACAGGCAATCATTACAAAAGAACGTGTCGTTGTGTTACAAAATGGAATCAGCAATGCCCAAATGTTGTTCAGAAATGGCATGGCCAATTACCTGGAAGTAATTACCGCACAACGCAATGTGCTTGAAAGTGAACTTGCGCTTGCTTTAACTCAGAAAGAACTTTCTGAGGCTGTAATCGGATTATATAAATCATTAGGCGGAGGATGGCAAAGCAACAAATAATCTATTTAAATGCACTAGCTCAAAATGTTACTAATCAGTCTGCTGATTAGTAACATTTTCTTTTCGCTTCATGATTGCTTAAAATCAGATAGCCAGGATTTCAACGATCAATTAAAAAATTATGTCTATAAAATATAATGAGGTTACCATAAAAAAATGGGCAATACTCAGTTTGTTTTTTTTGCTACTTTGTTACAATACTACAAATGCGCAAACCAATGAAAAGAAGCCTTGGTTTTATGGTATGTATTTTCAATGGGGGTACAATCGAGAATCCTATTCGAAAAGTAATATTCACTTTTCCTTGAGTAATGGCGACAGATTTACCCTGCACAGAGCCAAAGCAAATGATTCCCCAGACTTTGGTGCAATTCTGAAAAGTCCGGGAGATATTTCCATTCCTCAATACAGTTATAGAATTGGTTTTTACCTCAACCCAGACAAAACAAGAGCGGTTGAAATAAATTTCGATCATATGAAATATGTAGTTACCGATTATCAGAAAGTACTGGTAACAGGAACGATTGATCACCAGCCTGTACATGGTGACAGCATATTAAATCCAGGCAGTTTTTTACACCTGGAACATACAGATGGTGCTAATCTATTACATATAAACTATGTACAACAGAATACGCTGTTTGGAACAAAAAAAACAGACCGAAAACTTCTTACCTGGCTTTGGAAGGTAGGTGCCGGAATCAATATACCCCGAACAGATTTTACATGGCGGGGTGAAAGGCTAAATAATAAATTTCATATCGCTGGTTATAATACCAGTGCAGAGACGGCCATTCGTCTATACCCTTTTAAAAAAATATTTATTGAAGCATCTGGTAAAGCCGGGTATGTAAATTACCTGAATGCCCTGGCTAATACACCCACTCAAAAAGGGAACAGGGTAAACCATGATTTCTTTTATGTGGAAGCCATTGCCACGATTGGGTTTGATATCAACTTCCATGCATCCGGAAATGCCGGATTTTAAAGGCCTCAGAACTGAATAAAGCGCCTTGTTCTATAAACTAC
Source organism: Sediminibacterium sp. FW305-C-61 (assembly GCF_058231065.1). Classification (NCBI taxonomy): domain Bacteria; kingdom Pseudomonadati; phylum Bacteroidota; class Chitinophagia; order Chitinophagales; family Chitinophagaceae; genus Sediminibacterium; species Sediminibacterium sp. FW305-C-61. Next base: position 967,364 of record NZ_JBIQXR010000001.1, on the reverse strand, counting down.
TGCCCTACTATACCTTATTCACGCCGGAAACGCCGGCAATCGCAATCAGGGAAATAAAGGAAGAAGTATAAAAAAGATATTGATAAGGCACATCAATTAAAGCAAATACAATTACAACTGTAAGCTTTAGTGTTGCCAAAGGAATATTGTTCCGGTGCTTCCATTTTATGCTGCCAAATACAAAAATAAGCGGCAATAAAAAAGAGCAGAGAATAAGCAATTGGTGTTGAAGTACAATATTTTCTGGTCCGAAGAATTTGGCCAGCCCCGTGCTTTGCGTAAAGTATGCTGGTGATTCTTTCCAGATTCTTGCAGCATGTTCAATATATAGTTGCGGTTGCTGAAAGGCAATTTGCAATGGTTTGATGCCAAAAGGAAGCACCACTAGCAGAAGCACTACGGAAACAAAAGACAATATAAAGCGAATCGTATCAGGTTTTTGTTTATGAGCCAGTACGAGGTACACCAACATTGCGGGTAACCAGCCGGCAATAGCATAACGGCTAAGGGCACATAAAGCGGCAGCAATACCAATAAGCAGAAAATTTTCAGACAATATGGCCAGTACGAGTAAACTATAATAAAACACCACAATCCCTTCTTCAGAAAGCCGGATAAAATTATGTGAGGGCTCAGTATATAGCCATAAACATAAAATACCAGCAGCCAATAATAAAACTGCCCCGGATATTTTCTGCCAGTGTGCGCGCCACAATAGTATAAAAATGCCAAAGGAAAAAAATACAGCAAGGGAGGTGATCCAACGTGGATCAAATCCAAATTTTACTGCAGCCAAAAATGGCATCCACATGGCAGGCAGATAAATTGGTTGTATACCGTTCCAGATTTCCTGCACAGGTTGGTATACTAATGCCCAATCGCCTTGCATAAACCGCTCAGCCATTACCTGCATAATGGGTATCATATCTGCGTCTTTGTAAGAGAGTGGCGACTGAACAATCCATTGCCTGGTAAACAAATACATAAACAGACCGCCAAATAACAATAATGCACATTGATAAGACCATACTGGTGTTAGCCTGAAAGTAATAATCGGCAAATTTGTCTTCTGCTGAGGCATACGTAATAAAAGAAACGCAATGGCAATACCGCTAACTGTATATATCACGGTTGCCGGTAAAACAAGCGAGGGGAACTTCAGGGCATAACTAACACAAAGTGTTTCGAGTAGCAATAAGCAAAACAAGTAGTTTTTAACGGTACGCATCCCTTTTGGCTAAGTATGAATAAGTAAACTTAATACTTTATCTGAAGAGATGATAAATATGCAAGACTCCAGAGAAATTTATGTTGTTATTTCTATCAACAACTGAACCATTATTGCGTTTTCATAAACAGTCTGATTAACTCCTGGGCCCTCAGTTCTGATTCTGCATGGTCTATCATCCGGCAAAATTGCTCCAGTTCATCAGTGCTCATCATCAATTGTATACCGTCGTAAGGCATAGGAAGTATCCTGTTGCGAATATGCCTGTTTTCGCTAGGCTGCGTACAGCATTCCAACAGGTACCGGTGCAAGGAATAAAACACATCTTCAGTAAGGTTTAATAAAACAAATCCAAAGCCAACTTGTATTTGGTCGCATTCGGTACAGCGAACAACATATCCATGTTGAGCGTGATGATACAATGTCTGGTACTGGCACATAAAAAGAGAACAAAAGATATTAGTATGTCTTCTGTTCTCTCAAATTTAATGGCTGTTCCACCCGCTTACTTACTCATTCGGGAATGTTGTTATCGCGAAAGGGAAAGAAATAGAAAATTATTTATGCAGCCTGTTTGCCTTTTTTCCTTCTACCCCACCAGATAATAAACCCGGTTACCGGCAGGCTTGCGGCTATGAGGCTCGCAAAGAAAGCCAGCAACTTTGTGGGCAACCCACCTATTGCTCCAACGTGTACGTCGTAGTTCATTCGGTAAATTTTATCGGCGGTTGATGTGTTTTCATAACGTCCGAAAGAATGATCCACTTGCATTTCTTCTAATGTATACTGGTTATAATAAGTATAATCTACTTTCCAATAAGTACCTGGTTTGGGATTAATAGCCAAAACAACAGCAGAACTATCTGTCTCCGGGTAGTGCACTTCAATCGATTGTCCGTCTATATAATCCCCGGCTGCCATTTTATATAACTCATCTACCGCTGAAAAAGCAGTATCCCGAAGCGGCTGCTTTTTTGATATTGGTTCATAATATGCCGTTACTGATTTGCCCCCCGATGTAAGCGTATAAAAAGATTTGGCAAACCATTGAAAACCCATCACCAATCCGGTGATTGCTATAAAAATAGCTACCCAACTCATATAAAAACCGAGTACATTATGCAGGTCATAATTTTTTCTTCTCCAGCGTACGTTCCATTTTAATTTAAAACGCTGTTTTCGGGCAGCTTTATTTTTGGGCCACCAGAGTATGAGTCCGGTGATCATCAATACCAGAAATATAAGGGTGGCTGTGGCTACAATTGGCTGCCCGATAGCTACCGGCAACCAAAGCTGGTAATGCCCCATTACCATTATCCGGAAAAAATCCCGGTTCATGTCTTTCGACTTCAACACTTCGCCATTATACGGATCAACATACACCATATTATAGTAATCATCGCCATAAAAGATTACCCTGGCTGCCTTTCCCTTTTCATACAAAACGCTGTGTGGATGTTTACCGGGCACCTGATTCTCTGCTATTGGTTTTATAACAGAGGGTAATAACACAGCTTCGTTTCGTTCTTTTACATATTGATAAGGTTGGGTAATTGATTCTATCTCCTGTTGAAATGCCAGTATACAACCGGTAATACCCAGGAAAAAAACCACAAGCCCGGACGATAGTCCGAGCCATAGGTGTATTTTACCAATCCACTTTTTAAGTCGCATGAAGTATAAACTGTTTTAGAAACGATAAGCAATACTGAAACGAAGATTACGTGGTGCTTCTGTTTGCCAGTTATAGGCAGTAAGCCACTGGTAATAAGAACCGTTGTACAGGTATTTGTTCAGCACATTAAATACGTTCAGGTTAAAACGCAGCATATCTTTTTCATAAGAAATACCTGCATCGAATTTGGTATAGGTTGGTAAGACTTTTGTTGGATCGGGAGAGATATCCCAATAGGTATTTCGCCCTTCAAGTAAGGTAAATCCGCCGGAAAAGCCAAGACCTTTGAGTGCCCCATCCTGCAGGCGATAAGTAAGCCAGATATTAGCTGTATGTTTTGCATATCCCGGCACTACATCTCCTACTTTCATACTTGTTACACCATTTGCTACTTTGGTAATTTTCGAATCCGTTAAGGCATAATTGGCTACAAGGTCTAATCCGGGTGCAATACGTCCTTTTAAATCAAACTCAATTCCTTGTGCACGTTTTTGTCCCATTATAATGCTTAAACCAGAAGCTGGTGGACTAAAAGGATCTGCTGTTAATTCGTTTTCTTTCAGGATACGGTAGACTGTTAATCCCGTATTCCATCTTCCACCTGCCCAATCGCGTTTAAATCCAAATTCGATATTGTTACCTGTAATTGGTTTTACAGAACCACCATTAGCCAGTTTACCGGCCTGTGGAATAAATGACTGATCAAATAATCCGTATACAGTGGTTTGTTTATCAAGAGAAACGCTTAATCCTATTCTTGGGGTAAATCGTTTTGCTGTTTTGGCGGCAGCACCCCATTCAGATTGTGAGATAGTAGTGTAACGACCTGCAAGTGTTAGACGGACGGTATTGTTGAGAAACCCGATCTCATCCTGCAGGTAAACGCCTGTATTACGCATATCCATGGTTCCACCGGCTGCTACTGCTCTTTGTTCGAGCGGTGTGCTGAAGTCGAATTGCGGATAGCCATTAGAAGGTTTTCCCAGGTTTGGATTGTTAGCATCGAATAATGCAGCTCCTGTATCAAGTAAATGGTATTGCGACCAGTCGGCAAAATATTGCCTGTTCGATACGTCAAGTCCACCAAGTATCCTGTGTTGCAGGTTGCCTGTTTTGATATTGCCATTCAGGTAAATCTGCGCAGCAGTGATACTGCTTTTAGCATCCCAACTACTCACTGCACGTTGAATTGTGCCGTTAGGATTTACTGCAGCAGGCCACATTGAACTACCACGTTGCTGATAATTATTGTAATTGGTTTGTGCCGTTAGTTTCCAGTTGGGATGAAACTGATGCTGCAGGTTTAATAAAACAGTATGATCGTTAATGGTAGTAGCCGGTAAACCAGCGGGTAAAAATGTAGCTCCTACAGGTAAAGTTGCAAAACCATCGGTGGAGAATACATAATAAGACCCCACATCGCTCATTCTTGCATTTTGCCAGGTGTATTCTGCCGTTAGTTTTGTTTTATCGTTAAACTGATAGGAGATTACCGGCGCAAATGCATAGCGATCATTGTATTCATTGGCCCTATGCGATTTTTTTTGTTGTCCGGCAAGATTAAGTCGGTACAATAATTTACCATCTTTATTCAGCTTACCGTCGAGGTCTAATGTAGCACGATAGAGGTCGAAGCTACCTATGGTTAATGAGGCTTCACCCTTATTATATCCGCTCGGTTTTTTTGTTACCACATTATATAAACCACTTGGGTCACCACTACCAAGCATAAATCCTGCGGGACCCTTTACAAATTCAATATGATCTACAAAGCTCATGTCTTCGGTTAATGGCCCCCAGAATGAGTTCACCATATTAAATCCATTACGAAATGCCTGTACCTGCGAACCACGTGCAGTTATATTGGTGTACATATCGGCCCAATGTTCCATTCTTATTGCACCACTTACATTACGAATGGCCCCATCGCTCATACTGATTACCTGCTGGTCTGCAAGTGCTTTATTAGTGATGATCTGGATATTCTGAGGGGTCTCTAATAAAGGACTTTGGATACGTAATGAAGAAGAAACAGTACCGGCGCGGTAGGAACGAACACCAGATTTTATGATAACCTCCGTTAATTGTTGCTCACTTAGTTCAAGTGCAATATTTACCGTACTAACCTGGTTATTATTAAGGTTAATTTTTCGGGTTACTTCTTTGTACCCTAGCAGCGATATCTGCAATTCATAAGATGCTGCTGCCAGTCCACGAATGATAAAAAATCCTTTTTCATCTGTAATGGCTCCCTTTGTTAAGCCTATTAGTTGAATACTTACTTCTACTGCGGGTTTACCATCATTGGTGGTGATAGTACCCTTGATGGTACCGTTTCCTTCTGGATAATCATTTGCTATTGCAAAAGAGAAAGTGAATAAAGCGATGAATATGGATATTATTTTCTGCATACAAAAAGTTTTGAGGCCGCAAAACTATCTGTGCAGTAACCCAATGACTATCAAAATCAGGAATTCTATTTACGCAAAAGGAAACAAAAAGCAGATGCGAGATCCCTTAGGTAGGATTTTTGATTTTTTGAATTTTGAATTTTGACTAGGAGTATTCAGGGTAGACGAAAATTCTGTTAAATATTTTACAATGAATCCCAAATCAAAGATCAAAAAATCAAAAATCTGAGATCTGCTGCTTGCTATCTGCTTGATTTATAGGCTGTAATTGATCATACGTTTTTAAGATCTTCTCTAGTTGTTATGATGAATTAGAGTATTTACCACATCAATTAAAGTAATCACCACCTTTTAATTGGTTCGGCGTGGAAATAGCTTGCACAAAAATTAAATTACTATGATACAACATCAAATTTCTTTAGCGCAAGCTATTGATTACACCACTTGTTACCGACAAAATCCTGTTGCTGATTTGTTTTATGCGGAAACTTATCTGGGCAGTTCTGTAAAAGCACTTTTAGCACAAGATGAATGTCATTCATTTCGTATATATTTGGGACGGAAAACAGATAACCGCATCTGTACTGTGCTTGTAGCGGTGGATGAAAATAACCAGGATATTCTTCCAAACCTAAATCCTGTCTTGTTAACAGATGATGAAGGCATCATACTTGAAGATGCTTTTCAGTGCCCCCCTATTTGCCCGCCACCCTCCCCGTTAAATGGATAGGTAATTTATGAGCTATTTTTTATTCACCATGATATCAGCCCTGTCAATTGCAGTCCCATGCATTGCTGGGCTGTTTCGTTTAAAACAAATGTTGTTTAAGAGAAACCTGCCTTTGTTTATCTTATTATTCACAGGACTGGCAAATGAAACAGTAAGTTTTGTTATGATTAAATGTCATAAGCCTAATCTGTTAAACTCCAATTTATTTACTTTTATCGAGTACCTTATCTATGTTTGGCTCTTTATGAACATAAGAGCCAAGCATTTTAAATCAATATGGATTGGTTTGATTATTGGTATAACAACCTGGGTACTTGATAATTTTATATTACATAGTCTCCGTTCAAGTAATTCACTTTTCAGGATAGTTTCCTCCTTAATGATTTGCTGGTTCTGTATCGACAAGCTTTCTGAGTTAACCCTTACAGCAGTATCAGACCGTTTCAAGAAAATAGACCTTCTTTTGTGTTTATCGCTCCTTGCCTATTTCACCTTTCGTGGTTTCATCCTCATTTTTAAACAGTTTGCACCAATATATACTGCCAGTTTTTGTATGGATCTGCTGATCATCATTTCTGCATTAAATATCCTGGTCAATATATCATTTAGCATCATTATTCTATGTTTACCGAAAACCCAACAAACTACCCGATCCTCCTAGCAAGTTTACTGTTTATGTCTATCCTGTTGGCAATGTTCATTTTCTCACTCCTCCGTCAATACAGGTTTCGCCTGAATGAATATGAATGGCAGTTAGCAAGAGAAATAGAACTTATTGACGCGGAAAGAAAAAGAATACATATCGACCTGCACGATGAAATTGGTGCTGGGCTCTCTTCCATCGGAATCATTTTGCAACAATATCCGGTGCAAAATAGAGATATGCATAGAAAGATAGTAGATCAGGTTCAATCTATGCGTAGCGTTATCCGGGAAATCGCCTACGATTTTGTGCCCCCATCGTTAGATACCATAGGCTTGAAAAAATCAATCATTCACTTATTCGATGAAATCGAATTAACCCATCAGATAAAAATGGCCACCAGCTTAAATTTCGTAGATAGCGAATTCAGGCCACAAAAAGCAATTCACCTGTATAGAATTGTAAAAGAAATTACCACTAATACAATCAAGCATGCCTGTTGTACCAATATCCACTGTTCAATTACTGTAAAACAAAAGACACTTCAAGTGGTGATCAGCGACGATGGCATTGGGTTTAGTACTGCCCATAAGAATAGTCTGCAAAAAGGAGCAGGATTGTCACATATTTATTCAAGGTCGAAATTATTAAATGCCCGTATTGATCTTGTTACAAGCATCGGCAATGGAGTAAAATATGAGATCAGGATTCCATTAAAATCACTGCAAACGAATAATGATTATGAATAACCAGATAAGAATCCTGATTGCCGACGATCACGATCTTTACCGCGAAGGCATTAAGGGATTTTTCAAAGATAATGACCTCTATCGCATCATTGGAGAAGCATCCAATGGTGAAGAACTGGTAAGGAAGGCGAAAACATTGGATCCGCACATTATTCTCACCGATCTGCGTATGCCATTACTGGAAGGGTCGCTTGCGATTGAAAGAATCACCAAATGGAACCCCGCTATCAAATGTATTGTGCTTACAAATTATGAAAATGATGTTTCCATTATCGAAGCATTAGAAGCTGGGGCGATGGGATATATCACCAAAAATATGCCCAAGGCAGAACTATTCACGGCACTCGATCAAATTTGTCAAGGATACCCTTATTACTGCCGAACCACCAATACCAGGATGATTCGATTATTAAATCGCAGTTCCTTTAATCCTTATAAAAAAGAACTCTCGGTTGGCTTTTCTGATCTTGAATTGAAGATCATCCAATTTATATGCACAGAAAAAACGAATTTAGAAATTGCAACTACGCTATTCCTGAGCAGACGAACAGTTGAAAATTACCGGGCACAGATCTATAAAAAGATGGAAGTTAAAACATCTGCCGGCGTAGCCATTTATGCACTCAAGCACGATTTGTTCTCCATCGATAAACAATAGGAAATGTAAGAAACTGACATGTAAAATCCTGTCATATAGCCGTTTTCATCCATTGCACCCGTCATTTTAAAGTCTTGTACTTATTAGCATTTTGCTTTCAGCGGTTCAGTAAATCTTTATGCCGCAAAAACTAAACAGATGAGAGCTAAGTTTACACTATTACTTTTTTTACTTGCCATAGGCAGCATTTCCTTCGCCCAATCAGGCAATATCATTTCCGGTATCATCCAGGATGATCAGGGCAAAAAAATAGCTTCAGCGACTGTTTCTTTGCTCCAGCAAAAGGATTCAGTATTGGTTAAACTAGCCGTTAGTAATGAAAACGGTCTTTACGAATTCATCAATATAAAACCAGGTAATTACCTGGTATCGGTTCAACTGGTAGGATATGGCAAAAAAACGTCTGCCCCTTTTTTGGTTACCAATAATCCGTTTACCCTTCCAATCATTTCGCTTGAACCTTCCGCAAAAGCAATGAGCGAAGTTACAGTTACCGCCAAAAAGCCCTTTGTAGAAACAAAAATCGACAGAACAGTCATCAATGTTGAAGCATCCCCTACAAGTGCAGGTTCAAGTGCATTGGAGATATTGGAAAAATCACCAGGGGTTAGCGTAAGCAACGAAGGCAATATTAGTTTAAGAGGAAAAGCAGGCGTTATCGTTATGCTGGATGGTAAACCGACTTATATGTCTGCCACCGACCTCGCTAATTTATTACGCAATATGCCCGCTGCTGAACTTGATGTAGTGGAAATTATGACCAACCCTTCTGCCCGATACGATGCAGCAGGCAACTCAGGCATTATAAATATCAAAACCAAAAAAGGACGCAGTAACGGTTTTAATGGTACGCTTACCTTGGGTGCAACGGCTTCTCTATTTAAACCAGCATCTGCCTTATATGTAATTCCAAAATCACAAAACAGTTTTACGTTTAACTATAAGCATAATAAAATCAATTTCTTTGGTAGCTACCTGCCTAACTTCTTCAGAGGACGTCAAACACTTAGTATTGAGCGTAACTTCTACAATGCTATGGGTAATAAAGATGGCTCTTCAGATCTGGTTACCCGTTTTAAATTTGGCAATTTCAATCAAACCCTTCGTCTTGGTCTTGATTACCAGCCAAACAAAAAAAATATATTCGGCGTAGTTATGAGTGGGTTTGCTTTTGAAGGAAGACCGACACCTACCAGTTCTTCCGTTATAAAAGACAATAATGGGACCGTTCTTTCCACACTTTTATCCAACACGAAAAATATTTCCAGTTTTAAAAACTTTACCGGCAACCTTAACTGGAAACATAGTTTCGATTCTACTGGGAAAGAATTAACCACAGATATTGATTATGTAGTGTACAATAACACTTCCGATTTATTACTTACCACAGATGTTTATAATGGAAGTGGCAACCCAGTAGGTTCAAGTATTTTATTAAATGGTCACCTCCCTTCTTTAATCAATATCTGGTCATTCAAATCAGATTATGTGCAACCCTACAAAGGAGGTCGATTTGAAGCAGGGGTAAAAAGTAGTATCGTTGAAAACGATAATGAAGTAAATTATAACCGCCAACTACCTGATAAAAGCTGGATTCCGGATAATCGTTCCAATCATTTTATTTACAAGGAGAATATTAATGCGGTATATGTAAATGCAAATAAACAATGGGGTAAATGGAGTATACAAACAGGTTTACGATTGGAAAATACCATAGCTAAAGGTCGTCAGGTTTCCAATGATTCAAGCTTTAAAAGAAATTTCACCAATCTTTTTCCAAGCGTATTCATCAGTTATGCATTTAATAAACAAAACCAACTAACCGCATCTTACAGCAGGCGAATAACCAGACCTAATTACCAGGACCTGAATCCTTTTACCTTCTTCCTCGATTCACTTACTTATCGTGTCGGTAACCCATACCTATTACCGCAGTTTACGCATAATGTTGAATTAAGCTACGCATTCAAATCGAAGTTTATTTTTACACTTGCGGCTAACACCACCAATAATGTCATCTCACAAATATTACGGCAGAATTCATCAGAGAAAATCACTTACAATACCTCAGAGAACATCGCAAAATTCGATAACCTGAGTTTGTCGGTTACTGCCCCCGCAAGGTTCAGTTCCTGGTGGAATGCCAATTTCTTTGCTACCGTTTTCAATAACCATTATAAAGGCATCTACAATAACGACCCCATCGATATTTCCTTTACTTCTTTTAATGTAAATATTACCAACAGTTTTGTATTGAGTAAAGCAAAAGGTTTGAATGCAGAACTAAGTGGTTTTTACCGGCATAAAACAGTAGATCAATTGGCCGTATTCAACCCGGTATATATGATGAGTATTGGTTTACAAAAGCAGGTTATGCAAGGCAAGGGAACGCTGAGAATGAATATCCGCGACCCATTTGCCTGGCAGAAATTCAAAGCAACCGTTAAGTATAGCGATGTGGATGTTAGCACAATAGCCATCCCTGATGCCAGACAGATTACGGTAACATTTGCTTATCGTTTTGGAAAGAATACCCCCGGCTCACAACCCCGTCGCAGAACCAGCGGCTCTCAGGAAGAGCAGAGCCGCGTGGGCGGCGGGAACTAGAAGGAGGAATTTTGATTTTTTGATCTTTGATTTTTTGATTTTAGGTGATGTAGAATTGGGGAAGGCGGATAGTATTATTTTATAGTATAATTAGCTACAAGCAGGTACTTTTCGGCCGACTTCGTTATAATATTTAATTCGCATGCCCCTCATTTATTCCAATAATAGCAGAAAACCTAAAACAGGCACAATCAAGGCTTGCGGCTTGCAGCTTGAAGCTAGCAGCAACCAAAACCCCGGCAGATTGCCGGGGTTTTGGTTTTTAGGATTTTAGCCTTTTTTTCACAGGTTGGAGGCTACGTGGCCTTATTCTTGCGTGTCTAACAAACAAGCAAATAAACCCAACATGCATCATTACACATTACAAACCCGTTTTGTTACCCAGCAATCAAAGGGTAATAACCTGTTAAACATCCTTACTAGTCTATACAATAAAATGGCCTATGTACATGGGTGCCATCTATACATCATTAACCAGGATGCCGAAAACGGTGACCAGATTTTTGTAACCGAATTATGGGACTCCCCTGAAAGCCACCAAAAATCTCAATCACTCAAAGACTTTCAGGAAGCCCTCTCCCAAGCCAGCCCTCTCCTGGCCGTTGAACCAGAAAGAAAAGTGCTTAAAGCGGTTGCAGGGAAAGGGCTTTTGTAAATAAGGAACAGAGAAATAAGGAATAAGAAATAAGAAAGGTTTATCCTATTTCCTTATTTCTTATTCCTTATTTCTCTGTTCCACTGTTTCTTATCTTTGCTTTCTCATGGGACAGAAAAAATTGATTCGATTTGAAGCTATTAAGGGCTTCGACAATGTGCTGGAATATCCTGAAAACATGCAGGGCAAATGGAAGGATTTCTTTAAGAATGAAAATCCGATTACCCTTGAGTTGGCCTGCGGTAAGGGGGAATATGCTGTTGGATTGGGGCGCATGTATGCCGAACGCAATTTTATTGGTATTGACATAAAAGGCAACCGTATTTGGAGAGGTGCTAAAACAGCTATAGACGAGGGGCTTTCCAATGTGGCTTTCATACGGTCACATATGGACAAAATCACCAACTATTTTGCCCCGGGTGAGGTATCAGAAATATGGATCACCTTTCCCGACCCTCAACTGAGGATTTCAAGGGCAAAGAAAAGATTGACACACCCTAAGTTTCTCAGGCTCTATCAACAAATATTAACCAGCGATGGATTGGTACATCTTAAGACAGATAGTCCAGACCTCTACCAATTTACCTTACTGGTTATTGAACTGTACGGATTAGAACTGGTTGAGCAATCGGACAATATACATACTCAATCAAACATCAAACCCGAATTACTGATTAAAACACACTACGAAGGGTTAGACATTGCACAAAGCAATCGCATTCATTACCTCTGTTTCAAACTAAACAAGGATTTACCTGTTAGTATTGATGAAACCCTAAAACAAAGTCTGCGTGAACCATCCCTTGATTGAAGGACAAGATTTTTATTATGATGAAAATGGTTATGTAGTATTTACAGAAGCCTATCATATTGCCAAAGGCTATTGCTGCGGACATGGATGCAGGCATTGCCCTTTTGATTATGAATCTGTTCCTGAGCCACGCAGAACAGAATTGTTAGAACAAAAACAAAAAGCTACCATCACTAAATCGTAAATTGTCTGTATAAAATCAATACAGGTGTCCCGGAAAAAAATTACCGAAAAACCCAGATCAGTTTTACCTTCTGGCAATAAAGATTATTCCTTTTTTGAACAGGTTTATGATGTGGTTCGTCTGATACCCAAAGGACGTGTTACTTCTTATGGAGCCATCGCCGCATATCTTGGCACCAGAATGAGCGCCCGCATGGTAGGCTGGGCAATGAATGGTGCCCATAATGTGAAGCCCAAAGTACCAGCACATCGTGTAGTAAACAGAAATGGTATGCTAAGCGGAAAAGCACATTTCGCCACTCCAACAAAAATGGAAGAACTGCTGGCAAAAGAAAAAGTCTATGTAAAAGAAGATGTGATTGTAGACTTTAAAACAAAGTTTTGGGATCCGGGGGGAAATTTGAAAATTTGAAAATGAGTTAATTTGAAAATGAGTTATTCTTTCATTTTCAAATTTTCAAATTAACTCATTTTCAAATTAAAGGTAATACGGTTTGATCATAAAGTAAACCACCGGTCCAGTTACAGCTACGTAGAACCAAAGCGGCCAGGTTATTTTGGCTATTTTCCGGTGTTGAGCATATTCGCCTGTGAGACCTCGATAAGCAGTGAATAAGATAAAAGGAAGAATGATTGCAGCAAGAAAAATATGCGTAATCAGTATAATGAAATAGATCATTCGCATGCCACCCACTGCCAGTTTCTCCGCTTCATTTACTATACCATCATGATCGGCATCGCCGAATTTAGCTTCACCGGCTAATAAATGATGTAGTATATAAGATACCAGAAAAGCAATAGATAAAAGCAAAGCGACCATCATAATTCTTTTATGTGCCGCATATTTTTTTTGTTTTACCATTACCAGTGCTGCTACCAGTAATACTGCAATAATTGCATTGATGAATGCATTGATAGTGGCGAATATATGTACATCGAAATTCAGGTTTACATCAAGTTTTACCTTGCCGAGTACAACAACTGCAGTAAATACTACAACAGAAAAGATGGCGATCAGCCAGCGGGCTTGTTTGTCGTTTTTGGGGAGTGAGGGTTGGAGCATGTTTTTCAATTTATTGCCACTGAGAGAACACTGAATGACACTGAAATGTTTATAGTTACCCGTTTATTTTTCTGCGCTTGCGCATGTATAATACAAAGAAAATTACCAGCATTACAATGATCAGCCATAACCAGCTTAGGTCTATGATCTGCATGAATACCGTGCTTTTCTTTTTGTCATCTTTTTCAAGCATCAACAATCCGATATCCCTTGCCAGTTTCGATAGAGAAGAAGAATCAAGTCCATTGTAATAACCTCTCACATAACGATCCTTATCAAGCAATACAAAACGGGTGGTATGTACGAAATCGGGGCTGATGGGTTCTTCACTGAACTTGTCTACTTTCAATTCCTGAAAAGCAAACTGGTAGATTGAATCTTTGTTGCCGGTTAACATCCACCAGTTATCGTGGTTTACGCCAAAACGATCTGCATAATTTTTCAGTACCGGAACAGAGTCATGTTCCGGATCTACTGTAAACGATACGAATTGTACAATGGATGTATCGATTTTCTTTCTCACATCACCACCCCTCAGGAATGACTGTTGTAGTTTCACCATGTTCCTGGTTAATCCTGGACAGATACTCCTGCAACTGGTGAAGAAGAAATCGACCACCATTATCTTTCCCTGCTTATCGTAAAGACTCACTGAATCTCCCAACTGATTATGCAGACTGATATTGGCTGTCTTATGCCATATACTGTCTGTAATCATTTTACCATTCTCTACACGAGTTACCACGGTATCGAGCAGGTATTTGCGTGGCATATCTACTGCATGCTCACTGGAGTATTTGAGAATGATGTAACAGAATACCGGAATAAAAACCGCCACCATCAAACCCAGTATCGCTTTCTTGTTCATATTCGGAGGGTATAAAAAAACCATCGCCACATAAGCGATGGTTTCCAATTAAATTTTATATCTGAGGAATGATCTTAGTGTTTGTTTTCCACCGCTTCTTTGGTCTCATGTGTTGTATCGGTAGCATGTGTACCTGTTGCAGCATCATGAGAACTGCCATGTTCTTTCTTTTCTACTTTAATGGTACTCTGTTCCTTAAAATAAGGATCATAAGTATTACGCAGGTTTCTGAATGAGTTACCATCTGAAAGGAAGGCGATGATAAACCATACAAATAATGCCAATGGCACTACGATGGTCATGATAAGATTTTTGATCTCATGTTTCAGGTGCATGAAATAACCTACAATGTAAAATGCTTTAGCCAGCATCAGAATAATGATCGCGCCTTTAATGGCCATACGTAATCCTTCATTTTCCATACCAATCATCCAGAAACCGAGTACCAGTTCAATGATGGTTAATACAGAGAGGATGATGGTAACTTTTTTTATTTCTGAAGTACCGCCGCCATGTGTTTCTTCGTGACCTACTGTATGTGACATATCAATATCTTAATTAAATGAATGAATGTGTTTAAACCAGGTAAAAACAGGTGAATACAAATACCCATACCAGGTCTACAAAGTGCCAGTACAGACCAGCTTTTTCGATCATCAGGTAATGGCCACGCTGCTCAAATTTATCCATAAGGGTCATTACCAGCATTACGATATTGATGATTACCCCTGAGAATACGTGGAAACCATGGAAACCGGTGATGGTAAAGAAATAGTTGGTAAAGTTGGTTGAAGAAGCTGTTCCATCAGCATTCAGGAAGGGATTGCTACCCCACCATGCACCTTCGTGGTATAAGTGTGTCCACTCCCATGCCTGGCAACCTAAGAAAGCAAGACCACCGATGATGGTCCATACCAGATTTTTAACCACCCCTTTCTTATCCATGTTATGACCCGCATGCACTGCAAGCACCATGGTAACAGAGCTGATGATCAGGATGAATGTCATGATACTAACGAACACCAACGGAGCATGTACTCCTTCCGGAGCAAAAGGGAAGCTCCTGAACACTTCATTGGGGTCAGGCCATCCATTGGTTGAGAAACGGATGGTACCGTATGAGATCAGGAATGCACCAAATGTGAAGGCATCACTCATAAGGAAGTACCACATCATCAATTTGCCATACTCTACATTGAAGGGACTCTTTCCGCCACCCCACAATTTGGTTGTTGTTGCAGTTGTTGTCGTTGCCATGATCGTTCTAAAAATTTCGTTACAAAAATATTGGCTGTTGTTCAAAAAAGGTGCATAAACCTTAACTTTTTCTTCAACTATCCGATCCAGTTATAAAAGATAAAAAGATATATCCAAAGCACATCTACAAAGTGCCAGTAGGTGCCTGCTACTTCAACAGGTACGCTGCTGTAAGACTTTGTTTTGCTGCTGTATGCCCTTGCAAACATCACCAGTAAAGCAATTACCCCTCCCAGCACGTGTACCATGTGCAACCCTGTAATAACCAACAGGAAGGACGCGGCAGAATTGCTTTTAGGTCCAACAAGGGCTATATTATTTGCCTCCAGGCTTAAAAAGCCCATGTATTGCAAAACAATGAACAAAACACCCAATGCGGCCGTAACAGTGATTAGGCTTCGATAACGGCTCATTATTCTTGCCTTAAAAGCTTTTGTTGCCAGGTGCATGGTTAAACTGCTCAGTAAGATTACTACTGTAGAATACCAAAATACCGTTGGCAGGTCAAATTCCAGCCAGCTACTCTGGTTCTTTTTTACAATATAGGCACTAGTTAAACCAGCAAATGCCATCACTATACTACCAATCGCCACCCACATGGTAAATTTATGTGGATGGATACGTTTGGGTTCATTCGTCTGCACGGTTGTCATCACGTTCACGTTGTTTTTTTGTGAATTGTGAATGGTCAATGGTCAATGGCTAATAGTGAATATATATTTGACAATTCACCATTGACAATTCACATCCTGATTTTATCTGCCAGTAAAGCCAGTAACACTATCGGTAAATAGATATAGCTACTGAACATTACTCTTCTTGCTGCTTTTACACTCATTTCTTTGTATAAACGAACACTTTGCACTACCATAAATAAGTTGGCGGCAATCAGTATCCACATACTTGTTTCTCCGGTTAGCCCAAAATAGTAAGGCAGTATACCTACCGGTATCATCAGCACTGAGTACATCACTGCTTGTAAGGCGGTGAATTTTGTTGGTCCCAGGTCAGAAGGAAGTAGTTTAAACCCTGCTTTACTATAATCATTATGCGCTACCCAGGCAATGGCCCAGAAATGTGGGAACTGCCAGAGAAACTGTATACCGAAAAGTATCCATCCTCCCGCACTGAAATCATCGTTACCAGCTACCCATCCTATTAAACAGGGTAATGCTCCGGGAAACGCACCTACCAATACAGCGATTGAATTTATTTTTTTCAATGGTGTATAGATATATGCATAGAGAAATAAACTGAAAGCCGATAACAATGCCGATGACAGGTTGAAGAAATACCACATCATGCCCACTCCTAATAACCCGGCGATAAAAGCAAAGAGATAAGCTTCCTCCTGTTTCATCCTGCCATTAGCTACCGGTCTTTTACCGGTACGTTTCATCATGGCATCTGTATCTTTCTCTACAGCCTGGTTAATGGCATTGGCACTACCTGTTACCAACATACCCGCGATAAAAAGAACTACAATCATTGCCAGATCGTATTCAACTACTTTCGGTGCCAGCAGATAACATACGACACAAGAAAAAACTACGGTAAAACTCAGTGTGAATTTTATTAACTGAAAGTAGTCTTTTACTTTAGCCGCCACTGAAAATGACACGGTTTCTTTTGCATCTGCTGTCATGTAATACGATTGGTCTTCACAATGGTGACCAGCATTTTACTGACACCTTTTCCTTTACTACTTCCTGCCTAACAATTTTATCCGAACTAAAAACAATGCTCCCGTTTATTCGGGAGCATTGACATTATTGATTACCTGCTACTGCTTCCAGTTATGCAGGTGAATGTATTAATGGTTTTCACTTTCATCTGCTCCCACTGGTGTGGTTTGTGGAATAAATTCCTTACCGTCTTTACCATAATCATACGCCCAACGGTGAACTTCAGGAATTTCGCCTACCCAGTTACCATGACCAGGATGAATAGGGGTTGTCCACTCAAGTGTTGTTGCGCCCCATGGATTAAGGGTTGTTACTTTTCTACCTTTGAAAATTGAGTAGAAGAAGTTAAACAGGAACAATAGCTGAATAGCAAATACAATCATCGCAACGGTACTGATAAAGCGGTTCAGTTCTACGAACTGTTTGAAGCTTTCCCAGATGCTGTAATCGTAATAACGACGTGGCATACCTGCTAAACCTTCATAGTGCATTGGCCAGAAAATCAGGTAAGCACCAGCCAGGGTTACCCAGAAGTGGATATATCCCATCGTATTATTCAGGTAGCGTCCGTACATTTTAGGGAACCAATGGTAGATACCAGCGAACATACCGAACATAGATGCCACACCCATTACAATATGGAAGTGAGCGATTACGAAATAAGTATCGTGCAGGTGAATATCCAGTGCTGAGTTACCCAGCCAGATACCTGTTAATCCACCAGAAATAAATAAGCTTACAAAACCAATTGCGAACAGCATACCCGGTGTAAAGCGAATATTACCTCTCCATAAAGTGGTTAACCAGTTAAATACTTTGATGGCAGATGGTACAGCGATCAACAAAGTAAGTAGTACGAAGATCGATCCCAGGAATGGATTCAAACCAGTTACAAACATGTGGTGCGCCCATACAAGGAATGCGAGGATAGCGATAGCGAATAACGACCCAATCATCGCCATGTAACCGAAGATCGGTTTACGTGAGTTTACGGATAATATCTCTGATACCATACCCATGGCAGGTAACAGGATGATATATACTTCAGGGTGACCTAAGAACCAGAATAAGTGTTGGTATAGAATAGCGCTACCACCTTCATTTGGTAATGCACCTACGCCATTGATAAAGATATCAGACAGGTAGAAGCTGGTACCGAAGTTTCTGTCGAATATTAACAGGATGAAACCTGAGAATAATACAGGGAAAGAAAGTACACCAAGTACCGCAGTAAAGAACAGCGCCCAAATGGTTAATGGCAAACGTGTCATGCTCATACCTTTAGTACGCATATTTAATACGGTTGCGATATAGTTCAAGCCACCTAATAAAGAAGATACTACGAAGAGTGCCATTGAAACAAGCCATAAATCCATTCCCGTTTTAGAACCTGGCGACGCATCACCCAGTGCACTTAAAGGAGGATATGCGGTCCAACCACCACTGAAAGGACCCGTTTCAACAAACATAGAAGACAGCATCACGATACTGGCTGCAAAGAAGAACCAGTA
The DNA here is from genome assembly GCF_058231065.1 of Sediminibacterium sp. FW305-C-61. Classification (NCBI taxonomy): domain Bacteria; kingdom Pseudomonadati; phylum Bacteroidota; class Chitinophagia; order Chitinophagales; family Chitinophagaceae; genus Sediminibacterium; species Sediminibacterium sp. FW305-C-61. Next base: position 948,630 of record NZ_JBIQXR010000001.1, on the reverse strand, counting down.
ACTAAGCATATTCATAAACGGAGATGCCATATCACGTGCACCTACCTGTAAAGGAATCAGGAAGTTGGCGAAAGTACCACTCAAACCAGCAGTCAATACAAAGAATACAAGTACTGTACCGTGTGTAGTTACCAATGCATAATAAGCCTCAGGTGTAATACGACCACCTTTTGCCCATTTACCCAGGATATCTTCTAACCATGGGAATGTTGCATCCGGATAACCCAGTTGCAAACGGAAGAGTACGCTCATCAAACCACCCAAAACAGCCCATACCATACCAGTGATAAGGAACTGTTTGGCAATCATTTTATGATCCTGGCTAAACACATACTTTGTGATAAAAGTCTCATGATGGTGATGCTCATGATGATGATCGCCATGACCCTCGTGTGTGGCCACTGCTCCATGTGCATGCACTACTGCTTCGTTACTCATAATCTTCTTTTATAAATTTCTATCAATGATAACAACCACTTCGTATTTGGTTGAACAATGTTTTACATTTTAGCCACTGCTTTCTTTGCTGCTTCAACAGGTTTTACCGAAGCTGTTTTAGCAGCAGTATCTGCAACTGCTTTTGGTGCAGCAGCATCCTTGTCTGGGAACTGCTGAGCATAATAAGGTTTCTGTTTTACCATCCATGCATCAAACTCTTCCTGCTCTACTACTTCAATTACACCTTTCATAGAGTAGTGACCATTACCGCACATCTGATCGCAACTGATTTCATATTGGAAATCCGGATTCTTGGTCATTTCTTTCATTTCCTTTGTAGTGTACTTAGGCGTAAACCACATCGTAGTAGGAATACCCGGAACGGCATCCATTTTCATACGGAAATGAGAAAGACCCACATCATGAATTACATCTCTTGAACCAATAATCAGCTTAACAGGTCTGCCCTTAACGAGGTACATAGTTTGCTCCATAACAAGATCATCATGACCCAATTTATCTTCCCAAATCAAACCAAGACTGTTACTTGCATTATCAATGTTCTTATAGTATTTCTTGCCGAATGAACCATCTTTACCTGGATAACGATATATCCAGCCAAACTGCTTTCCTGTTACTTCTACCACCATAGCATTTTTTGGAGGTTCGCCGGTAAACAGGAACCAGTTACGCAAACCAATTACAACCAGCACAGTTAAGGCGATGGCAGGAATAACGGTCCAGATAACTTCAAGCTTGGTACTATGCGGGAAATAAAAAACTTTATTGTTTTCTTTTTCCTGGTATTTGTAGGCAAACCAGAACAGTACAATTTGTGTGAGTATAAATACAATACCAGTTACGGCAAGTGTAACCCATAGCATTGAATCTACACGTGCACCTTCTACACTGGCTGCATCCTGAACCAGCAGTGTTTTACCATAATAAAGCTTATTACAGTACCATACACCGATTAAACCTAAAACAAGGAATCCTATCATCAGGAATCCGTTGATTTTATTGTTTTGCTTACGGCTAACTTCTTCTCCTTTCAGTACCGATACATATTCACTTGCTTTAGCGATCTGGAAGATCACTATAAAGATCAGTACGATTACAGCTATGGTTAAAAACATTGTCATAATGCTATCAGTATTTAATCAATCTGAAAATTTGAGAATTTGGAAATTTGAAAATGATAAAACACCGTGAATCATTTTCTAATTTCAAAGACTACCCATTTTCAAATTTCCAAATTTTCAAATTTTCAAATTAACAACTACACCTGGTGTATCACGCTCTCTTTCAGGAAAGGATGATATTTAGGAACCAGTGATTTTTTAGTTAATGCCCTTCCTACACCCAAAATCATCATACCTACAAACAAGCTCAGGATACCAAAGTCTAACCAACCCAGGGTTACATGCTCTTTAGAGAGGCTTCCCATTACCATCTGGTAGAAATCGATCCAGTGACCAAAAATGATCAATACAGCCATGAAGGTTATGAGCGTATAATTTCTCTTTGCCGAACGCTTCATTAATATTAACAACGGACAAAGGAAATTGATGATCAAATTCAAAAAGAAAATTCCTTTGTAAGGTCCCTGAACCCTGTGTTTGAAGTATACGGTTTCTTCCGGAATGTTTGCATACCAGATCAGCATATACTGTGAGAACCAGAGGTAGGTCCAGAAGATTGAGAAGGCAAACATAAACTTACCGATATCATGCAGGTGTTCCTGTGAAGTAAGTTCCAGATAGCCTTTATTTTTCAGGTAGATTACCCATAATGCAACGAGTGACATACCAGATACAAATGAACTTGCGAATGTATACCAGCTATACATGGTAGAATACCAGTGTGCATCGATGCTCATCATCCATAACCAAGGAATAGTTGATCCTACAGTCAATGCAAACCAAACTACAAATAAGGCTGCACGGATGGTATTTCTCCAGATAAAACTTGCACCTTTTTCTGCATCCATTGGAGCTTCATCAGCCTCACTGCTCAGTTGACGCATTCTCCAGCCCAATAAACTCCACAAACCAATGGTAAGGGTAGTCCAGATAATAAAGAAAACAGGATTCAGGAAGCCGGCTTTACCTTTCAATATCGGGTCGTTTGCTACAGCTTCTGTATCTAACCAATGATAAATATGATGTTTGTGACCTACTACCACATAAATTAAAACGGCAAAAGTAATGGCACCAAAAATGGGTACCATGGTAGAGATCGCTTCCGGAATACGACGGAACGACTGCTGCCAGCCACCCATAGCCAAAGTTGTTACGCAAATAAAGAACATGCTGGCATTACAAACCAGGGTCCAGAAAATGGTATTATACATCAGTGTACCCCAGAACTGAGTCTGCTCATGTTCATCGGCGCTAAAACCCTTGATCACAAGACCTGCAACAAGGGCAACCAGACCTACACCAATCAGGGCATAGGACCATGTCTTCATTTTACCGGGTATCTCAAATTGCGTTTTGATAGATGCCATTTTTATTCTTTTAATCTTTTCCAGACAAATGTCCGGAGCTGGGATTTAATACTATATTATTTTGCCGCAGGTGCTGAAGTAGCAGCCGCTTTTGCTTCTTTTTGTTTGTTCTTGATATACTTAATCACCATCCAACGTTGCTTACGGGTTAACTGAGAAGCATAAGAGCCCATCATATTTTTTCCGTATGCAACTGAATAGAACATCTGACCATCTGGCATTGATTCATATTTAGCATCACCAACCAATGTAGCGGGTTTTGCTGCATAAGGACCTTCCCCTCCTTTGTATAAAGGACCATTACCATCAAGCTTGCTTCCATGACAAATACCACAGTTTATGAGGTATAAACGTTCGGCTTCTGAAGCATCTGTAGCGCTTAATGAATCGATTGGATTAGCCACTTGACGTGATGCATAATAATTGGTTGTATCACCGGGAGCATCTTTGGCTATATGAAAAGGTAATTCTGAACCCCTTGCGATTGTTCCTTCCACAGGCATTGCGGTATAATGAACACCTTTTTCTGTGAGATTGCTATGATCCGCATAGGTTTCATAGGCGCGACTGTATGCCATATCAGGCATATAAACTGTACCAGGAGTGCGCTTTACATCGCTACAAGCTACAATCGTAGTAGCAGTGGCGGCAACAGCTATGATCAGTAATTTCTTCATCTTCTTTGTATTCAAAATATTAAGCAGCAACGATTTCTTTGTTTTCAAACATCATTTCATCTTTGTCGTAACGACCTAACCACCAACCTTCTTCTGCTACCTGAACATCCGTTTCAACGGCACCATTGCTGCTGAGGAATGCTTTAAGGTCATCTACATTGGTTTTATCGGTACACTCAATTACCATTACAAACAAATCGTCTGTAGCGCGTGCATGGAAGTGATGCTTTTTCACAAACGGAGCCAACTGGCAGAGATAGCAAAACGTAAGTACCATACCTACCGCAGCAAACAATACTGTTAACTCAAACATGATTGGCACCCATGCTGGTAAAGCAAAATGGGGTTTACCACCAATGTTCAAAGGCCAGTCGCGGGTAAATATCCAGCTGATACAGCTGAGTGCTGTAGTGGTACCTGTGATACCATAGATAAAACCGGCAGTATGCAAACTGGTTTCTCTTAAACCAAGTGCATGATCAAGTCCATGTACCGCAAATGGCGTATACACATCATGAATCTTGTAGCCCGAGGTGCGAACTTTCTTCACCGCAGGAAACAATACTGCTTCATCATCAAAACAGCCTACTACGAATTTCTTTTTTGCCATGTCGTATTTAATTAGACAATTTGAAAATTTGAAAATTTGAAAATGAAAGCAACTGCTTTCTTGTTTTCAAACTTCAACCTTATCAAATCATCATTTTCAAATTTTCAAATTGCCCCATTAAAAAAATTAATGGTGTGCTTGGTCGTGAACGAAGTCTTCCAACTTCTGCTCTTCGATATGACCCATTTTGTTTTTATATCCTTCACCGGTTGTTTTCAATACATACTTGATCTCTGCAATCGCAATTACCGGGAAGTATTTTGCGAAGAGGAAGAAGCAGGTAAAGAATAAACCGAATGTTCCTGCATAGAAACCGATCTCCCAAATAGTAGGGCTGTAGTATACAGACCAGCTAGATGGAAGGTAATCGCGGTACAATGATGTAACGATGATTACAAAACGCTCGAACCACATACCGATATTCACGATAATACTCATGAAGAAGGTTACGAACAGGTTTCTTCTCATTTTGCGGAACCAGAAAATCTGCGGGCTCAATACGTTACAAGCCATCATACCCCAATAGCTCCAGCCATAAGGACTGAACAGGTAAGCACGGCTGTACCAGAATGTGTAACCCTCGTATTTGTTCTGGCTATACCATCCCATGAATAACTCTGTGAGATAAGCAACACCTACTATAGAACCGGTTAATACAATTACTTTATTCATCGCCTCAATGTGACCCATCGTGATATAGTCTTCCATTCCGAAAACTTTACGAACGATCACCATCAGGGTTTGTACCATCGCAAATCCAGAGAAGATCGCACCCGCAACGAAATATGGCGGGAAGATTGTCGTATGCCAACCAGGAATTACTGACGTAGCGAAGTCGAAAGATACGATAGTGTGTACAGAAAGTACCAGTGGTGTACTCAGACCGGCAAGAACCAGAGAAAGACTCTCATGACGCTGCCAGTGTTTGGTAGAACCTGTCCAACCAAAAGATGCAATACCATATAAACGCTTACGCAGTTTGGTGAATGCACGGTCACGAACCGTTGCAAAGTCAGGAATCAAACCAGAGTACCAGAATAAAAGAGATACGGTAAAATAAGTTGAGATCGCAAATACGTCCCACAACAATGGTGAGTTAAAGTTTACCCATAATGGACCACGTGTGTTAGGATAAGGAAGTACGAAGAAAGCCATCCATACACGACCCATGTGGAAGATCGGGAACTGACCCGCACACATTACGGCGAAGATGGTCATCGCTTCAGCCGCACGGTTTACACCTGTTCTCCATCCCTGACGGAACAGCAAAAGGATTGCTGAGATCAGTGTACCTGCGTGACCGATACCTACCCACCATACGAAGTTGGTGATATCCCAACCCCATCCGATGGTTTTGTTCAGGTTCCACTGGCCGATACCGTAAGTTACCTCACGATAAACGCTATACACACCAAACAACAATAGGGCAACAGAAATATAGAAGCCGACATACCACAATTTAGTTGGCTTGGCTTCGATAGGTCTTACGATGTCTTCGGTTACCTGATGGTAATTCTTATCACCGTACACCAACGGTTCCCTGAGCTGTGATTCGTACTTTAAATGCATCTGGTCTTATTTTGGTCCATGGGCCATGATTAGTGGCTCATGCGTTTATTGTAACTTTTGTCAAGGTGAATGGTCAATGGTGAATAGTGAATCTATTGACCATTCACCGTTCACTATTCACTACTCACTTTAAGCGTGTTCTGCTTCTTTTTTCGCCTCATGCTTTCCTTCCTCGCCATGTGCCGATTCTGTGTTACGCACTTTTGCTAAGTAAGTAACACCAGGTAATACGTGCAGTTGTTCCAGTACATAGAACTGACGGTTTGGATTCTCTGTTCTCACCATGGTAATAGCACTATGTTTATCATTTGCATTACCGAAAGTGATTGCGTTTGTAGGACAAGCCTGCTGACATGCTACTTTAATGTCGCTGTCAACAATTGGTCTGCTTTCTTTTTTCGCTTTCAACTTACTTTCCTGTAAACGCTGTACACAGAATGAACATTTTTCAATCACACCACGTGAACGAACTGTTACATCCGGATTCAGTACCATACGTGTGAGGTCGTCATTCATATCCAATACCACATCATTTACATGACCTTCCTGGTTATTTCCGAAGCTGTCTGCACCGGTATAATCAGCCCAGTTGAAACGACGTACTTTATAAGGACAGTTGTTCGCACAATACCTTGTACCGATACAACGGTTATAAGTCATCTGGTTAATACCTTCAGAACTGTGGTTGGTAGCTGCAACCGGACAAACGTTTTCACAAGGTGCATTATCACAGTGCTGACACATCAGGGGTTGGAACACCACATTCGGGTTATCCATATCACCACTGAAATATTTATCAATACGCAACCAGTGCATTTCATGACCACGTAATACTTCCGGCTTACCTACAACAGAAACGTTGTTTTCTGCGTTACAAGCAACTACGCAGGCACCGCAACCGGTACAGGTATTCAGGTCTACGCTCATTCCCCATTTAATACCTGGTCTGTCGTATACTGGATAAATGGTACCCTGACTTTCAAACTTCTCCAGACCACCCCATGGTTTTAATTCATGTTCACGCTCATCACGTATTTCAGTCGGATGTTTTTTATAGTCAGCCAGAGTAAGTTCTTTCATTACTTCGGTACGGTTACCTTGTGTGGTATCGTAACGATTATGTGTTTGCGTTAAGGCAACCGGGTATTTTTCACCTGTTACGGCAATCTCAACACTGCTATTGCTAAAGCTTACAGCACCATTGCTGAGTGTAGCCATTGGGAAGGCATTTTTACCTACACCATCAGCAGCTTTACCAATTTTATTACTACGGCCATATCCTACAGCGATACCGATGGTATCAGGATGTGTACCTGGAATAATCAATACAGGCAGTGAAATTTCTTTACCGTTGGCGGTAACTTTCACAACTTTCTTCGGAGGATTTACTTCATAAGCATCCGCCTGACCACCGTTGTTCAGGTCGATATCTAAAATGGTTCTTGCAAGTGCAGGAGATACGATAACATAGTTATCCCATGTTGCACGTGTAACCGGATCTGGTAATTCCTGTAACCATGGGTTAGCAGCACCCTGACCAGCACCGATACCTACTTTTTCATACAGTACCAGTTCGTATTTGCCGCCTTTTTTACCTGAAGTCGCAGCAGCAACTGCAGCACCTACCGCAGCACCGTTAAAGGTTCCTGGCTTAGTTGCAGATTCTCCAATGCTTATCACACCATCCTGAAGTGCTTTATCCCAACCAGACTGTCCGCCCAGTTTTGCACTCCAGAAATTTTTCAGGTAAGCGAGGTAATCATTTGTATTACCACTCCATTTCAGCAGGCTATCTTGCCACTGACGGGTTTTAAATAATGGATAAATAGTAGGCTGGATGAAAGAGAAATGTCCAGTTTTTGCTTCAGCATCACCCCAGCTTTCAAGGTAATGATGATCAGGAATAACTACTTTACAGAGTTCAGCAGTTTCATCTACTACTGTAGCAAAAGAAACAGTTGTTTTAACTTTTTTAAGTCCTGCTTTGAATTTCTCTGCATCGTACCATGAGTAAGCAGGGTTGGCACCATAAATCAACAATGTGCTCACTGCGCCTGCATTCATATCTTCAACCAGTTTCGCAAAATCTGCGTCTACACCTGCACGCTGATGATCAAGTACACCCCAGTTAATAGTAGATCCACCTGCTCCGATAGCATTATTGATGGCATTAACAATGATTTGAACATTTACATCGTTGCTACCGGCTACTACTAATGCTGCACCTTTATGCTCATTCAATGCTTTGGCAGCTTTTTCAATACCAGTTTTCAGTTTTGCATCGCTGATACCAGTAACACCTTGTCCGTTTACAGCGCTTAATAAAGCAGCAGCTATAGCAGACGTTTCAGAAGGGCGGTGTAAATATTTTTCATCGGCATTAGAACCAGTAAGAGAAGCTACAGATTCGAAATGAATATGCTTGCTCATTGATGGGTTCTTCTCGTCGATTCTCTTTCCTGTAGCATATTGCTTTGCAAATTCAACCGGGCTCAACCATGTTCCAAGGAAATCGGCACCAAGGCTAACGATTGCTTTTGCATTATCAAAACGGTAAGATGGAATAGCGCGTACACCATAAGTAGCTTCATTGGCCAGTAACATTGCACTGTAAGAAACGGCATCATACGTTACGTGACGGCTACCAGGATATTTGGCAAGAAACTCAGCAATTACCGCTTTGGTTGATGGAGAAGTAACTGTGCTTGTTAATAACACAACATTTCCGCCAAGACCATCTGCTACTACTTTATCAATGGTTGCAAATGGAACTTCTTTACCATCTAAGGTTGGAAAACGTAAACGGGCTGTATTGTATAAATCAAGAACCGAAGCCTGAACACGTGCAGATGTACCACCTGCAGTGATTGGACTAAGGTCATTACCTTCTATTTTAATTGGACGACCATCACGAACTTTCGCCAGTACACTAACTACATCACCATCCTGTACATAGGTAGTTGCATAGTAATTAGATACACCCGGAACAATATCTTCAGGTTTATTGGCAAAAGGGATGGCTTTTTTAACCGGCATTTCGCAACTTGCAGCTACTGCAGCAGCCGCGGTGCTGAAGCCCAGGTATTTCAGGAAATCTCTCCTTGGAGCAGCCGTTTCCATGAAGCTTTTACTTTCATCAGCTACAAAAGGCAGTTCTTCCTTAAACTCGTCTTTAACCTCTTTATTGTAAGCCTCAGACTGATTCAGCTCTCCAAAACTTTGCCAGTACTTTTTTTCCATCTTGTTAATTTGAAAATTTGAAAATTTGAAAATTTGGAAATGGATTTTTCCGCTTAAACAGATTTTCTTTCGTTACAATTTCAATATTTCAATTTGAAAATTTGAGAATTTGAAAATTTGAAAATTTTCAACCCACAATCTTCATTTTTCACTGCTTATTTAATGATTATTATTTTAAAAACCGAAGGTTTTGAAAATCTGAATTGCTTTCATTTTCAAATTTTCAAATGCTCAAATTTTCAAATTAATAATGGCATTTCTGACACTCTGTTCCTCCAATCGCTTCTACGGTAACACCCTTGGTGCTATCCATTTTTCCGCTCTTCAGGTCCTGGTGGTATTTCTCGTAAATGCTGTAGAAACCATTGTCTTTAAACTGTACCTGTGTTTCGCGGTGACAGTTGATACACCAGCCCATGCTCAGGTCGGTAAATTGTTTTACCTCTCCCATTTTCTGGATCTCACCATGACAGGTCTGACATTCTACTTTACCTGCTTTCACGTGTTGTGAGTGGTTAAAGTAAACGTGGTCGGGCAGGTTGTGAATACGAACCCACTCAATTGGTTTGGCTTTTGAAGGATCCCAGGGTTTACCGGGTTCAAAGCCTGCGTATTTGTATAATTTCTGGATCTCAGCAGTACCGTTTACTTCTTCGCCGCTTTCATTGTAAATCTTTTCGCCAGCATATTCATTGATAGACATATGACAGTTCATACAAACATTCACAGATGGAATGGTTGCCTGTTTGCCCTGGTAAACACCGGTATGACAGTACTGACAGTTGATCTGGTTGATTCCTGCGTGTACTTTGTGAGAATAGTAGATTGGCTGTTCTGGCTGGTAGTCTTTACTACGACCCAATGCCATCGCACCTTTAGAAGTAAGATAACCACCAACTACGAATAGCACTACAGTAATCATGGCGATATAGCTCTTATTTCTCCAGAAAGGAACAGGCTCAATTGCTGCATGACCTTCACGCTCGTCTGCCAGTTTTTTCAGGTTGGCATTTACTTGCAATAAGATCAGGGCAACAACTGCGAGGATCAGGGTGAGGATACCAAACAACAAAGTATTGTCGCTTTCAGCAGCAGCTTCAGCGCCTGGGGCAGCAGCACCAGCAGCGCCAGCCGCACCTGGAGCAGGAACTGATCCGATATACTTTAGTATTGCACCAATTTCATCGTCTGTCAGACTAGGAAACTGGTTCATCGCTACTTTATTGTATTGATTATACAGGTCATTTGCATACTTGTCTCCTGTTTTCAGGAAAGCGGCACTATTCCTGATCCAGGAATAGAGATTGGCTTTATTGGGCCAACGATCCTCCACACCCGCAAGTGCCGGACCAGTAGAAGCTTTATGTACCTGGTGACAGGATGCACAGTTAGTAGTAAAGAGGGCTTTACCATCTTGCGCGGAAACTGTATTCACTGTTGAAAAACCCAAGAAAAGGAGTGCACTGAGCAGACAGGTCTTGGTTATGCGTCTAAAAGATATCATATTCACAAACGTGGTTCTTGGTGTGGAAAAATATCCGTGAACGGCTGCAAAAATATGACACGATGCTGACAAAAACCAAACCTTGTAGAATTTTTTTTATCCTTATCTGGCTTGGGTTTCAGCGGATTGGTGAAAATAAGACATGACGAATGTCATACTTTTTAAACGAATTATAGAAATATGCAGATGCAATAGGAAAATGCCACTGAAAGCACAGAATTGCACTGAAAACGAAAATCATTTCTGTGATCTTCTGTGCAATCAGTGGCAAAAAAACGACAAGATGAAATTTTCCTGCTCTTTTTATCGCATTTTTGGGGCATGTTTCGTCGCCTGAAAGAAAAATGGGGTTTAAGCTGGCCCCGATTCGCACTCGTTTTCTCCACTTTTGCCCTCGGAGGCAGTCTTTGTGGCTATGCAGGCAAACGATTGATGGTATTTACCCAAATAGATAAGGGTTTATTATACTATGTTATTTATATACTGCTGGTTACCTTAATTTGGCCCATCTCAGTACTAATTGTAAGTATTCCTATGGGACAATTCCCTTTTTTCCAGAATTACCTGGCAAAAATATGGCGTAGGATTGCAGGGATGAGAAAAGTTAATGGTGAATTGTTAATGGTGAATAGTCAGGGTAATAAGGAATATGAAATAGGAAATAGGGAACAGGAAATGGGAAATCTGGGGGGAGTTGGGACTAAAGTATCAGAAATAAACCCAAATCCGACATCCGACATCCGACATCCTCAAATCAAAATTGCGCTGTTTGCTTCCGGGGCGGGAACAAATGCCGCCAAAATCATCGCCCATTTAAAGAATCATCCTAAAATAGCCGTTGCACTCGTGGTTTGTAATAAACCAGGGGCTGGAGTTATTCAGATTGCTGCCCATAACCAGGTTCCGGTATTAATGATTGAAAAAGAGCGCTTCTTCCGTGGAAACGCTTATGTAGATGAAATAAAACACCGGGGTGGTATCGACTTTATAGTACTGGCCGGCTTTCTATGGAAAGTACCTCATGCGCTGATAGAAGCATTTCCCGACCGGATTATTAATATACATCCCGCCCTGCTTCCTAAATATGGGGGTAAAGGCATGTACGGCATGCATGTACATGAAGCTGTTATTGCTGCAGGTGAAAAAGAAAGCGGCATTACCATACATTATGTAAATGAGCACTTCGATGAAGGTGAACACATTTTCCAGGCCCGTTGCGAAATAACCGCCAATGATACCCCCGAAACCCTCGCCCAAAAAATTCATGCCCTCGAACACCAGTATTTTCCGGAGGTGGTGGAGCAGGTGGTTTTGAGGGGGGAGTCCGGAAGTCCGGAAGTCGGAAAGTCTGGAGTGAGTTAGATAATAATATTTATACTTCAATAATAAATCAGATCAGCTTATTAGGACTAAGCAGTCTTTCGGTCTCTCCGACTTCCGGACCCCGGACTCTCACCCTATTGCATACCTCAAAAAAATTGCTTAAATTTATAGACACTCAGGTCTTATTATCGTCAGGCTTTTTCCCGATCGCATCAGGTATCGTGTTATTCATTAACCTTAAAACCTTATCGAGATGGAAACCGGAACTTCCCCCTATCACTACAGTTTAGCTACCCGCGGTATTTTAGGTGGCTTATTTGTAGGCATTGGCACCACCGTTATCAACCTGGCATTCGATCTTATTTACCGAAAGGTTACGGGATATGAATTTGCAGAATGGGTAAACATTAATTCCATCATCTACTTTACCATTCCAACGCTGGTGGCAGCAGGTATTGTATATGCGGCTATGGTAGAATACCTGAAGAAAGGAGCTGTGCTTTATACCCTGCTTTGTATTTGCCTCGTTGCCATCGTTGCGTTTATTCCCCTCGGTCCTAATATGATGCCCACCGGCGATCCATTGCCCGCAAGCGCAAGAGGACTAACCCTCGGCATCGAAATCATCACCGGCATTTCCGGCTGCTTTCTGCTACCCTACTTTGCAAAGCACCCGGATGTTTGGGGGTGATTATAAATAAGGAATAAGAAATATGAAATGAGAAAGTAAAGGAGTATTCCACTTCCTTATTTCTTATTTCTTATTTCCTACAGTTCCACCCTGCGCATTTCTTCTGTGGCTGTTTTTTGGCGGGCGGCTTTGCCTGTTTTACCAAAACGATAGGAGAATGAAAGGGTGAATACACGGCTGTCGCGGCGTACGATGAAGTATTCTTCCGCATCTTTAAAATCGGTCAGCCCTTCCATCCAGTTTGTTTTAAAAATATCACGGGCAGAAAAACGCAGCGTTCCACTGTTTTTCATCACCGGCATCGAAAAGCCCAGGTGTAATTGCCCGAATGGATACAAGAGTTCCTGCAAATCATTCCTTGATCTTCCGGTATATGATCCCGATATTTCTCCATTGATTTTTTTACTGATGCGGAACTGGCTGTTCATATTCAGCGTAAGCTGTGAAATATCGGAACGATAGTTGTTCCACACATAACCAATCAGTTTTTTATAAGTATAAATAGCTTCTGTATTCAACGACCACCATTTGGCTGGCTTAGTAGTTAACATGGTAGAAAAAGTATAATTGTGCATACGGCCAACATTACCCTGAGTATATACCAGAATACCATCGGGATCAGTCAGGAATAACTGAGAGAAATAATCTTTGATGAGTGAATAAGAGAATGTCGTATGCAGCAATTGCTTATACTGGTGCGACAGTTCAAAGTTCCAGGTAAACTGCGGCCTGAAAAAAGGATTGCCTCTTTCGAGTGTGTATTTATTGATAATGTTTACAAATGGGTTTAGCCTTTGAAAATTAGGACGATCGATACGGCGACCTATCGATAAAGAAAAAGTGTGTATTGAATCTGCCTCCCAGGTAACAAAACCCGATGGAAAGAACCCATCGTAATTACGACTGAATGAAGAATCTTTCACCACCACATTTCCTAACTGATGTGCGTCGTAATGCGTGTATTCATAACGCAAACCAGCCTGCACTGTCAGCTTTTTAAACTTCTGCTCGTACATACCATAAGCCGCATGTATTTTTTCACCATACACAAAATGGTTACTCTTGGCATAGTCCGGGCGCCATAAGCCGTTGTTGATGCTAATGGCATAACCCGCATCGTTATCGGTATCGATCTTCGAAGTTTTAACGCCTGCTTCCAGTTTTCCATCTCTGCCAATTTCCTGTGTATAGTTGCTGTTTGCAGAAAATATTTTGATGAAGGAAGGAATATTACCAAGTGTACCAATGGTATAACCCTGCGCACCCGGCCTTTCGCTCTGAAAATATTGTTCGTTGTTTAAATCGTATCGAGCTGCATCGGCATCAATGGTCAACTGTTGTGTTTTGGAAAGTTTATGTCTCGACCCGATACTGATGGCACCTGTTGTAAACCTGTTCTCTGAATTAGATGCTGTGTAGATAGATGAGTCTATTGTTCTGGAAGGTGATAACCAATCGGCCGTAGCAGTATTCCTTGACTTCCGATTGATGAGTGAACCAGAGAAAGAGAAAATAAAAGTGAGTTTATCTGTTGCAGCAAATTCGGTACCGTATTTAATGGTATTGTTGAGGTTGGTATTGTTGAAAAAAGTGGGTTGTTCAAGAATGGCGATGGGCGTTCTTGCTGCATCAAAATAGGTACGTAGTGCATAGATCGGCATTCTTGTTTTGGCATAGTTGATACCGTATGAGAAATAATGACTCCACTTATTCTTTCTGTAGTTAAGTAAAAGTGAGTTATTGGTACGCGGACGCATACCCATTGCCGCAGCCATAGTAAGGGTTCCGTTAAACCCAATCTGTTTAATCTTTTTGGTTTTGATATTGATGATACCCGAATTACCTGCTGCATCGTATTTGGCAGAGGGACTAGTAATGAGTTCTATTTTTTCTACCTGAGATGTGTTCATGGAAGACAGCAGGCTGATTAAATCGGCACCTTGTAAATAGGTAGGTTTATCATCAATCAACACCAGCACTCCCGATTTGTTACGCAGGCTAATACCGTTGTTACGGTCGATCATAACACCTGGTGATTTCTCCAACAGTTCAACAACAGTTGTACCATTATTGGTAGGCGATGCTTCCGGATTAACTACCAGCTTACCTTGCTCACGCTGAATAAATGGCTTGGAAGATTGTACCGTTACCTGTGCCAGTTCAGATACACTGGATTTTAGTGTGAGGTCAATGTATACATCTGATCCGCTTAGTTTAACCTGCCTGGACAATTGTGATTCAAAACCAGTGAATGATGCTGAAATTTCATAAGTACCTGCGGCAGTTTGATCGAATAAAGCTTCTCCGTTTTTTTTACTGATAACGGCGCGTATTTTTTTACCCTGTTCCAATAGCTCAACCACCGCCCCTTCAATGGGTAGTTGTTTTTCGTCTGACACTTTTACAATAATACTGGCTTTCTGTGCAGCAACACCAGCCGTGCTTAGCAGCACAACTAAACATAAAACTAATTTGCCTGGGTTCATGAATTACGATTGCTTATTCGATCCTTGATATAGAAAAATAAAGCAAATATCGCTTCAGCCCAAGCCAGGATAGCAGAAACCTATACCATTGTGGTATATTAATGATATAAGGAAAGCAGAGTAGAAACCCTTTGTCGTATTATTACATAAACGAAGGAAATATGGGTACGAAGCAAAACCCCACTTTCTTATTCCTTATTTCTTATTCCTTATTTCCTATTTCTTATTCCCACAAGTATTTAATCCAAAAATGGCGTACAGCGGACAAAAGCCGATGGCTGATACAGCCAGAAACACGCCGCCTAATACCAGCAATACCATACCCCAGGTACCAGTTACGGTTCCGGTGAAATACAAAACAGCGGCTACAATAGCAAGTAGTACGCGAATGATCCGGTCGACATTTCCCATGTTTGTTTTCATATAGTTGGTTTGAGTTAACGGTTTTTTATCCAGTTTACGACTAGCCATATAAGGGTTATACATACCGCACAAGCTAATATAAGTCGTAGCCACTGGGTTTTCATATTACAAGGTATAAAGCTTTGGGGATGATTTTTATGACTTTTGTCACACAGCTTCCCCATTTCATATTTTTTTTTGATACATGGAATTTTAATCTCATTTATCTCCTATTTTCGTGTCCGTCATGCCGCAATTTGCTCGGCATACGCCTACCCCCTAGGAAAATAAAGTCTCCGTTAGTGCGACTAGTAATACTATGCTAACGAATTTTCAGAATGGTTTACGACTTAGCTGAAACGGAGCAACAAGATTTTACCAATATCGGATTTCCAATAACCCATGAGTTAAACCTATATATGCGCAAACATTATACACTACTCTTATTATTACTGGTTACCAGTCTATTTGTTGTTGCACAACCCAGTATCAACTCTTTCTCACCCTTATCGGGAAAAGCAGGATCTACATTAACCATTAGAGGATCGGGATTTACAGCTGCAGATTCCAACAGGTTTGTGTATATCGGCCCTGTTAAAGCAGCTATTATAAACGCCAATGATACAGTACTCACCGTAACCATCCCTAAAGCTGCAACCGTCAGTAAAATAAGTGTTGCAGTAAACAAACTGACAGCTTACAGTTCCCGTTCTTTCGTGCCTTATTATGATAAAAAAGATTCTACAAACGCTTCTCTGTTTAGTACGAGAACAAATATATCGACCACTTTAATTCCGGAGAACCTTGCCATTGCCGACTTCAATAACGATGGATATGTTGACATAGTTGCAACAGATCCACAGTCAGGATTATACAAAATTCTAAAAAACAATAAAGTCGATACGGGTGCTTCTACACCAAGTTTTAATCATAAAGACCTCAACACAAATACCAACAGACGTATCCTTGCAACTGCATACGGCGATTTAAATGGGGACGGCAAACTTGATCTGGTGTTCGCAACTTCGTGGCTAGACTCCTTACATATTATTTTGCTGAAAAATACTTCCACAGCAGACTCAATCAGTTTCCAGCAATTTACTGAAATCATTATTGGCAATGCAGCTTCTACAGACTATAAACAAATAGGGTTTCAGGTTTTTATTAATGATCTCGATAAAGACGGTAAGCAGGATATCATCACACAGATGACCGTATTAACAATTAATAATATAACAGCAAAAATTATCGCGTTTAAAAACACTTCATCAAATGGTATACTGGATAACAACAGTTTTAGTACACGCATTCCTATCAGTAGCCCAGTTCCACTAAAATCATTTACTGTTGCCGATTTGAATGGAGACAATAAAGGCGATCTATTAGGACTTGGTTCAGATTCTTCTATCTACATTTTCGCAAATTCAGCTGCTACCGGTCAACTGAATTCAAGTTCATTTGCCAATATTGTGTCTTTCAAATCCGGCTTTTCGCCAACATCAAAAATTTATGCTGAGGATCTTGATGCTGATGGCAAACCGGAAATACTTGTACTAAACTTCAGCACCAACCAATTACTAATTTCACGTAACAAAATTGACCAGGGACTATTAAATGCATCTTCATTCGATTCACAAGTTAGCATTGATGTTAGTACGGGTCCTTCTTCGCTCGCCCTCTTTGATCTTACAGGTAATGGCAAGCCAGACATCGCCGTTTCGCTGAGTGGCAGTAACCTCATTTCAATCTTAGAAAACAAAAGCAGCACAGGAACAATTTCCGCCGGATCATTTGTTCCAAAAGGAAATCTAACTACACATGTAAATCCCGCTGCCCTTGGCATTACCGATTTTAACAACGATGGTGGTGCAGATATAGTTGTTGGCAGCAGCGGACTCGGATACGAACTCAGCTTCTACCGTTCTGCTGCATCCACCAATAATGACACTACTACAACTTCAACTGGGAACAAGATTCCTGTCATCAGTTCCTTCTCACCAAAAGCAGGACCTGCAGGTTCTTCTGTAACCATTCTGGGCAAAAATTTCAATGACACCACTACCAAAAACATTGTGTACTTCGGGGCGGTAAGGGCATCCGTTGTTACTGCAAGCAGTACACAGCTTGTTGTAACCGTTCCGGCATCTGCCAGCTACGAACCTATTACAGTAATTACCGGTGGCTTAAGCGCCAGTTCTAATACTCCATTCATTGTAACTGCTATATCTGCCGATACGAAAATTATTAACGCCAGTTCATTTGCTGATGCTAAGTATTTCACTACTGGTGGTGGTGGCCCTAGGTCGGTTATTACAGAAGACCTGGATAATGATGGCAAACCCGAAATCATTGTAACCAACCAGGCAAGTAATCAGGTTTCTATATTCCGTAATAAATCAGCAAGTACCTACGACTCTTTTCCTGCACCAACTTTACTGGCAGGCGGACCAGGTACGTTCGGACT
Organism: Sediminibacterium sp. FW305-C-61; assembly: GCF_058231065.1. NCBI lineage: Bacteria > Pseudomonadati > Bacteroidota > Chitinophagia > Chitinophagales > Chitinophagaceae > Sediminibacterium > Sediminibacterium sp. FW305-C-61. Next base: position 930,717 of record NZ_JBIQXR010000001.1, on the reverse strand, counting down.
TGCAACAGGCGATTTGAATGGCGACGGTAAAAAAGAAATCATCATCACCAACATGAACGGTGGCAACAGCAGTACCATCTCGATATTTCCAAATACCAGCACAGACAGTGCTATTACATTTGGTGCCAAATTCGATTCTACTGTAGGCAATGGAGTGCTCAGTGTATTTGTAAGGGATATTAATAACGATGGCAAAGCAGATCTGCTTGCTATTTCAGGTAACAGTTCACTGATCCATTATTTCTTAAACACTGGTGCCAACGGCAACTTTGGATTTGCTGCTGCGAAAACCATTAACCTCATTCCTTTCCGTGCAGACTATATCAGCATGGCTGATATGAATGGCGATGGTAAAGCAGATATTGTTACTACTTTTTCAAACGGTGGCAATACTGGTATCCGTATTCTGCAAAACACATCAGACAGCATCAATGTATCGTTCGGCATATCCAAGAACTTCCAGATTGGTTCAGCCCTGCCACTCAAAACCATTACGGCAGATATCGATGTAGATGGAAAACCTGACCTTGCATTCGGTTTCACAGGCTCAGCCAATATCTACCTATATAAAAATAGCAGTACGCTTGATTCCATAAAACTCGACAGCTTACTGATGCTGCCAACAACAGCCAATCCGGGAAGTTTCAGCTTTGCAGATATTGATGGTGATGGGAAACCAGACCTGTTTGTTCCTAACAGAGACTCAAATTCAGTTGCTGTTTATCCCAATAAAAGCACATCTAACGGATTTGCTTTTGGGAATAAAACAACTTTTAATGTATCAATTGATCCGGCATCAGTATACGGTTCCGATATCAATGGCGATGGTATGCCAGAAATAATTACTGCAAATAACCAGTCTGGTAATATTGCGGTATTACGCAATAAAGTCAGGGTGCCGAAAATTGTCTCTTTCCTTCCTGTAATTGCCAAAAGACTGGATACGGTTGTAGTAAAAGGTAGCAATTTCACAAGGGTGAGCTCTGTAAAGGCAGGGGGTGTTGAAATGAACTTTACAGAAGTTTCCGATACACTGCTTCGTTTTGTGATACAAAAAGCTGTTCCGTCCGGCCTTGTCAGCGTAAGCAATCCATATGGAACCGATACCCTGGGCGGATTCACTTACCTGCCTGTTCCAAAAATATTGTCGTTTACTCCAGCCAATGGTGGTTATGGCGATACCATCAACATCAACGGATACCATTTTAACAATGCCATTGCTGTAAGCTTTGGCGACTCTGCTGCGCTTAGCTTCCAGGTTGTGACCGACTCATTAATCCGCGCAGTGGTGGGTAAAGGAAAATCAGGCTTTATTACGGTACGTCATGCAAACGGTAATGATTCTATTGCAGGTTTTACTTTCAATCAACCGATCATCACACTCAACAATATTAACCAGCCGCTTAGTTTTAATGCGATTAAAACAATAACCACTGCTTCACAGAGTTATAAAGTAAGTGGCAGGTATCTACAAGGCGATATTCAGGTAATAGCGCCTGCTAAATACCAGGTTTCGCTTAGTTCGGGCTCAGGTTATGGCCAACAACTATCATTGAGTCCCATTAAAAACAGGATCGACAGTACTACTATTTATGTGCGTTATAAAAACGATTCAACACTGGGCGTGTTTAATGATACACTGAAACACAGCACAATAAATGGCAATACAGTTAATCTGGCATTAACAGCCAGTGTTTGCGATTCGGCTGTTTATTTCAAACCTGTTATCAATAACATTACCATTGACAGTAGCTTGTTCTGCTATAAAGATTCACTTACACTTTCTACCACCAATGGAAACAATTATGCTTTGTTCCGCTGGAGTAATGGAGATACCAGTAAAACAATCCGTATTGGCAGTACACAGAAAATAAGTGTGCGTGTTGGTAATATTGCCAGCTGTTTATCGATTGTTTCTAATACAACCAACTTTGTAAGAAATACCAATACTACGCCTTCACTCGGACTCACCAGCGACTCTATCCTGGTTAGTACCAGTGCACCACATTACAGGTGGTACTACAATAACCTGCGTACCAACAATACGGATACCAGCAACACACTGATTGCACGCAAGGTTGGCTTCTACCGGGTAGAAACCAGTAACGACAAATTATGTTGGGATGCTTCTGTTGATTTTCCGATTGTGCTTTTACCAAGAATCAGCACAACAGACACTTCAACTGTACGCATATTTCCAAACCCTGTAACCGGCGGTTTCTTTAATGTGGTTGTAAGCCTGCCAAGAACAACGAATGTTGTTGCACGCGTAACAGTTACCGATGCAGGCGGGGTAGTATTGGTACAAACCAATAAGTTTATATTCTTTGGAAGGGAAATAAAAATACCAGTTACCATCAGCACTTATAAAGGGTCTGCGTTTGTGCGTGTAGAAATAAACGGAGAAGTTAAAACCCAACCCATTGTATTACAGTAACTGATAAACCAAGCACAAACCATGAAAGTATCAACATTATATACGTTGTTTATCGCATCATCCTTATTATTTGTAGCATGTAAAAAAGGTGATGCCCCAACACCCAATCCGCCAACACCAAACCCGCCGCCTACACCTACACCCAAAACCTGTTACTTGTCTGGTATTACGCAGGCTAATACCGGTAGTAAACCAGATTTCGCTTTGTCACTTACACTTAATGCAAGTAATGAAGTAACTGCTTTTGTGCTTTTCGACAGTTTGGGTAATAAGAAACTATCGGAAGCCAATTTTGTGTATGCAAGTACCGATTCAATTCGTTTAGATCAGTACCAATACATTAAACTGGATGCCAATAAAAGGGTTAAAACATTTGTTACCCTTGCAGACGTCAGCAACCCAGCGCAATCAGATGTTTATCGCTACGAGTATGTGTACAACAACAATGGTTACCTGAGTACTAAAAACCAATACATCAACAACTCAGCCACTTCTTATTATACCACTACCTACACATACACAGACAACCTGCTTACCAAATGCCTTGTAACAGTTACAGGTAACAGCAACCAGAAAATACTGGAATCTGATTTATCTTACGATGCTACCGCTACAGCAAAAAACTGGGTATATGCTTTCCCCGATGCGTTTGAAAGCTATCTCTATTCCTCGGCTTTAAACTTTGGTAATAAACCGGCGCGTCCTATGACACAGGTTGTAACTAAAATTTACAACCCTATCAACAATAATGTACTTGATACCTGGACCACCAATTTCAGTGCTTATAGTTTTAATACAGATGGCTATATACAAAGTGTAACTGCCAGTGGCGATTTACAACAAGGCATGGCTATTTTCTATGGCAAAACGCAGTTCGCGTATTCATGTAAATAAACAGCGGAGAATAATGAATATTGAATTTCAAATGATGAATTTCGAAATTTTTTAAGGGGATTTAGAACGATAGGAGATAAAATATGTAGGGTGATTTGTGTTTAGGATAATTGAATACGTAATTTTTACACAAACAATAAAAGAGGGATGCACCTAACCGGGTTCATCCCACTTTTTATCCGAATAACCGATTTTACATGGATGTTTTAGCAGTTAAAACTATATTCGGCTTTATTCATTACCCAATCTTCTGCTATTATGAAAAAACTAACGCTTGCGATTGTTGCCTTATGTATTACTGCCGGACTAACCGCACAAAGACCAACTGGTGGTAATCAGAGTGGTGCACCAGGTGCAGCACCTTCGTTGGGATCTACTGACCCCAAATTAGCGCAATTCAACATTCCATTCAATCCTGATGCCACGGTAACATCAGAACATGAGGCCACCATTAAAGGTGCACGTGTGCCTTATAAAACAACTGTTGGTACCATGCCTGTTTGGGATAAGGACGGAAAAATTGAAGCTGGTGTGTTCTTCACCTATTATGAACGTACCGATGTAAAAGATAAAGCTACACGTCCACTGGTGATATCATTCAATGGTGGTCCGGGTACAGCAGCTTTATGGATGCAGATTGGTTATACCGGTCCACGTATCCTGAATGTAGATGATGAAGGATATCCAGTTCAGCCTTATGGCATGAAAGACAATCCACATTCTATATTAGACGTTGCAGATATAGTTTATGTAGACCCTGTAAACACCGGCTTCTCACGCCCCATCAGCAAAGAAATTCCTACTACCCGTTTCTTCGGTGTACGTGCCGATGTACAATACCTTGCTGAATGGATCAACACTTTTGTTACCCGCATGAACCGCTGGGCTTCACCTAAGTTTTTAATTGGTGAAAGCTATGGTACCACACGTGTATCTGGTCTTGCACTGGAACTGCAGAATGCACACTGGATGTTTTTGAATGGTGTAATCCTCGTATCACCTACCACATTAGGAATTGAGCGTAGTCCGAGAGAAGCAGCAGCTTTACGCCTGCCTTATTATGCAGCCACCGCGTGGTACCACAAAAAATTACCTGCCGATTTACAGAAGAAAGACCTCACCGCCATGCTACCAGAAGTTGAGCAGTTTACCATGAATGAACTGATACCTGCCATCAACAAAGGTTTTTTACTAGGCGATCAGGAACGCAAAACCATTGCCGCTAAGATGGCCCGCTTTTCTGGCATCAATGAAAAAGTGATCCTGCAAAACAACCTCGATGTATCTACTAATTTATTCTGGAAAGAATTATTACGTGAAGAAGGTTTTACCGTTGGACGACTCGATTCTCGTTATAAAGGCATCGATAAAAAAGATGCAGGTGAATCGCCCGACTACAATTCAGAATTATTGTCTTGGGAACATTCTTTTGCGCCAGCCATCAATATGTATTTAAGAGAAGAACTGAAATACAAAACCGATCTGCGTTACTATGTATTCGGACCCGTTAACCCATGGGATCGTACCAACGACCGTACAGGTGACAACCTACGTACCGCTATGGCTGAAAATCCATTCCTTCATGTATTGGTACAGTCTGGCTATTATGATGGTGCCTGTGATTATTTCAATGCGCAGTACAATTTATGGCAGATGGACCCCAGCGGCCGTTTAAAAGACCGTATGAGCTGGGAAGGTTACCGGAGCGGACACATGATGTACCTCCGCAAAGAAGACCTTGCCACGAGTAATGAGAACCTGAGGAAGTTTATTAAAAATAGTATTGCTAAGCCAGGAACACCGGCGAAGTATTAGGAGATTTTTTGATATCAGATGGCAGATCGCAGATTTGTGAATTGTCAATAGTGAATTGTGAATTTAGGAAGGAGTGAGTAGTGGGAAACAAAATTCTTATTTTTTTAAGCCCACTACTCACTATTTGCCAACGACCACAACCCTATTCACAATTGACAATTGACAATTCACACTCCATGTAAACCACCCCAGGCAGTGGATTTTCATAGTACGCATTGATTACTTTAAACCCGTATTGTTCGTAGAGTTTTATGGCGGGTTGAAGGCGGTCGAGGGTGTCGAGACGCATTTTTGTGTAGCCGATTGTTTTAGCAGCATCGAGCAGTTGCTCAACGAGGGCGCGACCAATACCATATTTTCTGAATGCCGGTTTTACATACAACCTTTTCATCTCACAAACACCTTCGACATCCAATGGTTGTAGTGCAATACAACCTACTGCTTCTTCATTCCAGTAAGCAAGAAAAATAGCGCCTTTCGGCGGACCATATTTTTTCAACGGATCTTTTACTTCTGCGTCAAAGCTCTGAAAGCACAGGTTTTCCTGCAGTTCCTCTGCATACTCCAAAAAAAGCTGCCGCACGGTTTCCAATGCGGCATCTCCTGACTGTATTTTTATGATACGAAGCATTTAATCTTTGATTTTTTGATCTTTGATTTTTGAATTTTGGTTTTTGAATTTTGAATTATTCCTATGAATAAATCAAAAAATCAAATCCGACATCAGAGATCAGACATCAGCCATTTCTACCCCGGTACCCTCGAAATATATTTCTCCACTTCCTTAATCTGATCTACCACTTGTTTGGTGGTTGGTTTGCAGGCTTTGGCTTTGCGGAAGAAATCTTTGGCGGCGCGGAATTCTCTTTTGTTCATGAATATCTGGCACATGGTGAGATAGGCAACGGCTTCACTTTCTTTATCGGGAATACCGGCACGGATAGCGGCACGGATATAGCTTTCACCTTGTTTCAGATCGCCTTTTTGCATGGCCATCATACCTAGTTGCAATTTATTGGCACCTTCTGCCTCGGGCATAGGCGAGCCCAGGTCGGTACTTTTCTTCAGGTGTTTTTCGGCTGAGTCGAAATCCTGTTTCATCATGGCCAGGTTACCCTTGATAGTATAGTAGGTAGAGCGTACAGGTTTATAAAGCAGTCCCGGAAACCAGATACCATTTAATATTTTTTCTACCTCTTCTACATTACCCGATTCCATCGGTTCCTGAATCAGGCGCAATGGACCAATAAAAAAATGACTTAGTAAACCAATCAGTGCAACGAAATAGATAGGAAATGTAGGCCAAAACCCGGTTCCTGTCATATTCAAAGCAACCCCACCCGCAATCAGCACCAAACTGAGCCAGAAACGGTATTTAATAATAATATTATAAAATTTCATAGACTGTTTTGAGAGGGGCAAAGATAGAAAGAAATGGCGGATGTCTGATCGCTGATGTCGGATTTGAATGGAAACCTAAATCAGACATCCGACATCCGACATCAGCCATTACTCCTTCGCGTCATTAACCTCAATCCAATACCCATCCGGATCGCGGAACCAGATCTGGTGTACGCCGTCTACACGGTTGGTGATGGCGCCGGGAGTGCCGGCGGAGTCTTCATGTATAATACCGTACTGTTTGAGCCGGATAATAAACTGGTTGATATTGCCTACACTGAAACAGATATGGTTGCTTTTATAGTATTCTTTCTTTTCTGGTGCGCCGACAATAATATGCAGCGACATTGCTGGACCTATTTTAAACCAGGCATGTTTACCAATTTTAAAGGGTTCGGGAATGCTATCGAGACCTATTACATCACGGTAAAAGCTGGCTGCCTTTTGTAAATCGGTCACATAAAGGGCTATATGATTCAGTTGAATTGCTGGTTTATCAGTTTGTGCCATAGTCTGTAAAGTTCCGCACAAAATTAGCAGGCATAACAGTGCTTTTTGCATAAGGCTGGGCTTGTTTTACTAAAATACCCTTTTTCCTGCTTTCCAAAATGCCGAATCCCCTATTTTTGCCCTCCGAGAAATCAGACATTGGATTTTGGACATTTCTTATTCCTTATTCCTCTGTTCCTCATTTCACCGGTCCCGTAGTTCAATGGATAGAATAGAAGTTTCCTAAACTTTAGATACAGGTTCGATTCCTGTCGGGACTACCCGCCCGCCGAAGCTGAAAAGCGAAGGCGGGCTTTTTT
>NZ_JBIQXR010000001.1:0-923261 GCF_058231065.1 Sediminibacterium sp. FW305-C-61 | reverse complement strand
TGTTCAATGGATAGAATATCCCCACAGTACTGTGGGGACTAAACTTTAGATACAGGTTCGATTCCTGTCGGGACTACCCGCCCGCCGAAGCTGAAAAGCGAAGGCGGGCTTTTTTATGCCTAGTATCTTAAAAATTTGATATTCAATATGCGCTGTTCAATGGATAGAATATCCCCACAGTACTGTGGGGACTAAACTTTAGATACAGGTTCGATTCCTGTCGGGACTACTCGCCCGCCGAAGCTGAAAAGCGAAGGCGGGCTTTTTTATTATCAGAAGTCATTAGGTCAGTCCGCCAACAACGTCGAGTGGCAAGTAATGACACTTATTCACCAATATTATTAGCTGCCAAAACTCGATTGTAAAACATAGTTTTGGCGACCAATAAAATTATTAGTTGCCAAAACTAATATTTTTTGCATAGTTTTGGCAACTAATAATAATACCATGTCTTCAATAATTATAGGAAGAGAAGCCGAAAAAACGATTCTTGAAAACCTGCTGAAATCCAATGCTCCCGAATTACTTGCCATATATGGCAGAAGACGGGTAGGCAAAACCTTCCTTATAAAAACCTATTATAAAGACAATCTTACCTTCTCTTGCAGTGGACAATACCAGGGGAAAACAAATGAACAGTTAATCAATTTTGCCATTCAGATCGGAACTTGTTTTCCCGAACATAAACCGCCAGTTACACCCTCCAGTTGGCAAGCTGCTTTCCAGTTATTAGAAAATTGTCTGGATACCAAAAAAGACCGCCAAAAGAAAGTGCTTTTTTTTGATGAACTGCCCTGGCTCGACAGTCACAAATCTGGGTTCCTTTCTGCTTTTAGCTATTTCTGGAATATGTATGCGTCTAAAAGAACAGATATATTGGTTGTTATATGCGGCTCAGCAGCTTCCTGGATTATCGCTAAAATACTCAATAACCGGGGAGGCTTACACAATCGTGTAACGCAACGCATTCGGTTACTCCCATTCACATTGGGTGAAACTGAAAAATACCTAGCCCATAGAAATATAAAACCCGACAAATACCAGTTACTTCAATTATACATGACTCTGGGTGGGATACCACAATACCTGAATGCCATTGAAAGAGGCAGGAGTGCGGCACAGAACATTGACAAAATATGTTTTTCCAAAGACGGTGCTCTGACCAATGAATTTGACAATCTGTACCAAGCTCTTTTTAATAACCCGGAAAAGCATATTCAGATAATAAAAGCACTGGCAAAGAAAAATAAAGGACTTACCAGAACAGCATTACTTGCAACAGGTAAGCTAACCACGGGTGGCGGTATCACCACAGCACTCAACGAACTGACAGAAAGTGGATTTATCCTAAAAATTTACCCCTATGGCAAACAGGAGAAGAATGCCTTATATCGTCTTACAGATGAATTTTCGCTCTTTTACCTGAAGTTCATGCAACATACCAAAGCCAATGAAAAAAACAACTGGCAACAACTCCACACCACTACAGCTTACCAGTCGTGGTGCGGATATGCATTTGAAAATCTCTGCTTCACACATATAGAACAGATTAAAAAAGGGCTGCAAATAGCGGGCATTCACTCATCTTACTATTCCTGGCAGGTAGCAGGAAGCAGCGCTGAAACAGGTGCGCAAATTGATTTGCTGATTGACAGGGCAGACAATTGCATTAATATTTTTGAAATGAAATTTAGTAATACTGAATTTACTATTACAAAAAAATACGCCGATGAACTATCCAACAAACTAACCAGTTTTCGAAAACAAACAAAGACCAAAAAGGCATTACTACTCTGTATGATTACCACCTATGGTGTGTTTGAAAACGATTATAAAACACAGTTGATGGAGAATGAGTTAAAGATGGATATATTGTTTGATTGAAGCCAGTAACCTTTCACATCTCACCTCAACATCTTCACCTCTACCTTACTTTTCTCCAGAAATCCTTTGTAATCGCTGAGATGAAGCATGTCGTAGATCGCCTGCTTTTTGTCGCTGGCTTCCTCGAAATAGGCTTTACAAATCTGATAACCTACCCAGTAACCCAGATCAGCGGGCCAGTCTGGCCTGTTCTGACTACTATTAGCGATCCAGTTATTATATCTGTCGAGGTACATTTCTTTTTTAAAGGCCTCCCAGATACGTTTCTCATTCCCTTTTGCCCAGTTAATCTGAAATTCATTGGCGGTTTTACCGGAGATCAGTTCACCTATAAAATCTGCCATGCCTTCTACTATCACATATTTAAGCAATGTTGTATCTGAACGCATGCTGTTTTGCTGTGCATGAATTAATTCATGTGCCACTACATATTTCAGGTTACTGAATAGCACGGAATTATTTTTTTGCCAGTCGTCCAGCTCCGATTTGTCGGTATCTGGATTGTTGGCATACATATCTGCACCAACGTGTAATCCGTAATCTGATACGGTACCGCCCGAACTCCATCCACCAATATGAAAACTGAGTGTTGGGAAAATTGCATCCGGGTACCATACTTTCAGTTGCTGATAAATGGCTCTGATACTATCGGTAAGTGAAGCGACTTTTTTTGTGTTTTCTCTTATGCCCGCATAGAATCTGGGCATTTTTTTCATGTTATTCGCAAATCCTCTGACACCTCCGATATTTTTTGTTTTAACCCTGTAATATTCCTGTAATGCAACGGTACCTTTTTCGAAATATTCAGTTAAAAAAAGATTTGCTGCCTGCGATGTATCTTTTATAAAACGGTCATACACTTTCCAGAATAAACTGATATCACTGGTATTGATTGTAGCTGTTAGCGGGTTCTTTTTTGTTGCTTCATTTTTTTTCAACCTGCTGATTATTTTTTTATACAATCGTTTATCAGCAAGTGATAACATTAGACTATCGCTGGTTAAAAATTCTACACCGGCAAAACCATATTTCCTGGTAGCGAGATCAAGTGCATACAATGCACTGTCGGGCATTTGCACCATGCTATAATAATAAGCCGCATTAATAAGCGCCGACTTTTTGAAAGGCTTCATGGTTCTTGCCTGAAATTCTTTCATATATAAACCTGCGGCGGCCCTGTAAGCATTCTTGTCTGCCAGACTATCAGCAGAAACCTTCAATGCAATAGCCCTGGCATTACTACTTTGTGCAGTGGCATTGTTCGTATAACAAAGATGAAATAAGGTTAGTAACACTAATAAAAAGTACTTACAGGATTTCTGAAACATACGAATGGATTTCAATGACAATATAATCTGAAAATTCAAACTGAATAGCTCGAATTTAAAATTAATTGGCAGACCCTGATTATGCAAAGCCTAGATTCTGCGATTAACTTATTTATGTTAAGTGCACTACACTGAAAAAAATATTGAATTTCGAAGGATGAAAATTTTAAAGCCACAGATTCACAGATTAAAGCGGATTAATCTGTGAATCTGTGGCTTTAAGATTTTATTACTTTTATATTTCAAAGGTAACAGTAATAACAGATTTATTTTGTTACCATCAACACAGTATAGGTTTTAACCACACCCTTATAATCTAACTTCACCACTGCCTTTCCGGATAGGGAAGTTGATTGGGTTACGGATACTTTTACCGAAGGATTATTGGTTTTTGCTGTAACAACCGGAATACTGGAAGTACCTGCAGGCAGCGGATAGCTCACTTCATATTCCCCATAGTTTACCAAACCATTTGTATTATTTGAACGTACGGGTGTTTCAGGTAAGCTGAGGTCAGTTCCATTTACTGTAATGGTTACCACTGGTGGAACAGGACGGGTAATTTTCTTTTTTAAAGAACTAAAACCTAAACCCTGTATATCAAACAGCAGTTCCGATTCTGCTCCTTCAGCAACCAGGTAAATAGCATGTTTTTTATCAAGATGATCTACAAACGCAGCAACATCTATCGTAAACTGTGTACTCTCTTGCTTTGCATTTTCAGGAACTACAATCTCACCTATTTTTTTGCCTTTCCAGGCTGCATTGTCCCATGGACCATCCAACCAAACATTTACTTTAAATGATTTGCTTGTTTTAGGTGTGAGGAAAAGATTGAACGCTGTTTTATTTCCTTTTTTTGTTCCCTCAAAAGCCGGCAATCCTTTGTTGTTTTTGGTTAATCCGCCAAAACCAAAATATTTATAGCCGATGATATGTCCATTTTTCACTTTGGTAATGGGCATGTGGTTATCCCAAATATCCCATGAGTCTTGTTGAATACTGTTATCGGATAGATAGCAAGCATAACCCGCAGAATAATATCGGTATGGGTCCAGTCCATAAAAATGAAAACCTTCAGAAGTTACTTCTGCTCCTTTGTATTCTTTTCCTGCACTGTCTTTTACTTCATGTATTTTGTTAGGTGCATAAGGGTCAAAAGCACGCATATATACCATACCACCTTCTGAAACAGGTTTCTCATCCCATGTTATTGAAATTGGCGCAACCATTGCCTGACGTGCAAAACCAAAGCCACGTGGGGGACGGTGATAAAACACATACCATTGTCCATTGATCTCCTGAATACTGCCATGTGTATTGTGTCCGGCATTAGTGGTTTGGATAGCAGACCCTGTTTTATTTAATACAGGTGCACGTGAATCAACCAATACACCACCACTTTTCCATGGACCTAATGGCGAATCACCTACAACATAACGCAAAGTGGAGTTAGAACTTCCTACCCCATATTCCGGTCCTGAATAACCGCTATAGATCGACACGAATTTATTACCCACTTTACGGATAGAGGAAGCTTCAAAGAAGTTGAAAGTACCCAGGTCTTCGCCTGGATAAATTTGTGGATATACAGTACCCTGCGGATCGCGAAGCATCCCATACCTTGAACTGGCAGGTAAAAACCGATCGATGATTTTAGTACCTGGTCTGAGTGAATACATTGTATTCTGATCCAATTGCGCTGCTAATGATCTTTGAAAACCCCAGTATGCATAGGCACGAAAGCCTATTTCATAGTCCGGGTCTTTCGGATCAGTCACATATTCAATATAAATGGCGGGATCGAAACCTAAAATGCTTCCAGGTACTGTACGCTTTCCGTCTTCTGTAAGATTAACAGGTGTGAATGGTCCGTCTGGGCGACTAGATTTTGCAACCATGGGTTCTCTGTTTGGACCACGGCTATGCGGATATAAATAGTATTCCTTCTTACCATTCTTTCTTTTTACTTCTACCAGATCAGGTGCATACATTACATCCCATTTATCCTCTGACTGATAAGTAAAAACAGCACCTTCATCGCGCCAGCTTGATAGGTCTTCTACTGGTGCAGACCATATCCTGATATCAGGACCACAATAACTGGTAAATCTTAAATCATGTGAGCCAATAATGTATGCTCTGTACTTTCCCGGTTTATCCGGATCCTCAAATACCCTTGGCTCACCATCAGGTAAATGCTCCCACAGTGGCAAATAAGGATTACCCATGGCATGGTGCACAAAGCGTTGGCTAACTTTGCTGTTTGGAACTAGATTTTTTTGGGCCTGTAAACCGCTAAGGGTAATCAGGAACAACACCATACTCAACAACATCCTGTTCGGGATGCCTATGGTAGGTCGTGTGTTTTTCATCATTGGGATAACTCATTTGTGGCGCTTTGGTTATTAGAATACGTTGGTTGGGTTAAAAATAGTGTTTATTCGGAAATAATTGTCATCCTTACGTTTATTATACCAAAGCACGACCCAGTTAAAGCCGTGTTTATTTAAGCGTAGTATTCCGTTTTCCCATAAATTATTGCATCCGCAACACCACATGCCTGATAACAGCTCTCTTCGCTGTGTAAACAATATGGATATTATTTTTCGCATCCACTATAATTGCCGGATAGCTATACTCACCTTCTGGATGATCTTCCAGTGTATAGACATCTTTCCAGGTTATACCATCCGTTGAAGCGGCTACTTTGAGTACACTTCTTCCCTCCCACCAATTGGCCCCTGCCTTAAGCGGATTGTACACCAACAGTTTTGTGCCATTATCTAAGCTTACTGCATCAATACCCGAATTAGGATTAGGTAAACCTGTGGCAGTTGGCACCGACCAGTGTTTACCACCATCGGTCGACCAACTCTGCACAATCATATTTTGCCGGCTACGAAATAGTGCCTGTATGCGTTTGTCTTTGTACTGCAACAATGTAGGTTGAATGATGCCAAATTCGGTAGGAGGTAAAGAATAGCTTCGCCAGTTCAAGTTATCGGCCGATGATTGTTCAAAATGAGCTGTCCAGTTTTTTTCATCTTCACTCTCTCTACTGGAAGGATAAAGTATATCGCCATTTGAAAGTATTAGTGGCTTGTTTCTAATAGGCCCTAATAAACTATCCGGTAATTGAGAGGCTGTTGACCAGGTAAGTCCATTGGTTGTTGAAGTTTTATAAAATGCTTTCCAGTGACGTGGGTCGGCGCCTACTTTATAATGCAGGAAGAGTTTCCCATTTTTACCAGTAAACAATACAGGATTCCAGCAGGCATATTGTTTGCCATTTAAGCTACCGGTGGCAATTTGAACAGGTGTGGTCCATTGGTTGTTCTTATAAAAGGAACCCCAGATGGCTACTGATGAGTCACCTTCAAAATTGCCCCCGAACCAGGCGGCCATTAATGTGCCGTTGTTGAGAGAGCAGATGGTTGCTGCATGACAGGATTTGAAGGGTGCGTTTGCGAATATATTTTCTGCTGTTACCAGACCCAATACTTTTTGCCCATGCAAAGCAGCAACGGGTATACTAAACACAAAAATGGTAATAATCCGAAAAGGTAAGCGCATGAGATAAAAATAAGTATTTGCTCCTTTTAACCGGTATTATTCATTACACCATTTGACTGTTTATTTTTTATTAAAAAGGATTAAACGATATTCCTAACTGCATATTTAATCCCTTATCATCTATTCTTCTTACAGGTTCGGCTCTTTTACCAACGGGTATGGTGATGATGGTCCACGGAGTCTCCTGTGTGTCGTTATAAACCCTGTATGATTGTTTCAGGTTCTTACCTGCTCCAATTCGGATATGCCATGCACGGCTTAAGCGATATTCCATTAAAAATAAACCTGTCCATTGTTGCGCCTGTATAAACTGATTGTTTTTTTGTGCTGCTGATAAACGATAGCTGGAAGCCTCCCCTGCAATTTCAAGTCCCAGGCTTATACGCTTATCAGCATGATAGAGGATTTTTGGTCTTACAGGAAACTGTCCGGAAATTGTCCATTTATCATTTGGATGATAATCGATATCTATAAACGGAATGATTTGATGTCCGAAAAACTGGCGGGAATAGGCAAGCCCCCATCCTGTACTTAAATTTTCCCTGTGTTTTATGCGATATCGCACTGCAAATGTAAAACGGGTATCTTTTGCACTGATATCTGTCATATCAGAAAATAATCCTATCTGCGCCATTACTGCCAGGCTCTTTTTTGCAGATCTTTTGTACAACCAAATTGATTGTGCTGTAATACCGTAAAGATTTTTTGTAAACAGATCCGGAAAATGATTTAACTGCAATTGCTTATATCCCATTGTAGCCATCAGTGTATGTTTACTATTTGCCCACAATGGCAATCTTAAACGTAAGTCAAACGACTGAACACTTGCGCTTGTATCATTGTAATCAAGTTTTGAACGGCTTTGCTGAACTGTCAGCAAATCTCTTTCCTGTGCAACCGCAAAACAGGGTAGTAATAAAAACACTAAAATACTAATCTTCATTTTTATTTTTTTTAGTGGCAACAGAAAATCCCAGCCCAATATTTACCGACCATCCTGTAAAAGCAGTCACTGAGCCAAGTGGTTGTTTCAGACCAGCTATCATAAACTGAAGCTGTGAAGTGAGATAAAATAACCTGCTTAACTTATACTCGATACCAGTTGTTGGTCGGATATAATGCGTGTATTCTTTTTTCTGGATAATATTGGTTGTGTTTCCGCCACCTCCACCACCGATGGTACGTGTGGCAGTACCACCTCCTGCAATGGCTGTTAACCTGCCTGCGGACAGGTTCAAAAAAACGCTAAACCGTTCTTTCTGAATTGGCAACCACCCGACTGTTATGCCATAGCGAATCATTGCACCCGCCTGTCCAGAACCTCTTACGGTAACACCACCCCCGCTTCCCCAGTCGATATTGTTGATTCTTTTTTGCTTACCTGAATACATGATACCTATATCGAATGCTCCATGAAAGTGTTTAGCGAAATAATACCCTATTTGTATACCCCATAGTGTCTTAAGTTTAGTAAAATCAACCATGGTAACGGTATCCGTAGCTGTTTTGTATTGCTTGTCTATCTGATGTCTGCCAATAGTTAAAGCAAAAAACAGGTCCCCTTTTCTATGTTTATATGATTCCAGTATTTCCCTTCTGTTTTCTTCTTTTGTTTTCTCTTCCATATCCTGCACCCTGGGAATTGTGTACTGTTTTTTTGTTTGCTTATCTCTAACTGATAACCATACCATTTGCGCTGTGAGGATGGGTTTTATTATTGTTTCGCTACTAACCAATGAATCAATTGTAGCTGTTTTGTGCAGCAAAGTATCTGCCAGTTTATCGTTCTGCCATACCAAATGAACCCTGTTTCTGTCGATAAGATCCTGTTCATAAAAAAACCCAATCAGTTGCGTTAAAAAAGGAGCCAAAGGTTCGTTATTTAAAAACGCATCTTTTTTCAGGAAATAGAAACAACTATACGAGTTCATATCTTTTGCAGGGTATCTATGTATTTCATCTGCGTCAAAAATTTCTTTGAGTGTTTTTGCACTATCACCTATAATGATAAAAACCTGCATACCCGGAAATGAAAAATGTTCCTGCATCCGGTTGTTCCATGCCATCATGGTAATATCATTACCATTGTACGGCATTACCCTTGTTACCTGCGAATAAACGGTAAGCGTTCCAAGCAAAAAAAACAGGATGCATATCCGGTATTTCATGATCTGATAATTTGTCCGTCCAGCATTTCAATAATCCTGTCGCTCCTTTTAGCAAAATCATTGTCGTGCGTAACAGTTATGATGGTTTTATTGTGTTCAGTGGTCAGTCTTCGGAACATATCAAACACGATACCGGCATTCTTACTGTCAAGGTTACCAGTAGGCTCATCTCCCATAATAATGGCAGGTTCATTTATCAGTGCCCTCGCAATTGCTACACGCTGTTGTTGTCCACCGGAAATTTTTGATGCATCCTTTAATGCCTGGTCTCCAACTCCAAGCAGTTTTAATTTTTCATACGCCCGGTGTTCTATTTCCTGCTTGTTTATTTTACCTAATCGTAAAGCAGGAATCATCACATTTCTGAGGCAACTGAAATCTGGTAACAGGTAATGAAACTGAAACACAAATCCCAGGTATTCGTTTCTAAATGCTGCAAGTTTATTCTGATCCAGGCCTGTAACATTTATTCCATTCAGTTGAAGTTCTCCTTCATATTTTGTATCCATTGTTGAAAGAATATAAAGCAGGGTTGATTTGCCGCAACCAGATTTACCTGTAATTGAAACAAATGTTCCCTTTTCCACTTCAAAGCTTACCTGTTTTAGTGCCTGGAATTTTTCGGGAACAAAGAAATATTTATCGATTGCGGATGCTTTTAAGGCTAGTTCCATAAATACCTGATTTATTTTATCCTCTTATGATGGCAACAGGGTCTACCTTCGCCGCACGTACAGCAGGTATATAACCTGCAAGAAATGCCGTTATCATTCCAAAAATTGCTCCCTGTACATAATGTTTTGCATGAAAACTGATGGGCAGATAGGTGAGGTTGCCTAATCCGATATACATTTTCGAGACTGAATAAGACAGTAACCAGCCGGCTAATAACCCTGCACAAACCCCTATTATCCCTATAAATAATGCCTGACTAATAAATATTTGTATTACATGTTTTCCTTGAAAGCCTGTTGCTTTGAGAATGGCGATCTCCTTGATTTTTTCATAAATAACCATATTCAGGATATTGTAAATACCAAAGCCTGCCACTATTAATATCGTAATTACTACTGCATTGGCAATTATGTCTCGTATTTTCTTTCCGGCCAGTGATTGTTCGTTACTGTTTTGCCATGTTTCCACTGCATAACCGCTCTGCTTTTTTATACTGGCAGAAAGATTAGCAGTTTGATTGTAATCATTCGTATGAATGTAGATATCTGTGATAAAATTCCTGTCCTGGTGCAGCAACTGCTGCACTATCGGAATAGCTACATAACTTTTGGTATTATCTACCCCTTTAATAGTGGTTTTAAAAATACCCACCACTTCCAGTCTTTTAAAAGCATTTTGTCCAACAGTAATGATCACATAATCGCCTTTCTGTACGTTGAGTTTTTCAGCCAGGCCGATACCAAGTATGATACCATTCTGGTTGGCGGCTAATGCCGCTGTACTGCCGGATATCATGGTTGATGATATATCGAACATTTTGTCTTGTTCTAAAATATTCACACCAAACACAGTTCCGTTTTCGGTGATATTGCCGTGCGAATAAATAACACTACTGTTTACCTGTTTACTCACCGACATTACCTCTTTATATTGTGTGAGCATATTTACTACACCATCCGGGTTAATAATTTTGTTGGTAGTATTTACCGGCTGAGGGTTACTGATGAGATTAACCGTTCGGTCACCTATAAACCTGTTCAGCATTCGATGATCATTCATCTGATAATCGCGGTATAGTCTAAGGTGTGGTGTACTACCCAGCATTATTTTTTCCGACCATTCATTACTACCGGTAATCAATGAATTCATAAAGATGAACATGCTGATACCAAAAGTTACCCCGAGTGCAGCTACTATTGTCTGTTTACGCCTGCTTATCAGATAGGTAAAAGCGATTGAGGTATTTATATTTATCTTCATAATATCAGGTATCTGCTTTCCATATCTCAGTATCGGGATGAAATTCTTTCCAGCCAAACCACCAGTGTTGCTGAAAATTGAGCGGCTTCCCGGAAAAAGTTTCCCAACCTCTTATCGTATTACTAGCTAATACATATTCGATTTTAACAGGAACCCCCGCTATAAAATCGTTAAAGCTGTTTCGCTTTTCCAGTTCAGTCAAAGGATAAGCTTTCGATCCTTGTGGCAGCGTTGTACCCCAAACAAATGCCCTTTCCGGGAGTCCTTCCAAATCTGTATAACCAGGAGCAATTATTTTCTCTGTAACTTTTAGCAAACGCATCAGATATTCTTTTGAAAATAATCCCTTAGGCACATTTTCGGCCTCCCTAGCAACCATGGTTAAGGGGTATTGTTTCGACCATTCAAGTAAACTGGTTTGCTGATAAGACAGGTATTTCAATTGTTTACCTTTTAATTTCCCATATACAGCTTCACCTGTACCCTGTTGCCAGATGGTTCCTGTTTGACGGTCACGCATGATCATATTTCTCCTGTAAACCCCGATTACTTCAAAACTGAGGTGCATACCATTTACTACAGGATAAAACACCATGGCACTTTTACAGGCAGCACAGTAGGAAATTAAAAGGGGTGTTTCACACCAGACATCATTCAGAATATGCCTGGGTATTACCATTTCCTGAACCGGATAACAAATTGCCTGGTTATGATCGTTTACAAAACCTATTACTTCTGTGGAAATATAATAGGGAGATGATTTCTCTTTGACAATCATTTCTTCTGATAAGTCGATAAATACTTTCGGGTTTGCATTCACCATCGATAAACCAAGAAAGAACAGAAAAGGCAATAGTGTAAGCAATATCGCCCATAATGGTGGTTGTTCATATAAAAACAGTACCAAAAAAATTACTGCCCCGATCCTGAACAACCATCTTTTCCATTCAAACTGGTGAGACCAGCCATATCCCAGAAAAAGTAAGAAAGTAGGTATCTGCAGATAAGCGGCTGCAATAATTGCCAGCAGAATACTAAGAAAACAAAACAGGAAAATCATGCTTATTATAATTTATAGGATAACCCGACAAAAAATCCATTACTATCGTGTGAGGGGTTTCTTTCTACCCCCTTTTTATTGCCATTAGAAATATGCAGGTGTCTTGCCCCGAACATTAATGCATAGGATGGATTGATATTCAGTTCTGTCCCTATTCCATATTTTGTTACGCCATTCCATTTTGTACCAAGTCGCGAATCCTGATCTGTAGGCTGAGGAAATTCATTCAACATATAAATGATTCCACCACCTGATTCAAAATACATCCGCCATTTTTGATTGTTAACCGGATAAAACCGGGCGAAGGGTCTGATTGCAAAACCTGTGGTTTTATTAAAATCATCCCCCGGGGTATATACACCGAATTCAACACCCACAGACATATATTTTCTCAACTGAAAATTGATGCCGGTATTATTCTGTGGCATGAATGTTTGCGGGTATTTATACCCCCATGATAACCCGGTTTCGTTATACACAGTTAAACGATGCCTTAAGCCTGTATCTTTTTTTGTGAGAAGAAGAGTTACACCTACCGCAGTAGCAGGAACCAGAAAGCCCATTCCGGTATGCAGTTCAAGTGGTTTAAATCCTAATGGGTTATTATACCATTTATCGCCATAAGCAAATTGTGCTTTAGACTGAAATACCATTGCCGATAAGAACAGCATTAATACGATTCCTTTTTTGTACATATACTAAAAATGTTGCGTTATTTTATTATGGAGTTCAAGACCCGACACTATTTCCACCCATTCATTGGATATAATTCCTGTGGTAACAGGTATCGTATCCGTTATTTTATTTTTTTTTATCCTTACAAGATTATCAGGCCCAAGGCTACTTCTGGGTATCAGCATAACATTTGCTTTTTGTGCCACAATAATATTGGCCTGAGCCATTGTGCCATTGATTACTTCCGGTGCCCCATTATCGAATTGCACTTCTACTTTATAAGACTGAGACGACTCATCAAAAACCGGGTATATATGTGAAACCTTTGCTTCGAATATTTTACCTTTCGCTGTATTCATCTCCACCAGTGTTTTCTGACCACTTTTAATTTTATCTATACTAGATTCATCTACATTCAGTACAAGCTTTTTACGTTTCGGATCGCCAAGAATTGCCAGCGGATCTCCTTTTCTTACCAACTCCCCCCGGGTTTTAAAAAGACGATAAACCCTATAATTTCCCATTGATCGAACCTGGTAATAATTTGTATTCTGCCTTGCTATCTGTTGTTCTCCCTCAGCACTCACGATTGATTGTCTTAGGTTTTGTTGGGTTGTGCCAATGGTATGCCTGATGGTTTTAACTTCACTGGCACTGGCTTCATACAATAATTTTGCATTCTCCACATCTGTTTTTGCTACAGAACCCGTTACATACAAACGCTCCATTCGCTCAAACTGGGTTTTATTAATTTCTAGTTTCTTCTTGGCCAGTTGCTCCTGTTCGTATAATTGCTGCATCAGGGATGATTTTTCGGAAGCCTGTTCATGCATAATACCAAGTAAGGAATCTGCCATTGCAGCTTGTATGTCTGCATTGGTTTTATCTACCAGGAATAATAACTGATTAAGTTTTACGCAGTCATTTTCTTTTACAGGCAAAGTGGTAATGTAGCCATCTACTGATGCCTGTAGTGTAAACTGATCTTCAGCCTCTATATAGCCAGAGGCGAATACTGCTTCTGTTACAGGCGCCATTACGGGTGATACCCATGTTTCTTTTTTCTTCTTGCAGGCCGAAAATATCACCCCGAGAAAAATAATTCCCAATAAAATTCTGTTCATTGTATACTAGTTATCTGCCTTATTTTAATCCGGTATTGTTGAATAAAAAGATCACTAAGTTGTTGCAGGTACTCTTGTTCTCCCTGATTCATATCGGTATAATATTTCAAGCGCTCATCAAGAGAAATAATCCCTTCTTCCAATCGCTGGTGGGCATGCTCATCATTGTTCTTATAAAGCGCCAGCATCTTTTCTGTCCGCTGCAATGACAACTGTGACTGTTGCATGGATAGTTTTAAATTTTCATTTTCAATCCGGGATTCCTTTTTCACCTGTTGATATACTACATTGCTGGATGCAAAGTCGTTCTCTGCCTTTTTAAGCTGGTTCTTCTTCAGGTTACCGGAAAAGATGGGAACAGATAACCTTAAACCCCATAACTGCTGAGGTAAGGTGTTACTATTATTAAATTTTAGAAAATCATCTGCTGCTATTTGTGTATTATATTGATAAATGGCACTCAGCGTGGGCGCAAACGAAGATTTGGCAATCTTTAACTGTTGTTCAGCTAATAACATTTTCTTTTGTGCGATTGCTGTTTCCGGATCTGCACCGGTTAATGCCGTATCAATTATTAGCAGCGCTTTCATCTGATCACCAATTGTTATCGTATCAGTTATTCCGAGCATTAGTTTCAAGTTGTTTAATTGTACTGCTTTGTTATTTAATGCTTCTTCCAGATTTTTTGCGGCCCTTTCCCTGTTAATGGCTGCTGTATTTATGGTTAATGTGTTGATTACTCCTTCCCGCAATTTTTGAGTAGCTATTTCATAAATTGAATTTGCAGAAGACAGGTTTTCCCTGAAAAGTTTCTCTGCTTCAACAAGCAACTGGCAGGAATACCAGGCACTGGCAAGCTGCTCATAAACAGTACGCTTTGTTTTAATTATATTCAAAGCCTCAATTTCATCATTCAACCTGGCCGCTTTTATACTAAACCAGTCTTGCAGGTTTAACAGGTTCCATTGCACCGAAAGACTTCCATTATACAGGTACCTTTTCCCGAAGCTGGCTTCCGAATAACTGTTTGAGGGAGCAGCCGGATTAAAAAGGCTTGCGGGAATCAGTGTAGGCTGGATATTTACATTGTCTGTAAACCCACCATTGGCCTGCACTGTTGGCAGGAGTGCTCCATAAGATTGCTGAACTGAAATACCGGATGTAATTTTCCCTGCCCTTGCTAACCTGATCTGTACTGCGTGCTGATCTGCATACTGCCATACATTTTCCAGTGAAGCAAAATGTAATTGTGTATAAGCCAGTGTTTGTGAGATCAAAAGCAAGGCCAGGCATATCCAAAATTTAAGCTTCTTCAGTGCGGACATTTCTTTTGCTTTTTTTTAGAACATTTCATCTCACTCTCGACCATACCTGGCTTCTGCTTACAAACCCTGCTTTGGCCGCTAGTTCAAGATTACCGGTGCTGGTAATACGCAAAGTGCAGGGTAGATTTTTACCGCGTTTTGGTAGATATACTTCTCCTTTATAGAGTCCATTGTTAAACAAAAGCTTTGTGATTTGTTTTTGTCCTATCAGGTCTTGATCGGGGGCCTGCCTGATAATAGCTTCATACGCATTGCCATTTTTTACAAACTCGATGATACGAGTTCTGTCTTCATTGGTCCATTTACCCAACAGTGTATCAGCATTTGCTGTCTGTGCTTTGCCTTCCTGTATAAATCCCGTTAAAAGGAGAAGCAGTACCAGGCAGCTTAAGTTAATCAGATGTTTCATGTCGTTCAATTTATACCCAAAATTGAGGCAGACCGCTGTGTGAAGAAAGAGAATATGCAGTGAAGCGGGCAAATCGGGGGTTGATGCGGGCGAAGCTATTATAGGTATTTCCGAATAAAGCTGCCGGAGACATTTTCAACAACAGGCATACTGTTCAGATTCCAGACAACCACTGGAGGAATTCAGATGCTTTAGCCTTGCTGATCACAACTGTTTCTGGTGTTTGTACCGTTAATCTTACCACCAGTTTACGCGCAAAAAATCTTTCGGCATTAGCAACAGAGGTTCTGTTAATCAGGAACTGCCTGTTTGCCCGATAGAATGAAGACGGATCTAGTGATTTTTCCAATTCATCCAGGCTTGAGGAGAGATAATACTTTTTATTGGCAGAAGTAGTAACAGACAGCAATGATTTATCAAGATAAATGAATGCTATATCTTTTACCTGTAAAGGGATAATCTTATCTTTTTCATGTACCAGCAATGCTGTTTTATATTGATTGCGCAACTGTTCGAGCAGCACATTAAACCCTGTATCCTGTTGTTTATTAAAAACAGATCTGAGTGCATAAAATTTATCCAGTGCTTTTTCCAGTTTTTGTTTTGTGATGGGTTTCAGCAGATAACTAACCGTATGCATATCAAAAGCATTCATCAGGTATTCATCAAATGCAGTACAGAAAATAACAGGACTTTGTACCTGAACCTTATTATAAATATCGAAACAAAGACCATCTGCAAGCTGTATATCTGAAAAAATTAAATCGGGATGATGATTACTGTTCAGCCACTGAACCGACAGTTCAACAGAATCGAGTATGGTAAGGATTTCAGCATCTGGATCTACTGCAGTAAGCATAGATGCCAGCTCTCTGGCAGCTCTTGCTTCATCCTCTATAATCAGTATACGAGTCATACAATAGGAAGTTTTACCGTAAAAAATAAATCAGATTTTTCGATAATAATTTCTTTTGAAAACAAAAGATGGTAACGCTGCATTACATTACTCAATCCGATGCCTGTTGAAAAAGGCACTGATGATTTTGGCTGAATATTATTTGTTACGACCAGGTATTCCTGTTTTTCATTCCTAATGCTGATTTTTAATTGTCTGTTGGTAGAAGCAACATTATGTTTAATAGCATTTTCAATAAGTAATTGCAGTGTTAAGGGTGGAATAGCAGTTGATAGCACAGAATCATCAATATTTAGTTCTACCTGTATCGCTTCTTCGAGTCTTGCTTTTATAATATAGAGGTATGATCCGATAAATGCAATTTCCTGCTGAAGTGTTGCTTTATCAATATCCCTGTATTGTAAAACATAACGGTATACACTTGCCAGTTCAGCTACAAAATCTTTAACCGGTTGTTCTTTTGTAAGTGAACTTAATGTATTTAATGTATTAAAGAGAAAATGAGGGCTTAGTTGTTCTTTTAAAGAAGAAAGATTTGCTGCCAGCTGCGCCTGTTTGAGTTTTTCGATTTCCAGGCTGTTTTTTTGCTTTTCAGCCCATACATAGAGATAATAGGAAATAAAAAAATAAAGGCCGCTGATTAACATCCCGCGCAACAGCAACAGATACGGTCTTTTATTACCGATTACTTCCGGAAACTGCAAAATATGGTCGGAAAAAAATGAAAAAAGATAATCGTAGATAAACGAGTATAACCCGATACTGATAATAACTGTAGCTGCAATAAAAAACCTGAGCCGTTCCGTTTTCAACCATTTGGTATAATTAAAAAGATACTGGTAAGATATCCAGCAGGTAAAACAAAAGAAAAAATTATAAAAGATACCTATCGTAATAAAGCCAGTGTCCAGGCTTTCCATCCGGATAAGTCTGGGAGATAAAGCAATCAGGGATATACCTAAGGATATCACCAGACCGACTATCCAGTTTTGTTTTTTCACCCGGTAAAGTTAAAAAGAAAGATAAGGTCTCCGACAGTTTAGACCCTGAAACAGGCATTTTAACAGTTAAAACAGGCAGTCTTTAGTATACATACCGTTTTTAAAATTCTATAGCGGTCTTTTACAACTATAGTAGACTATATAAACAAAACAAAAAGAACCAGCCTTGTACTGGTTCTTTACCTATAAAAAACGAACGGGGGATTAAGAATACCGGTCTATCAACTCTTCCAGTGCCGGTTGAAAAGTAATACCAATGGGCAAATTCTGACCGCCGATCTGTATCTCTTTCCTACCCACAACATCAATCTGAGCAACGGATACGATATATGAACGATGCACCCTGATGAATTGATTAACCGGTAATCGTTCTTCAAAATATTTAAGGTTCAGCAAAGTAATAAGGGGCGATGTTTTACCGCGCAGGTGAATCTGTGTATAATCCCGCAACCCCGATATAAACAGGATATCATTCAGCGAAATTCTTATCCGTTTATATTCCGACTTAATGAATAAAAAATCTGCGACAGGTGTTTGTATACTTGTTTCTAATATTTGCATTTCCATAGTTACCTGTTATGACCAATCAAAACTATACAAACGCTGTACGGGTAAATGCAAAATGCGATGAACGATGTTTTTTTGTAGACCAGTGTATCGCTTTAACAGATGATTAGGAATTGAATTATTTGCTCAAAATAGCAGATAAATATGCCCTATGACTATCGCTTACCGGTAAAGCTGTCTGTTGATCAGTTAACAGAATTGTATCTTTCTTTATTACACTTATTGATTTAAGTGCTACAATATAAGAACGGTGGATACGAACAAACTGAGAAACAGGAAGTATCTCTAAAATACCCTTCATGGTATTTCGCGTTAGCAGGTTTTTTCTGGGATCAGTAAAATGAATTTTAATATAATCTTTCACCCCTTCCATATAAAGTACATCACTTAACACCAACTTCACCAAATTATATTCAACATTAATGAATATAAATTCTGGCTCTGCAATAGTAGGTTGAATATGATAACTTGAAAAAGATAATGCCTTATTAGTGGCTTGAAGAAAGCGTTCGAATGAAACCGGTTTTACCAGATAGTCAATTGCATCTACACTAAATGCTTTCAGGGCATAATTATCAAATGCGGTGATGAATATTACCAGGGGCTTTACCGGCATTGATTCAATAAACTGCAAACCACTCATGCCAGGCATTTGTATATCAATAAAAATCAGTTGCACAGAATTATTACGAAGGGCCTCTGCTGCTTCTTTTGCATTCTTACAACTGGCAACCAGGTTAAGGTAGGGCACCCGATTGATATTGTCTACCAATAGCTCAAGCGCATACTTTTCATCATCTACTGCTATACAATTCAATTTCATATTAAAGTTTCCAATTTTATTTCCAGTGACACAATAAACAGATTATCTCTTTTTTGAATCGTAAGATGATGACTGTCAGGATATAGTATTTCAAGTCGCTTAGCTACATTTGTCAATCCAATACCGGAAGCTTTATCTGCCTGTTCTGGTTTAGTAACACTACAGCTATTAATCACCGAAAAATGCAGTTGATTCTCATGCACATACAGGTTTATCTCTATGAATGCGTCGGTTATCTCCTGGGCTGCAGTATGTTTAAAAGCGTTCTCTACAAAAGGTATCAATAACATTGGAGCAATTACAGCCTGTTCATTGTTATTCTGGAAATTACTTTTTACATTCAATTCCTGATACCTGAGTTGTTGTAGTTCGATATAATCTGTCAGGTAACTAATTTCTTTATCGAGTGAAGTGCCATTTACATCTGTTTCATACAACATATACCGCAATAAAGAAGACAGTTTAATTAAAGCAGGCTCCAGGATTTCCGATTTTTTCCTGGCAAGAAATGTCAATGAATTGAGTACATTAAAAAGGAAGTGGGGACTTACCTGCGATTTTAAAAATTGTAACTCTGAAGCAAGGGAGATTAGTTTGAGTTCCTTTTTTTGTTTATCAAGTTTAAAGCTTTCCAGAATATAGTAAAATGCCAGACTTGCTGTAACAGCCAGCGCAAAAGGAAAAATGGTTATCCAGTTAAAGGGCATTCCTCTCCTGATAAAAAATTTCGTTTGCACCCCCCCCGGCATTTTATTAAAGCCTGGAAATTCCATTGGGGGAGGTCTGAGAGGGCGTATAAGTATATTATCTGTTAAGCTGGAAAATGCATAATCAACGCCATTCACATAAAGGCATAACAATACTATTTGCAATACCACAAAAAGCACCCATTGTCTGGCTGTTTTCGTACGAGGCAGCAGATAATACACATTGATGTAAAAAACAATGGCCAATACCAGCACGCTCACTGCCCGGAAAGTAGTAAGCACCATTTTATCCTGTCCTAGTATATTAGGTCTTATACTAACACTTTCCAGAAAGAAAATAAGGGAAAAAATACCTGCCCAAACAGCGATATGTAGTATTACATTACGACAGGTGGTATTTCTTCGAAAAGAAAAATTCATGCCGCAAATTGTATACTTTTCTGCTTAACAAGCTGTTAATAAAGTTGAATGGGGCGTTTTTGCCGACGAATAAGCAAAAAATTGGGGGAGCAAGACTACTCCCCCTCAAACCTTATTCAATACTAATCCTGGTTGCGATACAACCAAGTTTCTTTAAGCCATCAGGCTAATCATATCTTCTGCCCAGTGTATTCCAAAAATCGCGGTATGAAATAGTTAGACTGAATGATGTAAACTTCTCTTTAATTAATCCATTATTCACACTCCCCCTGCTGCCCAGTTCAATACTACCGTTTAGTCCTAACCCACTTCTGTTTAATTGCTTGCCAAAACCTACTGTTACTCCATATTCAGTAAGTTGATGTCCTTTATAGGTTAGATAGGTTTGCTGGCGATACAAACCAGCCTGCAATTGGTATGCATCATATTCAATATCCCTAAATTGTTTTTTGGGGGCGTATTCGAATCCTAATGAATAACGATTGCTGTTATTCAATGAATAACCAAAGCCTTTATACTGTAAACTGTTCCAGGGCTGTTCAGCATAATCGAATGCAAGTGTGTACGCTTTTTTATAGGTAAGTGCCAATCCCCCTGCATAAGTTACCGGTATGGTAAAATAATTGGGGACGTCTTCTTCATTCTTTGAAATTGGCGTTGATCCTTCTGTTACCTCAAGACTGTATACGGCATTCATATTTGTTTTACCGGCAAATGTTGCGC
The DNA here is from genome assembly GCF_058231065.1 of Sediminibacterium sp. FW305-C-61. NCBI lineage: Bacteria > Pseudomonadati > Bacteroidota > Chitinophagia > Chitinophagales > Chitinophagaceae > Sediminibacterium > Sediminibacterium sp. FW305-C-61. Next base: position 902,620 of record NZ_JBIQXR010000001.1, on the reverse strand, counting down.
CGGTTGAAAGTTGTAAATCTCTACCCAGTTTCTTTTGCCATTGCATCCCTAATTTAAAAGAAGGGCCACTCATAAAAATATTCCTTTTGGTTATAAGTGATGCCGACACATCACTTAACACTTCTTCTTCTTCGTTTTTTTGTCCGAATAAATATGAAAGTTCCGCACCGACCGACAAATTTTTCCCAACTTTGAAGGCATTGGCGAAGTAAACTTTATTTATACTTCCGGTGCCTTCATAATAAGTGCTGGCAAAAAGATTGCTTCCCTGGATATTTTTATTCCCATTAAATGAGTAGTTGGAACTACTCACTGGCATTAATCCGAAACTCATCCCCCATTTTGGTTTCAACTTGATGGCCAATGCTGCTTTTTTAAATTGCATATCACTTGATTGTGCATTGGTACCATCAATTATAGCATCCCCAGAATAACCAACTGCTCGAAACCTGGTAGACAATTCAAAGTGAAAAAACCGATCAGCAAGGAAGCTGTATGATGCAGGATTACTATTATTCAGGTATACATACGATGGCAATGCCAGTCCGGCATGCCCCATGCCTGTTGTACGATCAAAGCTGCTTTTTTCCAGGTCACCGATACCTAAAATAGAATAAGGAGATGTGTTGTTTTGTGCCAAAAGACTCCCCATGCACAAGCAGCAGGAAATACCTAAAAAGGATTTTATAAAAAGCAATTTATTTAACTGTTGCATAGTAAATCTGTAGTTCAATTTTATTCTGCCCATGTTGTCTATCGCCAAGTATCACCCTGTTAAATGCATTGATAAATGAAGGAGAAGGGGGCAATGCAAGCAAACCATCTCTATTGATTGTGGCAGTTTCCAAGACTGTTTGTATATACTCCGTAACATCATAGCTATATTGGGTAGACTTTCCATACAGGTAATCAATCTGCAGATCTCCTGTTTGTGAAACTGCTTCTCCGGAACTATTTCTGATCGTAATATCAGCGCCTATTTGATTCAATGCATTTGTTTGTGCCAAACTTAATGTCGGAGGTAAATTAAAATACCCCTGATAAGTTCCATGTACAGGTCGAAGAATAAGTTTTGCTTGTAAAATTTTTACAAAGTTGGGCACTTTTAAAATTTCGCGAATGGTAGGAAACCTGATTTTAGTCATTACACCAGATAGGTATTGTACATAAGACTGGTGATTAGTTTGTGTACTCAGCATTTCATTGTTAAGGCTATTTAATAATTGCAATGGAGTGCCCGTTCTGTCTGTAGAAATAGCATTGAACTGATGGCTGGTATTATTCAAAACAAAATCAGTAAACAACTCTTGTTTATAGAGGCCAGGTTTTGAGTAGTGTATGCGCATCTTTACGCTATCTTTAAATCCTGCCATCAAATGCGCACTGGAAGTACTGATGCGAAATCCTTTCATGTATTGAAGAAAGCCATCAACCGTATTAATTTCAGGATCGGCAGGATCCTGGAGTTTGCTGAATATTGCATTACCAAACTGGTCGCTCAATCTTATTGAAATGGTATCTGCCCGTAGTGGTCGTACCATTGCAGATGTTTGTCCGAGCGCATTGGTAAATACTGAAAACCTTTGGGTATTGTAGATTACAGCACTTTCATTGTATGCGGTAATTGGTTCAGAAAGTTGGTGCACAGAAATATTTAAAGGAATACTCGTATCACCATAATAATATTGGTTAGGTGTTATAATGAGTTCAACAGAATCGTAAGATGCTTCGCGGTATATGTCGCTATAGGATGGCAAAGCCAGTTCTAAATAAGTAGATGACCTGATTTTCCCAAATTCGGGATCGTTATAACCGCCGATAAAAGCAATACCCGATCCTGATGCGGCGAATGAATCTACCTGAATATTTGAGAGCGATACATCAAATGTGTCGCTCAATACAATTTGTGTGTTACCGTTATCAAGGTATTGGTCACCAAACTTTATATCAACTTTGGTACATGACACCACCGACAACAGCAGGAACAAAAAACAGCTTGTAAATAAATTTCGAAACATGTACCTGGTACTATTAGGATTTAAACAGGTACAATGTTAGCAGCCGGCGCTGTTACAAAATTGTTAGTATAGACCGCACTCAATACAAATACGGCGAGTTGGTTTTTTCTTTCTGCAAACAGATTCTTTGGCAATTATCTTATGTAATGATGTTAAGAGTAAGGCATTTTTCATACGCCGAATAAATAAGGGCATTCATCTATAAAAAAGAATCCTAAATCCATTTTAACGATTTGGCGATGCCTTGGGCAGATAATTTCAGCAAAATTTTTTTCATGAAGCAACTGAAATACTCCCTTCTTTTACCTCTTAGTGTTTTATTATTAATTGCATCCTGCACCAAAAGCAGCGACAGCAGCGATGAAGAAAGTGGCAACTGGATTAAGCGTTCCGATTTTGAGGGTAATGCCAGAACAGAAGCTGTTTCATTTGTTATTGGCGATACCGCCTATATTGGTACCGGCTTCGATGGTACCAATCGCTATACCGATTTCTGGGCCTATGATCCGGTGAAGAATTTTTGGGTTCAGCGTGCACAGTTTGGAGGTAAAGCCAGGAACTCTGCTGTTGGTTTTACCATTGGCACCAAAGGATATATTGCAACAGGTTATGATGGGGTAAATCGTTTGAAAGACAACTGGGAATACGACCCAACCACCAATAGCTGGACGCAGAAAGCCGACTTTGCAGGCACCGCACGTTACGATGCAGTAGGTTTTGGCATTAACGACAAAGGTTATATAACAACCGGGTTTGATGGTGGCTATACCAAAGATTTCTGGGAATTTGTGCCTACAGGTGGAACCAATAATGCTGGTGTTTGGACACAGTTGATCAGTCTTGGCGGAACCAAACGTTCTGGTTCTGTTGTATGGGTATATAATAATAAAGCCTACATAGTAGGAGGTTTAAACAACGGTGCATCTATCAATGAGTTTTGGGTGTACGACCCTGCTGCAGCCAGTTGGCAAGAACTAAGAAAAATCTCCAATGTCAGTGATGATACTTATGATGATGATTATTCAGACATCATCCGTTACAACGCAGCTGGATTTGTACTCAATAACAAAGGATATTTAACAACAGGTGAAAATGGTTCTTATATAAGCAAAACCTGGGAGTATGATTTCGCCAGCGATGTTTGGACGCGTAAAACAAGCTATGAACGTGCAGAAAGAAGTGGTGCACTCGGATTCGCTGTAAAAGGCCGCGGATTTATAGCCTGTGGCAGAAACAATTCCTACTATTTTGATAACCTAGATGAACTGCAGCCAGATGTTACGTATAACTCAAACGATTAAATCATATTGGGTTTATGCATTCTTTATGTTTGCTGTAAGCTTTTTTGTATATCGCTTTTTTTTACAGCAGCAGTCGGGCACAAATTATGAGTTGTTTAAGATGAATGCGGGTTGGGGATACAGGATTGTTCAAAATGATACGGTCTTTATTCAGCAGGAGCAGATTCCGGCAGTAGAAGGATACAAATATTTTCAAACCAGCAGGGATGCCGAAGCAACGGCAAAACTGGTGATACAAAAAATGAAAGCGCATTCACTACCCATAATTAGTGTACATGAACTGGATAGTATGGGCGTTCAATATTAAAATAACAGCCCCCGATAAAAATCCGTGGCTGTTATTCATTGTTGTCCAGGGAAATTTGACCACAAGCTGTAGGTGTCGTGTATGATGGAACACGGATCTTCATGATTTTCAGGATTTATCATGATATATCTTGAAAATCATGAAGATCTGTGTTCTAGTAATAGCAGATAGTGCATTTACGGCAACCAAATATTTCTTTAAGCAACTGACTTTGAATTTTTAAATTGGCAAGCCCCCTTTAATTCCATTAAAAGCAGAAAGTCTATAATATGCACCCATCAAGGCTTGTAGCTTGCGGCTTGAAGCTTGAAGCCAATTTTCCCAGGACAGAAATGGCTGTTATTTATTAATCATCTATATCAACCACTTTTTTGTTTTTCAGTTGTTGCATGGTTTTAGGAATCATTTGCAGTATTTCTTCCCGCAGGGTCTGGATCAGTTTGTTCTTAATGTGATCGCGGTGTGTTACAAGACTTACTTCGCGGGCAGGACTCGGGTCTTTCAGTCGCTTTACCAGTTTCATCTGGTTTTTATTGAATTCCATTACTGCCAGTTCGGGTAGAATGGTTAGGCCATTACTTTTATCGACCATTCTTTTCAGGGTTTCAATATTACCTGTTGCATATTTAAAATGGGTATCGCCACTTTTGCGCAGTTCACAGAGGTTCAATACCTGTGAACGAAAACAATGACCTTCTTCCAATAACCAGAGTTGGTTAGGATCTATATCGTCTGCCAGCACATATTTTTTATCGTACAGTGCATTTTTGCGGGATACATACACAAAGAGTTCTTCATAAAATAAAATATCTTCTCTGATAGAAGCATCTTTCAACGGGGTTACTACCAAACCACAATCAAGCCTGTTGTTTTTTAGTTCATGCACCACTTCTTCAGTAATGGTTTCTTTAATTACCAGTTCCAATTGCGGATACTTTTCCCTAACCTGTTTAAAAAGTGAAGGAAGCAGGTAAGGTGCCAGTGTAGGAATAATACCAATACGCAATTCTCCCGTCAGCATATCCTTTTCATCGGTAATCAGTTGACGTATCAGGCCAGACTCACGCAATACCACCCGCGCCTGTGCAATAATGCGAACACCTATTTCAGTAGGTATGACAGGCTGCTTGGTTCGATCAAAAATTTTCACCCCAAGTTCATCTTCCAGTTTCTGTAGCTGCATACTGAGCGTGGGCTGAGTTACAAAGCAGTTTTCTGCAGCAATAGCAAAATGCCGGTATGTATCTACCGCAATCATATATTCCAATTGTGTTAACGTCATAGATAAAATCTATTTTAGTATAAAAATAATCAATTTGAACTATTAAACATTTCGATGTAATCTTGCCTTCCGGACAAATGTGATGGTTTTATTAAATGATTATTGTCATAGAATTTGATCGTCAGCTTTTGTACTTTAACATCTTGTCAACCTATAAAAATCATCAACATGGAAAATAACCCAAATGCCAGTGGCGACATCAGTAAATGTCCCTTTCACAACGGCAGTCTTAAACAGGCAGCAGGTGGCGGTACACGTAACCGCGACTGGTGGCCTAACCAACTAAACCTCAACATCCTGCGTCAGCATTCTGAGCTCTCTGATCCCATGGATCCGGATTTTGATTATGCTAAAGAGTTTCAGTCGCTGGACCTGGATGCTATCAAAAAAGACCTTACCGCTCTCATGACCGATTCGCAGGAATGGTGGCCGGCTGATTATGGTCATTATGGCCCTTTCTTTATCCGTATGGCATGGCATAGTGCAGGTACTTACCGTACTTATGATGGACGTGGTGGTGCCGGAGCAGGTATGCAACGTTTTGCACCACTCAATAGCTGGCCCGATAATACCAACCTCGATAAAGCTCGTTTACTCTTATGGCCCATCAAACAGAAGTATGGTAAGAAAATTTCCTGGGCAGACCTGATGATTCTGGCAGGTAATGTGGCACTTGAATCAATGGGCTTCAAAACATTTGGTTTTGGCGGCGGTCGCGCAGATGTTTGGGAACCAGATGAAGATGTATACTGGGGCAGTGAAAACGAATTCGTGGCAAGCCACAGAAATCCCGAAAGCCTGGAATCTCCATTAGGTGCTACTGAAATGGGGTTGATATATGTAAACCCCGAAGGACCGGATCGTAATCCGGATCCAATCCTCGCAGCAAAAGCCATCCGTGAAACATTTGGTCGTATGGCCATGAATGATGAAGAAACAGTGGCTTTGATTGCTGGCGGACATACATTCGGTAAAACCCATGGTGCTGCTGATCCGGGTAAATATGTGGGTAAAGAACCTGCAGCTGCGGGTATTGAAGAACAAGGTATGGGCTGGACCAACAGCTTCGGTTCTGGTAAAGGTGTTGATACCATTACCAGTGGACTCGAAGGTGCATGGACCACCACACCTACGCAATGGAGCAATAACTATTTTGAAAACCTGTTTGGATACGAATGGGAATTAACCAAGAGTCCGGCAGGCGCCCATCAGTGGCAACCAAAAAATGGTGCGGGTGCAGGCTTAGTGCCTGATGCACACGATGCAAGCAAACGTCATGCTCCATTTATGCTGACTACCGATTTATCTATGCGTTTTGATCCGGCTTATGAAAAAATCTCCAGAAGGTTTTATGAAAACCCCGATCAGTTTGCAGATGCTTTTGCCCGTGCATGGTTTAAACTTACACACAGAGATATGGGCCCACGCGCTCGTTACCTCGGTAAAGAAGTACCAGCAGAAGAACTGATCTGGATGGATCCGATTCCAGCCGTAACACATGAACTGATTAATGAAGCAGATATTGCTGCATTAAAATCACAGATACTTTCATCCGGATTATCCGTTAGCGAACTGGTATCTACAGCATGGGCATCTGCCTCCACTTTCCGTGGATCAGATAAACGTGGCGGAGCAAATGGTGCACGTATTCGCCTTGCACCTCAGAAATTCTGGGAAGCCAATAACCCACAACAATTATCAAAAGTACTAGACGCCCTTACTGCTATCCAGTCTAGCTTCAATGCTACCGGTGGCAACAAACAAGTGTCCCTGGCCGATTTAATTGTGCTGGGTGGCGCTGCTGCAATTGAGAAAGCTGCGAAGGATGCTGGTCATACAATCACTGTTCCATTTACACCTGGTCGTGCAGATGCATCACAAGATCAAACAGATGTTGAATCATTTGCTATTCTTGAGCCTCAGGCCGATGGTTTCCGCAACTACCTGAAACCAAAACAAATGGCAACCGCTGAAGCACTGCTGATCGATAAAGCGCAATTACTTACCCTTACTGCACCTGAACTTACTGTGCTGTTAGGTGGTATGCGTGTACTGGGTACCAATTATAATAACTCGAAACATGGTGTATTCACCAGCAAACCTGGTGTGCTAACCAATGATTTCTTCGTGAACCTGCTTGATTTTAGCACAACATGGTCAGCAACCGCTGATAGCCATCAGCAGGAATTCGAAGGCCGCGATCGCAAAACAGGGGCTGTTAAGTGGACAGCTACCCGTGCCGATCTGATCTTTGGTTCGAACTCAGAACTTCGCGCTATTGCAGAAGTTTATGCTTGCGCCGACAGCAAAGAAAAATTCGTAAAAGATTTTGTTGCTGCCTGGAATAAAGTGATGAACCTGGATCGTTTTGATCTGGCTTAATTAATACACCATCAATATGGATATAACCCCCTTACTTTCTTTGTAAGGGGGTTATTTTTTTCAGGTACTATTTGATATGCGCCTGCTTTGTTGCAAACAACCTGCTTACCAATTCCGGGTAACGCAGTGCGGCCGATACCCAAACCAATGATTCAATTATAACAGGAACCAGTATGGATTGCTGGTGTTGTAAATGGGTAGCAATTGCTCCGCCCATGTAGGCAATTAATAATAAACTACCTACTATACCTGTTCGGGGAACTAAGTATAAGATTAACGACACCAGTTCAACCACACCAATTAATTGGTATTGGGCCGGACTGATACCCATAAACTTTGCCTGTGTAATAGCCATTTCGTTTTGACTCAGTTTTAAGAAAGCACTAAAAGCCAATAAGAGGGCAATGATTATGGCGATTACCCAACCTGCTCTTTGCTGAATTTTTTTTGACATACTCCTAAATTTTATTTCAGGAGCAAAATTCAAACAGATTGATATACTTTTGTTACTAGTTACATATAGTATACCGATTACAAAAAGAATACCATGCATACAAATGAATCATGCAAAAAAGCTCGTTTGGCCATCCAGGATACATTAGACATTGTAGGAGGAAAATGGAAACTGGTTCTTTTGAGCATACTGATGGATAACAAAAAAAGGTTTCGTGAGCTTTCAAGGGAAATTGGCATCAGCCCAAGAATATTATCGAAGGAACTTCAGGAGCTTGAAATCAATGGGCTTGTTTCCAGAACAGTTTGTAATACCCGACCAATAACGGTTGAATATGCAGCCACCCCTTACAGTGAAACTTTAAAAGAAGTGTTGTATACCATGAATAAATGGGGGGAACTACACCGGGAAAAGATCATTAAAAAAGCTGGTTAACAGTCAAATCTATCATATTAGAAAATTTTTTATACACAACATTTCATTTTAATAATTCTTCCATTTGCTGTATATTCAATAATTATTTATTTTTTTCTTGTAAAAATCTTCTTCGACTGCCTGCTTCATTATTAATATAATATTTGAAATATATTAATGTGAAGAATCTTTCACGCAGACAATTTCTTAGTCGCTCAGGAATGCTTGCCGGAGGTACCTACCCGGCAATGATGGCCATGGGCATGTTGGCCGCAGCCCCCGTGCGGGCATTTAATCTTGAGCAACACCACCAGGGTAAAAAAGTATTGATACTGGGCGCAGGTCTGGCAGGTTTGGCCAGTGCTTATGAACTTGAGAAACTGGGTTACCAGTGTACCATTCTGGAAGCCCGCAACAGATCTGGTGGCAGGTGCTGGAGTGTTAGAAAAGGCGACCTGCATGAAGAAACAGACGGAGGTTTACAAAAAGCAGGTTTTGATGAAGGACTGTATTTCAACGCAGGCCCTTCGCGCATACCACATAACCACCAGCTTACTCTTCACTATTGCCGTGAATTAAAAGTGCCGATTCAGGTTTACAATAATATCAATGAATCGACCTACTTTTTTAGCGAAGGAACAGGCAAGCTTAATAACAAAAAACTAAGGGCCAGGGAAATTCACAACGATATACGCGGCTATATGTGTGAGATGCTGGCTAAAGCCATTGACCAGCGCCAGTTAGATAGCGCCATGACCAATGAAGACAGTGAAAAAATCATTGCTTACCTGCGCGCTGAAGGCGGACTCGACCCGGATAAATTGTACAAGGCTTCTGCCAGGCGTGGGTACCAGGTTAACCCCGGAGCAGGCAATAAAGCTGGTGTAATCAGTAATGCCTATGCCCTTTCTGATATTATAGGTGCCGGCTTTATGGAACCCGATTTTTATAATGTTGCCGAATACACTTACGAACTACAGATGACCATGTTTCAGGCCATTGGTGGTATGGATAATATTGCCAAAGCATTCGAAAAGAAATTACGTAATCCAATAAAATATGAGCAGGTAGTAACCGCAATAAAGAATACAACAGATGGCGTTCGTGTAAACGTGAAAACAAAAAATGGCACTCAAAGTTTTGATGCAGACTACTGTATCTGTACCATACCACTTCCTGTACTCAGCAATATTGACCACAATTTCTCATCGCAGGTTAGCAGGGCTATTGATTTTGGTAATTATATCACTACCGGCAAAATTGGCCTGCAGTTTAACAGAAGGTTTTGGGAAGAAGACGAACATATTTATGGTGGTATTACCCATACCAACAGCGAGCTCACACAAATCTTCTACCCATCCAATGATTATTTAAGCGATAAAGGGGTATTGATTGGCTATTACAACTTCAACGAAAAAGCAAAGAGAACAGGTGAGTTGAGTTATGCGGCAAGAGAAGCGCTGGCACTGGAAAAAGGAGGTAGTATTCACCCGCAGTATGCAAAAACATTTGAAAAATCTTTTTCGGTTAGCTGGCATAAAACAAAGTACAACATGGGTGGCTGGGCCTTATACAATAGTGAGGAAAGAGCTTCCACCTATCAGGCTATGTTAGAACCAGACAAGCAGGTATATTTTGCCGGAGAGCATCTTACCTACCTGAATGCCTGGATGGCCGGTGCTTTTGAATCGGCACGCGAAACCGTAAAAGCATTGCATTCACGTGTAGGAAAATCATAACGCTTCATTCATTCACCATAAAACTGTCTTATGTCAAACAAAATAAATCGCCGCAAATGGTTGAGAACCGGTTTACTGGCTGCTGGTACGCTCCCTGCATTGCCTTCCCTGCTGAAAGCTATGCCTGCACCACAATTTGCCTGCTACGAAAATTTATCGGACGATTCCGTTGCTTTCGAAAATGTAGCAGCAGAAATAAAGGCAAGGCTATCGGCCAACGAAAATCCTTTCGGGCCTTCTGATCTTGCTAAAAAAGCTATTGAAGATGCATTGGCAAGCAGCTATCAATATTCATTTGGACAAACAGCCGTGTTAATGAAAAAGATTGCTGACTTCGAAGGACTTAAGCTGGAAAACATCATGCTGGGTTCGGGTTCTTCACCCCTTTTACTGGCAGCTGCCATTCATTTCAGTAAGCAGGGTGGTAATATTATTTCAGGAGACCCCAGTTACGACGACCTTCCATCAAAAGCTGCGCGTTTAAATGGCAAATGGGTTAAAGTACCACTCACAACTGACTACCAGCTCGATCTTGTTGAAATGGAGAAAAAAGTAGATGCCAATACTTCACTGGTTTATATCTGCAACCCCAACAATCCAACCGCCTGTGCACTGGATACCGCTGCATTAAAATCATTTTGTGAAAGGGTTGCTGATAAAGTACCTGTATTGATAGACGAAGCATATATTGATTACCTGCCCGACCCTAAAGCGGCCAGTATGATGGATTTAATTACCAGGGGTAAAAACATCATCATTGCAAGAACTTTTTCAAAACTGTATGGCTTTGCAGGATTAAGGGTTGGCTATTGTGCCGCGCAACCTGCCATGATCAAACAACTTTCTTTGTATACACCCGGTGCCATGGGATTATCAAACACTTCCTTACAAGCTGCTATTGCTACTTACCAGGACACTGCTTTCCTGAATGATGCTTTACAAAAAACAGCCGCTTCCAAAAAATACCTCTACGATGTATTGAAGCAGGAAGGCTATGAATATATACCATCGCATGCCAACTTTGTATTGTTCCCCATTAAAATGGAAGGGCGACAGTTTGTTACTGAAATGTCGAAGCGAGGTGTTAGCATACGCGCATGGCAATTCAACAATAAAAACTGGTGCAGGGTAAGCATTGGCAGAATGGATGAAATGCAGGCATTTGCCGCAGCCTTCAAGGAAATATCTTAATCATCATCAAACAAATCATTTAACCAAACCAGCAACTACACGCCTTATGCTTCGCTTTATTCTTGCTTTTTGTTTGTTTAGCTTTTGCACCGCTGTTAATGCGCAGGATGCTCCGAGGAGCATCAGCTTATCGGAATACGAAAAAGCCAGGTCCTTCGATGTGAAAGACCTCGACAACGATACTTATGTAAAATTTGAGAATACCTATGTGCTCGATCGATATGAATCGCGTAAGCCTTATTTTATAACTGGTGATGACGGCAAAAAGAAACGAATAGACCTGTATCGTTTCCTGCTCAAAGAAGGTATGATTGAACTGGGTACCCTTATTTTTTATACCAATGAAACTGGTAAAATATACAAAGCCTGTTTACCTGGTTTCAGGGCCGATGGAAAAATATGGGAGAAATACTTTGCAGACATACATGCCATCGATAAAGTAGAAAGCAATTTTGTATTAAAGCTTTCTTATGTTTTGTCGAAAGAGTTTGGCTTTCAGCTTTACAAAGCTGCCAACCAGGGTAAGGATCTTTCAAAGGAATCTGGAACTTACGGTTCAGACATTTGTTTTCCCGGCGATGTTCAGGTAACCATGGCAGATGGTAGCCATAAACCAATGCAGGAGGTTAAATCAGGAGAAAAGGTTATAACCATAGACCCTATCACAAAAACCCCGGTTACCGTTACCGTTAATAAACTGGTGGAACATGAACAACGTAATTACGCCATAACCAGGCTCACCTTATTACACGCAGAAGAATCAATTGAAAACAATGTCAACATTGTTTCATTGAAAATAAAATCAATTACAGCTACTCCAAATCATCCCGTGCTGACCAATATGGGAGATAAAAAAATCGGACAAGTAAATGAAGGCGAATGGATACTTTGCTTCGACAACAACAAAGGCGAGTACCTGCCATTCAAAGTCTGGAACAAACAAGAAACTCCTGAAGGGAACCAAAAAGTGTACAATCTGGAAACAAGTAATGGAGACACATTCATCATCAATGAGGTAATGGTTTTAGCGAAGGAAAGAAAGCACTAAGCATTTATAACAGTTTAATGACAACGCATTTCTTTTAGCATACAGCAGCTCCCTAAATGCTTTGTACCTTTGTAAAAAATATACGAATGGAACTGGGTATAGGCATGTTTGGAGATGTTCATGTTACTGAAGCGGGAGTGAGTATTCCCGCTGGTCAGCGTCTTAGAGAAATGATCGAAGAAATCAAACTTATGGATGAGCTTGATATTGATTTTTTTGGAATAGGGGAACACCATCGGCCGGAATATGCGGTTTCCGCACCTGAAATTATCCTTGCCGCAGCCGCCACGGTAACCAAAAATATAAAGCTGGGTAGTGCAGTGTCTGTATTAAGTTCTGCAGACCCAATTCGCTTATACCAGCAATATGCCAGTATCGATCAATTATCGAAAGGCAGGGCCGAACTGGTTGTCGGAAGGGGAAGTTTTACAGAGTCTTTTCCGCTATTTGGTTTTGATCTTGCAGACTATGATACTTTATTCGAAGAAAAACTAGACCTGCTGTTTCAGGTAAACCAACAGCCAACCATCAGTTGGAAAGGTAAGTTCAGGACCCCTGTTGTAAACCAATCTGTTTACCCGCGTGCTTTCAATGATTTATTGGATATGTGGATTGCAGTTGGTGGCACACCAGAGTCGGTTTTAAGGGCCGGCAGATACGGACTCCCCATTATTTTTGCCATTATCGGTGGTAGTCCGGCGCAGTTCAAACCCTTATTCGATTATTACCAGAAAGTATATGCGCATTTCAAACATCCAGAAGAAAACCTGCAGATGGGTGTTCATATGCATGCTTTCTTTGGAGAGAACAGTAAAACGGTTTCAGATAAATACTTCCCACTCTATGCAGGTCAAATGAATCGAATAGGCCGCCAGCGTGGATGGTCGCCATTTACGAGAGAACAGTTTGAATTTGGAAGGGGTGCGAGCGGTGCATTAATTATCGGGGAGGCAAATGAAGCCATCGATAAAATATTACAACTTCATGAAACCCTTGGTTTCACACGCTTTGCTGCACATATGGATGTTGGTGGACCTTCGCATGCAGATTTGATGAAGTCGATCGAAATTTTTGGCAGCCGCATTGCTCCTGCTATCAGAAAGGCCCTCGGTAGGTCTGCCTAAACTATTGGAGATTATACATCTTCTTCTTTAAACGATAGTAAGATATTGGAGAGTGATGTATTTACTTTTCGATATTGTACGCCTGCTTTATCCAGCATAAGCTTTGATGCTTTTGAGGCATCCGTACCATCATATTTATCTGAGAGGTAAACTACTTCTGTTATTCCTGACTGTATAATGGCTTTGGTACATTCATTACAGGGAAATAATGCCGTATAAATTTTGCAGCCTTTCAGATCCATGCCTATGTTATTCAGGATGGCATTCAATTCTGCATGACATACAAAAGGATACTTGGTATCGAGAAAGTCTCCTTCTTTACTCCAGGGAAATTCATCATCATGACAACCGATGGGGAGGCCATTGTAACCTGCGCCAACTATCTTGTTCTTGTCGTTCACAATACAGGCGCCTACCTGCGTATTTGGGTCTTTACTGCGTTTAGCCGATAATAAGGCCACACCCATAAAATATTCATCCCAACTAATATAGCCCTGCCTTTTTCCCATGTTTAACAATTAACGCTTTCCTTCAAAAAATCCCTGTTCTTTCAATATTGCTTTCAATACATTCATACGTGCGGCAATCATTTTAGCGTCTTTATCTCCTTCCGTATTAAGCACAAAGAAATAAGGATGTTTGTTTTCTTCAATCCAACCAACGACCCATCCCAACAGATTTCCATTTTCCCTGAATCCCAGTCCTGTTTTATAAGCCAACTGATAATTAGCGTTGGTTTCGCGTATCATCAGTTTTTTCACGATCTCCTGTGTTCGTTTCTGGAAGGGCAATTGTGCAAAGTAGAGTCTTTTTACTAAGCCCATTTGTTCATCCGGTGTAACTTTCAAAGTATTGTTGATCCAGAAAGAATCAACTGCGCCACCAATTTGTTTGTTCCCGTACTGCAGGCTGTCTAACCAACGCTGCATCGTATCTTTTCCTATTCTTCTGGCTACTTCCTGAAAATAAGGCAGTGCTGATGCTGCAAAAGCCTCTTCCATATTCATATCGCGGTTCCAGTCGTAGGCAGTATCTCCACCCGGGAAAACACGTACCACTCCATCCCATTTGATCGGCATTTTCTCGTTGGTAATACGCCCTGTTTCAATACCAATCAGCGAGTTCACAATTTTAAATGTGGAAGCTGGCAGGTAGGCTGAATCCTTGAAACGGGATAAATTATAAATCGTAAACTGTCCGGTACCATTATCAAAAAGTCCGAATGTGCCCGTTACATTATTTTCATCAAAATATTTCTTCAGACTGCTATCCTCTTTCACATTGTTGGGTGAACAGGCTATCAGCAATACACTTAAAGTAAAAAAGACTCCAAGAAAACTTTTTAGAGAACGCATAGGTTTCAATTTACACTTGTCAAAATAATACTCATCCCTTTAATACCCCAAGTTCTTTTCCAACTTTAGTGAAAGCTGCAATGGCTTTGTCGAGGTGTTGTTGTTGGTGAGCCGCACTTAACTGTACGCGAATACGTGCCAATCCTTTTGCCACTACCGGATAGAAGAAACCAATTACATATACCCCTTCTTCCAGGAGTTTTGCGGCAAAATTTTGTGCCACTACTGCATCATATAACATGATTGGAACAATCGGGTGATCACCGGGTTTGATATCAAATCCGGCTTCCGTCATTTTTGACCGGAAATATTTGGTATTGTATTCCAGTTGATCGCGAAGCTGCGTAGTTTCGGTAAGCATATCTAATACAGCAATTGACGCACCTACGATTGATGGCGCTACTGTATTGGAAAATAAATAAGGGCGACTGCGTTGGCGCAGCATTTCAATGATCTCCTTTCTACCTGAGGTAAATCCACCACTTGCACCGCCTAATGCCTTACCGAGTGTACCAGTAATAATATCAATTCTACCCATTACACCACGGTATTCATGTGTACCGCGACCGGTTTTACCAAGGAAGCCAGAGGAATGACATTCATCAATCATTACAATAGCATCGTATTGATCAGCCAGGTCGCAGATTTTATCGAGTTGTGCAATGGTTCCATCCATACTAAAAGAGCCATCGGTTACAATAATTCTATTTCTGCAGCCGGAACTTTCTTTCAGTTTTGTTTCCAGGTCCTCCATATTGTTGTGCTCATACCTGAATCGCTGTGCCTTACATAAGCGAACACCATCAATAATAGATGCGTGGTTTAACGCATCACTGATAATGGCATCCTGTTCATTAAATAAAGGTTCAAATACGCCGCCATTGGCATCGAAAGCTGCTGCGTACAAAATAGTGTCTTCTGTACCCAGAAAGTCGGCTATTTTCTTTTCCAGTTCTTTATGAATATCCTGTGTTCCACAGATAAAGCGAACACTGCTCATACCATAACCATGGGTATCGATGGCTTTATGGGCAGCTTCAATCACTTTTGGGTGAGAAGAAAGCCCCAGGTAGTTATTGGCACAAAAATTCAATACAGATTTACCATTCACAACGATTTCTGGTCCCTGCTCACTGGTAATTACCCGTTCTTTTTTAAAAAGCCCTGCTGTTTCGATTTCACGAAGCTCTTCCCCTATCCGGGCAACAAATTTTTCATTCATGGCGTTGCTTTTATGGAGTGCAAAGATAGAGGAAACAGAGAAACAGAGAAACATCGAACATCCAACTTCGAAGTTGGACATTGGACATTCCTCTGTTCGTCTGTTAAACAACAAACCTATACCCCACCCCCTTAATCGTAATAATTTCAAGACTCGGATCGTCTTTCAGGTAGCCGCGGATTTTGGTGATGTAGACGTCTAGGTTACGGCTGTTGAAGAATGAGTCGTTGCCCCAGATATGGTTTAGGAGGTCGCGGCGGTCAATTACCGCATTGCGGTTTTGGTAGAGGTATTTAAGTAGTTCAGCTTCTCTGTATGACAGCTTTTTCTCGGAGCTGCCGTTGCTGAGTAATTGTTTATTGAGATGGAAACTATATTTACCCATAACAATTGTATCGCCCATTTCGGCTGGAACATCTTCTTTCTTTACCCGCAATGCATTTTCAATCCGTACAATCAGCTCTTCCATGCTGAATGGTTTACGGATATAATCGTTGCCCCCAATTTTAAATCCATGCACTACGTCTTCCGTCTGTGTTTTTGCAGTCAGGAAAATAACCGGGATATCATCGTTCAGTTTGCGGATATCTTCAGCCAGTTCAAAACCGCTTCTGTTGGGTAACATAACATCGAGAATACAGATATCTGGCTGTTCATCTTCAAAAGAGCGGATAACATCTGCACCATCAGATTCCATAATCACTTCAAAGCCCCTTGTTTCCAGTGTTTCTTTTACGATTTTACCGAGAAACAATTCATCTTCTACGTATAATACTTTTATTGGCATAGGTACAGACAGTCTTTTATAAATCCCTTACGGGTAATGTCACAATAAATATACTTCCTTTATCCGGCTCGCTTTCAACACGGATCGTTCCTTTATGACTTTTCACTACCTGCGCAACATAGCTAAGTCCTAAGCCGTAGCCCTTGATATTATGTTTATTACCAGTAGGTACCCGGAAGAATTTATCAAATATTTTTGTTTGGTGCTGTGGTGCAATACCAATTCCATTATCCTGAATCTTTAATGAAATGGTATCCTTATCAGGCATATCCATTTCAATATTGATTTCAGCCTTCGAATTGCTGTATTTCAGTGCATTATCCAGCAGGTTATAAACAACACTGGTAAGGTGTAGTTTATCTGCTTCAATCATATAACTATGATTTCCGGCAGTAAAATGAACCTGAGCCTTTTGTTTATCGAACTGGAGTTTCATTATGCGAAGATTCTCTTCGATCAGTTCTTTCAAATCAAAAGGTTCTTTATTCAATTCAATCTGCTGCTTTTCAAACATAGACAGTTTGAGTACTTTATCTACCAGCAGACTTAAGCGCTGTAGTTCAGCAGCAGAGATATCGAGGTATTCTTTGGTTCTTTCCGGACTTTGAATCGCATTAAAATTCCGAAGTGCCTCAATAGCCACACCTACTGTTGCAATCGGGGTTTTAAGCTCGTGGGTAATATTACTGATGAAATCATTTTTTATTTCAGCCAGTCTTTGTTGTGCCAACAGGTTACGGTATAACATGATAAAAGAACCTGCTACCAATAATAATAGAATCAATGATCCGCCAATCTGCATCTGCATTTTTCCCAGCACATACATATCAGTGCCTTCAAAACTTGCCTGATATGCATAAGGTGTGTTGTAGCCTACAAATACCTTATCGGTAATAATCGCATCTGTTGTATCCCGCTTAAACTGCCATCTATTTGGAATACTGTCCTTGAAGGATTCAAACGATATCTTGAAACGTAATTTTTTATTTGTTTTTCCTAAAGCAACGCGATAGGCTGAATCAACCTGCTTAACAGGTATTGAATCGTTAATGGTTTTATTGTTGGATAAAAATCGAATGATTGGCGATGTTGTTCCTGCACCCGGCATTATCCTTTCAGTAAAATGCACGGTTTGTGCTGGTACTATCTCCAGCTTTTTTGTACTGCCGGCAGGTTCTCTGCCAGATGAAGGCTTCTTGATAACTTGTATACCTGGTTTTGATACAATATTTTGTATTCCTCTCTTACCAGCAGAATCAGGTAAATGCTTTAATGAATTACTGTCTTTAGTAGTAACGCTAATACTGTATCCTTTAGAGAATTGATGGTTTATTTTTCCGTTGATTTCTTCCTTCATCGTAGAATCGAATCGAACAATGATACGGTCGAATGAATCGCGGGCATTTGATTTTGCCTGTTTCATAATCAGCTCTATCAATGCCGGGTTAGGTGCACCTTTAAAGCTAAATCCAGATTTGAATACCGAAACAGACTGAATTGAATCAGCAGGAATATTATTTAATTCAATTGGACCGTTAATAGTCCTGTATAAAACATTGGCGGCACTGATTATTTTCCCAGAGTCTTTTTTTGGCTTTTTCCCAGTAGTTCCGTAGGCTATTACTTTAGGTGATGGTACGGTAATGTTTTGAGCAATAAGCGTGGTATCTTTTTCAAATCGTGATAACTGAAGTTTATTCATGGTTTCACGAAAACTAATGTCTACTTCTTTCTTCAGTCCTGCATGTTCATCTTTATACAGCTTATGCAGCCAGTAGCCTTCGAATGCTGCCAGCAACAGCACGGTGGCTGTCATTAATATCATGGATAGCTGTAGTTTTTTCATGTTGTTCAATCTCATTGCAAAGGTAGGGGCTTCTATGCCCTGCATCGCAAATCCATTAACCTAAATTAACCTTTAAGCAAGAATGCTTAACACTGACCCGTATTAGTTTTGATTCGTTCAAAATTAAGGGCAAGAGCCCCGTATTAAAGTTTTCAATATAAATAAACCTACATGAAGAAAGTATTTTTCCTGATTGTTGCTGTTGTTAGTTTTGGCACAATTAAGGCCCAGGTGAAACAGGGCACCATTATGTATGAGCGAAAGGTGAATGCACATCGTTCAATTACCAGTGAACAGATGAAGGCCATGATCCCTGAATTTCGTATCAGTAAACATTTGTTGATTTTCAGTGACAGTATTTCCCTTTATAAGATGATTCCTGAAAATGATGCTCCTGATCCATTTGCAAGTGGTGCCGGTGCCGGTGGTGGTGGAATGAGAATGTCTTTCTCTTTTAACACTGGCTCTGATGCAGGTGAATTGTATAAAAATTTTACACAATCCAAATCGATCCTCAGTTCAGAACTGGCAGGTAAGAATTACCTGATCAGCGATTCTATTAAACAACAACCCTGGAAACTGATCAATGAAACCAAACAGATCCTCGGTTATACCTGTTTAAAAGCAACCAGAAAAGTAACCATGCCGCCACAGCAAACCAGGATGATGGTTATCGGTGGACCGGGAGGAAATACTTCAAGAGATACCACAACCCCAGTAGGCCGCGAAATAGAAGTAGTAGCCTGGTATGCACAGGATATTATTAGTCCTGTAGGACCAGAAAGCTACGGTCAGTTGCCTGGTGTGATTTTGCAGTTAGATATTGATAATGCAGCTACTGTTTACAACGCATTAGAAATAAAAAAAGAAGTAGACCAGAAAATGCTGAAAGAACCTAAAAAAGGTAAATCGGTAACTTCTGCTGAATTCAATAAACTGCGAATGGATATGATGCAGCAACAGTTTCAGAATGGAGGCGGAATCAGGTTTGGGGGGTAGTTTGATGTTAGCAGTTAGGTGTTAGGTATTAGGTGTTAGCCATTTGCCATTACAATTTAAACCCTAACACCTAACACCTATCACCTAACCTTCTCCCACCAGTTCACTAAACCCGAAGGATTTACCAAATCAACTTTCTGACCAATCATTGGCGTGAGTATTTGGGGATCTTCGGGTTTTGTTGTTTTCAGAAGGGAAACAATGGGTTCATCCCAGGCATGATTGGCAAGGGTGAATTTTGACCAATGCACCGGTAATAATTTTGCAGCCCTCAGCTCCCTGCTTGCGGGCATTATCTGCTCTGGTAACATGTGAATGTATCTCCAGTTTTGATCATACTGACCGCATTCAAGTATGGCAAGATCAAAAGGACCGTAGCCATCACCAATAGCTTTGAAATGATCATCATACCCACTATCACCTCCTAAATAAAGATTCATTGAGGGTAAACGCAATGCGAAGGATACCCATAGCGACTGATTACGTTTAAAGCCTCTTCCTGAAAAATGACGGGCCGGTAATACGGTAACACTTATTCCTTCATCCAGGTTTGCCTGTTCATACCAATCGAACTCCATGATCTGATCCGCACTATACCCCCAGCGTTCGAAATGTGCGCCGGTTCCTAATCCGGTAATAACTTTTGCTACTTTGTTTTTTATTTTTTGAATGGTAGAAAAATCAAGATGATCCCAGTGATCATGAGATATAAAAAGATAATCGATATTGGGAAGGTCATCTGTTGTGTATTTATCTGCACCAGTAAATGCACGGGTGGTAAATGAGATAGGTGATGCTGCTCCGCTAAATACAGGGTCTACCAATATTTTTTTGCCATCTACCTGAATAAAATAAGAGGAATGACCCATCCAAACCAATACCTGCTCATAAGGGTCGAGTTGTTTTAAGGACGTTTTCAAGGCGGGCAGTTCAGTTGTTGGCCTGGGTCTTTCTTTTTTACGGAAAAAGAATTCCATTATTACACTATAATAACTGGCATCTTCTGCCAGATCGGGCGTATGACTAAGGTTCTGAAATTTACCATCACGGTAATTGGGTGATTGTTCAATTCGCTGCTTTCTAGCTCCGGCCGAAAGACTTCCAAATGGTTCTGTCCGAACAAAAGCATAAACAGCCAGCACCAACAATAATAATACACCTATAAATAGGACCATAACATATATTTCTACTCGTTTAAGACGATTGAGCTATTAAAATATTGCATAAAAAAAATCCCTTCCTAAACAGGAAGGGAGTACTGATAAATATGAGCATGAGAAAAATTAGAATGATCTGGTGATAATACGGGCTCCCCCACTTGAAGCTGCTTTATTTAACCTGAACGTAAAACTCAGGAGAAAATAACGTTGCAACACATTGTAGCGGGTATCTTCAATATAGTTCTGGTTCGCAGACCTGTTCACTCCAACGTTTTTATTTAGCAGATCATATACGGTTAGTTTCAATTCCCCGCGTTTGTTCTTCAGGAACGATTTGGCAAGGGATGCATTCCAGTAGGGTATTTTGGTATTAAAGCCATCTGCCCTTCCTGAGTTTATGGTATAATTGAAACTATTGTTCATTATTAATCCAAGTGGCAGATAATTATTCATTTCAATATTATATGTCTGCTGAAGATAGTTGGTATTCAGCCTGGATTGTAAACTGTAAGTTGCCTTACTTATATTCAAACGTGCAGATGCATTGATATCCATTAAGCCGTCTTTATTAAAGCTGTAATTAAGCGATGGCCCTACACCCAGGTTGGCAATATTGTTTCTTGCGCCATTCAGGAAAGCAATATTTCTGGTATAATTCGTATTGATCCCAATATCGATCCTTGATTTTAGTTTCTTAATGGGAAAACCTGCATTCACACTTCCAAATACGAAATATTGTCCATCAGCGTTAACCGGCATTGACACCCTGGCTCCATTGGGTTGTATTACATCGGAATTTACGATGGCATTATTGGTTTTGGTAGCAGAAATAAAGGCAAAGAGATTTCTTTGTGTATAGATATTGGTTGAAAAGAAGCTCAGGTTTAGTGATTGCACATAACTTCTTTTCAGGTTTGGATTACCAGTATACGTATTCAATGGATCACTCACATCCGCTATGGGCTGCAACTGAGCCGTTGACGGCTGAGTAGTAGATGTATTCAGTCCCAGAGATAATGTTTTCGTCGATGCCAACTTATATTGTATGTTGGCACTCGGCAACAGATCAGAGAAATGTTGTTCAATTACATTACCATTGGTATTATTGGTACTCTTAAGTATGGCAGACTGAAATGATGACCCAACAGTTAAAGAAAACTTCTTCATATTCGATCTGAAATTAAGTGTACCTCCACCATAATTATAACTACTGGTAAAATCATTACTCAACACCGTATTATATTGGTCATATTTTCCAGAACCACTGTTGTAGTCATATGTTTTTCGATCGCTCTGACCGCTATTGGTATTATAAAATGAAGTGATTTCCAGCAATGATTTTGATCCAATGGGTTCGGTATAGGTAATGGTTGCTCCGAAATTTCGGGTGATGGCATTCCTGCTGTTTTTCTGATTAGTAATAGAGTCGCGCAAAGGCACTCCTGCCGCATAGAAGGTATTACGGGTGTACAGGTCTCCTGTTTGTTTACTATCGTTATAGTTGAGGGTGAAATTACCGGAAATGGTTCTCCCCTTTTTCTTCAGACGCTGGCGGTACAAAGCAGTAGCAGATAGGTTCAGGGCTTCTGAATTTGTTCTGCTATCGCTGAAACCATCATTTATTTTTTGTCCGCTTGTATTGGTTGAGCTATAACTACTATAAGTGCGGCTATTATTCTGCTGCGCAGAAACAACAGGTGTTACCTTCAAAGAAATCAAACTGTCGAATTTATGATCGAAACCTCCGTTCCATCTTTGTTGTTGTATTCTTCTTGCTGAATTACTATTGCTTAGATAATCAAAACTGTTACCGGGTAGCAGATTCTGGCGATTGGTAGTTCGATTGGTAGCGAGGTCTATATCGCTGAACATACCGCTGGTATTTACATTTGATTTCTTGTTCCATAAATCATTATAATTTACACCACCTGCATAGGTTGTAGCCACACCCTGCTGGTTTTGTCCAAGTCCGGTTACTGGCAGTCCATTATCACCACCCCCTCCGCTATTGATACTAATACTAATTCCGCCTCCGGTATTACGCATACCTCGCGCCAGATCGCCAGTGAAGTTCATGATATCATTTAAACTGAATCCTTGCTTATTAACGTTGTTAGCCATACCCAGCAGTGATAATTGCTGATCGCCATTAAATCGGTTAATATTGGTTTGGGCATCATATCGGCCATCGTCGCCCCCGGCGCCTCCTGCAATTCTTCCGAAGGTAGATTTGTTCCTGTCTTTTTTGAGTTTCAGGTTGATGGCTTTTTCTGAATTACCATCATCAATTCCGGTAAATTCGGCTCTATCACTTTTTTTATCAAATACCTGTACTTTATCTACTGCATCGGCATCCAGGTTTTTGGTAGCGATTTTCGGGTCACCGGTAAAAAACTCTTTGCCGTTAACCAAAACGCGGTTAATCTTTTGTCCGTTAACCCTTACTGTTCCATCGGTATCGACTGTAACTCCGGGCAATCGTTTCAACAGGTCTTCCACCACTGCATTGGGTTGTGTTTTGAAATTTTCGGTATTAAATTCAACCGTATCATTGTTGATGGTTACCGGGGCCCTTCTAGCTGTAACCGTTACATCATTACTTTTAAGTACATCGGTTAGTATCAGTTGACCAAGGTCCAGCATATTACCAGCAGTTACTTCAATTGATTTCCAGACAGGCACATAACCAACATAGGAAGCTGAAATCAGGTATGAACCTTTTTCAAGCGTTTTAAAATTAAACTTACCCGTAGAATCGGCACGGGTAAAGGTAACAAGGGTAGAATCTTTGCTGTCTACAATAGAAACAGTTGCATATGCCAGTCCACGATTAGTGGCCGTATCAAATACATGCCCTTTTACGGATCCGGTATTTTGCGCCTCTGAGAAAGCGGGTAAAAGTGCAATAATCAACAGTGTAGCGACGTACTTAAACATTAGTTTTGATTTTAATAAACCAAAAGTAGGGTCGTCGAAATCTAAAAGCGGTTAATGAACTTTGGGGAAAGGTTAATAAAGGTTAATGGCTTTCCTAGGGGCTATGGGCTTTGGTCCATGGTCCATAGTCCATGGGAGAGCCATCTGGATTCATATTAAGAGCATGAAAAAAGCCAATGCGTAATAACATTGGCTTTTAAGGTTTCTTTATTGTGTGATTATTTTTCTATTGAAATAAGCTCTACTTCAAAGATTAAGGTAGATCCAGGACCAATTTTTGGTCCGGCCTGGTTATCACCATAGGCTAAATCGGAGGGCACGTATAGCTTCCATTTACTTCCTACGGTCATTAATTGTAATGCTTCCTGCCAGCCTTTGATTACACCACCTACTGAAAATACAATGGGTTCACCGCGTTCAACTGAACTGTCGAAAACGGTTCCGTCGATCAATGTTCCATGATAATGACATTTAACCTGATCAGTAGCGACCGGCTTTACGCCATCAGGATTATTTTTTATGATCTCATATTGTAAACCACTAGGTAATGTAATTACCCCCGGACGTTTGGCATTGGCATCAAGAAAGGTTTTGGCCTGCTTTTTAATCTCTCCCATCTTCGCTTCATTTGCTTCCGATATAAAATCCTGTATACATCCATCGAGTGCGATTTCAGGGATAATGATTTTCTTCTTTTGCAATTGATCCGACAATGCCCTTTGCAATATTGCCACATTCAAATTACCCATACCCTGGTTTTCGAGGTTTTGAGCAATCCTGATACCAAGTGCATAGCTGGCAGAATCTTTACTGTTTTTCAAAGGATTTACTACCGTTTTAACAGGTGCTTTAGTAGTTTTTGGCGCTGCAGGTTTAGTTGTTTTTGTTTGGCCATAAGTAGTACCTGCCACTACAAATGCAACTAAGCATGAAAATATTATTCGCATCATTTCTGGTTTAAGAGCATCAAAACAACAATATTTTAGGGATTGCGCCAAGAATGCGGTCACTATTCCACCGACTTTAATTTTCCAACAACATTTGAACGGCGTTTGCAGCTTTTTCAAACTGGAATCCTGCCATTGCTTTTTCCATCATGGATTGAATCGCATCATTACAAAGATTACCGATGCTGCCCTCATGGGTATGGTTAACCTGGGTCGCATTGGTTTCAAATTTGTTTTCTTCAATCAACATGCCGATCTGTTTGTAAGCATCTCTGAAGGGTACTCCCTGAAGTACCAACTTATTTACTTCTTCTACACTAAATGCATACAGGTACTTTTCATCTTGCATGATATTGGTTTTCACCTCAATAGATGAAAGCATCAGGTGTGCCATTTGTAAACACTGCCCCAGGGTATTAAATGCCGGGAACAAATGCTCTTTCAGCAATTGAAGATCGCGATGGTATCCGGAAGGCAGGTTGGTGGTCATCAGCATTATTTCATTTGGCAATGCTTTTATTCTATTGGCATGCGACCTGATGAGTTCAAACACATCGGGGTTTTTCTTATGGGGCATAATGCTGGATCCGGTTGTAAGCTCTGACGGAAATTGCACAAAATCGAAATTCTGGTTCAGGTACAAACACATATCCATGCTCATCCGACTAAGCGTATCAGCAATATTTGCCATCGCCATTGCTGTAATTCGTTCTGCTTTACCCCTTCCCATTTGTGCATATACAACATTATAATTCAGGTCATCAAAACCAAGCAGTTTGGTGGTAAGTGTTCTGTTGATAGGGAAAGAAGATCCATAACCTGCTGCAGAGCCTAATGGATTTTTATTTACCACTTTATAGGCTGCCTGTAATGTAGTGATATCGTCTACCAGACTCTCCGCATATGCACCAAACCACAAACCGAATGAGGATGGCATGGCCAATTGCAGGTGCGTGTAACCTGGTAATAAATGCGCCTTAAACTTCTCACTTTGAACCTGCAGTAATTGAAAAAGGTTTTGTACTTCTTCTGCCAACAGTCTTATTTCATTACGCAGAAATAATTTAATATCTACCAATACCTGATCGTTCCTGCTTCTGGCGCTATGTATTTTTTTACCTGCTTCCCCTATTCTTTCAGTAAGCATAAACTCAATCTGTGAGTGAATGTCTTCTATGTTTTTGTGAATGGTGAATGGGGAATCCTGAATTTCTTTATAGATATTACGTAGTTCCTTATTTACCAGTATAGCTTCTTCTTTTGTCAACAAACCTACTTCTGCCAGCATGGTTACATGGGCAATAGAACCAAGTACATCAAATGGCGCCAGTAACAGATCCATTTCACGATCTTTCCCTACAGTAAAATGTTCTACCGCTTCTGAAACAGTACTACTTTTTTGCCAGAGTTTCATGTGTTTACATTTAATGATTTGGTTGCCCGGTTAGGAAATACTTGTCTCCTTTAACTTCTCTGCTGCTGCATTAGTTCCTCTAACAATGCTATATACAATTCAATACCTGCTGATATTTCATGCAGGTGAATAAATTCATCTGCACTATGACTTCTCGCTGAATCACCTGGCCCCATTTTCAAGGTAAGAAAGGGCATCAGTGCTTTGTCTGATGTGGTGGGTGAGCCATACCAACTTCTGCCCAGTTTTTTTCCGGCCATAATCAAAGGATGATCGAGTGGAATACTACTTGATTTCATCCTAAGACTGCGTGGTTTTATGACAGATTGAAGATTGGCCTGAATAGTATCAATGACTTCCTCAAATACATAACACTCATTTACCCGAACATCAATTACAAAATTGCAGGAAGCTGGTACTACATTATGTGCTTTATTTTCTGTCTCGATCACTGTTACCGTCATCTTCACCGGACCTAATAGTTCTGAAACTTTTTCGAACTGGTAGTTTTCAATCCACTGAATATCTCTCATTGCCTTGTATAAGGCATTCTCTCCTTCGTTTCTAGCTGCATGACCAGGTTTACCTGAAGCAACTGCATCCAATACCAACAATCCCCTTTCCGCTACTGCCATTTGCATGAGTGTTGGCTCACCCACAATGCCAAATGCGATTTCGGGTAATAAAGGAAGCAAAGCTTCAATACCATTCTTCCCTGAAATTTCTTCTTCAGCCGTTGCAGCGAAAACAAAATTATAAGCCAACTGTTCAGCATCATAATAATGCAGAAAAACAGCCATCAAAGCTACTAATGGTCCACCAGCGTCATTACTTCCCAGCCCGAACAATTTCCCATCCTTTTCTATTGGAGAAAAGGGATCCACTGTATATGCTTTATTGGGTTTTACGGTATCGTGGTGTGAATTTAATAAGATAGTTGGTTTTGCAGGATTGAAATGCAGGTTTGTTGCCCATACATTATTCAGGTGTCTGTTAACCTGTATATTTTTTGTTTCCAGGAATTGTTGAATGCGATCCGCTGTAACATTTTCTTCCTTGCTGAAAGAAGGAATGGCAATCAGTTCTTTCAACAGTCCGACAGATTGTTCGTATAATATGTTTAATGGCGTACCCATTTTATTGTATCGTGGTTCCTGATTTAGCGCTTATGAGTAAAGTTAGTTCTTCTGCCTGGCCAATAATCACTTTACTAACTCCTGCTTCAATTGCAGCAAATGCATTATCAAGCTTGGGAATCATTCCTGCAAATATTTTGCCTGCTGATTTCAAATGCTCGTAATTCTTTCTATCTAATGTATTTATAACCGAATTATCATCATTTACATCTGTCAAAACGCCTTTTTTCTCAAAAGAATAAACAAGGTTTGTTTGATATTGTCCACTTAATGCCTTGGCAATTTCCTGTGCAATGGTATCTGCATTGGTGTTTAATAATTGTCCATTGGCATCATGTGTAATCGGTGCAATTATGACGGTCGTATTTTGTTGTAATAATTGATCAAACAGGTTTGCATTAACCATATCAATATCTCCAACAAAACCATAATCAATCGTTGCATGTTGCCGCTTATGGGCTAGTATGGCGTTACCGTCTGCACCAGTAATACCTAATGCATTGGTGCCCATCGACTGTAATTTTGCTACAATCTGTTTGTTTATATAACCCGCATAAACCATTGTTACTATTCGCAGGGTATCGGCATCTGTTATACGACGGCCGTCGATCATTTTTTGCGGGATAGCCATTTGTTCGGCCATTTTGGTGGCCAGTTTTCCGCCACCATGAACCAGTATTTTATTGCCCTCCAGTTTTGCAAACTGCTTAAGAAAAGCATCAAGCCTTTGTTCATCATCAATGATGTTACCGCTGATCTTTATGATATATAGAGGTTCCTGCATCATTATTTTGAGGTAAGCATTTCATGTAATACAGCCTGTGCCGCCCATACGCGGTTTCCGGCCTGCTTTGTAACAAGGCTATGTGGCCCATCAAGCATTTCATCGCTCAATTCAACATTTCTTCTTACGGGTAAACAATGCATCACTTTCGCCTGATTGGTCACTTTCATTTTCTCTTCTGTAAGCATCCAGGCCGGGTCATTTTCGTATACTTTACCGTAGTCGGTATAAGTGCTCCAGTTCTTCACATAAACAAAATCAGCTCCCGCCAATGCCGCATCCTGGTCATGTGTAATGGTTGCGCCTTTGGTAAACTTTTCTGCCAGTTCATAATCCGCCGGATGGGTAATCACAAAGTCTGCCTCACCCCATGCATTTACCCATTCAGCAAAACTATTGGCCACACATTGCGGCAGGGGTTTGATATGTGGTGCCCAGGTTAATACAATTTTGGGCTTACGTTGTATAGGCTTAGCTTTTAATTCTACAGTGATGGTTACCAGATCAGTTAAAGATTGAAGAGGATGTAGTGTGGCACTTTCCAGACTAACCACCGGAACACCCGCATATTTAATGAACTGGTGTATAAACATTTCACTATAATCATCTTCCCTGTTTTTCAGTGAAGGAAAGGTGCGGATACAAAGGATATCAAAATACTGACCCAATACCGGTGCTGCGTCTTTTACATGTTCTACGGTATTGCCACTCATGATTGCACCTTCTTCAAATTCAAGGGCCCAGCCTTCTTTGTCTACATTAAATACAATAGCTTCCATACCCAGGTTTCTGGCAGCTACTTGTGTGCTTAATCTTGTTCTAAGGCTTGGATTCAGAAACAATAACCCGATACGCTTACCTGCACCCAGTTGCTGGTATTGCAGTGGGTTAGCCTTACAACTGATGGCTTTACTGATCAGTGCATTGATATCGGCTACATCATTTACAGAAATAAATTGTTTCATGGCTTACTTGTTCTCTGTGGATGGCTCTGTGTTCCCCTGTTCACGGTGATGGTTTTGTTTTCACCGCAGAGAACAGGAGATAATGGAGTTTACGCAGAGGGTTTATTTAAAAAAATGATTGCTTGTTTAATGGACGCTATACATTCATCAATTTGTGCTTTTGTCAATGCAAGTGATGGCAACAGTCTGATTACGTTTGGCTTTGCTTCTCCGGTAAAAATCTTGTACTCCTGCAGCAATACTTTTTTCAGGTCTTTGATATTTTCCGGTACATCAAAACCAATCATAAAACCTAGCCCTCTTACATTTTCTATTTCCGGTATTGTTTTCAATTGTTCCATTAAATAACTTCCGTTTTCTGCTGCAGCCTGAACAAGGGCTTCATCTTCCATCACTTCCAATACTGCCAGTGCTGCAGCGCAGGCCAGGTGGTTTCCGCCGAATGTAGTACCAAGCATTCCATGTTTGGGTTGTATATGTGGTGCTATCAAAATTCCTCCGATTGGAAAACCATTGCCCATTCCTTTGGCCATAGAATAGATATCGGCATTTACGCCTGCATGGTCGTGGGCAAAGAATTTACCGGTTCTTCCATAGCCACATTGTACGCTGTCTGCAATAAATAACGCATCATACTGATCACATAAAGAACGAATGGTTTGCAGGAATAACGGGCTTGCAACGTTAATACCTCCAACACCTTGTATGCCTTCTGTAATAACTGCTGCAATATTTGCTCCTTCTTCTACAAAACACTGGTGCAAGGCATTTACATCATTAAATGGAAGAAAAATGATATTATCGGTTTCGTTCACGGGCGCTACAATAGATGGGTTATCTGTTGCAGCCACAGCCAATGAGGTTCGACCATGAAATGATTTTTTAAACGCAACAATTTTTTTACGCCCTGTATGAAACGAAGCCAGTTTCAGTGCGTTTTCATTGGCTTCGGCACCGCTGTTACAAAGGAATAACTGGTAGTTTTCTTTACCGCTTAAGGTTGCGAGTTTATCTGCCAGTTGTTGCTGCAGTGGTATGATCACTGAATTAGAATAGAAAGCAATTTTATGGAGTTGTTCCTCTATTCTTTTTACCCAATGCGGGTGGGTATGTCCAATACTGATTACAGCATGGCCGCCATACATATCGAGGTATTTGGTTCCATTATTATCCCAAACAGTGGATCCTGATGCTTTCTCGATGGTAATATTATTGAGCGGATATACATCAAAAAGTTTCATAGTTCAATTAGGTTGTCGCTTTTGAGCGATTTAGAAATAGTTTGCTTTTAAACCGAGCCCGGTTTTTTCATCCAGACCAAATAACAGGTTCATGTTTTGTACGGCCTGTCCGCTGGCTCCTTTCAACAGGTTATCGATGGCACTGTGCACCACCATTTTGCTTCCCTGCTTTTCAATATGCACCAGACACTTGTTGGTATTAACCACTTGTTTAAGGTCTATCATCTGCTCACTGAAGTGGGTAAATGCCGCAGTTGCATAGAAATCGCGGTATAGTGATTGAAGCTCTTCAATCGTTAAACTACTGTCTATGATGGAGCTGGTATAAATACCCCTTGTAAAATCGCCGCGCCATGGTACAAAATGTACGCCCTTGCCTTCACCATTAATAGTTAATGGATCATTGGACTGTAACTGATTCAGCGATTCGGTTATTTCTTTGATATGCTGGTGGCTCAAAGATTTATACGCCTGTATATTATTGGCGCGCCAGCTAAAATGTGAGGTATTGCTTAATGACTGCCCCGCACCTGTGGAGCCTGTTATACCGGTAGTATGTACATCTCCTAATATGCCAGCTTTTGCCAGAGGGAGTAATGCAAGTTGAATGGCAGTTGCAAAACAACCTGGATTGGCGATATACTGCGCCTGCTGTATAGATTCCCTGTTTAATTCAGGCAGGCCATAGACAAATGATTTATCCTGGTGCTTTGAAGTAGTATTTAATCGAAAGTCTTGTGAAAGATCAATGATTTTTATAGAGGAGGGTATCGAATGCTGGTCGAGGAATTTTTTAGCATCTCCATGTCCAACGCAGAGAAACAACACATCAGCATCTGCAAGAGGTTCGCTGCTAAATTGCAGGCTGGTTTCGCCCAACAGGTCTGCATGTACTGCATACAAAGGTTTTCCGGCATTACTGGTGCTGTGTATATTTACCAGTTCAACCTGTGGGTGTTTTAATAACAGCCGTATCAATTCTCCACCTGTATAACCTGCTGCTCCTGTTATAGCTACCCTTATCTGCTTCATGACTGTTCATTTTTGATGCTGTGATAAATAGAAGTCTGGTTGCCGAATATTTTAGAGAATCCTCTAACATCTTCACCTGTCCAGCCGCTGTTCATTTCACCGTATTTGCCAAACTTGCTGCTCATGAGGTCGTTGGGCGATTCAATACCGATGATGGTAAAACGGTAAGGTTGTAATTGAATAAATACATCTCCCGTAACCTGTTCCTGAGAGTGTTGCAGGAATGCTTCAATATCGCGCATTACCGGATCCAGTATTTGTCCTTCATGCAACCAGTTGCCATAAAATTGTGCAAGCTGGTCTTTCCAGCTAAGCTGCCATTTGGTGAGAACATGTTTTTCGAGTGCATGGTGTGCTTTGAGTATCACCATGGGTGCAGCAGCTTCAAAGCCTACACGGCCCTTGATGCCTATGATGGTATCGCCTACATGTATATCTCTTCCTATGCCAAACGGACCGGCAATAGATTGTACATATTGAATGGCTTCGGCCGGATGGCTAAAGTGCTGGTCATTAACGCGTCGCAGTTCACCTTTATCAAAACCAAGTTTTAATTCTTCTGCATTTGTTTTTGTTACCTGGGTCGGCCATGCTTCTTCTGGTAGCATACCTTTTGAGTGCAGTGTTTCTTTACCGCCAACACTGGTGCCCCAGAGTCCTTTGTTGATGGAGTAGGCTGCTTTTTCAAAATTCATTTCTACCCCTTTCGATTTAAGGTAGCTGATTTCTTCTTCTCTGCTCAGTTTCATATCACGGATGGGTGTAATGATTTCAACACCGGGTATCATGATATGAAATACCATGTCGAAACGCACCTGGTCGTTACCAGCGCCGGTACTACCATGCACCACTGCTTTGGCGCCCAGTTTCTTAGTATGTTCGGCGATATGAAGTGCCTGGCTAAGTCTTTCGGCACTTACGCTTAAAGGGTAAGTATTGTTTTTGAGTACATTACCATATATAAGGAAACGAATGATACTATCGTAATAGCTTTTTACTGCATCTACTGTTGTGTGCGATTTTACGCCTAGTTTATAGGCATGTGCTTCGATCTGTTCTAATTCTGCCGGAGAAAAACCACCGGTATTTACAATTACACTATGTACTTCATAGCCTTTTTCATCGGTCAGGTATTTTACACAATAAGATGTGTCGAGTCCGCCACTAAAACCCAATACTACTTTGGTGCCTGCGGGAAGTGATGTAGGAAGAGTGCTCATACGATGCTTGCTTTACTGGTACTATGATCCTGTATAATCAGAGATTAAACAGGTGATGAAAAAATGATTTTGGTTTGATGGCTGCACCGCCATTTTCTTTTTTACGAAACATACGCAACAGTTTGTGTTGTTTCAGTTTCATAAAGCGTTCATATATTTTAGAATTCTTTTTAAACTCTGAAGAAGTTTCTTCCGGTTCAAAATGATCGGCAGGGTCGTATAACATAGCGGTACAGAAGCAATTTTTTCTTTCTTTGCTCATCAGTACATCATAGTTTACACAGCTTTTGCAGCCTGCCCAGAATTCTTCATCATCGGTAAGTTCGCTATAGGTTACCGGTTCATAACCGAGGTCGCTGTTTATTTTCATAACAGCCAGTCCGGTGGTTAAGCCGAAAATTTTAGCTTTCGGATACTTAACCCTTGAAAGGTTGAAGATGGTTTGTTTAATAAGCTTGGCTACTCCGCTTTTACGGAAGGCAGGCGAAACGATGAGGCCGCTATTGGCTACAAAGGAATCGTGTCCCCATGCTTCTATATAGCAGAACCCTACCCAGGTTCCATCGGGTAATAAAGCGATAACGGCTTTACCTTCATCCATTTTCTTTGCTACATATTCCGGGCTTCGTTTGGCGATACCTGTTCCACGTGCTTTGGCCGATGATTCCATTTCATCGGTAATGGTTTGTGCATATCCTGTGTCGCCACTATTGGCTACACGAACAATGATATTTTGTTCCAACTTATAAAAATTAAATAACGTAAAGGGAACGACAGCTACCTGTCAGAAAAACAATTCCGGGGAGTTTTCCACTGATAGGGGCAAGTGCCAGTTGCTCGTCCTATCAGCAACCACGTCGGGGTCGCGGGAGGAAGTTAAAAGCAGCTTCTATTGAAAACACCTGTTTAGGGGTATTCAGTAGGAGGTAAAGGTAATTGATCAGTATCTGCTTCACTTTGAGTGGTCTATTGATTTTTGAGGCTGTAAAATTATAACAGTTTGGGTTATAGTGGTGTATTTTTTTATGAAAGGAATATTAAATCGGGGGCATTTGCTTACAGTTGTTAGTTTTTAAAGGGGATTTTGGTTTTAAATTCCGACTGCCCCCACCTGCTTCGGGACGTCATTCCGACGAAGGAGGAACCTCTACGCAGTTCGGTAATTTTTTTTTCTGAATGGTATTCGTTTTAAAGCGTCCTTTTTCAATGCATGCCCACCCAAGAAAGTTTTCGCAGAGTTTATGAGGAGCGGTAATCGTATTTTAGGTTGAGCCAATGAGAACTAAATACTTATTGATATACATCCATTAGATTCCTCCTTCGTCGGAATGACGGAAGGCTAACCGTCATTTCGACGAAGGAGGAACCTCTACGCAGTTCGGTAATTTTAGTTTTTAAAGGGTATCCCAACCCTGGAGAGAAGAAATTTTTACCAGTTTCGGAACTTTCCAAAAGTGATGGTGACCCCCATTTTTTCAGTAAAAAACACCAGTTTCTAATTCGTTCATTATTAAGTACTTACCAGGATCATCAACACATCATCAACACATCATCAACACAGCAGAACACTATATTGGTGTTTTGCCCTGTTTAAGTACTGTTGTTATTATGAAGATGTATTGAGTATAACCTTGTTCATACTTGAAAGTTCTTCGGAGTCTCTGAGTCCCATGGACATTGTACACGCTGAGGAGAAAAAAACTCATTTTACAAGGTTTATTATTTTATCATCTACATTGCATTTGCTGCGAAAAGTCTTGCCATTAAGATTTAAGGCATTGCCGTTGATAATAAGAATATCGCTTCTATCTTCCTGAACTATTTTAATTTGATAATTCATTATGAACTTCACTGGTTCAGCCTTGGCTTGATTGATACAATCGTCAAAAAAACGGTTTATTATTTCGTAATTATTAACAAGTAGATTCAACCCACTATCTAATCTGCTAGTTATTTGAAGTTCTTTAATTTTAGACGTATCAAATCGCAGTTTTTCCTCAGTAGAGCATGAGCATGTTAAAACCATTAAGTAGAAAAAAAGTAATTTCATATATTAAGTTTAGGTTATCAGCCTTGGGTCTAGGATAAGACATACTTCTATCTTTTGCTTGCATTTCATTCTCCGCAGAGGCAACTTTATGGCAATTTCCCCCGCATATGTCTCTCGTAGAGGTTCTTCGGCCACTTACACATAGGAAAGTTAATCATTAATTTTAAGGCTCAACTTTTCTGTAAGACATTAGTAAGTTTAAAAGTAAATGGTACACGCTGGCTGTGTAACACTCAGCGTCCTTCGTGCCTCAGAGACACTGCGATGAACTTCGCTGGATTAAGAACACCCTGAGGATAAAAAAAACAAGAGGCTGCCCTTTTCAAACAGCCTCTTTGATTGTTGAATAAACGAATCTAACTATTTATTACTGTATCATTTAATTTACCTGTAGCAATAGCTTTCTCAAGATGACCTACTGTTAATGGTTTCTTGTCCATTCCATTAAACAAAAGGTGAGGCTCGTAATTAAAGTATTGCGAAAACATGAAATTTGAAATATCGACGTTAAAAATTTTAGAGAATTCATGAATAAGCTCCTCTGCTTCTTCGCCTGTTACACCTAAATCTTTTTCAAATTGTGTCGATTTGTCAATCGACATTTTAAACTCTCGAATTTGTTTTCTAATGAAATCAATCAACGCATCGTTTGTTTTGAAACTACTGTTATCCATTTTGACGCTATTTAACGTGATAAATCAAATTACCAGATTGAGTTATTCTTCGCTGTAGGGTATTCCTCTTTGAGAATTCTTCGCGGAGTCTCTGAGGCGCTGCGACGAACTTTTCTTGATTAAGTACACGCTGAGGTAAAAAGAAAGTGGTTTTGAATTTTGAATGAGTTTAATAAAACCAGATAATTTGATACATTACCCATTACCCTTTTGGCTATTTCATTAGCCTTTTAAAAGATAACTCTTTTTCTAAAAATTCAAGCATCGATTCCATATTCATCGCCTCCTTAAATTCTGTCTTATAGCTATCTGGTTGCCAGTATGAATAAAATCTATACCCTTCCTTTGTAGCAACTTCAAGACTGTAAGTAGCCCCATCAGCTCCAATTATATCTTTATAACCCGCAACCTTAGACTGATCAGGTAGTTTCATAATATTAAAATCCATTAACCCTTTAATAAAAGAAGGCCAACCCGAAGCAGGCAGTTTACTGATTTTCTCTTTTAATGTCAGTCTCCTCATGTACGAACTGTCATTTTCATCATATTGCAATGTCAACAACTCTGCACTCCACCGTTCACTATCCTTCTTAATTATAACAACATTTTGAACATCTAATAGCCCGTAATTATACCAAATACGTATTTGTAGAGAATCATACCCAACCTCTAAAGAATCTAACTTAAGTTGGCTCGCTTGGTAGTTATATGATTTGTAAAAATAATCAGGCTGCCCTTTTTTCGTTAACGGAATATCCTGCCTGACGTTTTCCACTTGACGAGAAGTATCATTTCTCGATTTTGTTTTACAAGAAAAAGAAATCATTAATAACAATAAGACTATAATATATCTGTTCTGCATAATAGCTACTTTTTCTTCTCTGTAAGGTGTTCATACTTGAAAGTTCTTCGCAGATTCTCTCGTAGAGGATTCTGCGGCCACTTACACATAGGAAAGTTAATAATTAATTTTCAGGCTCAACTTTTCTGTAACGCATTAGTAATTTTAAAAGTAAATGGTACACGCTGACTGTGTAACACGCAGCGTCCTTCGTGCCTCAAAGACACTGCGATGAACTTCGTTGGATTAAGTACACGCTGAGGAGAAAAAAAATTGCGAACCTCTTTGTTTATATCTTTTGGCGATGAACATCTCTTAATTAAGTACACCCTCAGGAGGAAAAAGATATACGTTACAACGTTTTTTATTTTTCAAAAATCGCAACCTCTTCAAATATTTTTTTCCTACCGAGTCTATATTTTAATATGCGTTCTATAATCTTATTGATTAATTCAGTGCTTGACTCAATCGTTCCCTTGTACTTAAAATTTTCAGACTTAGACACAATTGTTGTTGCTGGTGAAAAGATTGTCCAACTAACATAAACTTGATGTTCATTTTTCCAATGAATATCAATTGTGCCAGTACACCTAATCACTTCGCCATCAATATTGGCTTTCACTAAAATTTTCATACCACATTGACCTCCTTTTCATTTTATATTCTTTCGTATGGTCTACTTTTTTGAAACGTTCCCGCGTCCTCCAAAGGAGTCTCATTGACTTCGTGCCTCAGACACACTGCGACGAACTTCTCTTGATTAAGTACACGCTGAAGGGAAAAAAGTTTTCCATTATACTTCTTTTAATTCATTCAAATGCACACTTGCCGAATATTCAAAAGATTTTCCTTTAGAATATACAACCAATTCATTTACAGCCTTTTCAAGATCAGGAGATTTATCCTTTTTGAGTAAAATTGTTAGGTATTGCAATCTTTCAAATTCTGTAATGCCAGTCGCTTTACCTTTTAACCATTCTTCTTTTAAAACGCCTTCAGATATTTTAATAAGAAATTGGGGGAGTAAAAGTTTCAATCGAACTTCAAAATCAGTTATTATATCAAAGACATCTGATTCGTTTTCTATAATCCACCAAACATCATTTCTTTCTTCCATGAACTGTCCAATCCGTATTTTCCATTGACATTCATCAAATTCCGGTTCTTTACGAGCACTTTCATAAAATTGTCGTATAACATTTAAACTCACTCCGAAATTTAAAGTGAACTTAAAGCATCCAAGTGTTTCGGTTTTGGCATTTTGGATCATAATTACCCCACAAGAATCATTCTTGAATAGATAATAAGTATTTCCTGAACCCGCAAAACCGTTTATCCGCAAAATATTAGCTATTTTTTTTCCGAATTCTTTATGAAACTTTTTATTACCCATTCCGATTATTTTGGTTTTCTTACAAGGTTTACAGGATAACCCTTGACTTTTTCAAGATACAAATTCTTTAATTTTTTCTTCTCCGCAGGTTGTTCATACTCGAGGGTTCTTCGCGGAGTCTCTGAGGCACGAAGGACTCCGCGTGCTACACTTTTCATTTTATTCCCCGCAAGGTATACATTATGGCAGATTTCCCGCAGATGTCTCTCGAAGAGGACTCCTCGGCCACTTACACATAGGAAAGTTAATCATTAATTTTAAGGCTCAACTATTCTGTAACACATTAGTAAGTTTAAAAGTAAATGGTACACGCTGGCTGTGTAACACGCAGCGTCCTTCGTGCCTCAGAGACACTGCGATGAACTTCGCTGGATTAAGTAGACGCTGAGGAGAAAAAAAAAGCCACTCTGTTTTGTGGAGCGGTTTCGGATTGTATTTGAACCATTTTATTAAGGAAAAATGTGAATGTTGCAAGTGTGCAATTTCATTCATGATAGCATAGCCCTCTGATATTTGAAGTCATATACAAGTCGTAGATGTTTTTTTTTGGCTCAACACAAATATTCGTTGCTTCGTCAAAAGCATAACACTGAATATCAAGAGAATTGGTCGGAGCAACTTTTACACCATTTATTACAGGGGCGTTTTCTTTTCTGGAGTATAATTTTAGGTTATAGTAATTATTAATAATTATTTTTTGGGTACACTTCAGACCTTCAGATGTTTTCGCAGTTACTATCTTGTACATACTGTCTTTTCTTGAAGCATATACTATATACCAATTATTAATAGAATCAATTGATTTTATCATATATCTGTTTTGTATCCCAGAAAGACTACTCTTAAAAGTTGTACAATAACAGAAAATAGAAACAGTTCCTAAAATAGTCATCAGAATTTTCATTATCATAATTTTTGGATTACAACTTTATTTCCAGATTTATCAAGTACATGCCACTCTACTCTAGTTATACCTGATGGATAAGCACCAAGAGGGGTCATATTTAAAACTCTACCAGCCGCATTATACAAAGTTTCAAAAACTGGACCAGACTGATTAGTTGCTTTTGAATGCGCCGTAGAATATACCGAACCTTTCTGATTTGAAACTGGCGATAAAATTCCACTTTGTTGAGAAATCAAGACAAACTTCGCTGGATTAAGTACACGCTGAGGGGAAAAAAAGATTTTTGTTAGATTAAATTAATGCTAAAAATCAGGATATGCAAAATCATAACTTCCAGTTCGCATTCTGTAGACAATACTATCGGGAGGAATTACGCTGCCTATTTCTGCCATTCGATTTTTTCCCTTAAGTTCCCCAACAAATTGCTGACTTTCATTAATTTTCCATACCCACCAATTATTAGAAGTTTTGAGTTCAGATGAGTCCCCACTGCTCCTAAAAAGGATGTTTGTGTAATCACCTATTTCAGAAACATTGTATTCCCTTTTCCAAAAATTCATTTTTAGACCTAGCTTTGTAACACAATGAGCGTAAAATTCAACATCCCCCTTTATGACTTCCAAAAAGTCTGGATTAGAATCTACAGAATAGACATGCTTAAATACTCTAATTACATCACTATTTAATTGAGTTAGATCAAATGCTATTAATTGAAAATACTTTTTTCCCTTCGGTCCAATTTCTACCGAAAAAATATCCCCAATTTTAGTAGAATATTTTGTTTTTGTTATCATTTTATTCCGAATTGCCCCCATTTTGATGGAGAGATTGAATTAATTCTATTTAATAGCTTTCCGCCGTATTTTTATTCCCCGCAAGGTCTACATTATGGCAGATTTCCCGCAGATGTCTCTCGAAGAGGACTCTGCGGCCACTTACACATAGGAAAGTTAATCATTAATTTTAAGGCTCAACTATTCTGTAACACATTAGTAAGTTTAAGAGTAAATGGTACACGCTGGCTGTGTAACGAGCGTTCTCCAAAGAGTCCCATGGACTTCGTACCTCAGAGACACTGCGATGAACTTCGTTGGATTAAGTACACGCTGAGGAGAAAAAAAACCACTCCGTTTTGTAGAGTG
The DNA here is from genome assembly GCF_058231065.1 of Sediminibacterium sp. FW305-C-61. Taxonomy (NCBI): domain Bacteria; kingdom Pseudomonadati; phylum Bacteroidota; class Chitinophagia; order Chitinophagales; family Chitinophagaceae; genus Sediminibacterium; species Sediminibacterium sp. FW305-C-61. Next base: position 863,308 of record NZ_JBIQXR010000001.1, on the reverse strand, counting down.
GTTTATAAATCTTACTGAGCAATGATTCTACTTTGGCTTGAACTTAACGTTGTAGTCATCAATGGGCACAATACTTAATGGACCGCAGGGCACATCAACATATGAATCAAATTGAGCTTCAGTTAATTGTCCTTTTTTTACCATATCATCATACTTATCAATTGATAATAAATCTAAATTAGTCCACTTGATATTGAAGTCAGAAATTGAGGGAAGTATGGGTTTGCTTCCATAAGTGTACAAGTTCAACGTATCGTTTGAGTATGCATAATAAATTGTCTGAAGCCCTCTCCCAAAACTTATATCTTTGGAAGAATCAAAACCGGCACAGACATTTTCATCTTTACTAATAAAAGTAAGTTCTGCATCCCTTGCCCATACAAGATTATAACAGTACACTTTTTGATCGCCCTTTTGCGCAATAAGTATCCGACTATATCGCATGCCTGATTCTGTATTTTCACAGCTAAAAAAAAGTAGAATTGAGTAAATTCTTATTATCTGTTTCATCATATTTATTTTGTATACTTATTGTTTATAATAACGAGATGGGTCAAAAATCGTTAATTCTCCTACTGCAAACCCTCGAATAATCATTCTCCCAGAGTAAGGTTTTTTTATTCCCCGCAAGGTCTACATTATGGCAGATTTCCCGCAGATGTCTCTCGAAGAGGACTCTGCGGCCACTTACACATAGGAAAGTTAATCATTAATTTTAAGGCTCAACTATTCTGTAACACATTAGTAAGTTTAAGAGTAAATGGTACACGCTGGCTGTGTAACACTCAGCGTCTTCCACAGGAGTCCCATGGACTTCGTACCTCAGAGACACTGCGATGAACTTCGCTGGATTAAATACACGCTGAGGAGAAAAAAAGAGACTTTTCTATTAATATAGTCTTCTAATAACACTAAATCCACTATCTGTATTCTGTTTATAAAAATCAATGCGCTTGTCTTTGATTTCAATAAAGCTATTTTTCTGTTTATCAAGAGAATTGAAAATAAGAGAAAAAGCATTAACAGAACTATCATTGGGAGCTCGCTCAATTTGTAGAAAATCAATCACCCCATTATTATCATAATCTCCAAAGCTACCTCCTGAAGCAAAATAAGAATGCAGGGGGTAGTATGTGTAATTTGAAGTATCTGTAATATCGAAAAGATTACAGTAATAATAACTTGAAGCGCTCCCACTTCCATGTCTAACTCCATTCAAGGCTAAATATTTCTTGTTTTTTAAAGAGTATTTATATATCTCAATAGATCCATAATCAATGTCACACGCTAGATTATTATCATTCTTCCCATTAAAAGACGCCACTTTCCCATATAACGTTAAATATGCACAATTAACATTATCCTGTTTTGGGTAAAAATGTATTGGAATACCATGAGATGAAAAGTCATAATAAGTTATTTTTTGTCCGTTAACTATTTCATTTTTTTCAACCCAATCAGAATTAAGTTTTTGACATCCTACCAAAGGATTTTTGTAAAAGTATTTAATGATGATATCACTTTGGCCAAAACCAGTATTAGCTATAAAACAACATAGCAAAAAAATATATTTCATAGATATTTATTTTAGTACTTTCTACCCCCTCCCTTAACAAAATCCGGATGAATTCGCATAAATACTGTATGCCCATGTGCTGCTGTCGTCTGCCTTCTATAATAACTGCCATTTTCTTTCTTCTCCGCAGCTTATTCATACTCGAGGGTTCTTCGCGGAGTCTCTGAGGCACGAAGGACTCCGCGTGCTACACTTTTGTGGGCCTACAAATACAAGGAATCTTCCTATGTTCATCTTAAATCTATGTCCTGCAACTCCATATAGGTAATTACTGGATATAACCCTTGTTTGCCTGTATAATAATATCTTGCTGAACTATGTTCATAATCTTCCGGTAATCTTATCCCTGGCATCCTTGCTTTACATGGATTGTTATGAATATAGTCAACTTTCTGTTTCATAAATGCAATTGAGTAACATTCTTTTCTGTCAAATGATGGCTCAAATACTTCATGTTGTTTATTCTTTAATCTATCTGTCTTATTTACCCAACCTGATAGTTGTTCCAGTATATCTTGTCTGCCTAACAGTGTAAGTCTTTTCACCAGCTCATACGCCATAAATCGTTTACCATTTCCTATAATTGTATTTATCAGTTGCGTAGTTCTTGAAAAAGCAATTACAGCGTGTACATGATTGGGCATAATCACATATCCAACTATATGATGATTGCAGGATTTTAAATAATTAAACCATTTATATACCGCATCATAACCATTCGTCATTTCAAATAACGGTAACCATCTCGCACAGGTAAATGTTATAAAGTACACACCATTTACTTCTCTGATTTGTTTACGTACTGCCATGAATCAAAAATACAATAACACAATACGAACACTAAGGAGTGCAGCAGGTTCAGTAATTAAGTACAATATGCATGATTACTTTGTTTTGATCTAACACCCAAGACGTGTAACACGCAGCGTCCTTCGTGCCTCAGAGACACTGCGACGAACCTCGCTTGATTAAGAACACCCTGAGGAGAAAAAACACCATATGGGTGTTTTGCCCTGTTTAGGTACTGTTGTTATTGTGCTGATGTATTGAGTATGACCTTGTTTATACTCGAGGGTTCTTCGCGGAGTCTCTGCGATGAACTTTGTTGGATTAAGTACACGCTGAGGAGAAAAAATTTTAATCAAATAATTTTTGCAATGAAATGGACTGCCATTTTAATGAATCAAAAGTATTTTTTTGAATTATCATTTGCCGTATATCTTGTTTCTCAAGATCACTTCGCCAGTTCATAAGGCCGGAAGTCGTATCAAGGTCTACTATTATGCCTTTGCGAATCTTAATTGTATCCCCCCAGTATATCGCTATTGGAAAATCTAATATAGGCCTAATTGATACAAATGTTTTCGGATCTTCCGCCAAGGATATTTTTATATAACTTCTATTTGATGGGGAATAGCTTTCTATCCAAGTAAAGAGCAACTCTTTCTTTCCATCGGGCGATTTTACCATTCGCTTTTTATTACACCCAAAAAATATCACAGCTATTATTATAATTATTATTGTTTTTTTCATACTCTATTATTGATATTGTCTATATCCTGCCCTTTGCAAGTCCTCGGATACTTTATCGTCCTTAAATATTGGGCTGAACCTGACTCCTGAAGCAGGTGTCCCTTTTGTAGCTGCACCCATAATTGCCAGATCTACCCAATTAATGGCTGACTTTATCCAAAATCCTATCCCTTTATTATTTGAATTACTTTGGTATGCTCCAAAGCCAGAGATCATAATACTTTCAGGTGCACCAACCATTTTCATAGCTCTTCCTGCGAAATAGTTACCTTGATCTCTTCTTGTCATAATGGTGTTATCATCCGCATACGAAGCCTGATAAACATAATCAAGTTGTTCTGCTTGTGTAGTAGCAGGGTCATTCCAGGCTTTTCCTGTTGCTTGTTGAAATCCATCAGACTTTAAATCATAGTCTCCCATATTACCAGCATTTGCCATATAATGTTCAAATGCTGCAGCCTTGCCATTATTATTAATATATTTTCCAAATTTTTTAGTACTTGCGGAAATAGCTTCACCAGCTTGCTTACTAAAATGAATTTGCCCTATCCACTCACCTGTTTCGGGAGCAACAAATGAATTAATAGATACAGTATTGCCAATGCGAACTCCCTCTGATTTATATTGTTTCATCTTTCTGCTATCGAAATTCTTTTTCGATACCCCTGTAACTTTATAAACTCCGAGATCCCCATCAGTAAGATCCCCTCCAACTACAGTTCCATTTTCATTAACAACTGTAGAAAACATTCCATCTGGGTCTATGAATCTAATAGGATTATCATTAGCATATGTATATGGACTCCACCGTCTAAGCATATCACTCATAGGATCAACGGCATGCCACCTCCCAATCTGCGGATCATACATCCTCGCCCCATAATCAAACCACTCTAACCCATTACCGTTGCTAAACTCTTTGTTCTGTAGTTCCTTGCCATTAAACCGATACTTATTCTCCAATCTGCCAGATGCCTGGCCACTAATTCCATCTATCGTTAAACCAAATGGATAAGTATGGTTCACTTCCAGTATTGGCCCCGACTGCGTAATCACTGTAAAGTTCTCAAAAAATACATCTTCTTCATCTAAATTATTGCTAAATATGTACACATAGCCGCTGCGGTCAATTTTCCAGTCTTTTTTAACATGTTTGGTCAGTTTGCTTTCTTCACCAACCTGCGAGTAACCGCTATATTCAGGTTTGCCTATAAGCGTTGTATCGTCTTTATAGGGTTGTAGCTTTTCATCCAGTAATACCCAGTTTAAAAAAGCTTTGGGTTTGCCGGTATTGGCAGTTTTATCCTGGTCCTTTAAAAATGAACTCAGGGCAGGCAACAGGCTTTCTGTTGAAAACGCAGAAAGCGCACTCGCTTTACCCCCTTCAAGGATATTACCCGTTGCAAGTTTCGCTATTTCTGATAAGGCAATCGTTTTATCCTTTCCTCCCTTGTTCTTACGCTCATACCAGCTTTCTATTGAAAAAGATAATTTATCGCCCTTTGTAACTTTTAACAGTATCGCCGGACCTGTCTTTTTCTCTCCTCCTTTTAATTTACTCGCATACAGGTCTTTTGCTTTTCTGGTGGGGTGTGAAGATGGCTTTTGCGCGCGGGTTTCTTTTACATTATAGAAATATTTTGTTTCCTGCTCCTCATTTTCCGGTTCGCTGGTAACCATACTATATACCGTTGCAGGCTGCTCTTCCGATAATGTTACACGAACACTTCCCAAATGGTCTTTAAGGTAATAATCGTAGATATAAGAACCATCTGGTTTACGGCGTATCCGACCTTCTTCATGTGGTATCTGTCTTAACTCCCCTGCATCACTGTATTCTAAACCATTGATATAATAAAAGTTGGTTACCGTGCTTCCTTCCGTCACAGTCTTCTTCTGTTTTACACCAAGTGCATCATAAGAATAATTTATGGTTCCATTTCCGGTTCCCGTCATCGTAACCTGCCGCGGCAGGTTCAGAAAATTGTAGTCAATAGCAGAAATAGATTTATTGGCATCTGAAATCATATTGCCATTATCATCATAAGCATAATCCGTATTATAATTCTGTGCCGGTTCCTTGAAATCACCCAGTGTAGATGAAGGAGTATAATTAGCATCTCGAACATAATTCAGGCGGTTACTATTGGTGATATAACCATATTCAAGGTCATCTATATTTGAGCCCGCTTTATGGATTAGTTTTTTGATATTACCATTTGCATCATAAGCCGTGGTAGGTGTTGAACCATCACCCATCTGCGAACTGTAATCGGTTGAACCTCCTGTAAAATCAGCTTTCATTAATCGATTGGCAGGATCGTAGGAATAGCCATAATTGTACTGTGTATAATTATAACCATCACGCCAACTGATGCCTCCTATATTTCCATTTACCTGGTTCTGGGTAAACCCATAATCATAGGAAATATTTATCCCAAAATAATTACTGCCACCCGAGTACACATAGGCTTTGTTGATGGCTTTCAACCAACCCCTTATGGAGTACTCATAAGTAAGCGTTTCCAGCGGAGAGGTATGTAAGGCTTTGGTATAAAGCTGCCCGGTTTCATTGTAGGTATTTGTGGCGATGGTAACTTCTGTGCCACTGTTTACCTGCTTTTTAATGGTGAGCAGTCTTCCCGCATGGTCATAAGTATTTCTTGTCCAGAATACAACACTGCCCGGGTAAAAGCCAGAGCCTGTATTGTGATTGAATTTGGATACCAGCAGCTTGCCATCAAAACTATACTGGTTGGTGGTGATATCGATACCACCGGTCTGGTTGAGTGAATGCAACTGAATTAAACGACCAAATTCATCGTAAAAGCTCGCGGTATACAAATAAGCGCCTGTTTCAAGCATACGCACTTTTGTGCCGGTTGCCATACCTGTTGCGGTAGCATTGGCACTGATGCTTCTTGGATAGGGAGCAGTATTGTCTGATGGCGTGAGAAAACCAGATGAAGTTTCACTTGAATTAAAAGACGATGGCATGCCTGTGCTACCCACCCAGCTATAATTGTCGTAATAAGTTTCGGTCAGTAAGATATATGTGCCACTGAGAGATGGGTATGTACTGCTCGAAGCTGCCTGCCCCTGGTGATAGGAAGCCGTGGAACTATTGGTCCACAAATAAGTGGCAGATGGTCGGTTAAGTGCGTCATAAGTTGTTACCAGCCATTGCCCAGTTGTATTGCGCATATTACCATCTCTGGTCATGATTAGCCTGTCGCGACCATCATACACCATTTCAACAGCTTCTGCATCCGGCACTTTTTTAAGTATCATGCGGTTACGGCCATCATACTCATAATAAAAACACTGCCCATTCACAATAGCACTATAGCTCGAAAGATCAATAGAACCCGCTGTAATGCCCACATCTTCTACACCCTGTGGCTGTAACACAAAACGCAGGTTATTGCGGTCATCATAAATATAATAAGTACAAAGCCAGTCGGTATGTGAGCCAATACTGGCGGCAGAACCCTGCTTAATTTCTACTTTCTTCAATACCACCTTGTTGTGCTTATCTTTATAAGTCACTACCCTTTTACCATTTTCATCGGTTGTAACCAGTCTGAATAAAGTACCCGAGGTATAATAAGCTGTACTAACCGGTTTGGATCCTGAGGAAAGTGCAATGGTCCAGAGTCTTACTTCACTTGAACCATTTGATTCATAAGCACTGCTTGTTCCAACATTACTGCCGGCCCAGCTATTTCCGGCCGGCATTTCTTTCAATGACCTATTCAGTGGAGAAGACTCAATATCTGATTTACCATAATAAACACTTTCCCCGCTATAGGTTCCCGACATAAAACTTGCCTGTTCTGAAAAAGCACTTAATTTAAAATATCCGTCCGTGGCAGAACCTGAAGTATAGGGTAAATAATGATATACCTGTCTGCCATACGCATCATACAGATAAGGCTGCACCATATCTTTTGCTCCCGGACTCATTTGCTTGTCCACTGACTGAAGCAGCCTGCCCAATCCATCGATATACTGAGTATTTTGCTTTGCTTCGGTATAACCAGCCGAACTTACACTACTGTATGAACTGTAAGGACGGGTTGCATCCCAGCTTCGAACAAGATTAGCCAGTCTGCCACTTGTATAAGCAGAAGGTGCACTTACAGGCGATACAGAAGGTTGTGTAGAACTATTCGGCTGCACCTGTGCTTGCACTGATGCAAGTATAACTGAGGTCATAAAAAAAGCAATTGCTGATTTTTGAACCTGTTTATGTATGATGGATAAAAGCATATAATATTCTTTATACTGATCAGTTAGTTAGTAGTTGGGTTTACTTTATACTTATAGTCGAATGCCTTCACTATGTTTTTATCCCAGTCACGTATACTCTGCAAACGACCAAGTGCGTCGTATTCATAATAGGTGATCTGGTTGTTGGCATTTGTTTTACTGGTAGCACCTGTAAGGGGGTTATAGGTTACCGTAGACATTTGTGCTGTGGAAGGATAGAGCCTGAGTTCGTCAATTGTGCCAGAGCCACTAATGGTAAGACTCGATGTGCCTGAAACCGTTGTTGCATATAATGTCCAACCATTTTTATTAGCCAATGCTGTTCCACCAAGACTAACCGAGCCACTTGAATTTTTTAGCCAGTAACTAATCGTATAGGTAATTCCTGCATTAAGTGCGGTATTTGTAATATTCCCCGTAGACAGGTAATAGCTATTATTCCCTGTTGCTCCTTCCGATGTATTTATCGTTCCGGAATATGTCCAATTACCTTTTCCACTCGATTCAAAGCTTGAATAGGCTATGGCAGATACAGGCGCATTCACCACTTCTGCTGAAGGATAATTGCCATTCTCATTCCACAGGTAGCTGGTGGTAATATTATTCCTGCCCTGTATCTCTGCAATATTTCCTTTGTTGTCGTAACTCAACACCTGCAATTCAGTATCCCAGGCTGTTGATTGAGGGTCATAACGTTCCTGTGTAGATAAATCGAGTGTAGTACTATTGAATAGTGCGTGTACATTTTTGAACCATCCGATTACCGTACTGTTGGTTGTATTGGTTTGCTTTATTTCCAATGGTACAGCCACCATATTTTTGGTGATCATCTGATCTGGGATAGACTGTCCCACAAAATCATGCGCAAATTTTCTTTCGGTAGTAATACTGTTCCCTTTGCTGTCTGTTTGCACACTTCTGGTTGATGTAAAAATGCTGGCATTATCATAGTAATGATTGGTTACTGTGGCAACAGACCCACTGGCATCATAATCGGTAACCGTGGTTTTTTTCAGGTCACTACGGCCATAAGTCATATAATAGGCCCTCGCCCCATACATTTTTTCGCTAAACGTATTTACATCATCCCAATAGTATAATCCGGCAATCAGGTTACGGCTGTTGCCATCGGAAATGGAGGGTGTGTAATAATAATTATCGTATTCATTTTCTACTTTCTTCAGCAACACATTGGATGCTGAATAGTAGGAAGTGGTGAGTGGTAAGCCCTGCGACCAGTCGAGGTCTTGTTTTTGCACATAAGGGAAATCGTTATCCGGCCCATTATAAGCAGGTGTATTGGTGAACTCATGAATAACATAGCCGTTTGAAACAGAACTGATGGTATTGTCGACTACCACCCTGCTGTAAATAATGGGACTACCATTAAAATAAGATAGCGACTGTGTGGGTTGTGAAGTTTGATTCAGGTAATCTTCATAAGTCCAGGACCATGCCAGGTAACACCTGTTCCAATAATAAACATGGCTTGGAATTACACGTACCACTCCTGAAGAAGCAGAAGAAGAAGTGGTATATGTATAATTGGAAACTTTAGCAACTGCTGCAACAGAATCGTAGTCGGTAATTGTTTTTATGCGCAAGCCCCCAACCGACATATAGGTGGAAGAATAGGATTCATAGCCATAATTCAGTTCGTAGTCGAAACTGGTATAACCACCTGTTGGATAGTTTAGCTTTTCCAGGGTCCATGCTTTTGCATAGGTAAGGGAGGGTGTTTTATTACCCCCATAGGTATTTTGAGAGATAGCCGGTACATAAATTGAGCCATTCAGGGTGCCGTTATAACCCTGCCCATTGTAGAAACCCCACCAATCCTGTGCTTTTGAATTGCGAACAGGTAGTTTGGTTGAATTGTATTCAAATGTATAGGGAGGAAGCGAAAGTGAACCTGAACTTTCCTGTACAGAAACCAGTTTAAGTCTTTTGTAAAAATCATTACTTGAATATCCTAAAGGGGGTGTACAACCATAGGCCCATCCGGCACAATAATCAGATTCAAAATAGCCGTAGCTCAGTGTGAAGGTTTTTTGCACCGTACCATTTGAAATGGTAACTGCGGTTAATGCATTGTCGCCGTAATAATCATCTCTTGAGAATCCATAGGTAAAATCTACTTCGGTTCCATCAGGAAAACTGATCTCAGATATCCTTACTACATAACCACCTATATCGTTATAACTCTGTGTGAGATTGGAAGCTACTATAGTGGTTCCACTAATAGTTAGCCTGTACGAATCTGAAAAGCCTCCCTGATAAGTGAGGTAACTGCCACTACCTGTATAAGTAAAATTAATTTCATTTACAGCGTCAGGGAAAACGATTTTTGTGATGTACCAGCTACTAACATAAGAAGGTAAGGTAGGAGGTACCCCACTTAAAGAACTGGATACATCAGACCATTCTTTCTGGTTGAATATATACTTAAACCCTTTTTCATCCTTGATAATAAATTCATCAATCGAGCCACTTACGATGGAATAAGTAATCTTTAAATTGCTTTGTGATACCAGTTGTACCGATCCATCTTTTTTGAAAAAGAATTTCCCTGAAATATTACCGACTGAAAACTGAAAAATATCACATTCCCCATCCAGTGAGTTTTCTGAAACTCCCTGTACAGCAAGAAAGTCTCCATAAGAAACATTCTGGTAACAGATACCCGCACTTGTTGAAGGATAGCCTGATGGTGTAGAAGTTTTATCGTATCCACCTGTATAATAATAAGGTAATGCAGATGTGTTCAGGTAACCATAACTATCTTCATCAGGTCTGCCCCGCATAGTTCGCGACACCATGCCACCTGCATTCAGCGACCACCCCAGACCAACATTGGATGCCATATCTTCTACTTTTAGACCTCCTGAATGGTAATTGAGCCCAACATTAAAACTTGCCCCTTTTTGAGGAGCGCTGTAAGTATAAAAGGGAATAGATATTGATGCAATGCCGGTACTTAATGAAACAGGCATATCGCCATACTTGCCGATGGCAGATGCATTAGGACCGGGGGCAATGGCCACTTTCCTTAGTTCCTGATTGGAAGATTCATCGTATTGCGCCATCACCGATGAAACGCAAAAACAAAAAACAAACAGTCCTTTCCATTTTTTGCTGATCATATATATAGGTATTATGCTTAAATAATTTATTTAAAACAGTTGTCCATAACGGAACTGCAACGGCTGCTGACCATTTGTTCGGTTTAAGAAATCGTATAGCAACTGTATTTTGGTTTCCTTTTTCTTATTAATCTTCAGTTTTTTCGTAATTCCTAAAAGAGCGGTATGCTGCCAGTCGTTGATCTGGGAAAAACGCGAAAATGCCTGCATATAATTTTTTTCAAATCCTCCGCTAAGCCAGAACCCTCCTTTAATTCTTATATCTGCATAAGTTCTTAATCCTACTCCCTGATGACTGAACCTGATATCTTTCCACCCATTTCCCATACCCAGTTTATAGGCTATGCCGGTACCGACAACACTATTATCGTTTAGTTTGTATCCGATACTTAATCCAAGATCTGCCAGGGAGGGAAGTATATTTGTGGCCCTTCTTGTTTGCAGGTTCCAGCCCAATTCTATTCGTTGGAAAAAGCTTTTTGTTTTCTGACGATTTGGTGAAAAATCTGGCATGGTTAAGGCTTCTCCATCGTTCATTCCGGGTAATCTTAGAGATGGCGCACTTGTTAATGGTTCAGTTTGCGCATTGGTGAGAGCATTGTTAACGGCCATATTATCCATTCCGGATCTTAACAATCTTGCCTGTATCTCTGCTATAGTTTGCAGGTTATCGGTTGTTCCGGCAGGTGAACCAATACCTCCTGAACCGCCCGGAAACAGAGCGCTAAACTGACTGTTCGTATTAAAGAAATCTTTGAACGCTTCAGATTCCCTGATTAATCCAAGTACTTTTTTCTCAAGTTTTGAACCATCCGAAAGCAAAGACTTTATTTCATTGAATTGTTGCTGGTAATAGAAAAACTCTTTATTCAATTTTTTCAGTTCTTTTACGAGTCCAAACTGTTGAAATTGCTGCATTAAAAGACGTTTACGCTCTTTCAGCTGTTGCTGAATCAGTGCAGCCGCCTGGATACTGTTTGCATATTCTTTGATATTTTCAGAAGCTGATATGAAGGATTTTGAAAGTTTGTCGTTTAATATATTACCCGTACTTAAAAAATCGATACTTGTTTGAACACTGTCTAAAACGGGTAAATATTCATTCCATTCGCTGTTTGAGGAAAATTTAAGTGAGTGTTGAAATTTACTATAGAGGTTCTTTGATTCAGCAAGCATAAGTTTTGCTTTTGCCGAATCTGTTTTAGCAATCTTTTTAATCAGCTTTGCTTCCTGCTTTTGCAGTTTGCTAATCCCTCCATTTATGCTCTTTTGAAGCCTGGACTGAAGCTTTTCGATGTTTGTTTCGACTTTGTTTACAAAGTCGAATTGTTGTTTTTCTGTTAAATCCAATTTGCGGTTTTCCATTTGCGCATTGGATGACAAAACAAAAACAATTAATAAACAGAGAGTTATGGTTAAACGCATCGGCTTTTTTATTAGAAGATCGTCTAAACCAAAAGTAGAAGGGGAAAATTTAATGGTCAATACGTAATTCTACGCAATTTGATATGTTGTATTTATATAATTTTAAACTGTCTTTAAACTCAACAGCAATAAAAGCGCCCCCCTCTTTGAATGCTGACATGCACTAGTATTATATCATTATAATCTTGTTAACTTATGTCAGTTGTAAATCCGGTATCCATCGTCATAGCAGATGATCATGACTTTTTTAGAGAAGGCGTTAGTAATTATCTTTTAAATTTTTCAAAGTACAAAGTAGAGGGACAGGCATCCAATGGTGAGGAATTGATATCATTGGTTTCAAGTATCAAGCCAGATATCATTATAACAGATATAAATATGCCCGGCATAAATGGTATCCAGGCAACTGGTATTTTATTAAAGAAGTTTCCTTCCATTAAGGTCTTAGCCTTTTCTTACCTCGAGAATACAGAATCCGTAATTAATATGTTCCTTGCGGGGGCCGCCGGGTATTTGAGTAAGGGTTTAAAAAGCAGCGAGTTGGTAAAAGCAATAGATGCCGTAATGGCAAACAATTTATATTTTTCAAGTAACACGAATAAATCAATCACGCATCTACTTGAAAATAGTAGCTATCTCTCTAACAAATTTAATCATGAAGTAGACCTATCTAACAGAGAGATTGAGATTATTAAGTTGGTTTGTGAAAATCAAACTAGTTATTCAATTGGCAAAACTTTAGGTATCAGCAGCAGAACAGTTGAGAGACATCTTTCAAATATTTATCGAAAAATATCTGTAAACAGTGCGGTAAGTTTGGTTATTTATGCCATTAAAAACAAGCTTTTTACCATTTCCGACGATTCTGTTAATTAAGTATCCGTTGAATGTCTTAAAACAAAAACCGCCTGTAAAATACAGGCGGTTATATTTATCGTTTTCAGCATTCTTGCTAAACTATTACATTCCTCCTCCCCTCATCATACGCATATTACCACCACCCGGCATCATCATATTCATCGGGCCACGCTGCTGTTGCTGATTACCACCAAAGCGACGCAGGTTATAAGTAAAGCTTACCATGAAGTAGCGCGTTAATACCCTTGTCTGAACGTCCTGAATGGTATTGCCGGTAATATTTCTGGTAATACTTACATTCTGGTTCAGTAAGTCGAACATGTAGAATTTCAATTCACCTGCTTTATTTTTCAGCATTTGTTTTGAAAGACTTGCATTCAACAATGGAATACTGGTATTGTAACCATTACTTCTTCCGCCATTATATATGTAGTCGAAATCAAGTGAAAACACCCAACCACTTTTCGAATAGGCTGTAGCTTCAGTAGACACAGTTTGTGTAAAGAAGTCGCCATTCTGTTGTGGCTGCAAAGTGTAACGGGCCATGCTGAAAGAGGAGTTAGAAGAGAAGTTCATATCAAAGCCTTCTTTCAGGTTGGTAGTCCAGGATACCGTTCCGCCCAATGTTGTGTTACGCGTAAAGTTGCTCGCATTATTGATTAATGTCTGCGACTGGTTGCGTGATACATTGGCAATCAGGTTCAGGTTACTCTTTGGTCTTTTTAATGGGAACCCATAATTAAACATACCATTGATGGTATATGTTCCACTAAGGTTTACCGGCATGGTTAGCTGTGCACCATTGGGCTGGAAAGTAGTGGCATTCTGAATATCGTTCTGAATAAAGTTTGCATTGATGGTGGCAAAAACAAGTCTTTGCGTAAATACATCAAAGGAATTATACAGGAAACGGAAACTATGGGTAAACTGTTGTTTCAGATTTGGGTTACCTGTTCTGATATTCAGCGGATTACTATTATCGGTTACAGGCTGTAACTGATCAGCGCTAGGCTGTGAAGTACGTCCGTTATAGAAGAACCGCAGGCTCTTGGTTTTTGTAAACTCATACCGGAAATTGGCCGCCGGGAACAGGTTTACAAAATGTTGTTTGATTACCGTGTTTTTTGAAATATTATTACTCGTAAGATCTCCCACCTGTACGCCGGAACCAACACTGAAATTAAACTTACCCTGTTGCATACGATAGTTCATGGTTACCCTGTTTGAACTAAATGTATTTTCAAAAGTATTGGTAAGTGTTGCAACAGGTACATCATATTTGCCTGTTCCTGAATTATACTCCATTGTTTCTCTGCCGGAATTATTCAGGTTAGTTGAATAGTTATAGTTGAATTCTAGTTGCTGATTCTTTGCAATAGGCTCAGTATAGGATAAGGTAGTACTGAAATTTCTTGTATCCCGGTTGGTTACATACACCTGATCTATTGTATCACTATACGAAGGTCTGTTGGTTGGGTTATACTGGTTCAATGAATAGTTTGTACCTGTACCATCATTGGTGCTTCCACCTGTATTGATATTGATTGAATATGTACGGCCTCTTTTAGGAAACCTATGACGGAAAGTTGCGTCAATCGATCCGTTGAACCCATTGTTTTTGCGAATCGCGTCAGCAGTTGAACTGTTGAGCGCCGTAATTTTTCCACGGGTAGAACTTGTTTGCTGTACCGATTGCGACCAGGTATCCTGAAAACTGATATTGGGTCTGATGATCAGTGAATTCGCTGAATCGAACTGGTGTTCGATATTAAAGTTGATGCGATGATTTTTATTGTAAGTCTTTGAAGATTGATTCTGGTCATTGAAAATGGATGAATCCGGTGCACCAGGAATCAGGTTTTGCACAAAGCTTTTCTGGTCGCGGTAAGTTTTCTGGTCATTATAAAAATAACTTCCTGAAAATTGTGTTTTCGGGCTCCATGTGTCGCGATAGTTAATACCACCGGCCCAGGTATTCACTAATCCACCACCACTTCCACTACCCAGAAGACCTGCAATGGCACCGCCACCGCCTCCACCGCCTCTTCCGCCTCCTCCTCCACCAAAATTACCGCCGCCAAGGGAGCCCAGCATATCCTGAACTGAGAAGTTTTGCTTGTTTACATTATTGGCTTGACCCGTAACAGTAATCTGGCGATCGCCATTAAAACGACTTATATTAAAGCTGTTATCATATAATCCTTCATCGGAATTGGCACCAAATCCAAGTGTCCCCCTTCCGAAATATCCTTTGCGTCTGTCTTTACGTGTGGTGATATTGATGGTTTTCACCCTGTTTCCATCATCAAAGCCGGTAAATGCACTCTGATCGCTGGCCTGATCAAACACCTGAATTTTGTCGATCACATCAGGAGGCAGGTTACGGGTAGCCATACGTGGGTCATCACCAAAAAAGCGTTTACCATCTACCAGAATCCTTTGCACCTGTTCACCCTGAGCGGTAATATTTCCGTTTTTGTCTACCTGTATTCCTGGTACTTTCTTCAGCAGGTCTTCTGCAACTGCATTAGGTTTTGTTTTAAAAGCAGATGCCGATACCTCCATAGTATCGTTTTTCATCCTGATAACAGACTGACTAACAGTTACATTTCCCAAATCATTTGCTGCAATCGTCAGATAGATAGTACCCAGGTCTACAGAACTATTGGTTTTTGAGAATATAATTTTTTTAGAGAAGGGCTCATATCCTTGAAATTTGATATCAACAATCATTTCCCCGAAACTGATATTGCTGATTAGAAAGCTTCCGTCTGCCTTTGTTAACCCAAAAACATCTAAAGTTGAATCTTTGGCATCTAAAATGGTAACAGAAGCGTCTTTTAATGATTGTTTACCGACTGTATCAACCAGTTTACCCCTTAGTGTAGCAGATGTTTGTGCAGAGGCTGCATAGGATAAAAAAAGAAATACAATAGCGGTTAGAAATTTGGTCATGCTCAGTTTATTATGAATTACGAATCTATATAAGTGTCTTGGACTACCCGCAACACAAAAAGATTAACGGAAAGCTATAATGATGATTGGAAAGCCTACTGTTAAAATCGGTGAAGCATAAAACTGTATAGGTCGTCAGTGAAATTTGGCTGCAAGTTGCAGGATTCAAGCTGCAAGCCGCAAGCTGCAAGCTTCAAGCTAAAAGCGTTGATTGATGCTTTTTCTAAGCTTTCTGCTTTTAATGGAATTAAAGGTGGTAGAAAATTTTAAGTCAGTTGCTAAAAGAAATATTTGGTTGCCGTAGATGCATTATCTGCTATTAATAGAACACGGATCTTCATGATTTTCAAGATCTATCATGATAAATCTTGAAAATCATGAAGATCTGTGTTCCATCATACGCGTTATTTGTCAAAGTGACTCCTCGGAGCGGCTTGTCCGAAGGACTCCTCTGGAGGGGCTTTCAGCTCTCTAGCTAAACAGGTATTCCACATCTTCCCTTGTGAGGTTTTTCACAAAGCCTTCATCGTCTGTTATTAATTCTCTTGCCAGACTTCTTTTTCGATCCTGTAGCTTCAGAATTTTATCTTCCACTGTATCTGTACAAATCATCCGGTAAGCAAAAATATTCTTGGTTTGACCGATACGGTGCGTACGATCTATTGCCTGTTGTTCCACTGCAGGGTTCCACCATGGATCAACGATGTAAACATAATCTGCCGCAGTAAGGTTAAGACCCACCCCACCCGCTTTCAGCGAGATAAGGAATACCCTGCAACTATCGTCGTTCTGAAAACGTTGTATCGCTCTCTCTCTTTCTGCAACCGTGCTACTTCCGTCGAAATACTCATATTCAACGCCCAACTCCTTCATTTTATCTTTAATCAACGCAAGCATGCCCAGAAACTGAGAAAAAACTAGTGCTTTATGGTTGCTGATGTTTTCGGTTATTTCCCGACCCAGCTCTTCCAGCTTTACAGAAACATTCGGAAATTTTTCTTCGTCTTTTATGATTGCCGGACTATCGCAAATTTGCCTCAACTTCATCAGGCCCTGTAAGATGGTAAGTTGCGATTTTTGAATTCCCTGGTTTTCAACCACTCCCAAAATTTTATCCCGGTAATCGTTTCGGTAAGCATCGTAAATTCTTCGCTGCTCATCGCCCATTTCACAGAATAACACCATCTCCTGTTTTTCTGGCAGGTCTTTGGCCACTTGTTCCTTGGTTCTGCGTAATATGAAGGGGAACAATAGTTTGCGCAGGTGATCTTTCTGCTCTTTTTCGCCAAATTTATCGATAGGGATAGAAAATTCCTGTTTAAAAAATTCAACACTTCCCAGCATTCCCGGGTTCAGGAAATTCATCTGCGCATATATATCGAAGGTGTTGTTTTGCAAAGGTGTACCACTTAAACATAACCTGTTCTTTGCCTTAATTAAACTGGCTGCCTTAGTTACTTTACTGGATGGATTTTTTATCGCCTGACTTTCATCAAGTACCACATAATCAAAAGCTACTTCTACAAATTGTTTGATATCACTTCTTAATGTACCATAAGTGGTAATGATTACATCTGCATTGGTAGCAGCCAGGTTCTCCCTGGTTCTTTGTCCGCCATGATGCACATAATAACTCACTTCAGGTGTAAACTTTTTGATTTCATTCTGCCAGTTAAACATCAATGTTGTTGGACAAACAACCAAGGCCTTTAACGAACCGTTTTCCTGCTTTAAATGATAGAGAAAGCTTAATGCCTGGATGGTTTTACCAAGACCCATATCATCTGCAAGAATGCCTCCCCATTGCACTTCTCTCAAATAGTTCAACCACTGAAAACCGCTTTCCTGGTAAGGTCTTAATACAGACTTGAGGTGTTCTGGTGCCGGTATTTCTTTGATGGAATGATTCTCCTTGAGGCGGTCGTATTTTTCTTCGAGTTGAAAAAATAATTCTTCTTCATCACGCTGCATGTACAATTCTTCCACTACACTAAAATGGTATTTGCTGAGTTTCATAGACCCAGACTTACCCTCACCTACGCGGAAGAGTAATGAATATTTCTTTATCCACTCTTCAGGAAGAATACCCAATGTGCCATCTCCAAGTTGTACAAATTGTTGTTTGTTGGTTAACGCTTTCTTTACTTCATCAACCGTTACTTTCTGGTCGCCAAACTGTATTTCAATTTTCGCGTCAAACCAATCCGTATTACTGCTGATATAAATTTTAGTGGATGGTTTCGCCGTATTAAACCTAAAATTCTTCAATGCTTCAAAACCAAAAACCGGAATATTCATTTCTTTCACCGCATCCACAAAAAGGAAAAACCAGTTGTTGCGTAATACTTCGGTTCCTTTCAGTGCAAGGATATCTCCTTCTGCAGGACGAATAAAATGAGAGTGAAGTGATTCGATTTTTTGAACAAATTCTTTTTCCGCTTCTACATTCCGCTGAATCACCAGTAACTTATCTTCAACAGGGATAACAATTTTTTCTTTATCGGAAGACCGCACATCATAACCCCGGTAATTGAAAATGGGTTGAAACAGCAGGTATTCACCTTTCTCTTTCAACATCACTTTTACTTCGGGCTTAACATCTTTTACTTCTTCTTTTTGTACATTCCCGAAATGCACATTAAACTCCTTCGAAAGTGGGAGGATGAATTGTTGTAATTGAACCGACCAGTCTTCTGCCGGAATTATTATTTTACCTGAAGGCAGGAATTTCTCCAGCACCAAAATGTCTTCTGTACGTTGCCAGGTAAAAAATTGGTGATGGTATTTAAAGAACAGCGAAGAGCTGCTTTCATTTTCTGTAATATTCAGGTCGGCAAGTGGTAGTTTAACACGACAATCTATCTCATACTGACCTTTCTGGTAACTAATTTCGAATTCCGGACTGATATAATTCGTTACCAGTTCTACTTTTTGAAGATTAGCAGTGGTAAAAGGTTTGCGCTCTGGTAAGCTGAATACAAAATTGCTCTCCGAAAGTTCTGAAAATAATTTTTTCACTTTCGGATGCAGGTATTCATTCATGAGATGCCTTGTTTCCTCCGGCAATTCATCGTTGTGTTGCTGAATAATATTTTCCCAGATACCACTGAAAGGAGAGTTACGATCTAAGTAGCGGCTAACTTCCGATGGCATTAATTTACGTAACTGCTGAAGGGTGGTTTTATCGTCCTCATCAAATACTTCTGTATTGATGAATCGGGAAAGGTCTAGTTTGGTTACTTTACTGATATAGGCTTTACCTTCTTCATCGGTTTCACCCTGCACTGCTTCTAACTGAACATAGGGATATTGCTGTTCATTAAACGTTATTACCACCCCCAGTTTAAGTGATTCTTTTACCCGCTCTTCAGTTTCTTCTACCAGGGTTACCGGTTTTAATTCTTCAATGGGTCGGGGCTTGGGTTCTACCGGTTGATTTAGGCTAACTCTTTTGATACTTGTATCGAGTACGCGCAGAAATGGTTTACCGTCTGTATAAGTAAATTCAAATTTACCGCTGAGGTCATCACTTAGTGAATAACCATACAATGCCAATAATTTATTTTTTTCTTTGTCCCAATTACGGATACTGTCAAAATATGCAGGTCCATAATTATGCAGCAACTGAAGTAATACTATATCCTTGTGAATACAAAGTGGGTGTTCAGTTTCAGCATTACAGTTGCAGCTTGTATCAAAGTTTCTTTCTTCATTCTTTTGAAGCAGTATTTTAAATTTCTCTCCTTCATAATCCAGTTCGGCTAATACACGTTCATCTTTTGCTTCAAGGATATTTGATCTGCTGCTTCTCAAAAAATCTTCTGCCTTTTCAACATTCTCCTGGGAAGAAAGCATTTTGATAAGTTTCAGATCCAGTTGTTTCATTTTAACGACCGTATGTTTCTGATCGTAACTGGTTTCTTTTTCGCCTAACTGATTTCTGTCGAGCAGATCTTGTAAATGAAAAAGTGCGCCGGCTTTGTGGCGGCAGATTTCGGAAAGGTTATAGGGACAAGAGCAGCGGAGTGATAATGTTTTAGGATCTTTAAACTGGTTAATATGTACTTTATAAAAGGTAGCATAGCCATCATCTTTAACCCTGAAAACCACATTGGCCATCAATTCATCATACTCCACAAGTTCAACATTACCCAGTGCATGAATTTTTTTCCCTCTGCGAATCACTTCTTCGGTGCCGCTATTATAAATATGTTTAACCAGATACGGAAGTGCCATAATTCAATCTGTTATGAGCAGCAAACAAACGAGATGGCAATAAACCAAGCTACACCCTGTTTACCTGTAAAAAAACAACCTGCCACTTCAAAAAAGGGCAATTTGCAAAAGTAAAGGAAAGCAGCCGAGTTTAGGAAGTAAAATGGAAAGAATGTGGATGAAATGTTTGTTAATTGAGGGATGGTCCATGGCCCATAGTCCATGGTCGATAGTCCATAGTAGAGCCAGATGTGTGCGTTCGTAGGAAATCGCTTGGTTAGTTTGCTAACATATTGATCCATACAATAGTCCATGGTCTATAGTCCATAGTAGAACCAGATGTGTGCGTTCGTAGGAAATCGCTTGGTTAGTGTACTGTGCTAACTTACTTGCTTCAGCTATGGTCTATGGTCCATGGACTATGGACTATGGACTATGGACCATGGTCCATCGACCATGCACTCAACCCCGCACCAGATCACCATCCTTATAAATCGGCAGTACGTCGGCTCCGTCTGGGGTTACACAGTACTCCAGGTCTGATTCGAGTCCGTAAGAAGCTAGTCTGTGCCAGTGGGTGGTTCTGCGGATAAAACTTTTCATATCATGTTGATGCAGGCCATACATATCGGCGGCCATCAGACTGCTATCGCAATGTATGGTGAAGTGATCTTTGATCTGGTGTATTACCGCACCGGCAAACATGGCATCTTCCAGGTTAAACCGGTCTTTCCAGGCTGAACAGCCGAGAATAACATTTTTCTGTTGTGCTAACAGGTGCCTGCAGACTGCAGAAATATTGGGAAATGAGCCGGTAATTACTTCTGAAGCACCTTTATTAAGTGCCATATGTAATAGTTTGGTGCCATTGGTGGTGGTAAGTACCAATGTTTTACCTTCTATAAATGATCTCGGGTATTCGGCAGGCGAATTGCCATGTTCCAGACCGGGAATTATTTTTCCATCTCTTTCACCGGCTGTTATACCTCCTGTTTTCTCTCCAATCGCAATGCACTTTTCAACAGTATCTACAGGAATAATTCGCTCTGCCCCATTATACAAGGCAGTAGCAATGGTTGATGTTGCCCTGAATACATCAATAATAACAACTACACTATCCGATACATCATAAATATCCAATAACCTTGGAGAGAGTATGGTATATAAACTAGGTTTTACTTTCATCGGGTGCAAATATAGTAATTGGTGAAGGGAAAAATAGCTTCAAGCTGCAAGCTACAAGCTACAAGCCTTGATGGGTGCTTATTATAGACTTTCTGCTTTTATTGGAATAATGAAGGGGGAGAAAATTTAAAGCCAGTTACTTAAAGAAATATTTGGTTGCAGTAAATGCACTATCTGTTATTAATAGAACACAGATTATCATGATTTTCAAGATCTATCATGAGAAAGTTTGAAAGTCATGATAAAGCTTTGATACCCTATGGACCATGGTCTATGGCCTATGAACCAAACACCATAAGCCAAAAATGGGCCAGCCTGGAAAAGCCGGCCGTACAGAAGAAAGGCTACATTTCTTTTTTAGGGGTTATGATTAATATCTCGTGGACATGGATTTCTGTAACCGACCTTTTTACACCAGTTTTGTCGATATAGGCCCTGTTCACCAGTTTGCCGTCTACTGCAACATGTATTCCTTTAGTGAGGAATTTCTCTGCGAACTCCGCCAACTTACCCCATGCTACTATTGAATGCCATTGGGTATCTGATACTTTCGCCCCATTGGCATCCTTATAATTTTCTTTTGTTGCCAAACTCATATTGGCCACTTTCCGTTCACCTTCCAGCACTTTTATATCGGGCGACTGACCAAGATGACCAATCAACTGAACTTTGTTTTTGATCATATTCATAATGCAGATTTTTTCGATTTAGTTACAACGAATATCAATCTGATCATTACTTTAAGCCGGAACATATCCGGTTATTTCCGATTGAAATCTTTTTTGCAGGGAGGGTAGTTTTAATTCAGGTAGAAATACAGGTTAAACAGTTGTATAACTACTGCATTTGCGAAAACAGTGGTCTGGTAAATGGG
The DNA here is from genome assembly GCF_058231065.1 of Sediminibacterium sp. FW305-C-61. NCBI lineage: Bacteria > Pseudomonadati > Bacteroidota > Chitinophagia > Chitinophagales > Chitinophagaceae > Sediminibacterium > Sediminibacterium sp. FW305-C-61. The sequence continues at coordinate 841,272 of NZ_JBIQXR010000001.1, read as the reverse complement.
AAACTGTTTGTATTCCATTTATTTTCAATTGCAATAAAATGAAGACTATGTTAGCCGAAGAAAAGCAGTGTTTATCCTGCAAGCAGCGCATAATAGGCAGAACCGATAAAAAATTTTGTGACGACTATTGCAGAAGCGCATTCAATAATAAAAAACACCGTGCAGAAAAAGGACTGATTCGTCGTGTTAACCATTTATTGTTGAAAAACAGACGCATACTCAAATCCTGTCTGAATGATGCTAATGAACCAGTTACCATAATGCGTTACGATTTATCTTCCCGGGGATTTCAATTCAATTATTTCACCCATACACTAATCACTAAAGATGGGAAAAAACTCATCTGCTGTTATGACCATGCTTATCTGGCATCTGCTCAAGAGGCAATACTCGTAGTTAGTCTTTCTGAAAAAACCAAGTGGTTCTTTATTCCTTATACCGAATACGAACAGGTATAATTTGTGCACCAGTCGTATCAATTTTTTTGATGGCGGCCTTACTTAGGCCAATTATATGTCCTGTTGTTAAAGGGCCCCGATCTATGATTTTTACTGTTACAGACGCACCGGTTTCCGTATTGGTAACCACCACTTTACTTCCATACTTCAGCGTTCTGTGTGCTCCTGTATATTTTAAACTATCGTATTTATTGCCACTCGCTGTTGGCAGACCCTGTAGCTGATCTGAAACCATCACTGCCTGACCAATTTCAACACCAATACTACCAATATGTTCTATACCGGGAGCTGCATGCTGCCTTGGTTTACAAGCCATAAATAACAGAAAGCATGCGAACAAACTATATCGTAGAGGGGTTAGCACGATGTTTAAAAATACGGTTTATATTTATTTTCCTATTGAATACCCTTGAAACCAGATTGAATCTGGCTTTTATCCAATAAAAAAGCTGTGACAATAATGCCACAGCTTTTTAAAAAACATTGTATTTAACTATACAAAAGGAAATTTAACCAGTTTAGCTTTTACCAGTGTATTCCTGATATCAATATAAATCTCCGTATCAATTGCCGCAAAAGCAGTATTCACGTAACCTAGTCCAATTGCCTTATTCAGCGATGGAGCCTGTGTACCAGAAGTAACTTTTCCGATTGTATTACCCGCTGCGTCTTTTATCAGGTAATCGTGTCGGGGTATACCACGCTCAATCATTTCAAAACCTACCAGTTTGCGGGTAATTCCTTCCGCCTTTTGTTTTTCCAATATTGGTCTGGCAGTAAAATCTTTTGTGAATTTGGTGATCCAACCCAGTCCACCTTCCAGTGGGGATGTTGTATCATCGATATCATTACCATATAAACAATAACCCATTTCAAGACGAAGCGTATCTCTTGCGCCTAAACCAATTGGTTTCAATCCTTGTGGGGTACCGATTTCAAAAATGGCATTCCAGATTTTATCAGCGGCACCATTTATGTCTTCAAAATATATTTCAACGCCACCTGCACCAGTATAACCTGTTGCACTTACCAGTACATTTTCTACCCCTGCAAAAGTTCCTTTAGCAAAAGTGTAATACTTCAGGTTCATGATATCCATATCAGTGAGTGGCTGAAGCATTTTGGTTGCAGAAGGACCTTGTATGGCCAGCAGACAGGTTTTATCGCTGATATTATGCATTTCAACCTGCTCTGTATTAAAACGACTGATCCAGTTCCAGTCTTTCTCAATATTTGATGCATTAACCACCAGCATATAAACGCTGTTCTCTTCTATACAATACACAATCAGGTCATCTACTATACCTCCTTGTTCATTTGGCAAACAACTGTATTGGGCTTTGCCTTTGGTTAACTTGGAAGCATCATTGGAAGTAACACGTTGAATCAGGTCGAGGGCTTTATCGCCTTTAAGGATAAACTCACCCATATGACTCACATCAAATACACCGGCGTTTTTGCGAACGGCTGCATGTTCATCGTTGATTCCTGAGTAACTGATGGGCATGTTATAGCCTGCGAATTCGGCCATTTTTGCTCCTAAGGCAATGTGTTTTTCGGTGAAGGGTGTATTTTTCATCTGATTATTTTTAATTGATTTTCGTCAGATGGAATTTGCCAAAAACATTACAGTGGGTGTAACGATATTGCTATGGCTCATTTTATCTGCTTATTTTATCGTGGCGCAAAAATAAGCGAAAGGAGCATGAGCACATAAAATGTTTTAAATTCCTTCCTTGCTCCGGATTTAAATCCAGAGCAAGGAAGGAATGATTGGAGGACTATTTGAATGCGGGTGCTACACAATAGGCGTGACTGGATCCACAAAGCAGGAATACCCGCTCACCTTTCTGGGTGAGTTCTTTTACAATGGTAACCAGTTGCCGGTTTCGGATATCATTTGAAATTGCCATCATTTCCGCCAGGTAACCGGGCAATGTATATTCATCAGAAGTTTCGCGCCAATCGGGTGACGTAGGAAAATATTTTTTCCAGATACGGTCAATATCTGCAACCGATTTAATACTGTCTGATAACCCAAGGTAGGCAGCTCGTTTAAAGTATGGTTGAATAAATTTTTCGGGTGAGTCAGGTTTACCAAATCGTAGATTACCAAAATAGGGATTGAGGATCTGTTGCAACGCAATTTGTTCCCGGGTAAAATAATGTTGAAGTGAATCAGCAAGGGCTTGCTTCGACAGATCCCAGTTCATGATTTTGATACCGTCTTTATGTGCAAGCGCCTTCAACATTCCTCCCTCCCCTAATTCTTTTACAGGATCCATAAAGGGTGGTAATAAAAAACCAAGTCGGCCTTCAACTAATGCAATGGTTGGCTTAAAATCGTACCAAAGGTTTTCCATTTGCACGATCTGTACTGATTTAGGATCTTTTGTATGGGTGGCCCCGAATATGATATATGATTTCCCTTTCAACAGATAAGGCCGCTCATGCTCACCGGTATATTGTAAAAAAGGAACTATGGAATCTGCTGTATTATAAGTGGATTGCGGTATATAATACCTGGGTGATTTCCAGGACAGCAGGTACACGATAGAGAGTACCAGTACGATGATGAAAATCAGTCGTAATAATATTTTTTTCATACAGATGATTTATGGTGACATGGTTTCAACCATATTCACCGGTTTTAGATGCCGGTTGCAAGTGGGTCTATCATCCGAAAGCAATAAATATCTTAGTGTAGTTTCGCCTCGCTATTGTATAAGGTAGCTTTCAATTTATCTGTGAGGTCTTTCATCCGTTCAAATGCTGTTTCGCTGTTCTCATCTTTATTGAACCTGATTTTCAATCGGCCCGAACGTAGTTTAACATAAACGCGTGTATCGTCTTCCAATGAAATAGTGCCTTGCAGATCACGTGGCTCAAATTCATTATTTGTATCAAGCAAGTCATCGATGGCTCTCGCTACCTGAGATGTTTTAGAGCGGCTAAAACTTGCTTCTATTCTGTAAATATGTCTACTATCCTGCACCTTAAATGAAGTTCTGCCATTATTTGTATATTCTGCATTATAACGGATACATCCAGTTAGTAACATAATACAGATTGCGATGGCGACAGTGTATTTCATTTTCATCTGTTTTCTTTTATTGATTTTGGCCACAACAGGTGTCTATAAGGACACTTCTTTTATCAATAAGCAGTTGCGGCAATAATGTTTTAAGGGTCAGATTTAGTGCTGTTTGTTTTTTAAAATGAGAAGGGAAGAACCCCATCGTGAGAACAGGACGGGGTTCTTTTTTCCCAACTTCAACCTTCTTTAATAAACCATTTGCATCATCAGTAACCTGGAAGCTTCAATAGGCATCTGGTTGTCTGATTTGTGCTCATTATCCGCTTTTATTTCAGCATCATTCATTGCTGTTGCTTTTTTGTAGCGGTAACGGGTTGTATCAACTGGTTTTTCTAATTCTTTTTTCAGCTCATCAGCTTCACGCTTCTTGCGCTCATATTCTTTCTGTAATTCTTCTTTGCTTTTTTTATACTGCTCAATTGCATCATTATCTGTATCTGACTCAGTTTTACGCTCCTTCTCTCTTGCAATATCTTCTTTGCTTTTTATTCTTTCCAATCCGCCCAGTGTCATTACATATTCAACATTCGAGTTCCAGTCTTCATTATTGCTGTTCCATTCTTCATCCCATTCCCAGTCGTAACCATTTCCAACATGGAACCAGTTAAGGTTACGGGATACAGTTCTATCAACAAGGATTCTTTTGCCAACTGGTACCTGTATGGTTAACTGTACACCCTGGTTACGGAATTTGGTTCCCTTTTTCAGCGCAAAGCCACGGTCTAACAATATGGTACTATCAGATTGGTTGATGCTGTAAGATATTTCATGAATATTCCTCACAGCCGCTCCTTCATCTCTTCCACTGCTGTATTTATAAGAATAGATATGGTAGGCTGAATCAGGACTTTTCACGATACGCAGGCGTACATTATTCAGGAAAAGACTATCGTCGTTCATACTCACTATACCATCCATTTTAAACCAGCGACCATACACTTTTACTTTACTATCCGGCACTTTAACGGTGAGTTTACCAGTAGAAGGCTGTACGATTGTGTACTCGTGTTTTTCACGGGCGGTTGCATCAAAATTGCGAACAATAGAATAAGTAAGGATACCACCACATATCAAACCAATAACCCACAATCCGGCGAATGTAAATCCGAGGTAACGATTACCAGATTTAACACCCATGATGCGACGGATAAGCCAGGTAATAAATGCTACTACAGGAACACCAAGGAATAATAAGAGTGTTGTCCAGGCCAGGAAGTTCTGCGTAAACCCTTCGAGGAAAAAGTTTTTCAAAGGAAATACACCAACACCTGCAACCATAAAGGCAATCAATGTTACCAATAAAGCGAATGCCAGTATACCTGCGATAAAAAGGAAGAAAGCTTTAAACAGGATCGCGATTATGCCTCCCAGTCTTCTTCCACCTCTTCTGATAGCAGAACCTGCTTCAGCTCCGGCCTGTTTACCTTTTTGTCCAACAGTTTGACCAAACTCCTGTCCAAATTGCTGTGCTTTATCTTTGAATTCACCACCCCATTTTTCGGCACGGCTTTTAAATCCTTCGAGGTCTTCCTGTATGGTATTTTTAATAGTATGCAGGTCTACTTTTTCACCGCGCATTTCCAGTTTTTCTGAAGCACTTTTTGCTTCAGGAATTACTGCCCACAATACTGCATACACTACAAACAATGTACCTCCAAAAGATCCGAATATGATACCGGGGAATGGATCAACATCCATCCAGAAAGCGCCCCTGAAAATGGAAGTAATGATACCAAGTACCAACGGGAAAGCGAAAATGAGACGTGGTACCCATACTGCTATATTGAAGTATGAAGCAATACCACTGGCTACACCAGCCACCACTTTTTCTTCCGGGTTACGGTATAATCTTTTGGTAGAAGATACTCCTTCCAGTGGTCTGGAAGGAAGTATGATCCAAAATAGTATATACAGCAGGATACCGGAACCTCCCATAAAAGTTATGAGGGCGAATACCAATCGTACAATGGTAGGATCGATACGGAGATAGTTAGCCAGTCCTCCGCAAACACCACCTATAATTTTTTCATTATCATCACGGTATAATCTACCGCGAGGAGATGCTTCAGTTGATGCAGTATTGGTATAGGTATATGTTTTCTCTTCACCGCCTAATTGCGATTTCACATTTGTCTCTTCGCCTTCAAAGTCTTCCGGACGGCCCATGCTATTAATGATACCAGTCACCGCATCATCGGTAATACAGGTAGCACCTTTTTTCAGGATATCGCCAAAAAGTTCAGCAATACGACCTTCAATATCATTGATGATCTCGTCACGTCCCTCCTCATTAGCAAAGAACTTTCTCAAACTTTCCACATACTGCTTCAGCATGTCGTAGGCAGACTCCTCAATGGGAATTACCCTGCCCTGGAAGTTTATATTGATTACCTTTTTCATTTTCTGTTCAGTTTTGTTGGTTAAGGTTGGGTTGGATTTTCTTCGTGTTCCGTTCCGGCCGGTGGCTGGGTTAATGCATGTACCGCATCTGCCAGTTCCTGCCAGGTTCTTTCAAGTTCATTGTAGAACTCTAAGCCCTTATCGGTCATCACGAAATATTTACGGGGCGGTCCACTGTTACTTTCCACCCAACGATAGGTCAGTAAACCTGCATTTTTCAATCTTGTCAACAGCGGGTATAATGTACCTTCCAGGATGTGCAGGTTAGCAGCTTTCATTCGGTCCACGATATCACTGGGGTAAACTTCACCCTGCCTGATGATGGATAAAATGCAAAACTCCAATACACCCTTTCGCATCTGACTTTGTGTGTTCTGAATGTCCATAGCCGGAGTTTTTATTGTTCCCTTACTATTCGGGGGGTAAGCAGAACAATGATGATAAATATTATTTGCTTGATTATTTTTTATTAGGCAACCAGGTGTCTTCTTACGATCCTTGTTCTGCGGTTGCGTTGCATCTTCCAGTAATCAACGGCACCAAATACATTTTTGTTGTTGATGTTGATTCCCATTGCCACAGTTTCTTTTACTTCTTTGGTCAGGTTGTTCAGTTGCTCCTGTCCCAGTTGTTTGAAGAAGTTTGTGTTTTGCGTGTTCATGATTCTTTATTTAAAGTGTTTTCAATTTTGGTTTCCTGAAGGCTTTGGTTTTTTCCCCTTGCTTTCATAACACAAAGATGGGGACTTTTTTGGTACTATGCAACACATAGTACCAAGTTTTTTTAGGTAATGGGCAGAACTTAATAACTGGCAAAACTTATATTATTGATTATCAGTTATTTATAAAATTACTAGGAATTATAAATGGGATGAATGGCTCTATTTCATGAGAAACGGCGATTCCTTACATTTCCCTTCAAACGCTCAAAAAAAATCTAAAAAAATTTATCGTTTTTGTACGATAAGAGAAAAAATAGTATTTACTTTGTCTTATCGTACAAAAACGATAAAGATGGCAACTCCTAAAACAGCAGCATTCGCAAAAAAGGAACAGGACCTTGCGGCATTTGCCAAAGCACTTGCGCACCCTGCCCGCATAGCTATATTAAAAGTGCTTGCACAAAAGAATGCATGCATCTGCGGGGAAATCGTAGAAGTATTACCCCTTGCACAATCTACCGTATCGCAACACCTGAAAGAATTAAAAGAAGCAGGATTGATTGATGGTACCATAGATGGTCCAAGAAGCTGTTATTGCATAAACTGGAAAGCATTTGAAAAATTCAACACAGAATTTACCTCCCTATTTCATAAACTGAAAGATCAGCAAGCTAAATCATGCTGTTAGCGTTCATCACTGTATGCAGGGCACTGAACTCATACAGTAATGGCCGCGAACAGTTTTTATCATCATAAAAACAAAAACAATGCAAACAGAAACAGCCTTAAAGGCACTCGTAAAAGAAAAGTATGGCGAAATCGCCGATCAATCGCGCACCGATAATGCAGCTTCCTGCTGTGGTTCAGGTTGCTGCAGTACAGAAGTATATAATATTATGGCCGACGACTATACCCAGCTTGCAGGTTATAACCCCGACGCAGATTTGGGATTGGGTTGCGGACTACCAACAGAATTTGCAAAGATTCAAAAAGGCAATACGGTAATAGACCTGGGTAGCGGTGCAGGAAACGATTGTTTTATTGCAAGAGCCATTACCGGTGAATCAGGAAAAGTAATCGGCATCGACTTTACCGAAAGAATGATTGAAAAAGCAAGAGAAAATGCAGAGAAACTTGGCTTTAATAATGTAGAGTTCCGTTTGGGTGATATTGAGAACATGCCCGTGTCGGCAAATGTTGCAGACGTTGTAGTTAGTAATTGTGTGCTAAATCTGGTTCCAAACAAATTCAACGTACTGAAAGATGTATATCGTGTATTAAAGCCTGGTGGACATTTCAGCATATCAGATATTGTACTCGAGGGGGAACTTCCTGCCAAACTTAGAGAAGCTGCAGAAATGTATGCCGGTTGTGTATCTGGTGCTATTCAGAAAAATGTTTACCTGGAACTGATTGAAGCAACTGGTTTTAAAAATATTACGGTACAAAAAGAAAAAAGCATCCTGCTGCCAGATGATATTCTCCGTAATTATTTTTCTGAGGAAGAAATACATTCATTCAGAAACAGCACTGCTGGTATTTATAGTATAACCGTGTACGCAGAAAAACCTTTAACCGAAGAAGCTCCCTGTTGTGCGCCGGGCTGCTGCAACTAAAACCATTTCAGATGAAGAAAAAACTCCTGTTTGTTTGTGTGGAGAACAGTAACCGTAGCCAGATGAGTCAGGCTTTTGCCACCATTTATGGAGGAGAAAATATTGAATCCTTCAGTGCCGGCAGCAAGCCCAGTGGTGTTGTAAATCCGAAAGCTATTGCTGCAATGAAAGAACTGGGTTACGACCTTAGCACGCACGACAGTAAATCGCTGGAAGAGGTAAAAGCTTATGCTCCTTTTGATGCGGTGGTTACAATGGGTTGCGGAGATGCTTGTCCATGGATGCCCGCCAAACAATTCATCGACTGGCAGATACCAGATCCCAAACACATGGAACCAGAAGAGTTTAATAAGGTCAGGGACTTCATAGCTGAGAAAGTAAAAACACTTATCGACTCCCTTTAAACAAAGGCATAAGTGGAGTAGTATGGAACACAGATTATCATGATTTTCAAGATTTATCATGACAGATCATGAAAATCATGATAATCCGTGTTCTATTTATACGCTTACATCATTCTTCCTCAACTCGATGGCTTAATTGCTAAGACTAATTTTCTTTTTCCACCTTCCCTTTTCCGAGAATCGCTTCAATAATAGAAGTTACAAATGATACAAGGAGGCTGAAAAATAATGCAGCAACCCAGCCATCTACTGTGAATCCTGGCACCAGCGATGCGGCCCACTTTACAATAATAATGTTGATTACAAACAGAAACAGTCCCAGTGTAAAAATGGTAATCGGTATCGTAAGCAGAATAAGTACAGGCTTAATAAAACTATTTAGTAATCCCATCACGATTGCTACCAATACTGCCGTTAGTGGATCCTGCACATGAATACCCCTGAGGATATATGCTGCCAGCAATATGGCCAATGTGCTTGCTATGGTTTTTGATAAGAAACGTTCCATATAATTAAGATACGTTTCAAATTAGTATTTATTTTTTTTACCACCGCATTTCCAAACATTTTTAACAGCATTTATTACAATGCTGAAATACTATACCACTACCAGTTCATAAAACTGTTCCGGATTAAGATGTTGCTGTGCAAGATTTTGCAACTCTTCACTGCTTACATTTCGAATGGTATCTATGCTGTTATAGAAATATTTTTCATCCAGTCCGTTAAGGATATATGTTTTCCATCTGCTGATGATTTGAAATGGGCCATCCAGATCACCCAATAGTGAACCAATCATGTAGTTACGCACCAGGTTAAGCTCTTCCTGATCGATTGGTTCGTTTTTTAATTTTTCCATTTCATTGTACACTTCTGTAATAGTAGCTTCACACACATCTCTTCCAGCCTCTGTACTAATCATCCATGCACTATGGTGAATATGATTCTGGAAATAACTATGTATACCATAAGTATAGCCTTTGTCTTCCCGTATATTACTCATCAAACGCGATCCAAAAAAGCCGCCAAAAATATTGTTCAGCACCTGCACCTTCGGGAAATCGGGATGGTGTCTGTTAAAAAATGGCTGCGCAATTCTGATGGCCCCCTGAACGCCTTCCGCATCATTAATAATGCGGTATTTTTTTTCATCGGCTGGCTCCATCGCATGTGTTACTGCCGGTAGTTCTTTGCTATTTAATGGCAAACTACCAAATACTTTATTCAGTGTTTCATCGAGCTTATCCGGTAATTTACCTGCGGCGAATATTTTACAGGTACCATGTTTATAAAACTGGTTATAATAAGCTATTAGTTCTTCTCTTTGTAAAGCATCATAATCAACCGTAGATGTATATTTTCCATAAGGATGATGAAACCCAAAAACATATTCGTCGATAAGTCTGTTGGCAACAAAATCACATTTTTTCAGGTTTACCTGTAATCGTTGTTTTTGGTTTTGTTTACAGATTGCCAGTTCTTCTTCCGGAAAAATACTTTCGGTAATTATTTCTGCTACAACAGGGAGTAACTCGTGCAGGTGTTTAGTTAAACAATGAAGCGTAATTGTGGCGGTTTCATTGTAACAGCTACGGTTAAGGTAAGCCCCATAGAACTCAAAATACTCATTGATGGAAAAAGCATTACGGGAAGCTGTACCATTTTTCAATAAAAAATTGGTAGTGCCCGCAACAATATTCTTCGACTCATACCAGTTACCTGCATAAAACACCCATTCAACCATCACCACATCCTGTGCGCCTGCGTGCACTGTGTATACTGGTGTTTGGTTATCGAGTACATATCGATCACAGGGTTTTAGTGATAAGTTAAAAGATACTGCATCTGTTATAGGTGGAGCAATGGTTCTATTGATCATAGCTGAAATTCACGATTCATGGTTGCCGATAAGCAACCGGTTAATTGATTAATTCGCACGGTAGAACAAAGTATTACTGTTCTCTTCCTTAAAAATCTTTTTACTATACGCCAGAATATCATCTACCGTAATTGCCTGGTATTTCTGGAGTTCGGTATTCATCATTTCGGCATCACCTAATAATTCATATAATGCAAGGCTATTAGCCCTGCTCATAATACTCATATCTTCAAAGGCAATAACGCTTTCTGTTTTGTTTTTTACTTTTTGCAATTCCTGTTCACTGATAGCGGTCGATTGAATATTACTGATTTCAGTATCAACAGCAGCAGCAGCATCTTCAATTTTTACACCTTTCACCAGTTTGCCTTCAATCGCCAATAAACCTGCATCAATACTTCCGAAATGGTAGCAATCCAGATTAGAGAACAATTGTTTTTCTTTTACAAGCGATTGATACAAACGAGATGAACCACCCCCACCCAATATTTCTGATATTACATCGGCTGCATAATATCCTTTTTCGAGTCTTGCATCTATATGCCATGTTTTAACAAATGCATCCAATGGCACAGCAGCAGAAACATCCAGTTTACGTGCAGCAGTTTGTATAGGTTCTTGTGGCAGATTACGTTCGTATTTTTCACCCATTGGTATATCACCAAACCATTTTTCTGCAAGTCGTTTCACCAGTTCAGTGGTAACATGACCCGTAACTACCAATATGGCATTTATTGGTCGGTAATGTTTGAAAAAGAAATGTTTTACATCGTCAATATGTGCCTGTTCAACATGACTCAACTCCTTTCCTATTGTCATCCAGCGATAAGGATGCGTAGTGTAAGCCAGTTCGCGCATTTTGTGCCAAACATCTCCATAGGGTTTATTGAGGTAATGCTCTTTGAATTCTTCGCATACAACCTTCCTTTGTACATCCAGGCTTTTTTTACTGAAAGCCAGACTCAACATGCGGTCGCTTTCGAGCCAGAAAGCGGTTTCAATATTTTCAGCAGGTACCTGACAATAATAATTGGTAAGGTCGTTGGTAGTATAGGCATTGTTTTCACCACCTGCTCTTTGCAGTGGTTCGTCATAATCGGGAATATTGATACTTCCACCAAACATCAGGTGTTCAAAAAGGTGGGCGAATCCTGTTTTATTTGGGTTTTCATCCCTTGCGCCTACATCGTACAGTAAGTTAACCACCGCCATCGGGGTAGAATGGTCTTCATGTACCAAAACGCGTAATCCATTATCCAGCACAAACCGGTCATATGTTATCATAGTAGCAATTGAATCTGCGAATTTAGGTGAAAAGCAGGTTTTAGTAAGCTTTGAGACCTTTCCAATTCAGGCTGCAAAAGCACGTATTTCCCAAAAACGCAAATGATTCAGCGGTTTCGGCGGATATCCTTAATGACCATATTCAGGATCATGGGTTTCTGCTCCCGGAAAATGATCACCCGAACTTTACCGATTGAATTCTGGAACAGTGTTTTATAGGTCTGTATGTTTTTGGTATAATTATTTTCCACGGAGAAAATTATATCCCCTGGCTGGAAACCAGCTTTATCGCCCGGTGAGCCTTTGATGATATCGATAACCCTTATCTCTCCATTTATCAGGTAGATACCCAGTCCGGTATAAGAGTAGTCGAAGCTTTCGGGATAATGGTTATTGGGTTTTATATAAATGGACCGATCGGGATAATTCAATATTACATTGAAACGACGCATGATATCGTTACCAATTAATCCGCCCTGTTTCGGATAGGAAGTTACATTGTACTCATCATCGAAAATATGTACGGGAACATTCCTGAATTTATAGGGACCAAGTTTTATCTCTTTTGCTATGGTTATGTCCATCATTTTTTTTCCTCCCAAACCTTCTGCCTGTGTTGGGTAAAATTTTCGTTTTCGCTTAAACACCAAACTATCTTCCACGAACTCTTTAGACAACAAAAAGGTTAAACCTGCGCCTGTATCGAAAATAAACCGGGCATTTATTTCTCTTTCATCCCTTATTGTGGCGGCCTGAAAAGGAAGGGTAGAAAAATCAGGATGGAGCATATAGCCACCTTTAGGATAACGGAAACTGCCCGGGCTATATACTTCTACAACCTGCCGGTCGTAATCAAGATGAACAATAAATCTCCTTAAGAAACTAAATCCGATAATGCCATCTATTTTCAAACCATATACACTGGTTAATAGTTCATAATCATTGATATGAAAATCTAATTTCTCAACATCGAGTCCGGGCAATTTTAATGTGTGGTTGTAAGCAAATTCAACCCGTTTAATACCTGCTATACCCCTGATTGTTTTATCGCTTAGTTCTTTTTTTAATCCAAGGTATTCCAGTGTCAGTGAATCTAATGAAATACCACCGCTGCCTGTATCGAAAACAAAATTCAGCGTATCGGGGTGATTGTCTATTTGGGCCTTGATGATAACGATACCGCCGCTTAGCTGTACAAAAGGAAAACGGGTAAGTAGTTTTGCTTCTGGCAATACAAACTCCTCCTGAGCCAAACCCGGGGTGCATACACAGAAGAGCCCCATAAAAAGGATAGCAATCGGTAATCGTTTCATGCAGATTGAAAATAACCCCATTTGGTGATTAGTGCCCGCTTTTTTTAGATAAATCAAGGCTTAAAATGACCAACGGTTTTGTGAATGACAACCGAATCAGGTTTTTTGATGCAGCAGTTATTATTATCGGGGGAATTGGCTGCAGGCTTCAGGCCGCAAGCTGCAGGCCCCTATTTTATACTATAGTAGCAGATAGCCTATAACAAGCACCAACTAAAGCTTGTAGCTTGCCGCCTGCAGCCTGCAGCCCAAATCTCCGAACAACAATGATGCAACAATAATCAATCTGTTCATCCTACCTTTGCAGTTCAAACGAAATTTCTTCTCCATGCAGCTAGCAGATTTGTACCAACGGGCATTGAATTTTGAGTTTTTGAGTATTGAAGAAGGTATGTTTCTTTTTGAGCAGGCTCCGCTTACTGAATTGATGCATGTTGCCGATGAACTCAGAAAAAAACAGGTTCCGCACGGAAAAGTAACCTGGCAGATAGATCGAAATGTAAATACTACTAATGTTTGTATAGCGAATTGCAAATTTTGCAATTTCTACCGGATACCAGGCCATGCGGAAGCCTATATCACCGATATGCCTACTTACCGCAAAAAAATTGAGGAAACCCTTAAATATGGTGGCGATCAGTTATTGTTACAAGGAGGGCACCATCCTGAACTTGGACTTGATTTTTATACCAATACTTTCCGCCAGATCAAGCAGGAATACCCGCATTTAAAATTGCATGCACTTGGCCCACCCGAAGTAGCCCATATCTGTAAATTGGAGAAAATGAGTCACCATGAAGTGCTCAAAGCCTTACAGGAAGCCGGGCTCGACTCATTACCAGGTGCTGGTGCAGAAATACTGGTAGACAGGGTAAGAAGACTGATTTCAAAAGGAAAATGTGGGGCAGATGAGTGGTTGGATATAATGCATGAGGCCCATAAATTGAATATAACTACCAGTGCCACTATGATGTTTGGTCATGTGGAAACCCTGGAAGAGCGCTTTATTCACCTAACCCGGATCAGGGAGGTTCAAAGCCGCAAACCTGCTGAAGCAAATGGGTTTCTGGCTTTTATCCCCTGGACTTTCCAGGATGTAGATACCCTTTTAACACGAATCAGGGGGGTACATAACCTTACCACTACTGATGAATATATCCGGATGATTGCCATCAGCCGCATTATGTTACCCAATGTAAAAAACATACAGGCTAGCTGGCTTACAGTAGGTAAACAAACCGCCCAGATATGCCTGCATGCCGGAGCAAACGACTTTGGTTCTATTATGATTGAAGAAAACGTGGTTAGTGCCGCAGGCGCCCCCCACCGTTTTACCTATAAAACCATGCAGGATGCCATTCGCGAAGCCGGTTTCGAGCCCCAATTAAGAGGCCAGCAATACAACTGGCGCGAAATCCCGGAAAGCATTCAGGAGCAGGTGATAGATTATTGAGTGTGAATGGTCAATGGTGAATTGTCAATGGGGAATGGTCAATAGTGATATAATCTATTCACCATAAGCTATTGACAATTCACCATTGACCATTCACATTTTTAACTTCATTTAACGTAAAATCCTTTCTTTTTACCAAACCAGTATATACCTTTATATTTCCTAAACCTGTTTATGAAAAAAAGATACCTGTTTTTGCCTGTTACAGCTACTGTGATGCTGTTTGCGGCTGGGTATATTACCGAAAGCCACAATAACAAAAAGATCTGTGAAGCCAGCAAAAACTGCCCATTAAAGCAGAAAAAGCAGACTGTAAAGCCACAGGGAAGCAGTCCGGACGAGATTCACTTTGGGGGTTTAAACCGTTTAATCGTCTCAACTTTCCGATAATCATTGATCCTGCGCCAGAAACGCAGGATTTTTTTTCTTTGCACTGTAACAAAAATCTTCCCGGCCCGTATAACTACATACAAGGCAATCATTTGAATTATCGCTGCTGTTTATGACCGAGCAAGAGTATAATAACTGTGTAAACCAATACGCCGATAACGTATACCGCTTCATAGTGAAGAATCTTCGCCATGAAGAAGATGCCCGGGATATTGTACAAACTGCCTTTGAAAAACTCTGGCGCAACCGGGAAATGGTAGAGAACAGCAAATCGAAATCCTACCTGTTTACGGTGGCCTATAACCAGATGATCGACCATATCCGGAAAGTAAAAAGGATACAGTTAAAAGATGAGTTCCAGGAAGACGGCAGATCGGAACAAGCTGGCAGCAATAAGCAAAATGTAAAGAAAATATTGATGGAGGCATTAAACAGACTGAATGAAACACAAAGAAGTCTGGTTATGCTGAAAGACTATGAAGGTTACAGCTACGAAGAAATTGGTAAGATCATGGATTTGAATGAGAGTCAGGTAAAAGTTTATCTTCACCGTGCGCGACTCACCCTTCGTAACTACCTGGTTAGTCCGGAAAATGTTTTATAAATTTTATTGAATAAAAAATGATTCAAATCAACAGACATAACTACGAGGAATTTTTCCTGCTCTATGTAGACAGGGAACTCTCTCCTGCTGCAGTAACGGCTGTTGAACAGTTTATAAAAGACAATCCCGATCTGGCAGATGAGTTAACAGCGTTACAACAGACAACACTTCCATCAGATGATGCACTGGTATTTGATAAAACCAGTTTATTCAGGAACGCCGAAAATGAAATAAGCTTAGAAAACAGTAAAGAGCAGTTTTTGCTTTATGTGGATGATGAACTGACACCTGCCGAACGTCAATCAGTTGAAACATTTGTATTACAGCACCCTTCTTTGCAAGAAAGTTTTGTACAGTTAAAACAAACTAAACTTCCGGCTGAACATATTCCTTTTCCGGATAAACAGCTTTTATATAAAACCGAATCCGACAGAAAGCCAGTTATTTATATGCGCTGGATGAGAATGGTGGCCGCGGCCGCTGTAATTGCTTTCGGATTCTTCCTCTGGGATTTTAGTGGCAGTACTAATATTCAGGCTAATGGTGAAGAAGCTTTGGCCGCAATTCCGAAAAACAACAGTAATACCATTACAACCAATCCATCTGGTGAAGCATCTGGTGAATTAATGAAAAGCCAAATAACTTCAACTGAAATAGCCAGTAAGCAAAATAATGATGTTATTGTGTCAGCGGCTACTTTACCAGTTAACAATGGCATCCAAATTGCACCAAAAGACTTACAGGCAAATAATACAAAATTTGTAGGCACTATTCAACCTGATGTAGACTTGAGAACCAAACCTGAACTGATCATTGAAAAACAAAATACCATTTCATCAGATGATATAGTGAAACCAAGCATCAACACAAAAAACCTGCAGGAAATGGTTGCCAATGCTGCAATTACAGAACGCGAAATGATGAAAATTGCTGCACCAGAATTAGAAGAACCCATGGATAAAGAAGTATTAGCACAGCAGGTGGTTTACAGAGAACTCGATACTGAAACAGATAGTAATAACAAAAGTTTGCTCATTGGTTCAGTTGAAATAAATAAGGATAAACTAAGAGGCTTTTTCCGCAAAGCAGCCAGTATTTTTAAAAGTAAAAAATCGGAAGAGGCCCAAACTTCAGGCTCAAATCCTACCCGATCGTTAAAATAAAAGAGTAAAGCACAATCATATGAAACGTTTAGCAATTGTAACAGCAGCGTTCCTGTTATCAGCACCGCTGTTTGCCCAAACCGACAGTACCGGTAGTAATGAAGACACCGTGAAAGTGGGCAATTTTATTATCATCAAGAAGAACAAAGACGGCAACACCAATTCCAGCACAGATAAAAAAGGAATCTGGAAAGATTGGGACAGAAATTTTGATATCCGTATCGAACGCAGAAGCAGAACCAACAGAAATGTAAGCACCAATTGGTGGATCATGGACCTTGGCTTTACAAATTTCCGTGATCAAACAGACTACAGCTATGCGCAGGCAGGCAGTTATTTCAGAACTTTCCGTCCGGCAGATGGTGCCGTTAACCAGAATAGTTTTAAACTAAATACGGGCAAATCAACCAACGTGAATATCTGGTTCTTCATGCAAAAAGTAAATGTTTTGAAGCATGTTGTAAACCTGAAATATGGACTGGGTTTAGAGATGTACAATTTCCGGTACGATTCACGCCTCAGTTACCGTAAAGATGCCAATCCGTATGTTTACAATGACTCCATTTCATTCTCCAAGAATAAATTATACGCTGGTTACTTAACCGTACCCTTCATGATCAATATCAATACTTCACCGAATAACAGAAGAGGATTTAGTTTCAGCGCTGGTATGAGTGCCGGTTACCTCATCAGTAGCAGAAACAAACAAAAAAGCAGCGAGCGCGGAAAACAAAAATCACCGGGCGACTTTAACCTCGAACCATTTCGTGTAGCAGCTATTGGTGAAGTAGGATTAGGCCCAGTACGCCTCTATGGAAGTTATAGTATCAACAAATTACACAAAGACATCACCAGACTTGAGCAGTTCCCTTATGCGGTTGGTATCAGGTTTAGTAGATGGTGAGTTTGAGTCGATAGCTTCTGGCTTCAAGCTTCAAGCTGCAAGCTACAAGCCTTGATGGGTGCTTATTATAGACTTTCTGCTATTAATGGAATAATAGAGGGGAGAAAATTTAAAGGCAGTTCCTTAAAGATATATTTGGTTACCGCAAATGCACTAGCTGTTATTAATAGAACACGGATCTTCATGATATATCATGAAGATCCGTGTTCCGTCATACGCGACACCTACAGCTAGCCGTTAAAAAATGATAAGGCATAGAATTAGAGGATATAATCTCCTCCAATTCTATGCCTTATTTCTTTAGAATGATTTCTATACCTCCAACTCAAGCAGCCAGAAGCTAGCAGCTAGTAGCTCAAAGCAACATCTCGTTAACATAAAATACATTAACCAAAACTTTTGTCAATTAACCAGGATACAACACTTCCTGATGCAGCGGAATTCTAGTTTCGGGTTCAAACCAAAAACCTATTTGTATGAAACCCCTTATCTATGCGCCCTGCCTCCTCGCTATTTTAATTGGTGGTACATCTTTCAGAAGCACACATCGACTCGTAACATCAAACGCTACTAAAAACACGTATTACATCCTGGTAGTAAAAACAAAGTACCAGATGAAAGTGTACGATTCAACCGGAGAATGTCTTGCAACCTACCCTGTTGTTTTTGGCAACAAAGACATGGGAGATAAAATGATGCAGGGCGACCGTCGTACACCCGAGGGAACATTTAAAATCTGTTATAAAAGAAAGCACGAAAAATGGAGCCGATTTTTATTGATCGATTATCCCAATGCGGAAAGTGTGGCAAAATTTAACCAGCGCAAGGCAGCCGGCATCATTCCCGCCAACGCTCAAATTGGCGGAAGCATTGGCATACATGGAACTTGGCCCAATGAAGATTTCGCAGTAGATGGCTTACAGAATTGGACAGAAGGTTGCATCAGCACCAAAAACATATACGTAGAAGAAATTTTCGATGTACTGCCTGTCGGTACGAGAATAGAAATCAGAAGGTGAGTCCATAGACCATAGACCATGGACTATGGTCTATGGACTATATTCTACCAGCCAACCTTCCCCAGAAAGCAACTAATACAATAAGCAATCATTTGCTTAACTTAAGCAACCAAAACAACGCTTATGCATCCAAACAGATTGGCTATTGTAGCCTGCTTATGCTTTTGTTTATTCAATAATATCAAGGCGCAGACAGGAAAATTCTCTGATGATTTTTCATCAAACAAAGGATGGAAATTCAGCAATGAACAAGATGCCGATTCTGCAGAAATGATTTTTACAGATGGTAGTCTGATCGTAAAAAATAAATACAAGCAAAACAGACGGGTAATTATTGAATACACCCCAACAGGATCATCAGTAGATTTTCGCAATGATGATGAATGGGACTGCACCGTAAAACTCAGGCATATTGCTGGTCCGAATAATATGGAATATGGTGTTTGTCTTGGAGGAGTGCAAGGAAAAAAAATGGAAGATGGGCTCAATATTGGCGTAAGCGGAAATGGTTATTATAAATTGAGTTCATGGAGCAATAAAAGGATGCTGGAAATAAAACCCTGGACCAGGTACTCCCTTATGAAAACCAATGAAGGCGAGGTAAACGAATTGAATATTATTTGCAGGCCTTACAGTAATTTATACCTGCGTATTAACAACGGATGGGCATTCCTTGGTAAAAAAGGGTACCAGGGACAAAATTCCTTTTTTATTTATGTAGACGGCGGACAAACCATTGCAATTGATGAGCTTACGGTATTCAGTTTTAAAAGCCTCTCAAATAAACTACAAAAGCATAATATTGAAGATTTCATAAACGTTTGCCAGCAGGCAGTAAATAATTTCGCCTTCGCAAAAGGGTTTGAATCGCAGGGAAACTTTAAAACCTGGTTGGCCCCTATTACCATCAGTAACCGGGAATACCTGATTCAGTCGAAAAAAGGAGGCATTTTTCCTGAGAACGTAAAAGACACCAGCAGCCAGAGATATATCTATACCATACCACAGTATTATTCAGATAACCAGTTAAACTTTCTGGAAGATGAAAAAAAGAAGCTGACGGGAATTATTGAAAATGGTATGGATAAATTTGAAAAAAAGGAGCTGTCGGCTCAGGGTAAAAAAACCACCTGGTATTTTTATAAGGGTGAAAAACTACCCGATCATACCATTGCATGGATTGAAGAATACAAAGAAGGCGAGAAAAACTACCTGGTGGTAAATGTTATAAATGCACCAGATATTGCTTTTTTTTGAGAAAATTAGGTTATTTATTTAGAAAATAACTCATTACAGAGGTCCATTTTCCCCTTTCTCGCTTAAAAAGGCTTTCGTGTCCGCTTTGCAGGTATTTGATCATAACCTTATCATGACTGGCAATATTGCCGAAAATGGTGTTGGTTTCATCTTCGGTTACCCGCTTATCTCCTGCCCCCCATTGTAACAACACCGGACAATTTACTTTAAGGGCATAATTAGCAGGTTTATGGTTAAAGGCCCAGGAGCCGAGTTCTATTCCACCCCAAAAAGTTAAAAGGGTACTTAATGGCTCAGCAGGCAAACCCATGGTTTTCATACGGCCCTGTACCGCACTATGTAAAGAGCCAAAAGGCATTTCAAGGATAAGCTTATCTGGTTTAATCCCAAATTCATCAATTGCTTTTAAAGCAGTTGCTGCTCCCATGGAAATACCCCATATAATGATATTTTTTTCTCCTTTAGATTTTATATAATCGTAGACCGCTTTAACATCTTTCGATTCATAAATACCGATTGAAGTAGTATTACCCTCACTATTTCCATGCGCCCTGAAATCGGTTAGCATTACCTGGTAACCCATTTCATATAATTTTCTGGCTTCCGCTATGATACCGCTTTTACTGCCTGCATGCCCATGAAACATCAGAATGGTGCCTTTTGCTGAATCTTTCGGAGCAAACCAGCTTTCGAGCCGAACACTATCAATTGTTTTAAGTAATACAGTATCATGTGGAATGCCTAGCGTGTCAACCACTTTACTTTTAGGATAACGTATACCAAATACGATGGCCTTAAGTTTTTCGCCCCCACTCATCTGTTCCGGTTTTTTTACCGGCGATGCATCAGTATAAAAATGGGTAAACTTATATGCATGAAATGCGGCAATCAGATTAATGAGTAATAATAATACCAATAAGGTATAACCAACTCTTTTGAGCCATTTAGTTAGCATAACCACTATTTATATTATCAGTTGATCATAGCTGATCCGAAATAAGATACTAAGGCCTTGGGAACACGGATACCTTCAACTGACTGATGATTTTCCAATAAACAAGCCACTATTCTTGGTAAAGCCAGTGAGCTTCCATTAAGGGAATGGGCCAGTTGCATTTTTCCACTGGCATCTTTATACCGGCATTTTAAACGGTTAGTCTGATAGTTTTCGAAATTACTTACGCTACTTACTTCTAACCAACGTTCCTGTGCAGCACTAAAAACTTCGAAATCATAAGTAATTGCACTTGCAAAACCCATATCTCCACCGCATAATCTTAAAATACGATAAGGCAATTCTAATGTTTGTAATAACTTTTCAACATGTAGTACCATTTCTTCAAGTGCAGCATGACTCTTTTCTGGTTCTACAAGCTGGATTATTTCAACTTTCTCAAATTGATGTAAACGATTCAACCCTCTCACATCTTTTCCATAACTACCCGCTTCTCTTCTAAAGCAGGGAGAATAGGCAGTCATTTTCACGGGAAAATCTTCTTCCTTTAAAATAACATCGCGGTAAACATTGGTAACTGGAACTTCTGCGGTAGGAATCATATAAAAATCGTCTTCCGGCATATAATACATCTGTCCTTCTTTATCAGGCAATTGACCCGTACCCATTGCTGAGGCCGCATTTACCATAAATGGAGGCAGGTATTCTGTATAACCTGCTGCAGTATTATAATCGAGGAAATACTGTATTAAGGCACGTTGCAATTTTGCACCCTTACCTATATATACGGGGAAGCCACTGCCAGTAATTTTATTACCCAGTTCAAAGTCGATCAGGTTATATTTTTTGGTAAGGTCCCAGTGAGGTTGTGCCCCTTCAAACAAAGCAGGTTTTTCACCACCTTCCCTTACAACGATATTTTCTTCCGGACTGCGTCCTTCAGGAACTTCAGCCGTAGGCAAGTTGGGTAATTGAAGGAGTGTATCGAGCAGGGTTTGCTCAATAGTAGCCATTTGAGATTTTATGGGTTCCAGATTGGTTTTCAACCCGGCCACTTCTGCTTTGAGCGCTTCGGCTGCATCTTTATTTCCCTGGGCCATCAGTTTCCCGATTTCTTTGGAAGCAGCATTAATCTTAGCCTGTGTATTATCGAAATCGAGTTGTAATTTCTTGCGCTCATCATCTAACCCAATAATGGTATCTACCAATTCAGGTTGCTTAAAATGCTTTACTGCCAGTCTTTTTTTAACTTCTTCCGGGTTCGCCTTCAGAACACTCACTTGTAACATAGAGATCTATTTGCAGCAAAGATAAAGGCTAAAGGCTGATGAAGAAAGGCTTTGAGCCTATACCTTTGCAGCATGCAATATATAAGTGATGATCTCCAACAACGTTGGTGGGCTTTAGAGGCAGAACTGGTAGATCGTTTTGGTAAAAAACCTGATCTGGAAGCAGTTTTATTTTTAATTGGCATGCAGGAAACCGGTTTTATCCGTGAAAAAATCACTAAGGAGCAGAAACAGGATCTTATGCATGTAGCAGTATGCACTGTTTTGGCACAAAGTGGTTATTATATATTAGAAGGAAACGATGCCGATGGATGGCCCCATTTTAAACAGGTAAAGGAATTACCTCCGATGCCATTACCGGAACAGGAGAATTTTATTAAGGACCATGTTTTGTTGTATTTCCAGTCTATGGATCATAAACCATAGACCATAGTCCATGGACAATAGACCATTGACAATAGAACATGGAACATAGGCAATAAACCATGGACCATGGACTATGGACCATGGACTATATCAGGAATAAATTTTCCATGTTCGGGAATTAATCAATATTTGCATCAGCAAAATCCATGGTTCATACATTCAGCATCATGGACTCAACACTTTAAAAAAAACGTATATGAACTTTCCAGCCGAATTACGCTACACCAAAGACCACGAATGGATTAAACTTGATGGCAATACTGCTACTATTGGTATCACCGATTTTGCTCAGCATGAGCTGGGAGATATCGTTTATGTAGATATCAGTACAACCGGCAAAAGTTTGGCCGCAGAAGAGGTTTTTGGAACAGTAGAAGCCGTAAAAACAGTAAGTGACCTGTTTTTACCTGTAGCAGGTACCATTCTTGAGGTAAATAGTCTGCTCGAAAAACAGCCCGAACTGGTAAATACCGATCCGTATGGAGATGGCTGGATGGTAAAAATGACTGTAAACAACGTGGCTGATGTAGAAGCACTGATGAACAGTGAAGCTTATGCTTCCCTCGTAGGATAAGTTTTTTTAAAACCATCCGAACTATTTCCCCGTATATGGGTTTACCAACCTTATACAAAACACATTAACCGCTTTTGGAAGTATCCAAAAAATACAGTGAATCTGAACTTATATACCTGCTGCAACAACGTGGGCAGCAGGTATATAATTATCTGTATGATAATTATTCGGGGGCTCTTTTATCCATTATCTATAATATTGTTAAGGATCAGGAACTGTCGAACGATGTTTTACAGGATGTATTTGTAAAAATCTGGCGACAAATTGATACTTATGATAGTACCAAAGGCAGGTTATTTACCTGGATGCTGAATATTGCACGGAATACGGCCATTGATACTGTACGAAGTAAGGGCTTTCAAAATAGCCAGAAAAACCGTGAATTAACTGAAAGCGTATATGTTTCAGTAGGTACATCTGAAATACAAACCGACCAGATTGGATTGAAAAAACTGGTTTACCAGTTAAAGGAAGATCATCGTGTGCTGATAGACCTGTCTTACTTTCAGGGATTCACCCAGGATGAAATTTCAAAAATGATGAATATTCCGCTGGGCACTGTAAAAACCAGGCTTAGAACGGCATTAATTCAGCTTAGAACTATTATGCAACCCAATAAATGAATATACAGGCTTACATAGAAAGTGGCATAATCGAAAGTTATGTGTTGGGCATGGCCGATGATCAGGAGCGTGCAGAACTGGAGCTGTTGAAACAACAGTATCCGGAAATTGCTGCTGCCATTGAAGCATTTGAGCTATCGCTTGAACAACAGGCCCTTTCTAATGCTATACAGCCTGATCCTGCAGTTAAACAAGCCCTGTTCGCCAAACTTGAAAATGAATTCGAGAGTAACGATGAGGCAAAAATTGTTACGATGCAGGTTGCTAATAATGGCTTGTTGCGTTATACTGCCGTAGCTGCAATTATTCTGTTGGTTATAAGTGCCGCCAGCAATGTATATTTCTATAAACAGTTCCGCCAGGCATCCACACAATACCAGGCACTACTAATTGAACAATCGAGCCTGATTGCAAAAAATGACGCTTTACAAGCCAAAGGCCTTGACTTATACAATGGCATACAAATTATGAGCGACCCTGCTTTTACCAAGGTTTCTATGCCAGGCATTAAATCGGAAGAAAACAAACTGGCTACAGTTTTCTGGGATAAGAAAAATAATGATGTATATCTATTGGCCAACCGTTTACCTCAGGTAACTGAAACCACACAATACCAGCTTTGGGCAATTGTAGATGGCAAACCTGTTGATGCAGGACTAATAGACGCCTGCACCGGCTTGTGTAAAATGAAAAACATCAGCAATGCCTCCGCCTTTGCCATTACTTTAGAAAAAAGAGGCGGCAGTCCTACCCCAAATCTCCAGCAATTACAGGTTATTGGAAATGTTAATGGTTAAATCTGGCAACAGATTAACCTTCTCACAACAAATAAGATCATACAGAAAGGTATTTTTGTAACTGCACTTATTCACCTAATACTTTTCATTTTGAAATTATTGCATTTTATTCCGGCTTTTATTTTCCTGATCATAACCATTATTTTATTATGTCTACCCGGAAGCAATGGACTTATGGGAAGTTGGTGGTTCAGAAATATACCTCAGTTCGATAAGCTGGTTCATATTGGCATGTTTGGTATACTCTGTTTTTTATTTCACCTTCCCGCGTGGAAAAGTACACTTCAAAATAGCGGCAGACAAAAATGGTTCTGGACCGTAAGTGTACTATCTGTAGCTTATGGAACCGGGATGGAATTTGTACAACGCGAATTAATTGTAAATCGCTCTTTTGAAGAAGCAGATATTTTAGCGGATACCGTTGGGGCACTAGGTGCACTGGCACTTTCTCAAACTATTTTCCTACGTAAAAAATTAGATTAAAAGTTCTCATCCGATCAGGCAGGTACTAAAAAAGATTGTCCCCCGTAGAAACGGGGGACGCAACCAAAACTAACTGCTTATGAGAAAATTGACTACTTGCTTATATTTATTACTTACGCAAATTCAGTGCCAAAAGATGAAGCCGATTTGTTAATGATTTCAAAACAAATACTGCGCTTATTTATTTACAGATACCTGTTCTTTAGCTACTGTTGCCTAATGCAAAGTTCTATATTAAAGACAGAAATAAATGTCAATGGTTTAACAATGATTTGTTAAAGGATTAATGACAGGATACCGTATTTGCACTACGGTCGGAGGTATAGGGGCTGAGATAGGGGATATTCAAATTCAAGCCTCTGATTATCAATAAAATGGCTGTAAATCCAATTACATAGGGTACCAATTTGCGCATTGTTTTGCGACTTTGCCAGCTTAATTGTACACCCCAGAATGCCAGAGAGAAGAGCGCTGGCAGTGTTCCCAAACCAAAAACCAGCATAAATAAAGATGCATTTAAAATTGATCCTGTTGCAATAGCACCTCCTATGGCTATATAAACCATTCCGCATGGTAATAACCCATTCGCCGCTCCCATTAGCCACATACCACTAAAGCCATGCTGGTGCATAGACCAGCCAATAAGTTTGCGGATTTTTTGCTGAAAGGGTGCCCAGGCTTTTGTTTGTTTGATGAAAACCCTACTCAACAGAAATAAGAGTATAGCACCTCCGGCAATAATAGAAAATGTCTGCTGCCATCCGGCTACACCAATCCGGTACCCAATGATACCCGCCAATCCACCCAAAATGGTATAGGTGCTGATTCTTCCCAACTGATAAATTAATATACCGGCTATTTTTTTGAGTGCGGGTAAGTGTTGAACAGGTACACTTAAAACGAGCGGCCCGCACATACCAATACAATGCAGGCTACTGGCCAATCCTAATAATAATGCTGATATCAGTATGGCTATTGTCATTTGCCAGACAATTCAATTTCTTTTTCGAGATAGTATTTTTTGCCTGCTGCTTCCCAGCTTAATTTGAGCAGGTATTTATTAGCTGTAAGTTTTTTACGCTCCAGTAGCTGTCTTCCATCTTCATCAATGGTTAAAGGAAACCGAAGGTCTTTTACTGCGTCTGTTTTACAGTATAACCATGCTTCTCCTTTTATTTGTTGCGCTTTCATTTCTGGGGGGAACTGAAGAACAAGCCACTGTTCATCTTCATGAATAGTAAATGCACCAATGGTTGCCGCATTTGTACGTCCGTCAATTTTATCCTGGTAACGCAATTCATCCTGGTAATACTCTTTACTCACTAATTCAAATCTTGTATTCATGGCTTTGTAAACCATCGTACCCATCAATGCTGCAAACCCTACAAAAACCAGTATTAATTTATTTCCCCAATTCATATAAACTCATTTAAAGATTATTCATTTATAAGGCTGGCCCAAGAAAATTCGTGGTAGTGCTTGCCAGCTTTTCTTCACCCTGATACAAGGCAAGTTTCAATATGGTTTTACGTTGCTTAACGGCCGATTTTGGTAAAACAATAAAGAATGTACCTGCTGCCTGACCTTCATTTTTAATAGTGATCAATGGCTTTCCTGCCATTTGAATTTTACCTTCCTGATCTACCAATTCAATTTTCAGGTCTATATCTTTGGTTGTTTTATTAATCAGTTTAATGTTATAAAGGTTTGATAAGCTATCTGTACCTCTTTCCTGGTATAACATTCCTGCTGTTCGTATAACGGTTACATCCACATCTTTTCGGGTAATCAATATCACAGAAAGAATCGATAACAGCAGGAAACATAAGCCTGTGTACAGTTTCATTCGAACCGTATACCTGAGTGGTTCTCCTTTCGCAATACTGTTCTCAGATGCATACCTGATTAGCCCTTTAGGTTTATGGATGCTTTCCATCACATGATCACAGGCATCAATACAGGCAGTACATCCTACACATTCCATTTGAACGCCGTTTCTGATATCTATACCTGTTGGACAAACCTTTACGCAGAGGTGGCAATCGATACAATCTCCAAAATCACTGGTAGCTTGTTTTTTAAAATTCCCCCTTGGCTCTCCTCTTTTATAATCGTAGGCAACAATCATAGAGTTTTTGTCGAGCAAAACGCTTTGTAAGCGTCCATAGGGACAAACAACCGTACAGGCCTGTTCCCTGAAAAAAGCATACACGCCATAAAACACCCCACTGAATACAAGGATAGATGCAAACCCAACTACGTGTTCTGTTACGGGTTCTGTAATAATTTTCTCCAGTTCTTTAATGCCAATGATATAAGCTAGAAAGAAATTAGCTATGATGAAAGATAGCAAGTAAAAAAGCAGGTGTTTTAATGCAACTTTTCCGATTTTCTTGCCTGTCCAGGGTGCAGCTTTTAATTGTTTTTGAGCAGGAGCATCACCCAAAACCAGGTACTCTACTTTCCTGAACATCATTTCCATGAAATTGGTTTGTGGACAGGCCCAGCCACAAAATAACCTTCCAAATGCTGCTGTAAAAAGTATGATGAAGAAAACAAAAGTGACCATGGTTAGGCCAAAGATGAAAAAATCCTGTGGCCAGAAGATCTTACCAAAGAGGATAAACTTTGCTTCGGGAATATTAAACTGGAATAAAGGACGCCCATTGATTTCTACAAAGGGTAATCCAAAAAAAATGAGGAAGTAAAACACACTAAGTACCGTACGTAAATTATAAAATCTGCCTTTAGGTTTGTAGGCATAGATCCATTTACGTTTTCCTGATTCATCCACTGTTGCTATCCTGTCACGGAAAGCATCTGTTTCTATTACATTACTGTGTTTTACTTCACTCATGGCGTTAATTCAATCCTGCTTTTAGAACAGGAGTTGCGGGTTGTGCGGAATCGGCTACTGCTGCTTCCTGGTATAACTCACCCTGCGGTTCTTTAGGCGTTGCGGGTTTGGTACCTTTAATTGATTTAATATAACTGGCTATCTGTGCTATCTGTGCGGGGGAATAATCATCTTTCCAACTTTTCATTCCCTTCTCCGGCCATCCGTATTTGATTGATTTGAAAACATCAGAAATACTTCCTCCATGTAACCAATAATCATCTACCAGGTTTGGACCAACAGTACCTCCACCATCTGCTGAATGACAAGCAGCGCAGGCAGTTACAAATATTTTTTTACCGGCTTCCAGCGCGGAGGCATCGCTCAGGTAAGTAACTGTATTCTCATTTACATTATTCGCCGCATTTTTGAGGTAGGCTTCTTTTTCAATTTCAGCCTTTTGCATAACGGCTGCCAGTTCTTCCAGGCTTGATGGTGCTGTATGGGTTACATGATAACGCCATAGGTAAACACAGGCAAAAAGAATACAGATATAGAAACCATATAACCACCATGGTGGTAAACGGTTATCAAGTTCACGGATACCATCGTAATCGTGACCAAGGTCTATATTAGCTTCTTCATGTACCGGTCTGAAACGATTGGCTTTGTTCCACCACGCGGCAAAAGCAGATTCTTTTCTTTCTTCTGCAATAGCCGCTGTTTTTTCCACTTCCTTGGCCAATAAGCTCTTCAGGTGATACAGGAGCCATAACAGCACCAGTAATTCTACGCCTACCACTGATACTAATGCATAAAAAGCAGTAGGTGATAATCCGCTGATAGATTGGCTTGCAGCCGCCGCTACAGGTTCATCAGCGGCAAAAGCTACAAAACTGAATAATAATAGACCGATGAGTGAAAGCACTTTTGTCTGCGCTCCTGCTTTGCGCTTTTCCCTGTATGCTTTCATGCGCATCTCTGCAGCACCTAGCACCACATGCGCCAATAAGGCAATAGCGAGCAGCAGCACTGCGATGATTACTACCAATACTTGTGCCAGCGGATTAGCCATAGCAGATGGTTTTGGCGGACCTTCGGCCCACACGCTTGCAGGAACCAGGGTGCAGAAAAGTACCATTGTTCCTAAGCCAAAGAATTTGATCCGTTGAAAATTACGCTTTTGCATTGCGGTTTATTTATAGGTCAGTAGGTTAGTTGTCTAAGGGTAATTGACTGATCTCTTCTATCATTTTTTTATCTGCCTTCCATGCCCATAAAGTCATGAGCAGAAAAAAAGTAAAGAAGATGGAGAATGAACTCAGCGCATAGATATCTACACCGATGATTTTTTCCAGATAGTTAATGAATTTCATGATAGTAGGTTTTACTTTTTAGCTGCAAGTGTTTGTTCGCCTTTAATATCAACTCCGATTCTTTGCAGATATGCAATCAGTGCAACTATCTCTTTATTGGCTCCTGTTTCAATTTTATCTGCTTTCAGGTTTTTACTGATTTTTTCTGCTTGTGCCATCAGTTCTTTATTCGCAATCTGATCGTATCCTTTTTCATAAGGAACACCCAATGTTTGCATTGCCCTTATTCGGGCTCCTGTTGTTGCAGTGTCAATTGCATCATCAAGCAACCATGGATAAGATGGCATAATAGAACCCGGACTCATACTTTGCGGTTCCAGCATGTGGTTATAATGCCAGCTATCCGGATATTTTCCACCGATACGCGCTAAATCGGGTCCGGTGCGTTTACTTCCCCACTGGAATGGGTGATCGTATACAAATTCTCCTGCTTTACTATATTCACCGTAACGGGCAACTTCATCGCGGAATGGGCGAATCATTTGTGAATGACAGGTATAACATCCTTCGCGAACATATATATCACGTCCGTGTAATTCAAGTGGTGTATATGGTTTAACAGCAGCAATGGTTGGAACATTGCTCTTGATAAGGAATGTTGGTACGATTTCCAGTATACCACCGATAGCCACAGCAACTAAACTGAATACCAGCATTTGAATAGGTCTTGCTTCAATCCAGCGGTGCCAGTATTGTTTGCCATGCGGAACAATTTTTGCCGGTAATGGTGGTGCTTCTGCTGCTTCATTTGCAACCAGTTTACCCGCTTTCACAGTTTTAACGAGGTTATATACCATGATGAATACACCTATGAGGTATAATAATCCTCCGATACTTCTGGCTACATACAACGGAATGATATGTGTTACTGTTTCCAGGAACTGAAACTTAAGTGTTCCATCCTCAGTAAACTGTTTCCACATCATGGCTTGTGTAAATCCGGCCCAGTACATTGGTATTGCATACAATACTATACCAATGGTACCTATCCAGAAATGCGTACTGGCCAGTTTTGTTGAATGCAAGGGGGTATTGAAAATTTTGGGTATAATCCAATACAGTATACCGAATGTGAGGAAGCCATTCCAACCAAGTGCACCAACGTGTACGTGAGCAATGGTCCAGTCTGTAAAGTGTGAGATAGCATTTACATTTTTCAGACTCAGCATTGGTCCTTCAAATGTGGCCATACCATAACAGGTAATGGCTACCACCATAAATTTAAGAATTGGATCCTCTCTTACTTTGTCCCATGCACCCCTCAGTGTAAATAAACCATTTAACATACCACCCCATGATGGTGCAATCAGCATCACACTAAATACCACTCCCAAACTCTGGGCCCAATCGGGCAAAGCTGTATATAAGAGGTGGTGCGGGCCTGCCCAGATATAAATAAAAATCAATGCCCAGAAGTGAATAATGGAAAGACGATAACTGTATACAGGTCTGTTTGCTGCTTTAGGCAGAAAATAATACATAATACCCAGGTAAGGAGTGGTAAGGAAGAACGCAACAGCATTGTGTCCATACCACCATTGTACCAATGCATCCTGCACACCTGCATACCAGCTATAACTCTTTAAAAAAGTAACAGGTATCTCAAACGAGTTTACTATATGCAGCATAGCCACAGTAACCCAGGTAGCTATATAAAACCAGATGGCTACATACAAATGACTTTCCCGACGTTTTAAAATGGTACCGAACATATTGATACCAAACACAACCCAGATTAAGGTAATGGCAATATCGATCGGCCATTCAAGTTCTGCATATTCTTTACCGGTAGTATACCCTGCCAGTAATGTCAAAGCCGCAGCTACAATAATCAGTTGCCAGCCCCAGAAATGTATTTTGCTGAGTGTATCACTAAACATGCGGGCCTTACACAGACGCTGTAATGAATAATACACACCCATAAAAATACCGTTACCGACAAAAGCAAAAATCACTGCATTGGTATGCAATGGCCTTACCCTTCCAAAAGTGGTGATGGGCAGATTAAAATTTGCGGCAGGCAAATAAATTTGTACCGCTGCAAGCAACCCAACCAACATACCTACCACACCCCATAGTATGGTAGCGTATGCAAAATGCTTTACCGTTTTGTTGTCGTAAAAAAATTGTTCTGATTGCATGAATGGTTGTTTTTTATAGTAGATGGGTTAGTAACTATTTTTTATCGGGATGTTGATCGAATAGCATTCTTACAGATGGAGATTCTTCATCATCATACTGGCCCGATTTTACGCTCCATATAAATGCACCAAGGAATAACCCTGCTACACTGATACTTGCAATTAATAGGAGTATGATAACACTCATAGCTGCTGAAATATTTCTGTAAAATTATTTTTCCCCCTCCCGGCAGCCTATGATATTACTCAAGAGCGGATATGATTTTAGTCATGTTTTTGTCACGCCAGTTTCAAACGCTTTGAAGCCAGGTTACTCAAGCCAAATGTGATCAAGAGGATACTGATACTGCTACAAGGCATTAAAATAGCAGCAATCATGGGAGACAAAGTACCCTGTACGGCAAAAAACAATCCCACTATATTGTATAATATAGATATTACAAATGCAGACATAACAATCACCCTGTTAAACCTGCACATGTTGATTAATTGAAACAGTTTCGGTAAACTGCCAGCTTCAATAATCGCATCACTGGCGGGGGTAAAGTTGTTGCTGTTATCAGTAATAGCCACACCTACATCGGCTTGTTTCAAAGCACCTGAATCATTCAGACCATCTCCTATCATCAACACATGTTTACCATCCTGCTGCATGCTCTTCAATACTTCAAGCTTGTCTTCCGGCTGCTGGTTAAAATACAGTTCAGACCGTTGCCCTAATAACTTACGCAGATAAGGCAATTCACCATCATTATCTCCACTCACCACTGCTATATGAAATTTTGATTGAAGTTGTCTCAACAACATGGGCACAGACTGTCGATAGTGGTTCCTGAACCTGAAACGCCCCAGTAACTTACCTTCTACAGATAAATACACAACAGAGCTTTCATCATTTTGTGTTTTACCAGTAATAAAAAGTGCTGAGCCAAGCGCTACCAGATCGCCATCAACCATTCCTTCAATGCCCTTTCCAGGAAACTCTTCAAATGCGAGGAATGGTTCTTTAAGTGGTTTGCCTGCCCAGGCGGCAATGCCTTTACTTAGCGGGTGGGTAGACTGCGCAGCCAGGGTGGCTACTTTTTTGCGTATTGTTGCATCGATTGGCTTACCGTCATACACAACTTCCATTTCTGTACCGGCAGTAAGGGTGCCGGTTTTATCAAATACAATAGTATCGATTGATGCCAGTTTTTCGATTACAGTAGCATGTCTTAAATAAAAATGATTACGTGAAAGTATCCGCAGGATATTTCCATTAGTAAAAGTATTGCTTAACAAAAGGGCACATGGACAAGCAATAATTAAAACTGCTGTTACAGCATTCCAGCTTCTGCTGGCATCTTGCCAGAACCAATATATACCTGCCGCTAATGCTACGCCAAATACTACCCAGGTAAACCAACGGCTCAGTTCATGAACAAATGAATTTTCATTATTCGCTTCTGTTTTGAACACATCTTTGTTCCATAAACGGGTCAGGTAACTTTGCGCCACTTCTTTTATCACCAGCACTTCTATATTACCACCCACCTGTTTACCTCCTGCATATACAATTTCTCCCATTTCTTTGGATACAGGCAGTGTTTCACCCGTTACAAAACTATAATCAATCAAGGCCCTTCCCCGGGTAATAATGCCATCTGCGGGTATCAATTCCTGGTGGTGAATGAGTAAAGTATCATTCAATTTAATATCCGGAAGTGTAACTGTTACTGATTCTTCGTCTTTAATCCTGGTAACTGCCACCGGAAAATAAGAAGTGTAGTCGCGATCGAAATTGAGTTGACGATGTGTTCTGTCTTGCAATACCCTGCCGGCAAGCATGAAGAAAACGATACCGGTCATTGAATCAAAATAACCACTTCCGGTGCCTGTAATTACTTCGTATAAACTGCGGGCAAATGTTACCCAGATAGCCAAAACAATTGGGGCATCTATATTAAGAAATTTCTGTTTGAGTGCATTCCAGGCACTGGTATAAAATTCACCTGCACTATAAAAGAAAACCGGCAAGCTTAGTATAAGATTAAGGTAACGGAAGAAAATCAGTAACTGCCCTTCTTTTTCATCAATACCAAGGTATTCAGGAAAACTCATAAGCATGATGTTGGCAAAACAAAATCCGGCCACGCCTAACCGGAATATTTTTTTTCTGTCGGTTACCGGTTTCTTTTTTCCAAGATCGTTATAGCTGATATAGGGCTCATAGCCGATGCCCGTAAGCAGTTCGGCTAATTGTCTTAAACTGATGAGGTTATGGTTGAAAACAATATCAGCTTCTTTTCTTTCAAAATTCACTTTGCAACTAACCACTCCCTTATTCAATCTGTATAATTGCTCAAGCAGCCATAAGCAACTGCTGCAATGCATTTGGGGCAGATAGAAATTTACATGTGTTTGATTAGTATCTCTGTAACTAATCAGCGACTGTTGAATCGCTACATCTTCCAGGAATGCAAATTTGTCGGCACGAACAATGATTTTTTGCGACTGACCCGGGTTTTTATTCAGGTCGTAATAGGTGCACATTTCATGTTCGTTCAATATCTCATAAACCATTTTGCAGCCCTCACAACAAAAGTGTTTGTCGTGCGCCTGTATATCTGTGTCTTTGCAGGTTTCACCACAATGGTAACAGAGGGTTTCTGTATGAATATGACTTCCTTTATGCATGATCCGTTGTTGTGCGTTGATTGGTTAGTCTTGGATATAAACTGCTTTGCTCAAAATGAATCCAGCGTAATACATCAGTTTCCATCTGAAACATTTCATTCACACAAGATTTTAAGCTTTGTGACCAACTGGGGTGTGTGATATAATGATGCATCAGTTGACGCATTTTTTGCAGTAATTCAATCAGCAATTCATGTGTATGCAGCATTGTTTCAACCACTTTAGGTTGAATAGTAATTTTGTCTTTACTAATTTGTTGCTGAATAAAAGGAAAAATGATCCCTGTTTCCTTTTTGAATGTGTGGGTTAATTCGTCTTCAATTTTTTGAAAAACGAGTTGCACTATTTCTGAAACAGGTGCTGGCAACTCATCGATAGATGCATGTTTATCAAGGTAGCTACGTATGTTGGCACAGGATGCCAGAATAGGGGCATGGTAAGTAGCTGGGATAATTTGACAAATTTCTCCCAATGTTTCCTTCCCCTGAGATAACTGGCTACCGGCCTGCAACAACATGATGAATTTATTTGTTGCAAGGTAGTTGTGCCGCAAAAGCTCAACTATGATACTACTCAAGCCAAAACATGATTTTTATCATGTTTAGTCTTGCAGGTTCGCCGTCTGAACCAATAATTGGTGTTTGAGGATTTTTATTTTCTTGCCATCCAGTTCAACCATACCATCTTTCTTAAAATCAGACAGCAGGCGAATGGTAGATTCTGTAGCGGTGCCGACTAAATTGGCTATTTCTTCGCGAGACAAGCGCACATTGAGTGTTGTGCCATCTGCTTCAAAGCCATAGGTTTCTTTGATAAATAAAAGTGTTTCGGCTAATCTTTCCCGGATGGGTTTTTGAGCGAGGTGAGTAAGTTTAACTTCTGTTTTATGTAATTCGTCACTCAATAATTTCATCATCTCAAAAGCAAGACCTGTGTCGTTTTTGAGTGCGGTTACAAATATTTCTTTAGGAATAAAACACACCTTGGTATCCTCCAGTGCCACCGCAGAAGCGCCATATCTGTCGCCACTGAGCAAAGCCCTGTACCCGAGCACATCACCGGAGTTCAGTAAGCGCACAATCTGCTCCTTACCATCATCGCCCTGGTGTGAAAGCTTAATTTTGCCATCGTTGATGCAATAAACCCCGAAAGGATAAGATCCTTCATGAAACAATACCTGCCCCTTTTTATAGGTATTACAGATTTTCTGCTCATTAATGGTTGTTACGTACTCTTCCCTGGCCTTACAAAAGATAGACTTAAACCGCTGGGCGCAAGTTTGACAGGTGGAAGAATCGTGGTCGGTATGCATCATGGTTATTAAGGTACAAAAATATAACTTATTGACTATTGATAATATTAAAAAAAATTGAAATCACCAGTTCAAAAGCAGCTTTTGAAACGCTGATGAGTCGCCATTAAACACGTTACAGTCTATTTTCGACCTTATTCCATTGATGGTACCTTGTTCACTATGTTGCCAAAAATGCCAGGAACGATTAATACGTGGTTTTTCCGGCTGAAAATAATGTGCCACCCAAAGAGGATATTCATTAAACTCTTTACCGAGGTAACGTTCATAAAAGTCGGCATAAGTGTAGATCATTGGCTTAACGCGATAATAAGCCTCGATTTCTTTCAACCATTCCTTCAATCTTTCACGCATCAAAGCAGGTTTTACGCCATATAGTTTTTCGATATCTACAACAGGTGGCAAATCGCCTTTTCGAAGGTGAACCTGACGAATAAATTGCAAAGCTTGTTTTTTACCGCTTTTGGTGGCTAAGAAGAAATGATAAGCTCCCCGAACCATTCCAGCCTCTTTTGCATCATCCCAGTTTTTATGAAACCGCTTGTCTGTATCATTCAACCCTTCCGTAGCTTTTATAAAAACAAAACCCATACGTGTTTGCTGCTCCTTCATTCCATATACTGAAGGCCAGTGTACAGGGCCTTGATGGACACTTACATCGATGCCATGAATTTGAAAACCCGGGGGTAGTGGAACACCAAATGCTTCATAACGAACGGCTTCAAGCGTTCGCTCCCTTTGTTCTTCCCATTTATGCAGCAGGGTAAAATATAATATAAGCGCAAAGCCCCCTATCAGTAATACCAACCATAATTTTTGCTCCCTGTTCAGTCTACGGGTATTTTTCCTTGCCATAGCCGTACAAAAATCGGTTAAATAAGTATTCCTTAACTATCCGAGTTGATTAAGCAAAACAGTATTTGCACCTTTTTAGTAATTTTACACCGATGGCTTATTTTAATTGGAATGACAGCGTAAATTTTCTCAGCAAGCTAACAGCTAAGCGTATTTGGAACAGTATTAAAGTTTACAGCAGTTACCAGCTCAGTAAATTCAGCAAGAAGCCAATACAATGGGGCTTACCTATTTCTATTTCATTTGAACCTACCACTTCCTGTAATCTAAGATGCCCCGAGTGCCCTAGTGGACTGCGTGCGTTTAGCAGGCCGACGGGAATGCTACAGAAGGATTTTTTTAAAGAAACCATCGACGATATTCATCAGCACCTGCTATACCTGATCTTTTATTTTCAGGGAGAACCTTATCTGAACCCAGATTTCCTCGATATGGTGAAATATGCTGCTGATAAAGGCATTTACACAGCCACTTCAACCAATGCACATTACCTGACCGATGAAAAAGCCAGGAAAACAGTGGAGAGTGGTTTGGACAGATTAATCATATCCATTGATGGAACTACGCAGGATGTATACCAGCAGTACCGGGTAGGTGGTAAACTGGATAAAGTGCTGGAAGGTGCGCGAAATATAGTGAAGTGGAAAAAAGAACTGAATAGTAAAACGCCTTTTATCTTTTTCCAGTTTCTGGTAGTAAAACCAAATGAGCATCAAATACAGGCCGTTAAAGAACTGGGTGCTGAAATTGGGGTAGACCAGGTTCGTTTTAAAACAGCCCAGGTATATGATTATGAAAATGATCCGCATAACCTGATTCCGGTTAACAATAAATACAGCCGTTATAAAAAAGACAAAAACGGAAATATGCAGGTAAAAAGCGGATTAACCAACCGATGCTGGAAACTCTGGCATGCTAATGTAATTACATGGGATGGTCTGGTAGTACCCTGCTGCTTCGATAAAGATGCCATGCATCAACTGGGGAATCTTAAAACACAAAGTTTTAAGCAAATCTGGTATAACGATAATTACCGGCAATTCAGGAGCGAACTAATGACCAGTAGAAAAAATATAGATATCTGCGCTAATTGCAGTGAAGGACTTAGTGTGTGGCAGGATTAATAAGTGAATCGTGAATTGTCAATGGTGAATTGTCAATGGTGAATGGTCAATGCTATTTTCATAACTATTTCGGTTCATTAAGCAATGCAATTCACAATTCACCATTGACCATTCACAGACCTTCTTAATTTTTCCTACATTTACAACTATGGGTATTGAAAAAGATATACAACAACAGCATTTCAGGAATGAGTACCAGAAGGCTTCTGTGAATATCATTTATTCTGCCAACTGGTTGAATGAGAAGATCAAAACCATGCTCGATCCGGATGATATCACCCCGCAACAATACAACATACTCCGTATTTTGAGAGGAAGCCATCAACCATTGAGTACATTACAAATACGTGCCCGCATGCTCGATAAAATGAGTGATACCAGCCGTATTGTAGAACGCCTGTTAAAAAAAGGACTGGTAGAGAAAAAAGTCTGCTCGGCTGATAAAAGACTGGTTGATGTGAGTATTTCTAAAAAAGGACTTACCCTTCTCGATAAACTCGATAAACGCAACTCAGAAATAGACCAGTTATTACAGGGCTTGTCAGAAACAGAAGCCAGCACCTTGAATAAATTACTTGATAAAATGCGTGATTAACTGCCTAATTGTTAATTTCTATACATTCTACTCGTTTTCATCCACAGTGCCTTATTTACCTTATGGGTGGCTTTATCTTTGAAACATGAAATGGTTTCAACTCCTTTTGCTGTTTATTGTATTGTCTGTAAAGCCTCTTAGTGGTATTGCACAATATTCGCCTAACTACGAATTCAGGGCCGCATGGGTAGCCACTGTTGAAAATATTGATTGGCCCAGCAAAAGAACACTTTCAGTTGCTGACCAACAAGCCGAGTTTATACAATTAGTTGAAATGCACCGCCGCAATGGCATGAATGCCCTGATAGTGCAGGTTCGTCCATCTGCCGATGCCTTCTACCCTTCTACACTTGAACCCTGGAGTGAATACCTTACCGGTAAACAAGGACTGCCCCCAAATCCGTATTACGATCCACTCGCTTTCATGATCGCAGAAACACATAAACGTGGTATGGAATTTCATGCCTGGCTGAACCCATACAGGGCTGTGTTTAACATTATCCGATCTTCTGTTGCACCTAATCATGTTACCAAACAACACCCTGAATGGTTTGTAACTTATGGCGACAAAAAATATTTCAATCCCGGATTAACAGAAGTTCGTAAACATGTGGCAGAAGTGGTGAAAGATCTTGTTAGCAGGTATAAGATCGATGCCATACACATGGACGACTATTTCTATCCATACAAAATCCCAGGTCGTGAATTTCCTGATCAGGCTACCTATGTAAAATATGGGAAGGGGATGGAAAAAGATGAATGGAGAAGAAGCAATTGTGATAGTATCATCGTTCTCTTACAACAAACCATCCGCAAAGCAAATCCAAAAGTAAAATTCGGTATTAGTCCTTTCGGTGTCTGGAGAAACAAAAGTCAGGACCCCATGGGTAGTGAAACAAGATCAGGACCAACCAACTACGATGAACTTTATGCTGATGTATTACTCTGGCTGCAGAATGGCTGGATTGATTATATAGCGCCACAGTTATATTGGGAAAGAGGGCACCCATTAGCCAGCTATGATATTTTATTACGTTGGTGGAATGAACATAGTTATGCCCGTCATTTGTACATTGGTCACGGCATTTACCGCGCCGGCTCCAACACAGCCTGGAAAAACAGGGATGAAATTCCTGCACAGATAAAAGCCCTTCGCGGCTACGAAAACACACAGGGTAGTATTTATTACAACAGCAATGTCTTCAACCGCAACCCCAACGGCTGGAACGATAGTTTACAACAAAACTATTATCGCTATCCCGCCCTTGTACCACCTATGTTTTGGTTAGATAATACCACCCCACCACAACCACTCGTTGAAAAAATCAACGAACATACCTACCGACTGGTATATAAGGGCGAGGAAAGAATCAAAGGTTTTGCTGTATTTATGAACGATAGTAAAGGAGAACCTGATTTTGGCAATAGTCAACTCATTGAATTCATTGTCGGCGATAAAACAGCCACAGTAGATATCAATAAACACGCTGAAGCCAAAGGGAAAAAGATACTCATAGCCTCAGTTGACACAGACAACAATGTAAGTCCGCTCAGGTTGCTCAACTAGAAAGAGGGTATTTTTGATCTTTGATCTTTGATTTTTTGATTTTGGGGGTTATGCTGGTAATTAAGCCGCCTGATACGGACAAGGCTTTCTTCGGGAGTTCTTCGGGAAAACAGGGGGTTTCTTCGGGGTTTCTTCGGACATCCTTCGGTAATCCTTCGAGAACTCTCGAAGCGGCTTCGGGAAGTACCGAAGGATTACCGAAGAAAACACGACCATGATTCGAAGAAATACCTGTCTTGATCTTTGATCTTTGAATTTTGACTTTTGATTTTAGGAGCATCCTACCGTATAGGAACGCCAACTATAGTCTATTCTCCCCGCTGCCATGCCATTTCCCAAAACGTTCTTCTACTGCGGTAAAGCGGTATTCAAATATTTGTTGAAGCTGGCGGCGTACAAACAGGGTATTGGCTATATCTCCAAGTATCCAAAGTGGAAGTTTATAATGA
The DNA here is from genome assembly GCF_058231065.1 of Sediminibacterium sp. FW305-C-61. Classification (NCBI taxonomy): domain Bacteria; kingdom Pseudomonadati; phylum Bacteroidota; class Chitinophagia; order Chitinophagales; family Chitinophagaceae; genus Sediminibacterium; species Sediminibacterium sp. FW305-C-61. Next base: position 801,292 of record NZ_JBIQXR010000001.1, on the reverse strand, counting down.
ATGATATCGGTCATTTCAACCCCTCCCTCAATGGCTCTAAAGTGATGTTGATGGTGCCATAAGCTATAAGGTCCGAAACGTTGTTCGTCCACAAAAAACTGCTGATTTACTACATGGGTTATTTCGGTCATCCAATATAAGGGTATACCAAGAATGGGTTTCACTTTGTATTCAATAACCTGTCCCTGATACATCGTATTTCCATGGTGCTTGCTAATGATATTAAAACCAAGGTTTGCAGGTGTAATTTCTTTCAGGTTCTCTGGCCTGCTGAAAAAATCCCAGGCCTGTTCTAATGAAACAGGTATTTGCTGAATTGTTTTTAATGAATATACTCTCGACATGGGTCTGTTTCGGTTAATAACAGCTAACGTACCAAAAGGTTTAGCTCCATGTAGGCAAGCGCAAATAAAATAGCATTGACTGTCTCTTGGCTGCAAGCTACTAGCCTCTAGCTGCTAGCCTAGATTGGTGCTATTTTTAGGCTTGCAGCTTGCGGCTTGTAGCTTGAAGCCAGTTTTACCCGGCCTGCAATGGCAATATGGACCATATACCATAAGCTATAAGCCCTATCTCCATTCTTCTCTTTAAACTATCTTTATTGCATGATATCGCGTGAACAGCAACTGGCACAGTTTAAAAAAGTTTATGAAGGACTGAATGAACAACAGCAAAAAGCAGTTGATACCCTCGAAGGGCCTGTGATGGTTATTGCCGGCCCCGGCACGGGCAAAACCCAGATATTAGGTGCAAGGATTGGTAAACTTCGATTAGAAACAGATACACAACCCGAAAATATTCTCTGCCTCACTTATACAGACGCAGGAGTGGTAGCCATGCGTAAACGCCTGCTCAGTTTTATTGGACCCGATGCCTATAAAGTAAATATCTGCACTTTCCACGCGTTTTGTAATGATATCATTCAGGATAATCTATCCTTATTTGAAAAAACTGCACTTGACCCTATTTCAGACCTGGAAAGGATAAGTCTGTTCAAAGAATTAATCGATAGTTTCCCCAAGAACCATCCTTTGAAAAGATACAGGGGTGATGTGTATTATGAAATTAACAACCTGCAACAGCTTTTCAGTACTATGAAAAGAGAAGGTTGGACAGCACCCTATATTCAATCATGTATTGATACTTACCTCGCTGATTTACCCAACAGACCTGCTTTTATTTACCAGCGAACAAGTGGCGCCAATAAAAAAGGAGATCTTAAGCAACATAAGATTGCAGAAGAAACCGAAAAAATGGAAAAGCTGCGTGCAGCAGTGGAAGAGTTCAATCGCTTTCAGCAATTGATGCGTAAAAAGAACCGGTACGACTTTGATGATATGATTAACTGGGTAATTGATGCATTCAATAATAATCCAACCTTACTTGCTCGTTACCAGGAACAATACCAGTACGTATTGGTAGATGAATTTCAGGATACAAGCGGAACACAAAATGCATTGATTAAACTCCTTATTAATTATTGGGAGGTTCCGAATGTATTTGTGGTTGGTGACGATGATCAGAGTATTTATAGATTCCAGGGTGCGAACGTTGAGAATATGGAAGCGTTTGCCCAGCAATTCAGCAAATCACTTCATACGGTTATCTTAACTAATAATTACAGATCTACCCAACCGATTTTAGATATTGCCAAATCACTTATTGAGAGAAACAATGAGCGACTGGTAAAAAAACTTGATGGATTAAACAAGGAGCTTATTGCATCCAATACGGCACTAAAAGAAATAAAAGATCAGCCCAGGGTTTTTGAATACGAAAATCCAAAACAGGAAATGATTCATATTACCCTGCAGGTTGAGGAACTGATCAGTAAAGGAGTGCAACCCGGGCATATTTGTGTAATCTATCGGGAGAATAAATACGGAGAAGAACTTGCCCGTTATTTTCAGTTAAAACAAATACCGGTTTATAGTAAGCGGAATGTAAATATTCTCGCAGAGCCATTAGGCAAACAACTTATTCAGGCTTTAAGATACCTGGCTGCCGAGCACGATATTTCTTTTGGTGGCGATGAAATACTATTTGAGCTGCTACATTATAAATGGTTCTCCATACCTCCGATTGAAATCGCCAAATTAAGTGCTGAAGTAGCTGACAGAAGGTTTGGAGAAAGAAAAGTTTCGCTCAGGCAACTGATTGCTGAAAAATTGGATGGCCCTTTGCCTGATTTATTCAGCAAAGAAATCCCAGGTTTAAGAAAAGCGCAGTCTGCCTTTGAAAAACTTATTGAAGACGTACCCAATGTAACGCTCCAGCAACTTTTCGAAAACCTGATCCGGCATGCCGGCGTGTTGTCATATATCATGCAAAGTCCGGATAAACACTGGTTATTGCAGTTGCTAACTGGTTTATTCGACTTTATTAAAGAAGAAACGCACCGCAACCCGCAACTGAGTCTTCAGCAACTCATCAACATTTTCGACCTGATGGAAAAAGAAGGTCTTTCCCTACCGCTGGTAAGGGTTGGGGGAAATGATCAGGCAGTTAATCTTTTAACGGCACATGGTTCAAAAGGACTGGAATACGAATATGTATTTATTGCAGGTTGTAATGCATCGAACTGGGAGAAGAAAAGAAAACCAGGTGGCGGTTATAGTATGCCAGATACCATCTTTTCATCGCAACCGGTACATAGTGAGGAGGAAGAGTTAAGGAGATTGTTTTATGTAGCCTTAACAAGGGCTGCGCTTCAGTTGAACGTATCTTATGCAAAAGCAAATAAAGATGGAAAAGAAATTGAGCCTTCTATGTTTGTTGCAGAAATAAGAGAAGAGCATCAGTTACCTTTTACTGCTATTTCACTCGACGAAAATACCATCGCAACATTTGCGGCACTTTCTTTCAGTCAGGAACAAAAGCCTGAAATAGAAAAAATTGAGGCAGACTTTATTTCACATATCCTCGAAAAATTTGTGATGAATGTAACGGCACTCAATAATTACCTGAAATGCCCGCTCCAGTTTTATTTTAATAACCTCGTGCGCGTTCCTTCAGGAAAATCAGAAGCCACTGAATTTGGTTCGGCCGTACACCATGCATTGCAGTTGTTGTTCCAAAAAATGCAGCAAAGAGAGCAAGTGTTTCCTGATATTCAGGAATTTCTGACAGATTTCAGGTGGTATATGAACCGTCATCGCGAAAACTTCACCAAAGAGCAGTTTGAGCGAAGAATGGAACAGGGAGACCAGGTATTACCGGAGTATTATAACCGGTACGTGAATCAATGGAATAAAGTTGTAGCAATTGAAACCAATATCCGAAACGTAACCGTAAAAGGAATTCCATTAAAAGGAAAGCTGGATAAACTTGAGTTTGATGGCAAGCAGGTTAATGTGGTAGATTATAAAACCGGAGATGCTGAAAGAGGAATTAAAAAATTAAACCCACCCAGTGAAAAAGAACCCGATGGTGGCGATTACTGGCGGCAGGCGGTTTTTTATAAAATACTGGTCGACAATTACCCTTCTAAAAATTGGCAGGCTATTAGCGCAGAATTCGACTTTATTGAGCCCGATAAAAAGAAAGGATACCTGAAAGAGAAGCGTGTGATAACACCTGAGGATATCACAACCGTAACACAACAGATAGAAAAAGTATGGGGCAAAATACAGGAAAGAGATTTTTATACAGGATGCGGTAAACAAGACTGTCGCTGGTGCTCCTTTGTAAAAACCAATGAAATAGCCGTTGTTTTACACGACCCTGATGAGGAAAGTGATGATTAACATGATTTTTCAGCAGAAGCTTCCATAGCTCAGCAGAAAGCCTGTAAGTTTGCAACATTCATGAAACGAATTAACCATTTAACTTCCTATACCTTATTACTGGCCTTGTATACCACATTGCTTGGTTTGGCCAGTTCATGTGCCAATATTGTTCCTCCGGGTGGTGGTCCCCGCGACAGTTTGCCGCCAAGATTGGTTACGGCAATGCCAAAGGATTCTGCAGTTAATGTAAAAACAAAGAATATTACCCTCAGTTTCGATGAGTTCGTCAAACTGGAGAACCCTTTTGAAAACCTGATTTATTCTCCGGTGGTGAAAACACCTCCTTTGGCAGATTACAAACTCAGGAATGTAACCATTCGCTTTCGCGACTCACTCGAAGCAAATACAACCTACGCTATCGACTTTGGCAATTCCATCCAGGATGTAAATGAAGGTAACATCGCTAAAAATTTCCGGTATGTTTTTTCTACCGGACCAACTATCGATTATAACAGTTATACTGGCAAAGTAATTGTGGCCCAAACAGGTAAGGTAGATAGTACATTATGGGTAGTGTTGCACCGCAATCTTGCAGATTCAGCCATTGAAAAACTACAACCGCGTTTTTATACCCGACTCAATGGTAAGGGAGAATTTAATTTTCAAAACTTACCTGCGGGAAATTTTGCAGCCTATGTGGTAAATAAAAACAGTTATAATAAAGTCTTCGACAGCACTGAACTTTTTGCTTTCAGGAATGACCCTGTGCTGGTTAGCACTAATACGCCTTCAGATACGTTTTATGCGTTCATCCAATCTCCCAAGCTTACAAAATCATCGGGTGATGGTGCTGCATTGCCAGCCAATATAAGGGATGACAGAAGATTAAGGTATCTGCCCGATTTGGATAATGGGCAGCAGGATTTAATGGCTGGCTTACCATTGTATTTCAACAGAAAACTCTTTTCAGTTGACACTACTAAAATTCAATTAACGGATAGCAATTTTGCAGACATAAAAGGATACACGGTTCAGTTAGACTCAACCCGTAAAAAACTCATTATTGATTATCCCTGGAAAGAAAATAATGTATACAAGTTGGTAATTCAGAAAGAAGCTTTTGCTGATACCAATTCGGTAATGTTAACCAAAGCAGATACACTAAGAATTGCAACAAGAAAAGAAACCGAGTATGGAACTATCCGATTCAGGTTTACAAACCTGAATCCATCGCAAAATCCGGTGTTGCAAATTGTAAGAAATGATGAACTTATTGCGTCCTATCCGATTAACACCAACGATTTTACTATTAAAAGATTCAAACCCGGGACTTATGAATTAAGGATTTTGTATGATGCCAATAAAAACGGTAAATGGGATACTGGCCAGTTTGGTTCCGGAAAAAAACTTCAACCCGAAAAGGTAATAAGCATCCCCCGCCCCCTTAGTATCCGCGCTAATTGGGATAATGAGGTTACGATTGGTTTGCTGTAAATGAATTATCTACTACTAATAGAACGCAGATTATCATGATCTATCATGATAATCCGTGTTCTATCATATCCAGAACTGTCCGGGGAAAATAGGCTGCGAGCTTCTAGCCCCTAGCTGCTAGCCTTGATTGGTGCCTGTTTTAGGTTTTCTGCTTTTATTTGAATAAATGACAGGGCTTGCGAATTTGTTTTGTAAAAATCCTACTTAAAATAAAAATTCAACTACCATATTTACACTTTGGGTGGTTAAATGAATAGCAAAAAAAAGCTAGCAGCTAGAAGCCAGTAGCTAGAAGCTGTTCCCCCCGACAGCAATGACTAATAACTTGCAGCTTGCGGCCTGCAGCTTGCAGCCTGAACCTCACCCTTCCTCCCTATCTTTGCCAAATGCAACTTCCTTCATCACTTCTTGAAAATGCGGTAGCGCAGTTTGCCAAATTACCTGGTATTGGTAAGAAGACGGCATTGAGGCTGGTGCTGCATTTACTTAAGCAGGATGTAAATGATGTTCAGCATTTTGGGGAAACCATTGCGCGGATGCGAAGGGATATCAAGTTTTGCCAGCGTTGTCATAATATCAGTGATGGTGATATTTGTTCAATCTGTGCCAATTCAATGCGCAACCAGAAACTGATTTGTGTGGTAGAAAATATCCGCGATGTTATCGCCATAGAAAGTACCCAACAGTTTAATGGAGCCTATCATGTGCTGGGGGGTATTATATCTCCACTTGATGGTATTGGACCAGATCAGTTAAGTATCGAATCGCTGATTACAAGAATTGAAAAAGAAGAAACAGAAGAATTGGTTTTTGCACTTAACCCTAATATTCAGGGTGATACTACCATATATTATATCCAGAAAAAACTGGCTCATCTCTCCTGTCGCGTTACCACTATTGCCCGTGGTATAGCATTTGGCGGAGAACTGGAATATGCGGATGAAATGACCCTTGCCCGCAGTATTGCCAACCGCTTACCTGTACAACAGTACGTGAAATAACAAAATTTTAGTCTCAGGCAACCTTTGCCACACTCATGCGTAATTGTTGGTATTGATGGAATTAACTAATTTGCAGTTTAAACATTGAATTTGCCGCCGGCCCTTTTTGTATATTTAAAGGGTAAAAGGCCGGTTGTATTCATCCATCTAAACAAAAGAAACATGGAATTTGCAGGTATTGTAGCGGGATTGATTTGCGCAGGCATCATTTGGGTTATTATTTTGATCCTTGCTCTGGTAAAGCTCTTTAATAGAAGTGATCTGGATCAAAATACCAAATTGGCATGGATGGCATTTTTGGTACTGGTACCTTATGCAGGCTTGTTGATTTACATACTTCGCAATTGGGGTAAAGCGAAACAACTATTTTGGATTGCGGCTCTCGGCATCGCTTTATCTGCAGCGCTTACCATATACTTTGTTTATTCGCGTGAGCACCGCGATGTAGCAAAAGAAAAAGGCATTCAGGTGTCGGCTCAGCAGTTATTTGAAGCTTTTGTAGCGGATGAAGCCAAAGCCAACACCCTATATCTCGATAAGGCCATTGAAATTACGGGTGAAGTAGTAGCCACTACAACAAACCAGGATGGTAATATTGTCGTAGATTTTAAAACGAATGATCCGTTTTTTGTCATTAACTGTACGTTTAAAACAGATCCAGGTACGCTGAAGGCGGGCGACAATATTACATTTAAAGGCATTTGTACCGGATATATTCCAGATGCAAATGTGGTCATTAACGAAGGTGTATTAGTAAAATAAGCAAGGATAAATTTTATGAAACTGATGAAAGTTATAGCCATATTGTTCCTGTTCGTATTCGCAGGAAATGAGGCCAAGGCACAGAAAGTATTTGGTACCAGAAATGGACGTATCACATTCGAATCTCCTACTGATGGTGATGTGAAAGCAGTAAACAATGAAGTAACCAGCAGGGTTGCAGATAATGGGCAGTTAACTTTCAGCCTGCTGATGAAGGGCTTTAAGTTCAAACTTGCAGAAATGCAGGAACACTTTAACGACCAATATGCTGAAAGTACCAAGTTTCCAAGGGCCGATTTCAAAGGAACTATCAGCAATCTGAAAGATGTAAATTTTGCCAAAGACGGCAGCTATAAAGTAAGTGTAAAGGGCGATCTTACCATGCATGGTGTTACAAAAAATGTTACCGTAAATGGCGTAATAGAAATAAAAGCAGGTAAGCCAAATGCCCGTGGATCATTTACCATTAACCTCAAAGACTTTAAGATTGACGCTTCATCTGTTACAGAAAAAGTTGAAGTAGAAGTTAGCTGTCAGTACCAGTAATCATTTTATCAATATAAACCAACTGTATGAAGACCCTGTTAAAAAGGTCACTGGCAATCTATTGCCTGGCCTGTACCACTTTAATTGCCAATGCACAGCAAGTTGACCTGTTTAAAATGCAGGATAGTACCAATGCTGCAGACGACAAAAACAAATCAGAAGCAGTATTAAATACTTTCTATTCTACCCGTTTGGTTACCACACAAACAGTAGAAATAACCGGAAAAGGCAGTATGGATTTCCGCATCAACCACCGTTTTGCACCTCTTAACCAGGGCTTTTATAATCTCTTTGGTTTAGACTTTGTTTCCGCCCGTATCGGTTTTGATTTCGGATTATCCGATAACCTTATGATAGGCATCGGCAGAACCGGAACAAACAAAGAAGGTGATGCCTTTTTAAAATACCGCATTCTAAGGCAACAGGCTGGGGTAAAAAATGTGCCTGTTACCATTACCGTTTTAGGTGCTACTGCCTACAGGGGAATACGGTATTCAGATCCTACACTAAACGTGAAAACAAAAGACAGGATGTATTATACGGCGCAATTAATGATCGCCAGAAAATTCAATGAACATACCTCTTTACAAATATCGCCGACTTACACCCGTTACAATAGAAAATTATTCCTTACAGGAGGTTCGCAGGATCTGCTATCTATTGGATTTCTGGCCCGCCAGAAAGTGAGCAAAAAAGTAAGTATTAATGCGGAATATTTTGTTCAAACCCAACGATTCGACGGAACCTACAACCCTTTATCAATAGGCGTTGATATACAAACCGGCGGCCACGTATTCCAACTACATTTTACCAATTCCATTGGTATGAACGAGCATACATTCATACATGAAACTTTTGGTTCATGGGGTAAAGGCGATATCAGATGGGGCTTTAATATTTCGCGGATATTCAATATAGGACGGAAGAAATCGTAGGTTTTTGAGCGGCGTAGTTCTAGCTTCAAGCTTCAAGTCGCAAGCTACAAGCTTAGATGGGTGCTTATTATAGACTTTCTGCTTTTAATAGAACACAGATCTTCATGATTTTCAGGATTTATCATGATAGATCCTGAAAATCATGAAAATCTGTGTTCTATCGTACTCGACACTTATAGTTCGCGGTCAAATTTCCCCAGACTGCAATAGCTTGAAGCTTGCAGCCTGAGGCTTGAAGCTAAAAACCCCGGCACGCTGTTGCCGGGGTTTTTTATTGCATTTTTGCTATCTTTGTATTCTACACAGGCGGATTTGTTTATTGTTCGGCCTGCTTTTCAGCCTTTGGCTGAGAAAAATCGAACTAATAAACGTACAAAAGACCCCAAAGGTACTTCTCCTACGTTTTTTAGTCCGACCACTTTAGTAATAACCAAAAGGTTAAATACAGCGGTATGAGTATTAGAAAAGCACTCGAAAAGAGAATTTTAGTGATCGACGGAGCCATGGGTACCATGATTCAGCGTCATAAACTTACAGAAGCAGATTATCGTGGAGAACGATTCAAAGACTGGCATTGCGATGTAAAGGGTAATAATGACCTTTTATGTATTACGCAACCAGACATCATCAAAGGTATTCACAAACAATACCTGGCAGCCGGGGCAGATATCATTGAAACCAATACATTCAGCAGCACCACCATTGCCATGGCCGACTACGACATGCAATCACTGGCTTATGAATTAAATGTTGCTGCAGCAAAATGCGCCAAAGATGCAGTGAAAGAATTCATGGAAGAAAATCCAGGTACAACTGAAAAATATGTAGCAGGAGCCATCGGTCCATTGAACAAAACATTGAGTCTTTCACCAGACGTAAATAACCCCGGATACAGAGCAGTTACGTTTGACGAAGTGGTAACAGCTTACAAAGAACAAATCAAAGGACTGGTAGATGGTGGGGTAGATATTTTATTAATAGAAACCATCTTTGATACCCTCAATGCCAAAGGAGCCATTTTCGCCGCTAAACAATTCTTCCGCGAAACAGGTATCCCTGAACTTCCGATCATGATCAGCGGAACCATTACAGATGCTTCCGGCAGAACACTTAGCGGACAAACACTGGAAGCTTTTTATACCTCTGTAATGCATGCCGAACCTTTAAGTGTTGGTTTAAATTGTGCATTAGGTGCTTCTGAAATGCGTGCACATATTGAAGAGTTGAGTCAGATAGCCGCCTGTTATACTTCTGCCTACCCCAATGCAGGTTTACCAAATGCTATGGGAGAATATGATGAAGCACCACACGAAACAGCCCATTTTATTGAAGAATGGGCCAAACAAGGTTTTGTAAACATTGTAGGAGGATGTTGCGGTACAACACCCGACCACATTAAACATATTGCAGACAACGTTAAAAAAATTACTCCAAGAGCAGTTCCGGAAGTTGAAACTTCATTGGCTTAATCAAGACCAGACATGAGCGAAACCATTACTATCAAGCCTTACCTAAGGTTATCAGGACTAGAACCACTTGTTGTTCGCCCCGAAACCAACTTTGTAAATGTTGGCGAACGTACCAATGTTACAGGATCTAAAAAATTTGCCCGACTAATCAGGGAAAATAAATACGAAGAAGCCCTCTCCGTTGCCAGACAACAGGTTGAAAACGGTGCTCAGGTGCTGGATGTAAATATGGACGATGCCCTGCTCGACGGGGTTAAAGCCATGACTACCTTCCTCAACCTGCTTCAGAGTGAACCAGATATTGCCCGTATACCTATTATGATCGACAGTTCTAAGTTCGAGATCATTGAGGCAGGACTAAAATGCGTGCAGGGTAAATGTATCGTGAACTCTATCTCCATGAAAGAAGGAGAGGAAAAATTTATTGAACAGGCATTTATCTGTAAAGCATTTGGTGCAGCCGTTATTGTAATGGCGTTTGATGAAGTTGGACAGGCAGATACCAAAGACAGAAAAATTGAAATTTGTCACCGTGCCTATAAAATTCTTACTGAGAAAGTAGGTTTTCCGCCTCAAGACATCATTTTCGATCCAAACATATTTGCCGTAGCAACGGGTATTGAAGAGCATAATAACTACGCAGTTGATTTTATTGAAGCCACCCGTGAAATTAAAAGACTGATGCCCCTTACCAAAGTAAGCGGGGGTGTATCGAACGTATCTTTTTCATTCAGGGGTAACGATCATGTGAGAGAAGCTATTCACTCCGTATTCTTATTACATGCCATTAAAGCCGGTATGGATATGGGTATTGTGAATGCCGGTCAACTGGTGGTATATGATGAAATAGAACCAACACTTCGCCAGCTTTGTGAAGATGTGCTGCTGAATAAAAACAACGACAACAACGAAGCCACAGAAAAACTCATCGCTTTCGCAGAAACCGTTAAAGCAAAAGGCAAGGTTGAAGTAAAAGATGAAGCATGGCGCAATGAGCCTGTTGAAAAAAGACTGGCACACTCACTCATCAACGGCATCACCGATTATATTGAAGCAGATACAGAAGAAGCACGCCAGAAATATCCTAAGCCATTAGATGTAATTGAAGGGCCGTTAATGGATGGAATGAATATTGTCGGTGACCTTTTTGGCGCAGGTAAGATGTTTCTTCCACAGGTGGTAAAGAGTGCACGTGTTATGAAGAAAAGTGTAGCCGTTCTTACCCCATACATTGAAGCAGAAAAAGAAGAAAAAAGACTGGCACACCTCGCTGCAGGCACTACCAATACAGAAACTGCAGGGGCAGCCAAGATTTTATTGGCTACCGTTAAAGGTGATGTACATGATATTGGTAAAAACATTGTAGGAGTTGTATTAGGCTGTAATGGCTACGATATTGTAGACCTCGGTGTAATGGTTCCTGCCGACAAAATTCTGGAAGCAGCACAAAAAGAAAATGCCGATATCATTGGCTTAAGTGGTCTTATTACGCCTTCGCTCGATGAAATGGTACATATTGCCAAGGAAATGAAGCGCCGGAACATGACACAGCCTTTACTGATTGGCGGTGCTACTACTTCTCGCATGCATACTGCGGTTAAAATTGCACCGGAATATGGGCATGGTGTGGTGCATGTACTGGATGCTTCGAGAAGTGTTACGGTAGCAGGATCATTATTAAACAAAGAACAAAAACAACCCTTTCTTCAATCCATTACAGATGAGTATGTGAAACTGAAAGAAAGTTTTGATAATAAAAAAACAGTGAAGCAATACCTTTCTTACCAGGATGCATTGCAACACAAGGCAAATATCGACTGGAACAGCTTCACCCCTGTTACACCTCAGTTTACCGGTACCAAAGTATTTGAAGACCTTGACCTAAATGAACTCAGACCTTATATAGACTGGAAACCCTTCTTTATTGCCTGGGAAATGCATGGCAACTTCCCTGAAATATTAAGTGATACTGTTGTAGGTAAAGAAGCCACCAAATTATACAATGATGCCAATGCCCTGCTGGATAAAATAATCGGCGAAAAATGGCTCACTGCAAAAGGAACCATTGGGTTCTGGGAGGCAGCAAGTGCCGATGATGATATAACAATTACCCATCAGCAAGGAAATACAACATTATCTTTCTTGCGCCAGCAGATTAAAAAAGCGCCGGGACAACCGAATTTATCATTGGCTGATTTTATTGCCCCACAAACAAGTGGCAAAAAAGATTTTATCGGAGCTTTTGCTGTAACGATTCATGGCATTGATACCCATATCAAAAACTTTGAAGCCAATCACGACGACTATAACAAAATTATGTTACAGGCATTAGCAGATCGTTTAGCAGAAGCTTTTGCAGAATACCTGCATTTGAAAACGAGAAAAGAATATTGGGGTTACGATACCAATGAAAGTCTTACTAATGATGAACTGATCAAAGAAAAATATGTAGGTATACGTCCGGCACCAGGTTATCCTGCCTGTCCGGATCATACAGAAAAGTATAAACTCTTTGCACTCCTGCAAGCCACTGAAACCATTGGTATTGAACTAACGGAAAGTCTGGCCATGTATCCTGCCTCTTCCGTTTGTGGCTGGTATTTCTCGCACCCGCAAAGCCAGTATTACGGTGTAGGTAAGATTCAACGCGATCAGTTGGAAGATTATGCCAGAAGAAAAAATATGCCACTCGAAGAAGCGGAGAGATGGCTGAGTCCGGTGTTAGAATAAAAACAGAAGAATATCGAATGTCGAACTTCGAAGCATTGTTGTCCGGGGAAATTGGCTTCAAGCTGCATGCCGCAAGCTACAAGCCTTGATGGGTGCTTATATTAGACTTCCTGCTTTTAATGAAATTAAAGAGGAGGAGAAAATTTAAAGTCAGTTGCTTAAAAAAATATTTGGTTGCCCTAAATGCACTATCTGCTATTAATAGAACACGGATCTTCATGATTTTCAAGATCTATCATGATAAATCCTGAAAATCATGAAGATCTGTGTTCCATCATACGCGACACCAACAGTTCGCAGTTAAATTTCCCCGGATGGCAATGGCTAGAAGTTCGCAACCAATTTTCCCCGTAAAACGATAACTTCGAAGTTCGAAGTTGGACATTTCTCTGTTGGAAATTTTTCACCTTTTCTCAAATAGCCACCACAATCTTCTTCTTGGTTTTACGGTGTAGTTTTTGCGGACGTAGGTTTGAATATAGTGCATGGCTTCATCTATATCATCGGTGAGGAAAATCAATTTTTTATCTTCTGCAGATATTGTTCCATGCTCGGCCATTTCGTCTATACTGTTCAGTAAGGGCTGGAAATAATCTTTACCATATAAGACAATAGGAAAATCATTGATCACTTTGGTTTGTGCGAGGGTGAGCGTTTCAAAAAATTCATCCATGGTACCAAAGCCGCCGGGCATGATGATAAAAGCATAAGAATATTTCACCAGCAATACTTTCCTGATAAAGAAATAATCGAAAGTGATCCATTTATGCATGTAGGGATTGGGATATTGTTCAAAGGGCAGTTTAATATTACAACCTACCGATTGTCCCCCGTTTTCATAAGCCCCTTTATTGGCCGCTTCCATAATTCCTGGTCCTCCGCCGGTCATAGTGGTAAAACCTAATTCAGCAATACGCTTACCAAAAGTTACCGCTGCCTGATAATAAGGATGATCTGGTTTGAACCTCGCAGAACCAAATACGGTTATACAAGGTCCCACAAAGTGAAGGGTTCTGAACCCCTTGATAAATTGCTTAAAAATTTGCCAGGCAAAGCCTAACTCATAAATCCTGGGCTTAGGTCCGTCTAAATATACCGACTCCTGTGCCGGTATGAATCTTTCTGTTTTCTCCATTTCTGTACTATATTGATAAAAATTCAAATTAGCACAAAATTTGCTGTCAAAGACGGTAGCTAACCTTACTTAACAGTTTTATGAGAAAATTCAGCCTTCTTCTACTAACAACTTTATGCATCAGTCTTTCTGCAAGTGCACAAAAAAACATCATACTGGAACAAGTCCGTACATTTTCGATGTTAGGACCTATAATGAATTATTGGACATTGCCTTCCACCAGATCTACTTTTATCAATCAACTAACTGATCAGTTACTGAATAAAAAAAATGCGGTTCTTTCCGATACTACAATCAGAATTATTCCCATTAATAATTTAAAAGATAAAGGCACTGAAAGTATCTACTTTACTACTGCCGATACTACTACACAACATCTCTATGTAGACATTTATGAATACGATCCGGTTACTTTCTTTTACTATCAGCCTGAATATATTCATGACTCACTTTTATTTAAGCGAACCAGGTCAGTATTTCAGGTAGGACTTTTATTTGTTGACCATAAAAAGAATGTTATTTCTAATGATGGATTGACCATTTGTGTGGGACAAGGTAGTGGTAATGGATTTGGTATTATAGCTGGTAATCTGGCAATTACGCCTAAAGGGTTTACGGATATGTTAAACCTGTCTATCGGGAAATTATTAGATACTGCCAATAACTCCGCCTTAATAGAAGTAAAAGTTGCACCGGCTTTTTATGCAGATAATTTTATTCTGCCCGAAATCGGGAAATATCCTGTTTTACAAACAAAGTCGCAGAAAGATATTTATTCCTACCAGTATAATGGAAAATCAGAAATGATCAGGATGGGCGATAAGTTTTATGAAGAGTTGATTGCAAAAGGAAAGAAGAAGAATATACCAGACAATTCACCCATAGAAAATGTGATCACTGCTACGGGCAATATAAACAGCTCTGATTTTGTACAGTTACGGCAGGAATGCAGAGATGTGATAAGAGATAAGAATTATACGATTAAGTTGATCAACGAAGTTAACCCCAACTTTAATTACCTTTCTGAAGCCGATCTTTTTACGCATTTTTTATCTGGTCCGGTTCATGTTCTTTTAAAAGAAAAAGATACCATTGCGAGGTTCAGTATTTATAAGAATATTGGCATGCCAGAGAAAAAGATTTTCCTGAATAAAATAAGTAATGGCTACGATAGTAGTTCTGTTGTAAACATTAATGCTTCATCAGCAACCAGAAATGTTTTTTGTGAATACAAGGTTCAGGGCTATCTGGGCGATCAACCATTTTCAATATTATGTACAGATAGAAACAGTCTGAAAGAGATTTATTTAGACGAAAAAAGAATAGCAGTTGCCAAAGGCAATTTTTTACCTGAACGTATTGCTATTTTTGATGCATCTTTAGATATTGAAAAACTCAATCAGTTAATGATGATTGCGTTTACAAAATTTTACCAATAAAAGATTGTTTATGCGAGTTATATCCTACAATGTTAATGGCATAAGGGCCGCTATGAAAAAAGGATTTACAGACTGGCTGGCAACTGACCCTGCAGATATCATTTGTTTACAGGAAACAAAAGCCACGAAAGAAGATGCCGATGTTGCTGCGATAGAAAAACTTGGCTATGAGACTTTCTGGTTCTCCGCTCAAAAAAAAGGATACAGTGGCGTAGCCATTTTTACAAAGATTAAACCCGATAAAGTGCTTTATGGAAATGGCATTGAGCAAAGTGATTTTGAAGGAAGGGTGATTCGTGCGGATTTTGGAGACATTACATTGATAAATGCCTATTTCCCCTCTGGTACAAGTGGCGATGAAAGGCAGACTTATAAATACCAATGGCTGGATGAGTTCTTTGCGTATGTACAGGCTTTACGTAAAACCAGAAAAAAATTAATTGTAACTGGTGATTATAATATAGCGCATACCGAAACGGATATCCATGATCCAAAGGGAAATAAAAAGTCTTCCGGTTTCTTACCCGAAGAAAGGGCCTGGATGGATATGTTTCTGTCGAATAAGTGGACAGACAGCTTCCGTTTCCTTAATCCGGAAGCTAAAGGGGCGTATTCCTGGTGGAGCCAGCGATTCCCGTCTGTGCGCTTACAGAATAAGGGCTGGAGAATTGATTATATCAGTATTACCGACAACCTTAATAATCAGTTGAAAGAAGCCGCTATTTACCCGGATGTAAAACACAGCGATCATTGTCCGATTTATGCTGCTTTTACCGTTTAATAGAAATAAACTACTTTTTCATGTATATCTATAATGTTACCATACAGTTGGCCTGGCCAATACATGAGCGCTGGGTTAACTGGATGAAATCGAAGCATATACCAGAAGTAATGGAAACCGGTTGTTTTTCTGAGTTTCGGTTTGTGCGTGTATTGGAAGTAGATGAAACTGAGGGACCAACCTATGCTACCCAATACTTTGCTCCCAGCAAAGAAGCTTATGATCGGTATATTGAAGAGTTTGCCGCTGCATTAAGGCAGGATGCACTGAATGAATGGGGCAACCAATTTGTTGGTTTTCGCTCCCTTATGCAAGTTGTGAATTGAGTGTGGATAGTTTTGCAAAATCATTTTGTCAATCACAAAACTTCGCTATATTGTCCTGAAACCCGCTACGGTATTGATTTTCAGCGAATATTCTCTGAAAGCATTGAAAATAAAGGGTTTCAGCGGTTTATTGCAACTAAAGTTTAACCACCCGATTTTGCATAATCGGCTGAAATCCTTTACCGGGCAGGGTTTTATGCATTCAGAAAATATTTCTAAAGTTGGAAAAATATTTTGCTGTTTGCCAAAAGCCAATAAATTTGTTTCTCTTATTAAAACACATCTAAAAACACATCTATGAACAAAGCTGAATTGATCGCACAACTCGCAGAAGATGCAGGTATTACAAAAACACAAGCAAATGCTGCTTTAGATTCTTTTGTTGATACAGTAACCAAAACCCTGAAAAAAGGTGATAAAGTTACACTGGTAGGTTTCGGTACTTTCTCTGTATCTAAGCGCGCTGCTCGTACAGGTCGTAACCCACAAACTGGTGAGACTATCAAAATCAAAGCTAAAAAAGTTGCCCGCTTCAAAGCTGGTAAAGAACTGAGCGCTAAGATCTAATCCGGGCTCATTAAAAGAATTGAACCCCGCTTTCGCGGGGTTTTTCTATTTTTGCACCTCACTATTATTCATTCTTAAATAACTGTACCATGGGTAGAGGCGATAAAAAAACCGCAAAAGGTAAAAGATTTAAAGGGTCATTTGGCAAAAGCCGCCCTGCAAACGCTAAAGCAACTGCAGTAAAAGCAAAAAAAGCAGCAGCGAAAGCTTCTTAGGAATGTCTGATGTCGGATCGCTGATGTCGGATGTGTCTTTCAAATCCGACATCAGCGATCCGACATCCTACATTTTCTTCTTTGCAGTTTCTTCCAGCGCAAACACCAGCTTATCAAGATCCTGTAATTTGGTGTACACATGAGGTGTTACGCGCACACAACTGATATTTTCCCAGACAATTCCTACTGTGTGTATTTTATAGGTATTAAACAATGCCTGATCTAGTTGTGCTGGTGTCATTCCATCAACAGATACCCCGCAAATAGCACATGAATACTCAGGCTTGAATGAGGTATGGATTTTTACTCCAGGAATTTTAGCGGCTTTTTCGGCCCAATAGTTTTTGAGGTAGCGGATACGTTCTTCTTTTCTTTTAGGTCCGATAGCATTGTGAAAGTTCAATGCCTCACCGATCCCCTGTTCAATAGGAAAGCTTCTGGTACCAAGGGTTTCAAACTTTCTGATATCACTGCTTCTTGGTTTGTCGTTACAAACCAGTGGCCAGATTTTTTCAATTTTTTCTTTTTTGATCCACAGCATCCCACTTCCAATCGGGGCGCTCAGAAATTTATGTAAACTGGTACCAAAATAGTCACATTCAAGATCCGGTATCTTAAAATCCAGTAGTCCAAATGAGTGTGCCCCATCCACAACAACTTCGATGCCTCTTCTATGCGCCATTTGCGCAATTTTTTTTACCGGCAAAATCTGACCGATCCAGTTGATGATATGGGTGAGGTGAAGGATTTTTGTTTTAGGAGTAATCGCTTTCTCAAAAGCGGCCACAATTGTTTCATCGTTCTCAATAGGAAAATCAAAATTCAACTGGGTGTAAACGATTCCTTCTCTTAAAGCACGCTGACGCCAGGCTTGAATCATATTGGGATAATCCTGCTTGGTTCCAATTACTTCATCACCCGCTTTTAAATCAATTCCATAAATGACAGTATTCAATGCCTCTGTAGCGTTTCTGTTAATCGCTATTTCTTCCGGAGTGCATCCTGCAAGGGTTGCCAGCTTATACCGAAGCGGCTCCCTCCCCTGATCCAAAATGCGCCACATATAATAAGAGGGCCCTTCATTCGATAATTTATTAAACCGCTCAACTGCTTCCTGTACCACCCTTGGGGAAGGACTAACACCCCCATTATTCAGGTTTATCAGGTTTGGGTTTACGGTAAACCCTTGCTGAATAACACTCCAGTAATCTTCATCTGAAGCAATTTCCCCGGCCGATAAAGCAGCAACCCTGTTTTGGGCAGCTTCCCATTCGGCAGCATGTAACTGCTGAAAAAGACTATTCGCTGAAAAAGCTCCGGCCAGCAGTCCCACCCGCTGTAAAAAACGACGACGTTGTTCCATGGAATCAGGTTAAGGAAGAAAGATAAGAAAAACAGAGGAACAGAGAAATAAGGAACAGAGAAATGTCCAAAGTGAGAAGACAGGCGCTTTACTTTCTCATTCCTTATTCCTTATTTCTTATTTCTCTGTTCCTTATTTCTCTGTTCCTCTGTTTTTCCACTATTCAGTATCTTTGTATAAACATTCCGGTTATGGCGCAGGTATTTAAGATGGTGATTTGTGTGGGTTTGTTGCTGCTGATCAGTCAGTTATCTATGGCGCAGTGTTCGATCTGTACCAAAACGGCTTCACAATTGGGTGAAGGCCCGGCCAAAGCATTGAATTCTGCCATCATTTACCTGGCAGGTGCCCCATTGGCCATTATGGGTTATATCGGATGGAGATGGTGGAAGCGTGAAAAAGAAGTATCGGCACACGAAATGGAAAACAAGTCATAATCCCCCTCAAAATTCATGGATCAAACAAATCCCCTGGTATCGGTAGTTATTCCATGCTATAATCATGGGGCATATATACAAGAGGCTTTAGATAGTATTGAAATTGATAAAATAAATTACCCGGTAGAAATCATCATTGTTGACGACGGATCCACCGATCAGCCCACTTTACAAAAACTTGAAGCACTAAAAACAGCCGGATACCAGGTTATTTTTCAAACAAATGGGGGTCCGGCCAGCGCAAGGAATACAGGTGTTAAAGCATCAAAAGGAACTTATATTTTACCGCTTGATGCCGATAATAAAATAACCCCCGATTATATTAATAAGGCCATCCCAATTCTAACCGAAAAAGCGGTTGACATTGTGTATGCAAGACCCATATTTTTTGGCGATTTATCGCAACGAAAGAGACAATATAAAGTCAGGAAATATGATGACCTGAATATTGCAACGGGCAATTTTGCTGATGCCTGTGCTGTTTATAAGAAAACCGTTTGGGAAAAGAATGGTGGTTACGATACAGATATACCCTTTTATGGTTTTGAAGATTGGGAGTTCTGGATCAATGCAGCTTCTAATGGATTTCATTTTTACTTCCTGGATGAAAAACTTTTCTATTATAGAATTGTAGCTAATTCTGTCATTACCGGATATAATCAGGAAGAGCGGATAACCCTCAATAAGCAGTATATCGCTAAAAAACATTCGGATTTCTATCTGCAAAAGCTAATTCGCTTATCATACATAAAAGAGCGTTATGAGGTAGATATCATGCGGTTCATCATTACCCCAATTCTCTACCCACTCTATTTATTAAAAATCATTGATTCACCTATTGTAAGGGCCAGGAAAAAGTTTCGCTGATAACATATTATCAAACGCATTAATTGCAAGGCTGCACATGGATAAGAAACAAATTGAAAAAGTATACATCAAGCCAACCCTTAAGTTGGGTTATGGATATTACCTTATCCAACGCTCACTCATAGAAGCCGTGCGGGACCTTAAAGGAAAAATCGGCGGTAAAGTACTCGACCTGGGTTGCGGTGTAATGCCATACCGCGACTTTCTGATGGAGTCGGGAAAAATTGAGCAGTATACTGGAATGGATCTGCAATATTCAAACTACCATAATAAAGTCGTTCCTGATATGTATTGGGATGGATATACCATTCCACTTGAAGATGCATCCATAGATTGGATCATTGTAACAGAATTCCTGGAACATTATTATGATACGGATGCTATTTTAAAAGAAATGCATCGTGTGCTAAAACCAGGGGGCAGCATCTTCTTTTCTGTTCCATTTATTTATTCTTTACATGAGGTTCCGCATGATCATCATCGCTTTACCCCATATGCCCTCACCAATCATTTTACCAATACCGGATTCTCAAGTCACTCCATTTATCCAAGAGGAGGATTTAATTACAGTCTGATCATAATGATGAGTTTATGGGCCAAACAAGCTGGCAGTAAGGGGTTCATTAGATTAGTTGTGAAATTTTTCTTATTCTGTTTCCATAAACACTTAATAAGAAATGATAAAAAGTATGCTACTTATAATAAAGGGTATACCAGTTTCGAAAATCATACCATGCCTTCCGGCTTGTGGGGCTATGCTACTAAGTAATCAATAAAAGGAACGATAAATTTCCAGGTACTTTTCTGCAGCGGTGCGCCAGTTAAACTGTTGAGCGTGTTGAATTATTGCTGCTGCATTATTATTCTGTTTATAAGCAGCAAGTCCTTTATGCAACACTTCCTGCATAGACTCCTGTTCAAATCCGGAAAAATAAAAAGCATGTTCGCCACCTATCTCTGGCAAACTCGTATGTGTTGATAAAAAAACAGGTTTGCCAAATGCCATTGCCTCAATTACAGGCAATCCAAAACCTTCTGCAATAGATGGAAAAACAAAGGCGCTGCAATGTTTATAATACCATTGTTTGTCGTTTTCAGAAATAGCACCAACAAAATGCACCCGATCAGAAACCCCTAAACGGGTGGCTTCTGCCATAATTACCTGCTGGTAATTTTTATCTTGTACAACACCTGCTATCAAAAGCTCAAATGTATTGTTTACCAATAGTTGTGGAAGTACATGGAAATTCTTTTTCTCTGTAATGGTACCAATGGTAAATAAAAATGGATGTTGGGGAGCATGTTCAGGTGCAAGCAGCTTAGGTATCGGGGTAATATTGCATCCATTATAAATTACCGAGACGGGTGTATTTCCAATATTAATATGTTCTTTCAAATCATTCAGTACATAATTCGAAATAGCAACCACATGATCTGCTTTATTTATTTTCTGTTGCAACCGTTTAAGATATGCATGTTGCTTTGCGTGATTTTTAAGGTTTCCTTTCAGAAAATTCAGGTCATGAATAGTAAGCACAACAGGTATTTTACCATTTTGGGGTTGGTACATACTATCCTGGTGAGTAGTATGCCAAACATTGTACTTTTTCACTGATGGCAAAAAAATCTTGTGAAGGGGTTGTTGCAGGAGGTATTTTTCATTCGGCCCAAAAATTCCCTTATTCGTTTTGTCGGTATAAAACACCAATGATTCTTCCGGAAGTTTCATATACAACAATGCCTGTCCGAGGTGCAAGCAGAAATGATACAATCCTGTATGGTTGTATTTCATTCTTTCACAATCCAGTATGATGGTTTTTACTACCCGCATAGTTGAAAGGACAAAACATTTATTGAATGGTAAAAAACAATTTAATACAGTATAGCCATCTTCGCAACATGCTTCTTTGCTTATAGGCCATTATACGACGATTATAAGCAAAGAACAAAAACATTCGGTTAAAATTATTCAGCAAGGAAAAAGATGCATAATATTTATCACAACGCCGGAGTATTTCTTTTTCTTGCTTCATCGATGCCGGGCATCTGTTATACATTAATCTTACCCTTTCTCTTATTGCTGAAAGATCTTTTGCTTTTTTAGTTCTTACCACCTGCAGCTGTTCTTCACCCTCCTGCACTTTTACGGCCCCGAAAACGCTGCTATTATGTTGTCTGTAGTATACCAATGGTATATCTAAGTACTTTATACCCTTGTACAAGGTGGCAACAAAACCTATCCAGTGATCATGTGGTATCATTGGCGCAAAGGGAACCGCATCTTTTATCAGGGATGTTTTGATAAGCATTGCGTGTCCTGCAGCGGAATTTCCAACCAGAAAACTGATACAATCATTAAAATCGGCCAATCGTTTAATATCAGATAATTTTTTACCGATAGGTTTATCCTGACCATCAATTAACAAGGAGTCTGCATAAACAATGGTTGATTCTCCAATAGCATCCAACAGTGTGCTAATTTTCTCCGGCATCCATATATCATCCTGATCACTGGGAGCAACAAATGCACCTTTGGCCATGAGCAGCCCTTTTTCAAAATTTTTGATGTATCCCAGATTTTCTTTGTTCTGAACCAGTTGTATCCGATCATCTTTCGCTGCAAATTCTTCCAGTTTACTTAGTGTCTGATCAGTTGATCCGTCATCAACAATAATAATTTCAAGGTTTGAATATGTTTGTGAAAGTATGCTTTTAACCTGTGCATCAATAAAAGCAGCTCCATTATAAGTAGCCATTACAACGGATACCAGTGGTGTGTTTGCTGTGTCTGCTATGGAATTATTCACTTATAACTGTATTAAAGATACTGCTGGATAAAAGTAAATAAATTGAATTCACCTTTAGCAAGATTCGTTTCAATTGCATCTTTAATTGCCGATTTTTTAACACCTCGCATTTTCTCGCGTTGTATTAATTGATAGGCTCTTTCTGCCAGCAGCCATGCTTTTCGGGGTCTGGTTTGTTGTAATAAAGCATGTTCCTCTATTGCCTTCACCAATTCATCAATACCAGTTCTGGTTGATGCGATTGTTTTGATGATTGGCACCTGCCATTGAGTTTGGTTAAAAGTAGGTGCAAGCATCAACCGGAGATTTTTTACAAAATGATCTGCATCGGGTCTGTCGCTTTTATTCACCACGAAAATATCGGCTATCTCCATTAAACCAGCTTTCATGGTTTGCACTTCATCCCCCGCTTCCGGTACCACCACCACAATCGTTGTATCTGCCAATCCGGCTATTTCTATTTCGCTTTGTCCAACCCCTACTGTTTCAACAATTATATGATCGAAACCCGCAGCCTGCATCAGCGCAGTAATATCAATGATATGCGGGTGTAGTCCACCCAATGAACCCCTGGTAGCTAATGATCGGATAAATACATTGGGATGATTATACCATTCACTCATGCGTATCCTGTCGCCAAGTACCGCACCAAGATTAAATGGAGAAGATGGGTCAACACATAATACCCCTACTTTTTTGTTTTGTAAAACCCATGTGGCAATCAGTGCATCTACCAGCGTGCTTTTTCCTGCTCCTGGCGGACCTGTAATACCTGTTACCGAGGCATGACCAGCAGGCAGTTCTGCAAGAAACTGTTCAAAGCCGGGCACTTCATTTTCTACACAAGAAATACTTCTTGCCAATGAGCGCTGGTCGCCCTGTTTTATGCCTATTAATAATTGCTGCCACATAATGCTATGCTAAACGTAAATTTACCCTTGTTCCTGCAAAAGAAAGTAAATGAATCCACAGAAATACAGTTTAAAGAGGATATCGTGAAAAAAGTATCGTTTATCATGGCTTTATTCATCATCTCCCTTGCAGGGTTATTGTGGAGTCGTGCTATCTTATCCCTATCAATGGGTGCGTGGTTGATTTTTTCCATCTGGCATTTTCGATACTGGATTAACAACTGGTCCAGGAATCCTATCATCATCTGGGGAATAACACCTGTACTGTTTGGCTTGCTGGGTATATGGCAATCACCCGATGCCGCTGCAGGATGGGATCACCTGCTTACTTTAGCTACTTACCCGGTTTTGGCAATCAGTGGTGCCTGTATTTCATCTATTGAACCACGTTTATTCAAAACATTTGGTTATTGCTGGGTTATTGCTGCATTAATAGCAGTGCTGTATCCTTTGGGCTGGTATATTTTGCATAGCCAGGAAGCGTTGGAAAAATACAGTAGCGGACAATCATTACCTGTATTTATGGATAATGACCATGTTCGCTTTTCCATGTTCTTATCTGGCGCCGTTCTGATTGCATGGTTCAACAGAAAGGCACATAAATGGTTATTGGCAGCCAGCATTTTTTTAGCAGTTTGTATTCTCTTCTTAGCAGCACGCACCGGATGGGTAATGATTATACTGATGGGATTGATCATTGGCATTCAAACTATATGGAAAAAAGAACAGCGAAAAAATGGTTTGATTGTATTGGCAGGATTATCGGCTTTGCTTATTATAGCCTGGTTATTGTTTCCCACTGTACAACATAAATTGGGTTATAGTTTTTATGACTGGAACCAGTACGTACCCGGCAAATATGACCCTACCCTATCTGATAATGCCAGGTATGCAGTAAACAAAGCTGCATGGCACGCAATTCAATCTGGTCAGCAAAATATAGGCTGGGCTGCTATTCCGGAGGTTTTACAAAATAATTTCAAACAAGTATTTCCAAACTATAATACCAACTTCGGCTGGCCATTTAATCAATGGTTATTCTGGTGGATGGGAAGTGGATGGTGGGGAATGTTTTTATTTACTGCATGGTTATTATTTCCAGTTTATCTCGGTTGGCGACAAAAAAATATAGCCCTTACCTCTTGGACCCTTGCCATTGCCGCAACCTGCCTGGTAGAATGTAATTTGGGATACCAGTATGGGGTTTGGTTGCATGGGTGGATTATAATTTGGAAATTTGGAAATTTGAAAATTTGAAAATGATATTAGTTGGAGCGTTCTTCCAATAAATTTAGTGGTAAAAAATTTTCAAATTTTCAAATTACCTAATTTTCAAATTATTCGATAGTTCCTGAAATCAAACAACCTAATCCCTGTTTTCTTTTCGAAATAGTAGAGGAGTTTATCTTTAAAGGAGAATTTCTTTTTGCTGATGTCTAAATCTGTTTTCCAGTTTTGGCGGGCTATGCGGTCCAGCATTACTTGTGGGTGAGTGCCCGTAAATTTTTGTAAGGAATCGAACTCATCATAGTTCCAGAAGTCAGGTTCTTTCATTAAGTCTTCCAGTACTTTGTCTGAATGCCAGAGCTTGCTGAAATTTTTCATCTTTTTCATCATTTGCTCAGGGCTCTTCACCCAGCCATAATGGTACACATAAGCATCAATTGGTTTTACCCATAATTTCTGCTTTCCGATTCTGAATCCCTGGGCATCTTTATAAGAGGAAATCCGTTTATCGTTCCGTATTACCCTCACTTCGTGGTCGTACCATTTTCTGCTGTCGCCTACATAATCATAGGTGCCATAGAAATGGAGGTATTTAAACACCAATCCTTGTACCCTTTTATCATCCTTATACTGCAAACAGGCATTACGAATGGTTTCATGGTATTTTTCATGCACCGCTTCATCCCCCTGAATATAAAATGCCCAGTCGCTCGCAGGATCGATCAGTTGAAATGCTTTATTTGTTTCTACGGCTAATACTGAACCTCCGGAGCGAAGGTTAGGATCCCATACAGAATGATGGATTTTTATTTTTGGATCACCTATCGACTGCATTAGTCCAAGTGTATCATCATCTGAATTTCCCACCAGAATAATCATTTCATCTACTACCGGAAGAATAGACTTAATGGCTTCAACAATTGGGTAATCATTGATTACGGCATTACGGATAATGGTAAACCCGGAAATTTTCATAAGACAAAGTAAATACGAAATTGCATATCAAAACGACAACATGAAGTAATACTGTTCATATATTAACTGCTTTTATTTACTTCGTGGTAGCATATGACAAATTTCATCCCCATTTTCCCCCTTGGTATCATAATCTTTCCAGGTGAAACAGCTAACCTGCACATTTTCGAACCCAGGTATAAAGAGTTGATCAATGATTGCCATAACAGAAAAAAACCTTTTGGCATTCCCACTGTAAACAACAATAGCGTTTCCGAATTGGGTACACTTGTACAAATAACAGAGATCGCTCAGGTATATCCTGATGGCAGGATGGATATCCGTATTATGGGCGATAAAGTATTTCGTGTGCTGGAGCTTGTGCAATCGATCCCCGATAAATTATACAGCGGGGCAATTGTACATTATCCGGAAAATAATGAAAGCAAACAGCCTCAATTGTTGGAAACAGTACTAGTTGGTATTCGTGAATTGCACAAGCTGATCCATGTTACCAAACAGTTTAAGAAACCTGATCATTTGCTGAATAGTTATGATCTGGCCCATCATGCCGGACTTTCTGCCGAGGAAGAATATGAATTTTTAGGTCTTATGCACGAACTTCAGCGACTGGAATACCTTAAAAGACATCTTTCCAAAATTATTCCGGCGGCTACAGGCATTGAATCACTGAAGGAAAGGATTCACCTGAATGGACATTTCAGGGAGCTAAAAGGTTTTAATTTTAATGAATAACCGTATTTATGCAAACCAGTCTATGTTTTGATTTTGGGAATACACGTCTAAAATGCGCCATTTTTACCGGGCGCGAACTAAAAGATGTGATTGTATTGGAGAACGATAGCAATGAAGCGATTGAAGACCTGATTAAACAATACCAACCACAGAAATCCATTCTTTCTTCTGTAATTAACCATAATCCTTCAATAGAAACCATTCTTTCTGAAAATACCCAATTTCATAAACTTGGGCATACCAGCAAGCTACCATTCAGCACTCCGGTTGGTAAACCAGAAACAATTGGGGCCGACAGATTGGCTATTTGTGCGGCTTCGGTGGATTTGTTTCCAAATCAGCATAACCTGGCTATTGGACTGGGAACCTGTATAACCTATAATTACATCAATAAAGCGCATGAGTTTTTGGGTGGCAGCATCTCTCCGGGCTTAACTATGCGCTTCCGGGCTATGCATGAACAAACAGCATTATTACCCCTTGTAACGCCTGACCATCATGTTCCTTTAATTGGTTATGATACCAAAACCAACCTCCAAAGCGGTGTTATTTTGGGCATGGCTAAGGAAATTGACGGAATTATTGAAGCTTATGCCTTGAAATTCAACAACTTTAACGTGCTGTTAACCGGGGGTGATATGGCTTTTTTTGTACCGCATCTAAAAAACAGGATATTTGCCGACCCTTATTTAATATTTAAAGGCCTGTATGCGATCTGTGAGTACAACACTATTCAGAATTAGTTGCTGTTTTCTGGTTACCGGAATAAGCATTTTTAATGCCAATGCCCAGGAGAATTCTCCTTTTACCCGATATGGTTTAGGCGATTTTTACAATGGCAGCCATGCTATCAGCCGGGCCTTAGGCGGACTAGGCGTTGCTTACTCGGATGGCACCAACAACAACGTAGGACAAGCCATTAATTTTATGAATCCGGCTACTTATGGTCAGTTTTTTATGGTTTCTTATGATTTGGGGCTAACCATTGACAGCAGAAACCTGAGAAGCGAGAACCCGGCTGGGAAATTCAGGTCAAATTATTTCTATCCATCATACCTCGGTGTGGGAGTTCCATTAAATAAAGACAAGGGATGGGGTATGGCATTCGGTTTAC
Organism: Sediminibacterium sp. FW305-C-61; assembly: GCF_058231065.1. Classification (NCBI taxonomy): domain Bacteria; kingdom Pseudomonadati; phylum Bacteroidota; class Chitinophagia; order Chitinophagales; family Chitinophagaceae; genus Sediminibacterium; species Sediminibacterium sp. FW305-C-61. Next base: position 773,728 of record NZ_JBIQXR010000001.1, on the reverse strand, counting down.
GCCCATTAAGCCGAATCAGTTATTCTGTAATAAATCGTGAAAAAGTAGCAGGAGATAGTTTGGCAACAGTATTCGAAGGATCTGGAGGACTAAACCAGGCTTTTATCGGTATCGGTAAAAAATGGAAAGACCTGAGTGTCGGATTCAATACCGGGTTCAATTTTGGAAGAAAAGAAATCTCAACTAAAAAAGCCTTTATCAACGACACGACCTTCTTCTATCAATCTAATTCTTCAACCCTTACTACTTTTAGTGGTGTATTCTTTAATCCAGCCTTTCAGTATGAATTTACGGTTGGTAAAAAGGTAATTGAACAAACCAAAACAACGAATAGCTATAAAATAATTATTGGCGGTTCAGCAATGCTGGCACAAAGACTATCTGCTTCTCAGGATCAGAAAAGAGAAACTTTTGTAGAAACACAGTCAGGAGATATTACCGTTGATAGTATTTCTAATACAACCGATATTAAAGGTCGTATTCAAATGCCTGCAACATATGCAGCAGGTATTACCTTCCACAAAACCAGCAGTAATAACCGCGGAACCTTTGAAATGTGGTCTATCGGAGCAGAATATACCACCACTCAGTGGACCAAATATCGTTTCTACGGACAACCAGATCAGCTAAATAATAGCTGGCAGTTTAAAGTTGGCGCGCAGCTTTGTCCTGACCCACTTAATGGCAGAAATTACTGGAGCAATGTTAACTACCGCGTAGGTGCTTTTTTTGGTAAGGACTACTTAAATCCGGATGGTAATGGACTGAAACATGTTGGATTTTCATTAGGTGCTGGTTTACCTATTAAAAAATGGAACAACTATGATCGCCAGTTCACTATTTTAAATACAGCTTTACAGTTTGGAAAAAGAGGGTCTTCTGTTAATAATATTACAGAAAGCTATGTTCAGTTTACATTGGGAATTAGTTTAACCGATCTTTGGTTCCAGAAACGCAAGTATGATTAAACCTTCTTTTCATATAAAAAACATATTAGCAGCCTGTTTATTAGGCTGCTTTTTTGTATGCGGTTGTGAAAACGATGTAAATGATGTGAAGGAACTGAGCAGAAGGGCTCCTGGTATAGAAGAAGGAAAAAATATTGAAAGTTATCTTAGTCAAAATGGCCGCATTAGTGCCAAACTCACTGCACCACTCTTACTGCGCTACCAGGGTGATAGCATGCGTAAAACAGAATTTCCGAATACATTACATGTAGACTTTTTCGATTCTACCATGAAAACAGAAAGTCAGTTATTTGCTAAATATGGGCGTTATCTTCCGAATGAAAGCAAAGTTTTTCTGCGAGATAGTGTTGTAATTTTCAATACCAAAGGAGATACTTTATACAGTAATGAGTTGTATTGGGATCAATCACTTGGCCAGTTCTATACAAATACACCTGTTACATTGGTTCAGCATTATCCATATAAACAAAAAGGGCGTTATGCGAATGGGTTTCGCTCTAATCAGGATCTCACCGATATTACTTTCTTCAATATCCAACCCGGCAGTTTTGCTATTATTCCTGATAGCACATTCAACCCATAAACACATAAAAAAAATCATTTATTAAAGGCAACGATTTTTCATTGCCTTGTGTCTTATGCGTAACCCCTGTGAACTGTTGCATACGGTTCTTTTTTATTGTTCTATATAAGCCCTTAAAATCAATCATTTATGTGTTTACGCAAGTCGTTATTGTGTTTATTTTTCTTTGCTGTTGTTTTTGCTGCCTGCAGCATTTCCAAGCAATCTGCGCATGTAATTGTAAATAATGAAAGCAGGGAACATGTGCCAATGAAGTTGGTAATCAGTGATCAGGAGAATGGCAAGACAAAAGAAGCGGTGGATTATCTGTTAAAGCCCGGATTACAGGAGGTACACATTCGTAAATTTCCAAAAGGGGCCTATGACATATCTCTAAACCTGAAAAACGGCGTTATTCATAAAAATTACCCACTTGCTTTAGATACAGACCGGTGGATCATGGTTACCTATATGCAAGATGATTCCCTCAGGCTTCAAAAGAAATACGGGTATATCGACACTTCTTCTTTGAAAAAAATAAATGGTGAATATGCCGGACTCAATCTGTATGTTGAAAACAGAAGGCCTCCAAATTTATAGACCATAGACCATGGTCTATGGTCTATGGACTATGGACCATGCGCTTCCTCACAAAGTATCTGTTTCTCTCACCTCCCTCAGGTAACTGAAATTTTACGGGCTTCAATCAAAATAATTAAATAAATTCATGGCTCATTGTTTATCCAACCCATAACCAACCGATTGCTATGAAAAAGAAAGATCTGAACAAAAAACAGGAAAAGACCATTTCCGATAACTCCAGGCGGAAGTTTCTACAGAATGGCCTTACAGCGCTTGCCGGATTCTACATTGTTCCCCGACATGTTATTGGAAGAGGCTATATAGCCCCAAGTGATAAACTCCAGGTTGCAGGTATTGGAGCCGGTGGTAAAGGTGAGAGCGATTTATATAACTTTTTTATGAGTGGAAAAGCCGATATCGCTTTCTTATGTGATGTTGATTCACGTCAAAGTGCAAAGAGTCGTGAACGCTACCCAAAAGCCAAAGTATACGAAGATTATCGCGAGATGCTCGATAAGGAGCATAAAAATATAGATGCAGTATCTGTATCAACACCCGATCATATGCATGCGGTACAAGCTATGGCTGCCATGCAGTTGGGAAAACATGTTTATGTTCAAAAACCACTTTCGCACGATATATATGAGGCACGTGTTATGACCGAAGCGGCACATCGTTATAAGGTAGTAACACAAATGGGTAACCAGGGTGCTTCAGGTGATGGCGTACGTCAATTGGTTGACTGGTATAATGCCGGATTAATTGGTGATGTACACACTGTATATTGTTATACAGATCGTCCTGTTTGGCCACAGGGTATTCAGTGGTCAAAAAACTCGTTACCTGTACCTAAAGAGTTAAACTGGGATCTATGGCTGGGTACCGCTCCTTATAAGGATTATGTAGATAATCTGGTTCCATTTAACTGGCGCGGATGGTGGGATTATGGTACCGGTGCATTAGGTGATATGGCCTGCCATATTATGGCACCTGCATTTGCTGTACTTGGACTTGGCTACCCTGAATCAGCCGAGTGTAGTGTTGCAAAAAGATATGAAAGGAACTGGAACGCCATTTATGCACCAGAGTGTGGACCATTGGCTTCTCATATTATTTTGAAATTTAAAGGCCAGAACGGCAAGCCTGATTTAACCATGCATTGGATGGATGGTGGAATTCAGCCAGAGCGTCCTGCAGAGCTTGGACCAAATGAAATGATGGGTGATGGCGGTAATGGTACCATTTTTATTGGCACTAAAGGAAAGATGATGTGTGGTACATACGGAGCCATTCCTAACCTGTTACCGACCAATCTTACCAAAACCACACAGGTTCCACAAACTGTTAAGCGTGTACCTAATGGCGATAATGGTCACTATGCAGCATGGGTTGAGGCAGCAATTGCAGGCTATGGTTCTGAAGCAGCAAAAACCTTAAGCTCTAATTTCGATGTTGCTGGTCCGCTTACAGAAAGCGTATTGATGGGCAACCTTGCAATCCGTAGTTATGATCTTCAAAAGAAAATGGATAATGGCCGCATAGCTTATCCTGGCAGAAATATCAGACTGGTATGGGATGGTCCGAATATGAAAATCACCAACTTCGACGAAGCCAACCAGTTCGTAAAACGTCAGTACAGAGAAGGCTGGAGTTTGGGGGTGTGAGAACAGAGAAATAAGGAATAAGAAATAGAAAATAAGAAAGGAATGAGGAAGTGTAAATACAACTACACTTTCTCATTCCTTATTTTTTATTCCTTATTCCTCTGTTTCTTTAGATCTGAAACTTACTCATATACCCTGCATTCACTTTTGCGCTATCCATGGGGGTTGTACCGGTAAAGGCTTCCTGTTCTACGATAAATTTATTCAGTCCATATTTACGGCCTTCTGCAAGGATCGATTTAAAATCGATGCTGCCTTTACCAATATGGCATGATTCATTTCCTTTATCGGTTTTCGTAAGGTCTTTAACATGACATAAACGGAAACGGTTAGGGTATTTTTTGAACCAGGCTTTTGGATCTTCGCCTGCTGCCACTACCCAATAAATATCCATTTCAAAATCAACCAGGTCTTTGTCGGTACCTTCCATCATAACCACCTGCGGAACCTGATCATCCAATACTTTGAATGAATAGTCGTGGTTATGATAGGCGAAACGGATACCATTCTTTTTCGCTATCTGGCCAGACTTATTAAACTCATCATTGAATTTTTTGAAATCGTCGATTGATTTTTGTGGGCCTTTCCATGGGCAAATCAAATAAGACATACCGATCTCGGCTGCTTCTGCTGATTTCTTTTCGAAATCAACGGTATTGTTACAATGTGCTGAGACCAATTTCATTCCCAGGTCATCCATGAGTTTTTTAAACTCGGTATTTTTCATACCCCAGAAAAAGCCTTTCGGTCCTTCAAAGCTTTCGATTTGCTTATATCCGTATGATGAAAGTTTGGTAAGGGTATCTTTTGGGTCGACCATCATGGCTTCTTTTACGGTCCATAATTGAATGCCAAAATCTCCTAATGGTTTATAAGCCAGTTCATCTAATATTGATGACTTCCCCGCAAATGGCATCGACAATGCCGCTGCCGCAAAACCTGTATTGCGTAGAAAGTTTCTGCGATTGATTGTCATAAGTACTGAGATTAGAATTAAAAAATCAAGACTCAAAAGTCAAATACATATTTTGAATTTGACTTTTGAGTCTTTACTTACCTTAACTAGTGGCCCAGGCTTTATCGCCTTTGGCATAAGGTATATTACCTTCATATTTACCTGGCACAGCAACATAGCGTAAAGCCTTTGTTGCACCTACTTCAGAAGTGAAGAACCCAAGCAGGGTTAATTCTTTCATCATCCTGAAATAATGATTAGGATCTTCCGGTTTTTTGACTTTCTGGTATTCTTTTGTTTCCTTATCAAGGTCAACCAGTAATGCATGTCGCTGTTCTGGTGTACTGTCCATAAAGGATTTACCATTTTTGGTTTTACTGGCCTCATCCAGTTTTGTAAACCCTTCTTTAAAGATGGTTTGGTCTTTTGCTTCGTAACAATCTGTTACATATACCGACATAAACTCTCCTACCTTGGCTTCTTTGGCACCCGGTGTGCTTGTAGCAGGTAAAATTGTTTCTCCTACTTCATTCAAAAAACTGATTTCATCCGGAGAAAAACTGATACCACTATCTGTACCAGTAGTTTTACAGCCCGTTAGAAAAGCAGTTGAACCTATTAATGTTCCCCCTAGTAGCAATGCTACACTTGAAAGGGCTTCTCTTCTATTCATGGTAATGTTTTTTTTCGTGAATAGTGAATAGTGAATGGTGAATGCTGGTCTCTTTATTGACCATTCACCATTGACAATTGACTACTATAAATTTTGTTTTTTCAATTCACTAACCGCATGGTCTGCAGCGCGTGCAGTAAATGCCATATAAGTTAATGATGGGTTTACACAAGCTGATGAAGTCATGAATGCGCCATCGGTAACATACACATTTGGTGCATCCCAAACCTGGTTGAATTTATTTACAACCGAAGTTTTAGGATCATTCCCCATACGTGCGGTTCCCATTTCGTGAATACCACGACCCAATACACCATTGCCTTCGTAACCATACACATCTTTTACGCCTGCATTGGTGAGTATTTCAATAGCATCGGCCTGCATATCTTTCCTCATTTTGATTTCGTTCTCTTTGAGTTCGCAATCAAATGAAAGAACAGGAAGCCCCCATTTATCTTTCACGTTTTTATCGAGGGTAATTTTATTGCTATGATCAGGCAGTACTTCTCCAAAGCCCATCATACCGAAGGTCCAGCCACCCGGTTCTGTAAGAGCATCTTTAAATTCGGCACCGATACTTAATTCGGCAACTTCTCTTCCCCATCCCTGTCTGGATGCACTTCCCTGATATCCAAACCCGCGGAGATAGTCGCGTTTATCGCCATAGAGATTGCGGTAACGTGGTACATAAATACCATTTGCCCTGCGACCGAAATAGTATTTGTCTTCATAACCTTCCACACGACCGCCGGCGCCAACACCTAAATGGTGGTCCATGATATTATGACCCAATTCACCACTGCTGCTTCCTAATCCATCAGGCCAAACATCCGTAGCTGAATTCATCAGAATCCATGCTGTGTTTAATGCAGATGCATTTAGGAAAACTATTTTAGCATTGTAGGTATAGGTTTTATTTGTTTCGGCATCGAGTACTTCAACACCTGTTGCGCGTTTTTTGTCTTTATCGTACAATACCCTTGTTACAATTGACCATGGACGCAGTGTTAAATTACCTGTGGCCATCGCTGCAGGTAAAGTAGATGACTGTGTACTGAAATAAGCGCCAAACGGACAACCCAGCCAACACTTATTACGGTACTGGCAATTGGTACGGCCATTATGTTCCTGGGTAAGGTTTGCTACACGACCAATGATCATGTGGCGCTGGTTCTTATAATATTCTTTTATACGCTTGGCCAGGTCTTTCTCTACAACGTTAAGTTCCATCGGGGGAAGAAAATCGCTGTCTGGCAGGTGAGGTAACCCTTCTTTACTGCCACTGATACCTGCATGACGTTCTACATAAGAATACCAGCTTTCTATGTCTTTATATCTAACCGGCCAATCAACACCTACTCCGTCTTTCAGGTTGGCCTCAAAATCAAAATCGCTCCATCGATAACTTTGGCGGCCCCACATTAAAGATCGTCCACCAACATGGTATCCACGGAACCAATCGAAGCGTTTTACTTCTGTGTAAGGACTTTCCTTTTCATTTACCCAATAATCGAGGTTTGTTTCATTAAGTGGGTAGTCGCGTTTGAGAACTGGATAATCATTGATCATCTGTTGGGTTCTTCTTCCGCGATGGGGATAATCCCAAGCTTCTTTGTTGGCGTTTACATAATCCTTAATGTGTTCAATGTTACGCCCACGTTCGAGCAAGAGCACTTTCAGCCCCTTTTCAGTAAGTTCTTTAGCGGCCCATCCGCCACTGATTCCTGAACCTACTACGATTGCATCATAATTTTGTTCGGCCATGGTCTGTTTGTTTATGATTGTTTGTGGTTTGCTGTTTTAGTCCATGGTTGATAGTCCATGGTTCATAGTATTATTTAACCATGGACTATGGACCATGGTCTATCGACTATTCTATCACACATCACAAATCTGAATAGCTTTTCTCAGCGATCCGATTTTATCGTTGCCTGTAGCTATAAATTCCTGTGCTACATATTGTTTAAAGCCGGTCTCTACAATTGCCTTCATGATTGCCGGATAATATAATTCCTGCGATTCATCTATTTCATGGCGGCCTGGAACACCTGCAGTATGGTAATGACCGAAATACTGGTGGTTGTTTTTGATGGTACGGATGATATCTCCTTCGTTAATCTGCATGTGGTAGATATCATACAACAGTTTAAAGTTTGGAGAACCCAACTGTTTGCATAATTCAACGCCCCATGCCGAGCTGTCGCACATATAATCTTTGTGATCTACTTTACTGTTGAAGAGCTCCATCTGAATAATCACCCCTTTCTTCTCTGCCAGCGACATAATCTGTTTCAATCCGGTAACACAGTTTTTTAATCCGGTCTCATCATCCATTCCATTCCTGTTGCCGCTGAAACAAATCAGGTTGGTATAACCTGCTTTTGCTACGAGTTCAATATGTTCGGTATAATTCTTAATCAATGTTGCATGATACTGCGGGTCGTTCCATCCTTTTACCAAACCTATTTCAGCACCATTACACATGGTTGAGATAAGGTTGTGTTTCTTCAAAATATCCCAGTCTTTAGGACCAACCAGATCAATACCAACCAATCCCATTTCTTTAACGATTACGCATAATTGATCAAGCGGGATATCACTATAACACCAGCGGCAAACAGAGTGATTGATATTTCCTTTGAGTGCCATAGTTGTTGAGGTGGTGTTAGTGGTAAATGCAGAAACGCCCGATCCGGTTGCCAGTAATGCTGAACCGGCAAGCAATTGTTTAATCGTTTTTCTTCTTGATGATTCTGTTGCCATGATTGATCTTTCGCAGGATAATAAATATAAGGATTAATGTTTAACCAACGTTCTAAGCAGGCATATTTGACTTTGTTTTATTCCTCATGTATAAGAATAGTCCGGCAAATGCCACAGATAAAACAATGGGTATGAGCATGGTGGCATTCAGTATTTCAGGGCCGGCGAGTTTTTTTGCTTCCCCTAATGCATTAGCCATTTCTGTTCCGGCAGCGGCATTTGAATAATCTGCAAGATTTGCACCTGCCGGAAGTTTAGCAGCCAGTAAATTATCATAATAATCACTCATGAATATCATATAAACCGAAACGGCAAACATACCGGCTCCACCCATAAGGTTTAAACCTACTGCACCTGTTTTGGGAAGATTTTCCGACACAAAACCGAGCATGGTAGGCCAGAAATAACAAACACCCATTCCAAAGATGATGGCACCAACAAAAAGCATATTACCGGTTGTATGTCCCATAAGGTATAAACCTACTGCCGATAAAATTGCTGATATCAGGAGTACACCTGCCGGAGAGAACCGGTGTACAACTGGCTCTGCAAAAGCCCGGCCCAGCACCATAATACCCGTTTCTATGGTTAAAAGCAGAATTGCATTATCTGATACATTTTTCAGGAGTACATCAATCCACTGGCCTGTAAACAATTCGGTAATAGCAGTACCAAACATCAGGATGATCATAAAAATAAAGAGGGGGTTCAGCAGCGACTTATACATTTCTGCCGCAGAAACACCACTTGCCACCCGTTCGGTAACGGGGAAATTCAGTTTGCTGAACAGGTAGCCGTACAGAATGGTTGGTATTAACATTAAACCAACCTGTACTTGCCAGCTAACGCCCACTTTATCCAGGAAATACACCAGTAAAGTACCGATAACAATACCCCCTGGAAACCACAAATGAAAATGGTTAAGCTTAGTGGTTTTATTATCTGAATAAATGGTTGCAACTAATGGGTTACAGGCTGCTTCAACAGTTCCGTTGGCAATACCCACACAAAGTGTTGAAATGAACAGGGTCCAGTAACCACCCGCAAAAATGGTGAGCAGAATACCGGCGAGATGGAACAAAAACGCAACGATCAGCAATCTCTTCATGCCGATAATATCTACTACAAATCCACCGATTACCACAGCAAGTGGAAAGCCCCAGAATGCGGTAGCGGCAATAGTTCCGAGTTGTGACGCATTTAATTCGAATTCTACACCAAGTCGGCCAAGTATTCCGGCCCTGATACCAAAAGAAAGAGAAGTTACCAATAATGCCAGACAGCTGGCAACAAATAATTGTTGACGTTGGGGAGTGGCGTGCATATCGTTTGAGTTGTTGGTTGAAATAAGCCACTAAATGTAATTTTATTTTCAAACAAAGCAGCGAAAAATTTTCCCATTTTACCGTCATTTGTACCGATTTCTCCGCAAACGATTGTGCTTTTTTATCCGATACTGTATGATAAAATTTCTCTGGCTTCCATTTTTTTAATAACCTTACATCCCTGAAATTATTTCTTCTACTCAAGAACCTAATAAAAAAATCGTCTCATGAACCGAAAACTCAGAATGGGTATGGTTGGTGGTGGCCGCGATGCCTTTATCGGCGCCATTCACCGTATTGCTGCTAATATGGATGGACTAATTGAAGTTGTATGCGGAGCGCTTAGTATTAACCCTGAAATTGCCAAAGCTTCCGGGGAAGACCTCTTTCTCCCTGCAGACAGGATCTACATGAATTTTGAAGAGATGATCACAAAGGAAAGTCAGTTACCTGCAGATAAAAGAATGGACTTCATCACAATCGTAACGCCCAATTTTGCCCATTTCGCGCCTGCAATGATGGCATTGGATCATGGCTTTCATGTTGTGATTGAGAAGCCGATGACTTTCACTTTTGAAGAAGCGCAGTTACTTCACCAGAAAGTGCAGGAAACGGGTTTATTATTATGTCTTACACATACTTATTCAGGGTATCCCATGGTAAAACAGGCACGTGCAATGGTTGCCGGCGGTGTATTAGGGAAAATCAGGAAGGTATGGGTTGAATATCCACAGGGCTGGCTCAGCAAACTGTCTGAACGTGAAGGCAATAAACAGGCAGCCTGGAGAACAGACCCCAAGCGCTCCGGCAAAGCCGGCGCAATGGGCGATATTGGCACACATGCTGCCCATCTTGCCGAATATATTACCGGAGCAGAAATCACCCATTTATGTGCCGACCTTAATGCACTGGTAGAAGGCCGTTTACTGGATGATGATGGTAATGTACTGTTGCGTATGAGCAATGGAGCAAGAGGAGTGTTAATGGCATCACAGGTAGCCGCGGGCGAAGAAAACGCTTTGAAAATAAGGGTTTATGGAGAACTTGGCGGACTTGAATGGGCTCAGCATGAGCCGAATACATTACTGCTGAAATGGCTTGACCAACCCACTCAAATTTTAAGGGCCGGTGGAAACTATGGTGACAGGTTAAGTTCCTTCGCTACCCATAATTGCAGAACACCGGGCGGCCATCCGGAAGGTTACCTGGAAGCATTTGCAAATATTTATCGCAATTTCGCCTTAACCCTGGGTGCACGCATAGATGGTACTCAACCAACTGCTGAAATGCTCGACTTCCCAACCACCCGCGATGGCTTGAGAGGCATGGCTTTCATCGACAATGTTGTGGCTTCTGCTGCATCTGATGTAAAATGGACGGAATATAAAATTTAGTGAATGGTCAATTGTGAATGGTGAATATGGAATCCTATATGACCATTCACAATTGACCATTGACCATTGACCATTCACCACTCACTATCAAACCTCTCTACTATGACAACCATCAAAGGCCCGGGTATTTTTCTGGCTCAATTCATGGGAGATGCTGCTCCTTTTAATTCTCTTGAAAGTATTTGTAAATGGGCCGCTTCTTTAGGGTTTAAAGGCGTACAAATTCCTACCTGGGATGCCCGTTGTATTGATTTGCAAAAAGCCGCAGAGAGTAAAACTTATGCCGATGAAATAAAAGGCATCGTTGCTGCTGCTGGCCTGGAGATTACAGAACTATCAACACACCTGCAAGGACAACTGGTAGCTGTTCATCCGGCTTATGATGTAATGTTCGATGGGTTTGCACCTGAAAATGTTAGAGGTAATGCAAAAGCACGTACCGCATGGGCCATTCAGCAACTGCAATATGCAGCCAAAGCATCTGCCAATCTTGGTTTAAATGCACATGCTACTTTCAGTGGCGCCTTATTATGGCATACAGTTTACCCATGGCCACAAAGACCTGCAGGATTAGTAGAGACTGGTTTTACGGAACTGGCTAAAAGATGGAAACCTATTCTGGATGTTTTTGATGAAAATGGTGTGGATCTCTGTTATGAAATTCACCCGGGTGAAGACCTGCATGATGGTATCAGCTATGAAATATTCCTGGAAAAAGTGAACAACCACCCTCGTGCCTGTTTATTATACGACCCGTCACACTTTGTTTTACAATGCCTCGACTACCTAAGCTATATTGATCATTACCATGAACGCATCCGCATGTTTCATGTTAAGGATGCGGAGTTTAACCCAAGCGGTAAACAAGGTGTTTACGGAGGATACCAGGGTTGGGTTAACAGAGCAGGACGATTCCGTTCATTGGGTGATGGACAGGTAGATTTTGGTTCCATCTTTAGTAAACTTGCCGCTTATAATTACAAAGGATGGGCAGTTATGGAATGGGAATGTGCTTTAAAACACCCCGAAGTTGGTGCAGCTGAAGGTGCCCCTTTCATTCAAAAACACATTATTAAAGTAACCGATAAAGCATTCGACGATTTCGCAGGAACCGGCTCCGATGAAAATTTCAATCGCAGCATTTTGGGAATCAATGAATAACTTAGCTGTGAATAGTCGATTGTGAATTGTCAAATATTCTATTCACAATTTACCATTAACAATTCACCTATAACCAAACCACAAAACAATAAAACCGTGAAAAAGTACCTAGTATCACTCTCATTGCTGGCTATTCTTGCCGCATGTGGAGGTAATGAAGAGAAAAAAGAAACAAGTAATTCAACCACTGCATCAGCTACTGAAGACCTTAGCAGTAATCCCGATTATACCAAAGGACTTGAACTGATTGGCAAATCAGATTGCCTTACTTGTCATAAAGTAGGCGATAAACTCATCGGCCCTTCCTACAAAGAAGTTGCGGCTAAATATGAAAATTCAGATGAGAATATCAATATGCTGGCAGATAAAATCATTAAAGGCGGACAAGGTGTATGGGGCTCCATACCTATGACTCCCCATCCGGCAATATCAACTGATGATGCCAAAGCAATGGTTAAATATATTCTCCTCTTAAAGAAATAATTATGCTTCAAAACTGGCTAACAACCGCTATTATCAGTGTTTTCATTTTTGGAAATGCAGTTTCAGAAAACAAAGCCGACGCTACTGCTAATACCATGTTGCAAAAAAATGGCTGGATCTCTTTGTTTGATGGTAAAACTACCAAAGGATGGATTACCTATGGTAAAGACAACATCGGGAGTTGCTGGAAAGTAGAAAACGGCGTGTTACACCTGGATGCTTCAGAAAAAAGCGGTCGGGGTGATATTATTCATGATCTTGAATTAGAAAATTTCCACCTGAAAGTTGACTGGAAGGTTTCTAAAAATGGCAATAGTGGCATCATTTTCTGGGCGCAAAACGATACAGCTAAATATAAAAGGGTTTGGTATACAGGCCCCGAAATGCAGGTATTGGATAATGACGGCCATCCCGACGCTAAAATCAATAAACACCGTTCTGGTAATCTTTACGATCTGGTTGCTGGCAAAGAAGGTGTTACGAAACCTGTTGGCGAATGGAACACAGCAGAAATCATCTGTAATAAAGGCAAAATGGAATTTAAACTAAATGGCGAAAGTATATTGAACACCACTTATGGCGACGATCAGTGGAATCAATTAATTGCCAATAGCAAGTTTAAATCGATGCCCGGTTTCGGCAAAATTTTCAAAGGGCATATTGCCCTGCAAGACCATGGCGACGATGTATGGTTCAGGAATATTGTGGTGAAGAAACTTTAGGAATGATGAATGTTGAATAAAGAATATTCAATGATGAAATAATTGGGCCGCTTCAAAATGAAGCGGCCTTTTTGTTTTTTCAGACCATAATTTATTACATTAGCTTATGCCAGTTACAGACCCACGTGTTGATGCGTATATCGACAAAGCCGAGCAGTTTGCCCAGCCCATTTTGTTGCATATACGTAAATTGGTGCACAAGGCTTTCCCTGAAATTATTGAGACCATGAAATGGAGCTTCCCACACTTTGAGCACAAAGGTGTGGTTTGCAGTATGGCATCCTTTAAGCAACACTGCGCATTTAGCTTTTGGAAAGCATCTATCATGAAAGATCCGAACAAAATTCTGCAGATAAAAGACAGGGGCGCAATGGGGCATTTTGATCGAATCACCAGTATGAAAGATCTGCCGCAAGACAAAATCATGATCGCTTATATAAAAGAAGCCGTAACATTGAATGAATCTGGTATAAAGTTGCCTGCGAAACCAAAATCATCACCCAAACCACTTGAAATACCGGACCACATTACAAAAGCATTAAAAAAGAACGCTAAAGCCAATAAAACTTTTGAAGCGTTTCCCTACTCGCATAAAAAAGAATACATCAACTGGATTACTGAAGCCAAAACTGATGCTACAAAAGAAAAAAGAATCGCCACTATGATCGAATGGCTTGAAGAAGGCAAAGATAGAAACTGGAAATACAGATAGAGGGGTGATCTTTGATTTTTGAATTTTGATTTTTGAATTTTAACTCCCCCATGCACCCCGAAACACACGAATACTACATGCAGCAGGCGCTGAAAGAAGCTCAGATTGCCTTTGATTCAGATGAAGTACCTGTTGGGGCCGTTGTGGTGCTCAACAATAAGATAATTGCTCGTGGGCATAATCAGGTAGAGCTCCTAAACGATTCCACTGCACATGCAGAAATATTGGCACTAACTTCTGCCTACAGTAGCCTTGGATCCAAATACCTTCCCGATGCCACATTGTATGTAACCCTTGAGCCCTGTTTAATGTGCTCTGGCGCATTGTACTGGGGTAAAATTGGACGCATTGTATATGGCGCCAGTGATATAAAAAATGGTTTCCGAAAACACCTGAAAGAACATCAATCCCCCTTCCACCCCAAAACAGAAATCATCAGTGGCATTCTGGAAGACGAATGCGCCTGGCTAATGAAGAATTTCTTTCAGCAGAAGAGATAAAAGCAGTCCATAGACCATAGTTGATGGTCCATGGACTATGGTCTATGGACTGCTTTCGATTTAAGAAAGAATTCACCTTCATTCAACCGAAGCATTGTAAATTTGTAGAATAGTTTTTAATCATTTAAATATTATAGTTATGGCATTTACACTAGCACCCTTACCGTATGCTCATGAGGCATTGGAACCACATATTGATACTACTACCATGCAGATACACCATGGCAAGCACCACCAGGCTTATGTAGACAACCTCAATAAAGCCATTGCAGGTACTGAACATGAAGGAAAAACACTTGAGCAGCTTGTTGCAGCAGCAGGATCTATTAGTCCGGCAGTACGCAATAATGGCGGTGGACATTGGAACCATACTTTCTTCTGGGAAAGCCTGGCCCCTAATGCAGGCGGCGCCCCTACAGGTGCACTGGCAGATGCGATCAACAGCGCTTTTGGCTCTTTTGATGCATTTAAGGAGAAATTTGCTGCGGCTGGTATGACACGTTTTGGTAGTGGCTGGGCATGGTTGATTGTAAAAGACGGGAAACTGGAAGTTACTTCAACCCCTAACCAGGATAATCCTTTGATGGATGTAGCCGATGTAAAAGGCACACCCATTTTAGGTGCCGATGTATGGGAACATGCATACTATCTTAAATACCAAAATCGCCGTGCAGACTACCTCGCTGCTTTCTGGAACGTAGTAAACTGGAATAAAGTAGCTGAACGTTTTGGTGCTTAACTCGCACTAACCAATAAAACAGGGTGTTGGACGCAGGTTTCAGGTGGTTTAAAAAGCTTATGTCTGAAGCCTGCAACCAAACCCTGATTTTTTATACACTGAATCCTGCGGCTTTATTTATCTACCATTTTAAACTTGCTTATGAAATCATTTATTTTTTCCGCTGTTGCCATTATTCTTTTTGCCTCTTGTTCTTCTGACCAAAAAAGAGTGGTTGTATTCAGTAAAGGACCTGCTGAAGTTAATACGGAAACAAAAACGATAAAAGCGGGTGACGGCGCCGGACATGAGGATAAGACGATTGACTTTGTTGGAAAGAATGTTGAAATTACCTTGAATACTCCTTCCGGAGAAGCAAAAGTTACCCTTACTGAAAATGGCTATTATATCGTTAATGTAAAGAATGATACCATTATTGGCAGCCAGGTAAATTATACCGATCCACAACTCAGTAACCAGGTAATCAGTCAGGAAGCATTACGTTTCAAAATCGATTCGCTTCATAACCTGGTAAATAATGTGAATGTTAGAAAAGCCAACCGCAACTTTTACATCCTGCCCAATTCAGCAGCACATATCACCGATAATTTTGACGCTATCATTGTTGGCCCCTTTCACAATATGCGCTCAGCGGCCAGTAAAGACGGCAAAGCTCCCGAGGTATACCGCTTCTACAGCATCAAAGAAATCCGCGAAACAATCGCCCGCCTGGAAGGAATGACAGGAGGGAAGAAAACTGAGGAATAAGGAACAGAGAAATAAGGAATAAGAAAGTAATGTTGAACTTCACTTTCTTATTCCTTATTTCTCTGTTTCATGTTTCTCTGTTTACTCTGTCCGGCACCGGATCATAGCCATGGCCGCCGCCGGGCCTGCATTTACTGATGCGTTTTATGGCCAGCCAGCCTCCTTTGAATAATCCATGTTTTTGTAATGCGGTAATGGCATATTGTGAACAGGTGGGTGTAAACCTGCATTTTGGGCCAAGGGCCGGTGAGATTACGTATTGGTAAATACGAATCAGGAAAATAAAAGGGTAGCTAAGTATTCGAAGCAATATGTTCATGAATAGGTGTCGAATTATTGCGCTAATTGTTTTTGCTTAGTTTCTGCTGCAGTTTTGCTAAACTGTCTTTCATCTTCGCTCTTATTACCTCATAAGTTGGCAATTCCTTATCAATGTATAAGATGAAAATTGAAACCCTTTTTTGTTGAAGTTGTAAATCTTCCAACAATGACTGTTTCTCCAACCGGTATGCTTCACGTAATAATCTTTTGATACGGTTACGATGAACTGCTTTTTTGAAATGCCGTGCACTCACCCCTACCCCTGCTTGCACAGGTGCAGTGGTACTGGCATTAGATTCAATAAAAAACAGTTTTAATGGAAATATAGAAAAACTTTTACCCGAAGCAAATATGGCTTCGAGCTGTGTTCTGCTCTTCAGTTTTTCCTTTTTATTGTAACTAAATGATTTCATTGCCAGACACTAAACTAAAAAAGTCCCGCCGTAAAGCGGGACTTTATATTTTCATTGTCAGTCGTTCAAAACCTGAAGACTGAACCGGATGATTTTATTTTAATCCTTTCTCGCTGGAAACTGTCAGTTTCTTGCGGCCTTTCGCTCTGCGGCTGGCCAATACTTTACGACCGTTTGCAGTTTGCATACGCTTACGGAATCCGTGAACAGATTTACGGCGGCGCTTATGCGGTTGAAATGTACGTTTCATAATTACGTTTTTTTAACTAACCCTATAATCTTGTTTCATTTCATTACGGCAGTCACCATACTGCTGTTTGTGAAAGGACGGCAAAACTACAAAAAAGCATCGAAAAACAAGTAAAAAAACAAAGATGTTTTTTTAATCGATTGATTATCAGCACAAATATCGCTTATTATGAAAGCTCAACATGCTTTGATGAGAGTTTTTCACCAAAGAAAATGCTTGCATGGCTATCAAAATCGCTCACAGAATCAGTAGTATAAAAGGTTCTGGTTCCCTGCTTTGTACAAAGCGCTGCTATTTCAGGGTGTCTTTCAAGGTAGTTTTTTAGGCTATTGGCTACTATTTCGCCCTGTGAGAGTATGGTTGTACCAGCGGGGGCAAATGCTCTTATTTTATCCAGCAGAAGCGGGTAATGTGTGCAAGCCAATAAGAGCGTATCAATATCGGGTGCATTACCAAATAACTGTTTCAGGTGTTGATCAATAAAATAATCGGCTCCGGGCTTATTGTATTCATTGTTCTCAACCAGGGGCACCCACATCGGACAAGCTTCCTGGTATACTTTGACGGCGGGAAAGCTTTTGGCTATTTCTATGGGGTAACTTTGGCTCAATACTGTTCCTGAAGTTCCCAGAATACCAACAGCACCTGTTTTGCTGTATTGTCCGATTATTTCTGTTGTGGGTCTGATTACACCCAATACTCGTTTATGCGAATCAATGCCTGGAAGATCGTTTTGTTGTATGGTTCTTAAAGCCTTTGCTGAAGCTGTATTACAGGCAAGAATAACCAGCTCACAACCCTGTGAGAAAAACCATTTTACACATTGAAGGGTATATTGGTATACTGTATCAAAAGACCTTGGTCCATAAGGGGCGCGTGCATTGTCACCCAAATACAGGTAATCGTATTGAGGCAGTGTTTTTACTATTTCTTTTAAAACAGTAAGTCCGCCATAACCACTATCAAAAACCCCGATGGGTTTTATTGTTGCCATAATACAAAGGTATGATATCCTTTATTGAGTGGGTTTTTCGAGTTCTGCTTTTAGTTTTTTGGCATCAGCGTATTGCGGGTTCAGCTCCAGTGCTTTATTCACTTCCACCAAAGATTCCGCTTTCTGTTTATTCATATAATAACTGAGTGCTTTATTGTAATAAGCAATTGCTTTATTGTTTATGCTCTTATAGATACCGGTATTTTTACCAAAGGTTTCTGCAGCTTTTGTATAATTTTTTTGCTGGTAATAGGCTGTCGCCATATCGTTGATTATACTTGAATCGGAGGGATTAGCCTGTACACCTTTTTGATAGTACTCGAATGCTTTTGTATAATTTGGCATTGTTTCTCCCCGCATTTCTGCGTAACCAAGCCAACGGTAAACAATAGCCAGTGTATCTTTCTTCTTTTGGTATAAATCAGCCGCTTTAAGTAAATGCGATTTGCCGGTATAAATACGTTTTAACTGTAGGTGTGTAACCCCGGCATACAAACGAGTCAGTGCCTGATTGCTGTCTATCGAAAATATTTTATCATATATTTCTGCTGCATTTGTATAGGAACTAGCGGCAGAAGCAGGGTATTTTGATGCATTTTCGAAATATTGTTTACCCATAAACTTATACACCTGCATTTCCAGATCCTGTTCCAGACCAAAATTTTTGCTGCTGGTAATTCTCGACCAATAATTAAATGCGCCGGCGCTATCTTTTCTGTCGAGCAGCATTTTCCCTACGAATAAATTAGCATCGTGCGATAAGTAGCTGGTTTTAATAGCTTCTTTGAAATGCTTTGCCGCGGTAGCGGTATCATTTTGCGCATAGGCAACCCTCCCTTTCATATTCAGGATAAAGGGTTTGTATAAATTAGGATATGCATTTGGGACTACTTCCCATTTACTGATACTATCTGAAGCTTCTTTATATTTTTTATCCTTGACCAATCCTTTTATTAATGCTGCTCCAATGTATTCCGTCGGAGGATAGTTTGCCTGCACCGCCAATCTATAATAGTTGTTGGCTTTTACTTGTTGCTTATGATAGTCGTACAGCAGGCCTGTATTATTATACAACCATGCCAATTCTGGTTTCATCTCATATTTTTTATACGCAGCAATCATCGGTGTTAACAAGGTTTCAAGTGATTTCAGGTCTTTTCTTTTGAAAACAAGGATATCAAGTGCATTGGTAAAACCTTCTTGCTCTATATCATACCGCATGATTTCTGCGAGTTTTTTAATTGCATTGGCAGTATCTTTCTCATTTGCATAAACACCTAACAGGCCTTTATTCATTTCCCCAATAAAAATGCTATCGCTAAAGAGTGGCTTTTGCTGTTTTTTCGTGAGATCAATTGCCAGTTGGTACGTTATTTTGGCGGAATCATTCATCTTCAGGTTTAAATAACAATCTCCAATATAACCAATGATTTGTTTGTCTTTCGGGTTATAGGCCAGTGCTGTATTATAATCAGGGATAGCCAAAGCATATTTCTTTTGAGCGTATTTTGTTTCGCCGATCATTTTATATGCATAGCTTATGTTTATAGAGTCTTTCGAAAGCGACAGGAGTTTTTTGAAGGCTGATTCTGAAGCTGTGTAATTTTTCAGGGAGAAATAGGTTCTGGCTATATAGGTATTTGTATTGATATCGGTAGAATCGTGTTTAAGACAGGTATTAAACTGAGTGCTTGCTCCCGAATAATTCTTGTTATAGAAATAGGATAACCCTGCATAATAGGATGTGTTTTTCTTTTGTTCGTTTGTAGTAGCCAATCCATACGCACGTATATAATAGATTGCTGAAGAGTCGTATTTATAGGTACTATAATGCGCAAAAGCTAGTGACCAGGTTGGGTCGAGTTCTGTTTTCTCATTTAATGCACGCCTTAACCAAACTTTAGATTCTTCATATCGTTTCATATTATTCAGGCAATAGCCGATACGGAAGAAAAGAATATTTTTTACTGCCGAGAGGTTGGCCTCATAGCCTTTCATATAATTATCATAGGCGCAACTATAATTTTTTTGATTATAACAGGCATCCCCCTGTTTTAAATAATCCTGGGCATTCAGTAAATTCAGGCAAAGCATGCCAACAACAATAAGCAGCAGTTTCATAAGTGGGGCTTTTCACTAAACTAAACATATCATTTATAAACGCATATTAGAATTCCTTTAAAATTCAACAAAAAACCCGCCACAATGGGCGGGTTTATAATAAATCTCATATACAATAAGGTAAGTTAGTTCTTTTTAGGAGGCGTTGCAGCTGGTTTATTTCCTGCAGCTCCCGGGATGGTTCCACCTGCAGCTTTCCAGGCATCAGCCCATTGTTGTGGCAATTCTAATTTTAATTTGATTGCTGTACGTATGGTCAGATTATCCAGAATATTTGGTTCTGCATATGGCGATAATGCTTCAGATTTTATTACAGTAGTGTATTTATTTTCGGCAATTACCTGCTGCAATGCAGCTACCATTTGCTGTCTGTATGGTAACAACAAACGATCCATTTTATCCTGCTGCATTTCCTGAGAATATTGCTGCCAGTTAGCAATTTTGTAATAGAACTGATTCAGTTCATCTACTGCCATTTCTCTTGCTTTTGCGGGCATAGAAGCAGAATCTTTTTTGAAGATGCTGTCTCTGCGCTGGTATTCTTTCACAGAATAAGCGTATTCAACATTTAATGAATCTCTTACATAAGAATTCATCAATGTATCAACTTTATTGATACCAGGAAACAGGCTCAAAAGTGTTTGTTCGTCGAAATAGCCAATCTTAACCTGTGATTGAGCATTGTTGGAGAACAGTAAGCTTGCCGCTACAGTCACACACACAAGTAATAATTTCTTCATTGTAGAGAGGGTTTGTGAAAATTTGGTTTTAGTTACTTATTTAATCCCCAGTTCTTTCAGGATATCATCACTTTTATCCAGCTTGGGGTCGGCAAATATAACGGTAATTCCTTCACTTTTATCCAGTACAAAATCATAAGAACGGGCCAATGCCATTTTCTGAACGGCATTGTAAACCCTGTCCTGTACCGGTTTTATGAGGCGCTGACGCTCTTTAAACAGGTCGCCCTCATAGCCAAAGCGCTTTTTTTGAAGATCTCGGATTTCCTTTTCCCTAACAAAAAGTTCATCTTCTCTTTTCTTCCGGAGCTCTTCGGTTAACATAAACTGTTCAGCCTCATAGTTTTTATACATTTTATCAAGCTGGGTTTGTTTATCATCGATCTCTTTCTGCCACTGCTCACCTACCTGCTGCAGTTTTTTATCTGCATCCCTATACTCCGGAATACGCTCCAGGATATATTTTGTGTCGATGATAGCATAACGCTGCTGTGCTTGTGTTACAAGGGCTGTACATACCAATAACAGGGTAAAGAGTAAGGTTTTTTTCATAAAATTTTTTTAGGGTTCAGGTTTATTCCGGTTCAAAGCCCAGCATAAAGGTAAACCTTGCTGCATCTTTCATTGAACCATTCGGAGAAAACCTATCCAATCCTATGCCATAATCAAATCCAAGCAACCCAAACATCGGCAGGAAGAAACGCATACCCAGTCCGACAGACCTGCGAAGCTTAAATGGATTATAATCTTTGATATTAAACCAACCATTAGCAGCCTCATAGAATGCAAGCCCATAAATGGTGCTGCTCGGATTCAGGCTCAATGGATACCTGAGCTCCATGGTGTATTTGTTAAAAATTGTAAAATATTGTCTTGCAGACTGCTGATCGGGGTTGATTTTAGGGTTTGAGTTATCATAAACAGGGTATCCTCGATGCGCAATGATATCATAACCCAATAACGCAAACTGGTTACTTAACCCTGCATCACCCACCTGGAAACGCTCGAATGGAGAGATTTGCAGGTTCTTATTAAACTTACCCAGGAACCCAAACTTAGCTGAGGCCCTCAATACAAACTGCTTGTTTCTATCTTCTCCATGTGGTTTACCTAATGGCACAAACCATTCACCATTAAAACGCCACTTATGGTATTCTACCCAACGGTATGGATTTGATGCCGTTGTTATGTTTGGATTAATTAATGAATATGGTGGCGTTACCGCTAAACTCAACATAAAGTTTGAACCAGAACGCGGGAACAATGGCTGATCCACAGAAGAACGCTGTAATGCGATTCTTAAGTTGAAGTTGTGTACGTTACCGTTGTCGAAACCAGGCAGGTTTATCGGATCAATCGCATAGTTACTCAATTTATACCTGGTAAAGTTTAACCCGATAGACAATGAGAAGAAATCGTCTGGCCATTTTAACTGCTTGGCAAGACTTATAGTAGCGCCTGTTGTTGAGATAAAGCTTGTTTTTGAAATATTTGGATCGAATATACCTGTATTTGGATCGAATGTCTGGCCAAAACGGGTATTATAAATACTGAATGTTAGCGCATTTCTTTTCTTACCCCCTAACCATGGTTCGGTAAATGAGAAGTTATAAGAACGGAATGCCTTACCATTACTTTGCACACGCAAACTTAGTTTCTGGCCATCACCCATTGGCAATGGATCCCATGCAGATTTCTTCCAGATATTTCTAATGGAGAAGTTATTAAAGGATACACCAAGTGTACCTGTTAAACCAATTACACCACCCCATCCTGCACTCAATTCTAACTGGTCACTTGATTTTTCTTCTACACTATAATTGATATCCACAGTACCATCTTCCGGATTCGGAATCGGATTAATACCAATTTTTTCCTGGTTAAAATAGTTCAACTGAGCAATCTCACGCTGAGAACGAATAAGATCGGTACGTCTGAATTTTTCACCAGGTATGGTTCTAAGCTCACGACGAATTACGTGCTCCTTTGTTCGGTCGTTACCGCTGATGCGGATATTCTTGATGGTCGCCTGAGGACCTTCAATGATTCTTATCTCGAAATCAATGGTATCGTTGTATACCGCAGTTTCAACCGGGTCCGTTCTGAAAAACAGGTAGCCATCATCCTGGTAAAGCCCGCTGATATCAAGCCCTTCCGGTGAAGCTGATTTACCCAGTTTTTTATTCAGTACATCCAGGTTATAAATATCTCCTTTTCTGATACCCAGGATAGCAGAAAGTACCGAGTCAGAATATTTGGTATTTCCTCTCCAGGTAATATCTCCGAAATAATATTTACGTCCTTCATTGATCTTTAAATCAATGTTGATATTACCCGCCTTATTATAATACACAGTATCTTTTTCTATGAGAGCATCACGAAAGCCCAATGAATTATAATATTCCAGCAAACTCTCTTTGTCTTCACTAAATTTCTGACGATCGAATTTTGCTGAAGATAATTTTATGCGAGCATAAGGATCCAATACTTTCTTGGTTTTGCTAAGGGTAAGAAATCCTTTTTCTCTCCAGTATTGTTCAAAATCATAACGCTGAACCGTTACAATCTGACCGCTATCGAAACTTGGGTTGAGGGTAAGTCTTGATTTTTCTTTGGTTCCTTTGAGTTGCTTTTTAAGTCTAGATGCATCAACCGTATTACCTCCGAAATTGATATTATTGATTTTTACCTTGGCTCCTTTGTTGATTACAAAATCGAGAATCAGGGTATTATCGAAAGATGAATCCGCTCTTTCATCAATTCTAACAGATGCGTTCTGGTATCCTTTTTCTGCATAGAATTTTTTGATAGCTTCTATAGCAGAGATCTTCATGTTTTCGGTAATCACACGGTTACGAACCAACCCTGTTTTACCTGTTAGATCTTCCGACTCTCCTTTACGTACTCCTTTAAAGAAGAAATTTGACAAGCGGGGTCTTTCTAATACTGCGATCTCAATTTCAATTTCCTTATCAACCAGTTTGGTAATAAAGATTTCAACATCACTAAAATATTTCTGTTCCCAGAGTTTGGTAATAGCTTTCGAAAAAGCATCCCCACCCGGAATGGCAATTTCATCGCCTACATTAATATTGGCGATAGAAATCAACAGGTTCTCGTCAAAAAATTTATTCCCTGTAACCTTAATGGCAGAGACTTTATATTTTTTTGGTGTTCGTTGGTTGAAGATATTGAGCAGATCAGCATCTACTGAAGTGATTACCGTATCTTTTTTTACCTCCTGTGCGTAAGCAAAGTTGCCTGCCAGTGACGATACTAAAGCCAACACTAAAAATTTGTACACTTTCTGCATCCGGATTCTATTTGTTCTTCAACTGGCTGATGTATTGTTACAGCAGTCTTTGCAATGGTTTTGGGTTATCTAAGCGGGGCAAATTAACGGGAATTATTAAAAGTCTTTGTTAAATCAACCAGCTTATTTTACTATTAAATGAGATTTGGATTGTTATTGAGCCAGTGTTGCCTCATTCTGTACCTGATTACCTGTTTTTCCAAACCTGCGTTCTCTGGATTGAAAATCGAGGATGGCTTCATATAAATGATCTTTTCTGAAGTCGGGCCAACGGGTATTGGTAAAATAGAGTTCGGCATAGGCCAATTGGTATAACAGGAAATTACTTATCCGATATTCACCACTAGTGCGGATCATTAGCTCTGGATCAGGGAATTTGCTGGTAGACAGGTATTGCTGTAAAGTGTCCTGGGTAATTGCCTCTGGGGCTATTTTACCGGACTGAATATCCATTCCAATCTGTTTAACGGCATTTACCAATTCCCACCTGCTACTATAACTCAATGCCATCACGAGGTTTAACCCGGTATTAGTTGATGTCATTTCAAGCGCCTCATCCAATGCTTTCTTTGCAAAATCGGGTAACATTTGCATGTCGCCGATTACATGGAGGCGGATATTATTTTTGTTAAGGGTGGGTACTTCTTTGCGAATGGTATCCACCAATAATGCCATCAAGCCCTCTACTTCCTGTTCGGGGCGGTCCCAGTTTTCGGTACTAAATGCATAAAGGGTTAGATAGCCAATGCCTAATTCAGCACAGCCTTCTACAATATTGCGTACACTTTCTACACCATGAAAATGGCCATATAATCTTTCCTGTCCTTTTTCTTCTGCCCAGCGCCCATTTCCATCCATAATAATGGCAATATGTTTTGGCAGGCGTTCTTTATTTATTTGTGCAATAAGTGCTGACTCCATGGTCGTTCCCTACGGTATTAAGGCTGCGAAATTAACAAAATCAATGGGTTGAGCAGATTTAATTACCAGGAAATCTGCCTGTTTACCCTTTTTTCGGCCCAAAATAGCTTATCGGGTGGTCGCAGTAGGACATTTATACGACTGTAAACTGAAGGAAACCCCTACTTTGAAGGTGGCGAATGCATCTTTTTGAGGGCTATTCCCCCTTTGTCTGCCCTTTATACCAATAGAACCCCCTGTTTCATAGCTTCTGTCTTGCAGCAGAAAAGCAGGTGAAGGAGAGCCATCGGGTAATGGTGGGAAGGCATCTGGGGCATATAAGCCACTAACATCATCCAGGTAGTCGGTATTGGTGAAACGGTAGGTAAATTCACCAAAAACGTTCATTTGCTCGTTCAAGGCATATTTAAAGCCAACAGTAAACGGTATACTGATAGCTATTGGATTGTATGGTTTAAGATTTGGGTACAAAGAACTACCCTGTCCTTCAGTGCCTAATGGCCTTAGCTGAATTTTTTCGCCATTCAGGTACGCATAGGGATCATAAGAGAATACGCCAACCCCTAATCCGACATATGGCGTATAATGATATCCTTTAAACCCTGGCTGAAAGCGAAAAAAGTTGAAGTCGCCAGCTACTGCCAGTTCCCAGACATTACTGTTAAAACTCAGGTTTCGCCTACGCTGAGCGGCATTATCACTATAAACGTCTGAATATCCGAGCATGGCATAATCTGCCGATACCCGAACACCTACATAGTTGTTGATTTGTTTACGAAAGAATATTCCTGCCGCTATTTTAGGTCGGTTAACCTTGATATTCGGGTTTAGGTCTCCAAAATAATGGGCGGCACCCACTGAAACACCCACTTCTCCCTGGTGCACAAAGCTTTCCATAAGCTGTGCATTTGCCTCGTGCAAACCAATAATTAACGCTGCTGTAATGATCGCTTTTTTAAACATAGGTCTATCGGGTGCTTACATCTCTGTAAAATAGCATCAAAAAATGTTACTATAAAAGTTAATTTCTCTCGATTTAGCTTAAAGATTTTACTACAAATAACCGGCCAAATCACCGTTTCTCCTAAAAGAATGGAAAAGATTGCCTCATTCAAATAGCAGATAATTAATTTAACTCTATTGCTGCCCACCCTCCGGACTTTCCGTTTTTCGGACTTCCAGACTCCCCTCAATTCCTCTTATCCAACCCCCAGGTCAACTTACTCCTCAAAGTAGATAAAAAGCTGTTTTCATTCAATCTGACAAGACTTACCGTAAATTTCTCTTTTCTTACTGCCAGTTGAACTGATTTTGACACAATTTCCCGTCTGGCATCAAGTGCACAGATAAAATGATCAGCCCTGCCTTCAATTTCAAAAGAGATCACGTTATTATCGGGTACAATAATGGGTCTTACATTCAGGTTATGTGGGGCTACAGGTGTAATTACAAAACTTGCCGATTCCGGAAACAATATTGGACCATTACAACTGAGGTTATAACCACTTGATCCGGTTGGTGTTGATACAATGAGTCCATCCGCCCAATAACTATTTAAAAATTCACCATTCAGGTAGGTATGAATTTTTATCATGGGAGATATATCGCGCTTATGAATAGCAAATTCATTGAGCGCGTAAGGCGCGTCACCAAAAAGTGATTCATTTGAGTCGAGGTGTATCAGGGTCCGTTTGTCGACAACAAAAGTTCGGTTTAAAAGAGCGTCTACAGCACTACCCAGCTCTTCCGGACTGATACTGGCCAGGAATCCCAGCCTTCCGAAGTTGATACCCAGAATCGGGATTCCTGTATCGCGCACCAGCGTAACAGCATCAAGAATGGTACCATCGCCTCCCAGGCTGATTAAACAATCTATTTCCTGGTTAAGATCTGAGGAACTATAGAAAGGAATCATTTTTTCTGCCAGGTTCAGCGGTATTTGCATACTGGCAATCAGGGGCTGGTAAATATATATTTTGGCATCATATCGTGCCAGTTCATCGAGTAATATCAATAAGGGGTTACCCATATCAGCATCGAGGCCACGACTGTAAATAGCAATTTTCATGATTGTCTGTTAAACGGGTATCCGATTTAAAAATCATTTCTGCTCTGTAAATATAAGCCATTGCGACCCAGTTGGTTGAAGCTGTATTCAATTTTAAATACAAAATCATAGATCGAAACAATATCCAGTCCAATACCCCAGGTTCGTAAGAGTTTATTGTTCAGGGTATTGGACATTACCGGGTTGGTATTATATCCATAACCAAGATCGCCGTATAGTTTTAAAAAGAAGCGAATAGGTATTTTATCATGTGTTTTACTTGGAAATGGGTTCCGAAGAATAAAACCATATATTTTTTTATGTAAACTGGTTTTTAATATACCGGCCGCAACCCCATCCACCACATTATATTCTAATCCACGCAGAGTACTAAAACCATATCCGATCAGTTTTTGGTTAAAATAAACATTATTAAATGGCAGTTTTAAAACACCAACACCTTCCATGTGGAGAAATCCATTTTTGCCGATAGGCTTGGCAAACACAGCCCTTGCACTTGTAAGCCATAAATTGCTTTGTTTATTTAATCCACGTTTATAAAGATTTCCTTCAAATTGAAAACCATTAGATGGATATGGGATGTAATCAACATTATAATATTTGTACTGGTAATTAAAATCTATGTATTTAAAACTAGCGCCTCCTCCAGGAAAATAATTAGCATTGAGTTTTAGAATTGTGTCTGCCAGTTGCTCATTATTATAAGATACTTTGAAATAATGTCTGTTGCGAACGTCTGGTCGGTAAGAATAGGTAAAATCTAATCGCGTATATTTTCTTACAATATATTCCTGACGGCTAAATAATTGCTTGTTATCTCCCGTTGCGTAATTCAGCTCTTTTTGAGTGCCTCGACTAAAGCCAATATTAAAACCCTTTTTTAGTTGCTTATCGATGAATGGCCTGTCGTAGCGAACCGCTAATTGTTGTGTGTAACCATTGATAAACCAGATATCGAGGTTATCGTTTCTTCCACTTAGATTGTTTTGAATGAATTTTAGTCCATAGTTTACACGTTCCAGGCTTCTCTTCTGATCAACCCACCACTGATTAAAGTTTCGGTCAACCAGTTTAAAATAGGGAAGCGGGAAAAAATACCAGCGTTCTTTTACCTCCACGTTGATGATTAATACATTCCCTCTTTTGGCAGCTACATATACGTTTACATCAACAAAAAGTAAGGTGTTCATAACTTGCTGTTTGGCCTGGACCAATAATTTTTCCAGATCGTCTGCAGCAATTTTATCTCCTTTCTTAAAGGGTATTTCACGTAGAATTATATACGCTTTCGTTTTTTTATTGCCCTGTACCTGTACTTCACCAATTGTTTGAAAAATACTTCTTGAAGCTACCAGTTCAGAAAGACTTCTTTGTGGAATAAATGCAGAATCCGTTTCCTGACCATACAGCGAATCGGTTATCAGTAATAAACAATAAAAGAAAATCAGCCTCATGTACATCACCGGGTATTACGGTCAGAATTTGTAAAAATAGGGGAATCGGTACTTACAAAGTAATACTGTGTATTGAGGTTGAAGTGGCAAATGGGTATTTCATTATAAATTTTAGCCACAGATTCACAGATTATTATTGTTTAATCTGTGAATCTGTGGCTAAATAATCAACTTTTAATTAAGCTATTTAATACAACTTAATCAGTCTAAACAAATGGCTGGCTGATAGATGGCGAAGGTTGTGAAAACCATTTAGGACCCGATTCAGTCATATAAACACAGTCTTCATGTCTAACACCAAATTCTCCCACAATAGAAATATTGGGTTCAATACTAAAACACATACCAGACTGCAACAGCAATTTATTTCCTTTTACCATATTACCCCATTCATGCCCATCCATGCCAATACCATGTCCTGTACGATGCGGTAAACCGGGTAGGTTATAACCCGGACCGAAGCCCGCGTCTGTAATAACTTTTCTAGCTGCTGCATCTACTTCCTCACAAGGTTTGCCTATTTGCGCAGCTTTGAAACCTGCACTTTGGGCTTTCTGTTCCAGATCCCAAATTTCCTGCTGACGTTTGGTAGGAGGTGCGCCGAACACGATGGTCCTGCTGATATCAGAGGAATATCCTTCTACCCTACAGCCACAATCCATCAATACAATATCTCCTTTTTTGAGTTGCTGTGGTTGCGTACTACCATGCGGAAAGGCGGATGCTTCTGCAAAATTTGCCATGGCAAAATCGCTGCTGCCACCCAGTTTATTCTGCGCCCTTGTTACAATTTCTGAAAATTCACCAGGTAACATTCCTTCATACAAACTGCTGATGCCAATTTTTATGGCAGCAACTGTTATATCTGTTGCTTTCTGCATTAAAGCAATTTCTGCCGGAGATTTTATGAGTCTGCACGGTATGGTAACCGGGTCGCCACTCACAAAATTAAATTGCGGTGCGAGCTTACGTACCCCATCCATGATAAAAAACCTTAGCGATTCTTCAACTGCCAGGTTACCACCTTTGATACCCGCAGATTGTAATGATTGGATGATTAATTGATAAGGGCTTTCATCCTCCTGCCACGCATATACCTGTTGCCCAATTTTTATCAGCTCCCGTAAACGGTTTTCTTCAAAACCCGGGCATATATAAAACACTTCACCTACAGCCGGAATTATTGCCACCATGGTACGTTCACTTCTTCCCCAGCGAATACCGGTATAATAAAGCATGGCAGTACCTGCATCAATGATCAATGCTTCCATTTTATTTGCTGCCAATAGTTTTTGCGCTTTTGCAATGCGCTGTTTTCGCTCTTCAACGGTAATTGGCTGGATATCTTTTGTCATGGGTTCCAGGTTCTCAAGCAGTTTACCCGGATCACTTTTGGTAGTTGAATTTGTTGAACAGGCGTTTAATCCTATTACTGCGCCAGTTCCGGCGGTTACTACAGACAGGTTAATAAAGGCTCTTCTTTTCATGTTGAAATTATGAGCAATCAAGTTACAGGAAGAATCTCTATCGACTGTACAGAATATTGATCGATGGTTCTTATATCTTAGCCTTTCCCTGACGGGGAATTGGGCTTCAAGCTACATGCCTCAAGCTACAAGCAATTATCCTCCAGGAAATCTAACTGCGAACTATAGTGTCTCGTATGATGGAACACGGATTTTCATGATTTTCAAGATCTATCATGATAAATCTTGAAAATCATGAAAATCCGTGTTCTATTAATAACAGTAGTGCAAGAACAGCAATCAAATATTTTTATTTAACCAGCTAATTTTAAATTATCTAATTCGAAGGCCCTCAGATTTATTTCATCAAAAGCAGAAAGTTAAATAAGCAACATCTCGCCCTTGGCGAGACTAGCAGCTAGAGGCTAAAAGCTAGAAGCTGGTTCTTAGCCATCTTAATCCATACAAGTAAAATCAGGAAAAGAAATCACATATTAAGGTAGGCCAATAAATGGTTGTAGTTTTCTTTCAGTTCATTGGCATATTGTTCTTCACCAAAATAATAACGCACTATATAATCATAGCGTTGGAAAGTGGCCACTATATCAGAAACCTCCACTTTATTAATCTTAATGGTAACAATTACAAGTCCCGTATCGCTTTCGGGATAGGTGTTGAGTTGTGTGATATAGGCGTCATTGGTTTCAACAAGGCGGCTGATTTCTCCAAAAGAAAAATGGCGCTTATCTGTTTCCAAAACAATTACACCACCTTTTTCTTCATTGCCCAGAAACTTTGAAGCATGCATCATCAAAGACTT
This sequence comes from Sediminibacterium sp. FW305-C-61, assembly GCF_058231065.1. NCBI lineage: Bacteria > Pseudomonadati > Bacteroidota > Chitinophagia > Chitinophagales > Chitinophagaceae > Sediminibacterium > Sediminibacterium sp. FW305-C-61. The sequence continues at coordinate 742,897 of NZ_JBIQXR010000001.1, read as the reverse complement.
AAGCGGAATAATACCAGCAAGTTCTTGTTGTTCTGTAATTACCGGAAGTATATTTAATTCGTTTTCTGCCACCAGTTTGAGGGCCACTAAGAAATGTTCTTCACCTTTTACAGATATTTTTTTCAGGGATTGCTCCAGTGAAGCCACCAGACTCTCTTCATCGGAATCGAGCAGATCATCTTTTTCAGCCAGACCAGCATATTTTTCTTCGCTTAATACGGGTATTTGCAGGAGGTCATAATCTTCCATTAACTGAAGTGCGAAAGACACTTTATCGAAAAGATTAACAGCCGGAAATCCAGTATTGATTAGTTGCGATGCGAGCATAAGAAATCCTCCTCTGACAATATATACGTTTCCTTACCTGTTAAGGTTGCGGAGCGGCACTTATTTTATGCAAAAATCCATCCAGTATCTGGTTAAATTCAGCCGGCACTTCCATCATTGGAGCATGACCACATTTATCTACAAAATGCAACTCGCTGTTTGGAATGAGTCTGTTGAATTCCTTTCCTACAAAAGGTGGTGTAATAGTATCGTTATTACCCCAAATTAATAATGTAGGTTGTTTGATCTGGTTTAACTCTTCACCAAGATTATTTCTTATTGCACTTTTAGCAAGTGCAATAATTTTAATGACTTTTATACGGTTATTGGTTATCTCAAACACTTCATCAACCAATTCTTTGGTGGCAGTATTTGGATCGTAGAAAGTAAGCTGGGTTTTCTTTTTAATATATTCGTAGTCACCCCTTTTTGGGTAGCTATCTCCCATACCGTTTTCAAAGAGTCCACTACTTCCCGTAAGAATTAACGATTTGATCTTTTCCGGATGCTTCAAAATATGCACCAATGCCACATGTCCGCCAAGAGAATTACCCAATAAATGAATACCGGTATACCCCCTCGCCTCAATAAATTTTTGGACATGCTTTTCAAGTCCGCCAACAGATGTATGAAAAATATCGAGGTCAAAAAGTGGCAACATAGGTACCACAACCTTGTATTTTGGTCTGAAATGTTCAATCAGATCCCTGAAATTACTCAGTGCGCCGAATAAGCCATGTAATAATAACAAGGGTTCTCCTTCCCCTTCTTCGATGAACTTAAATTTATCCTGATGTTTAATCTCGTAATTCATTGGGTTCGTTTCTTAAGCAAGCTTATGGCCAGCACAAATAAAAGAAAAAGCATTCACATATTGAGAAACGATCAAACCGGTTCTCAGATTGTCTTCCTTTCTCGCTAAAATACTGATTTAACAGTAAAAACGAATGTTTAAATAGTTGCAGATATTAAGGCGCTGCTTGATGCGCTTTACCTGCTGATTCAAAAAAGGAGGAAAGGCGCTCAAACATATCACTAAATAAGGGTATAAGTTTACCTATTCCATCTAATGTTTTTGGCCCCAAGGGTTGTATATAGGGATAGGTTTTTGATGCTGTGATGGTATTGGTATCGAGTAAATGCAATTTTTCAGCAAAAAACAACAAAACACTTAAAACCAGCATATATAAAACCCCATAAAGTGCTATCCCGGCCAGTTTATTTACCCATCCCAACAATACCAGTTCAGCCATTTTTTGTAAGGCTACAGCCCCTAATCTGATCAGTATAACCACTGTTATCATTACCAGAGCGAATGAAATAAACGGAAGCCAGGATTTCGAAACAGATATATGTTCTCCTAATCTCTCTGCAACAAATACCGATAATTTCATCGCCGCTGCCAGTCCCACAATAATAGCAACCAATGAAAATACAGCAACAATCAACCCATTGCGGTAGCCTTTGAAAATGGCAAATACCATACAGATGATGAAGAGAATGTCGATAATCATTGGTAAAGTTGTGAATTGTCTGTTGTGAATTGTGAATGGTGAATGTATGGTATTTAGTAGTGAATTAACTAATCAATAGATCAACCATTCACTATTCACCATTGACCATTCACGCCCCCTATCCCGCACTTAATAATTCCTTCACCACCGCAGAAATTGCTTTGCCGTCTGCTTGTCCGGCTAGTTGTTTGCTCGCTACTCCCATTACTTTGCCCATATCTTGCGGACCAGCAGCGCCAACGCTTGCGATGATTTCAGCTACTATTTTTTTCAGCGCTTCCGGTTCAAGTTGTTTGGGAAGGAATTGTTCTATTACAGTAATTTCTTCCTGTTCCTTCTGGGCGAGATCAGTTCTGTTTTGTTGCTGAAATATTTCCAGTGAATCTCTTCTTTGTTTTACCAGCTTCTGCAAAAGTTTCAATTCACCTTCTGCTGAAATCTGTCCATTGGCACCTGGCTCCGTTTTAGCCTTGATGATTTCTGCTTTTATAGCACGTAAGCCACGTAATAAAGCTTCATTCTTTGATTTCATGGCTTCTTTCATTCCCGCCATTACTTGTTCTTCTAAGCTCATATCGGTAAGTTTTATTTGTTTTCTTTCAGTTGACTATCACGGAATTTCTTATAGAAATCCTTGGCAAAATTTTTCATATCGTCTACCATATCCTGTTGTTGGGTAGCACGCAGGTAAGTATCTGCCATACCCATTAGGGTCTGGTAGTAAAAATCTGCCATTTCATCTACCATCATATCCTTGGTCCAAAGATCAATACGTAGTGCCGATTTATCTGTTGCGTCCCAAAAGGCAACCATCATTGCTCTTGCGGGTTGTGCAACGGCCGCTGTGCTGTCGGTAGCCTTCCATTCGATGTGCTGAGGTACTTTATCATCGTCTAAATGTACGTCGATGCTTATTGTTGATTGATGCATAAATATCTATATATAATGAGGCGCAAAAATAAGATTAATCAGGGAATAGCCTTGATACTGTCTGGGAAATTGGCTGCAAGCTGCAAGCCAGAACTGACCGGAGAAAATGAGCTGCGAGCTTCTAGCCTCTAGCCGCTAGCCTCGATTGGTGCTTGTTTTAGGCTATCTGCTACGATTTGAATAAATGACAGGGCTTGCGAATTTGTTTTGTAAAAACCCTACTTAAAATAAATATTCAACTACCATATTTACGCTTGTGCATGGTTAAATTAAAAGCAAAAAAAGGCTAGTAGCCAGCAGCTAGTGGCTAGAAGCTGTTTTTTTTCCCTGACAACAATGGAATAGCCTTGGTAATTACCTTGTTTGAGTTGCCATTTGCAGCTGCTGGTATATTTTAGTTGCAGTATCATTCCAGTTAAAATCTGCTGCCCTTTGTAAACCCTTTTCTATAAAAGCCGTTCTGAGGCCCTCATTCCGATAAATTGAAATCAATTCTTTCCCAATCGCATCAGGATCGGCCGGATTTACCAGTACGGCTGCTCCCCCTGCCACTTCCGGTAAACTACTTGTATCAGAACAAATAACAGGCACCCCTGCCTGCATGGCTTCCAAAACAGGCAAACCAAAACCTTCGAACCAGGATGGGTAAACCAGGGCATAGGCCCCGGCCATTAGTTTATATAATTGCGTTTCGGATAAATAATCTAGCAATACCACATCATCGCGGTATTTATATGTTTTTAATTTCTCAAGCAGATCATCATATTGCCATGCCAGTCTTCCGGCAACCAATAATTTCATATTACTATGTTGCCATTTTTTGAAATGAGAAAATCCTTTCAGCAAGTTCAGCAGGTTTTTGCGTGGGTGAATACCGCCTACAAATAAGAAATATTCTCTTCCATCAGCATAACCATCTTTAACGGCCATTTTTTCTTCCCAGCTTATGGGTACAAACCCTTCTCTTGCCGCTCCGGGAATTACGGTAATCTTTTCGGAAGCTGAAGGATAAGTTTGAATGATATCTTTTTTTGAAAATTCAGAAACAGTTACAAGTTTCTTTGCTTTCCGAATAAAGGAAGGAGTAAACCAACGGTAATACAAACGTTGATACCAGCTTATGTATTGAGGATAATGTTTAAAAGCCAGGTCATGAATCATTAATACCTGCGGAACACTGGTTGTTAAACTACAAAACCCATAAGGCTGAAACCAAACATCCGCCTTCCATCTTTTTACCGCTGCGGTAGCTTTTATATCGTACCAATATTTAAAGTTCAGTGGATGTCTGGCGGCTGGTGTTACCAGAATCCTGGTAACATTATCATTTATTAACCCATCATCTTCCCATGGTCTGTCGTACACCAATAAAAACGCATCTTCCGGGTGCGTTTCTATGATTCTCCTGATTACTTCAACGGTATAATGACCATACCCTTCCAAAGGATTATTTTGCAGGAATATGGCGTTAATAGCGATACGCATGTAGTCGCGAAATTATGTCTTAATTAGAATGAAATCTTACCTTCTATTTTTGAGCACTACTGTATACCAGCACTGGCAACTAAAATCCTAATCATTGCTTTGCTGCCCATTGTCCCATTTTCTTTTCCAACAGTTCAAGTGGTAAGGCGCCGTCTTTCAGCATAACATCATGAAAAGCATTTATCTTAAATCTGCTTCCCAATTGCGCTTCATATTTTGTTCTTAGCTCCCTGATCTTTAATGCACCTATTTTATAACCTAATGCCTGACCAGGAATGGCCATATATCTTTCAATTTCTGCAACGGCTCCTGCTTCACTGATTTGTTCATTTTCCATCATGTACTGTATGGCTTCTTCGCGGGTCATGCCCTTTTCATGCATTCCTACATCCACTACCAAGCGTATTGCACGATGCATTTCATCGCCTAATGCTCCAATGTACTGATAAGGATCTTTATAAAGCCCCAGTTCATTTCCAAGACTTTCACAATATAAAGCCCATCCTTCTTCATAAGCATTATTAACCGTAAAGCGTCTGAATTTGGGCAGCTTTGTATTTTCTTGTTGCAAGCTAATCTGGTAATGATGACCTGGAATAGCTTCATGCAAAAACAAGCTTTGCATTCCGCTGGTTGTATTAAAAGTAGTGGCATCCAGAATGGGCACATAAAAAATACCTGGTCTGCTGCCATCTGAAGTACCCTGTTGATATTCTGCACTTGCACTAGCAGCCCTGAATGCTTCAGTCTGTCTTATTTCAAAAGCAGTTTTTGGGGTTTTACCAAAATACTTAGGCAGATTGGGTTCTATAATTGCCTGAATCGAATGAAATGCTGCAATGATTTCTTCCGGTGTTTTATAAGGAGTAAACTGTTTATCCGTATTAATAAATGCAAAAAATGATTTCAGGTCGCCTTTAAAGCCAACTGCATCTTTTGTTTTTTCCATTTCAGCACGAATGCGTTTTACTTCTGATAAACCGGTCTGATAAATTTCATCCGGACTTAAACTGGTCGTAGTTTGTTGTTTTACTAAGAACCTGTAGTAGTTACTGCCATCAGGTATTGCAGCAATCCCTGTTGTTGCCCTGGATGCTGGTAGATATTCCTGTTGCAGGAAATCCGCCATTCTTTTAAAAGCAGGTGTTAACTGCTCTTTAATAAGTACATTAAATGCAGTTGCCAGCCTTTTTTTGTCAGCAATATCAAATGCTATAGGCATCAGGTTAACAGGCCCATAAAACAAACTGGCAGCAGGTGTGTCTGTAATGACTGAACGAAATTGGGGAATCATTCGCTCCACTAAAATTTTGGGTAACACATATCCAGTTGCTATCCCTTTTTTAAAATAAACAATCGCGCTATCCAGATAAGCGGGAATTACCGATGCACGCTTTAACCAGTTATCGTAATCAGTAACCGTTTTAAAGGGTTGATAAACCTGTCCACTTCCCATTTGCATCAAAACCAGGTGAGGACTGGAAAACTGATTCAGGGGCATGTAGTTGTCTTTAAAACCCAGAGCGGTAATATTTATTCCCAATTCTCTTTTTAATACATCATAACTCAATTGGTCATTGGTATTCAGTTTTTCGCGATCGAATTTGGATAAATAAATTAATTGTTCTGAATAAAACTGCTTTAACCTGGAACGATGACCATCGGTAAAGTCAATTAACAGTTGATCATTGTATGCTTCATTTCCATTAATGGTGGCCACAATCGGAAAAAACTGCAAACGGGTTTCATAATAATTATCCAGGAAAGCTGCCAGTTCCTTATTGTCTTCTCCGGTTACATTGCTGCTGCTAAGCTGACAGGAAGCAAGCAGTAGCAGCGCAGCGATTGAAGAAAGTAAATATTTCATACAAATTGTTTTTGAGATAATTGCGAATCAAGGTTGAAGGGGGCTGGCTTATAGACCATAGTCAATAGTCAATAGTCCATGGTCCATAGGAAAACAGATTAGTGTACTATATGCTATGATCTATAAGGAATAATCCATAAACCCTATATTGTTCTTCAACTTTTAATTCGCGCCAACAACCATGGTCTAAGCCCCATACCCATAAAAACCCTTACCTGTTTTCCGGCCCAGTTCTCCGGCTTCTACTTTAGCACGTTGTACAGGAGAGGGCGTTAATCTTTCCGGCTTGTTTAATGCTTCCCAAACTATTTGACTCACACCATAATTGATATCCATGCCTATCAGGTCCATCAGTTTAAAAGGCCCCATTTTAAAGCCACTAGCTTCCATAAGCTGGTCAATACTTTCAATATCGGCCTGTTCCTTTTCTATAAAACGCATGGCCTCAAGGTAAAAATGCCGGGCAACCCGGTTAACAATAAAACCGGGTGCATCCTTGCACAATACAGGTGTTTTTTGCATTTGTTTGGTGATGGCAATAGTTGCATCGATGGTTTCCTGTGAAGTCTGGTTTGCCTGAATAACTTCCACCAGTTTCATTAATGGAGCTGGATTAAAGAAATGCATCCCAACCACCCTTTCCGGATTTGGAATGCCTTCCGCTATGGCTGAAATTGAAATTGATGAGGTATTTGTAGCAAATATGGTATCCTGATTATTGATGTCTGCCAATTGCTGAAAAAGACCCAGTTTGGCTTCCTTTTTTTCAATTATGGCCTCAATTACCAGATCTGCCTTGCAGGTATTTATTGATGTAGTAAACTGCAATCGGCTCAGAATAGTCGTTTTTTCTTCTGCATCTATCCTTCCTTTATCAACCAGCTTACTCAGTGAAGCCATAATCGATTGCCGGCTTTTTTCAACTACAGCTTCATTTAAATCGAATTGTATGGTGTTGAACCCGGCCTGAGCAGCTACCTGTGCAATGCCGCTACCCATGGTTCCGGCCCCGCAAACACAAATTGTTTTAATTTCTTTCATAATATAATTCCTAAGCTAACTGCAAGATACTTACATCTTTTCCACTTTAACTAAGCTACATAAGTTCCTGCTTTACAGATGTATTACTTTTATACCATGCAAAAGCCTTTTCAACAACTCGATTTGTTTGGTATGCCCATTGAGCCGGCTCCGGTTAAGAAAAAGCCGGTTGTGAAAGAGAAAGCGGCGGAAACAGTTGTTCCTGTGATACAGGAACCCCAACCGGTTTATGAACCAGCACCTGTTACCGTTATTGAATCGGCTCCTAAGGTAGAAGAAGTAGTTGCTCCCAAAAACGATCCGGTAGTATTCGCAGATGAGCGGATTGTAGTTAAAATAAAGGTCAAACCTGCACCAAGCCCTGTTGCTGAAGAAACAAAACCCACAGCTCAGGTAACAGTTGCTGAAGCAAATAAAAGTCTACCGGCGAAAAGAGGAAGAAAATCATTTAGAGAAATAGATACTGAAGTTGACCTGATAGAAATACCCGATGAAGAAACCCTTAGTCAGAAATTATATTACCCAATTAGTGAAGTAGCTGGATGGTTTAAAGTGAATACTTCTTTATTGCGGTACTGGGAAAATGAATTCGATATTCTTCAACCGCGTAAAACACGCAAAGGAGACAGATTATTCAGGGTTGATGATATTAAAAACCTTCAGTTAATTTATTTTCTCTTGCGCCAGCGCAAATTCTCTATCGAAGGAGCCCGCAATTACCTGAAGCAAAATAAGGGTCAGGCAGACGTACAATTACAACTTGTGCAATCACTCACCCGATTCAAATCATTTTTACTGGAACTCAAGACCGGATTAAATAACTAGCACATCAAGCCTGTTTTACAACAACCGATGTGTTTGAGGCAGCCAATGCAACATTATGCTCTTCGAGCCATGTTATAATCTGCAGATTCACTTCCTGTCTTAAAAGGTTGAATGCATCTATCGGTTGTGCCACACTTGTAAAAAACTCAATCGTTACGACATGTGCATTCTTTCCCGTTTCACCGAGGAATACCACTTTATTTTCAATTTCCGGTTTGGTAAGTATTTGTTTGATAGCATCTGTTAATGCCTGTAATTCTGTTGATGTTGCAGCAAGGTCTATCTCAAGCCTTAGTTCCGCTTTTCGCTGGGTACGTAAACTCAGGTTGTCTACTATACTGTCTACCATCTGTTTATTGGGCACAGATATATAGGTTTTTTCTGTTGTTCTGATGCGCGTACTTCTCAACCCAATTTTTTCGATATTGCCGGTAAAGCCATTTACTTTTACCAGATCCCCCACTGCAAAGGGTCGATCAAAGAAAATGATGAAAGATGCAATCAGGTTTTCCATGCTCTCGCGGGTTGCCAATGCCACAGCCGCACCAACGATACTCAGTCCGGTTAATAAATTACCAATACTCTTATTAAAAGAAAACTTCATCATCAGTAATACCCCTATAATGACAAGTATTACTTTGAAAAAATCCTTGAAGAAAATGATTAGTTGATTGTCTGTTTGGTCTTGGGTAAGATTTGCTTTTTCTTCCAGTACCGTTGCAATAAAATCTATTATACGGATACATAATCGTATAAAAACAATGACCATAATGGCATTAGCAATCGATTCTAATAACTCTTTTGATGTTATCCGATATATCTTAAAATCCAGCACTCCCGGAAATTTTAATTTATCGATGGCGATGATTGAAATTGATAATAAAAGAAATAAACCAAGGGGTTGGACGACCAGATCAAGGAACGATTTCCGCGCTGTCTGGTTTTTTTTATTGGCAATCATCTTAAAAAGCTGATGTGCCAGGTAGCGCGACACAAAGCGCTTCAACACAAGCATTACCAGGATGGTGCCTATTACGTATAAATATGCCTCAACTGTATTGTCTAATATTTTTTGCTGTAAAAAACGATCCATAGTTACAAATTAAACGCATTAGGGTTTCCAATGCTGAAGGGACATAGTAGTTCCATCAAAACTTGCATAAGTAAAATTACGTATCCAGTCGCCAAGGTTAATGTAGCGGCTTTTATCTGTGAGTGCAAAATCGATGGGATAATGCCTATGACCAAATATCATATAATCGAAGTATTCCTGTTCTAACAGACTTTTACAATAGATGATTAGCCATTCCTTGTCTTCACCCATAAAATGCTCATCTGCACTACCTGTTTTCTCCCTGCTTTTTCTGCTGAAATAGTTGGCGAGACCTATGCCCCAGGTAGGATGAAGTTGGCCGAAAAGCCATTGACACAATGGGTTTCGGAATATTTTCTTCAGGAACTTATATCCATGATCACCAGGTCCAAGTCCGTCTCCATGACCGATATAAAACTGTTTACCGTTCCATTCAAAAACTTTTGGATGATGGTATACAGGTATATTCAGTTCCTGTTCAAAATATCCGCTCATCCACATATCGTGGTTGCCTGTAAATACACGAATATCGATACCGCTATCGCTAAGTTCTGCAAGTTTTCCGAGCAAGCGTACATACCCTTTGGGTACTACTTTTTTGTACTCATACCAAAAATCGAAGATGTCTCCTACGATAAATATAATCGCAGCATCTTTTCGAATTTCTTCGAGAAATGCAACTACTTTTTTTTCCCTTTCCAGGCTTGCCGCATAGTTGGGTGCCCCGAGGTGAAAATCGGATAGAAAATATATTTTCTTTTCTGGAGTAATCAATTGCATCCGTTGAATAACTAAAGCTTTAGGATTTTCTTTGTTGCTGAATATAAACCAGCAGATCGCCACACTCAATTTTTGGTCTTCCAGCTACCGACCCATTATACCAATATATCCAGGCCTCTATTTGTTGGTTGTTTAGGTGAACAATCGTTTTATCTCTTCTATAAAGTTGTGGTTCATCAGGTTCGCCATTAATTCCTTCGTAATCATCTAATTGCCCGATAGCCCAGGAAAATTCTTCTTCTTTTTGAATGGTATATAATTCACCAATAATCCAATCTTCCTTATCGGTAGGAACTGCCGCGGGGTATTCGCCCATATCAAACAGTTCGCCATTTACTTTTGCCGTTCCCTGCAAAGTAAAATAGCGACTTATATATGCATAAGCGGGGTGCTGAAAACCACTTCTTAATGAACCGTAAACAAATAAGGGTAATATTTCCGTAGGCATTGTTTATCCGTTTCGTTGTACTAAAAAACAAAATACTTCTTTTGGACCATGAACCCCAACAACTAAGGTTTTTTCGATATCTGCCGTACGGCTCGGTCCGGTGGCCAAGGTAATCATAGAAGGAAGTTGTTGACCATATTCTTCCTTTAAAGAAAAAAGGGCCTCTTCCACATCATATACTAATTGATCGGTATAGGCAATACATATATGTACTGGTGCATAAACGCTCACCGTTCTTCCGCTTTGCTGCGCACTTGACATTACCATACTGCCGGTTCTGGCAACCAGATATTCACATCCGGTAATAGATGCATCACAAGATTCAACATCTGTTGCTGTCATAGCAGTAAAACCTGCCGATTGTAATTGTTCCTTCAATTCCTCTTCCCTGCAATACAATGCTTTCCATTCTCTGCGAATAAATAGCATGTTCAATTGAGAGGCAAGTTCTTTTTCATTTTCACAAAAGGCAAAACGCCCTTGTAACTGGGTAAAGTTTTGCGCAAACAAAACTTCCAGGTCATCTGTTGCAGGCTGGAATACGGTAGTAGTTTCTTTTATCCTTTCAGAAAAGGGAACAGGCACTGGTTGAGTCAGTGCCTGTTTTATTTTTTTCAGGATATTATCTTTTGCATTTGTAGACATCAGGCAATAACCGTTGTATCTGTTGAAATATTATCATCGGAAGCAGGGCTTTCTGAGGGAGCCTGAGCAACAGGTGTTGTTTCTGTAGCTACAGTAGATTCCTCTTCCACTTCCAGGATTTTCTTTTCTTCGAATGGTCGTTTACCAATCAATTCTTCCACATCACTCTTATGTAATACCTCTTTTGATAAAAGTTCTTTCGCCAATTTTTCTACTTCTTCTTTTCTTTCCGTTAACAACTTAATGGTACGCTGGTATGCTTCATCAATGATACCACGAACTTCTTCATCAATTAATTTTCCTGTTTCTTCACTATAAGGTTTGGTAAAGGTATTTTCAGCAGCAGGGTCATAAAAGCTAACATTACCTACTTTATTATTCATACCATAAGCCGTTACCATGCTATAAGCGATGCGGGTAATCTGTTGAAGATCGTTTGCAGCACCTGTTGAAATTTTACCAAAAAATATTTGTTCAGCCGCACGTCCACCCAGGGTCATACATATCTGATCCATCAACTGATCTGTATTATAAAGATATTGTTCCGTTGGTGTGTACTGGGCATAACCAAGTGCAGCGGTACCTCTTGGTACGATGGTAACTTTCAATAAAGGATACGCATGTTCAAGGAACCATCCGCACACTGCATGACCAGCTTCATGATAAGCAATTACAGATTTTTCATGTGGTGCAATGATTTTATTTTTCTTTTCCAGTCCACCGATAACGCGATCAATAGCATCCTGGAAATCGCTCATATCAACCGCTTCTTTACCTTTCCTGGCCGCAATCAATGCTGCTTCATTACAAACGTTGGCAATATCGGCCCCTGCAAATCCTGGTGTTTGTTCAGCCAGTTTGTGCAGATCGAGGGTTTCAGATATTTTGATTGGCATGAGGTGCACTTTGAAAATCGCCTCACGTCCTTTTACATCCGGACGGTCAATAGAAATTTGTCTGTCGAAACGACCCGGACGCAACAGTGCACTATCCAATACATCTGGTCGGTTGGTAGCAGCAAGAATGATAATTCCTGTATCGCCACCAAATCCATCCATTTCTACCAGTAGCTGGTTAAGGGTATTCTCTCTTTCATCATTGCTCATAATGGCATTTCTTCCGCGTGCGCGGCCGATCGCATCAATTTCATCGATGAAAATGATACAAGGCGCTTTTTCACGGGCCTGTTTAAAAAGGTCACGAACACGACTTGCACCTACACCCACAAACATTTCTACGAAATCGCTACCACTCAGACTAAAGAAAGGCACTTGTGCCTCACCGGCCATTGCTTTTGCCAGCAATGTTTTACCGGTTCCCGGAGGACCAACCAACAAAGCTCCTTTTGGTATTTTACCACCTAATGAAGTATATTTTTTAGGGTTTTTCAGGAAATCCACGATTTCCATTACTTCCACTTTTGCTTCATCCAAACCAGCTACATCGGCAAATGTGATGTTCACTTTTGCGCCCTTATCAAATAAAGTTGCTTTTGATTTGCCGATATTGAAGATACCGCCCGGACCACCACCACTCGATGGGCCGCCCATTTTGCGCATGAGTAATACCCAGGCAATCACAATGATGAACAGTGTAAATATGGTGTTGAATAAAGGCCCAAACCATTCAGGGGCTTCTACTACCGTGGTATCAACTTCGGCAATATTATTTTCCTTGGAGAATTGATCAAGCCTTTCTTCAAATGCTTTCCAGTCTACCACTTTGAAAGAAAAAATAGGCACATTACCAATTTTCTTAGGGTCGAGCTTTCCTTTGAATTGTTTTACGTAAAAATCTTTGTTCAATCGATCTTTCTTTACGTAAACATGTACCTGCTCTTTGTTCTTTACAAGATCAAGTTTCTGTACATCGCCCTGTAATAGGATATTGTCCCTGAATTGCTTCTCTGAAATTTCTTTCAAATCGGGAGCGAAATTGAAGATCTGGGCCGATACCAGCACTATGATAATAATAGCGTAAATCCAGTAAATATTAAATTTGGGGCCTTTACGTTGCCCATCACCTTTTTCCATGTTTGATTTAAATTGCTTGTTTTCCTGTGACATATTCCTCTCAGTATAATGACGTTTCAGCTTCCCGAATATTCAGTGAAACTGTATTTTTTTTATTCATGCATTTGTGAGGCTGCATCGCTCCACATGTCTTCCAACTTGTAAAACTTACGTGCATCCGGATGCATTACATGAACAACAATGTTTACATAATCTATCAAAACCCACTGTAATGCCTGTCTGCCCTCATGTTTGTAAGGAGCTTCTCCGCAAACATTTTTCACCTCTGCCTCTACCGAATCGCAAATGGCTTTGATCTGGGTAGTACTCGATGCCTGACAAACCACAAAAAAATCAGCGGCCGCTTCAGGTATTTTCCTAAGGTCAAGGCTAATAATTTCTTCTGCTTTTTTATCCTGTACAGCCTTAATAATCGTTTTGAAAATTTTAGAATTCCGGGTAAGCCTCGTTACCGAGCTTTTAGTGCGGCTTTGTAAAACAGAAAGCGGTTCCAATAATAGATCTTATTTAAAATTTAATAATACTCCAGACAACCAGTCCTTAGATAAACTTATCAGGTTTAAAGGGCTTGTTGGCTTAACGGTGGTAACTTCGTCAAAAATAGTAATTCTTTGGCATCAGTGAACGTTAAAGCAGCAATTGGACAGCCGTTCGTGGAATTATCTGAAACAGATAGTACCAACATCTATGCCATGACCCATATTCAACACAATTTGGCATCGCATGGTTCGGTTTTCTTTGCACATAAACAATGGGCAGGCAAAGGTCAGCATGGGAAAAGCTGGATAACCGAATCCGGGCAAAATATCATCATGTCCGTGGTTATAGACCCCAACCCCCTGATACACACCCAACAATTCCACCTAAGTATTGCCATAGCACTGGCATGCTATGATTTTTTTAGTCGCTATGCCGGTGATGAAACTGCTATCAAATGGCCGAATGATATTTATTGGCGTGACAGAAAGGCAGGGGGCATTTTAATCGAAAACCAACTAAGGGGTCAGAAATGGCAGTGGTCTGTATGTGGAATGGGTATCAATATTAACCAGGTTATGTTTAATCCGGAACTTATAAATCCGGTATCACTTAAACAAATTACGGGCAAAACATTTGAGCCAGTTACATTAGCCAAAGAACTGTGTAAGGATATTGATAAACGTATGACCCAATTATTCGAACTCCCTTTTGCAAATTTACTTGCAGACTATAACCAGCATTTATATAAGAAAGGATCAACCATTCAACTCAAAAAAGACAATAGTCGCTTTTCCTGTACTTTATCAGGTGTAAATGAACACGGCGAATTAATGGTAACAGATGGCCCTTCAGATCGTTTCCAGTTTGGAGAAGTAATGTGGGTTATTTCAAAATAATTACCCTTTTATGGAAAATATAAAACTCACCCAATATTCTCATGGCGCAGGTTGCGGTTGCAAAATAGCACCGGTAGTACTCGACAGTATGTTGAAAACCAATAGCCCTGGCCCTGATTTTCCCGCTTTACTCGTGGGCAATGCCAGCAAGGATGACGCAGCAGCCTACGATTTGGGTAATGGTCAGGCACTCATCAGCACCACCGATTTTTTTATGCCTATCGTTGATGATGCTTTTGCTTTTGGAAAAATTGCAGGCGCCAATGCCATCAGCGATGTATATGCCATGGGAGGAACGCCTATTATGGCTCTTGCAATACTGGGCTGGCCAGTAGATAAACTACCAGCCGAGCTTGCTCAACAGGTAATTGAAGGTGCGAGAAGTATTTGTGCAGAAGCGGGTATTCCTCTCGCCGGCGGACATAGCATCGATTCTCCTGAACCTATATTTGGTTTATCGGTAAATGGCTTGGTCGATATTTCCAATCTTAAACAAAATAATACCGCTAAAGAAAATGACCTTCTCTTACTTACTAAACCCCTTGGAGTAGGTATACTTTCTACTGCACAGAAAAAAGAATTACTGACATCAGATGATCAGGCCCTTCTGTTAAGTTTATTGATGCAATTGAATAAAGCAGGGGCGGCACTGGGAAAAATAAACGGAGTTCATGCCATGACAGATGTAACCGGTTTCGGCTTACTTGGTCATCTTATAGAAATGGCAGAGGGCAGCGGGTTATCTGCAGAAATTAATTATTCGAAACTCCCCATCATAGAAGCTGCAAAAACTTATCTCGCACAAAGAATTGTACCTGATGCTACTTATAGAAACTGGAACAGCTACAGTAATAAAACCGGCTTTGGCACAGGCGTTAATGTAATGGAAGCCTTTAATGTATTACCAGATCCTCAAACCAATGGTGGATTATTAATAGCCGTTGCACCCGACCAACTCCAAGCAGTTCAAACCGTTTTAAAGGAATATCAGTTGGAAAAATTCATCGAACCCGTGGGAAGGTTAACTGCAAAGCAGGAGAAAACAGTATTGGTGAATCTCTGATCAGTTATTTGGGTTGAAGCCATACAGGCACAAGCATCGCATTCAAACCGGCATCGCCCGGTTTCTCTATTGCTTCCAGCGGTACGGGAATTATTTTTACCTGTTTCCCGAATAATTTTTTTTGTTCCCTGGTTAAAGATGCCATCGCAGCTTCTCCCATGAATATTAATTGGTCGCCCTTGTTGTTTTTACAGGAAAAACTGTTCCCCATAAATAATGCCAACTGATCGAGCTGAAAAGGAATGATCCGGTAACCGGTAGAAAGAAGTAATTGCTTTATGGCTATTAATTCAAAATCATCCGTAAATGCTTCTTCACAAAGCAGCACATAATCTTCTCCAAAATGCATGAGCATGTTGGTATGTAACGGTGTTTTCCCCATTACATCTCTTGCACTGAATGTAATGGCTTTGTATTTATGTGCTGAAGCAAATTTTTCAAGAATAGCGGGATGGGTTCTTGGTGATAAGGCCGCATAAATGAGTTTGTGTTTGTGATCCATTACCATACTGGCCGTTCCCTCCAGAAAAAAACCTTCTACCTCATATTCACTCCAGTCTTCCACATCTTTCAATAAATATTTTTGTTGTAGTAGTTCAAGAATATCATCTCTTTTCTCTTCCCTGCGTTCTCTTCTGTGTATGGGCAATACCAATACAATTCCTTCGGGCAAGGTAGTGAGCCAACAAGCAGGATACAAGGCTCCAATGGTAGAATCAGCGGTCTGGTTAAACGATATTGTTGTTACACCATGCTTCTGTAATAACTCATATAAGGATTGAAATGCCCTGGTTACGGGCTTTCCCATTTTTGCATTGGGTTTTATCAGGATAACTGTTGTTGGTAGTGTTGCCATACTATAACAGTTTATCGATTCTTTTTGCAAGCTGGTGATCAAGATCGGTTACAATATCACCTGCATCATGCGTGCTGAGCCATATTTCTACTGTATTCCAAACATTGCTCCAATATGGATGGTGGTTCATTTTTTCAGCTTCAATAGCTACCCTTGTCATGAAGGCAAATGCTTCGGAAAAATTTCCAAATTGAAACTTCCGGTATAGCTTGTTGTTTTCTTCTGTCCACATAGTCGAGTGTTTAATGTGAATGGTCAATGGTGAATAGTGAATAGTGAGTAGTAATTGGTGAGTGATGAACTCTCTGTTCACTATTCACCATTGACCATTCACAACTCACCCCTATTATCAGAACACCATATTGCCTTTATTCTTAATCTGCTCGTTGGTAAGTTCTGCGACCAACTGTACTCCTGCCAGGTTTTTTACGGATTGTTTGATCCAGTTACATTTATCATCATCTACCAAATCACCTTTCATGAGCCATAAAAAATCCATGTGCTTGAATTCAGGCAATAAATATTCTCCATCAAACTGATTATGGTAGAGGTAATGAACCAAAAAACTATTGGGTTCTTTTGATTCATAAATACTGAAATAATAACTTCTCTCCTTACGTCTTAAATGTATCTCCAACCCGGGATTGAGCCTGAACTGATACCCCAACAAATTATTCAACTGAAGACAGAACTGGTAATTCTTTACCGGCGCTGTAATACCGAGCAACCGCGTATCATCGAAGAAATCTTCGTTCAACTCCTCAATGTTAAGTCTCAGCTTAGTTGTTGCCATAATATTGGGGGTAGTCCATGGACCATGGTCTATGGACTATGGTCTAAAATTCAACATCAAATACCATCTCTTCATTACCACGTTTAATCCTTAGTTGTGTCTTATCTCCTTTCTTAAAGTTACCTATTGCCTGCATATAACTCATCACATCTACAAATTTATATTCACCTAGCTGTAGCAATATATCACCTGCTTTCAAACCAATTTTTTCACCCTGCTTCCCCGGAGTGGCTCCATCTATACGCATTCCTGTTCCGGTATATCCATAATCTGGAATAACACCGAGAGATACAGTAAGTTTACGGGCTGATCCTGTCTGTGGCTCTGCCGTTTTTAAAAAAGTCAGTTTACCTTTTGTGTCAACCTGACCAATGAGTTCATAAATCAGTTTTACAATATCGCGCTGTGCTGTATAATTAATCTTATCAGCATCATCTGTTATTTTATGGTAATCCGGGTGACTTCCCGTAAAGAAGAATTGTACCGGAATATTTGCCCTGTAAAAGCTGGCATGGTCGCTAGGTCCGCCACCTGTACTATCGAATTTAGTTAATAAGGTAGTTTTTAATCCCTTCCATACTTCTGCCCAAACTGGTGAAGTGCCATATCCTCCTACATTCAATTTATGCGAGGTATCATATCTTCCCACCATATCCATATTAATCATATAGTTGGGGGTTATGGATACCGTAGGATTTTCAAGCCAATATTTACTTCCCAATAAACCCAGTTCTTCTCCTGAAAAGTGGATGAACAGGTAATTATTATTGGAAGGTGCTTTTTCTTTCAGTAAACGGGCCAGTTCGAGTAAAGCTGCTGTTCCGCTGGCATTATCATCGGCACCATTATGTATGGCATGAAAAGTATCGAGGGCTGTTTTATCTTCCCCATAACCCAGGTGATCGTAATGCGCACCTAATATTACTGTGTTAGCGGCTTTATTGTCGATATATGCGAGGATATTCTTACCCTTTCTTTTCTTTTCTGACATCGCCACATTTACTGAAACATTGATGCTTGCTGCTTCATCAGAAAAATAATGTTTCATACCCTCTTTGGTAATATATACAACGGGTATAGAAAGAACATCAGATTTATCGTTTTTATTGAATTGGATATTATCTATTATAGAAGAACTATTGTATACAAATAATGCAGTTGCTCCCTTTGATAATACCAGCTCAACCTGTTTTTTTATTGCCGCTTCCACATCGAAATGCGGATTGTTTTTTTGTTCTTCTAAAATCTCTTTAAGATCAAAAAACCATGGCTGGCCTTTTTCACTCAATATCATGGCAGGTTTGCCCTTTACTTGCTTATTTGGACTAAACGCGAGTGGGAAATAATCTTTTTGTATTTGAAGAGGCTTTTCATCCGCAATAAAACTAGTTGCAGGATCTATTTGCTTTCCTTCGTTGATTTCAAAGGATTGTTCATAACCTTTAGATCCTTTTGGGGATATACCAATCAGTTCATATTGTTTGATGATGTATTGAGCAGCCAGTTCTTCTCCTTTACTGCCGGTTAATCGTCCTTCCAGTTGATCGTCGGCCAGGTAAGACACATGTTTTTTCAGGTTGTCGACCATCACTGCATTTGCCTTTTCTTCGGCAATTCTTTTCTTTCTTTTGCTCTGCGACCAGGAAAGAACGGGTACCAACAATAACAAAATCAAAATTTTCTTCATAATAACTACTTAGCTGATGCAAAAGTACGTTGCGGATGAGGAGTATAATAACCCGATTGGTAAATAATGTTTAATTTTATACAATATAGTAGTACCTAACGCTCAATTCTGTTCCCGATCTCGTAACTACACCCTAAGGTTTGCCATTACTTTTGCACTCATCATTTGAGTAATAAGAATTTACATATTGCCCTGGTAGGTAACCCCAATAGCGGGAAGAGCTCTCTGTTTAACAGCCTTACAGGCCTTAACCAGAAAGTAGGAAATTTTCCGGGAGTAACAGTTGATAAGAAAACAGGCACACTTACACTCGATGATCGCACAACTGCTTCTTTGATAGATTTACCCGGTACCTATAGCCTTTACCCCCGCCGTGCAGACGAGTGGGTAGCTTACAAAGTGCTGATGGGTGCCGATGCTGAAGTAAAGGCAGATGTGGTATTACTGGTAGCAGATGCAAGTAACCTGAAACGCAACCTGCTGTTCTGCAGTCAGATCATCGATCTTAAGATTCCGGTGGTAATGGCACTTACCATGAATGATATTGCAGCTAAGAAAAATATCAAAATAGATATCAGTGGACTGGAAGCGGATCTTGGGATACCAGTAGTAGCGGTTAATCCACGTAAAAACCGGGGATTAACTGAACTGAAGAAAGTATTGGCCCAGGTTGCCAGGATGGGAGCTCAGGCACCTGCGAGAGATTTTATTGAGAACAGAAAGCTTGCACCGTTGGCAATTCCGGCCATACAAACAGTTGATGATCAACTGAGCGATTATGCCGCTGTGCATTATCTGATAAACCATGAACATTTTCCATTAAGTAATAGTGTACAGGAGAAGATTGGACAGATTGAAAAGGAGCATAATTTCAACCCTACCAAGACCCAGGCAGAAGAAATCATGCAGCGATACACCCGTATCAGGCAGTTGATGCAACAAAATGTTATTGAGCCCGGTCCATTAGAGAAAAAATTATTTACCGATAAACTTGATAACCTGCTGCTTCACCATGTTTGGGGTTATGTAATTTTATTGTCGGTATTATTCCTCTTGTTTCAAAGTATTTTCTGGCTGGCTGTTTTCCCGATGGATGCCATTGAATGGGGTTTTGCTTCCGTAAGCGGATGGCTTGGCGCCCATTTACCGGAAATATGGTGGAGCGATCTTATTATTAATGGTCTTGTTGCCGGATTAAGTGGCATACTGGTATTTGTACCCCAGATCATGATTCTTTTTGGTTTAATAACCATTTTAGAAGATACAGGCTATATGGCCCGTATTAGTTTTTTAAGCGACCGGCTCATGCGGAAGGTAGGCCTGAATGGCAAAAGTGTAATGCCCATGGTTAGTGGTTTTGCCTGTGCCGTACCAGCCATTATGAGCGCAAGAAATATCGAAAACAGGAAAGAAAGATTACTCACGATACTGGTTACACCTTTAATGAGTTGTAGCGCACGTCTCCCTGTTTTCACCATCCTGATTTCTTTGGTGATAGATGATAAATATTACTTTGGTTTCCTCAGCTTGCAAGGACTGGTAATGATGGCCCTTTATTTACTGGGCACTGTGATGGCACTTATAGTGAGCTATGTAATGAAATGGTTCATTAAAATCAGTGAGAAAAGTTTCTTTATCCTCGAACTACCCATTTACCGTGCCCCCCGCTGGAAAAATGTAGCCATCACCATGGTAGAAAAAGCAAGGATATTTGTTACCGATGCAGGTAAGGTAATCATGATCATCAGTTTACTACTTTGGTTTTTGAGTAATTATGGACCTGGTGATCGTATTGAGCAAACAGAGGCTAAATATGCAACACTGGTTCAGCAAATACCGGAAAAAACAGATTCACTGCAAAGACTTGCTTCTACCGAAAAATTACAGCATTCCTATGCTGGCGTATTGGGTAAATGGATTGAACCTACGATACAACCGCTTGGCTACGACTGGAAAATTGGTATCGCTTTGATTACTTCTTTTGCAGCAAGGGAAGTATTTGTAGGCACGATGGCAACTTTATATAGTGTTGAAGAAAGTGATGATAGCTCACTACGCGAAAAACTACAGTCTGCTAAACACGCCGATGGCTCTAAAGTTTATACGCTGGCCGCTGCTTTATCATTAATGGTATTCTATGTACTTGCCATGCAATGTATGAGCACACTTGCCGTTGTTAAGCGCGAAACCAAAAGCTGGAAATGGCCTATATTTCAGCTCGTGTACATGACTATCCTTGCCTATACTATGAGTTGGGTAACCTATATTATTTTCAGTTAGTACACGGCAGACCATGGTCGATAGTCCATAGTCCATGGTCTATATTTCCTTTGTACAAGATATATTGACTATGGTTTAGCTATGCAGGGTTTTTACCGTATAGCCTTAGGTGTTTTTACGGTGTTTAGTCTAATACTGAAAAAACTCTTCCCATGGACTATGGACTATGGACCATGGACTAGGCCCGCCGCCCCCCTTACTTCAACCCTTGATTCGCTTAAATTGTCTACTTATAGTATTCCCATAATAATGCAGACAATTTTCTTGTTAATTCCCAGGCCTCATTACTTCTGCCCCAGCTTTGGTCTTTATTGTTTTTAGTGCAGATACAAAATACATATCGGGCTCCATTACCATTTACATAAATAACTTCACTTCTACTCGCATTAACCGCTCCATTTTTACTGGCTACAAAAACGCCTGCAGGTATTACAGACAAGCCTTCTTCATCCCAATAATTTCTTCCCAATAGGCGCAACATTTTATCGTTGGTTGAATCAGCTAATAAATTTCTCAAAGCAATTCGTTCGAACAGGGTAGCCATTTCTTTTGGTGTGGTTTGTCCCCAGCCATACAGTGTTCTATTCGATTCTCTTCCCGGTGTGCGGCTGTTTACCCTGGTATCTTTAAATCCCAAACTATCCATAATGGTATTAATGCGCGTACCTGTACCTGCAAGACTTTGCAGCCAAAGACTGGCCGTATTATCACTTGTAGTGAGCATGAGCATCATTACTTTGCTCAATTCAATTTTTTCATTGGTTTTAAATGAACCTAATATATCAACACCTTCGTACAGCAGAGAATCTTTATAAGTCAGACTTTGGTGGTAATCCAATTCACCTTTTGATATTTTATCCATAATGCCAATCAATATGGGCACTTTAACCATACTGGCTGTTGGAAAAATGGAGTCTGCATTTATCGCAGCTGTTTTGTTTTTCTTCAGATCGTGCACATAGATGCCGATATCACCTTTAAAATCCTGTATGAGGTGCGCTATTTTTTGTTGTAGTTTTTTATCTGTACGTTGTGCGATTGACTGGTAGCAACAAAAAAGTAAACAGAGAAGCAGTACTCTATGCATAATTGGATATTGATGTAACAAGATATAAATTTTCTATCCGCAACAAACTATAGATTTAAATCTTTATTCACCCCAGGCAGCAATGATTTCTTCCGCATGTTTTTTGGATACTGGCTTACGTATTATTTTTCTAACCTTACCTTTTTCATCTATCAGGAATGTGGTGCGGATGGTGCCCATGAATTCTCTTCCCATGAATTTCTTCAATTGCCATACACCATACTGCTCATGAATTTTGAGCTTTTCATCTGCTATCAGAGGAAAAGGGAGCTGGTATTTGGTTTCGAACTTTTTATGTGATTTTACGTCATCGCTGCTTACCCCGATCACCTGAATCCCGTGTTTTTTTAATAACAAATAATTGTCCCGTAGATTACATGCCTGATCGGTACAGGTAGGTGTATTATCGTGTGGGTAGAAATACAACACGATTTTTTGTCCCTTGAAATCATTCAGCGAAACTTTATTCCCGTTCTGATCAACTCCCTTAAATACCGGAGCTTTTTTGCCTTCCTCAGGTAATGCCATCACTACAAATTTTGCGCAAAGTTAGGGAAGTGGATGGCAGATCGCAGAAGGGGGATTTTTGATTTTTGAATTTTGAATTTTGATTTGATTACCGCTTGTAGCTTGCGGCTTGAAGCTCTATTTCCCTGGACACAGATGGTTTTTAGCTAACCCACTCAGACTAACACCCATTCGTAAGATCGAAAAATAATACCCATCATAACCTTTGCTTCCTTACATTTGCACAATTTATTTTTTCGTCCCTATGCCTAAAGATCAATCCATCAAATCCGTACTCATTGTAGGTTCAGGCCCCATTATTATCGGACAGGCCTGCGAATTCGATTATTCAGGTTCCCAGGCTGCCAGGAGCTTACGTGAAGAAGGTATTAAAGTTATTCTGATTAATAGTAATCCGGCCACTATCATGACCGACCCCATGATGGCCGATAAGGTTTACCTCCTGCCTCTTACAGTAGAAAGTATAGAACAGATATTAGAAGAAAACCAGATAGATGCCGTTTTACCTACCATGGGTGGTCAAACAGCCCTCAACCTCTGTAAAGAAGCGGATGAACTGGGTGTTTGGGAAAAATATGGTGTTCGTATGATTGGTGTAGATGTGGCAGCCATTGATACCGCTGAAGACAGGGAGAAATTCCGTCAACTGATGGTAAAAATCGGAATGGCCGTTGCACCTAGTAGAGTAGCCAATAGTTTTCTTGAAGGAAAAGAGTTTGCACAGGAAATTGGATTTCCCCTGGTTATCCGCCCTTCTTTTACCCTTGGTGGTACAGGAGGTGGATTTGTACATAGCAAAGATGATTTAGATGCTGCTTTGGAACGCGGTTTAAAAGCATCTCCAATACATGAAGTACTGGTTGAAAAAGCCGTATTAGGCTGGAAAGAATATGAGCTGGAACTCCTGCGCGATCAAAAGGATAATGTAGTAATCATTTGTACTGTTGAAAACGTTGATCCAATGGGTGTGCATACCGGTGATTCAATTACTGTTGCACCTGCCATGACACTCAGCGATACTGCCTTCCAGGAAATGCGTAATAAAGCTATGCTGATGATGCGCTCACTGGGTAATTTTGCAGGTGGATGTAACGTACAGTTTGCTTTGAATCCCGAAACAGAAGAATTAATTGCGGTGGAAATCAACCCGCGCGTAAGCCGTTCTTCAGCCCTGGCTTCAAAAGCTACCGGTTATCCTATTGCTAAAATTGCTGCAAAACTGGCCATCGGTTATTCACTGGATGAACTGGAAAACCAGATCACCAAAACCACTTCTGCCTATTTTGAACCAGCACTCGACTACGTAATTGTAAAAGTACCACGCTGGAACTTTGATAAATTCAAAGGCGCTAATGATACCCTAGGTTTACAAATGAAAAGTGTAGGTGAAGTAATGGCCATTGGCCGCAGTTTCACCGAAGCTATTCAGAAAGCCTGCCAGAGTTTGGAAAATGAAGCCGTAGGATTGGGATATTATGGTAAAAGCCTCATGAAGAGCGAAGAACTGGTAGAATATATTAAAACCCCGAAATGGGATCGCATTTTCCGCATTAAAGATGCTTTGATGCAGGGATCTACCGTTAAGTCTATTTCACAGGCAACCGGTATCGATCGCTGGTTCATCTATCAGATTCAACAGATTTGTGTGATGGAAAAAGAAATCGCCAACTATAGCATTGATACTATTCCGGAAGAATTATTAAAAGAAGCCAAGAAAAACGGCTTTAGTGATGCTCAGATTGCAAATATCCTCCATGGCGACTGCACGGATGAGCAGGTATATGAAAAAAGAAAAGCCCTCGGCATTACCCGCGTTTACAAAATGGTAGACACTTGTAGTGCAGAGTTTGAAGCTAAGACACCTTATTTCTATAGCACGTTTGAAGGATAGTTTCGTGAATTGTCAATGGTGAATGGTTAATAAATTATTGTTTAATTGACCATTCACCATTGACAATTCACACCTCACTAATTGCTCAATATCCCTTTTCTTTGCAAAGACTTACAAAACAATACACAAGTATGAAACTTAAAGACATCCAGGTGCTCAATGAAAAAGAAACCCGTGGTGGTTTTGGTGAGGGCATCCATGAACTGGCAAAAGAGAATGAAAATGTGGTAGTATTAACTGCTGACCTTGCAGGTTCTTTTAAACTTGGTCCGTTTATCAAGGATTTTCCTAATCGTTTTATACAGTGTGGTATTGCAGAAGCCAATATGATCGGTATTGCAGCCGGTTTAACCATTGGTGGTAAAATACCTTATACTACAACCTTTGCAAATTTCAGCACGGGACGTGTTTACGATCAGATTCGTCAGAGCATAGCTTATAGCGATAAGAACGTAAAAATCTGTGCCTCTCATGCAGGCCTTACCCTGGGTGAAGATGGCGCTACACACCAGATACTGGAAGATATTGGATTGATGAAAATGCTGCCTGGTATGACCGTAGTTGTGCCTTGCGATTTCAACCAGACCAAAGCTGCTACTAAAGCTATAGCTGATCACCACGGACCAGTATATCTTCGCTTTGGTCGTCCAAAATGGCCCAATTTTACTAAAGAAGACGGAAGTGATTTCGTTATTGGTAAAGCGCAGAAAATGAGTGAAGGATCTGACATCTCTATTTTCGCCTGTGGTCACATGGTATGGAAAGCGATTGAAGCGGGAAAAATACTGGAAGAAAAAGGAATCAGTGTTGAACTCATCAACCTGCATACGATCAAGCCTTTAGATGAAGCGGCAATTATTGCCTCTATCAGTAAAACCAAATGCGCCGTAACTGTTGAAGAACACAATATCATCGGTGGTATGGGTGACGCTGTTGCGCAAGTAGCAGCTAAACATTGCCCGGTTCCAATTGAATACATCGGCACCAATGATACTTTTGGTGAAAGTGGTAAGCCTAATGAACTGCTGGCTAAATATGGTTTAGATACACCTTTTATAGTTGCTGCTGCAGAAAAAGTAATGAGCAGAAAATAAAATACTTTCAAACTCACAAAAAAAGGCACTCTAAAAAAGTGCCTTTTTTTTGTGTAACTAAAATTACATTACTTTTTTTTATATTTGATTATGAGATTAATATTCCTGTTTACAACCATACTCACCTTCCTTTCCGGATATTCCCAAAATAAAATTGAATTGTCAGAAGGAACCCTATTGATAAACAACAAGCCAATTAGTAACCCAGCCAATAAAGCAATGATAGATGATGCTATTGGAGCAAAGGGAAAGTACCGGTTTCTGATAAGAACACATGAGCAAGGAAAAAAACTGGAAAACGATACCAAACATCACATGTTGATATATAAGGAAGAAGCAGTAAGTGTTTCATTATCCGCCCCAGGATACCAGGTTGAAGAAGTACTGATTCAAATGAGCATAGAGCCCAAACATGATTTACCGAATCGTTTAAGGAATAAAAAACATGTATTATACCAGGGGGTGGTACAAATAGGAGATGCAAAATTAACCCCTGAGCTTACTTATGATAATATTGATAGACTGTTCAATCCAGCAGATATTATCATGAAAGGGAATAGAGTTGTTAATAAAAAAACTGTGCCCTATGCCATCATTAAACAAAATGACTGGCTGATTGAACTGATGTTTAGTTATGAAAGTAACCTCATTAAATTCATATCTGTAAAACACTGAGTTTATCAGGGTGCTAATCGGTTACGCAACCATTGCGTATTTTCTTTTTTATACTGAAACCGATCGTGTAACCTGCTACTTCTTCCTTGCCAAAATTCAAATGAAGTTGGAATAACCCTATATCCTCCCCAATGGTCTGGCCGCGGTATTTCATGACCTTCAAACCGCTTGGTGTATTGAGTTACATTGGTTTCAATAATTGTTCTGTTGGCAATAATTGCGCTTTGTGGCGATGACCATGCACCAATTCTACTTCCTTCGGGTCTGGATAGGAAATATTCGTCGCTTTCCTCAGCACTAACTTTTTCAACCCTTCCTTCAATTCTTACCTGCCGCTCCAATTCCTTCCAGAAAAAAACAAGTGCAGCATGAGGATTGTCCAACAATGCTTTCCCTTTATTGCTTTCATAATTGGTAAAAAACACAAAACCATGCTTATCATACCCCTTCAATAAAACGATTCGTGCAGATGGAATACCTTCTTTAGATGCAGTAGCCAATGTCATGGCATTTACTTCTTCTACTTCCGCAGCAATAGCATCATTCCACCATTTATCAAACTGCTCAAATGGATCTGCCGCAACATCGGCCTCATCAAGTGAGTGTTGCTTATAATCTTTCCTGATATCTGCAATTGCGCTTTTCATAATATTATGTTTCTACTGCAAAAATACGACAGGATGGGGAGAAAGATGCTAGCCATTAGCTATTGTTGTACAGGGAGATTGGCTTCAAGCTGCAAGCTACAAGCCTTGACGGTCGCTTGCGAATTAGAAAATTTAAAGTCAGTTGCTTAAAGAAATATGTGATTGCTGTAAATGCACTATCTCCTATTAATAGAACACAGATCTTCATGATTTTCAAGATCTATCATGATAAATCTTGAAAATCATGAAGATCTGTGTTCCATCATACGCGACACCTACAGCTCGCAGTTTAATTTCTCGGGACAGCAATGGCTACTACCTGCTAGCAATTATTCTTAAATAGTTGATTTCTATGTTAGTGAAAATATACTATCAAGAATCACCTGCTTTTCCAAAAAAGAAAAGGGTATTTACCAAGTTTTGGTAAATACCCCAATCGCTAGCAGCCAGAAGCTAGCGGCTAGCAGCTAATCTGCTATATCAATCTTCTTAGCCTCATGCTTACCCGAGATAAACGTGTAAACGGCCGGAATAACGAAGAGGGTTAATACAAGGGAGAACATGATTCCACCCACAATAACAATACCCAGTGGCATTCGGCTGGTAGCGGCTGCACCTATACTCATTGCAATAGGTAGTGCCCCTAAGGCTGTTGCCAAACTTGTCATCAGGATAGGACGCAAACGTTGAGCCGATGCTTCAATTACCGCCTCCCGTTTCTTTAATCCAAACTCTCTTTTCTGGTTGGCAAACTCCACGATCAAAATACCGTTTTTGGTTACCAGCCCTATCAACATAATCATACCAATTTGAGAGAAAATATTCAGTGTCTGATCAAACAACCATAAACTGAGCAAAGCACCTGCTAATGCTAATGGAACCGTTAACATGATCGTGAAAGGATCTTTGAAGCTTTCAAACTGTGCAGCAAGTACAAGATATATGAGCACCAATGCCAGTCCGAATGCAAAGGAAGTATTTGAAGAACTCTCGGCATAATCGCGGGAAGCACCACCTAGTGCTGTTTGAAAACTTTCATCCAGCAACTTATCACCGATTGCCTGCATTGCTTTTACACCGTCACCAATTGTTTTACCCTCGGCCAGTGATGCTGAAATTGTTGCGGCTTTAAATCTGTTGTAATGATAGAGGGTTGGTGGATTTGAATTCTCTTCCAGCTTAACCACAGAAGTAAGTGGTATATTTTCTCCGCGGTTATTTCTAACATATAAATTTGAAATATCACCCGGCTCCTGTCTGTCTTTTAGCTCCACCTGAGAAATTACCTGGTATTGTTTACCATTCATGATAAAATAAGCAAGCCTTCTTCCACTGAATGCACTCGATACTACATCCGCCACATCGGAAATGGAAAGTCCAAGGTCCTTTGCTTTAATCCGGTCGATGGTGAGCTGTAATTCAGGTTTATTGAATTTCAGGTTTACATCAACGTTGGCAAATGTTTTATCTTTTTTGGCTTCATCCAAAAACTTCGGGATTACTTCTTTGATCTTCTCAAAATCAAGGTTCTGCAAAATAAACTGAACAGGTAATGATCCGCGTGAGCCTAATCCAACAGATATTGTCTGTTCCTCCACTGGAAAAATTCTGGCATTATTGAATTGAGGAAGTTTTTTACTGATGGCTTTTACAATATCACTCTGGCTTCTTTTTCTCTTATCTGGATCAACAAAAGAAATCCGTGCAGTACCACTGTTGATACCCCCATTACCAAAACCAGGAACAGCAGCAAAAACAAAACTTTTCTCGGGTATAGAATCAGAGAGATAATCAATCAGCTTATTCCCTACATCTACCATATAACTATAACTGGCGCCTTCCGGACCCGACATTTGGAATCGTATACTGCTCCTATCTTCCAAGGGAGCCAATTCACTTTGGAGATTAGAACCTATCACATAAATTCCTCCCAAACAAACGAAAACAATTACCCATGCCATCCATCGAACCTTAAGAAATGCGGTAAGCATTCTTTTATACCCATTTTCCATGCCACGGAAAAAGGGTTCGGTTTTTTCATAAAACTTACCATGACCAGCATCTTTCTTATTCAGGTAAACATTCAGTACGGGTGTAATGGTTAAGGACACGAACGCAGATACCAATACCGCTGCAGCTACAGTAATACCAAATTCACGGAACAGGCTTCCTACAAAGCCTTCCAGGAATATTACCGGCAAGAATACCACTGCCAGCGTTATGGATGTTGAGATTACCGCAAAGAAAATTTCCTTACTGCCTTCCAATGCTGCCTTACGAATCGGTAAGCCGCTTTCAAGTTTTCGGAATATATTCTCGGTTACTACAATACCATCATCCACCACCAGACCCGTTGCAAGCACAATACCCAACAGTGTTAATACATTCACAGAAAAGCCTGCGATATACATGATGAAAAAAGTAGCCACCAGTGAAATTGGAATATCGATAAGCGGGCGTATAGCTATCAGCCAGTTTCTAAAGAAGAAAAAGATTACCAATACTACAAGGCTGAAAGAAATCAACAATGTTTCTTCTACTTCTTTAATTGACCGGCGTACATTTTTTGTCTGGTCAATCAAAGTCGTTAATTCAAAATCTCCTTTCTGGCTTTTCTGAATATCTGCTATACGTTTATAAAACTCATCAGCAATCTTAATATAGTTTGCCCCTGGTTGTGGAATAATGGCTAGTCCAACAGCATTTACCCCATTTAATCGCCAACTGAATTCTTCTGATTCGGGGCCTATTTCAACTTTTGCCAGATCACTCAAACGAATAATTCCTCTTGCATCTTCAAAAATAATCAGGTCGCGAAAATCTTTTTCTGATTGAAGTCTACCGAGCGCCCTTATGGTCATCTCTGTATTCTCTCCATAAATTTTTCCGGATGGAATTTCTACGTTTTCTCTGTTTAATGCATTGCGAATGTCTGCAAACGAAATATTATAGGCATTCAGTTTATCAGGATCTATCCATATTCTCATTGCCGGACGTTTCTGTCCGAATATATTTACCGCACTTACTTCCGGAATAGTTTGTAATCTTTCCACCAGTACATTCTCTGCATAATCGCTTAGTTCTAATAAACCTTTTGTACGACTTTGCACGGCCATTAAAACGATAAAATCACTGTTGGCATCTGCTTTACTTACCACTGGTGGCGCATCAATATCTTGTGGCAGGTTACGGGCGGCCTGACTCACTTTATCCCTCACATCATTGGCTGCAGCTTCGAGGTCCTCTGTAATATTGAATTCTACCGTGATATTACTCGATCCATTGGAACTTGAAGAAGTAATGGTTCGGATACCCGGAATACCATTGATTGATTTTTCCAATGGCTCGGTAATCTGGCTCTCAACAATATCTGAATTGGCCCCGGCATAAGCAGTACGTACGTTTACAATGGGAGGATCAATTGCAGGATATTCACGTACCGATAAGAAAGTATAACCAACCACACCAAACAACACGATGAGGATATTCATCACCGTTGCCAGAATGGGGCGCTTTAAGGATAGTTCTGAAATATTCATGGTTTAGCCACGTTAATGAGTGAAAGAAAAGATGTTTGCTGCATCAACCACTATGGTTGATTACCCGCAAACTCTTCAATCTGTTTTACACTCCTTACTTTTAATGATGAATTAGGGCGAACAAATAGTACACCAGATACCGCAATACTATCACCTACCTGTAATCCACTTAACACTTCTGCCAGTCCATTTACACGTAAGCCAGTTACAATATCTGTAAGTTTTCCTTTGCCATTTTTTACAACCACCACTTTTTTGGCTTTAGCATCTGGAATAATTGCATTTGTTGGAACCAGGATACTGTTGTTTTGTCCACCGGTTTCCAATAAAACTTTTACGAATCCACCAGGATTAATATTTGCTCCATCAAGCTGTGCCCTTACTTTAAGGTTCCGTGTGGTAGCATCTATTTGAGGTTCTGTTGCAATAATCACTGCTTTCTTTAATACATCTTTTCCAGTAGTTTTTATGTTGACAGTTTTGCCTTTTCCTATCAGGTCTGTATAAGCTTCGGGAATGGTAAAGTCAATTTTTACCCGATCGGTTTGCTGTAGTGTAGCCAGAACAGTGGCAGGTGTTACATAGGTACCCGGACTTACCATTCGCAAACCCAGTACGCCGGTAAACGGCGCCTTCAAAACGGTTTTATCAATTTGTGCCTTGAGGATATCCAGGTCAGCTTTGAATGTATTTACCTGATTGAGCACTGCATCGTAATCAGCCTGGTTAATACCGCCGATAGATAATAGTTTGCGAAGACGTTCTTCATTTTTTTGTGCAAGCTCTAACTGAACTTTTACTTTTTGGGTACTGGCTTGTAAGTCTGCGTCGTTTATGCGAGCCAAAACAGTTCCCTCCGTAACCTTTGCCCCTTCCGGAATATTGAGGTAGGTTAACCTACCGCTAACTTCAGGCTGAAGATTGGTTGATTCATTGGCTACTACTGAACCATTCACTTCCACAATATTTGAAATATTGTTTTTACCTGCAATGATAACATCTACTATGACAGATTGGGGACCGCTATTCTGTTGACGAGGTTCTTCTTTTTTGCTTTTGCAGGATATCACAAAAAACCCGGCAAGCAGCAAAGGATACATTCTTTTCAAGGCATAAGATTTAAAGCGGTTAAAGATAAAACTAATTGGACTCTGTTGTTGCTTCCTGGGATGAATGGATGGGAAGAAATTAGAAGCTGTAAGCCATAAGCCTCAGGCTGCAAGCATTAGCCATTGGCAAGAATCATTTGCAATAATACACAACATCATATCATTACGTTATCTGCCGATATGGATTCGACTTTCACCGAATTTTGCGTCTGATGACCCAATCAGACTGCTGGTACTGGTAAAGAGCAAGATTATATTTCAGTTGTTGTTCTCCGAATTTCAGATTGAGGTGAACACCGGCACCTTTTTCCTTTCCTTCACTTTTACATCGAATGGTGATATGGTTCCATTCTTCCTGTCCCAGGTTAATCCTGAAATGATATGGCTTTTTGCCGGGTACTATATCATCTTCAATAAGCTTACCATTTAACCAGATACTCAAAGTATCCTGATCTGTCAATCCATTCTCTACCAGGTTACCATACACGGCAATTTCTTCGGTTACAAGGGTATCTAAAATGGGGTTCGGTTTATAATGTAATCCAGGTGATAATTTAGATTCATCCGTTTGGGCATTTTTCTTCAGAAATTTATGCCACAATTCTGGATTTATACCAAGGAACTCTTCGGATGCAGAAAAGTAAAAAGTGCCATACCTTTTTCTGCCAAAAGGATCTTCCCAAATCCCATAAAAAATATATCCGGAATCGGTTTGTTTAAAATTGCCACGCAAATCAAAGAGATCTGCTTTTCGTATGGTTTCATTTACCAGGACCGATTTAGCCTGCAAGTGGTATTTATAATATTCTTTGGGAGTCGGACGAACATAAAACTCATACATCGTTATCAGACTGTTGTCCTCACTATAAGAAGTAAGCTGCGCAAGCATCCGTTCGTCTAGCTGAGCAATCTCGAGCTTGGCCTTGGTTTCAAATTCAGGATTCCCGTTAATGTACTGTCGTCCAGACCGGGTACTTTCGTTTAATACTTTTCCGTTTCTTAAAGTATTATTGATTGAGGGCAAAAAAGTTTGAGTAGCACTGAACCCATTTTGACCGAATATAACAACCCCTCTCCAAACGCCTGTTCTATCTTGCGTTACACCTTTTAATGCAATTAGCATGATTGCAGAGAGAAAAAGTTGTTTCATATTTATAGCTTAATAAAAAGGCTATTCATCTCTCCTTCGCAAAGCACCTCTCCAGTTATACCTTAATGATTTATACTGCTCATAACATTTTCCAATATAATAACCCAATTCCAGATCATTCATCTGGGTTAGTAATTCATAATCCGGGCGATACCTTTTCATAAAACTATCAATTTCCGGAGAATTAAGGAAGGTTATTTCCCGCACGAATTTTTTACTAAAACGCCTGTCTATATACTTAGACTGTTCCTGTTCCAATAGCCTATTCTGCAAAAATTCCATATTGCGGTTTCGGCGGGTACGGAACATATTGATCAGCTCTACTAGATCAAAACCAACCGTTAACCCTCCTGGATTATAATTGGGATTATTACTCAGGCGTAAAGTGGGTTTTTTAAAATCAAAAGCTTTGGCATAATCGCGCCGGTTCTGGATTGAATCGAGTTTATAATAATTATTACGCACTTTAACTTCAGGTAATTCATTGGCACGTACATGAATCATTACATTGAAGTTATCCGTATTGACGATTGTATCAACTGGATATTTCATGGTTGATTTACCAATCAAAGAAAACCATATAGAGTCAGTTGTAGGAACAACAATGAGATAGTGACCCATTGAATCAGTAATTGTTCCGCGCCCTGAAGTACTCAATACAGCTACTGCTTCGAGTGGCCTTCTGGCACTTAAGTCATAAACATTACCCGATATAGTGATAAACTGCGCATATAGTTGACGGCTACTAAAAACCATGCATGCAGTAAAACAAAAGAGTAGAATTAGTAGCTTTTTCTTCAAACCCAACAATTGAACTGTAATATTAAAACAGGAATAGCAGATTGCCACAAATTGAGCAGGAATTAACGAGGTTTTTGCAGGTATGGGGGAGGACCATAGTCGATAGTCCATGGACCATAGAAGGAAGTTTTTCTATGGACTATCGACCATGGTCCATGGACTATCTTCAAAACTTCACATCAATAATATAAGGCAACATCGTGCGCCAGGTAGGCCAGTCGTGGTTGATGTCGGCTCCCCAAACATCAAGATCGTACCAGATACCTTTATTGTAGAGAATGCCTGCAAATCTTTTTGAAGCATTGGGATCTTCATAGGAACCACTGCCGGTATAGATATGTATATGATGGCTGGCTTTTATTTTTTCGAGGTACCAGGGATCATTTAGTGTGGGAAGATAATGTTCTGGACTATTATAAAAAACCTGTTCATCCCAAAAACCTTTGGTATATTCTGTAAGATCATATACACCACTCATGCTAATAGCACCATTGATAATATCTGGTCTTTTTAGAAAAAGATTCATAGCGTGCAAAGCACCAAAAGATGCTCCACAGGTATAAACCATGGTTTCATTACTTGTATTGGTTCGGATAAAAGGAACTACTTCATTAAAAACATATTCATTAAACTGGTTATGTCGAATGGCTTTATGTGATGGTTCCATTTCATTATTCATCCAGCTCTCCTTATTCATGCTGTCTATGCTGAATACACGTAGTTTACCGCTATTGATATAAGGAGCCAGCGCATCAATCAGTTGGAAACGTTCGTATTCAAGATAATCAGCGGCTGCAGTAGGTATAAGTAAAAGCGCAAATCCATAATGTCCATAAGATGCAATTGGCATTTCTTTGCCCAGAGCCGGGCTGTACCACGACGAAAGATGTCTTTCCATATACCAGGGTTAATTTAGTAGATAAGGGTATTAAATACCATCAATCGTTATTCAATACAGGTTTTCCTTATTTCTTTCCATAAATCGCGATAACATTGAGCCGCATAACTACTGGCCGCAAATGTTTCCAGTGGCGCAGCATGTACGCCCATTTTTTCTACATCGCTCAGGTATGGTATATAGCTTTTCAGGAAAAACTTGTCTTTATAAAATTCATTCATCACTTCATGATGCAGGTTTTTCCGGTGGTCGACCATGCTGAAAAAGCATTTGATCTTACCACGTTCAAGGTCGTTTTCCTTGAAATAATTATCTACTGTTTCATATGACCTGATCGACAAAGTAGTCGGAATATTAGGCATCAGCACCCAATCGGCCGCTACAAATATTGCATCATGTAATACGGAAATGCCTGGTGGACTATCCAATATCACAATCGCATACTCTTTTTTTAGTGGGGCAAGAAGGGATTGAACTTTTCTGCGCGACTGCTTCATTTCATTCAATAGAATGTCTGCATGTCTTGCAGAGATATCTGCAGGAATGATATCGAGGTTTTCATATGTAGTGGGCTGAATGGCATCTGCCAGTTCCATCTCACTGTTGAGCAGTTTTTTCGACTCGTTTTTTACCGTTGCACTGGCACCCAGATAAAAGGAAGAGGAACCCTGTGGATCAAGATCCCATACCAATGTCTTATATCCTTCTTTGGCAAATAAATATGCCAGATTGATGGAAGCAGCCGTTTTGCCTACCCCACCTTTCAGGTTGTAGATTGCTAATGTGACCATCCTCTAATATACGTTTTTTTACAAATTGGGCCGGTAAAATGCCACGAATAGTAGGTTTTGGGCTTGCAAATGCACCAAATAAGCCGTGTGGTATATTAGTGAATAAGGTAACCAAGCAACAAACAACCCGCCACTATAAAGGGTGCCGGTATCCGTTTTAGTTGTAGCAGGAAGAACGTAAGCGC
This sequence comes from Sediminibacterium sp. FW305-C-61, assembly GCF_058231065.1. Classification (NCBI taxonomy): domain Bacteria; kingdom Pseudomonadati; phylum Bacteroidota; class Chitinophagia; order Chitinophagales; family Chitinophagaceae; genus Sediminibacterium; species Sediminibacterium sp. FW305-C-61. The sequence goes on along the minus strand of NZ_JBIQXR010000001.1, from coordinate 707,459 downwards.
TATGATTAGTATATCGAGTATGGCTATATATCGGCCCTCAAAAATGGATATTAGAAAGGTATCTTTCATCAGGTAAAAAGTGGCGCCCGTCATAATACCCACAACAGCCGCATTTATCCCTTCCAATGACCTAAAAATTACCACATAGCGTTTGAGGTTATGCCAGACAGGGAAAAAAAAGAGCACCAACAAAGCACTGGGCAGGAAAATAGCAATGGCTCCAATGAAACAGCCCATCAGTTGCCACCAATTACCTTGCTCCTTTAATACCATGCCTCCTGTAAAAGCACCGATAGAAAATACCGGACCGGGAATAGCACGAACCATACCCGAACCTGTTAAAAAATCTTCTTTCGACATCTTCAATACATCCCTTTTTGTTTCCTGTATCCTCTTTGTTTCCGGACGGGTTACATATTGTTCATACATCAATGGCATCATTACATCACCACCGCCAAAAACGAGACTACCAAAACGATAAGCATTTTCAAAAAGGTTGATGGCTTTTCTATTCTCCCAGTTTTGTCTGGTTGCTGTTTCTGATACATAACCTGCAATACCAAAAAGTAAAAAGAAGATAAGGATATTGCCCCATTTTATTTTCTTGGGGGGTGTATCTTTTTCTGGTATTCGTTTATCACTAAAATTTGTTGCAATACCTGCTGCAACAATCAATGCAGGAAATATCCATGGCGTTTTGAAAAACAGAAAAGTAGCCAAGGATCCAAGTGCCATAATAACCCTGGTGATGGTATTATGCACGGCCAACCCGAAAATGCGATAAGTTGAATAGGCAATAAACCCAATGGCCATTGGTTGAATAAAGACAAAGAATCCGGGCTTAATTGCATTATTGCTGAAATACTCCAGGAGAAATGAAAGTCCACCCATTAAAATACAAGCCGGTGTGATCCAGATCAATAAGGTAAGCACTGCCAGTGGAACACCTCCCCTTTTATATCCGATTAGCGTAAGTGTTTGGGTTGAGGAAGCTCCGGGAAGTAATTGACAGAAGGCATTGTATTCCATCAATTCGGTTTCAGTAACATCCCTGCGCTGGTGCACGAAAGTTTTCATCATCATACCCATATGCCCCTGCGGCCCACCAAAAGCCGTAAGACTATGCCAGAGTACTGCACGCAAAAATGGGATATGGCGTAGTAGTATCAAGTATAAAGCGGGGAGTTAATGAACCTGAAAAATAGCAAAAAAATAAGGAATAAGAAACAGGAAACAGCAAATGAGAAAGTTATGTAAACTGCTATTCTCTTATTCTTTATTTCTTATTCCTTATTCCTTATTTCTTAAGCCCTATCTCCCTCAACCTTTCATCCAAATACTCACCGGCTGTTGCATCGGGATAGGCTTTTGGGTGGGTATCATCAATACAGCTTTCCAAACAAGCCAGACTCATTTCACTTCTTGGGTGAAGGAAAAATGGCATGGAGAATCTGCTGGTATGCCAATGTTCTCTTGGTGGATTTACAACCCGATGGGTAGTACTACGTAGTTTATTATTGGTTAATCGCTGAAGCATATCTCCTACGTTCACCACAATCTGTTCCGGTAAAGAAGTTACGTTTACCCAGTCGCCCTGTTTGGTAAGAATTTGTAAGCCATCTGCTGAAGCGCCTACCAGCAAGGTTATCAGGTTAATATCTTCATGCTGCTCAGCCCTTATGGCACTTTTGGGTTCCTGTGTAATGGGTGGGTAATGAATACAACGTAGAATGGAATTACCATTTGCTATATGTGTGTCGAAATAATTTTCATCAAGACCAAGGTACAATGCTATGGCTTGCAACAAAGCACGACCACTTTTTTCAAAACTTCGATACGCATCAAAAAGTGTTTTATTCAATGGCTCAACCTCTTTAACTACCACATTATCCGGGTATTCACTTTTAATCGGATCATCATTTTCAACTGTCTGACCATACTGAAAAAATTCTTTCAGATCCGGTGCCTCACTGCCTTTGGCATGTTCGCGTCCAAAACTGGTATAGCCTCTTTGTCCGGCTAAGCCCGGTATTTCATATTGTAATTTTTTCTCGAGTGGCAGGGAGAAAAACTGCTGAACATATTCATATTGATGTGCAATCAGTTCATCAGGAATTCCATGGTTTTTTACTGCAACAAAACCTACTTCTTCATACGCTTTACCAAGTTCTTCTACAAAAGCTGCTTTACGCTGAGGGTCGCCACTCAAAAACGCTGCTAAATCTACTACGGGTATAGCCATAACACTTATTTTAGGGTGAATAATAATGGTCCGTTTTCAACCGTCTGGAAAAATACAAAACTAGTTCGATTTATGGTAGTATGTAGACAAAGCCTATGTTTCAGGTATTTTTATCAACTTTAGCGTATGAAATACTCCGTGCTTTTATACTGCATGATATTATTATGTGCATGTAGCAATAAATACCACAAATACGCAACCAGGTATACAATACCTGATTCACCCAATGCACCCGATTATAGTAAGCTCGATTATTGGGCGGCACACCCTTATAAAAAAGACCCATCAGACAGCGTTCCCAAGCCATTACGTAAGCATTATAGCGCAGATACCAGTATCGACGTATTTTTTATTCACCCTACCACTTACACGGATGAAACCAGACCATTAGGGTGGAATGCGCCTATTAATAATACCGAACTGGCTGCTAAAACCGATTACAGTACCATTTTATACCAGGCCAGTATTTTTAATGAAGTAGGAAGAATATTTGCCCCAAGGTACCGGCAGGCTAATCTTAGTGCCTATTTCCCCGTAACAGCAGCAGATACAACAGAGGCATTACGTGCATTCGACCTGGCCTATGCCGACATTAAAGCTGCTTTTGAATATTATCTCCAATATTATAATAATGGCAGGCCCGTTATTATTGCGGCCCACAGTCAGGGAACAACCCATGGTAAGCAACTGGTAAAAACATTTTTTGATGGAACGAGTATCCAGCAAAAATTAGTGGCCGCCTATCTGGTAGGCATTCCTGTTGAAGAAAATTGGTTCTCTTCCCTTAAACCATGCGAAAGTCCGGCACAAACAGGCTGTATATTAAGCTGGCGAACTTTTAAGGAAGGATATAAACCTGATTATGTATTAAAAGAAACCAATAAAGCCATTGTAACCAATCCGCTTACCTGGAGTATCAATGATACTACTGCATCAAGGCAAACAAATAAGGGTGGAATTGTAACTAATTTTAATCAACTGGTAAAGAAAATTGCTGGTGCCAATAACGCAGATGGTGTTATCTGGACCGCCAAACCGAGGTTCTTTGGAAATATTTTTTTCACCACCAAGAACTATCATGTCGGAGATTACAACCTGTATTATTTAAGTGTGCGGGATAATGTTAAAGAAAGGGTAAACGCCTATAAATTGCAGAATCGGTAACGTCGAGGCTAAAAATAATAACCACTATTTCTTACTGAAACGAATGGCTTTGATAAACACATCGCCACTGAATGCATTCAAGATATAATTGCCACTAGCCAGATCGCCAAGGTTAATAACCAGTTGCTGTAACCCCTCGCTTACATCTTCTACAATAGTCTTGGCCATATGTCCGTCAACATCCAACACTTTGAGTACCAGGTTACCGGTACGCTCAGACATTACAGTTAAGTAACTGTCTTCATTGATGATATTTGGTTGTAAATGCTGGATATACATAACCCTCCTTTTTTTACAATTACGGAATAATGGCTCAGGGGGATGTATAATTATGACACCAAATTTGGTGCCATTGCTGCATTAAATTGGGACTTTGGGGTGAATTTTATGGTAAAAAGGCTGAGTGGGTTTTGGGCGGTTCGTTTTTTGGATGAATACGTAGGATTTTCACCGCAGAGGCACGAAGGGATGGAGATTTCGCAGAGCTGTGTGAAAGTTACTGGTGAGTTTGTTTTTGGTGATCTAATAGCATATACTTTTTCACACCATTAATCATCATTTCATCCAGCACATTTACCAGGTTACCATAGCTTGATGCTGCTAAAGGTTTGATGAGTACGATAGGTTCTGCGTCGATACCAAATTCCATTTTTACCTGTCTGATTTTAGACAGCAAAACAGCCCTTAATCCTTTACTGCTATAGTCTGTCTGATGTAAATCTTTGTCATTATTTCCTTCATAATATAGTATGCTATTGTCGCCATCCAGTAATAATGAAATGGTTTTTCTTTCACCTGCAAGTGAAGGATGTTTTGTATCATTTTCATCCGGCAAAGGCATCACAATACTTGAAGGTTCACTCATAGTTGTTGTGAAGATGAAAAAGGTAATCAGTAGAAAACCAAGATCAACCATCGGGGTAAGATCAACACGGGTAGATAGTTTCTTATTGCGGTGCAGTCCTTTACGGTTCCTGCTTTCCGCGCTTTGTATTTCTGCCATAATCAGTCTTTTTTAATAAGATGATTATACCAATAGTTTCCATAAAACTAAAACTTCAACTCAACCAGCAGTGGCCGATGATCTGATGCGACCGGCTCTTCAAGTACTTCGGTTTTAATCACCGGTATTTTTGATTGACCATGGGCCAGGATATAGTCTATACAACGGTCCGGGTTATTGGAAGGAAAAGTAAAAGCATCACCGCTTAACAATTGAAAAGACTGTTGCAGCAACTGCATTGTATTGCTGGCAGGTGTGTCATTCAAATCGCCTAACAACAGTACAGGCTTTTTACTGGCCAATAATTCCTCTTCAATAATTTTTATGGAACTGATTCTGTCTTTCTCTGTTAAGGAAAAATGCGTGCAAAAGACCCGGTAAGATTTAAACTCAACAACCAGTAATACCCTTGCTTCTTCTGTACCAGGCAGTGGGATTGTTTTTTGCGCCAAAGGTTTTTCTTTCGATAATACTCCTACCCCATATTTACCACCCTGAAATGCAATTGCTGCTCCATAGGTTCCATACATACTAGTTGTTTCAGCCAATTTTTTCAGTACGTCTACTCCCCGGCTTCTCCTGGTAACACTATCCAGTTCCTGCAAAGCAATAATGGAAGCTTTTGATTTTGTAATGATATCGGCGATGCGCTGGTAATCGGTAATATTATCCATGCCTTTTGCATTGCGGATATTATAACTGAGTAAGCGTAGAGGTTCAGCGGGGGAGAATGAAAACAGAATAATAGTTAATAATCCGAACAGGCACTTAAACATAAAATGGAGATTTTTTTACTCCCCTTATTTCAGTGCCATTCTGTGCTTTCAGTGGCAATTATTAATGCCAATGAAAGCACAGAATGGCACTGAAGGAACAGAGGTTTTAATTTCCGTAAACACTCAGGAACTTAATGCGCATAATTTTTAGCTGTTCCCAGGAATAATCATTGTCACTTAATTCCTGCTGTGCAATCTGCAAGGACGATGTTTCACAGTTTTTGAAATATTCGATGATTTCTTCCTGATCGTATTCATCCAACCACTCGTCGATAGCGTAGTCGAGGTTTAGTTTGGTACCGCTGGCCGCGATAGTTTCCATTTCTTCAAGGAGCTCATCGAGGCGCAGGCTTTTATTGCGGGCGATTGTTTCCAATGGAATTTTTTTATCGACATTCTGGATGATATAAATTTTGTTGTTGCCTTTGTTGGCTACGCTTTTCATGACAAAATCATCCGGCTTTTCGATATCATTTTCCTCTACATATTTAGCAACCATTTCTACAAATGGTTTACCATATTTAAGGGCTTTACCTTTACTAACACCCTGACATTTATCCAGCTCTTCAAGGGTAGTGGGATAAAGTGTTGCCATATCCTGCAAAGAGGTTTCCAGGAATATAACAAAGGGAGGAAGATTTTTGCGTTTTGCTTCTTTCTGACGCAGTTCTTTAAGCATTTCGAAAAGCTTATCGTCTGCAGCTGCTCCTGTTTGCGTGCCATTTTCACCTTCTTCGTCATCAGCATTGGCGTCTTCGAAAAGGTTATTCAGCACAATTTTAAAGGAAGCCGGTTTCTTTAAATATTTCTCCCCTTTTTCAGTAAGCTTTAACAGGCCATATTCTTCAATATCTTTTCTGATCAGGTTCTCCAGCATCATCTGTCGAACAAGGCTGTTCCATAAATGCAGTTCTTTATCTTTCCCAATACCAAACACATCCAGTTTATCATGACGGAACATGCTGATTTGGGGTGTAAGTTTTCCTGTTAATACACTGATTACATAATCTGCAATAAATCTTTCATCAAGTGCCTTAATCGTTTTGAGCACCTGAACTACTTCTTCTTTTACTTCAATTTTTTCTTTCGGATTACGACAGTTATCGCAGTTGCCACAGTTTTTTTCTTCCCAGGTTTCTCCGAAATAATGCAGCAGTATTTTTCTGCGGCATACTGAGCTTTCTGCGTAGGCCACTGTTTCATCTATTAGCTGACCGCCTACTTCTCTTTCACTCAAAGGTTTATCGCGCATCAGGTGTTCCAGCTTGGCAACATCTTTATGCGAATAATATAATACACAGATTCCTTCTAATCCGTCTCGGCCTGCTCTACCCGTTTCCTGGTAATAGTTTTCAATAGATTTAGGGATATTAAAGTGAATCACAAAACGGATATCCGGTTTATCAATACCCATTCCAAAAGCAATGGTAGCAACGATCACTTGTACATCTTCGTTCAAAAACTGGTCTTGCCTGTCGGCCCTTACTTTTTGATCGAGACCTGCATGATAAGCTACGGCTTTAATATTATTGGCTACCAGTAATTCAGCCAGTTCTTCAGTCGTTTTCCGGTTAAGTGTGTAAATAATTCCACTCTTCCCTTTATGTTGACTAATGAATTTGACGATATGTTTAACCGTTTGGTCTTTCTTTATCTTGGGCTGTATTTCATAATACAGGTTGGTACGGTTAAAGGAAGAGATAAAAATATTGGGTTCACGAAGACCCAGGTTTTTCACGATATCACTTTGCACTTTGGGTGTAGCAGTTGCCGTTAGGGCTATAACTGGTACATCCGGATTAATGATATCCATCATCTCTCTCAGTCTGCGGTATTCCGGTCTGAAATCATGACCCCATTCAGAAATACAATGGGCTTCATCTACTGCAAAAAAAGATATTTTGAGGTCGGCGAAATATTCGAGGTTTTCCTGTTTGGTTAAAGTTTCAGGTGCAACATAGAGTAGCTTGGTTTTGCCACTGTCAAGATCTTCTTTTACTGCTTTAATCTGACCTTTATTAAGTGAAGAGTTCAGAAAATGTGCCACATCATCTTTTTCACTGTAACCACGAACAAGGTCTACCTGGTTTTTCATCAAAGCAATCAGGGGAGAAACTATGATCGCGCATCCCTCTAAGATCATAGCGGGAAGCTGGTAACAAAGACTTTTACCGCCACCGGTAGGCATAATAACAAAAGTATCCTGCCCGCTTAATAAGCTTCGGATCGATTTTTCCTGTGTTCCCTTAAACTCTCTGAATCCAAAATAGGTTTCCAATGCCTCATGGATATTAAAACCGGCATCTGCCAGTTGTTTAGAGGCTATCTTTTTGCCAGATGTGGCAGATTTAGTTTTTGTGCCCTTTTTAGCGGGGGCTTTCTTTGTACTTGTTGCCATGTATATCAAATCAGTTTACCGCACCGGGGAGAACCCTTTATAACCATATAAGTTACTGATTTTACCGGAATTTTCACTTAATATTTGCCAATCGGCTCAAGAGGAAGTGTTTCCGGCGGAACGGCCCTTCTGAGGAAGCGACCAGCTTTTTTCGAAAGGATGGCGAAGTTAACAAAGAAAAGCCTGATTACACACACTTAGCTGTTAAAGTTTACCTTTGTTCCGCATGAAAAAAACGATTGTTCAGACAGCATTAGAAACTATTGCATTAGAAGCGGCATCCATAACCGGGCTTTCTGCTTTTATTGATGCGCAATTTGATAAAATCATCCAACAACTGGCTGCTTGTAAAGGTCGTTTGGTGGTTAGCGGCATTGGCAAAAGTGCCATTGTTGCTCAGAAAATTGTGGCTACTTTAAATTCGACCGGTACACCAGCATTGTTTATGCATGCAGCAGACGCCATTCATGGCGATTTAGGGATGGTACAGCAGGATGATATTGTTTTGTTGATTAGCAAAAGTGGAGAGAGTCCGGAAATTAAAGTGCTGGTTCCGCTTATTAAAAATTTCGGCAACCTGCTTATTGGTATGGTTGGTAATACAGATAGTTTCCTGGCCCGGTCTTCTGATTTTGTTTTAAACACCACCGTTAGTCAGGAAGCATGCCCCAATAACCTGGCGCCAACAAGCAGCACAACTGCTCAAATGGTAATGGGCGATGTTATCGCTGTTTGCCTCATGCAGTTAAATGGCTTTACCGATCACGATTTTGCACGCTATCATCCGGGAGGTAATTTGGGTAAACGCTTATACCTCCGTGTTTCAGATCTCTGCAGTCAAAATGAACGCCCTCAGGTATTACCACAAACTGGTTTAAAAGAAGTAATCGTTGAAATAACCGAAAAAAGATTGGGAGTAACTGCTGTTGTTAACGAGCAGAATGAAGTGCTGGGTATTATTACAGATGGTGACCTGCGAAGAATGCTCGAGAAATCAAACGACCTGACAAAAATTACTGCTGCAGATATTTTCTCTCCAAATCCCAAGACAGTTGAGTTGGATATGCTTGCCGTTGAAGCGTTAGAGGTACTTCGAAAAAACGATATTAGTCAGTTAGTAGTTACTGTCAATAAACAATACATGGGAATTTTACATATTCATGACCTTATCAGAGAAGGCATAATATAATAACATACACATTAACCAAAACTATTTCACCCGATTGCCCATAAGCCTGTAATATTGCATGGCCTAAGAGGCAACAAACTTGGAAGGAATGAACAAACATCATAATGTGGCTATCATGGCTGGAGGAATAGGTAGCCGTTTCTGGCCAATGAGCCGTACTGCTTATCCAAAACAATTCCTGGACATTTTACATACCGGAAAATCGCTTTTGCAATGGACTTTTGAGCGATATAAAACTTTTATCCCGGAAGAAAATATATTCATTGTTACTTCAGAAGAATATGTATCTATTGTTCAGAAACAACTTCCAACTCTTCCTATTCAAAATATAGTAGCAGAGCCCAGCCGAAAAAATACCGCTCCTTGTATTGCCTATATTTCTTTTAAACTATTACAAAAAGATCCGGAAGCCACCTTAATTGTAGCACCCAGTGATCACATGATATTAGACAATGAAGCTTTCAAAGCCGTGGCACTTAAGGCATTGGATTTTGTGAGCCATATTAAATCACTGGTTACTTTAGGTATTACTCCTACCCATCCCAATACTGGTTATGGGTATATACAGCACGATAGCATGACTGTAGCCGATGGCATTTATAAAGTAAAAACCTTTACTGAAAAACCCAACCTTGAGTTGGCAAAAACATTTATCAGCAGCGGCGATTTTCTTTGGAATGCAGGCATTTTCGTTTGGCAGGCAAAAAATGTGGTCAAAGCTTTTGAAAACCATCAGCCTGAAATGTTTGAACTATTTGAAGGAATAAAGGATAGTTATAATACCGATCAGGAAAAAGCAGCCATCGACCGTATCTATCCATTATGTACAAATATTTCCATAGATGTTGCCATCATGGAAAAAGCAGAAAATGTTTATGTCATCCCTTCTTCTTTCGGCTGGAGCGATTTAGGAACCTGGAACAGTGCTTATGATAACCTTGAAAAAGATTATCTCGGCAATGCCGTTGCAAGCGACAACGTAATAGTAATCGATGCCACAAAATGCATGGTGTCGGCCCCCAAGGAAAAATTACTGGTATTGCAGGGTCTGGATGATTTTATTGTGGTAGACTCTAAAGATGTACTACTCATCTGCAAAAAAGAAAAAGAACAGTCAATTAAGGAATACGTGGCAGAGGTTAAAAGAAATAAGGGCGATAAGTATTTATAATTTTTAAGCCACAGATTCACAGATTAATCGATCATAATCTGTGAATCTGTGGCTTAAACATTCTCCTCTGAAAAAATTTTAAAACTCCTTGAAATTCACTGATAATCATTAGATTTGGCATTACCCCTCATTCTAATAGCAATGCCAGAAAAGAAAACAGTTATCACAGGAACCGGGTCTTATATTCCTCCTCATATTAAGACCAACAGAGATTTTACGATCCAGGATTTTTATACGGAAGATCATGAAAAAATTGTGGCAACCCCTAATGATATCATTGAAAAATTCCGTGATATTACCGGCATTGAAGAAAGAAGATATGTAGGAACAGAATTCAATGCCTCAGATATGGCCGTTATTGCAGCCAAACATGCTATTGAAGATGCAGGTATTGATCCGGAAACCCTCGACCAGATAATCGTAGCGCATAATTTCGGCAATGTGGTAAAACATACTATTCAAACCGATGTTTTACCAGCACTAGCATCCCGTGTTAAACAGGCGCTACAAATACGCAATCCTTCCTGCGTTGCTTATGATATTTTGTTTGGTTGTCCGGGCTGGATTCAAGGCGTTATCCAGGCTGATGCATATATTAAAGCTGGCATTGCCAAAAAATGTATGGTTATCGGAACAGAAACCCTCAGCCGTGTAATTGATCATTACGATCGCGACAGCATGATTTTCAGTGATGGTGCAGGTGCCTGCATCATTGAATCAAAAGAGGGAGAAAGTGGTATTCTTGCAGCAAGTGTTCAAAGTCATTGTGTAGATGAAGCTTTCTATCTCTATATGGGCAAATCTAATTTCCCTGAATCAGATCCCCGTATCCGTTATATCAAAATGAAGGGCAGAAAAGTATATGAATACGCTATAAAAAATGTACCCGCTGCCATGAAAGATTGTCTTGATAAATGCGGCGTTCATGTAACCGAAGTAAAAAAATTCTTTCTGCATCAGGCCAATGAAAAAATGGATGAAGGCTTTATCAAAGTATTGTACAAACTCTATGGTTTAAAAGAAGTGCCTTCTCATATCATGCCGATGAGTATTCATAAATTGGGAAACAGCTCCGTGGCAACTATTCCTACTTTATACGATCTGGTGAAAAGAGGTGTACTCGACGATCACTCCTTACAAACCGGCGATATTGTTATGTTTGCTTCTGTTGGAGCGGGAATGAATATCAACGCAGTTTGTTACAGGGTATAAAAAATTATTCTTTGTATTGATATGGATCGAACGGAATAAAATATAAATCCTCATACATTCTGCCTGCTCCTTTCTTTTGACGGGAAAAATACAGTCGTTTTTCTTTTACATGGTAAAAAGGACAAAACTCTGCTAACTCGCTATTAACCGACGTTCCAATATTTTTAGGTTGCGGCCATTCCCCATGCTTTTTAAAACTGATATAAAGATCTACTTCACCTAAACCTGTTGTATCTGAGGAAAAATAAATGATGAAATCTTCCTCTGGTGAAATAAAGGGATTGGACTCCCTGAATTTTTTTGTATTAACAGGCGAACCAATATTTTCTGGTTCTTGGTATACCCCATTAACTTTTCTGGCAACATAAATATCAGCATTACCAGCCTGGGCTGGGTTGTCTTTCATAAAATAAACATCTCCTTTGTTGGTAACTGAAGCATAAGATTCGGAAGCATCTGTATTAATCGTATTTCCCAGATGATAAGGAGCCGACCAACCTACAGCCGTTTTATCAACCGCCCAGATATCAAAACCTGTTCTATTTGGCCGATCAGGTACCTGGCGTGTGGATTGAAACAAAACCGTTTTACCATCCGGACTAAAAATCGGATCAATATCTTTCCATTGGGCACTTGCTGATGAGAAAGATGCAGGAATCGGCTTTGACCATTGACCATTTATTTTATTGGATTGAAGTATAACCAATGTATCTCTTCTTCCATTCGACTTCACCCATAAAGCAGTATTGCCATCAGGAGATATGGTGAGTCCAAAAACACCGCCATCAGAAATTAATCCAGGTTCAAACAATTGAGCCTGTTGTGAATTTCCATAAAAACCAACCAGGATACCCATCATTATTAATCCAGATTTTAGCATAGAAATTATTATTTATTCTTTTGAAAAATAATAACCGCACAACTGAAAAAAATGATAAATAGGGTTAACTGGTTAAATAATTATTTAACCGATGCTACAAGTGTATTGATAAACTGGGGACAGGTCATTTATAACTTATCAAAATTGAAATAAGTTTTCCATTTTTCATATTTCGATTTTCCATTAAGCTGTTGTTCATAAATACTGTGATTGCCAGAGATAAAATAGGCAACCAAACAAGCAACGGCTGCAAAAACAGCTATATCAATTCCGAATAATTCAACTGCCATTATTGTACAGGCAATGGGGGTGTTTGTTGCACCAGCAAATACTGCAACAAAACCAATACCGGTTAGAACAGATAATGGCATTGGTATTACAAGCGATAAAGCATTTCCCAACAGTGCACCAATAAAAAATAAAGGAGTTACTTCCCCTCCTTTAAATCCTGCAGACAAGGTAACCACGGTAAACAATATTTTTATAGCGAAATCATATGCAGGCAATGCATTTTCAAATGACTCAACTATAGTAGGTATTCCCAATCCTATATATTTTGTTGTGCCGGTTAACCAAATAGCTCCAGCAACAATTAAACCACCCAGTACCGGTCTTAATGGAGGATAAGGTATTATGCTTTTAAACAAATTACTGCAACTATGCATCCCCCTGCAAAAGATCATAGCTGTAAGTCCGAATGCAATTCCTGCAAGAAGGGTGTACAATAAATTCATTGCAGTGATGTCCGGAGCTGTAGTTACTATATAGTGCGTGTGAGATGTTTGCCATAATAGCGTAACCTGGTCTGCAAGTAATGCTGATGCTGCGGCAGGTAAAAAAGCAGTGTACCTTAGTTTACCAATACGTAATAACTCCAAACTAAAAAGTATACCTGCAAAGGGTGTTCCAAATACAGCACCAAAACCGGCAGCAATAGCAGAGATAACGAGTATTTTCCTTTCTTCCTCCGACAAATGAAATGGTTTACTCAACTGATCTGCAATAGAACCAGACATCTGTAAAGCTGTACCTTCTCTACCAGCGGAGCCTCCCAATAAATGGGTAACAATGGTACCGATATATACAAAGGGTGCCATGCGGATAGGAATTATTTTATCAGGTTTGTGAATAGTATCAATCAGCAGATTATTGCCTGCTGAAACCTCTTTTCCATAATAATAGTATAATAAACCAATCAGCAAACCACCTATGGGCAAGAAGGCTATAATCCATTTATGTGCTTCGCGGAAATTGGTTACCCAATCAAGGGATTGTAGAAAAAAGGCAGAAGCAGTACCGGCAGATAATCCAATGATACAACATATAAGAACCCATCTGAAAAAAACACGAATGATATGGGTGGGGAATTTCATCTCTGCTATAAAGGTAGAACATAATCAGGAGGATTGTTTAGCCACAGATGCACAGATTAATACAATGTGCTCATCTGTGGCTAAAAATTATTTCAACCTCTCCAATACCCCTTTGCGTTTCACAATATTTTTATAATCCCACTGAATCTCACGCGCTTTTTTGAGCCATCTTTTCAGGTCCTTTTTATTGATTTGTCCAGCTTCCGTATATCGTTTCTCAGCAGCCATAAATTTGCCCTCCTTTTCAAGACCTTCTTCTTCAAAACTTCCGCCACTCCAAAATAATAAGCGTACACAATTTTTAAGCTTATCATATCCCACTATCGGATTCCCCTCAAGAAACCAAACAGGATGCCCATGCCAGATTTTATTTTCAGCGTCTTCTAATTGCTCACTGATTATCTCATACAAAGCATCACAGATCGATTTGTCATCTGCCGCAAGCGCTTTGTGGTAAAGTTGAATGTCTTTTTGCATGGTTTTCATTTATGTACCAACCGGTTTTGCTTTTCTTTTCAAAACCAATGAGCTGATAAAAGCTACTACCAGTCCGATGGGTAATACTTCAAAATAGGTAATCAAGATAACGAAAAAAGGACTTTTATACATTTCCTTAAACTGCTCCATTTCTGCTTTTTTAGCGGCTAAATCTCCGCCCTCTCTGGTACATACATTCAGAACATGTGCGGTATAGACTTCTATAAAATCAGGTACAAAGAGATAGTAATAGCCTAACCATACCAACACATACATGGTTGATCCCAACAGGGCAATTAAAGCACCCGTTTTAAATGCTTTCCCTAGACTAATTACACCTCCGAGTTCCTTATTTCTGTAATTCCTGATACCAAAGAAGGTAAGGGAGAATACCACAATCATGGCCGCATAACCTACTACATCATTGGTTTTGAGATCAGGTTTTGTGTAGAGCAGGTTTACCATATAAAGCATATGGCCCACGAGGATTGTGCCTAAAATGAGACCGAAAATAAAAATGTTCCTTTTCATCGTGTATAATTTTACACAAATCTATCTGCAACTGCAAGCTTTGGCCTCATACTAAAGTACCAAAATAGATCGAGAGGGGGTGTTTCATACTAAAGTAGGAGTATGGAGTCTATAAAAACACTTTACTCATTATAAATTGAGGTTTTTATTTACCGCAGAGAACGGGAGGGTTAAGAGTTTACGCAGAGGGATTTCTTATGGTGTTAGTTTGAGGCGTTTGGCTTTTTCGATGGCCTGGGTGCGGTTTTTCACTTCCATTTTAAAGAAGAGATTTGAAACATGGGTCTTTACCGTACTTAACGATAAAAACAACTGTTCTCCTATTTCCGCATTACTTAACCCTTTAGATAATTGTTGCAATACTTCATATTCACGGTTGGTGAGGTTGAGCTTCCTTAGCTCCACCTCATTCAATACAAATGATTCTGGGGGTACAACATAAACTTCTTTTTCAACCACTACCGTCTCAATTTTGGGTTTGGCTAATTGGGAAGCCACCCAAATGCCCAGCAGGGTGAAAAACACAGCTATCAGTCCTACATAAATATCTATCGAATGATCAACGATCAGGTATTTCCATTGCATCCATTTTAAGGCAAAAACCAGTACTGCCATTATTCCGGCGTACAAAAAAACAGATTTACCCGGTTTCCATAAACGACTGATCAGTGACATTGTTGAATTAACTTATTTCTTTCCTTTCGAAGGTAAATAATTCTCCAAAAGAGATCATCATTCTGTAGCAATCTCCAATAAAATCTCGCACAACGCTGCGGGTTGGCTGAAAAAGGGGGAGTGACTGGTTGCCATCTTGTACACTTTTTTGCAGGTAGTTTCTGTATACATTTTTTGTTGAATAAAGGGCGTAACGGCCCTGTCTTCTGTACATTCAATATAATAACGGGGTACCGATCCGAAATTTTCCTCACTCAATGCCAAAGGAGTAATACCTGTTGCTACACTTTCATGACTTAGTAAAAGTTTGGCTAATTCAGTAATATAGTCTTCACAATCATGGTACAGGCCTTCTTTATAAATTTCCGTTTGCAAAGTATGTGAGCCTGTTTCAGGGTAACGTGTAACATAAGGTTTCAATACCCCGTTTATATCCTGTGCAGAATATTCAACTTGCGTTTTCCCGTTGGGAATAAGATAGGCAGCCAGGTAAATAAGTTTTTCTATTTTATGCGGGCGATACTCTGCTGCCTGCGAAATAACGATACCGTTTTTGCTATGTCCTACCAGTATTACTTTTTCATCTGCTTCATCAATCATCTTACATAATTTATCTACTGATTTCTGAAGGGTTACTGTTTCAATTGGTGTTTTATCTCTTCCCATTCCCGGAAGGTCGATAGCAATAGCGGTATGTCCCTGCGCCTCCAGGATAGGAATTACTTTATGCCAGTTCCAGGCACTATGCCAGGAACCGTGTACGAGAATAAATGTTTTCATTATTGTATGTTTATTATCAGACCTGGTGTTCTGCGTTTAAGACAGAGTGGGAATGAACAGAAAAACAGAAGAATAATGAATATCCAACTTCGAAGTTGGATGTTCATTATTCAATATTCTTCTGTTCTTTCGCGCTTTCCCAGCCTATAATCGCTGCTTTGCGTGTTGGCCCCCACATATACCCTCCAAATTGGCCTGTGGATTGTATTACCCGGTGACAGGGTATCAAATAAGCTACGGGATTACTTCCTATTGCAGTACCTACTGCACGTGAGGCTTTTGCATTTTTTATTTGTGTGGCTATATTTCCATAGGTAGATAACTTACCCATAGGAATTTTTAAAAGTGTTTCCCATACTTTTAGTTGAAAGTCGGTTCCTTTTAAATGAAGTTTTATATTTTTTAAATGAGACCAGTCGTGCTGAAAAATAAACAAGGCATTTTGTTGCAGCATATCTAACTTTTGCTGATAATCCGCATTGGGGAATTGTGTTTTTAGATCATTTAAAGCTTTTGTTTGATCTTCTTCAAATGCCATATAACAAATACCTTTTTGCGTAGATGCAATAATGAGACTGCCAAATGGACTTTCTGCATAACTGTAGTTGATGGATAGTTGTTTGCCTCCATTTTTATATTCGGCTGGTGTCATGCCTTCAATATTGATAAACAAATCGTGCAGTCTCCCTGTTCCGGACAATCCAAGTTCAATAGCTGTATCGAAAAGAGTTGCCTGTTGTTCTTTTAGTAATTTTTTTGCGTGTTCTGTACTGATGTATTGCAGAAATTTTTTTGGGGTAGTACCTGCCCATTCGCTAAAGAGGCGTTGGAAATGAAAAGGGCTCAGGTGTACTTGTTGTGCAAGTTCTTCCAGACTGGGTTGTTGTTTGAAATGTGTATGAATATATTCAATAGCAGTAGCTATACGATTATAATTGAGCTGTTGCTGTTCGTTCATAATATTGATTGGAACACAAATTTCAGGGTTCATCAACCCTTACACAACCCGAAAATTGCGGAATATGAAGATCAGAAAAATCTTTTTTTTCTGTGCCATTCAGTGTCTTCAGTGGCAAAATAGTCCGAAAGTCAGCCCTTCCTTCGTTAGGGTGACCGAAAGTCCGGCGGAAATTGCCACTGAAGACACAGAAAGACACAGAAAAAAAGGGAAGATTTATTTTTTGTTCCAGAGTTCAGCACCCATATAAAGCTTTTGGGTGAGCAGCTTTTCGATCAGTTTCATATCATTATCTCCATTCAGAAATATGAGCCAGCCATTTTTACTTTTCGGAAATATAACAGCCAGTGTACTTACACCGGGGTCTTTCCCAGAATGGAGCAATACAAATTCATCATTGCTGAAGCCGGTTATTTTTTCCCAGCCTAAACCGAAATAGTCATTTTCCTTAAGCTGTACCTGATTTTTGTGCATTTCATCCTGCACCTGTTTTGATAAACCTGCTCCCTGTAAAACATACACCAGAAACTTACCATAATCTTCAACGGTGGTTAATAGGTTAGCAGCAGCATTTGCTTTGTAATACTTTACTGTTTCATGCGCATTGCCATTCTTATCATAATTGCGAACATACCTTGTCGTATCCATTGTTGTATCCCACCAGAAATGCGTATCCTTCATATTTGCCGGTTTAAACAACAGTTCATCTGCCAGTTGCTCCAGGCTTTTCCCAAATTTTTGTTCCAAAGATTTACGTAGGTACTCAAACCCTTCTCCAGAATATTGAAAGCGGGTGCCGGGTTCAAATTCAAAGCTTAGTTTTTTATCTGCATGCAAATAGCGCCAGTTTGGAAAACCGGTTTGGTGCGATAAAATAATCCTTGGTGTTAGTTTATGCATCCATAGATTATTTGTCAGGTCAGGGTCTTTCCAGTATTTATCCAGAGATTCATCAAGTGCCAGTTTTCCGTCGCTTACTAATTTTAATGTTACCAATGCTGTAATTGGTTTAGTAAGGGACGCCACTTTAAAAATCGCATTATAGGGAGCGGGTCTTTCTTTATCAAGGGTTCCGAATACATTTATTTTTTGCAGCTTACCATTGTTTATGATTCCTAAACCCATTGCAGGTACTTTTTCCTGCAGCATCAATTGTTCAATTTCCTTTTCAAAGTTCGAGGAAACTGGCTGGCTCGATGGATTATGATGGTCATAACTCAACACCTCTTTTAGCAACCATTCCCCATTATTCAAAAGCCAAACATGGGTAAATCTGGCTTTAGTGGTTGGTCTGTCTGGTTTATTGGGTTCTCTGATATAAAAATTATGTACCCCATGTTGAATGGCGCCATATAATTTCCCCTCCTTGTATAATGGGAATACTTCGAGACTGTTAGCCTCGAGTTTTCTGATGGGTTTTTGGTTTGGATTACCACAGATGTTCTTTTTCACACTTTCCAGGAAATCTGCCCGGTTTTGTATACCGCCCTGGTCGTGGAAGAAAATCAGGTCGGGGTGGATAGCTTTACTGAGGTATTCAAGGTCGCAAAGGTTAAAGCTTCGTTCAAAAAAGACGCTGTCCTGCTTTTGCAATTGCACGTAGAGTTCAGCGTCTTTAGCCACTTGTGCTTGTGTATGACTATAGGTAAACAGGGTCAATAACAGTAGTGCAAACCATTTTTTCATCTTAGGATCTTTTGAAGCAAAGATGAATGGTTGAACTGGTTTTTGGGTTGAAAACAGCCCGCCAATATGCCGCCAGCCAGGCGCCAAATCCTTTACAGGCTTATATCAGGCTGAATTTCACCCCTATTGCGGGTTTTTTGTGTTTATCAAGTGAAATGGCGTTCCAGATGATGAGCATAATATTGCTGAGGGCCAATAATATCATTACGATTAAAGTGAACTTATTACTCCAAAAAAACCAGTTTCTGACAAAAGCTGCCAACATAAATAATACAAAAGAACCAACCGTCCATAGTATCTGAATGGTGACCAATTGTTTGGCCATGGCACCAAATTCCTTTTTAAGGAACATAATCAGCAGGGGTAAAATAATATTCAGGGGCGGCAGAAACGCTATCGGTAAGGAAGCCAGGTTAATCAATTTCATCAAACCTATGTTTACTGGCCGGGGTACTTCATTTGTACTCACCGGGTCATTTTTACTCACCAGTTCATTAGGCTCAATATGTAAGGTTTTGGCTAATGCTTTTAAAGTATATCCTTTGGGATCGGTTCCGGCTTCTATTCGTTGTATGGTTCTTACTGATACGCCCGATTGAGTGGCCAGTTCTTCCTGGGTGAGGTTAGCTTTCTCACGGGCTAATTTTAATTTCGACATCCCTATCCCTTTGTTTTACTGCCTGCAAAATATAGATAAGTGTTGGTTGAACAGTAAAAACGGGTAAGATTCATAGCCCTTGTCTTACCATTTCCCGGTATTTATTTCCGGCAATATCACTTCTTTTAAGTTCTATAATATATGCTTTAGCCATTGCTGTTGTAAGGATAATACGATAGGGGAAACGTGAAAAATAGGTCGTGTCGTTGATTTTTGTCCAACGGTAATACTTATCAGCTAATATATTATTCAGGAATTGCTGGTAACAGCTATCACAGGTTAATACTTTTCTTTCTTTATAACAACGGTTCTTGTTGTCGAAATAAAGTATAAGATCCAGGTCTTGAACAGTTTTGTCGCGTACCAGATAGCTGAGGGTTGTATCTGTTGCTGAAATACTGATATTCATTCCGGAATTATTCAATTTTGACTTTTCCAGCTTCTTCATGGCTTTTTCCTTTGTCAAATCAATATAACCCTGAGCAAACAGGGTTTGACCAATGCCGCAGAATAATAATAATAGTAGTGGAAGTTGTTTCATACTATCCATTTGCGTGAATTATTGTAAAGGTTGGGGTTTAAATGTAAAAACAAAACTATTACTGTGTATTACTCTCTTCTTCTATCATGATATCGATAAAGTTATTTACCAAATCCTCTTTTAATGTTGCATATTTCTTTCTGTCTTGCCCGGCCCGATCCGCAATTTCATATTTCATTTGCTGGTATTTTTTCCTGGCCCATTCATTTTTCCGAAGGTAGTTTCTGGAAAGCAGGTGTCGTTCAAGTGCTTTGCTGTTTGTAGAACAAACATAAAGATGATGAGGAATGGTATCTAGTATACCATGTTTTTGAAGACCATCTCTCTTAAACACTTCACGATCTTCAATACCCTGGTTGCCATTATGATAGTACCCGGCTTTTTCAAGCCTGGTTTTTATAAGCTGGAAATCATTTTCATTATAAAAGATGATATCTATATCTATAATGGGCTTGGCATCCAAGCCGGGAACAGCAGTGCTGCCAACATGCTCAATAGTAAAGTTGAGGTTTTGAAGGAATTTTTCAAGTGCGTCTTTGATATTGTTGAACTGATGAACCCATTCAGGCCTGTACTTTTCAATAAGCATGTTACCTATTTCTTTATATAGCTAATTAGCATTGAAAATTACTAAAAATCAGTACCGTAAAACAGGCATTCGGATAAATGGCATCACAACTGGTACGACTGGTTAAAACAGGGGTACTACTTCTTGTTATGATTCTCTTTCAGTTTTCTCATAAGAAGTCTTACCCCCTGATGGGTTTCATCATTGTAACAATTGGTAAAGATAATATAGGCCATCTTATTTACCCGGTCAATTTGTGCAATAGTATAATAGGTGAATGCACCGGTTCCGGAATGGGTAGAAAATTCCTGATTGTTTTCAGTTATATTGAACCAACCCATTGAGTAATGTTCTGCACCTTTATGAAGAAAATGATAGGTTGAGCTTTTTAAATAATTAGACTGACCTTTTAGTCCTTGCAAATTCAGTTGGATAAATTTAATGTAATCTTTGAGTGTAATATTTATATCCCCGGCAGGTTCTGTATAATCTAAATGATAATCGAATGTTGAAGGAATCGGTTTAAGTTGATTGCTATCGGTACTATGTCCCCAGGTATCTTTTCGTTTTTGGTTCTCGGGCCATGACAGTTGTACATTCAGTTTTAGGTCTTTATTGAAAACCAGATCTACCAGCTCTTCCCAGCTTTTACCAGATGCCTTTTCTACCATTAATGTTGCCAGGGTATAGCCTGCGTTTGAATAAATAAAAGGATTTGTTGTATCAGGTTTAACCGGGTCAAGGGTTAAAACAAATTTTCCGAATTGTCTTCTTTTTTCCTGATTGGTTCCCGTAAAATCTGGAATTACCGGATCATTCTCTCCCTGAAATGGTTGTATTCCTGCTCTGTGTGAAAGTAAGTCTTGCAGGTTTATATCCTTATAAACTTCTTTGCCTGCTTTTTTCCATTCAGGGTAGATTTCATAAAACTTTGTGGTCCATTTTAATTTTCCCAATTCTACATATTTGGCAATAATGAAGGCAGTCATCGCTTTAGTGTTAGAGCCAATATGAAATCTGTCTTGCAGTGTTGCTGTATCTGGCAGAGCGATAGAATGATGCCCCAAAGCGGCTATTTCAATAGTTTTTGCATTATCTATTACAGCATACGACAATTCAGGAATATGGTAATAATTCCTGATAGAGTCTGCAAAGCGAACTGTTTTTTGACTGTAAACAGTAGTAAGCTGTGTAAGTATAAGTACCAGTAAACAAATTCTAATCATAAACAGACTTGCATTTACGCTCTTTGTAATTTTTACTTAGTACAAATGTAAAAGAGTAATGCCTGTAATGATTTGACCTAGGTCAAGTCTTTAGTTTTTGTCTGATGCGGCTTAGTCTTTCCTGCGTTATCCCTAAAAAAGAAGCTATTTGTGAAAGCGGTATATTTTCAATAACCGAAGGTTGTTGCTGTAACAACTGTTTGTATCGCTGCTCTGCTGTTAATGAAATCACTTCAATTACCCGGTTTTCCAGGATTGAAATATAATTAGCCATTATATTGTTGGTAATAGTTGTATACTTTTTAGCAGAACAGGCTTTCTGAAAATCTTTTAATTCACAAATCAAAACACTGCTATCTACGACTGCTTCGATGGCAAAATTATTAGCTATCCCTTTTAACAGGGAAGTTGGACAACAATCTACATCACCTTCAAATGTGAAGCCGAGAGTGTAGGCTTTATCGTTTTTAATAATTGAAGTTTTAAATGCTCCATGCAGGATGTAAAAAAAGAAAGAGGGATGGGCGCCATAGCGTACAATAGTTTCCCCTTTTTTAATCCTTTTCTCTTTCCCAATTTTCTGAATGATTGAGTAAAAATATCTGGACTGTTTTTCTGATATTTTTCCAAATAGGAATTCAGGTGAAATCATGGTATAAAAGCTGTCATCATTTTCTTATGTGAAGCAGACAAGCAAGTTTGGGAAAGTTTCGGAACTTTCCAAAAGCTAAGGTTCAAGGGGTTGGATTATCCCTTTTTCACCGGCGACAGAAAAACTTCGAATTTTAGTGTTAAGGTCAGGATTTACTATTCCCATTGCTTTGGCTCGTTGGAGGCTTTTTAATAAAAAAACTAAATCCAACATAAACAATCCATAATACAGAAAAAGCAATAATTCCTTTAAGGTTAGCCAAAACATCTTCTTTATCATAACGGCCATGTATTCTTACCTGAAAGAATTTGTTAGAATAGGCCTGAGCATATTCAATAGACACACCTAGCAGGTAGAGGAAAGCGAATATGAAAAGGTGAACAGTAAATTTTTTATTCGCAAATAAGATATTTAGAAATGCTGCTGCTAAAAAATAAAATAGTGAATGCAACTCTTTATCATGGTGTCTGAAGACTGATGGTAATTTCACCATGAAGCCGATAATTGAACACACTAAAAAAAGACAGGTTAAAATTATTTTACCCTTTCTACTTAATAACAACTTCATTGATGGTGTTTATTGATTGAATGTTCTGGTAATAAAATAGTTGCAGCATTTCTAAACTTAAGTGTGTTCTTTCCTTTCATAATCTTTGGCTACAGCTTACTTAAATGCTGAAAGTATTAGCTTCTTTTGTTTTAAGGTATTCTTCATCACCTTCTCTTTAATTGCCGGATTTTCACTATATCTAAATCAACATACTCAGTTGGTACAACCTGTCATGATAACCTATAATTATCCTTACATCGTCCGTAAGAGCTTTCTTCACCGCCATTTTCGTGAGTGCATCGCAATAGTAAACTGTTTCTGCCTGTTCTTTTGTATTGATCACATAAGAAGCAGCTTCATTAAATTGAATAGCACCCCGACTGCTAATATATGGAACTATTGAGCAGAGAAGATAATTAACGAACCAATTAAATTTTGCCGAAGCTTTTACTCCAGGAAAAATTTATGAAAATCTGTACAAGCTTAATTAGGAGGAAGGCTATTTACATGCCTGGAGACAAGAAACTTTTGGAAAGTTTGGGAACTTTCCAAAAGTTAGCATGCAAAGGATCAATTTATTTTGCTTTTAAAAATTTGTTGACGTCTAACCAATGTACAAAAGCATCAAACCAACGGTTACTGGTTCTACCTGGGTTACCAAGTCCGAAACCATGACCACCATTCTGGTAGAGGTGAAATTCAACAGGTATACCTGCTTTAAACCAGGAGTCGATCACACCAAACTGACCACGGAAAAGAAAATCATCGGATGCGATTACATTAAACATAGGAGGTGCATTCTTTGGCACATTAACCGGACCCATTCCACCGTAAATCGGTCCTATGAAAGCCAGCTTCATAGTCTTGGAGTTAAGTGTTGAATGCATGGTTAAACCAGCACCGGCTGAAAATCCGATCATTCCAATTCTATCGGTATCTACTCCCCACTCTTTGGCACGATTTACAATCATGGCATAAGCTGCTTCAGCGTCTGCAAGCTGATTAGACAAATCCATTTGCTGCGGAGGTGCGGGTGCTGTACCTTTTTTTGACGTGTCGGCTGGTGGAGGTGCTGCTGTGCGTGGGCGGTTCATCCAGGCAGTAAAGTCTTCCAGTTTATCCGGAGTAGGGTGAAGACGGTATTTGAGAACAAAAGCAGCTATGCCCTTATCGGCGAGTGCCTGTGCTACTTCCCAGCCTTCATTACCTAAGGAAAGCCAACGAAACCCACCGCCCGGTGCTACTATTACTGCTGCGCCGTTTGCTGTACCTGGTTTTGGAAGAAAGGGAGTAAGGGTTGCAGTTGTAATATTTCTTGCCATAGGATCACCCCATTGGCGGAACCATGATTCAGATGCCGGCTGGTCTTTAACACCACCGGTACCAAGTAATATGGCATTGGGTTCTGGGGGAGCTTTTAATGGATAAATGGTACCATCTTGTGCCATCGCAGAAACTGAAAAGATCAGTAAGGCACTTGCTAAAAAAGATGATTTAGCAAAGGTTTTAAGATTGCAAGTCATGTTAGTGTTGTTTTATGATTAAAAAGAAGGTCAGTCTTTTTTGCACTAATAAAGAGGACTATGCGAAGAAGCATGGCAAGTTTCAATCGTTAATAGACCCAGATTAGTATTGACCAAAATACTAAAATTAATTGTAAAAAATACAATTAATAAGGTGATTTTTAGTTTTGTTATCCCAGATGAAAATCATGTGGAAGATTGATTATCAGCTATCTGTGTGCCTTTTATTGTTCTGAAATTTCCTTTAGTTTATCCAATGCATTTGGATAAGTTTTGTGAAAGTAGTCCTGGTATTCTTCAAGTGAGTCGATCTCTACGGTTACAGTGGTAGTATTGTTGTTTTCCAGAAACTGATAATTTTCATGACTACCTGCCCATTTTTCTACCTGCTCTCCTGTTGTTATTTCCTGATCTCCATCAATGAAACCGTAATGGCGAATGGAAATAAAGCTGGCAGGTATATGTTCCTCTATTTCCGAAATCATACCACCTCTTTTGCCATTTTCATCTGTTCCCACAAAAAGAATTTTACCCCCTTTGTCCCAACTGCCTTCATAAGTAGATGTTGGGTTGAAGGCTGCCGTCCAATATTCGTAAGTGGCTTTGTCTTTTAAGCCCAGCATGGTTTCATATACTTTCTGAGCCGGGGCATTTATTGTTTTTGTGAACTGTATTTTTTGCATATGCGTAATTATTTGTGTGAATACTGTTGCATCCTTGCATCTCTAACCATGATCCCCTTTGCAGGAAATCATCCTCCCGGATATAGTGAACAAGCTGCCCTATCCACAGAAAAAGACCCAGGTTAGCTTAACCAAATTACAGAAGTTTAGCCAGTACTAAGGGCAAAACTGTATGATATACATGCTAATTCTGCCCATATCTCTTTTCGATTTTTCTTTTGCACTAACTCCTATATAAGCCCGATATAAGCCCGATATAAGCCGGATATAACCCCGATATAAGCCCGCTCTTTAAAGGAGGTGGTTAAATAGGTGTTTTAACGGGTTTAAATAAGCTAAGTATATGGTTTATTGTAAACAATGCATCGAAGCAGGTGCTTAGATGGTTCCTGTAAAACGGCTAAAATGACGTATGAATGGAGTCGCTGCGGGTTAATGCCTGGTGATTTCGCCTACTTCACTTTCTTTCCTTCCATCTTGTTTCCACCCTGAGCAAATACAAGGCTTTGTACTGTTCCGTCGGTATTAATGTGAAACAGCACCTG
Organism: Sediminibacterium sp. FW305-C-61; assembly: GCF_058231065.1. Taxonomy (NCBI): domain Bacteria; kingdom Pseudomonadati; phylum Bacteroidota; class Chitinophagia; order Chitinophagales; family Chitinophagaceae; genus Sediminibacterium; species Sediminibacterium sp. FW305-C-61. The sequence continues at coordinate 681,998 of NZ_JBIQXR010000001.1, read as the reverse complement.
GGCGCCTATTTCTTTAATAAAAAACGCCTGCTCGCTTGCTGCAAAAAGTTCAACTGGCGGCTGTCCGGTTGCGGTGGCCATCAGGCGGCCGTTTTGTATTTCAATGCTTACCTGGAATGAGGGTGCCAATTCATACACACCTGTATACCTTGCAAGTTGTGCTGGTGTCAATTGTATGGCTTCCTGTGCTGTCAATGGTTGTTTATCTGTTTCAACACCCCTGCTTTTGGCAATCCGGTCTGCATAAAGCACTCGCTTTTTTCCATCGCTTACAGCAAACTGATAGGTAGCGAAACTGTTTTCAAACTTATATGCATCAGCTGCCAGTGGCACCAATTTGAGTGGGCAGCCGCCCTCACGCGTGCTGTAAAGCGCCCCTTTTTCGTAACTGATAAAGCGTACCACATCTTCAAACTGATAAGCTCCCACCCATTTTTGCAATGCCTGTTCCGAAATGGCTGCAGCGGGTTGTTCGGTTATGGGCTTTCCTAAAAGTGCCGCTACCGCTTTTATATTATAGGTTGCCGGACCCTTACCATCATCGAGGTTGCTTAATACAATGGCATACATGTTTTGTTCCGGTACATAAATACCAGATGTAGTAAAACCATTGATTCCACCCGGGTGTTCTATGGTGCTGGTTCCTGCTATTTCATTGATCTCCCAGCCGTATCCATAATTGTTGTGTTTCCCATTGTTTAATGCATAGTTGGTAAAAGCCAGTTGCCTGGTTTTTGCCGAAATAAGTTTATTATGGTGTATGGCTTTACTCCATAAAAACAGATCATCGATTGTAGACATTAATGATCCTGCAGCATATGGAATTGTTGGACTCATGTATTCAGCGTTTTCGTATTTGCCTTCGTACAACAGGTAACCATTTGCCCTGTTCGGAATTATGCTATAACTATCCGCATAATAAGAGTGCTTCATGCCGAGTTTGTCGAATATATTTTGCTGGATAAACGCTGCATAACTCAACCCAGTTACTTGTTCTATGATATATCCTAAAAGCAAATACCCCGAATTGCTGTATGCATATTGTTCATTGGGGTTAAAGTCCAATGGCAGGTTTTTAACTGTGTTAATGATTTCTTCCGGGCTGAGGTCAAGCCGGGTTTTGGTGCTGAATGCTGGCAGGTTGGTATAGCTTTTTATACCTGATACATGATTCAGCAAATGGTGAATGGTTATTTCGTTTCCCCTTGGATAGTCTGTTATGTATTTCGATAAGCTGTCTTGCAGGCTTAGCTTTCCCTGTTCCATTAACATCAAAATAGCTACACTGGTAAACTGTTTGGTAATAGATGCCAGTTGCATTACTGTTTCTGGTTTCATGGGTGTGTTCAATTCCAGGTTCGATTTACCAAAGGCTTTTCGATACATAATTTTGTCGTCTTTGGCAATCAGCACTGTTGCTCCTGGCCCGTTTACCGGGTATGCTTTGTTGAAAATAGCATCCACAGCTGTTGCTGTATTTTTTGTGAAAGCTGTAGCCTGTTTTGTCTGTGCAATACTTATTTGCGCTACTAAAATGGCGATACATATGCCTATATATTTCATGTTTGCTGTTTTTAAGATTCGTGTGTATAACCCTTGCTGCTGATGTGCAGGCAATGGTTTACCAGGCCCAGGACATTGAGCATTTTTGGGGTTTGCCGGAAATGGGTGAATGGGTTTGGCCTTTGTTATTTACGCAGGTAGAAGAAATACGCCAGGTAACTCAGTCCAATGCTAAATGCCATGATAGCGAGGGAATGAATGTCAACGGGTGCTGTTAGATAGGTTAGTGCCAACCCTGCACCTATGCCACAAAACAGTATCGCCATTTTAACGATTTCCTGCTGTTTTTCCTGGTCGTTTTTGTTTAATAAATAGGCTGATAGTTGTTCGGCCATGCCCCGGTCGATCAGTTTGTTTTTCAACCGGTATTCTAAAAAATATTTCACCAGTGAGGTGAGTATGAATACCAGAAAGGCAATAAACAACACAGGTAGCAGGATGGAACTTACAGGATCTGTGGATGCATGCTTCACAGCGTTTGATGTATCAGCTGTGGTTGGATTGTGCTGTGCGAATACCGGCACTGTGGCCAGTGGAATGAGTATAATTGAAGCTATTTTTTTCATGATTGATTTGATTTTGAATGATACTTTAATTAGACAGCACATTAAAGTGTCGGTTGCAAATTATGGTGGAATATTTTTTTCATTTTCGATTTGTATTGCCGGGTTATATCGGCCAATAAAAATAGGAAAACAGCTATGCCGGTACCTATTACCAATAGTGCTGTGAACATGGGTTTTAAGGCTAACATGGTTAGTATATCGGGTAGGTATGGAATGGAAAAAGCAGCAATGCCGGTTACCAGCAAAACCAATAGACCCCAATAAACAATGTTTTGTTTTTTCTCTTTTTGCTGTTCATAAAGCGCAATCTTTTGCATGGCCAATGTGGTGAGGTCGAAAGCAAAGGTTTCGGCTTGCATTTGCTGCACGCCTTCGATCAACAGCTGGTATTGGTGCAGTTTTTCGTGGCAGTTGGGGCATTGGGCCAGGTGTTCGGATATGCGATCATCCGCTATCTCTTTTAATAAGTATGCCTGCAACATGTCGTCTGTTAAATGGCTGTTTTCCATGATTACTTATTTTTTGCTTGTTGATTGATCTTGTCTTTCAGTATTTTTCTTGCCCTGTGCAGGTAACTTTTGATGGTTCCTTCGGGCAAATTGGTAATGGCGGCTATTTCTTTATTGGGCAATGCTTCAAGGTGGTACAGTATGATCAGTGTTTTATACAGGGGTGGCAGTTGTTCAATGGCTGTATGCAGCATGGCCAGCGTTTCTGTTTTAATGGCAGTCAGCTCCGGCGTTTCGGTTTCAACGAACTGGTTTTCCATGGGTGTTTCCAGTTCTATGATGGGAATCTTTTTCTTTTGAAGGTGGTTGATGGTGGTATGGTATGCAATACTTGCCACCCAGGTTGATAGTTTGGATTTGAATTGAAAGGATGGCAGTTTTTGGTAGGCTTTCAGGTATATTTCCTGTACCAGGTCTTTTTGTGCTTCTTCATTGCTTACCATCTTACGCACTATCTGGGTTACCAGTTTTTCCGTATGCTTTACCACAAGCACAAAACCCTGTATGTTACCATTCAGGATATTGGTTACCATAAGTTTATCAGAAAAATGATCGCCTTCTTTGCGCATATTTCTTTATTAGACCAGCAACGGTAATTTCGGTTGCAAAATATTTGGTTTTAACTGGTTCGGCAACAGGTACTTGTAATTGGTTGTTTATACCAGCAATTGCGGAGCTGGTGTATTGATAGGTCTAATTGTTACCTGCTTTTCGCATGGTAGTAAAAATTGAATCGGGTGTTTAGGTGCTTTGTCAGCAACAACATCCAATTCATGCTTATCTCCCTTCTCCTTTGTAACATTATTATAGGCCAAAAGACGCGTTTATTTTAATGTCGGCGTACCTCCATGCTTTTTCAAAGCGACTTTGCACAAGCTGTGCCTCGGCTGTTTTACCCTGCTGTTGAAGTGCCTGCTGCAAACCAATCAGTGCCCAGCCATTTTCTTTCCAGGTGCTCAAATCTTCCAGGTATATTTTTTCAGCTGCTGCATAGTTTCCCGCCTGCAGCAAAGCCGTACCCAGGTGGTGGCGTACTGAGAAAAACCAATCGGGTGGTTCGTTATAATTCAGGTTGTCCTCAAAAGCAATGGCTTTGCGGAAAGCGACAATTGCTTTTTCATATTCTTTTTTGCTTCGGTAAATTTCTGCGGTGAGCAGGTTTTGTGCTATTTGCACAATATCATGCATGTTGTTAATGTCCCAGATGGTCAGTTCTTTTAACACAGGGTTTTTAGCCAATTCATTTAATTGAGATAGCTCCTTTACTGCTTTTGTCAAATCCTTCTTTCCCAAATAAGCCATTCCTTTGGCATAGTGCAGTATCGCCCTTGGGTATACCAACTCGTTTTCCAATGGTTTTATGGCAAGTAGTGAATCCCACATACCCAGTTTTACCCCTACATACCAGGGAATGGTATAATAATGCTGAAGCGTTCCCCAGCCCGGCTGCAGCATCACATCTTTAGCCGTTTTTTCCTGCACTTGTTTTGCGGCCTCCCAGGCCAGTTTTGCATTTCCTTCGAACATGGCCATAGCTGCTAAATAGTGGTAATTGTGCGGATAATAAGCAAGTGGGTATGCGCCTTGTGCATGACAGGTGGTTACATATGTACTATCTGTTTTTACTGCTGCTATATTGGATAGCACACCCAGGTGGTAGTCGCCTGTCCAGATGTAAATATGTGAGGGCATATGCACCAGGTGTCCGGAGCCTGGTACCAGACTCATCAGCAGGTTGGCAGCTGCAAGTCCACGCTCAGGCGTTTTCGAAGCTTCTACAGCATGGATGTAAAAATGAGGTGCACCGGGATGTTTGGGATATTGTTTGATTAATTTTTCCAGCACAGCTACAATTTCCTGCGCCCAGGGTCGCGGTTCTTTTGTTTTTTTATCGTACATATCCCAGGGATGCATATCCATCAGCGATTCTGCATAAAGCGCGCTGATATCCGGGTCTGTGCTGTATTTTTCATAAACTCTTTTCATGGCGCTGGAATAGGCCACATCGAGCTGACTGCGGTCTTTGGGTGGCTGCGGTGCATAACGATAAGTGAGTGCCTGAATAAGCGCTTTTTCTTTGTCGGTACTATTAACAGCATGCAACAGGGCTTTTTGGGTTGCTTCATATGCTCTCTGGTAATTATCGTCTTCCATACCGGCATTGTAGTTGGGGCCCAGTACATAAGCAAAACCCCAGTATGCCATGGCACAGGTTGAGTCGAGCCTTGTGGCTTCAAAAAATGACCGGGCCGCTTCTGCATGGTTAAAGCCATACGACAACATGAGTCCCTGGTTGAAATAATACTGTGCTTCCCTGTTGCTGGTAGTAATTTTAAAATCAATGCCCGCGAGTCCATTTAGCTTAGGGGCTTTGGTGCCTGCTGAATACCAGGCTTTATCTGTGGTTGGCGATGTACAGCCTATTACATTCTTTTTTCCAATAGCTGTTTGCGCATTTTCTTTTTCATTTGTTTGATGGCAACTGATTACCATCACAAAAACCAACACATAAGGAAACAGGTTTTTCATGTTGCTGCGTTTTAGGTGAATGAACGAAAAATAAATACTACTAAGGGATGTTGCTTTCGCTAGGGGTTGTTGCGAAGAGGTGTTGTCTGTGATCTGCCAGTTGGGGTGTCTTCGCGTAGGTTAAGATACAAAAGATGATGAGGATTGCAATAGGGTGAGGGGGATATTCTGTTGGGGAGCTTTAGTAAAAAACTGATATCACTCGAATTATTAGAAATACCGCTTTCTATTTTGACGCCTACTCTCAGTCAGGTAGTCTGTTATTAAATCTGCAGTTTGCTCTAAATCGTATTCAGCAAGCGAGTTTGGAATACGCAATGTCGAATACCCTTTTTTAAATGAGTATAAAGTTCGCTTTAAGTCAGACATGGCTTGCAGTCCATTATAAGCATGATGCATACCATCTACTTCAATATTCACCTTTGCATGTGGAACTGCGATATCAATCGATTTGAATCCATCTGACTTCTCAAGTTTTGCTGGTACTCCTCGATCCTTTAGAGCAAAATATAATTCAATTGCATTGTCTGTCACGCTAGTATATTCTAAAATATCATTGAACCAAATCTGACATTTTCGGCACAGTGGGTGACTATAATTTTCTAGTGAATAATTAAATACTCTAATGTCTATTATCGAATCACATTCTATACAACCAAGATTTCGATTATATTTTTTCATATGAGTTTTGATATTTCTGCGACGTTAAAGCATTGGCGATGTGGCGATATTCTGTGTTCCGTCTGCCCGGTGCCGCTGCTGATTAAAGATACAAAAGCTCATTGTTTATTCTGTTGCCTCGGCGTTATTCGTCTGCTGAAATCGAAGCTGAATAGTGAACAAAAAGCTGAGAATATATTCGTCGCCCCGCCATATTGCCAATGCCATGTTACCGGCAGTATTTTTAGATGTCTTCATAAACCTCGTCTTTGTCTAAGAAGCCAAATTCTTCTATTTGCGGTAAAATCTTTTTGGCAAGTGATTCGTTTGTCTTGCTTAGTTCTTTTATTTCGTCTGTAGCTAAATTGTGTTCGGTCAAACAACGTCTGATTTGATACCAACCTGCATCCCAAGTGTCAATTTTCCATTTGTTGGTTGCCATTTGGTTTAGGTTAGCGTAAAAGATTTTGTAAACTTCTTTTGCTTTTTCAATCACCTGGTTTGCTTCATCCGACAAGTTGTTTTTTGAAAGCCAATCCGCAACAAACCGATTTTGATCGTTTATGATTTGCAGTTTAAAGTCGGTGTCTTTAATTTCCCATTTTTTTATTTCTTGAAGTCGAAAAGGAAAGAAGTTGTTTTTTATTTGGTAAGTGTTTCCCAAATATTGAACATTCTTTAACGCTGTTGTTTCGTTAGAATTAGCGAACAAACTCCAAACTACACAGTCACTTAAAAACTCTTGTGTAGGCGCGTTACGTGGAATTAGAAATTGATTTCTGTCATTCAACCAAGTTTGTTTTGGGATTTTTCTTACTGCATGAAGTGTCAATGCTTTTTCAAAATTCTCTTTGTTTACTGTAAAAGCACCAGCACTTACACTTGGCGATGAAAGAATAGAAACGTAGCTATTATTTTGAAAGTCGTTGCCTTTACTACAAATAGAAGCTAAAAAATCAGGTCTTGCACGGTGTCTTGTATCTGTGTTGTCATCTCTTACAGTTATGCCATTACTCAAAGGTGGTAAGATGTACTCGTTAGAATTTTGAGGTCGAGGAAACCAATTGTTTAAAACATCTTTCTTTTCAATTAGCTGCAAATGTTTAACTCCAATGGTTTGAGCTTCTTCATTTGAAATGTCAATTTCAACGGATTTCTTTTGGCTTGGACTTGACAAGTTCCAAATCAAAAAACCGATTGGATATTTTCCTTTTACACCATGAAAAGTTGTTGACTTAAATAGAAATCCTTTCTCGTATTTGAAATTAAAAAACTTATCCCTATATTCGATGCTGTCTGGGGCATTTAAATACTTCAATTTGGAAAACATTCCTAAGTAAGATTTCTTAGGAAGTTCGTGAGCAATGCGAAACATAAATTGAGCAAACAACTCTCTTTTTACATGCCCTGCATCTTCTTTATCCATTGCAAGTTCAACTTTAGTTTTACTTACACCTTTTTTGCTTTCTCCTGTTGCCCCGCCAACTTGTGCTGTAGCAAATGGTGGGTTAATGTAGACAACCCACGTAATATTCGGGTCTGCTAATTCGTCTCTTAGTTTTTTTGGTAATTTCCAATTAGGTTCAAATGGCAAGTTGCCTTTGTTAAAAACGTATTCTACATCGTCATTCAGGTAATCGTATTGAAAACAAGTGGCGTTTGGAAAAACTTTTTTCAAATGGTCTGCTTCGCTTCCATGAAGCGTGGACATATACAGATACTTGTATGCTTCGGCAGGCAAATGATATTCAAGGTTACCCGTTCCAGCAGCCATATCCCAAATTCTGAACTTACCTGATTTGTACCAATTTTTTCCAAGAACTTCGTTCCAATAATGAACAGCCTTTTGTCCAAAACGCAAAGGCGTATAAAACTCACCTTCAAACCTTCTTTGGCTTTCGTCTGTAAGTCGGTCTAGCTTTGCGTGAATGCCATTTATGGTTTCAGCCTTTTCTACATAATCATAAACACTCCAAAAATAGTCGTAGTCCTTCATCAGGACTTTTTGTGTTTTTGAGTTTTTATCTTCAAATGTGAAAACTACACGGCTATTATCTTTATCTATAATTACTTTATCTCGCTGGATATTGGCAAGAAAATAAAATGATGGTTTGTAGCCATTTACGATGTAAGGTCCAATAACAGATTTCCAATGTTCAAAAACGGCTTCAAAATTTTCTTCATTGATTACCTTCTTATCACCAAAATCCAATATCATTTGTGGATTTAAAGCATTGTCCAGATTTTTCTTAAATGCTTCCTGCTCTTGTTTTTTAGTAATAGAATAAACATGAAGTTTCCCTGTTTCTGGTTCTTTTACCAAATGGTCAACAAGTTTCGGGTCAGGCTTGCTTGCTGGTCTTTCCCAATCGTAAGCGTCGTTGGTATAGTAAGTTGTCCACTTACGAGTTTCCGTAATTGTAGCTTCGTTTTTGTCGGCAATGCAAATAAAAAATGGAATTGCCTTTTCAACCTCAATATATTTCAGTCGTCTAATGTAATAGAGCGATTGAGCAAGAATTGTCGCAAGGGCTTTTAAGTTGTGAAAGTTCTTATCTGCTTTAAATTCAAAAAGAACTTGAGGTGTATATAAGTCGTTTCTGTGTGACGTGTTATACTTAATCTTAAAATAAGTAGCGTAAATACCTCTTACTTCATCCTCCTGTGTCGATTTGTCAAGCTGTCTTTTAAATTCTTCAAATGTCATTTGTCCTGTTTGCTTGTAAATTTAGGGTGTCTCGTAATATTGCCGGTAACGGACAGGGCTTTATGCAGGCTGGGAATTAGTATTCCGTCTGCCCACAACCGCTGCTGATTGAAAATATAAAGTTGAATTTAAGAACTAAAGTTGAAAGTTGTTTGTCCAGCCCTAACCAAAGCCAGGATTTGCAATTTGTTGATGTTTGCTGGTCACGCCCAACTTGCATAAAACCCAATGTTGTGTGTTCGTTTTTCTTCGTGTCAAGATAAACGAACTGCAATTGGCGAAATAATGTCAACCTTCATTGTGTCGTTAGGTGTAAAATTATTTTTAATCCAGTTCCGAAGTTCTTTGCCACCCATTATTCTTGGTGTTCCGTTTTTATTTGCTGTCCGATTGATGTAACCTTGAATTGTTGTGTCGCCACTTGAGCCAAGTTGTATGTCAATAGTAGCATTGTCAGCCCCAAACATTTCCGAATATTCTCGTCCAACATTGAAGAAGCCTTGATTGTAATAAGCCTGTCCAAGTAAAATATTAATAGTCGATAAAACAGGAATGAGTGCGGTAGTTGGTTTTGGCTCTTTTGAAAGCTCTGGCTTTTCACTTTCTGTGTCAATTGGAATTAGATTTAGTCCAGATAAATTCCAGTCAGGATTTATCTCATAAATCAACGTGTCTTCAAGTCCTGCTGCAAGATTAATTCTAAAGTCGCCATACCTTAAAAGTCCATTGTCGGTTAAAATGAAAATGTCAACTGGCTGGTCGTTGTCAAGTAAATTTTTAATTGCTGTATTTACTCTAATGTTTGTTGTCTGCGAAGGACCTGGGTTTTGATAGCCATACATTCTTTGCGACAACTGCATTTTGGTTTTGCCAATATATTTGATGTCGCCATTAGAAATAAAACTATAAAGAACATTTGTTGTCGTGTGGTGTGAAGTCAAATTGTATTTAATTGCTTCGTTATTAAGTGTCCAGTGTCCTACCGAAATAAAACCGATGTTTAATAATCTGTTCATAAGTGAAGGGTCGTTTTAAAATGAAATACAACGTTGAAGCATTGGCGATGTGGCGGCATTCATTGAACGTCCAGCCCGGAACTGCTGCTGATTAAAGATACAAAAGCTTATTGTTTATTCTACCGCTCGGCGTTATTCGTCTGCCAAAACCGAACCTGATTAGCGAACAAACAGATGAGAATTTATTCGATCGCCAGCATAGCAGCAAACCCCATGTTTTACTCAGTCATTGAGTTTTATAGTCCAAAAAAATCAAAATACTTGCTAGTCTTTCACCCGATATTTTATCAAGTGATTCGCTCAACGACTTTAACTCTGGATCAGCTGTTGATACTTTTGCCTTTCTTGATTTTAAGTCATTTAATGCGATAGAAAGGAACTTTAAAATATTTCGGTTAATATTTCTTGTAAAAACTCTTTTTAAAACATTTTGATCCTCATCTAAAAGTTCTTCTTTAGAAAGTAAATATTTAATGAAATCAATTGAGTCAGATATAAAAGTTACCGTTTGAATAATTCGATCTCTATTATTATTTGTGAAAATTTCAATACTCTTATCCGAGTCCTTTATCGTATCATAAAAATCAACGGCTGCATTAAAATCAACAAAGTTTGGTTTTTTCCAAATTTCATCTAGGTTATTGTCGAATTTAAATTCTCGAAGCGCTGAGTTAAATGTGTTTACTTGAGATGAAAGTAGATTTAGGAGAAATTCTAATTTAAACCGGTACTTTGAATCTTCAATTTCTTTTTGTTGCAATATAAAGGTGTATGCAATCCCCAAAAATGCTATTCCAGAAAAAAGTGCATTTATTGCACCGAACATATCGCCAAAAGTTCCTCGCTCGGTAGGTTCTTTAAAGATATAAAATATCGCAAGACCTGAACCGGCCCAAAGAATAAAAATTGCAATGGCTATTTTAATTATAGAGTTCATATTTTTCATCATGATAGGTTGGAACTTTTGATGTCATCAGCATTGCGTATAAAGGTTTACATATTGCTGATGGTTGAGAATTTGGAAAACTCAATCCAATCATTTGCACAAATTCCCAGTTGAATTACAAATGTTAAGTTTACACTATCAGCCCTATTGTCAATGCAATGTTATATGCAGGATTTACCTAGTTCTCAGTGCCTCAAAAACTTCTTTATCCTGAAATGTTGAAATACCTGACTTTACATTGTTACAAAAATAGTCAGGATATTCATTTACAATTATTCTGTCAGCTATCTTTTGGGGTGTTGGATATTGTTTTCGTTCTGGCTTGGTAGCTGTCGCTATAATAAAATCAAAGTCATTTAGTTTGTCTGTCCAATTGAAATTTAGTAAACCTTGTTTATTAAGTACTGGCAATTCCTGTCCAATCTTATATTCGTCTGGATTAAAGCCATTACTGTATTTTTTGCTCCAATAGGACAACATCAATTTTGCTTGATTAAATTTCTCTGAAGTTTCAATTAGAATTTTAGGGTTTACCGAAATTGTCAGTGTACCCCAACCCCAATTAAATTTGTCATTGTCAATAATTGTTTTTTTACGTTCTGATTTTATTAGCTCTGCAGTTTGTCCTTCCAATTTTTTAAAGTCTATTGGATTGTTCTTAAAGGGAACAAATACTGCTTGTCCTATTTGGCTGTCTTCGTTACAGTCGTTTGAAAAAACCATAGAAAACGTACAACTTCTTTCCGATGAAACCCTACCATAGCGAATTGGTGCTGGAACTAAAATTTGTTTGTCAACCGCTAAAGAGTTATTACGCCAATTTTTTCTCTGTTCGTCGTTGTCCCAAAGAAGAGAACCAATTATAAGAATTCCACCGTTTAGAGAAATATCCATTTTTTCGTTTTCTTTAATCTTTTGAAGTGTGTCCATAAGCTTGCATACAATTCATAAATATACACAACCACTCACATATATACAATATATAAATACAATTGAAACTCAATATTCTACCCAATTTTCAATAACACATTACTTACCAAAAAACAAAAGCACCCTATTCTTCATAAGATGCTTTGCGTTCTATCAGTAAAATCAATTTGTATCAATACCCCCTCACATTCTTTCCTTCAATAAAATTCAAAAATGCTTTATTCACCACTTTATTACCGCCCGGTGTTGGGTAATTACCGGTAAAATACCAGTCGCCGGTATTGGTGGGGCAGCTGTGGTGCAGGTCTTCAATGGTTTGGTAAATGACTTCTACCGGTGTATCTATTTCAGCCGGTGTAATGAGCTGTGCAATTTTCTCTGAGATCTCTTCAGGCGTAAATGGCTTGTATACCTGGCGAACCACGTTCTCGGTATGTAACTGACCATTACGTGCCAGCTCTTTTATTTTCTCATGTACTTCGGTAAGTACATGTTCCATATTCTTTTCTTTCAGTAAAGCAATGGCGGCACGGAAAGCAATAAAATCGCCCAGTTTACTCATGTCTATACCATAACAATCCGGATAGCGGATCTGCGGTGCAGATGATACCACGATTATTTTTTTGGGCTTCAGCCTAGCCAGCATGCGCACAATACTTTCCTTCAGGGTAGTACCTCGTACAATACTGTCGTCTATCACCACCAGTGTATCTTCACCCGCACGTACGGTACCATAGGTTACGTCGTATACGTGCTGTACCATTTCGTTACGGTTGGCATCCTCAGTTATGAATGTGCGGAGCTTTACGTCTTTGATGGCTATCTTCTCCTGGCGAATTTTCCGGTTCACCATTTCTTCCAGCTTATCGGGCGTAAAATCGTTGCCCCAGCTAAGTATACGCTCTACCTTTATTTTATTGAGGTATTGCTCCATTCCTTTTACCAACCCATAAAATGCTACTTCGGCGGTATTGGGTATATAGGAGAAGATGGTATTTTTTAAATCGTGGTTAATACGTTCCAGCACCGTCTGGCTCAGGTGATGACCCAGCGCAATTCTTTCGCGGTATATTTTTTCATCGCTGCCACGGGAGAAATAAATGCGTTCAAAACTACATGCCCTTCTTTCCTGTGGTTCCAGTATTTTTTCTATCGCATAATTGCCCTTATCGTCTACAATAATGGCCATACCCGGCATCAGCTCCATCACTTCATTCTCACCCACATTAAAAGTAGTTCTGATGGCAGCACGCTCACTGGCCGCTACAATTACTTCATCATTGATATAATAATAAGCCGGACGAATACCATGCGCATCTCTCATAACAAAACTCGATCCGTTACCCAATAAACCTCCAATGGTATATCCTCCATCGAATAAAGGCGTGGCTTTTTGTAAAACAGCTTTTAATTCTGCCGCATTCGGACGTAACTCATCTTCCTTAGCCAGAAAATGATGTAATACTTCCATCATGGCAGCCAGGTCACTTTGTTTCTGGAAATCACCAGGACTCATATTAATGAGGTCGAACAATTCATCGGTATTTACCAGGTTGAAATTACCTGCCAGCGCCAGGTTTTTACCCGGCATGAGGTCGCGTTTGATAAAAGGGTGACAGAATTCAATATTATTCTTACCCTGTGTACCATAACGCAGGTGGCCAAGCAACAGTTCTCCCATAAAAGGCAGGTGGCCTTTCATTAAACCAGGATGTTGTTTGATGTCGGCCTGGTATTTCTCCAGTTCCTGAATCTCCTGGCCTATTTTAAAGAAAATATCGGCGATGGGTTGTGGCGCACTGCTTCTTAAGCGATAGAGAAAGGGGTTTCCTGGCTCGGTATTCAGTTTCACAGCGGCGATACCCGCACCATCCTGGCCACGGTTATGCTGTTTTTCCATCAGCAGGTACAGCTTGTTCAGGCCGTAGGTTACCGTTCCATGCTTTTGCAGATAATAAGAGAAAGGTTTCCGGAGTCGAATATAGGCGAGCCCACATTCGTGTTTGATCTCGTCGCTCATGATATATTTTAAAAAGAAGTGGCGAAGTTAACAACTCCGCCACGTTTTATAAAGTTAATTGTACAATGTGCTCATTTCCGGTCTCAGGGTTTCGGCCAACCAAAGGAACTCATTGGTAAACAGGTCGATAGACTTACTAAAAGATTCATCTATCAAATCACCGTTTTCATTGAATTTTTTATCTACAAAGGGTGTTACCAGCATATATGGTGATGTAATACCAAATAAAGCCGGTACCAGCAGCAATAATTGCTGACTCGCCCTCATCCCCCCCATTGCACCGGTTGATGCGGTAACCAGTCCAAATGGCTTATGGCTCTGCTTAGGGAAATGATCCATCAGGTTCTGTAATGCCGGCGAATAACTGCCATTGTATTCCGGTGTTACCAGTATAAAAGCATCTGCGGCAAACATTCGTTCTGCCAGTGGTTTGAAGGCTTCTGGTGTATTTTCTACCGAATTAAATACTTTCTCAAGTAGCGGTAATTTCCAGTCGCGCACATCAATAATATTTACCTGGTGCTGTGTAGTGGCTGTAAGGTGTTTTTGTAAGAACAATGCCAGCCTGTGTGTTACGCTATTTGTTCTGGGACTTCCAGAAATTATTTCTATGTTCATTTTTTGCAAGTTTGGGGTGCTTGGTCCATGGTTAGCGCCATTTTTTTTCTTTTCCATGGACTATGGACCATCGACTATGTACTAATAACAATAATCTTTCTCTTCTGTTCAGTATGCAAGCTACTATACTATGCTGCTCGGGTACTTGTTGCAGCTCATTTCTATGAGATTCTTCCGTTTATCGAAAATTCTCTGCGAAACCACTGCTTACTCCTTTCTCTGCGGTGAACCTACACGAATATTCACCGCAGAGAAAGGAGGTAACGGAGTTTTCACAGAGATTTATTGGGTTATGGAGGTATGCATTTCAATACTTCCACTCAGGGTTTTGGAGACGGGGCAGAGTTTGGCTATTTGTAAGAGCCTTTCTTTCTGTTCAGTATCCAGGTTGCCTTTTAGCGTAATATTTCTGGTGAAGACTGTTTTGCCATCTGTTCTTTCCAACTTTACGTCTACCTCTACTCCTTCCAGTTGCCACTGTTTTCTGTCGGCATACATGCGCAGGGTTACTGCAGTACAACTAGCCAGCGATGCTTCCAACAATTCATCAGGTGTTGGAGCTGTATCCTGTCCTCCCTTCTCCTCGGGTTCATCCGCTGCAAATAAATGCCTGCCGTTATCCAATTGTACCCGATATTTTGTTGTTGCAATGCTGGCTTTTGTCATACTGATAAATTTTTGGGTGAATTGTCAATCGTGAATGGTGAATAGGGAGTGGTTATAAATTATAGCATTATATTATTTCCGGGACTTTTGTAATTTAATCAATCTATCGTCATTTCTTCCTACCGTAAAACTAAATGCTCCTCATTCACCATTCACCATTGACAATTCACAACTTACGCCTGCTTAATCATCTGAACCGCTAAGTGCAGTTTTACTTCATCGCTTACTACTACACCACCTGCTTCAGTTACAGCTCCCCAGCCGAGACCGAATTCTTTACGGTTGATTTTACCGTTGATTTCGAAACCGGCTTTTGCCTGTCCCCAAGGGTCTACCATTGAACCACCAAATTCAACTGCCAGGTCTACTGTTTTCGTTACATCACGAATGGTTAAATCGCCTGTAAGGGTGTATTCATCGTCAGATTTTTTAGTAAAGCTTTTTGATACGAATGTAAGCTTAGGGAATTTTTCAGCCGCAAAGAAATCATCACTTTTCAGGTGACCATCACGTTGTTCGTTATTTGTATTCACACTATCAACATCTGCTTCGAAAGAAATTTTCGCATCGCTGAAATCAGCGGCTTCGCTTTCCATGGTTGCATCAAATTTGGTAAAGCTACCGGTTACATTGGTGATCATCAGGTGTTTTACTTTGAAAGTAATTTCACTGTGTGCTGCATCGATTTTGTAAGTTGCCATTTTGTTTGAGTTTTTATTTTTGTTTTAATATTTATTGCCACTGAAGGCACTGAATAACACTGAATTTTTAGTGAATGGTCAATTGTGAATGGTGAATGCATTGAACTATTATTCACCATTCACAATTGACCATTCACACCTCACTCCTCAATCAGCACCCCCATCTTACCAAGCTGATAGTCGCGGAAGGCTTCCATGAGTTCGGTTTGGTTATTCATTACGAATGGACCATGAGAGGCTACGGGTTCGTTGAGGGGTTCGCCGGTTCCGATGAATATTGTACTGTCTTCTGTTGCTGTTACTTCAAAACCTGTACCATCGTTGTTGAATACGGCTACGTATTTCCCATCTACTTCTCCGTCTCCTGTTATGTTTACTTTTCCCTGTAATACATAAATGAATGCATTATGTGTTTCAGGTATTTCAAAAAAGAATTTTCCGCCTTTGCTGAATGTTGCTGTGAATGTGTTTACGGGTGATAAGGTTTTGATCGGACCTTTTACGCCATTCAGCTCACCAGCAATGATGTTTATGCTAACGAGTCCATCAGCCGTTTTTACAACAGGTGTCTCTTCTGCGGTTAATGGTTGATAAGAAGGCTGATCCATTTTATGTTTAGCAGGAGTGTTAACCCATAGCTGAATCAGTTCCTGGCGTCCGCCAATTTCATGGATATCTGCTGGTGGTCTTTCGCTATGAATTACGCCCATACCTGCATTCATCCATTGTGTACCACCGGCATAAACAACATTATCGTTACCTCTGCTATCGCGGTGGTGTACGCCTCCTTTGAATATAAAACTCACGGGTGAGAAGCCACGGTGAGGGTGTGCGCCTACACCTGCATGTTTTACATCAATATGTGTAGGTACTTTTATATCTGCGTGGTGCAACAACAGAAAGGGATCTATTCTTTCTGCTTTCTGTGATGGAAAGGGTTGCCTTATCGGCATTCCGCCCATATCCATCGGTGTTGCGTATAAAATACTTTTTATGGTTCTGTATGTTTCCATGTTATGCCTCCTTTACGGTCATTGGAACATCAATTAATAAAATTTCTGCAGCGGTATCGGCTTTAATGTCGAGGGTAGTTGTTTCTGTAATACCTAAACCATCTCTTGTATTCAGTTGTTGTCCGTTAACGGTAACATCTCCACTGATTACAAAAACATACACCCCGTTTTCTTTTCTTTTGATCTCGTATTTTTTCTCAATACCTGCTTCCAGGTTAGCCAGAGAAAACCATGCATCCTGGTTAATCCATACTGCATTATCATCATCGGGAGCTACAACGGTAAGCACCTGGTTCAAACGATCTTCTGGTTTGAAGGATTTTTGCTGGTAGCGGGGTTCAATATCCCTTTCTTTAGGGAAAACCCATACCTGTAAAAATTTTACTTCTTTGTCATGATTAGCATTGGTTTCGCTATGTGCTATACCACTGCCTGCACTCATTATCTGAACATCGTGTTGGCGGATTATTTCATCCCTACCGGTTGTGTCTTTATGGTGCAGGTCGCCATATAAGGGTATGGATACGATCTCCATATTATCGTGTGGGTGTTTGGAGAAACCCATACCGCCCTGCACGCTATCGTCATTCAATACACGCAATGCACCAAAGTGTAAGCGATCTGGATTGTAATAATGACCAAAACTGAATGTATGAGAGCTATTGAGCCAGCCATGGTTTGCATGTCCACGTGTACCGGCTTTGTGTAATACTGTTTTCATTTGATTTCCTTTTTTATAATACATGTATATACATGTATTTGTTTAAAAAATTTTAGTTTTCGTTTTCCCTTATTTTTTCCAGGAGCTCATTGATACTTGCTGCATCTGTTTCACAGATGGTAATGTTTTCAGCATAGGCTGCATCAAGTTGTTTGGTGCTGGCTTCCAGTACTGCAATACCACTTTGGGTAAGTGATATCACGGTTTCTCTTTTGTCTGTTTCAGAAGTAGCCCTCTTTACCAGTTTCTTGATTTCCAGTCTGTCAATGATCCTTGGAACATTAGAGTTCTTCTCAATCATTCTGCAGGCTATATCTTTTACACACATCAATTCAGGGTGTTTCCCCTTGAGAATGCGCAAAACATTGTACTGCTCATGTGTTAATCCGAACTCCTTCAATTCTTTACTCATCACTGTCTTTAGCCACCAGGCCGTGTACAGTATATTCAATCCTGCCTTCTGCACTTCGCTTTTGAATTTTGTACTTTGTATGGCTTTTTCGAGTTTCACAATACAAATGTATGTACATACATCTAATTTTCCAAATAAATTTTTATTTTCCTGTAATATGACTGATTATCAACAGTTTACAAGAAACTCTATAGCTCAAAAAATTAGATGTATAAATCAAGGAGGGGTTGGAAACAGAAAAATGTCCAATCTCCAACCCTTCATTTGGACATTGGACATTGGACATTTCTCTGTTCCTCTGTTGTCTTAGTTCTTTCTGTCTTTAGCTGCTTTATCCGCGGCTGCTTTCCAGTCTTTCAGGCTTTCGCAACTCACGAAATCCTTATCGATGGAAACAAAATAGGTTGGGATATGCGATTTGAACCATTTCTCCAGGGCCTCATTCTTCTTATACTCCAAAGCACGCTGTGCAATACGGTTATAATCGTCCATCAGGTTTTCTCTATGTGGTTCTGTTCTGCGTTTCAGGTATAGTAGGCGTACTGCTTTTCGGCCACGCTCATCGGTATAAACCTGTGGTGCAGAATATTCACCTGGTTTCAGGTCTTTTAATGCAACAACCATATCCTTATCGAGCATATCAATACTCAGGAAGATATTGCCATCCTGACCAGAAGTAATCGCACCGGCATTGAACTTACTGTTTTCGTCTTCACTGTATTTGCTTACGGCTTCACCAAAACTGATTGTACCAGCTTTCAGTTGTGTTCTTACGGTATCTAATTTAGTTACGGACTCTTTAATTTCATCTTCCGTTACCGGTGGTATACGCAATATATGACGTACTACCGCTTCATCACCCGAACGCGACAATAACTGAATAATATGTAATCCGAATTTTGATTTAATTACCTGTGATACCTGGTTTTCCTTCAAACGGAATGAAGTCGAAAGAAAGGTAGGATCCCAGTTGCGATCGTTTCTATTCAATGTGTATTGTCCACCAGCGTCTTTACTTCCAGGATCTTCTGAATAAAGTTTTACCAGTGCCTCAAATTTCTGTGCGCCACTTTCTACCAGCTTTTTGTATTCATTCATCTGCTTCATCACATATTCTTCCACATCGCGGTTGGCTTTTGGAATCACTACGATCTGACTAAGCTCCACTTCACTTTCATAGAAGGGTAGACTGTCTTTCGGAATTTTATTATAGAAAGCTTTTACCTCAGTAGGCGTAATTTTTACCGTTTCAATGATTTTGCTTTGCATCTGCTCGGCCATCTTCTGCTCACGGAAACTTGACCTGAAATCTTCTTTTAACTGGTAAATGGTTTTACCAGCGATTTCTTCGAGGATATCTTTTGAACCATATTGCTGAATGGCAGCTCGGATACGGTTATCGATGGTAGCATCAATTTCTTCTTCGGTTACCGACAGCGAATCTTTTTCTGCCTGCAATACCAATGCTTTTTGGATGAGCTGGCTTTCAAGAATCTGGCATTCGGTAGGAATAATCACATTTTCTTGTCCCTGGTACTGCCTTTTCATATCTGAAATAGCATTCAGTACATCAGAACGAAGGATGATCCTATCACCAACCTGACCCACAATTTTATCTGCCACTACTTTTTTAGTCTGGCCCATTACAGATACCATTGCGGCACCAAGCATCAAAACAATCAGAAATACCTTTTTCATATTTATACTATGATCGCCAAATTTAGGCATTTGGCTCTTCTTTCCCTTTTCAGGTCTACGTTTTAACAAAAAAGCTACAAGCTTCAAGCCGCAAGCCGCAAGCTTCTGGCTTTTTGGCGTTTGGCTTACCGCTTGTAGCTTGTGGCTTGAAGCTTATGGCTTATAAAGTTCTCTTCACTTCCTCTTCCTCAAAAGCTTCCACGATATCACCTACTTTAAGGTCGTTGAAGTTTTTGATGGTAAGACCGCATTCCATATTCGATACTACTTCTTTCACATCGTCTTTGAAACGTTTCAGGCTGCCCAGTTCTGCTGCCTGTCCTTCACCTTTCGGATATTCCACGATACCATCACGGATGATACGGATTTTACTGTTCCGGCTGATTTTACCTTCGAGTACAAAACATCCGGCAACGGTGGCTTTATCGAATTTGTACACTTCGCGTACTTCCACGTTGGCAGTAATTTTCTCCTGAATCTTCGGTTCAAGCATCCCTTCCATCGCACTTTTAATTTCGTCGATAGCGGTATAGATGATTGAGTATAACTTAATCTGTACACCTTCATTTTCAGAAAGGCGGTTTGCCTGCATTGATGGACGAACGTTAAAGCCAATGATGATGGCATCTGATGCAGTTGCCAGCAATACATCACTTTCAGAGATTTGTCCAACCCCTTTGTGTACCACTCTTACCGCAATTTCTTCGGTAGAAAGTTTCTGTAATGAATCGCTCAACGCTTCTACAGAACCATCCACATCACCTTTGATGATGATATTTAGTTCCTTAAAGTTTCCGAGTGCCAAACGGCGTCCGATCTCATCAAGTGTAATATGTTTTCTTGCACGTAATCCCTGCTCACGTAATATCTGTGCACGTTTGGTTGCTGTTTCTTTTGCTTCACCCTCGTCTTCAAACACTTTAAATTTCTCACCGGCCTGAGGTGCACCATTCAAACCAAGTATTACTACCGGTGTAGATGGTGGTGCTTCTTCAATACGCTGATTACGTTCGTTGAACATGGCTTTAACACGACCATAGTGCTGACCCGATACAATCAGATCGCCCTGGCGAAGGGTACCGTTCTGTACCAGGATGGTGGCAACATAACCACGTCCTTTATCGAGCGATGCTTCGATGATGGTTCCGGCAGCTTCTCTATCCGGGTTTGCTTTGAGGTCGAGTAATTCAGCTTCAAGCAATACTTTTTCCAATAATAGATCTACATTCAAACCTTGTTTTGCAGAAAGTTCCTGGTTCTGGAATTTACCACCCCATGCTTCTACCAGGATATTCATCTGGGAAAGTTGCTCGTATATTTTCTGCGGATTAGCTCCGTCTTTATCAATTTTATTTACCGCAAAAATCATCGGCACATTCGCTGCCTGTGAGTGACTAATAGCTTCACGGGTTTGTGGCATCACTGCATCATCTGCTGCTACGACGATGATAGATATATCCGTCACTTTCGCACCACGTGCACGCATCGCGGTAAAGGCTTCGTGACCCGGTGTATCCAGGAAGGTAATGGCTTTACCATTTGGTAAGGTTACTTCATAGGCACCGATGTGCTGGGTAATACCCCCTGCTTCACCAGCTACCACATTCGCATTACGGATATAATCGAGCAATGATGTTTTACCATGGTCAACGTGACCCATGATCGTAACGATCGGTGGTCTTGGAACCAGGTCCTCTTCGCTGTCATCATCATCCTCATCATCAAATTCATCTGTTTCATCAACACCGATAAACTCAACTTCAAAACCAAATTCACTTGCTACCAGTTCAATAACTTCTGCATCCAGGCGCTGGTTAATAGACACCATGATACCGAGGTTCATACATTTACCAATTACATCGGCAAAACTTACATCCATGAGGTTAGCCAATTCACTTACGGTAACAAATTCTGTTACCTGCAGTTTATTGTCTTCCGCCATTTCATTACCCATGGCTTCGGCTGCTTCATCACGTTTTGCTCTTCTATATTTTGCTTTCAGGCTCTTTCCGCGACCACCTGTACCGGCCAGTTTGGCCTGTGTTTCACGGATTTTTTCCTGAATTGCTTTTTGATCTATTTCTTTTTCTTCTACCTGACCACCGCCACGTTTTCTATCGCGGTTACCACCTCCACGGTTATTACCGCCGGCATTATTACCACGGTTAAATCCACCGCCGCCTTGTTGTCCGCCACGGTTATTGGCCGGTACGATCGGACGGTTTGGACCTGTTAACGGACGGCCATCCGGACCAACCTGCGGTGGTGCGCCACCTTCTTTTTTGTCTACAGGAATGCGTTTGCGTTTACGCTTTTCATCCCTTGCAGCAGGTTTTGGACGTGTATCGCTGTTAACAGGAAGTTCAATTTTGCCGAGGATTTTTGGTCCTTCCAGTTTTTCTGCCCTGATATTTTCAATCACGGGTGGTGCTTCTGTTTCCTCAGGAGCCACAACCGGAGTTGGTGCTGGTGCCGGAGGTTCAGGCGTTGCGGCCGGAGCAGGTTTTGCTTTTGTTTCCGTAGGTGGCGGAGCCGGTGTTTCTTCTTTTTTCTTAGCCGCTTTTTTAGGGCGGGTAGAAGAATCGATAGCCGAAAGATCAATTTTATTGATCACTTTTGGCGCTTCTATTTCCGGTGCTTCTGCTTTTACTACCTCTGGTGTTACTGGTTTTTCCTCAACTGGAGCTGGTGCCACCGGTGGTTCAGGTGCTTTTTCTTCTGCTACCGGTTCTGGTTTCACTTCCGGCTTAGGCTCTTCTTTCGGTGCTGCTTTCTTTTCCTCTTTTTTAACAAAAGAAATTTCTTCTTCGTCTTTTTTCTTCTTCGCTTCTGCCTGTGCGGCTTTGGGTATCTCTACCTGATCGGCCTTGTTTTTGGCAACCTTATCCCCCTGGAACTCTGCCTGGAGGGCATAGTACTGGTCTTCCGTAAGCTTTGCGGTAGGCTTCAGGTCATCTTTAGTAAATCCTTTCTTCACCAGGAAGTCAATCAGGGTATCCTGACCTATATTAAACTCCTTGGCGGCTGCTAACAGTCTTGGTAATTTCAGTTCTGACATTCAAAGTTTTTTGGTCCATAGTCCATAGTCAATGGCCCATGGACTATGGACTATTGTCCATGGACGAATTTATATGGCTATATCTGACCGGGCTTAATACTTAAGTTCCGTACAAATATAGCTTGTTATTAGCTGCTTACTCCTCTCTGTCGAATTCTTCCTGCAAGATTCTTCGAACTTCTTCGATTGTTTCCTTTTCCAGGTCTGTTCTTCTTTCCAGTTCTTCGGCTGTAAGATTCAGGATACTACGGGCAGTATCGCAACCGATGCGTTTGAACTCATCGATAACCCATGGTTCAATTTCATCGCTGAATTCATCCAGGTCGATATCAAATTCATCTACTACTTCTTCATCTTCTCTAAACACATCAATTTCATAACCGGTTAACTCACAAGCCAGTTTAATATTTACCCCGCGGCGACCGATAGCCAATGATACCTGATCGGCCTTGAGGTATACTTCTGCGTGTTTCTTATCGTTATCCAGCTCCATATAACTAATCTTAGCTGGTGTTAATGAACGTTGAATCAATAACTGGATATTGGTAGTGAAATTGATTACATCAATATTCTCATTCTTCAACTCACGAACAATACCATGAATACGGCTACCTTTCATACCCACACATGCACCTACAGGATCGATACGATCATCATAAGATTCAACCGCCACTTTCGCACGCTCTCCCGGATCACGAACAATTTTCTTGATAGCGATAAGTCCATCAAAAATTTCAGGTACTTCAATTTCAAGGAGCTTGGCTAGGAAAGTCGGACTTGTTCTTGACAGGATAATTACCGGTGTATTATTTTTCAGATCTACACGTTCAACTACAGCACGGATATTTTCTCCTTTTTTGAAATAATCCTGAGGTATTTGTTCAGACTTTGGAAGGATGAGTTCATTGCCTTCTTCATCAAGCAGTAATACTTCTTTTTTCCAAACCTGGTACACTTCTGCACTGATGATTTCACCAATACGATCGCCATATTTTTTAATCAATACATTCTTCTTCAAATCGCTGATACGACTGGCCAATGTTTGCTTTGCAGCAAGGATGGCGCGGCGACCAAAGTCAACCATATCAACCTCTTCATACAGTTCTTCCCCAACTTCGAAATCTGGTTCAATCTTCACTGCATCAGAATAACCTACTTCAGCCAATGGATCAATTACCTCTCCATCTTCCACAATCATTCTTCGACGAATAATTTCCAGATCACCTTTCTCTGCGTTTACGATTACATCGAAATTTTCATCGCTGCCATATTTTTTACGGAGCAGTGTTTTAAACACATCTTCTACCACTTTCATCATCGTGGGACGATCGATATTTTCTGCGTCTTTAAACTCCTGGAACGCTTCAATGAGGTTTATACTAGCCATGTCTTTAGTTTTAGAAATTCCTTGCGGGAAGCTATTAGCTATTAGCTATTAGCCATTAGCAATAAGAATCAGAATTTGATTTGAACTGTTGTTGATTTTATATGATTAAATGGAATAACCAATTGTTGAGTAACCGCCTTCTTACCTTTTCCTTCCGTATGCTCCACAATAATATCTGCCTCGGCTACTTCAAGCAGCTTACCTTCTTTTTTGGTGCCATCCAAAAAAAGCACTTCAATAAAACGACCGATATTTTTCTTGTATTGGCGATGTAATTTCAAAGGCTCATCAAGACCAGGTGAAGAAACTTCAAGCGAAAATTCTCCTTCAGGGTACATACCTGTTTCTTCAATGAGTTTATAAAGCCTGCGGTTGAAAGACACACATTTTTCAATAGCCAAACCTTCATCCCCATCTAGAAAAACTTTTACATTATTGGTAGGTTTGATACGGATGGATACCAGAAAATAGGCAGTTTCCTCTGCCAGCATCTCTGTTATCAGCCCTTCTATCCTTGTAATTTGTGTTTCTGTTGACATATTAAAATAGAAGAAGGGAACGCTTCCGTTCCCTTCTGTTGTTCTTTTCCTGATGCAAATGTACGATAAAAGAAGTGAATGTTCCAAATTTACTCCTCACCCCGGCTTTGCTTCGCTCGCCACCCCTCTCCACTCCGTGGAGAGGGGCAGGGGGTGAGGAGAATGTTTTATTTTTGTGGGATGAAGATTATTTTATGGGGTTTACTGATCTACTTTCTGTACAACCTGATATTTAAGATTGTTGTACCGGCTACCAAAGTGGCTTCCGACATGAAAGACAAAGTGCGTGAAATGCAGGCGCAGCAAGAGGAAGCACGTAAAAAATTCGAACAGCAACAACAATACCAGGCCCAGGCCCAAAAAGCCGCAGAAGCTAAGAAAAGCGATGATTATATTGATTTTGAGGAGGTGGGGTAGTGAATTGTCAATTGTGAATGGTCAATTGTGAATGGTCAACAGGTAATGGCAGGTTATTACAAAAACCAAACTACCTTCTTCTTAAAATTGACAATTCACAATTCACATAAAAACCTCCTGCAGCACCATCCCTGGCTGCAGCCAGAGGGTTTGGAGGCCTGCTGCCTTAGCTCCTTCTATGTTTTTTAGGGTATCGTCTATAAAAAGGGTTTCGCCTGCTTCCAAGTTTTCTAATTTTAGGAGCTGTTTGTATGAATCTGCATAGGGCTTTCTCAAGCCAAGTTCGTGTGAATAATAGGCTTTTATGAAATAATCATTGAAGTTTTTACCCCCGAATTTATCTTCAAACATCTTCATAAAGCATTGATAATGAATGATATTTGTGTTTGAATAGAGGTAAACCGGGTATTTTTCTTTGATACCCTCCAGCCAAGTGAGTCTTTCAGGAGGAAAATCCAGCAAAAGTGCGTTCCAGGCCACCTCGATTGTCTTATTACTCAAGTCAGTGCCTGTTTCTTTTCTGAATGCCTCATAAAATGTCTCTGGATCAATTTTACCCGTTTCCAAATCCTCGAAAAGTGTATTGGAGAATTGCTGGTTAAAACGTTGTCCAAAATCAGCTATGCCCAAATCAATAAAAGCCTGTTCAGTTAACTGGTAGTTGATATCAAGAAAAACACCACCAAGATCGAAGAGAATATTTTTGATGCCTATCATGGTACAAAGCTATTGACTGATTCCTTACGCTTAGCTATTCGTTTATAGTATGACGTTATCGTGTATAATCTTTTTAACTGCTGCTGCTGTTTCGTTAAATGGACCAGAAGCTGCAATTTTTATGGTGGCCATGGCTGCACCAAATTTTCCGGCGGCTTCTATCTCTTCTCCCTCAATACGCTTATATAGGTAGCCAGCCATATAAGTATCCCCACAACCGGTAGCATCTTTTACTACTGCAGGTTTGTAAGCAGGAATATTGAAGATTTTATTTCCATCATATATCAGTGATCCTTTACTGCCCATGGTAATGACTACTTCCTTCACTCCCATGTCAAATAATATTTTTGCAGCATGTTCCACATTATTGCTTCCTGTAATGGTAAAAGCTTCTGTTTCGCTTGCTTTAATAATGGTAATATGTGGAAGAACAGTTGCTTTTGCTGACCAATCTATGGCTTCCACATGCTGGTTAATTACTGTTCGCAAAAAACCTTGTACATCCAATGAAACGGTTGCCCTTTTGGATAAAGATTCAATAAAATCTGCAGACATATCGCGTGCCAGTAATGGCCCGAGATGAAAATGTTTAGCCTGGATATTTTGCAGGTCTTCTATGCTAAAAGGGTCTGCTTCAAATAATACTTTTTGCTGTCTGTCATCGCTGTTGCTGGTATAAATATTTTCAAAGTAAACAGTGTGCTTACTGGGAACAATCGTCAGGTCTATACCCTCCTGTTGTAATGCCTCGGTAAAAATCAGGTCGTCTGAAGATAAGGCTGTAACCAGATGATAGTTTAAAGGAAAATTTTTCAGTGCATGAGAGAAATAAAAAGAGGTACCACCAGCCATATGCACAGTATCGGATGGTGTAACTATTTTATCGTGTGTGAGATGGCCTATGCAACAGAGATCGTACATGTAAACTAAATAATACAGAAAGATACAAATACTGGATTAGTAACGACTTTGAATTTAGGTAAATTGAATATTGTAAGTATTGATATGCCACAGAGGGCACAGAAGTACACTGAAAATTTCTGTGTTATTTCTGTGCCCTCTGTGGCATAATTAATCAATCAGGAGCTAGCTGATTAACTCCCCGGCCTTCTCCTTACCATATCATTCGCAATAATTTCATCCAGATTATGAATCGGCTTTTCTACATCCATCGGAATAGGCATTCGGCTGAATGTTTGAAAATAAAGAATACATGCATCTTTCCACAAAACAGCATTCGCCGTTTGTGTTCTTAGTTTTCTTTGAATGGCTTTATGTCGGGCGGTATCAATATATGGCGCAGCACCATCCCAGATTTTTTGAAATACACGCACCTGCTTAACTCCCTGGTCATACTTAGTACAAATATCATCCCATAGTGTACGCCCCGATTTCATTTTATAGGTCCAGGGTAAATGATGAAACCACAACAATAATGTTTCAGGACAAGTAGATGGATCATTGAACATGGATGCCAATGGTTCTTTATATTGACTTACCGCATCACTACCCATTTTTGTTCTATTAAACCCTACTCCATTTGAATCGGCCTGGTGATAATATGGCGGTGTCCAGTCTGCACGCATCCTTGCCGGCCCCCACCATGGGCCCGGACCATAATGTTCATTGGCCGACATGATATGATGAAAGCCATAAGGCATCATATAATTTACAGCAGCCTCCCTGCTATCAAGCATCATTCGCTTAACCGGTACCAATACATTTTCGGTCCAGTCAATACCATGCACCGTTTTAGATGGTTGATCGCTGTTTCCAGCAAATGTTTGCTTGATCCACTCATCCGCAATGGCTTCACTTGTTATACTGTTGTTCCAGGCAAGTCTGCCAAAGGCATACCAATTTGATTGTGCGAAATCATGACCACACCAGTTGGTATCCAATCCTACATTCGATACCCCGGCAATGGCTGTATATTTTTGATTGAATACTGTTCCATCAGTACAACGCGCCACTGTACTACCTGGTCCTTCCTGGTAAGTATCGCTTTGCAAACACTCTTCCCACATGGTTGATAGGAAAACAAGGTGTTTAGAATGACCAAGGTACTCTTGTGTAATCTGAAACTCTGTCATCACCGGTGTTCTTTTCATTGCACCGATCAGTGGACTAAATGGCTCTCTTGGCATAAAATCAATCGGACCATTTTTTACCTGTATGATTATATTGTCTTTGAATTTTCCATCGAGTGGTACAAATTCATTGTATGCTTGTTTAGCCCTGTCTTTGTCATTCGGACTATACACAAACGCCCTCCACATGATGATGCCACCAAAAGGTTGTACCGCATCGGCCAACATGTTGGCACCATCGGCATGGGTACGACCAAAATCCTGCGGACCTGGCTGGCCTTCACTATTTGCTTTTACCAGAAAGCCACCAAAATCAGGTATCAACGCATAAATTTCTTTTGCCTTTTCTTTCCACCAATTGATCACGGCAGGGTCAAGCGGATCTGAAGTTGGTAATCCCCCAATCACTTTAGGGGAAGAAAAATTAATCGACAAATAAGCTTTCACACCGTAAGGCCTCAGCACTTCTGCAATAGCTTTTACACGTTTCAGATAATCTGCATTGAGGATATTGGGCGATGCATTCACATTATTGAGCACAGCACCATTAATACCAATCGATGCATTGGCACGTGCATATTCCTGCCAACGCTTTTTATCATTTTCTGTTACTTCATAAGGGTTGTCTCTCCTCCAGAAAATAGAGAAGCCCGCATAACCTCTTTCAATAGTTCCATTTAAATTATCCCAATGGTTAAGGGTCCTAATATCATAAGACGGATTAGAAACCATTTCCTGTATTAACTGTCCGGTTTGTTGTTTGCGTAGCAATTCATATACCCCATACAGCAAACCAAATTCAGTATTTGCCTCAATAGCATTATTGAGCAGGCGAAAACCATCTTTCTTTAGGGCTTTGTCTTTTTTGATGACGAGGCTTATTGTTGCGCCAGCTTTACCCAACCAACCTTGTATGAGTTCCTGTTTTGCAATAGCGATTGTTGGCGAATTCAATGCACAGTTTACCGTTACCGGCAAAGCCTTTTTGTTTCTTAACCAAAGTTGATGTCCATCTTCTGCCTGTATGTTCAAAACAGCACATAGCAGCAATAGACTACAGAGAAATGTTTTCATTTTTTTTGTTTTGGTATCGTTTATCAATTTGAGCTGAAAGGTTTTATGCAGGGGTATTACTCAAATTTGATCCAGTCTATGTCTAAGGCCGATCCTTCTTTTAGCACAAGCACCAAATCCTGTACACCTGTGGTCTTTTTTTGGATATCGGCTCCAATAGTCATCCAGTTATTGTCTCGTTGTACACTAGCTGTTCCTATCAAAGTACCATTTATTCCGCCTATCCTTATTTCTACTTTACAGTTCTCACCGGCTTTTGTTTTTAAAATAATTTTCTTACCAGGTTGTTTACCAAAATCAACTGCATTGTATTGTATCCAGGCTCCCGGATTTTTGAAAGTTGTTTTCCATCCCTGGAATGTATTTGATGTATCCAGAAAGCTGATCTCCGTGTTTGCTGCATCGAGTTTACTGTATCGGTCTATTTGAATTTCACTCTTAGCATTTGTTAACCCGGCACCCCTTAAAGTTGGTATCACTTTTTGAATGGTACCATCTGCATTAAACGACAAACTATCCATCCTTATTGATCTTGCTTTGTCGAATTTGGGTGAGTAATCGTTGTGGTGATAAAAAAGATACCACTGTTTTTTGTATTGAATAATAGAGTGATGGTTTGTCCAACAACCAGTGGGAGATTCATCCATGATTACACCTGTCATCTTAAAAGGCCCCATTGGGTTATCGCCAATTGCATATTCAAGTCGCTCTGTCTTATTTTCTACATGTGGGAATGTGAGGTAGTAAAGTCCATTTCTTTCAAAAACAAACGGACCTTCTTTCAATCCCTTTGTTGGTAAATTAGGAATGGTTACTACTTCAGATGCCAGTTCAACCATGTTTTCTTTCAGTTTCGCCACATAGATATTTCCCTGCGACCAATAGAGATAGGCCTGGCCGTCTTTATCAATAAATACATTCGGATCTATTCCCCTAACTCCTTTAATAGGTGTTGGTTCGGGTACAAACGGACCTGTAGGTTTGTCTGATACAGCCACCCCTATGCCAAAGCTTCTGCCATATACGGCAGTGTCTTTAGGTAATGTTGGGAAGTAGAAATAATATTTACCATTGCGCTCTACACAATCGGGAGCCCACATACTATATCCGGTAGGATTAGCCCAGGGCACGGTAGTCTGACTAACAATCATACCATGGTCGGTCCAGTCGGTAAGATTTGCTGATGAAAATACATGGTAGTCTTCCATGCAGAACCAACCAACTCTTCCTTTTCCTGGCTGGGCAAGGATATCGTGAGATGGGTAAACATAGACCCTATCGCCAAAAACCCGTGCAGTTGGGTCAGCAGAGAACTGGTTTCTAACGATAGGGTTTTGTGACCTGGCTGATTGGCAGATACAGGCTACAAATAACATCACTACAAAAGATTTGATGCAGTGAATGGTGGTTTTATGAACAAGCTTTTTCATTGTATGGATTTATTTTTTGTCAGCAATAGTATCTGTGATATGAAAGAAGTCGAAATCAGCTGCACCTCCCGTTGTTTTGGTGGCATAGTTGAACAGGGTAAATCGATAGCCAATAAATTGTGGAATGGTATAAGCCATTTTTAGTTGTGTGCCTATCGCATTCCAGGTTTTATTATCCAAACTATAATAGAAATGGGCGGTATCTTTTCTATTGGTGAAATCGCATGCTGCTTTTAGGTAAACTACTGACTGCGTTAAAGGAAGTTTGGCTACCTCTACCGGTTTTCCTGAGCTGGCATTGATCATCACCAATTCTTTTTCAGTTCCATTGATCCTCACGCCTAATTGTCCAAAATTCTTTTGTAAAAGTGCCAGTCCGGCAAAATCACCATCTTTCATATTGCTAACATCCAATGCTGTGCTGCCAGAACAAACAGGCCCGATGGTTCTTTGTGTAAGCGAGTTTCTTGCTAATAAAAAACTGGTATCAATTCTTCCTGTTTTCAAGCGCAGGTATCCTTTTCTTTCTGTTACCGACCATAAATTGTTATCCGGATTATGGTCCCACTGCCATACTAATGGTAAAGCGGGTTCGCCTTTTTTGCGGGTGAAATCATCTGAAGCTACAATGCCAGGTATAAATCCTTTACCTGCCGGAAGGTCAAGTGTAGCAGGCACTTTACCATCTATTCCCAATACAGGCCAACCATCTTTCCATTCAACAGGCACCAGATAAGGAATACGCCCTACTGCACCATAATCGCGGAATAAATAAGAAAACCATCTGCCATCGGGCATGTCTATTAACCCACCCTGCGCTACACCCAGATCCTGCAAGGCAAGCCTGCCTTCCCATGGACCAGTTAATTTATCCGCACGATGAATAACCACTGTTCTCATTCCGCCGCGTGGCCAGGTGATATTGAAGAGATAATATTTACCGTTTACTTTAAAGAGTTGAGAGCCTTCTCCTAAACCACTATTGCCAACTGATTGACTCGGTGCGGTTACATCTTCAATAACTGTCTGGTTAACGCCTCCTTCTTTTATTCCGGTTAAATCATCTTTCAATTCTACCAATACAAGTTTGCGGTTGCTATAAAGCATATATACTTTACCATCATCATCAAAGAACAATGAATGATCGTGTAAGCTTGGCTTAAATGACCAGGATTTCCATGGCCCCTTTTCAATATTTTTGGTGGAATAGATATGCGTTCTACCAGTAGTTTGCGCAAATGTGGTTACATAAAAAACTCCTTTATGATAGCGTATACTACTGGCCCAGGAGCCGCGTCCATAGGTACTTTTACCATTGGTGAGGTTTAATTCATCCAAGCTGGCCAATGTATCATAAGCATAACCAATCGTTTTCCAGTTTACGAGGTCCGTTGATTTCATAATAGGTACACCCGGACTCATGTGCATAGTGGTACTGCTCATGTAATAGGCATTTCCTACCCTAATCATAGCAGCATCGGGAACATCGGCAAAAATGACTGGGTTGGTAGCTTTGTCAGATTGTGCAGTTACTGGATTAACACAAGCCAACATCATCAGCAACTGTGAAAACAAGACGCTATATGTAGTGTTGATTTTTATACGCATGATCTGGTATTTATTGGGTAACAGGTTTAACGCCTTCTTTTGTCTGAATAATTTTTTGGATCGTTCCATCTTCATTGTAATACATATAGTCTACGCAAACAGATCGCCTGTAACTTCCACCTGTTGGTAGTGTTCCGTTGTGATAGAAGAAATAAGATTTCCCCTTATAGTCAATAATTCCTGGGTGTGTCGTAAAACTATTGGGAACATTTTCCTGGATGATACCCTGGTAATTCCAGGGACCCATTGGACTATTTGAAGTGGCATATTCAATCATTTCAGGTTTTGTGCCTCTGCCTGCATATACCAGGTAATAGAGACCCTTTCGTTTGTACAACCATGGACCTTCAATAAAATTTTTCACATCTACAACTGTTATCGGTCCTTCGGTTTCAGTCATATTTTCTTTGAGCTTTACCCATTTACAACTACCATTACCCCAGTAGAGGTAAGCCTGTTTATCATCATCTATAAATACTGTTGGATCAATATCATCCCAGGCATGTGGTTTGTCTTTGGTCATTTCATTGGTGATTAAGGCTTTGCCAATGGCATCTTTAAACGGACCCGTTGGACGATCAGACACTGCTACACCAATAGCAGCCCCACCATTGCTGTTGCTGTCTTTTTTATGAAAAGTAGATACAAACCAATAGAACTTGCCATTTCTTTCAATACACTGAGCTGCATAAGCATCTCCTGTAGCCCATGAAAAGGTATGTGGTGAAAGAAGCGCACCATGGTCTTTCCAATTCACCATATCGGTTGTTGAAAACACATGCCAGTCGGGCATTTTATAATTTGGTGCTGTAACTGATGCAGTATCATGACCTGTGTATAGGAAGAGTGTGTCTTTGTACACAATGGGAGATGGGTCTGCAGTAAAAATGTGTTTGATGATGGGGTTTTGAGCGTCAGATTTTTCTGCCGCTACAAAAATCAGCATAAGAATGATTATCCTAATTTTCATGGTGTATGGTTTATGATTATTGGGTATTTACTTTTATAAGTGTAAACGACATAGGTGGCAATGACTGTTCAAAATTTTTAGCTATTGCAATCTGCTCAGACACTGGTTGAACAATATTCTTTGATTCAAATCCATTTTTTGCATCAGCACTTGCGCTTAGTATTGTCTTTGTTCCGGCTATACCTACAGCTTTAAACGCTGACAAATCTATCTTTACAGATTTTGTGGTGTTTCCCGCGTTGACAAGTTTAACAATGATATCTCCAGACTTACTATTATAAACACATGAGCTTCCAACTAATGAGTCTAAATTGTCTTTTAAGATTATACCATCGACATAGTAGTCGCCCTGGTTAGCGCTGAACATTTTTTGAACATGATAATTAGGTGTGAGGTAATAATCACTATTGTTGAAAAATATCATATCAGTAGTCCATTGTGTAAAATTTTGTTTAGCAAACAATGGCGCATAAGATGCCATACTTACCACATCACCGTTACGCTCAAGTCCTGTCATAAACAACGCTTCAGTAATTGCATTGTACTGTTTATTCCCCCATGATGCATATTCACCTAAGTAAACCTTTCCGGCATTGCGGTTATAATTATCATATCGATACTGGTTTGCAATAAGCCATTCGGGTTGTACATAATAATGTTCATCTACAACCGCAACTTTCAAATCATTCGCCAGTTTCCAGCCCTTATCAAAATCCTCCCCACTATGAAAAGGTCCGCTTGTTCCGATTAATTCTATATCAGGATATTTTGCTTTTACTGCATCATGAATCATTTTAAACCGCTGCTCAAATTCAGGTGTAATCTTATCTTCATTACCTATGCCAATATATTTCAGGTTAAATGGCGTGGGATGCCCGGCTGCTGCGCGTTTTGCACCCCAGGTAGAACTCGCAGAACCATTTGCCCACTCCACCAGATCAAGCACTTCCTGTATATAATCTTTCATTTCTTCCATTGGTAATGCCTGCTGTCCGGTTCCACCAACCCGCCAGGTGCCACCAGAATTCTGGCAACTCACTGCTGCAGGTAATACAGGTAAGGGCTTTGCGCCTATGTCTTCACAGAACTGGAAATACTCATAGTAACCTAAACCTGCAGTCTGGTGATACCCCCATAGGTTTTTTTGTTCTACCCTTTGCTCCAATGGACCAATCGTATTTTTCCACCGATACATATTTCCTACACCATCACCATGGGCCAAACAGCCACCCGGAAAACGAATAAAGGCCGGCTTCATATCGGCCAGTAATTGGGCCAGGTCTTTACGCAAACCATTGGGCCTGTTTTTAAAAGTGTTTTGTGGAAACAAAGACAAAACATCCAACGCCAGCTTTCCTTTTGAAGTGGCAAGTAAAACTACCTGGGTGCTGTCGCAGTTTTCATCTGCTATTAATGAAGTACTATAATTGTTCCACGACTTTTTATCAATGACTATTTTACTTTCAGCAAGTACTTTGCCTTTTGTGTTCTGTAAACTCACATAAATATCTACGGGTGAAACAGACAGTTGTTTTGCAAAAACTGAAAAGGTAAAACCTTCCCCCTTTTTTACCACAATGTTTCCAAATCCGGAGTTTTTAATCCCAACACCTGGTCTACCAGTGGTGATTGATGCTGGCAAAGGTTGCTGTGCGTTTCCTCCGGTTCTTGGTGGCACTGTTCCTATATGTTCAATGTTTAAGACAGCATAATGCGGATTATTTATATGTACCGGCTGATTGGTTTCTACATTAAAAGACCCATAAGAAAAACCGGGTGTTATATACTCCCAAAAAGAAAGTGGATGCCACTGCCGATTATCTGTCGGACTGTATTCAAAAGACCTGTTTTGTATCAACTCTGCATACAATCCGCCATCTGCCGCATAATTAATGTCTTCAAAGAAGAGCCCAAATAAATCTGTGCTGATTTTTTTGGCCGTTTTTGGGATCAGCGTATTTTTTGGTTGTGCATAGGTTGACAGATTTATGGTAAATGATAACCAAAGGGACAAACAGATACACCAGCAATGAAACCGTAGCTGTGAATGATTTTTCTCAAAAAATTGTTTAGCCATAGTACTACTATTGATGCATAATAAATTGATAGGTTTTACCTTTCTCTGTTGGCAAATCGTATAACCATGTTGTATTTAGTATCGGAGTTTCAATATTTGCCTCAGACGATACAATCGGATCTGTTACTGCTACGTGATAAAAAAACGGGTTTGGATTTTCACCTGTAGCTTTTTTCAAACCTGCACTATTGTTTGCGTTCATTTCATTCGGCACCCTTATCCTTAAGTTTCCGCCAAGTGTTGATTTAATGATCAGGTTAACCAGCTTACCAGATTTCCATTCCATTTTTACTATCTCAAACCCACCAATGGTTTTCAGGCCACTTATCGTTCCCCTATCTTTCCAGATATCTGGTATTGCAGGTAACAGATGAATTGCGCCATCAGCGCTTTGCATGAGCATTTCGGTAATACCGGAAGTACAACCAAAATTGCCATCAATCTGAAATGGCGGATGGGCATCAAATAAATTATTGTATGTACCGCCACCACCTTCATTGGTACCTACTGGTGTTAACTGTGCCTGAATGAGTTTATATGCATGATTACCGTCGAGCATTCTTGCCCACCAGTTTACTTTCCATCCCATACTCCAACCGGTGGATACATCTCCTCTTTGTATCAAGGTATTCTTTGCTGCACTGTATAAAGCAGGTGTGCGGTAAGGAGATATCTGGTTGGAAGGAAATAATCCATAGAGATGTGATATATGTCTATGCTTGTCATTCGGATCATCCAGGTCATCTAACCATTCCTGTAACTGACCATGCCTGCCTATTTGCATCGGTGGCAATTGTTTCCTTAATGCTGTAAGGGTATCAGCAAAACTTTGGTCCCTTTGTAAAATACTGGCAGCCCGAATAGTAGTACTGAAAATATCGTATACTATCTGGTTAGTCATAGTTGTACCTGCATCAATAGATGCTCCCTGATGGCCGGCAGGAGAATTTTCGGGCGACATATCCGGGTTAATAACCAGCCATTGTTTCTTTGGGTGCTTCACTAAAAAATCAACATAAAATGTAGCTGCCGATTTTAAAATGGGGTAGGCCGTAGATAGAAATTTTGTATCACCTGTATAGAGATAATGTTCCCACAAATGCTGACTCATCCAACCTCCTGCTGCATTCCATACGCCCCATAAAGCACCATCAACCGCGCCATTGGTGCGCCATATATCTGTATTGTGATGCGCAACCCAGCCTCTTGCACCATACATTACCCTGGCTGTTTGTTTACCCGTTTCAGACAATTCCTTTATCATTCTCAAAAACGGTTCATGCAGTTCCGATAAGTTGGTTTTCTCTGCAGGCCAATAATTCATCTCTGCATTGATGTTGATGGTGTATTTACTATCCCATGGTGGTCTTATTCTGTTGTTCCAGATACCTTGCAGGTTGGCCGGTTGTCCACCAGGCTTTGATGAGCTGATGAGTAAGTATCTTCCATATTGGTAATACAGGGTTACCAGATTTGGGTCGTTTGTTTTATTAAAATTTTTTAATTGCTGATCGGTAGGTAAAGTGCTCACTTCTGCATTACCCAGGTTGAGTTTTACCCGATTAAAATATCGCTGGTAAGCTTTTACGTGCGATGCTGCTACGGTGGTAAATGATTTACCATAAGACTTTACCATGTCTTCCGTTGCCCGCTTTTTTTCGTCTCCTGAAATATCCTGGTAATTATTAAACCCTGTTGCTATAGTAATATAGATCGTGGCTTCATCGGCATTTGCTATTACCAAAGATGTATCGGTTCGGTGTTGTGTTCCACCCTTCGCATTAATTTTTACTATGCCCTTAAACTTCAATAGTCCTTTTACAGATTCATGGTCCATGGATGTTCCGGTAATGGATAGTTCATTGTTGCTCGCAGTTTGTATCGATACTTTTGGTTGTTGCGTTTTTAGATAGGCAGTAAAAGAAATGCTTGCTTTTTTACTTGCAGTTAAATGCAGCACTATTACCGGATCGGTAAAGGATGTTAAAGCTTTTCTTGTATAAGTAACACCCGCCACATCGTAGCTTGTTTTTGTAATTGCTTTTTCAATGTCTAATTCACGGTAATAATTGGTGTATTGATCATGCCCGTTGAACAACAATTGCAGGTCACCAAGCGGCTGAAACATTTGTCCATGAGATAACTTCGTAATGATGGTTTTATTGGCTACCCGTTCTGCCTCCTTAAACCTGCCGTCGAAAATGAGTTGTCTTAATAATGCCAGTGAGTCTAATGCCAGTGGATTGTCGTTCCTGTTCGGACTTCCACTCCAAAGCGTATGTTCATTTAGCTGGATGGTTTCTTTAGCAACATTTCCGTAAACCATAGCCCCTAGTTTTCCATTGCCGATAGGCAATGCATTTTCCCATGTATTGCCTGATGGTTGATTATACCAGAGTTTTAAAGGCTGCTGGGCATAAAGCATCACATTAATACAGCAGCAGAAAAAGAGGCTTAGTTTTTTCATATTGCTTAATTTTTTCTGACCAACCGAACCTGATAGAATGCACCTGCTGTACTACCTTGTTTTGCCTGAAACTTTATAGTTACCTGTTTTTTATTTGTCAGCATGGATGCAGGAATCTGGTAAGTCACATCTTTAAACTCTTGTACATTCCATTTATCGGTCAGGTCTTCTGAAATCAATAATTGATCATCGATCATGATATCAAATTTTCTACTACCCCTTTCAGCACCCCAATAACGAATCATCAATGAGAGGGAGGTTTCGTTATTGGTTGATAATTGATAGCTTATAAAACCTCCGTTACGTGCTTCCCGCCAAAATTCATCGAGGCGGTTACCGGTACCAGTATTTATTTGCTGCATCTGATGATCTGCTTCAGGTTGTTGTTCACCTGCTATCACTACATCAACAGTTTTTTGTTGTAAAGCAATCCTGTCGGCTTCTTTTTTTGCTATTGAATCAACATAGGTTTTGTACTGGTTTTTGTTAAGTGTCATCCAGTACATCATATACCTTGCGTCATGCACCTTGTAAAAAGGCTCAAGTTCAAGTGGTATTTCATTACCTATTGCAATATTTGAAAACTTAAAGTGTAAGGGTTTATCTTTTATCTGCACCAGGCTATTAACAATACTTGCCGGCTTTTCAGTAATTAATATAGGGGCTTTATCAACAGGCAGTCTTTTACCATGTGCAATATGTCCCCAGCGACTATCATCGGCCACGAGCCCGTTTAATGACTCATTGCCAGTTTTGGCAGCCAGTAATATCGGACCATACATCACAGCATTGTAATCAACCACATAAGGTAATTGCTCAATATTGAGATGCATGGGTAATGCAATTTCAATTATATCTCCTTTTTTCCATACCCGGTCAATGGAAACATAAGATGATGGTTGGGAGTTGTGTTTGTATTCTTTGCCATTAATGGCTATACGAAATGCACCGGGGGCTACCCAGGATGGATAACGGATTTTAATATTCCTTTTCCCTGATCCTTCCCTGATACGTAAAATAGTTTTTTCACGTTGAGGAAATGCTGTTTCCTGTTCAAGCATAAAATGCTTTGCTTTCCAGTTTAATGTTGAAGCTACAAAGAGGTTTACAAACAAAGTATCCTGTTGGTGCGTATAAATTAACTCATTGTATTTACCATGATTCTCCATACCACTTCCTACACAACACCACATGGCTTTATTAGGAGATGAATAAACCCTGTAATGTCTTGGACGAACAGGTGTAAAATATACATATCCGCCATGTTCAGGATGCTGTGTAGACAGGATATGATTATACATGGTTCGTTCATAATAATCAATATACTTTGCATCTGCATTTACCCTGAACAAATCAGCGGTTAGCTTGAGCATGTTATAAGAATTGCAGGACTCGGGGCCTTCCACTTCTGTAATAAAATCAGTACTGGATGCTTTGCTCGGAAAAAACTCTCTTCTGCTATTACCACCAAATGCCAGTGTTCTGTTTTGTGTTACCGTTTGCCAGAAAAATTCACCGGCAATGGTGTAAGCCGGGTCTTTGGTTAGTTCTGCTATTCTTTGAAATCCTATGGCTTTGGGAACCTGTGTATTAGCATGTTTATTATCCAGGTTATCATTTCGCTGGGCCATGGCATCTAAAATTTGACGGTGTGAAAACCGTTTAGCTGCATCCAGGTACTTTGATTCTCCTGTTATTTGATAGGCATCTGCAAAAACTTCATTCATGCCACCATGCTCAATATCTAACATAGATTGCATCTGCGTTTCGTTAAGTGTTGAAACGACATTTATTCCCCAGGCACAAAAAATTAAGAACAGTTGTTTTGCCTGCTCATTACCGGTATATAACCATGCATCGCGTAAGCCATTGTACATTTTATGGAGGTTATACCAGGGTACCCATGCAGCTCGAAATGTAGTAAAATCACCTTGTTTGAGTGTAGACCATATTTTATTGCTATTTGGTACGGCACCGATATAACCAACTCCCCAATCTGGGTATAGCTTACCATTGGCAGCAGCACAGGCGCCCAGTTCTTCAATGATATAATCAAGCCGCTTTTTACATTCCGGGTTATTAGTGGTAGCATAATTCATAGCCATTGCTGTCAGGTAGTGTCCGGCTATATGACCATCTAAACCATCCCAGTTTGAATAAATTTTAGCTTTTTCCGGGAGTCCGGCTATTTTTCTAAACCCAGCTAACAAGCGATCAACATCATATTGTACCAGCGTTTGAATATTCAGGTCGCGGGCATGTTTAAAGATTTGATCCTTTAACACCACATCGCCCAAAGGGAAACTATTGTTATACAAACTCGTTTGAGCTTTTATATCATTGCCCTGAATACTTAACAGACATATCCATAACAATAAAAGTTTGGCGAATTTGTATGTCTGGTGTTTTATTGTTTGCATACCTTTTTAAATTAAGGTTACTTTCTTTTGTTTAGCAATGCGAGCATTTTTTCTGCATAACGTTTTCCAAGTATCCGATAACCCTCTGCATTAAAATGCAGGTTGTCTCGAGCATCTGGCACTCCACTCGATGAAATTACATGCGCATTTGGAATGGTATTAGGCAAGGTAGCAATGATGGCATTCATGCTTGCGCATACACCACCCTGATCAGCATTTACGGTTTCACCAGCTAATAAGGGCACATCTTTCGCCTTTAACTTCAGGTCTTTTAAAAGATTGGTATAGACCTTATTTACTTTTGCAGGCCAGGTTGAATCGTTGGTATTCGATTCTCCCTGGTGGAGTAAAATACCTTTTATCACTCCATCTTTTTGGGCCAGCTTCGCCATTTCAACGAGACGCTGGTAAGGATTACCATCATATTCTTTGATCATGCCCAACATCCAGTTAGGTGCCGTAGTAATATAGGTTTGATAATTGTCCTTGTCGAACAATTCAATCTTACAGCCTCCAATGGATACATTGATGACACCTACTTTAATTTTTTCCGGCAAACTATCTACCAGTGTTCTGCCGAAATAATCAGCGGGAGTTAATCCTGTTTTACACCTGCATAAAGGAGGCACTGCAGTATACCATTGCCCTTTTGTTCTACCCAGATTAGGACAGTCTACTGCTTCCATTACTTTAAACCTGCTGTTTACAATCGTATCCTGTGGTTCAAACCTTGCATTGCCTTCCATATTCGACTGGCCAAAGCATAGGTATATATGAAAGTTTTTGTCTTGCGAATAACCAGCGATGCTGAACAGCATTATAACTGCCAGAACGATTGATCTTTTCGGTTGCTGCATATTCATAGTGAATGAATTAGTTGATAAATACTACTTGAACAATAATTGTGCAAAGTTGAACAGGTTATTTCTCCATACCGGCCATGTATGTCCACCAGGATATTCACTATAGGTGTACTTAATACCTATTTCATCAAACTTGCCCATCATTGTTTTGCAGTTGTTGTAGGCAATATCTTCTTTACCACCCATGGCAATCCAAAATGATTTGATATTACTATTGATAGCCGCCGCATTCTCTTTCATGAACTGGTATTGCGGGTTTGATAAAGCAGGTTGGTTACCGAACCACCCTGAACTGAATACACCCAAATGCGAAAACATGTTATGATTGCGTACACCTGCATACAAGGTTTGTATACCTCCCATTGATAGTCCGGCCAAAGCTCTCTGGTCAGGCGTTGTGTTTACGCGAAAATTCTTTTCAACAAAAGGAATAACATAATCTTTTAGTTCATTCTCGAAATTCTTGAGTGCCTGCTCCCCAAAACCACCGATACCGCCACTACTCAAATTACCATCCATCATTACTACCACCATTGGTTTTGCTTTTTTTACCGCAATCAGGTTGTCGATGATTAAATCTGTTTTACCCTGTGTGGCCCATCCAGTTTGGTCTTCGCCACCACCATGTAAAATATAGAGTACCGGATATTTTTCAGACTGGTTCTCGTCGTAACCGGGAGGTGCATAAACATACATCTGTCTCCAAGAATTGGTTACACGTGAGAAATACTTTTTGATACGGATATCACCATGGGGCACATTCTTCATCGCGTAATAATCGCCGCCAGCAAAAGGTATTTCAATACCACTTGCCATGCGTCCCATTCCGTAAAATGTTTGACTACCCGGATCTGCTACGGCCAGTCCATCAATGATTATGGAATAATAATGGAAGCCTTCACCAACCGAATCGGTAGTTGCACGCCAGTTACCTTCTTCATCTTTTACCATATCATATTTCTTACCCAGGTCTACCTGTACTTTTTTCGCATCAGGTGCTTTTATGCTGAAGATGACACGGTTGTCCGGTAATATCTGCGGATAAGCTGCATTCCTCACATTGCTGGCAGCAGGTGCTCCTGCAACAGGGTATTTTGAGAAAGAGGAGGTGTCTACCGGTTTAAATAATAATTGGGAGAACATGTATAATCCATTCTTCCAAACTTTAAAATCATGCACCCCTGGTTCTATAAAATAAATATGCGGCAGTCCATTCTTGTTGGCATATTCATGTAGGCGTGTGCTGAACCTTATAAGGCCGTCGCTGGCTCCGCATGACAAATACAACAACTTGATTTTTTGTTTTGCAGCTGCAATATCCGGTAAGAGTTCTTCAGGAGTCTTTGTATTGGGCGCAGACGAGAATCCTCCGATCCATGCAAATTTGTCCAGGTTACCTAATCCAAAATTCAGGGATTGTCCACCACCCATTGATAAGCCGGCAATTGCCCGATGCTCTCTGTCGGTTAGTGCTGAATAGTTGGTTTCAATAAAAGGGATAAGGTCGTTCAGCAGGTCCTTTTCAAAAGTAGCGAAGGCCTGTACTTTATCTGGTGCCATTATATTACCTGTTGCCCTATCATCTTTCATGGCCCTTCCGTTTGGAAGTACCACAATCATTGGTTCTATTTTACCTTCTGCCAATAGGTTATCGAGGATAATATGTGGCTTACCACCTGTTAACCATTCTTTCTCATCTCCTCCAATACCATGTAATAAATACAGCACCGGATATTTTTTGTTTTTGGAATACCCCGGCGGTGTATACACCAATAATTTTCTGTCGTTACCTACTGTTTTAGATGGGTAGGTAATAGAATCAATTTTTCCATGCGCGATATTTTCTTTCAAAACATCAAATCCTGCAGATGCTGGTTTTATGATGCCTTGTGCGAGTCCATTCAGGCCAAGCGCAAGTAGTAAAATAATTAGTACTGGTTTCATGATTGTTGCTTTAAGTGTGTTCGTTGTTTTTATAGGTATTAAGTTTTTTATAGCCTGTTTAATTCGACATAGGTTTTGGTTTGATCCAGTTGTTGTTTTTCAACCATAAAAAAAGCGGGTCAACCCAATCCTTTTGTCTAAAAATAAATCCATGCCCACCCTTTTGGTATAGATGCATTTCAACGGGTATCCCATTTTCCTGTAATGCTTCATAGTAGCGAATACTATTACGCACATCTACCAACTTGTCGTCAGATGCATGTGTTATATAGGCAGGTGGCGATTGCTTGGTTACCTGTAATTCGTTTGAAAACAAATTCCTTGTTTCATTGGTACTATTGGCTCCCAATAAATTTTTTCTTGAATCAGGATGTGTCAATGCATCCTGCATACTAATAACCGGATATACCAGTATTTGAAAATCAGGCCGTACACTGGTGTTTTTTGAGTCTTTAATCTGCGGTTTATCAAAATGTGTAGCAACAGTTGAAGCAAGGTGGCCACCAGCAGAGAAACCCATGATACCAATTTTTCCAGGGTCTATACCCCATTCTGCTGCCCGCTCTCTCACAAGTTTTATAGCCTGCTGTGCATCTTGTAAAGGACCAACCGATTTATCCTGCATTAATGCATTATCCGGTAAACGGTATTTTAGAACAAATGCAGTGATTCCTTTTTGCTGAAATGCTTTCGCCATTGTTACCCCTTCTCCATCATAAACAAGCACGGCATAGCTGCCTCCCGGGCAAATAATTACTGCTGTACCAGATGCTATTTCTTTTTCGGGCAAATAAGCTTCAAGTGTTGGGTTGGTTACATTACGAAATAGCCCACCATCTTTAGTTTCTGTTTTATTATTAGCTATTGATCCGGGTATTGAACCAGAGTAGATATTTATTATTTCCTGTGCTTTTATAACAATGGGGTTCATGCATATAAAAACAAAAATGGCCATTGCGGCAGCGGGTTTTATCCTGCACTGTACAACTGATAATTCACCCATTGCACTTGCAATCGATTGCACATAGCGGGTAAAAAAAAGGTGGCTGTTTTTATGCATAACTGTTACAGGTATTTTATTGTATGATGATAATAAAGCCATCATTCGCTTTGAGTGAAATA
Source organism: Sediminibacterium sp. FW305-C-61 (assembly GCF_058231065.1). Taxonomy (NCBI): domain Bacteria; kingdom Pseudomonadati; phylum Bacteroidota; class Chitinophagia; order Chitinophagales; family Chitinophagaceae; genus Sediminibacterium; species Sediminibacterium sp. FW305-C-61. The sequence goes on along the minus strand of NZ_JBIQXR010000001.1, from coordinate 638,540 downwards.
TTTACTTGCCCTGATGCCAAACTAAGCTCCTTCGATTGGAAGGATGTTTCTGTCTGGTTGGTATCTCCTGTGCAGATTAATGTTGCTTTTTTATTTTTCAGGAAGGAAAGATCAAGGCTTAGGTCTTTTGTTTTATTCTCTCCATTTATACCTGCGATATACCATTTAGTTCCTGCCTTTCTGGCTACCACATAATGCTGACCTGGGTATCCGTCTATAAACTTTACATCGTCCCAGTTATTTGGTAACTGACGCAGGAAATCTTGGATGTTTGCAGGTACATGTTCCATTCCATCCGGACTCTCCGCATAATGCTGTATGCCAGACAGGAATAATACTGCGGTTGCCAGCTCAAATACCGGTGTGGTTACTTTCCTGATCCTTGGAATTTTATAGAGATTCATCGGGGTAAAATCCATCGGATCAAATGCATTCCTTACCATGGCACTCATGACGGCATGAGCAGGATACATATTTGCATCTCGCTGGTTAAAAGTGATCATTTCATAACCGAGTACCGCTTCAGCGGTCATAAGGTTGGGGTAAGTTCTATGCAATCCCCTTGGTAATGTGGCCCCGTGGAAATTTACCAGTAATTTAAAGCTGGCTGCGTCTTCAAGTATATCCTGGTAATAATTGATCATTGATTGTCCGTCGCCGGAAAAGAAATCAACTTTAATACCCTTTATACCCATTTGCTGAAGCTTGCTGAATTCTTTTACACGACTTTCATGCGTGAGTAATTTATCTTTCGGCGTAAATTTTACAGTATTCCATGAGCCTGCTGAGTTATACCATACAAGCAATCCAACATTTCTTTCCTTGGCATATTTTGCCAGTATCGCTGCAGAATCGTAACCAATCAGTTTATCCCACATTGCATCCATAAGGCAATATTGCCATTTCATATCAGCAGCAAAATCAATGTACTTTTTCTGTACGTTGAATACGGTTGAATCGTCCTTCTTAATTATCCAGCTCCATGATGCTTTGCCTGGCTTAATAAAGGATGGATCCATTTTTTTTGCAGGGAATGCCAGATCGGTACCAAGTGTTGATTCAGTTACTGTTTTTAAGTCCCCGATTACCAAAATGCGCCAGGGTGTTTTCCATGGCAGTGATGATTCAGGATTGAGTGTGGGTACGCCATTGGTAAATACTTCCGGTGTTTGTGGAAAGTTTATTTTGTATTCGTTGTTGATTGAGAACTGTTGTAAAGCGGTTCCACAATAAGTTCTACCCAATGCGGCTTCAGTAAGCATGATCCAAACATCATCATACCTGAATAATGCCGGATATACCCATCCATTTTTCCCAGGAGATGCAGTACCTGTTGCAATATCCATCATATAATGAGCCTCGTAAGATGGGTTGGTATGTTCGAACCCTGTTTGTGCTTCCGTTTTAGGTTGCAACCAGGCCCTTGTTCCATTAAAAAAATGAAAACTGGTTGCTTCTGTATCTATTTTCTTTACCGTTTTGTCTTTCTCAGGAAACTCATATTGAAATGCCACCCCATCATTCGATACCTGAAATACAAGGTTCATTTTCTTACCACCTTCCGTCTCTAATGCAATGATGCTTTTTGTGGCAACATAAAGCATACTTCTTTTTTTTGCGTTAAGCATGCTATACTTGTCTTGTATCTGTACAGGAGCTGAAGCTTTAATGAATCGTATTTTACGGGTAAAATTTTCGTCGCTTCGTACCAGTCCCAATTTTGAACGTTCCATCACTGCCCGACCCTTATAAAACACCTGGTAGCTGATGGAATCATCAATAGTACAAGACACTGCAATTGTTTTATCTGGACTTGCAATGCTTACTTCTTTTTTTTGGGCAACACAGAACAGCGATGAAGAGCATAAAACAATTATAGCGCTTAACTTTTTCATGTATCCTTTTTATTTATTCGGTTTTATTTGATCAACAGCTTTAGGCACTTCTTCTTCAGGTCGTTTACACACTTTATTACTGCATACATATATCAGTGTTTTACCAAGCACTTGTTTTTGTTGTAACAATGGCAATTTTTCATCCGCCACACTTCCGATGATAATACTGGTAGGCAAATAATATTCCTGTAAAGAGCGGTTTTGTATCAAGGCATTTTTTCCTGTAATGGCTACCTCATAACTATTTGCGGCAAAAAAGCCACTTATGATGGCCCATTGAAGGTGGTATCTCGACATTTGTTTTACCCTTTCAAATACTGCAGCCGACATTCGGTTGCTTTGGTTTACATAGTCTTCCAGGTCGTAAACTGTACCAATGGTATACAATACTTTTGCCATTACCGCATTTGCCGATGGAAGATCGTCGTCTGTGAGTGGTGTTTTTTGCATGACCAGATTGGTCTTGGCAGGATCAGCATAATGGAAATAATCGTTTTGTGAATTGCGCAAATTAGTTACAGCATATTCTGTAATTTTTTTTGCGGCGTCAATCCATTTTTGCTCAAAACTCACTTCATATAAACGGATAAAAGCGGTGGCTGTCCACGCATAATCATCCAGAAATCCATCAATCGTTGCTTTACCGTCTTTGTAAATGCGTTTGAGTGAACCATCCTTTCCAAGCATATTTGTTTCAATAAATCCGGCACAGATCTTTGCTTTTTTAAGATAGTCCTCATTACCTGTTGCTGCATAAGCATCCGCATATCCCTTTATCAGGATTGCATTCCAGGCAGTTACTATTTTAGTATCTACTGTTGGTTTTTTTCTATCGCCTCTTGCTATTATTAATTTTCTTTTTGCATTAGACAGATAGTTTTTAAAATCTTCAATCAGCATATTGTTGCGAAGTGCAAATGCTGATGCTGATAAACTTGTATAGAGTATGTTTTTCTTTTCTTTCCAGTTTCCGTTTTCTTTGACATTGTAATAGTCAAAAAACAACTGATAATTGGAGCCGAGTATTGATTTTAATTCTTCCACTGTCCATACATAATATTCCCCTTCTCCTTTTTCCGAGTCTGCGTTTATAGAACTGTAATAGCCGCCACCGATTGCCAGAAAAGTTTTTTCAACAAATTCAATCGTCTCTGCAATCACGTCTTTATAGGCAGGATCTTTAATCAGTTGGTAAGCATGTGCATACAGACTGATTAACTGACCATTATCGTAGAGCATTTTTTCGAAGTGAGGTATTCTCCATAAGCTATCGGTAGTATATCGTGCAAAGCCTCCTCCTATTTGGTCGTATATACCACCCATGGCCATTCTGTTCAGCATGGTTCTTGCAGCTTCCAATGCTTTCTGTTCGCCGGTAACATAAAAATGCTGCAATAAGAATTCAGCTAATACCGGTGTAGGAAATTTTTGAATCCCTTTCAATCCTCCATGGCGCAAATCTAGTGCAGCATAAACGCTGTCGAAAATTTGGTTGTATTGTGTCTTACTGTTTTTAATGGCGTTAGTGGCAGCGGTATCAATTAACCTAAACTCGTCTGTTTTCATGCCATTCAGTAAGGCATTCGCCTGGGTTATTACCAGTTGTTGTTTTGTGTTATAGGTGTTGCTGATACTTTGGAGTAAGCTCTTCCAGCTTTTATTGGTATAATAAGTTCCTGCAAAAAAAGGTTTGCCGTCTGGCAAGGCAAATGCATTCAAGGGCCAGCCTGCATTACCAGATATTAGTTGTAATGCATTCATATAGATATTGTCTATATCTGGCCTTTCTTCCCGATCTACTTTTATACAAACAAATTTTTCATTCATGATCCTTGCTACAGCGGTATCCATGAATGATTCTTTCTCCATAACATGGCACCAGTGGCAGGATGCATAGCCAATACTGATGAGCAGGGGCTTATTTTCATTCTTAGCTTTTGCCAAAGCTTCCTCACCCCATTCATACCAGTCTACAGGATTATCTGCATGCTCCTGTAAATAAGGACTTGAGGCGTATTGCAACCTGTTTTTCTTTGCTGAACAGGATACCAATAAAATAGTGAGCAACAGAAAGCTGCTGTACAAGACAGAAGTAGTAAAGTAATTCCGCTTAAACATATTCTTTACCTCGTTGAAAAAATCCTTAAACGATCATTATTCGCAGTCACCAAAACTCCCCAACCTGTATTTGTTTTAATGAGTTGCAGGTCTTTAACATTATACGGCGCAAAAAATCCACTCTCCAATGGTTTTTTTGACATGAAGTTCATGTTTCCATCTCCTTTCAGGAATAAGCCAGGTGATGCATCAGCTGGCGTTGTTTCTACTTCCACATCAAATTTATTTCCAGCCAGCAGGATGTCTTTTTTACCATCTCCGTCAAAATCTTTTACAATAAAACCATTCACCGTTGAAAGCTGCGCTTCTATGGGCAATCGTTTAGGAGTAAACTTCCCTTTATCATTTGTAAATACCACCGTTGAGAACAGATGTGTTTTATAATGCAATGCTGTTTTCATTTCTGCCTCTCCTAAAATGCCGGTGAGGTCGCTTTCTGCAAAGGAGAGATAAGTAGGAAATTTCTGCGCAATCATCGGGCACTGTTGCGATGTACATTCTCTTCCCCTGATGGGCACTATAGTATTATCGCTCAGGTGGCGGGCAAGGAATATATCATTGGTGCCATTGCCATCAAAGTCTTTGGCCCAAACTTCAAATGGTTTTTGTGCCGATGCTTTAAACTTATAATTTTCGCCCAGGTTACCAGCCAGTAAATCCACATCTCCGTCACCGTCTATATCATCTGCTACCAGTTTGTTCCACCATCCTTCTGTTTCACCAAAACCATAACCGGCAGACTGGTCTTTTAACTTACCGCTTTTATACGCAAATACTTTTATGGGCATCCATTCGCCAGCTAATACAAGTTCCTGTTTTTTATCGCCATCAAGGTCGGCCCATAATGCAGATTTTACCATACCAATTCTACTTAGTTCTGGAGCAACATCATTGGTGCGATCTACAAAAGTTCCTTTTTCATTTACAAGTACATAGCTCTGCGGCGCTTGAGGATATTTATGTGGAAGCACTTCACCACCTCTGAAAATATCGAGGTCGCCATCACCATCCATATCGGCAACCGCAATACATGAACCACTACTGGCAGTTACTGGCAATGACTGGCTCGACCTTGCAAAGTTGCCCTTGCCATCATTCAGGTATAGCCTGTCCTGGTACATCGGCGACCCCTCATCAAACTCACTTCCCCCGCTTACCACATACAAATCCATATCGCCATCTTTGTCGGCATCAAAAAACATGGCTCCCATGTCTTCAAATTTTTTGTCTGCCTCGAATGCCGGTATCGACTTTGCAATAAATTTTCCTTGTTGTTGCAGGTATAAACTACCCGACTGGTCCTTAGCGCCTCCTACATAAAAATCATCTTGTCCATCACCATTGATATCACCAGTTGTAACAAATGGCCCGCTTCTGCTGAATTCGTGTGGCAGCAATACCTGGTCTACGTATTCATCGTATTTATTCTCTTTGTGCTCAAATGGTGTGCTTAATAATTGATTGCTTGTTTCGGCAAATAATGGTGCATAAGCAGCCATATGGTTGATGCCTGAAACTGCTGCTTTATATTCCGCTTTAACTACCTGATTGATGCCAGGTTTTTGAATGGTATTCGATTTTCCGTCGGGCCATATCACCACTATACTGTCAACCGCTGTTGTTTTACCGAGTCCGAAATGCACTGCCGGTTCATTGGTTGACAAATAGCCCCTAACGAGTTTTTGCTGGAAGAACTGTTGCAATTTTCCATCCTGGTACAGTGCCACTTTTGCACCGATGCCATCTCTGTTTTTATCTGGCCCTTCTAATTTTATACGGAGAAAATTGTTTTTGTTGTTTACCACATTTTCAAACAAATCAGATTCACCATCTAGGTTATTTACCACAAGATCGAGGTCGCCATCATTATCAAAATCTGCTACGGCTGCACCATTGGAGAATGTGCTGTCTTTAAAACCCCATGCTTCAGATACATTTTCAAATTGCAGTTCGCCTTTATTTTTAAACAGGTAATTACGCGCTTTAATGGGTGTATAAATTTCCATGTACTCTTTAAAGCCTTTGGTAAACATTTCTTCTGATGAAGTATACTTATGTGCATTGGCCTGTATATACATATCCTGCTTCTGCTGCAGGTCGCCATCAAATAAATCGCGGCGATAGCCATTGGCCACAAAAATGTCGCGGTTACCATCGTTATCGAAGTCTGCTGCGATGGTAGACCAGCTCCATTCTGTTTTTGAGATACCTGCCATTTGAGAGATATCGCTGAAGAATCCGTTACCATGGTTCAGGTGCAGGGCATTGTGCATGTACTGTTTTTGGAAGCCGCTGTCTACAATGGCCCAGAAACCTTCCACATCCATACGTGGCATGGATACTTTTGAACGCTTATAGTTTTCCGGTAACATCTCCATTACGAGTATATCTTCCAGTCCGTCATTATTGATATCTGCGATATCTGCACCCATGGAGAACAAGGAGAGGTGATTGGTCATTGACTTCACTTCATCTTTGAATGTGCCGTTTTTCTGGTTGATGTAGATATAGTCGTTGTCAGCATAATCGTTCGAAACAAAAATATCTGTATAACCATCGCTGTTAAGGTCTGCAGTAACTACCGACAATGCATAACCGAAATTGTGGTTAATGCCTGCCTGCTTACCTATTTCTACAAATTTACCATTGTCGTTTCTGAATAATTTATCCCTTGCATCATCTGGTGGATTTCTTTTTCCTGCAACCATTTGAGAGAGTCCTAAATAAAAATCTTTCGGGCGACTGGTCAGGTACATATCCAGGTCGTTATCGTTATCCATATCGAAAAAAGATGCATGGATAGAATAACCAGCATCATCGAGGCCATATTGTTTTGCTTCGTCTTTGAAAGTGAGGTCACCCTGGTTTATAAAAAGCTGGTTTCTTCTTTCTGCTGCTGTTTCTTTGGTTGTACCACCTTTACAAACATAAATATCCAACCAGCCATCGTTATTGATGTCTATTAGTGAGACGCCATTATCCCAGCCGGTAGTACCTTCTACACCTGCCGATTTACTGATATCGGCAAATTTCATATTGCCTTTATTAAGGTAGAGTTTATTGGCTACTTCATTGCCCGTGAAATAAATGTCCATCAGGCCGTCGTTATTAAAATCTCCGGTAGCTACACCTGCGCCATTGTACACATACGCGAATGTGTCGAAATAATTTCGCTCATAATTTTCGTCAATACGGTTACTGAATGAAATACCACTTTCAGTACTGTTTACTTTTCTGAATACGGCATCTTCTTTTTTTACTGTTTCCGTTTTACATCCTGGTAAAAGGGTTATGATAAAAAAAGCGCTAAACATAACCGATAAGGCTAAAGCAATTTTTCTGGACATACGCTAATTTTTTCTATGCTGGTTTCCCGGTGATATGATAGAGGTATTTCTTCCATACTGCGTGTGCAACATTTCGGCCTAATTTTAATCCTTCTATATTTTCACACTGTATATGATATCCGCCCAATACCCGCGATATACCTGCCATTTCAGCGGTTGCGGTGAATGTAGGGAACTGAAGGGTAACTTCTTTTCCTACATGATCTGGTTCTGTCATTTCTCCCGGAATTCTTTTTACAGCCACTCCGAAAGTATCTGCTCCGGTATACAATTTAAGTATTTCGGCACAAGCGCCGCTTATGGTGCTATGTCCGGATACATAACTCGGAAAAGGCGGGCATAAAAATGTTTCCGGAGAATAAGGGCGCCATTCCTGGCCAAGCATGTCGATCATGCCTTTTCCCGGGCCTCCCCATCCTTTAATTTTTTTGTCTTTATAGTAATAATGCACCAGAGAATAAGGTCGTGCATAATCATATTCCATTTTAGTATCCCAGCAGGCAATAAAACCATCCATAGCGGCTGCTTCTACGGCAAAATACATTTTTACATCTTCATCTAAAGTATGTTGATCGCGTACAGAAACATCCTGGGCAAATATGAGCCAGTGTCCGGCCTGTTGAACTGATCTTGGACCATCGCGCATAAATTCAACCAATGCTTTTTGGCTATCGCTAAGGTTAGCCTGCAGCATTACTACTTCTTCAATTTCTTTGGCGAGTTGTTCAGATCCGATGGCGGGTGGTGCAATGCTTCTGAATTGGCTGGCTGAGTCTATCAACAGTGGTTTTACCTTTCCCCAATGTGGTGTAAGGCAGCCGGGGGCAAATTTTCCTCCTTTACCGTCTGCAAAATATTTAGGTTGCCAGCGTTTGATATCACGTAAAGTGTCTGCGCTATTTTTGGGGGCATAGCCGGTATAATCGGCATAGGTATTTCCGTTTGAACCTGCCATGGTTCCCAGTTGGTTTGAGCCATCGGCTAACCTGGCTTCGATAATGGTTTTGGCAGCGAGATTACCAATGCCTTCTGGTGTAGAAGGGTCAAGTGAATTGTTATCGGGATCAAGGCCCAGGTCTTCCATCTTCTTTCGCAGCATTGCTTCATCTGAGAAAAAATAAGTGAGCATGCTTCTGTAGGCAGCATAGCTGATGGCAATTTCTTTGTTGGCGAGGGTTCTTTCTTTTTCGGGTACACGTTCAACCTGTGTCAGGTAAACGGGAATGGCTGTATTGTCATACCTCGACCATGCATCGAATACAGCAGTTTGAATGAGGGCCAGCATACGGGATGTTACGGTTGGCCTTGGTCTGAATTTTTCGGTATCGTTGGCTGTGGCTTCGAGGGCTGTTTTTGCCCATTTATAAGCGATGTTCTGGTTTCCTTTTGGCTCATCACTTTGTTTATTTCCGCAACTAAGAGAGAAGAAAACGGAGAGAACGGTTACTATGGCTAATGCATATTTTTTCATGCAAATACAATTCAAAACAATTACAGAAAGAATGATAAGAGACTCATTGGGTTATAAGAGCCTGTTTAAGATATAATCTACTAGTTTATTATGAGCTATTTTCGAGCGAACCAAGGCGAATTTTGCAGCCATAGTCTAAACGCCTAAGGCGAAAAATTCAACGAAGGTGCAGCCGAAAAGAGCCATAAGAAACTAGTAGATTATATCTTAAACAGGCTCTAAAGCTAATAAAACCGGGGACTTATTTATGGGTCCCCGGTTTAAACAATCACGCTTCATTCAAATATTTAATTAATATCCGGTATTCTGCGGGTATTTAGGTCCTTCTGTTACCAGATCGATCTGCGATTGCGGTATCGGTCTTAACATATTAAACGGTTGTACACCAGCAGCTGCTTCGGTATTGTGTAGTTGAACCCTTTCCACCAGTTTTTTGGTACGGGCAAGATCCCACCAGCGGCAGTCTTCTGCATAAAGTTCGCGGCTTCTTTCATCCAGGAGGAAGTCGAGCGTAACCTGTGCAGCAGTAATCTGCTGTGCCACAACAGCTGCAGCGTATTCAGCAGGAGTTTGTCCGGCTTTCAATGCTGCCCTTGTTCTCAGTACATTGATCATATTTGCTGCATCCTGTAATGTTGCACCACCTCTTAGAGCTGCTTCTGCGGCTATCAGGTATACTTCAGAAAAACGGAAGAGTATGTATGGTCTGTCTGAGTAGTCGTTCATGTGACCTCTTGTAGAGTCATCGAATTTGCGAACGCTTGGGAACAGTGCTGCGGTATATTTTACAGTAGATCCAGGGAGGTGATCAGGCTCAAGGATAACTCCTTTAAACCTGGCACGCTCTGCAGGTGTTACCACTCTGTCGGCCATCCAGATAGAAGTATCTACGCCATTGATCAATACACCACGTGGTGTAGTAGCTCCTGTTGTTCCGGTTGCAGATTCAGGAGTAGAATTTGATAACCAAACTGTTTGGAAAGTACCTTCATAACGTGAGTCTGTAGCTCTGTTTGCAAATGCTACATCCATTACGTATTTGGTATTTGGTCTGAGACGCACGAATGGACGACCATTTCTTGTATCACGAACGGTTACGTTTGCGCCACCACCAGCTGGGAAGTTGGCATTCAGTGTAGGATAGTTAGGTCTCCAGAAGAAGTTTGCCTTGTTTTCACTGAAGCTGGTAGCACCTGCACCTACTGCAGAGTTCTGACCGAATTTCAGGTCTTTGGTATGGTCAATAACCATTAATACTTCTGAACTGTATTCATTTCCTTCTCTGAATACATTACCGAAATAAGGTAACAGGTCTAAACCATAAGTTGCCTTGTTATCGATGATACTTTTAGAGATGGTATATGCCTGCTGATAGTCGTTCGCTTGTGCAGCAGCAGACCAGCCTCTCCATAAATAGGTTTTAGCGAGCAGGAATAATGCAGTTGATTTAGTAGCGGGTTTACCTGTACCAGGTGCTGGTACATTTGGTAAATCGGCAGATGCTTCTGTAAAGTCTTTGATGATTTGTGCATACAAATCAGCAAGTGGTGCAGGAGCATCGGCTGCAGAAGCTGTAGTACTAAAGGTTGTGTGCAATGGCACCTGACCAAAAGTAGTTACGAGGTAGAAATAACAGAAACCGCGCAGGAATTTAGCCTGTGCCAATAACTGTGTTTTTGTTGCAGCAGGAATATTGGCATTGGCACCATATTCCAGTACCCCGTTGGCGGTATTGATATCAATAAACAAAGTATTCCAGAAACCTTCGTAGTTATTGGTATTACTTCTGATAACCGGGTTATTGTAAACAAACCAGTGTACAGCTCCGTTGTCTACGGAACCACCGCGTAAACTTTCATCAGTTCCGCTGTTGAATAACTGGGTCCAGATCTGAGTGGCCCACTGACCTCTGAAACTGGAATAGATACCCGCTATCGCGCCCTGAATACCATCATTGGTACTAAAGAACGAGGGAGTAAATCCTGTTCTGGGTTGTTCCTCCAGTAGCTTTTTACAACCGCTGGCAGTAAAAAGTACGATGCCAAGGAAAAGGCTGTATTTTAATATTTTATGTCTCATTAAATTAAATTTTAGCAATTAAAATTTCACATTGATACCGAAAATAATCTGACGTGTTGGAGGAACACCCATACCAACAGTGATAGCACGACCAGCAACAGCAGTTGCACCACCACCTTGTGTTCCTACAGCATTACCATTACCATTACCCTCTGGATCAATACCCAGACCATCTCTTACAAGTGGAGCCCATAAGATGAATGGATTCTGTGCTGATACATAAGCTCTCAAAGAAGTGATACCAGTTTTTGCCAGCAGTTTACTTGAGAAATTATAACCAAGATCAATAGTTCTGATTTTGATGAATGAACCATCTCTGTAAGTAAGGGTAGAAGTAAATGGAAGACCATCTACAGCAGCATCAGGCTGAGGGAAATCGTTGGTTGCATTTCTTGGTGTCCAGTAGTCAACTTTTTGTTGGTTCACACGGCTATTCAGGAAGAATGGATAACCTGCGCCACCACCATCAGCAGACAAATAAGTAGCAACTACTGTTTGACCGAAACGACCAAACATAACGATGTTCAGATCAAAGTTTTTGTATTCAAAACGGTTCGTTAAACCCGCAACAAGTGTTGGTTGGAAATTACCTACTACACTTCTGTCAGCGGCTGTGATAGCATTGTCTTTGTTCCTGTCTTCAATTTTGATATCACCTGGTTTTGCACCATATACAGCTGCCTGAGTGGCTTCGCTGGTTTGCCAGATACCTAATTTTTTGTAGTCAAAAATTACGGTAACAGGGTAACCAACAAACCAACCATTACCTAAATCCTGTGAAAGGTTATTCTGTAATGCATCGATACGCTCTCTGTTAAAGAACATGTTCAGGTCAGAAGTCCAAGTAAAGCCTGTTCTGCTCTTAATGTTCACACTGCTTAAAGAGAACTCCATACCATAAGATGAAGTACGTCCGGCATTGGTTAAGATTGAGTTGGTACCATTACTACGTGGCAACTGACGTTGTAAGAGGATATCTGTTGTTTTTGTATTATAGTATTCAATAGAACCACTCAAACGATTTTTAAACAATGAGAAATCAACCCCGATATTTAAACCTGCTGTTTTTTCCCAGGTAAGGTTCGGGTTAGGACTTGTATTGATTGAATAACCATTTACATAGTTCGTTCCGATATTGGTTCCTTGTCCGAAATTGTAGAAGCTGGTTCCTAAACTACCCAGGGTAGTATAAGGGTTGATACCGGCATTTGAGCTGATACCATAACCTGCTCTTAATTTCAGGCTTGAAACAAACTTCACATTCTCCATGAATTTCTCTTTGTCAATATTCCAACCTGCAGAAACGGCGGGATAAGTTACCCACTGGTTTCCTGGAGAAAGTACAGAAGCTCCATCTGTTCTAACGGTAGCGGTGATGCTATACTTATTATCGAAAGTATAGATAGCACGACCCATATAACCAATTACAGCAGACTCACTGAAGTTACCACCTTGTGGTGTAACAGTATTAACCTGCTGCCAGTTATAGTCTTGCATGAAGTCTGCAGGTACACCAACACCATTAAATTGTTGTGCCCTGAAATGGTTCTTCTGAACTTCCTGTAAGGCAAGTACCTGTAATTTATGTTTGGTACCGATGTTTTTGTTGTACTCTAATGAGTTGTTCAACGTGTACTGCCATCCTTCTGAGTTAGCAGTGCTTAAGCCAGCGTTTGCTACGTTGGTGTTAACATTGAATACGGTATTTGGACCAGTATAGTTGCTGTTGAATGTCTGTGACCAACCAAAACCGAATGTTGATTTAAATTTCAGGTCTTTGATGATACCCACTTCTGCATAAAAATTATGCTGAACCTGGTATCTGCGCTGAAATGCTTTGATGAGGTCGTTGTTACCTATAGAGGTAAGTGGGTTGATCTGCTGATCATCCACACCCTGGCTTGAAGCCGGACGGAAATTCAGCGTACCATCATCATTATATGGTTTGAACAATGGTCCGAGTCTTGTACCCGCACCATATGCGTTTGTTCCAAGTCTGTTTGATCTTAATAAAGTATTGAAACTGGTAAAACCAACTTTAAGGCGATCAGATACTTTATGATCGATATTTACATTGAATGAGAAACGCTCCAATTTCTGATCGGTAATAATACCAGTTTCCTGATAATAACCCATACCAAAGAAATATTGCGTTCTATCATTACCACCTCTAACATTAAGGTCGTGACTGGTTCTTAAACCAGTGGTAAGTAAAAGTTTCTGCCAGTCTGTGCTTACACCTGCTGCGAGGTTTGTTTGTTCAATCGGGCGAAGTGCATAGAGGTTGGCACCAGCAGTGGTTGAATTACCTTCAGCGGCATCTGCCTTGAACTGGGCATATTCAGCACCATTGAATAAACGGTAAGTATTAATAGCGCTTACCACACCTACATAACCATTATAGGTTGTTTCTGGTTTTCTGGAAGAGCTACCACGTTTGGTAGTAACGATGATTACACCGTTCGCACCACGAGAACCGTAGATAGCAGTTGCAGATGCATCTTTTAAGATATCTACACTGGCAATGTTTTCCGGGTTCAGGTCGTTTACGCTACCGCCGTAAACCATTCCGTCTACTACGATCAATGGGTTATTATTACCTGTAATTGAACGGTTACCACGAATTCTGATTTCACCACCTGCGCCGATTTGTGAGCTATTGCTTACAATATCAACACCTGCAGCGCGTCCTTGCAACTGGTTAAAGATGTTTGGCGCTTTGATTTCGTTGAGGGTTTCACTTTTAATGGTGATGGTTGAACCGGTAACATCTTTTTTCTTCTGTGTACCGTAACCAATTACCACTACTTCACCGAGGTCGTCGGTGATACTGGTAAGGCTTACATTCACTGTATTACTACTACCGACCGTTATTTCGCGGGGGGCATAGTTAACACTAGAAACTACCAGTACGGCACCACGTGCTGCGGCAATACTATAATTACCTGCATTGTCGGTGGTGGTACCGGTGTTGGTGCCTTTAACCTGTACGGAAGCACCTGATAAAGGCTCGCCGGAAGCATTTGTTACACGGCCGCGCACAGTGTTTGTCTGTGCAAGCGCATTGTCGGATATGCTAAGCAATCCCAACAATATCACTCCAGACAGCACCCATGCTTTAACCCGAAACAAGCTCTGTAAGATTTGTTTTGTTTTGTTTAGAGGCTTTTTCATATTTAATTATCGCTTTGAGAAGTATACATAATTATAGATAGGTTGTGTTGAGTAGCCAGAAAGCTATCCATCCCTAATGTTGAACTTAAAAGGATGCCTGTCGCGGATAGAAAAGAGACAGGATTGCAGTACCGCTGAGGTATTGGTATGATGAAGTAAGTAAGGTTGGGGAAACAGAACTGCCCGGCCATCGTGCATATAGACGCGCACGATGCATGGAAGAGAAAGTGGCAAGTTCATTCTATTCATCATATAGCAGCAATTGGTCGTAGAACTTTGTTTGACAAAGTTTTTATGCAATCCGTTGCACAAGTGTAAAAAAAACAATTATTCTGGTGCTGATTGCCTTTTCAGGCTATCCCCAGCTTATCCGGCACACTGCATACTTTCGTATGTATTGGCTTTTGAAATGCAGTGTGGATAAGGGTTTCACAGCTCTTTTACCACTATTGCTTCGGAATTGCGCTTGATTTTCGTTTGACTAATGTAAACAAATTTTTAATAAAAATGCAATCGCTTGCATAAATTTCTAAAAAAATTGCTTTTTAGCCCATTTTCGCCCACCCATCATACCCGGGATTCGAAAATTTCTCATCAGTCAAGCGCCACTTAGAACCAGGCCAGCCGTATAATTCGGATTATGCGCACTACCAAACCTACCCAGGCTCCTGCTCCAGTCAAAAGTTGACTATCGTTTTACCATTTGAAGATGAAGACAAGACTGTTTTAGGACCAAAACGAATTAATTATGCCCACTCTTTGCATATTTTAACCCTGCTCACGCTTATAATAACCCATTAATCTCTCTGGTACTTCCTTTAGGCTACATTATCCCACCTCAAGCGTGTTGATTTATGAAATCGGTGGAATATATTCTGGATTAATTTTGCGATCCGGTTGACAATTGGATGACTAAACCAACTGATTTTTGTTCGAAATGATCGCTTTGCAAAATTTTTAAACCCGCAATTCATATGCCCGTGAACACTTTATGATTGATTTCTTTGTAAATTGTATTTAATATAAAAAGCCCTCGCAACCGATTGCAAATGAAGCCTAAAAAAGAGACTACGATCTATGATATAGCGGCACACCTTAACCTCTCATCAGCCACGGTGAGCCGCGGATTACAAGATCATCCCGCTATTAATAAGAATACCAAGAAACGCATCCAGGTTGCCGCCAAAGAACTCGGTTACCGACATAATAATTTCGCCAGCAACCTCCGCAAACAAAAAACCAATACCATTGGTATCATGATGCATGAGTTGAACAGTAACTTCATGTCTTCTGTACTTGCCGGTATTGAAAAGATTACTACAGAAGCCGGATATGATATCATCATTGCACACTCTTCAGAAAGCTATGAGAAAGAAGCAGCCAATGCCATGAACCTTTTTCATAAAAGGGTCGACGGACTAATCGCTTCTCTCTCCTTCAATACAAAGAACCTCGAACATTTTGAACCCTTTAATGAAAAAGGTATTCCCATCGTATTTTTTGACCGTGTGGAGGAACAAAGTGAGAATACCAAGGTAATTATTGATAACCAGAAATGTGGTTACCAGGCAACCGAGCACCTGATTGAACAGGGTTGTAAAAGAATTGTACTCGTAACCGCCAACCTTCAGCGAAATGTATATGCCCAGCGCCATAAAGGTTATGCAGATGCACTAAAAGACCACCATATCCCATACGATAAAAGCCTTGTACTCATTAAAGACCTTAGTGAACAAGGTGGCAGAGAGGCCGCCATGGAAATCCTGAAAATGAAACCATTACCGGACGGTGCATTTATTACCAACGATTTCTCCGCTGCTGTTTGCATGAAAACACTCAAAGAAAATGGCATCCGTATTCCGGAAGATATTGCCATCGTAGGTTTTAACAACGATGCCATTAGTAAAATTGTAGAACCACAACTTACCACCATTCATTACCCCGGTATCGATGTAGGAGAAATTGCCGCACGTAACCTGATTAACCACCTGAAAGGGGTTTCTAATTTAAAACATACACAAACTATTGTGGTGAGGTCGGAATTGGTGATCCGGAAATCGTCTTTGAAAAAAGGTTTGAAGAAAAATTAGTGTTGTTGATTAGGCTACTAACAACGGCAGTATCGGCTATGTTGTGAATCTATACTTATAAAAAGTACCCAGAAGCGAATACTTGTTTCGCAAATGCTTCCGGATCAGCTATGCCAAGTTCTGTTGCCATTTTTTTCAGTTTGGCTTTTTGCTCCTCTTTCGTTAGTCGTTTTCCCTTGGTTGTTGGAGGCGCTACTTCCGACTCATCTACTTCCGCAAGTTCAATTTTAGTGGCAGTCCATACGGAACTAAGTCTGGGTATTGCCAACTGCAAAATCATCCCGGGCAAGCCAGAAAAACCTTCTGGTCCACCTTTTATTACCAACTCTTCCGCATAAAAAGCAACTACATACAGTGTATCGAAAATGCGTCCTATCGCTTTGCGGCAATTATATCCGGCAATACTCCTTGTTTCCTGCTCAATTTTCCATTGAACAGGAGATATGCTGTCTTCAAGGATTAGTGTTTCCTGAATTATTTGTTTTTTAACCACACGCTCACCTTTACCATAATGACTGTACATGATGTTTGGGGTTTTACCAAAACTCACATCTTGCCCATCCATCTCTTCCGATAAACGTGTTTCTTCTTTTCCAGCCTTATATAATGCCCTTTCTCCAGAAAATGTTAACTCAAAAAAAGAAGTTACTGATTCCGGGAATACCATTCCATTCGGTAATTGAGCATTAGAACGTGCGAACTGCTTTCGTATGTTATCTTTTTTTTCATAAAAAATTTTTCCTTTTGTAACAAAATCCTGGGCACAAATTGTGTTACCCGCTAGTAGCAGTATAACAAAAGTTAGTAAGCGATATTTTAATTTCATATTCAGTTATAATCTGGTAGAGAAATTCCAAATAAAGGACAATAGTGCATACCTGGGTATATAATTATTCGACGATTCATAAAAACCATTTCCATTTATACTTCTATAGAATCCAGTATATTGATTTAAAATATCAAAAACAGATAAATTAAGTATCGCCTTATCATTTTTTAAAAACTTCTTTTGTAAGGAGGCATTCCATTTAACTATATTTCGGGCATTTCCGAACGACCCGTTTGCCGGCTGAAACTGCATATTGGCATTGGTTTCCAGCTCTACCCTCCAGGGTAAATAAATAGTGGCTTTGGGGGTATGATTATGTGTAAACATTTTGGTTGCACCGATATTACCAATATTGGCATTACTCGCAGTAAATCTAACTTCAAAAGAATATTGGAGCGTTAATTTATTGTATTTGAAATACATCAAATTGGCTCCTACTGATAAACCCTTCTGTCTGGTAATGATCTCCTGATCATTCAATATTTGCAAATAACCATAACTAGATCCATTAATATGAATACCTAAATTGACAGATTTTGTTGAGTTTGATTTTAAGAGTGGTTTGTTGAAATAAAGAAAGAAAGAACCAGAAGGAAGATTGTTTCGATTGATGTATTCTGTTACAGATCGGTTGAATTGGTCAACGGTTTGCTTACTTGTAAAAGCATTAATTGTTTGTTGCCAGCTAGCTGATAAATTCAAACTATTTCCTTTGAAATCATATTTTGAAAAACTAATTCTCAGCGAATGATCAAATGATGGGCGAAGATTTGGGTTACCGATAATGGTATAAAGCGGATTACTATTATCTCTTAACGGTTGTAGTTGTTCAATTGAAGGCTGGCTGGTATTTCCGTTGTATTGAAACTCTATTCTGCTATGTTCTTTCAACGAAAGACTTATCCTTGCTGTTGGAAAATAATTGTTGAACCTTCTTATTACCGTTTGTTTAAGGTTCAGGTTCTGCTGTTCCAGTTCGCTAAGATTAATTTTACTTCCCCCTGAGATGGAAACTTTTTTGGTTTTAAACTGTATTGTCAGACCGGGTATGTGTGAACGAATATTAAAATGATAATTATTACTCAATGTATCAATCGGATCATCGTATTTACCCATTGCACTTTGACCAAATACATTTCGGTTTCTGTCGCTGGCAATGGAGCTCCAGGTATATTCTGAACTAATGAGCAATTTTTTGGAAATTGGTTCTGTGAAAGTTAACCTGGCCTTGGTTTTATTTGTTTTCCCCGAATTATCCTGTAATTGGTTCAACGTGTCTGCAGTTGGGTTGTTATTACTATAAAAGAAATTAGTTGTTTCTGCCAGCTTAGTAGATGTTCTCTCCTGGTTGTCCTTTTCAAAATACAAACTAGCCACTCTGCCTATTTTGCGAAACCTTTTTTGCCAGATAAAGTTACCTGCTACCGATTGCTGTTTGCCATTCTGGGTAACTTGCTGATTGCTTTTATTCAGAAAATTACCCATCCCATCTTTTGATTCTTCATAATTATAGTTGGCACTGCTTGTTTCTCCTGATAGGCCGTTCAATGATATTCTTACCATAGAGAAAGAATCAATCTTTGTTTCATATACTGCAACTGCATTGTGTTTATTGTTTAATGAAAAGAAATTGTTATTGCCTTTACTTGCCCTGATACTATTGTCGGGCAGGAGTTGTGATCCGCTATGTGTTTCCCACCCAGTTGACTGTACCCTGCTGAAGGAATAATTAAGGTTGATGTACTGTTTGTCTTGTTTCCATTTATTTACATACTGCGAACCCACATTTGTACTGGTTGGAATACCTGAAGAATAGCCTTCATCAAAATCCATTTCATACATTATTTCATCGTCATCCTCTATGGAAATCCTACTCTGTGTATTAGTTAAGAATTTAGCTCTGTCATCGTAACCTAACCCCATTCTACCAGTATTAGAAGAAATCCCAAAAACAGCCATTTTCTCTTTTCTGTTGAATTTATTAACCATGCCTTCATGGCTGTAAAAGCCATCCCCATTTGAGCCTGCAGATAATTTTCCGAATAAACCTTTTTTACTATCTTCTTTAAGGGTGATATTCATGGTTTTGTTGGTAACACCATCATCAATTCCTGAAAACTCCGCTTCTAAGGATTTTTTATCAAAAACCTGTACCTTATCTACGGATGATGCTTTCAGGTATTGGGTTACCAAGGTTGGGTCGTCCCGAAAAAATTCATCCCCATCTACCAAAACAGTATTTACAATTTTTCCCTGCGCTTTTATTTTTCCATCCGGACCTATCTCAATACCTGGCAACCTGCGCAATAATGCCTCAACATTTGCACCAGGTGCAACCTGAAAACTATCTGCTTTGTACTCAAGTGTATCTCCCCTCATCCTGATGGCTTTTCCAGCCCTTACCGTTACTTCCTCCAGGAGGTGGTAGCGTGATGTCATTACTATTTTACCAATATCCAATATACCTGTGTCAGCCAGGTTTATGTCTATCAGAAAATCTGCCATTTCCGGATAGGTAAGCATCACCGTATATGATCCAGGTTTAATTTTTTCTAATTGAAATTTACCCTCCGTATTACTGCGAATGGAATTAATTAATGTAGAATCTGCTTTACTGATTAAAGCAATTACAGCATAATGTAATGGCTGCTTTCCGGTTGTGTCAGTTATTGAGCCTTTAAACCCCGCTTTTTGTCCATATAGCACCGCCGTACTGAATAGTGCCAGTAGAAATGTAAGCTTTAAACGGTTATAGAATTGGTGCAGATAGCAGGCTTTGAACTATAAATATAATAATAAAATATATAATAAAAAGTTATAGTGAGGCTTTTAACTTTTGGCTATTAGTCTTTGCGCTCTGATTGCCATTAAAGTATGTAGACTGAACTCTTGCGAGGAACAAATGGAACACGGATTTATCATGATTATCATGATTTATCATGATAAATCTGCGTTCAATTTATTTCTTCTAAAAAATATTGAAATCTATTATTTATAAGGCCTTCTAATTGTCATTGAGTAAATCACCACCCTAAACAACTGCTAATAGCTAATAGCTAATAGCTAATGGCTACAAAAAAACACTACAATGCACCATCACCCTATTCTCTGCCTTAATCATGCCCTTCATCAGGTTTTGCCGAAGCGGTGTTTGCCAGTTGGCGCCGAATGAAAATTTACCGGTTCCGCTTTCAAGTCCAATGGTTCCCATGAGCAAATTACCTCCCGATAAATTTACTTGCAATTGTTGGTCGCTGTCTTGTGAGGATTGTTCATATTGTAAACCCATATTTGGTGCAAACAACCATTTTCCATGAACCCGGAATTTATAGTATGCCTGTAAACTATTACTCCATTTATTGCCATACTTATACTGATAGTTGTTTACTGTATTTATCTTGTACATGGTATTGGCATTCAGTCCAACATCCTGAAAGCGTATATCATACATGGCATGCAAACTAAAATCAGTACTGCCTGTGCCTAACTGAAACAGGTTTGTATTTTGTGCAGATACATTTTTATCTGTCGGGTTATATTTTCCTGTTGCGAATTTAATAGAGCTACCTACCCAAAGACTTTGCACCAATAGTTTTGTATTGACTTGTTTTCTTGTATTGATCAACGGATAATATCCTGCCACACTTATATCGCCTATTCCCTGCTTTGCCTGTTTCAATCCCTGGTTATATTTTTCATTCAGGTGATAAGGCAGGTTTGCCATTATCCTGAAACGTTTTGAGATATTGAAGCCCGTCCAGCTTTCTAAGGTTCGGTAATGCTCTTCGGTAGTGAGGTATGAAGCTGTACCACCTGTTGCAACATGCGTTAGTAATGCATTCGTCCGATATCGGATACCAAATACCTTTTGCTGAAAATCTGGAAGTATGCCTATATATGCATTGCCTACTCCGCACCCGCATATATCACATGCATAAACTTTTACCCTGCCCGATGCCATCATTATTAGCATACATATTATTATTCTGATTTTATAATTCATGGTTCTGACAATAATTTATTGGTGATAAAACTGCGATCGTTCAGTGTTTGTAAAAATGCTAATAGTGCTGTGCGCTCTTCTGTTGTAAGACTGATACCATTCACTAGTAAAGGATCGAGGTTAACGGTTGACTGCACCCCACTTACATAATGATCAAGAACTGCATCTAATGTGAGTAGCCTTCCATCATGCATATAGGGTGCTGTGTATGCCAGGTTGCGCAGACTCGGTACTTTAAACCTATACCTGTCTGTAACCTGCTGGGTAACGAGGTAACGGCCTTCGTCGTTTACCAAAGAAGGAGCTAAACCATTGTTTCGAAATGAATAATCTGTAAACAATGGTTCTACATGGCAGGTACTGCATTTTGTTTTGAATAAGGCATACCCTTGATTTTCAAGTGGCGTAAATACTGCTTGCTTTCTCATCACACTATCATACCGTGCATTAGCACTTACACAGATCAGCATAAATTGAGAAAGCGCTTTTAAAAAACGCACCCCGGTAATTTCAGGATCACCGTAGGCTTTTGAAAACAGGGTTGGATAAACAGCACTTGCTTTGAGTTTTTTCAGCACATTATCCATCGTTTCATCCATTTCCAGGTGGTTGGTAATGGGTGCTATGGATTGCAGGTCGAGATCGAATATGCCACCATCCCACATAAATGATGTATTCCAGGCAAGGTTCATGATGGGTGGACTATTACGCGTTCCCATTCTGTCGTAAATACCGTGACTCAATGCATGTCCGTGGTGCGTAAAAGCGGATGTTTGAATATGACAGGTTCCACAACTAATGGTATTGTTGGCAGAAAGAATGGGATCATAAAATAATTTCCTACCCAGCTCAAATGTTTCTTTATTTAGTGCATTGGTAGAAAAATGATAGGCCGGTGCAGGAAATCCTTCGGGTTGCACAAAGCCGATAAATGCATCGCGGATCACTTCCTTGCTGCACGCTATTAAAGCGGCAGCAAGGAAAAATCCGATGACCAACTGATTTCGTTTCATGGTTTTAGTTTTCAGTATGATCGTGTGTAAACATGAAGGCTGCATTGTTGGCCACCGGTGTTCCGGCAGTAGCTGAATGTATCATGGCTACCGATGCAAAGCTCATATTGGTTGTTCCGCTAAAAGCTTTCAGCAGATCTGCAAACAAGTGTATGTTGGATGATTTGTTTGCTTTCACTTTGGCCGTGCCTCTTTCCGTAAGACTTAAGGTTATTTTTCGCAGGTTATTTACTGTTGCAGTATTGTAGCCACCAAAGCCACCAACATGGTAGGCAAAATTTCCGCCATTGGCTGCTGTACTTGTTCCTTCTGCTTTAAAGAAAATATATCCGCTGTTCCATCCCCAATACATATCGGCCGCGGATGTTGTTGGGTCTAGTACACCTGTGCGTTTCGATACATCCATGGTGTTTCGTAAACTGTCTACACCCAACACAAAACTGAGGGTTTTATATTCACCCTCGGGTACTTTTAACATTGGTCTAGTGGATGATGAAGCTGATTCATCAATCAGAAAATAGCAACTGTCTTGCGGAACAGTATAGGTACTGCCATCAACTTTTGTTAAGCTAAAGTTGCTTACATAATATTTCAGCTTGGTTACTTTAAAGCTCTCCCCTGCTGCATTGATATAAGTAGCGGTATTTAATTGCAGATCTGATGATCCTGAGATATTATCGAACTCTACAGAGAGGTTTCCTGTAAGATTACTATTATATGGGTTGTCAGCTTCTTTTTTGCATGAGGCAAAAAGAATTACTGACGCAAAAATGATGCGTTTCATTTTGTATTAATTAAAATAAATCAATAGAATTACTGATCGCTTGCGAACGAACGATTAAAATGCGGGACTATCAATGGTTGAGAATTGGGAACTTGCGTATGGGCCATAGACCAAAGACCATAGACCATAGACCATAGACCAAAGACCATGGACCATGGACTATGGACTATCGACCATAAGCTCTTCCAACCCTTGATTCGCCTAATATGTACTGTTAAACCGTGGGTGGATGAAACACAGATTGTGCAATGCCAGAAAATTTTCCTGGCTGGTAGTAATCGAAATAAGTTGATCTTAATGTAGTAAGCTTTGTAAGAGAAGGATAAAATGATTTAGAAGAAAGCACCACTTCATTTTTATTATCTAACCTTCGCTCAGGATTCTGCTGGTCTTTTTTCTCTTCCGCTTTAAGTTGCTTCATCATCTGGCATTTACCATGACAAGCCAGCTGTGGTTTTGCTTTGTTCTCACAGTTTTTTTCGTAGGCTGCTTTATTGGTATAATAGCTGGTAACAATGGCTGCACGGTTAAATAACTGACAACTAAATGCCAGTAATATTATTGCCGTGAAGAATTGTTTGAGGAACAAGAGAAAAATTTTTGCAAAGATATATTAAGCATGATATGATTGAACTAAATGACTAAAATATATTCTTTTGAAATAAAGTCATAACCGACTTGAAAAAAATTTATGAAATAGAAAACATCAATAACTAATAGATACACCAGCTCCAAATCCCATATCACTGTCGTAATGCGATGAGAGAGATATGTACTTACTAAGTATGTACCTAAAGCCGGTCATATACTCTTTATCTGTGTTCCACATAAAATTAAAACGAAGTCTGCTGGTGAGTGGCATATCTTCTCTGCCAAACTGAACCCTGATTTTTCCATCCATATCAACTCGCGCATCGGCTCTTAACAACATTGGTAATGTATATTGTACTCCTACACAAATAACTCCCCGTTGATCTTTTGTATTTGTTTGCCCAAACAGATTCTTCTCAACCTTATCATGCTTTCGATATCGCCAATCGAAACCAAGGTATGGCATTAGCCACTGATTACGACCTACTAAACGGCCCACATGAAATTCATTTTCGAAACCCTGTTCCTTATTGGTACCCAGTCGCCATTCATTTTGAATCATCCACCTGGTATTAGAATACATGAGTTCACCATCGGAACCGTTTGTTTCCAAACCAATTTGTACCCCGAGGTAAAAACGCCTATCGTCAGCATAAACTTTTCGTAAAGCTTTTTTTGCATCTGGTATTTGCGGATTAGGTGGTGAGTTTTCATAAGAAAAAATACGTCCCATGCCACTCATCATGTGATAGAGAATATGACAATGAAAATACCAGTCGCCATATTTTTCTGATGCATGAAACTCAATTGTATCGGTTTCCATTGGCATTATATCCAATACGGTTTTCAACGGCGAGTAATCGCCCTGTCCATTCAGCGTACGAAAAAAATGTCCATGCAAATGCATAGGGTGTCGCATCATGGAATTATTGGTCAGTATGATCCTGATATTCTCACCTTGTTTGATCAATATTTTATCTGATTCCGAAATTGTTTTATTATTCAATGTCCAAACATACCTGTTCATATTGCCCGTTAGCTCAAATTTCATTTCGCGTACAGGGCCCTCGGGTAAAGTGGTTTTCTGTGGAGCTTTCAGCATGGCATAATTCAGTGTAACAATATTTTGGTTGCTGTCTACAATCTCCGGATACATCACCGTATTCATATCCATCTGTTGCAGGCTCATTTTCATACCCATATCATTCATCGTACCATCGGCATTCATCATATCGTTCATCATCTTCATTCCCTCGAAATATTTCAGCCTTGGTAAAACCGGTGCGTACTTTTTTTCTCCCGAACCCAACCAGAGTGAGGTACTGCGTGTTCTGTCTTCCGCTGTTGCCCGTAACTCTACACTGCCCGATTCTGGAACCGTTACCAGCACATCGTAAGTTTCTGAAACGCCAACAATAAATCTATCCACTTCAACCGGCGTTACTTCAGCCCCATCATTAGCAATAACAGCCATTTTCCCTCCGCCATAACCAATCCAGAAATAAGTTGATGAACTACCATTGATGATACGAAGGCGAACCTTATCGCCAGGCTTATACGATGGTTTTACCTCCTCTGTTTTACCATTGGTAAACAGCGCATCATAATACACATCACTTACATCCATGGCCATCATACGTTTCCACTCATTCGTTATTTTTACGCCTAACTTCTTTTCTTTAATTGCCTGCCAATAATTTTGTGTGGCCCCCTTTTTAATGGCATACCAGTCTGTTGCATAATGAAGTGATCGTTCAACCTGGTTCGGATTTTCATCTGTCCAGTCGCTCAATAACACCACTTCTTCCGGAATATTGGTTTTTTCTTTCGGTTGAATAACAATTGCGCCATACATGCCACTCTGTTCTTGTAACATGGTATGCGAATGATACCAATAGGTACCATGTTGTACTATTGGAAACCGAAATACATGGGTACTATGCGCTTTAATAGGAGCAGTTGTTAAATAAGGAACCCCATCCTGTTCATTGGGCAATATCAATCCATGCCAGTGAATGGATGTTTCCATGTGCATCAGGTTATGCACCTGAATTTCTACGCTATCTCCTTCCGTGAAATAAAGTGTTGGCGCCGGTATACTGCCATTAATAGCAACTCCATTTGCTTTTTTACCAGTATAATTCACCACAGTATCTGTAACATATAAATGATACAACAGTTTATTACCTACCCTTGTAACAAAAGGCTTTCTATTACCTTGTTCCATCGCAGGCATGTACTGTGCTTTAACACCGGCGAATAATATCATCACAAAAAAGAAAAGAGCGCAGCGTTTCATCCTTCTATTGTTTAATGGTTTCTTTTATACTTCCACAGGTTAACATCATATTTCCATAATACGGGTTCTTAATGGGTTTTTCGATGCTTAACCAGGATGCTTTTTTCATCGGGCAATAATCCACATATAATTCTGCTTCGCTTAGTGAAGTGGTTTTCGCCAACCGTATCATCTGGTCAGATAGTGCGGCAAAAGCTTCCCTTTGCTGGGCTATTGACTGTTCTTTTAAGAACAGTTGTAAACTGCCTAACAGTTTCTCCTTTATCGGACTAACTGCTTTCCAGGTTTCTTCATCAACAGACTTTGACTGAATAGCTTCAAGTGCTGTTTTTAAATCTATTGCTGATTTTTTACTATTTGCTACATTACCGGCCACCAGCTCATTTTTTAAACCGATGTAGTTCTTAAGCACATCCTGCATAGGCTTTAATTGTGCCGATACCAGTTGTGTAATAAACAGGAAAAAAAGTGTTACTAATTTTTTCATATAATGGTTTGTTGGTTACATAATAGTAAAGCAGTACCTGTTATTCAACAGGCGCTGCTTTATATCCGGCCTCCTGTACTGCTTTAATAATATCCGCCGCCTGCACTGATCCGTTCGTCTGAACCTCCAGAATTTTATCAGGATGCTGAATATCTACCTTCCAGTTGTCATTACCGGCTACTTTGTTGAGGTTGGGTGTAGCATTAGCCACACAACCCATGCATTTAATGGTTGTTTTAAATTGTAAGGTTTCCATGTTGCTTCATTTCATTATCTGAGGGAATATCCCATTAGATTGATAATGCAAAGCTAGTATTGGCTCAAGGCTGAATTGTTATATAATCGTTGTTCCGATGTATATAATTTTCCGAAACAGTTACAATTAGTCGTTGATTTTATCCAACGGTTTCCTTTTATTGTCTTTCAGTTGTTTAAAATGCGAGGGAGTAAGACCGGTTGTTTTTTTGAATTGTTGTGATAAGTGCTGTACGCTGCTGTAACCCATTTCAAAAGCTATTTCACTGAGGCTTTTCTCATCATACATCAACAATTCCTTCACCCGTTCAATTCGCTGTAAAATAGCATACCGTTCAATGGTGATGCCTTCAACAGCCGAAAACAATGAGCTTAAATAGTGATAGTCCAATCCTGTTTTTTCTTCAAGAATTGCAGAGAGTTTCAGGTTGAATTCTTCATCCTGGCTACCATGTATCAATGATACAATGACCGTTTTGATGCGTTCAACCGTTTTTGCTTTCTTGTCATCCAGTAATTCAAACCCAAGCTCCTGCAGCCTGTTTCTAAGTATTTCCAGTTGTGTGGTATCAGGTTCTGTATTCAGGGTTATTTGTCCGAGTTGAATATTAGAGAGACTATGTCCGTTTTGTTCAAACAAATCCTTTACCACCATTATACAGCGATCGCAGACCATATTCTTTATGTGGAGTGTAACAGACATTGTACAAAGGTAAAATATTCCTGCTTGACTGCTAGCTTTCTCTATGATGGTCTATGGTATTAACAATACCGGAACAAAAAATTATATACATGTTATAACTAATTGTGTAAAAATACAACCAGTGGGTGAAACTAGCTTTGCAGTAAATATTTCTTTATGCAAACAGAACAGTCATCCTCTTCCTTTATAAAAAAAAGATTTCCGGTTCTTGAAATGACCTGTGCCGCATGTGCCGTAAGTGTAGAATCGATGTTACAATCCGTTGAAGGCGTGAAAGAAGCCAATGTAAACTTTGCCAACCAGGATGCCTGGGTTATTTATGATCCCTCCATTGCCAGTCCGGAGAAGTTTCGATTAACAGTTCGTTCCATAGGTTACGATCTTGTTATTGAAGAAGACAACCAGCAACAGGCAAAAGAAGATGCTCAACAAAAGCATTATGCCCGTCTCAAAAAAAGAACGCTCTGGTCTACGGTTTTATCTATACCGATCGTTATGATAGGTATGTTCTTTATGGATATGCCTTATGCCAATTATATCATGCTGGCGCTCTCCACGCCTGTGGTATTTTATTTCGGACGCAGTTTCTTTACTACTGCCTGGAAGCAGGCTAAATACGGGAAAGCCAATATGGATACATTGGTGGCCTTAAGTACAGGTATTGCCTGGGCTTTCAGTCTTTTCAATACTTTCTTTGCTTCCTTCTGGCATAACCGTGGTTTGCATCCGCATGTTTATTATGAAGCCGCGGCAGTAATCATTGCATTTATATCGCTGGGCAAATTGCTCGAAGAAAAAGCCAAATCAAACACTTCTTCTGCCATTAAAAAGCTGATTGGTTTACAGCCCAAAACAGTAACCATTGTATTAGACAATGAAGCAACACAGGAAATACCTATTGCTGCTGTACAACAAAATGCAATAATACTGGTGAAGCCCGGAGAGAAAATTCCTGTGGATGGTATCGTAACCAGTGGCAGTTCTTTTATTGATGAAAGCATGATTACGGGTGAGCCGGTACCTGTAGAAAAGAATGCAGGAGCTGCTGTTTATGCAGGTACCATCAACCAAAAAGGAAGCTTTCGTTTCCGGGCTGAAAAAGTGGGTGCAGAGACTTTTCTTGCACAGATCATCAAACTGGTTGAGCAGGCACAGGGTAGTAAAGCGCCTGTACAAAAACTGGTAGATAAAATCGCCGGCATTTTTGTTCCTGTAGTAATGGGTATTGCCCTACTAACTTTTATCGTTTGGTCTTTTTCGGGTGTAGAGAACGGCTTTACACTTGCGCTCCTGAATGCGGTAACTGTTTTAGTCATTGCATGTCCATGTGCTTTAGGACTTGCCACACCAACTGCTATTATGGTTGGTATTGGTAAAGGTGCTGAAAA
This sequence comes from Sediminibacterium sp. FW305-C-61, assembly GCF_058231065.1. Classification (NCBI taxonomy): domain Bacteria; kingdom Pseudomonadati; phylum Bacteroidota; class Chitinophagia; order Chitinophagales; family Chitinophagaceae; genus Sediminibacterium; species Sediminibacterium sp. FW305-C-61. The sequence continues at coordinate 610,014 of NZ_JBIQXR010000001.1, read as the reverse complement.
CAATATACTGATTAAAGATGCTGAAAGCCTGGAGTTGGCACATAAAATAAACAGCATAGTATTAGATAAAACAGGCACTATTACAGAAGGAAAACCGGAACTGAGTGATATCGTGTTTGCTGAAAATACGGATGAACAAAAAATGAAAAGCCTGCTACTGGCTATTGAAGCACAGTCTGAACATCCATTGGCAGAGGCCGTGGTTAGGTATCTTGAAAATGACCATACCACAAAGGTGATGGTTGAACAGATAACCAGTATTACCGGTAAAGGCATTCAGGCAAACTACCAATCGCATGTTTACCTCCTGGGGTCTCCGGTATTGATGAAGGAGCAGCAGGTAATAGTTGATGCTGCTTTAAGTGAAACCGTACAACGTTTACAGCAGCAGGCAAAAACGGTGATTCTTTTTGCAGAAGACCGGCAGGTGAAAGCAGTTATTGCCATTACAGATAAAATAAAACCCAGTTCAAAACAAGCTGTGGAGGCATTAACAGCAATGGGTATTGAAGTATTTATGCTTACAGGCGATAATGAGCAAACAGCGAGGGCCATAGCAACAGAAGTGGGAATTACACATTATAAAGCGGAGGTATTGCCAGCAGATAAGGGCGCATTTATTGCTGCATTGCAGCAGCAGGGAAAAACTGTTGCCATGGTTGGAGATGGCATTAATGATAGTCATGCACTTGCATTGGCAGATGTTAGTATTGCCATGGGTAAAGGAAGTGATATAGCGATGGATGTTGCTAAAATAACCCTCATCGGTTCTGAGCTTACAAGTATCACCAAGGCAATCAGGCTTTCTAAGTCTACCGTTGTAACGATTAAGCAGAATTTATTCTGGGCATTTATCTATAACCTCATTGGTATACCTGTTGCTGCGGGTTTGTTGTATCCTGTAAATGGATTTCTGCTGAATCCTATGATTGCCGGCGCAGCAATGGCACTAAGCAGTGTAAGTGTGGTGGGTAATAGTTTGAGGCTAAAATTTTCAAGGCTTTAGGGGAGGTGGAATAGTTTATCGTGCGATTGGATGGAGGAATTTTTGGAAAGTCTCCATTGATTGTTGGTCGGGCGACCAACGATGGCGAGCGACCAACAATGGCGAGAGACAAACTTCTCTGGATGTAGATGAAAGATATGTCCACATAGCTGCACCATACCGCTTATGACCCTAAAATACCAATCAGCCTAAAGCATTCGATACATTGATCGGCTTTTATCAGTTTTGCAAACTGAAGATGAAGTCGAAAGTTTATATACCATCACGGTCTGCACTGAGTAGCTATATAACTACTATATGGGAAACCCAATCGCAGGGTATTTCTAAAGAAATGATTTTACCAAAAGGGATGGTAGAAATGGTCTTCAATTTATCGGACCCCATGATGGGTATTTTACCTCATCAATCGAAAGCCAGTAATGCCCCCAACTGTTTTGTTCAGGGCTTAAATACACACCTGGTAAATGTTCGTTATTCAGGCGAACAGCATTTGTTTGGTATTAACCTGGAAACCTATATGGTAAAACCTTTGCTGGGAATATTGCCATCTGAATGCAAGGATACTTTAATTGATCTCACTTTAATCAACCCGCTTTTTAATCAAGTCTGGCATCAATTAAAGGAAGCTGCCAGCTTTCAGGAAAGAGTGACTGTTATTGAACATGTTTTCCCTGATTTGGACCAGGTAAAATGTACCAGGACACACCATTTCTGTAACATCTTCTCCAATTCAATGATGGAAGTGCCAACTTCTGTTGATATGCTTACAAAACATATCTGCTATTCTTCGAGGCAGTTGAATAGAAAATCTCAAAGTTTATTTGGACTAACCACCGAAGAACTCCTGATCCACAAAAAATTCCGGACTGCAGTATCACTCATGCATGATGATGCCAAACCATTGACCAGTATTGCCTATGAAGCCGGATTTTATGACCAGGCACATTTCTGTCGTGTGTTTAAAAATTATACCGGTCTCACCGCTAAAGATTACCAGCTCCAAAAAAGCGACCTCCCCTTTCATATTTTTTCATGAGCTGACCAGAACCATGGACGATAGACCATAGACCATGGACCATGGACTATGGACTATGGACTCCTATAACAAACATGTCCGATACGTACAATTTGAGTGATCGTACTATGAACACCTTTGTACGAATAAATGACAACTACTATGTTCAAGAAAAAATTAAAAAAGACAGCTATGTATTTTCTCATTATGCTGGCAGCCTATCTCGCTATTGGCTACTTATTGCATCTGGTAATCTTTCCAGAGAAAAAACCCGAAATCAGTAATTATTTTAAACCGGGCGATGTTTTTTATTCTACCCAAGAAAAGGTTAGTCAAACCGTTGTTAAACAGGAGAATGGATATGTGTACTGTGCCTCCGAAATTCAACCTTATGCGCCCGGACCACCCGTACATATTCATACCACATTTGATGAAGTGTTTGAAGTAACCAATGGCGAATTGAGTATACTGGTAAATGGTGAAGTGAAAAAGATACGTCCGGGTCAGTCGTTACATATTCCCAAAGGCACACCCCATAAGCCTTTCAATGAAACGGCAGATACCATTCGCACCAAAGACCTGATTGCATTTCCGGAAGAGTTTGCTTTTTACCTTGTACAGGTGTATGGTTTGCTAGATCATGATCCCAAATTTGGTAAGTCGATTGGTACCATGTTTCAGATGACAATGCTAAACAGTGCAGGGTTCGATTCTTACCTGGATAAACCACCGGTAATTTTACAAAAGCTAACCGGGTTTCTGCTAACACCTGCCATCAGGCTATTTGGGTATAAGAGTTACCAGAAAGTGTATGATGTGAATGTGAGAAAGCAATAGAAGTAAAGCGTTTTGGAAAGTTTAGGAATTTTTCGAAATGGTTCGATGGTATGAAAAATGCCACTGAGTACACAGAAGGTCACTGAATATTCCTCGTATCAAAGTCGTGTTTTCTTCGGTAATCCTTCGGTACTTCCCGAAGCCTCTTCGGGGTTTCCCGAAGGATCTCCGAAGGATGTACGAAGGATCCCCGAAGAAAACTACCATTTTCCCGAAGCGCTACCGAAGAACGCCACCCTTTTGATCGTTTTTTAGGTTGAAGAATATGAATTTTATAACAACTATGATTTCATTTTCAATAGGTTAGCAGGGGTGGCGCCACCCTTGCCACCCTTTTGGTTTCATTTGCTGGTTTAGGTTTGCATTGATATAGGTATAGATACACACTCCTTTAGGATTGTCAAAAGTTATTGCTGACAGCATTATAAAGTAACTAGCGATGATGGATATAGCAAAACGAAAGCCGCAAAAAGCTGCTAATCACTTAACTGGCGTATTTAACTAAAAACTTGGCATGTAAACCACAGTTCAGGAAGCAAATGACAATGACTACAATTTCATTTTTTACCTGGGAATACAAGGCTAAGACAGTCACGCTGGAATACTTCAGTATCATTCTGTCTAAACATTACTGGTACCTGTATTCAACATTGAGCATCAGGCAAACACCGGCAGATAATGTTATAAGCAAATAAGCAGCGAGAGAAACAAGTTTTTACTACGCAATCAAAACGAGACCATTTTATTACGGATGGCGAAAAGAACGAGCCCGACCCTGCTTTTGATCTCGAGTTTTTCAAAAAGACTCTCCCGGTAGTTGTCAACCGTTCGCGATGCAACACCCATAATATCTGCAATCTCCTTATAAGTTAATTCCGACACGCATAAGCGTATGAACTCTTCTTCTCGTGACGTAAGATGAAAAGTTTCAATGGCGACACCTGTTGGCGATTGAAAGCTCCGCAGCATTTTACCCGATACGCGTTCGTTGAGATATACACCCCTGGCTTTAATTTCCGTAATAGCGCGGTAGAGCTCGGCCGGTTCCGATTCTTTGAGTACATAACCTCCAGCACCTGCTTTTAGCATATCAATAACAGCAGCGTCTTCATCAAACATGCTTAATGCAAGTATGTGTACCTGTGGGTACTCTGTTTTCACCCATTTGGTGGCATGGTAACCATCCATTACAGGCATATTGATATCCATCAAGATCACATCAATATCGGAATGTGCAGCGAGTGCTTGCTGCAGCTCCTTACCATTGGAAACGTCAAATTCAATATGGATATCCGGTAATTCAAGCAACAGATTGGCAATGCCGCGTCGAAACAATGCATGGTCATCAACCAGCGCAATATTTATTTTTTCAGTCATCAGGGATATGGAATTTCAAATGTTATTGTTGTGCCTTTCTGTAAAACCGATTGTATGTTCATCGAGCCATGCAACAGACTAATCCTTTGCTGCATATTCACCAGTCCGAGGCCACTCTGTTCCTGCATTGCTTTTTCAACATCAAATCCTAAACCATTGTCGCTAACCATGAGTCTGATATTTTCTTCTTCATAATCAAGTCTCACCTTGAACTGGTCGGCACCCGAATGTTTGAGTGCGTTGTTGATCGATTCTTGCAGAAGGCGGTATAGAAAAAGATCTTTGGTGGTATTGCTTTCATGAGATAAGGACCCGCATGAAAAATCCACTTTATAAAATCCGTTGCGTTGCAGCCAGGTTACTTCCTGCTCGATGGCTGATATCAGACCTTTCCGGATCAGGTGTTCACCATGGATCACTTTGGAGAGCTGGCGTAGCTCCTTGATCGATTTACCGATCAGTAACTGTATGTCATTTATCTTCTGGCGTGCTTTTTCTTTGTCGTCGAAGTTAACGGATGCGGCGGTTACATGCGTAAGACTTAACAATTGGCCGATATTATCATGAAGATCACCTGCCAGTGTTTTACGTGTCTGCTCCTGCACTTCTACTTCTGTTTTGATGAGCTCAAGTTTAAATTTTTCTTCTTTGATCAGCAGCTCTTCATTGTGCTGCAGGCGTTTTTTTTGGTATCTCCATAAGGAAAGAACGATCACAACCGTACTGGTTATGAATAGCAGCAGAACCGTGATAATTGCTATCAGTATTTCATTTTCCGGCATAGGTAAGCGTATGTAAAAGAATAATACATGATTGCATTGATACACATGGTAACAAGCAACATGGATTTTGAAAGCGACAAAGAAATTTTATTCAGCACATTCAGTATACCGAAGTAGGGAATCTGGCAAGAATAAAAAAGGATCATGCCGATTGCTATCCAGAACTCCGATCGGTTAGCCAGCCGCGTAGCATCAGTATGTGCCGATGAATGGTACACATACAGCAGCGAAAACAATACGGTGAAATAGGCGCCGATGGTAAGAGCGGTGCTGTTCCAGGCCTTGTAACCATATTCAAAAAATGTGGTGTATACCCAAAGAACAGGAAACAGACAGATAAAAAAAATAATCAATTTTTTTACCTGCCTGTTTTGGATCACCTGATAATAAAAAACGCCGTATAGCATAAACTCAAACAGCGCAAAATGGTTGTATAGAGCAGATCTGTATCCTTTTATATGCATCATTTTCAAAAAGAAATTGGCGGTTAACTCTACCAGCAGGGTAATTCCCAATAGGATAGAAAACATTTTAAGATGCTTCGGAAAATTATATACAAAGCTGCGCAGGCTGGCTATCCAGGCAAGTGCCACAGCAGACAAATAAAAATACAAGACCAGTGTAAACATCTTAAAGGGTATGTGCTTGTTTAAAATAACAAAAAATGTAATAGATCGGTCATTTTCTTATCTTTTAAACAAGCCATCTGCGTTTTACAGCGAATAACCATAATCGCAGTTTTCAGCCGGTGGACAAGGAACACCGGTATCATACTCACCCGAAAAAAATGGGGGTGCGATACCTGCGATCTTTTTTTTCTTCTTGTATGCGTTGAACATTTTCAAGAATAATTGCTGGCGGGCATCCTGTTGTAAAATGGCTGCATCCTTAACATGAAAAAGTAGGGTAAGCTTACCGCTAATAGCTAAGTCGCCTGTGGGCTTAGGATTCGCTACCCCCGTGAAAAAAGAAAGATCCTTATCATACACACCCCAGAAAAGATCGATCGTGTTAACAGGCGAATTGATTTGTTCGTGCTGGCAGATCATTTCATCGTGCCATTCCATTACATCACTGCTCCTGAACCAGAGGGATTGTGTTTCATCTTTTTTTGGGGTCAGTTCAGGAATGAATTTATTCCTGTAATGGTTAACCCATGCTTTTGCAGTTGTGTCGGTGATTTTCCTTAACCCGTTTTTCTGCAGCACATCGGGTATATAATAGACTTTCAGGTCTTCGTTGTAGACAATGCTCCCATTTGTTTTTTCCATCGTGGGCACAAATATGGGTATTAGTGTGTTTTCCCGACCAGTAACATAAGGTGCGTCTTTGGTGCCAATATTGTTTTTTGTAATGGCAGCGAAATAAATACGAACACCATTGCCCTTGTTGGCGATTTCTTTCAGCTTGGCGAAGAATTCTGAAAGATTCAAACCGATGATGCCTTCAGGATGCAGCGAACCCTGCAGGTTATTGAGTTTTTGATACTTTCCTCCATTTTTAAAATCGAGGATGCGCTGGTCGAAGCTGGATCTCTGGATCTCGAGCTGTAAACGCGCGGGAGAACAAATTTCAGCTTGGGCCTGAGCCTGTGCCATCCCGTAGCCACCCAGCAGGAAAAGTAACGCGATGCATTTGCGTGTCATAATATTTGGTTTTAGTTGGATACAATGTTGATACAAAAAGCCAACAATCCAATAAGGTAGTTTTCCCAAAGTACCCACGTAAAAATACGTGGTACTAAAACGTTGAATCACCCTTTCCTGCCGCTGCGGCTGTTTACATATTTGTTTTTTAAAACAAAACTACCGCTTATGAAAACGTTTATGGCTCTCTTTGTTCTATTGTCGCTTACCGCATCGCGGGTTGTGGCGCAGGATATTTTGATCTACCACGGACAAAACAGTGAAACATCTGTGTATGATCACCTGAAAAATCCTGTCCTCAATCTTACGTTAAAGAAAAAACAGGGTGATCATTTCAGGGTAAGGATCGTGAATCCCAATCCCCTATTCTATAAATATGAAATAAAATACGAGCAGCAGGCAGTGCAATCCGAAGAAGAATCGATCACCGCCTTGCTGTTGGCTTTTAACCAGCAACTCACCGACCGCTATATGGCTGCAGAAAAAGGGCAAGATGAGAATGAGGATACAGATTATATTAATTATAAAAGAGCGATTGAATCGATCGCCCGGGAAATCATCTCGGCAAAATCTATTGTGGAAGCTTCCGATGTTCCCGAACTACCACTTGATGCATTAAGCTATGCACGCACAGGCGGACTTCGCTACGCCATTGAACAGTTAACCAATCCTGCCAGGTCTGTTAAGCTTTCCACCTCTGCAACAAAATTCCATAGCCCCACATTAGCTGCCGACCTGGATGCATTGCTGGAAAAGGCTTCCAGCAACAGTATTGGCTCGCTTGCCAAAGAGGAATTGAAACTCTTAAACCAATCGCTGGTAAAAAAAGTAGAAGAGCTGAAAGTCGGTATGGCCGGCTCCAGAATTACCACGGTGATCAATTCCGACTTCGTAGTAACCGATAAAATAACAAAAGTGTTTCTGTTAATCACACCTATCGATGCGAACAATAAAAACCTGGTAAGGGATACCTACACGGAAAGCAACAAAATAGAAGTTGCCACCATCATTCCCTTATACGATCGTAAAACGCTCGAACTGGTACCCGTGGGTAATTTTCTTTTTGCGAATAATGTACTGGAGTATTACCTCGAGAATAAACTGGTTCAGTCGCGACAGGTAAACAAAGTTTCTTTTTCGCCGGGGGTGGTGCTTAATATCAATGCCGCAAGATTTGGTGAAGCAAAAGAAATGTCCGTAGGTTTTGGTGCAGGGTATAAATTTTCGAATGATTCAAAACTGTTACAGAACTTTTACCTGTCTACCCTTTTTAGTTATAAAGATTTTTTCAGGATCGGTATCGGTGTCGGCTTCTCCCAGTATCCTTCGCATCTAAAATCCGGCGCAGCCGTTAATCAGGCTTTGCCAGACAATATTGCGAACCTGAAGGATATGATCGATTACAAAGACAAACTCACGGGCTTTCTTTCCATTGCTTTTACAGGACTTAAACTTTCAAAAAAATAAAGTATGAAAAATAAATCATTGCATACGCTGATAATCTCTGTTCTGTTGCTTGCTTCCACATCTTTGCTTGCGCAGGGTAGCAAGTGGCCAAAAGAATTGACCGAGGCAGAACAAAAGGAACTGATCCGAAAACTGAATAGCCTTAAATTTCTTATTCCTCATGGAATAGCATCGAAATTATTTTCTACAGAATCACCCCTGCTTCCGAAACAGGGACTACCAGCTGTAAAAGATTCGGATGGCGATGGATTAACTGATGTACAGGAAACCTCCATCGGCACCAATCCGCTTGATCCCGATACCGACAAAGACGGTTTAAAAGACGGTTGGGAAACAGGTGTGCTGGATGGAATGGATCTGAAAAAAATGGGTGCTTCGCCCTTGCACAAAGATATTTTTGTGCATATGGATTATATGAAAAGAAGCACAGCCACTAATGGTTTGGGTCCTAACACAAATGTGTTATTCTCCATACAGCAGGCATTTGAGAATAGTCCTGTGCAGAATCCCGATGGGAAAAGCGGTATTAATATCCATCTTATTACCGGTAAGGAAATTCCTTATGACGATGACTTGCAACCCTTACAGATTGAATTTGCAGCTATCAAAAAAGCCAATTTCCCTTCGGTGCGGGCGCGTGTTTTTCATTACATGATCTGGGCAGATGCTTATGACTCGGGTACTTCAAGTGGTTATTCGTTCGGTATACCCAGTGCCGATTTTGTGGTTACACTAGGACGATGGAACGATGGCGCAGGTGGCATTGATGATGAAAAAATCGGCACTTTTATCCATGAGTTGGGGCATAATTTAGGTCTGCACCACGGTGGTACAGAAGATATTAATTACAAACCCAATCACCTTAGTGTTATGAATTATTTTTTCCAGGTGAGTGGAGTGATCCGCGAGCAGAACAGCGTGCGGCAATACATGCATACCTATCAGCCCTTCCGTCTTCCCGAATTGGATGAAAACCTGCTGCATGAAGAAAGAGGGATTAACGGTATGCCTTATACAAAAGATTATTATACGCATTATTTTACTCCTTACGGAGACCTTACAACCGTAAAGGCATGGGAGCGTGTTGACTGGAACCAAAATAATAAACAGGATAATACTGCTTATCGGCAGGACATCAATCTCGATAACAATATGGGTTTATTACGTCCCACACCCAATGAATGGATGATGTTGAACTTTCGTGGCGGATTGATCGGCTCTCCCGGTCCACTCGCTGGCGTACTTGAAAAAAGTGTGAGCCTGTTTAAATTGCTGCCCTTTAAAGAGCTTGACGAATCGCTCTCGCGCAGACTAAAACTTTTAAAAAAATAATCGGTAATTAGGTGGATATAAAAAAACCTCAATAAAATAAAAATCCTGACAACAATCAAACTGTCAGGATTTATTTCTGCTATTAGTCTTCTGCTTCCTGGGCCTCGTTGTTTACATAAGTTTCGGCAACCCGTATAAGCTATTCGTTTGCCTGCTTTTCTTGTTGAGTTTTTCCACAAGCAGATTTTAAATTGCTTCCAGTCTAAGCACACCAGCCTGTCTAGAAAGTTCGCCGTAGGTTGCGATCTCGTAGTGTTCCACTTTTATGCTGCAAGAATATTACCCACGTCGGGTATGGCCATGCATGCTTCCGTTTCTTCAAGGATGCACTGATCAGCCGAGCTTCTTTAAACTAAAAAAGCGAAGATTTTCATCTTCGCTTTGTGGGCCCACCTGGGCTTGAACCAGGGACCCCCTGATTATGAGAGCGATTTTTGCCCTTTTCTCAACTTTACCCAGCGTTACCTAAATTCAATGAAACCGTTTGCCAGTAGGGGTTTTAGCGAAATTTTAGCATCGCAGCGTTACCGGCTAAAAACCGGCTTAATGTACTTTTGTTTGCAAATTGTTTGCACACTTTTCGGCACTTTTCCCTTGGGGAGACCTCCAAATTCAGGCCATTTTGTTTGCAAATTTCAGCTATCTCTATTCAGAAAACCAGTGCCTAAAAATCAGGGGGTCCTATGATTACAGTTAAATTGTTCCATGATACCAGACGTGAAAAAGTGACCGGAACCTACCCGGTTAAAGTCCGCATAACCAGCGATCGCCGGTCAAAATATTACGAAACCGGCGTAAGCCTATCCGAAGCGGAGTTTAAGCGCATATTTATGACGCGCGTTCCGGCAGAGCTGCTGGAAAAGAAGGAAATGCTTGCAGAAGCCGAATCGAAAGCAGTGTATCTCGTGAAAGAGATCAAGCCGTTTAACTTTCCGGTTTTCGAGCGACGCTTTCTTCAAAAATCTTTCGATGGATCTTTTGTTGAAACCATCTTCAATGAAGTGATTGAGAGATTCAGACAACAAGATCGCATCGGCACTGCCGAAAGCTACAAAGTAGCGCTGCGAAAACTTTTAAAATTTAAGCCCAGGCTCCGGTTCGAGGATGTAGATGCCACCTTTCTCTATAAGTTTGAAGAATGGATGCTGGAACAGGAAAACTCGATAACTACTGTCGGTATTTATACGCGTGCTTTACGGGCAATTTTTAACGAAGCGATTGAGAGAAACCTGATTTCAAAAGAGTATTATCCTTTCACTAAGAGGCGCTACCAAGTGCCCATCGGTAAAAGCGTCAAGAAAGCCTTACCGCTGGCTGATATAGGGAGAATATATCATTACGAACCTAAGACACCACAGGAGGAGAAATCAAAAGCCTATTGGTTATTTAGCTATTTCGCTAACGGCATGAACATAGCAGATATTGCGCGGCTGAAGTACAAAGATATTTCCGGCGATTTTATTCACTTCGAACGGGCGAAAACGATCCGGTCGATGCGAGGCAATCCTAAAGTGATTAGTGCTGTTATGAATGATGATATTCGGTCAATTATTAAGAAGTGGGGCAACTGGAATAAAGCGAAGGACAACTATATATTTCCGGTATTAGATGCAGGATTAACTTCAGCGCAAGAGCGCGAGCGGATCAAAGATCTGATCTGGCGCATCAATAAAGGATTGAAAGCTATCGCAACAGAACTGAAATTTGACAAACCACTAACCACTTACACTGCACGCCACTCGTTTTCGACGGTCTTGAAGAGATCCGGTGCAAGTGTTGAATTTATTTCAGAATCGTTAGGCCATCGTTCAGTACAAACCACTGCACATTATTTAGACAGTTTTGAAGATGACATGAAGAAGAAATACAGTGCATCGTTGTTGGGCTTTATGGATACTGGTGCGGCAGCCTCTACTGCGAATTAAAGACAGTTTTTTCAAACGATATATGTTGAAAGTGAATGGCGAACAAAATCAGTTTCCCCAATTGATCTAAGATTTAATATACTTAACTCCTAAAATTTATAGCTGTACCCGATTCGTATTACCTGTGTTTCGAGATAATCTGTGCTCGTCAAAACGAAACCATTTCCAGTAAGTTGTTTATTAATTCGAAGTGTGTTAAAGAGATCGGTTGCATTAAGGAAAAGTTCGCCTTTACCTTTTTGAATTTGCTTTTTCGCACCTAAATCAATTGAAAACCTTGAGCCAATTCTGCCTTGCGGGATGATATCCGGTGCTAACCAAACGGATGTCAACTGGACATCTGTTTTGCCTGGCAGCTTGAAAAATAGGTTTGCCTTTATGTTACCGGACGTTATACTTTCCTCCGGCGCGGAATAAGTTGTGGGAACAGGGTATTTGTTCTGCACGGTAAATGCGTGTATCGTGTTACGGTAAACAGCAGCGCTGAAGTTTGCGGTTAATTTTCCGGAAAGTTGATGCTGGAGGAACGTTTCTATCCCGGTGGCCGCGCTTGTACCTGCATTCTGGAACACATTGTAGATGATCGTGCTTCCGGGAACGATGGTAGCGATACGGGTGATGGTTGCGGTAGTTGCCTTGTAGTAAAGCGAAGTAGCCAGGTTACTACGCTGCCAGCTTGTTTTGTAACCTAACTCGAAACTGTTTGTGAATTGCGGGCGAAGACCGGGGTTTCCTACTTTCAATAATTCCGGTTCATCGTATTTCGGAAAAATGCGGATGTCAAGTTCGCTCGGGCGGTCCACGCGTCGGTTGTAAAATGCTGTGAGCGTATTTTTAGGATTGAGTTTGTAACCGAAACGAACATTGGGAAAAGGTTGTGCGTAATCGTAGCCATCGCTTTTGTAAGTGTTGTGATTGGGGTTTACGTCGTAATCCACTTTCACGTATTCGAGACGAAGTCCTGCCTCTAGTTCCACTTTACTGTTTTCATACACGTAATTTCCATAGAGTGCGGGGATCGTTTCGCGGTAGGTTGCGGGGCCACCTGCGTTGGAATCGATCGGGCTATTAATACCAGGATAAAAATCCATGTTAGTCGGTATAGAACGGTAGCGGAATTTCAATCCCGTTTCCAGCCGTCCATGTTTTAAAGGGCGGATATAATCGACAGAGAGATCGGATACATGTTCATCAGATAATAATTTGAACGCATCCGTTCCGGTATAGCTGGGCATGATGTTGGTGAAAAAATACTTTTCATCCTCCCTGTGGAACGTGTAATTTAAACCAATGTTGAGTAACCTGCCGGGCTGAGGGAATTTGTGCTGGTAGGCAGCGGATGCAACCGCCGTATACTTCACTTCATCTTCTAGGAACTGCCAAAGGCGCAAGCGTTGGGTAAAATCTTTGTTGAAATAAGGAATGTCGCCGTTGTCAGCAATTTTCTCGCGGTTGAAATAGCCTGATATAGTAAGGCTGTTCTGTGCATCAGGTGTCCAGTCAATGCCGGTTTTTGCCGTACTGAATGTTGTTGTGCGGTTTCGTTTTACCTGCTGGTTGATCATTGTTCCATCGGTATAGATTCGCTGCGCAAATTCGTTGCGATTCAGGGTTTGCGTGTAGAGCCAATCGGCCTGCAGAAATGTATTCAGTTTGTTTTTTCGATAATTCAGTGAGAGCGATGGATTGAGCTTTGGTGTAGCGTGGTATTGTGGGCGGATAGTGGGCAAATTCGCCTTTCTTTCCCAGAGCGCACCCAGGCCACCGGTGAACCCAATCTTTCCGTTGAAACCTTCCTGCCTGCTTTTCTTGTAAATGATGTTGATGATACCCGCGTTGCCGTTGGCATCATACATCGCGGAAGGATTGTTGATGATCTCAATGCGCTCGATGGCGGAAGCGGGCAAATTATCCAGACCGGTTTGTGCGTTAAATCCGGTAAGTGCACTTTGTTTACCATCAATGAGAATCGCTACTTTATCGTTGCCGCGCAGTTGAACCTTACCGTCTTGCACCGTTACACCTGGCAGGTTCTGCATGGCTTGCAGTACGGAGCCGCCGGACTGGCTCAAGTTGTTTGAAAGCGTGAAAACTTTTTTATCCATCTTATCACTCACGCCATCTTTCGCCCGCGAAGAACTGACGGTTACACCTGCGAGGGCGGTTTCGTTTTCTTTGATTAGAATCGTACCTAAATCAAGAAATGGGCTGAGTGTACCGACGACCAAATCCTGTTGTGCTTTTTCATAACCCGTGTAAATGGTTTGCAGCATGTAAGTGCCCGGTTTTACATTGCTGAATGTAAACCTGCCCTGCTCACCGGTGATCGTTCCCGCTACAAAACTGCTGTCTGTTTTTGCGCGAAGTACGAGATTTACATACGCTATGGGCGCTTTGCTTTTTGCGTCATTCACGACACCAGAAACGGTTACCAGGGTTTGCGCCTGAGAAATATATGGAAGAAATAAAAGACAGAGAATGACCGCGGGATTGAACAGGCGTTTCATAACATTTCCGGTTTAATGGTTCCGGTGCAAGTACCATCCCGATCCTGTAGGAATTCTGTAGATATTAAAAGTTAGCGTTTACGGGGAGGCCAGATCTTGCGGGAGAGCCAAGCCGACAAGAGCGCGCTACCGGCTCCCACTGCTGCACCTGTGGCGACATCGCTTGGATAATGTGCGCCGAGGTAAAGACGCGAATAACCAACGCACGAGGCCCAGGTAAAAGCTGGTACTACTACCCACCATTTTTTGTAACGTAAACTCAACGACATGGCTGTGGCGAAAGCAAAGGAAGTATGTTGCGAAGGAAAGGACGGGCTGAAGTCCTGAGGTTCGAATGGATGGATCAAACCGGGGTAAGTCACGTAGGGTCTATCACGCTGAATGGTGTATTTGAGAGATTGGGTAATCGCAGCTGAAACAACAATAGCACTTGCAACGTACAGGGCGGTAATCTTTCCCTCCCTGTTTTTTGCGAATTCATTTACCGCATAAAGTCCTACCGGAAGACCGATAGTAACCGGGGCGACCGATGCGCTGAAACCCCGCCAGATACCGCTGGATGGGACGCTTGGATTGATCGCTTTTAAAACATCCATGTCTACGTTTTGCGCGAGGCAGTCAAGGGAACAAATGATTAGGAGACATAAGAAAAAAGTGCGTAACGGGGCAGTCATCATCATTGTGCAAATCAAGCTAGCGATCCTGTTGAAATTCTGAAATGAAGTGGCGGATTTCTACAGAATTACTACAGGATTATGCCGAACTTTGCTGAAAAGTCGTGATTTGAAGATTCTGGTCATAGAAGACGAAGAAACGCTGAATCTTTCGATGGTGGAATTCCTCACCTCGGCCGGTTACCGCTGCGAATCAGTGTTCAGCTATAAGGACGGTCTTGAAAAGATTGATTACCACAGCTATGACTGCATTGTGCTGGATATCATGCTGCCGGGTGGTTCGGGGCTGGAGATACTACGATACATTAAAGAAGATCGGAAGACGGACGGAGTGATCATTATTTCCGCTAAAGGCGCGCTCGAAGACAAGATCGAAGGGTTGCAATTGGGCGCAGATGATTATCTCATCAAACCGTTTCATTTATCGGAACTCAGCGTCCGCATCGCAGCCATCATCCGGCGCAAACAATTTAATGGCCAGTCGGTGGTGAACGCCGGCGAAATACAGATCGATACGATGAGTAAATCGGTGCGCGTGAACAACACACCCGTTGACCTTACACAGAAAGAGTTTCAGCTGCTTTTGTTTTTTGCGGTTAACCGTAACCGTGTGCTTTCCAAAAACGCGATCGCGCAGCACCTGTGGGGAGACGATATGGACTACCCCGATAACTACGATTTTATTTATTCGCATATCAAAAACCTACGCAAAAAAATTCTTGCAGCAGGAGGCACAGATCCTGTGCGTTCCGTTTACGGGGAAGGTTATAAAATGCAGTCGCCATGAAACTATTCACACGGTACAACCGCATGAATATTGCGGCCACTATGTTTACCTTCCTGGTGGGCGCTATCGGTTTTTATTTTGTGCTGGATCTGGTACTCACACGCCAGCTTGACCGAAGCCTTTTTGTAGAGGAGCAGGAGATTACTAAATATGTGACGGAACATGGTAAACTGCCGTACATCCCTGATACCAAACACCAGTGGATCACGATCGACAGTGCAAGGGAAATCATTCGACAACCCAAAGCTGAAAACGCCAACGCTTTCAATTCCGCCGAAGGTGAAGCGGAACCCATACGCAAACTTGTTTTTTCGATAGGGGCAGGCGGTAAAAATTACCAGATTACGGTCAACCAATCGAAGACCGAAAAAGAAGACCTGCTGCAACTGATCATTATAGTTACCACCGGCATGATAGCGCTGCTATTACTCTTGAACTATTTTATTAACAGGCGGCTGATCGGTTCGCTGTGGAAGCCTTTTTATGACACACTTGACAAGATCCGCCGCCATCAGGTTTCGGTGCAAGAGCCAATCCATGTCACAAAAACCGGAATCGATGAGATCGACTTGTTAAACGATGACCTGCATAAGATGACGCAGCGAATAAACGATGATTATGTTGTCTTAAAAACTTTCACAGAAAATGCTTCGCATGAAATGCAGACGCCGCTTGCGGTGATCCGATCCAAGACAGAAAACTTGTTGCAGTATGCAGAACAGAATAAGGATCTGATGCAGCAGGTGCTGGCCATCGAAGCCGCAGCAACCCGGTTATCCAAACTTCACCAATCGCTTCTCTTGCTTACCAAGTTGGAGAATCGGCAATTTACTATACAGGAACCGGTCAACCTGGATGCGGTTGTAAAAGAAAAACTGCAGGAAAAAGAAGAATTGTTTGCAGAGAACAAAATCGAGATGGTCGTGATCACCGAACCGGTGTTTCTCAACTTTCATTCCCACCTGGCAGAGATCCTTGTCAATAATTTGTTAAGCAATGCGATCCGCTACACACCTAAAGGCGGCGTGGTTGAGATCAGGCTCGGGCATGATCACCTGACGATCCGCAATTCAGCCAACGGCGGTACGCTCGATACCCATAGAGTGTTTCAGCGGTTTTACAAGGAACACGTTTCCGCCGATAACACGGGGCTCGGCCTTGCGATCGTAAAAGAAATCTGCGTGGTAGCGGGATTTACACCCTTGTATGCGTTCCAGGGAGGCAAACATTGCTTCAGCATCCGATTTTCTAAGTAAGGTTTTCAGTCTTCAGAATGTCTACAAAATGGAGCAGGAGATTTGGGTTTCAATAAAACAACTACCATGAAAAAGATCTTATTAGGGCTCGCGCTTTCGATCGTTGTGATCGCGGGCGTACTTGCCCAAAAAGGCGGCGCGCCTGATGCGGCCAAAGCCGCGTTTGCCAAAGCACACCCCTCTGCCAGCAAAGTGAAATGGGAAAAGGAAGACGGTAACTATGAAGTGTCGTTCACAGAAAACGGAACCGGGTATTCCGCCATCTATGATGCGAAAGGAACGAGGCAGGAACTGGAGCAGGAAATCAAAGTAAGCGAACTGCCGGCAGCGGTGACCGGGTACATGGCCTCACATTACAAAGGGTCAACCGTGAAAGGTGCAGCCAAAATCACCAAAGCGGATGGATCCCTGGTGTATGAGGCTGAACTGAAAGGCAAAGATGTTTTGTTTGATGCGAAAGGGAATTTCCTGAAGGAAGTAAAAGATTAAGTATAGCTGGTTTTAAAAAAAATCTAAAAGGTCCTGCCGCAAGCGGGGCCTTTTTTATCAAATTAATTAGCTTCAAATTGTCTACAGATTCGGGCAATAGTTTTGGCCCTCAAACATCAAAACTATCGTGAAAAAAACCTCTTTACTCAGCACTTTTATACTGCTTACTTTTTCTACACTTAGTGCTCAACAAAATACAGCAACTGTTTCGGGAACCGTTGCCGAATCTTCCTCCAAAGCAACGATCGAATTTGCAAATATCGAGCTGCTTCGTGCGAAGGACAGCAGTGTTGTAAAAGGAACGGTTACCGATGGAAAAGGTAAGTTTTCAATGGAACAGGTGTCTTACGGCAATTATTTGCTGCGTTACAGTTTTATCGGGTATGAAAAACGCTACACGCCAGTTATTGTAAACAAAGAAAAGATCAATCTTGGGCAGCTTCTCATTACGCCGGAAAACGCACCGATGCAGAATGTTACAGTCATTTCCACAAAACCGATGCTGAATACTTCCATCGACCGCAAATCTTATGATGTGACCAAAGATATCATGGCGCAGAGCGGAACGGCGAGCGATGTACTAAAAAACATTCCTTCAGTTGAAGTGGATATTGAAGGCAATGTGGCTTTGCGCGGTTCGGGTGATGTGATGATCCTGATCAATGGCCGCCCTTCGCCGCTGCTTGGTAAACTCAACAAAGCCGAAGTGCTGCAGCAGTTTCCTGCGAACACGATTGAGCGAATAGAAGTCATCACCAACCCTTCCGCGCGTTATCGACCAGATGGCACTTCGGGGATTATCAATATTGTGTTGAAGAAAAATGTAAAAGGCGGGTGGAATGGATCGCTCACTGCGAACGCCGGTAACCGCGAGCGATATAACGCATCGGCCACTTTTAATTACAAACCGGGTAAGCTGAACATTTTCGGTAATGCGGGTATTCGCAAAGACAACCGACTTCGAACCATCACCACCACGCGTGAATACGATGATGCAACCACGGGCGCACAAACGGGTTTTTATGATGAAAACGGAAGTGGGATCACAAAGCCGTTGACGAAACTCGCCACACTCGGGTTCACCTATGCGCCGGATAGTGTCAACAGTTTTGGCCTGTCGGGAAATTACCAGCAACGTGACCAGTTAAAAAATGAGATCAACACAAAAATCTTTTCAGATAAGGCGCATGTCTATACCAATTATTTTGACCGTTTGCGCACCGACCCTGAAACGGAAAAAGAAAAAGATGCAACGGCATTTTACGAACGCAAACTCCCCGGAGAAGACCATACTTTGCGGGCAGAGTTAACCGTATCATCCTCCAAAGAGCAGGAGAACAACGCGTACAGAAATGTTTACCATGCGCCGGGCAGCGGCAGCACGATGGACAACAGCCGCATCTTCCAGGGTGATGACCAGCAACAGTTCACGGTTGATTATACGCATACGATCTCAGAAAGTTCCAAACTGGAAGCAGGTTATTCGGGTTCGTTTAACCAGCAGGATTTTTCTTTTTTCTTTGAGAACTATGATCTGGGTTCTGCCAAATTTATTACCGACGCTGTAAAGACCAATCGCTTCCTGTTTCGACAATCGATACATGCGTTGTACGCTACTTATCAGAAGAACTACGAGAAGTTTGGGTATTCGATCGGGTTACGACTGGAAGATGCAAAGATCAACGGCTACCAGGTGACCAAAGACACATTGATCGAAAATCATTACCTCAAATTCTATCCTACACTTCACCTGGCTTATGAGCTGAATCAAAAAAGTCAGCTGCAGCTCAACTACAGCCGTAGGGTTCACCGCCCGGAAGGAGACGACATCAACCCGTTCCCGGAATACCAGGACCCCTATAATGTTCGTGCCGGTAATGCGAAACTGTTGCCGGAGATCATTCATTCTGTAGAGTTTGGTTTCAAGTGGCAGAACAAACAATACTCTTTTGTTCCGAGCCTTTACTACCGATATAAACAAAATGGTTTCACGCAAGTGACCGTTCCGTTAAATGACAGCGTGTTACTCACTACGCAGCAGAATCTTTCGAATGACCAGTCTGCAGGTCTTGAACTTATCTTCAGCGCGAAGGGAAAATTCTTTTCATCCAACCTAAGCACAAACTTTTTCTACAACCAGATCAACGCTGGCAACTTAGGGTATTTCGATAAAAAAACGATCTTGTCTTTCAGCACCAATTTCAACAGTACGATCACGCTTTCACCCGTAACCATGATACAGGTCAGTGCTAATTACCGATCGGCAAGGCTTACGCCACAAGGGAAAAACTTTCCTTCGTTTGTGCTGAACATGGGTGTCCGACAGGATTTTTTAAAGAAAAAAATGTCGGTGATCCTGGCAGTGTCGGATGTCCTGCAAACGCAGCAGCAACGCTCAATCCTGAACACAAAGACCTTACAGCAAAATACCGTTCGGCTTGCTGATAGACCGGTCATTTATTTAGGTGTGAGTTACCGTTTTGGAAAAGCGATTCGTAAAGGGGAGGAGAAAATGCAGTTTGATGCGGGGATGTAAAAATGATAGTCGTACCACATTTATCCAACCAAGATCATTAACGTTTTCCTGGCCGAAAATTCGAAATGACAATTGTTAAATATTAATTGAAAAATTAAGCGCTAGAAGTAGGCTTGTTCATATTTACTTTTCTCAACTTTCCGTCCCTTTACTTCTTTTTACCGTTCAACCACTGCCATGCAGCGCATTTTACCATACGAATGTTAAAGACATCAAATGTTACTTGCCTAAATTTCAGGCAAGTAACATTTTGTTTCCTAAAGCACTATAACTTTACATGTCGATCGATTGTGTGATAGGAAATGATGTGTAGAATGGAAATGACAAAACTAGAATGGCTTACTTCTCTTGCCGTGTCCGGCATTTATCTTCATTTATTTCGCTTTTCTATCTGTTATAATCGCTCTAAAAATGGAGCCGACTTGGAATTCCCGCGTACTTCTCCCTGTAATTTGACAATATACCAGCTAACCTTTTGTGAAACAGATAAATCGTGATGTATGCAGGAAACTCCTATGTTGTTCCCCTATGCTCCCTCAGAATTTTGGAAGCAGATTAAAGTTGTTGTGTCAGAAGTTGTAGATGCGAAAATTGCCACCTTGCAAATTGAACAACCTTCCAGCCAGGATATGCCGGAAAGGACATTGTTAAAAGCGGCGGAAGTCTGTGAAATCTTTCGTGTTTCGAAGCCGACGTTATACGCGTGGATCAGGCAGGATAAACTCAAAAGCTTCAAAATCCGATCCCGTCGCTATTTCTCGCGAGCGGAAATTGAAATGCTTATCCGGCAAACCCAACCAGGAATAGCCATTAAAACGAATTGCAAATGAATTGCCAGCAAGTCAATCAAATTGATCTGGTAGACATACTCGCATCCATTGGATATACGCCAGATAAAATCCGGGCCGGTGACTATTGGTTTAAATCACCATTCCGGTCTGAGAAAAATGCCTCCTTCAAAGTAAACCGTGTGCGCAATATTTGGTATGATCATGGTGAAGGTGTCGGCGGCAGTGTAGCGGATTTTGCTATGCGATATTACAAGTGTGATCTTTCGACAGCTTTAGAACAGATTTCATCAGGTCATACTACCGCCTTAAATAGCGACTTTGTACCACCGGTAAATTCCGATTCCAATAAGGCAAACAAATTAGTAGTAATTGATGCCATTTCGCCGATCCAATATCAACCCTTGCTTGACTACCTCAAATTCAGAAAGGTAGATCCAGGTGTTGCGTCAAGATTTTGCCGGGAAATTGTATATGAAAACGATTCAAACAAATTCCGTGCAATCGGGTTTAAAAATAATGCCGGTGGCTTTGAACTTCGTTCACAGCACTTCAAAGGAAGTAGCTCACCTAAATATGTCAGTTGGTTTAACAACCGGACGAACACGATTACCGTATTCGAGGGTTTCTTTGATTTTCTCACATGGCAAACCATGAATAAGTCGCGGGCGCAGGTACAGACAAATTTTCTAATCCTGAACTCCCTTTCTTTTTTCACCCGCAGCTTACTTCTTCAGGAAAAGCATGAACGTATCCATTTGTATTTGGATAATGACGATGCAGGCAGGAAATGCGCGCAAGAGATTGTCAAACGCAATCCCGGAAAAGTAATTGACGAAAGCCGGCAGTATAAAGATTTCAAAGACCTAAACGACTGGTTCATTGAAAAGAGCATCAATGTTGTAAAGCAATCGAATCGTTTGAGGCTATAAATTTTGTTGTAGCAAGCGGTGTTTTTGTTGCACAAAAACCTTTCCGCTTGCTTTTTCTCCCGTTGGTCGCAAAAGAAAAAAATATTGAGATGAGTGGTATCAGTTCGGAGAGCAAACGACAAGGCGGCAGGCCAAAACAGGCGATAAGGCGAGAGGCTGCCACAGGAGTCCGATTTACGAAGGCAGAATATTTCATCGTTAAAAGCAAAGCCGCTAAGTCAAATCACAAGCTTACAGAATACATCAGAGTGATGGCCGTTGAAGGTGTTGTGATTTGCAGGTTTAGCCCAGAGGAAAAGGAGATCATGAGGAAGTTAGCCGGTATGGCCAATAATCTGAATCAAATAACAAGGTTGGCCCACAAAGAAAGGTTAATAACAGCCGTATTTGAAATTGAGAAAATAAGATTGGATTTTGATCGGTTACTAGAACGATTCCGCAAATGATCAGTAAAGTTATTTCGCCGGGAAAATCATTCATCGGCTTGTGCCGATACCTGTATCAAAACAGAAGCGGTGCGGAGGTGATTTTAAGCTCAGGCGTGCGCGAATATGACCATTCAAAAATGGCCGCAGATTTTACCGTTCAGGCTTGTCAAAATCCGAAACTTAAATCGCCGGTGTTGCACATTATTTTGTCATGGCCACCCGGCGAAACAGTGTCCTCGGAATTTATGGCAACAATAGCGAAGGAATACATGGAGAATCTTCAAATACAAGATACACAGTTTGCCGTTGTCAGACATGACGACAGGAGCCATCAACATCTGCATTTAGTGATAAACCGGGTAAGCAATAATGGTAGGACAATCAAGGATAATTATATCGGGCTGCGAGGGAAAAAAGTTGCGCAACAACTCAGCGTAAAATATGGCTTACAGCAGGCAATTCAAAAAGACTTGGTTCGCACCAATCTGGATCGACTAAACGGTTATGATGCGATGCGCTACGAGCTATTTGAAATTATTCATAAGTCGTTGCCACACTGCAGGAATTTTGAGGAGTTCCAAAAGTTGCTTGACCAAAAGGGAATAACGGTTATTTATAAGTACAAAGGTCAGACAAAAGAAATCCAGGGAATAAGTTTTAGCAAGGGAGAATTCAAGTTCAAAGGAAGTGAGGTTGATCGGGCTTTTTCTTACCTGAAACTTCAGAAGCTGTTTGCAGCCAAAAAGCAGCAGCAGTCCGTTAAAACCGGTCGCCCGAATCGTGTCCAGATATTTAAAGAAGGACCGGAGCAACTACCGGCTGCTACTAAACTTCTTTATGAATTAATGAAGCCTGAGTTCACGCCAGATTGGGTGCCAAATGAACTTATGAAAAGAAAGAAGAAAAAGGGTAAATCATTGGGTCTATAATTCAAAATCGGGTATATGTCGGAATTACTATTACAAACTATTGTCGAGCGGCTTGATGCGCAGGATTTGTTGCTCCAAACTATGTCAAAGGATGCCGATAAGGCACAGATTGAATGGAGGAAAAAGATGGTCGATCTAAGTATTGAAATCTCTTCTCACCAACCGCCACAAATAGACTTAAAAGAAATCAAGCAACTAAGCCTTACAGTTGAATCGTTAAGCAATTCGATTTCTCAATCAAAACCAGTCAAATCTGAAACCAAATTTCTATACAGAAAGTCAACATGGTTGGTATCTACAGGGTTTGTAATTTTTGTATTAATGGCATGGGGTTGGGGTTATACATTTAGGTGTTTGACATTTTCAGAAATGGATGCGTCAAAATATCGGTATTTACAGAGAATTGACAATCCGGCGCTCGTCCGTTTTTGTCGGCAAGCGGACAGCTTGTTTTTCCTCAATTCGGGGCACCCTTCGGATACTCTACCGCCTTTTTTTGCGGGTGAAAAAAGAAAGGGTGGGGCTCGTTCCAATCCCAAAACTCACTGAGGTTCCGCCTTTAAAAAGTCGTACCTTTATATCATGAAAAGCAAGTCAATTTCAGCCAAAGATCTCGCACCATATGCCTTTTGGGATACGGATGCAAGCATGTTGGACTTGCAAACCGATAAGGATACGATTGTTTCCAGGATTTTTGAACGGGCCAAACTGGAAGATGTTTTGAATACAATTGCTTATTACGGTGTTGACGTGTGCGCATCCGTAATGACAGCAAACAGATATATTTCCCGGCAAGCTATGTTCCTGGCCCATCTACTGCTCTCGGTTCCGTTGAAAAAATTTGAAGCGTATGCTACACCGCGAAACCATTTCTGATGGTCTTTTTGAAACTCTGCAAACGTTAACCAAGGTTCCCGAGTTAAATGATTTTTATCTGGTTGGAGGAACTGCGCTAGCATTGCAGATTGGGCATCGTAAGTCCGACGATCTTGACTTTTTTTCCGAAAAATCTTTCGACACCCATAGCGTAAAACAGGCCTTAAATAATTTATCTGGTGAAGCCACGTTGCTGGCGGAAAAACCCACTGGCCTAAGCTATATTTATGACCCCCCAAATAAAGACGAACACTTTAAAATTGACATTTATAACTGGGGTGTAAAATTTATCAGGCCTGCTGTTGTAGTTGGAGATATTAAAATGGCCGGGTTAGAGGATATCGCAGCATTTAAACTGGATGCTATTAGCTCCCGAAAAGAATATAAGGATTATGTTGATCTGGCTAAACTACTGGAACACTTTTCATTTCGCGATCTGATGAACTTTCACAGGGAAAAATTCCCTTATGCTGATCCGCGTGTGATTTTGTCGGAGATCAGTAATACGGATGGCATCGAAAAATCGGTAAAGCCCAAGATGCTACACACACTGTCGCCGGTTGAAGGTGTGATGAAAGTGTATGAAGCAGTAAAAAGGTACAGTCATGATCTGGTTGAAAACCGGATAAATCAGAACACACAGAGAGAGGATCAAATTAAAAAACTATTGGAAAAGAAATCACGATCGCAATCAAAAAAGCAAGGCCCATCACTCTAGCAGTTATCCGGAAATTATCTGTAAAGCAAACCTGTGAAAGCTAATAGGACACGGTTAAAATGGAGGTGTTACTTCAAGAAGGTAAAACCGGTTCTGAAACCAAACTTACCTAAGAGACTTTTTTGGGAATTCAGATATGAGGATTTCGATTGGCAGAAAGGTGCAAGTATTGTTATCGAACGTGTTGCCGAAAGAGGGTCTGCTGAAGAATGGGAAGAAATGATCAAGTTCTACGGCTTCAAAAAATCAAAAACATCGCTTAAAAGAACCCGGTATTTAAATGACAGGGCCATTGCGAAAGTTTGTGACTATTTCAATCTCCGACCGGAAGATCTTAGATCGTATCGGCGAAAGCAAACTCTTGCCCGCCATTGGTATTAATAGGTACCAACCCAGTTTCCATAGCCGAAGACTCTATCAATATTATCGATTACCCCAATATAACTTACCTTAGATAAACCGATGTTTACCATCAATGTACATATAACCCCATCTTCACCCTCAAGCAGTTATGTTTGCAAATTGTTTGCACAAGCACAAAAAAAGGCTTCCATCAAAATCGATGAAAGCCTTACTGGTAAAGGGTGGGCCCACCAGGGCATGATCCTGGGACCCCCTGATTATGAGTCAGGTGCTCTAACCAGCTGAGCTATAGGCCCGAAAACAACATATTAAGTTGTCTTCAAAATTTGTTCCTAAAGCAAGCACTATCAGGTGCTCTTACTCCGCCTCAGGCGGAAACTATAGGCCCAGAGTACCCTTTTCAGGTTGCTCGTGGGCGGCAAAAATAGTGAATTGTCATTAATTTTTGAAAGCTATTCAAGGATAATGCTATTCTATGGCGTTTATTAGGAAAGGAGTGAGGGGTTAGGCGTTAGGGATTAGGGATTAGTTTTTTCAACCTAGTACCTAACCCCTCACCCCTCAGACCTCACACCTACTCAAATCCATAGACATTAACCTTGTTTTTTTACGTATTTAGTCAATATCACAATCATCTGGTTTTCAATCTTACCCTCAATCTGCTCTATATTATCCCTTACCAAACGGATATTCTTTACCACCGTTCCCTGGCGGGCCGTAAAACTGGTGCCTTTTACATCGAGGTTATTTACCAGTACCACCGTATCGCCTTCCTGTAAAAAATTGCCAAAAGCATCCGTATGTAATGCAGCTTCCCCATCCAGTTCATGATCGCCCAGCGCCTTGGCCCAGGCAAGGGTTTCTTCGTCGAGGTACAGCATATCCAATTGATCTACCGCCCAGCTTTCTTTACGTAACCTGTTCAACATGCGCCAGGCCATTACCTGTACCCCCGGCACTTCACTCCACATTGTTTCAGTTAGTTTCTTCCAATGGTTGTAATCCAATGGCTCTTTTTTTTCTGCCTGCGCCTCACATTTGGCACAGATCATCACGGTGTTTTCTGGATAAGCATGGTCTTGCGGCGGCACTTTATACATTTGAAGTTTTTCATTCGCCCCGCATAACTCACAGGCTTGTCCTGCTCTTTGCTGTAAAATTTCTTCCAGTTTCATTTTTAAGGATTAAGCCCACAAGGTAAAGAAACAGAAGAATAGAAGAACAGAGGAATATCGAATGTCCAATATCCAATGTCGAAGTGGTATGCTGCTGGTAGCTGTATATCACTTCGACATTGGATATTCTTCTGTTCCTCTGTTCTTCTGTTAAAAAAAGACCCGCCATTAATCACGGCGGGTCTGGGTTGTATTCAGCAGGGGGTAATTTAAGTGCAACTCGTTTTTAATCCCCCCGGACTATGTACTTATCGCACTTTTATTAGCTGAATAGTTTTTCTGCGATTACCCTGCACAAACTCGGCGAAGTAATTGCCAGCATTATAATTGTGTCCTACCTGTATAGTGCTGTTCGATCCGATCTGAGTACGGCTCTCTACCACTCTGCCTGATGCATCTACCATTCTCATGGTTACCGGTGCATCATACTTGCTTTCCAGCTTGATGGTAAAGAATGTTCTGGTCGGGTTCGGCATCACTACCACTTTCAACTCTTCTTCAGATTTGCTTGCAGCCTGCAGCTTGAGGCTTGAAGATTCTTCCGTAACAGTTGCTTTGTTGTTGCTCGATACTACTGCATCTACCGGTGCAGAACCTGCACCACAACTAAAGCTGTTCCAGATTACGTTTTTACCCTCGCTTTCTACTTCTTCTGCAATGAAGAGACCTGTCATGTAAACATCATCACGACAATCTTTGTCTCCATGTCCGCGGTGGTCGCAATCATGGTGACCATGGCCTCTGTGGCGGCAACTGTTTGAACTGTGTGGTCTGTGATCACACTTGTCATCACCATAATTACCACCCGTTACTTTCAACTTACCATCTGGCAGTATGATATTGGCTGTAATACGTGTATCATCGCCCTTCACATGGAATTTCTCTTCATCTCTTCTGTTATCGGCCATATAGAATGTTACCTGGTAGGCTTCCGGATTCACAATTACATCGCTGCCAATTGTTACCTTCTTACTCACCCTGATGCTTGTGTTCGGTGCAAATCTGATATAGCTGTAACCTCCGTTCTTAGGTCCTTTTTCAATTTGTATTTCAGCTACATCAATGGTGGTTGAAGTAAAGCGTACGCTTGCGCCTTCTTCCAGTTTAATTTTGCCAAACACCGTACCCGTTAAGGTTACATTCGATCCTTTCTTCAGGGTTACTTCATCATAGTTTCCACTTACCGTTGCAGTAACATTTGAGTTGATGGTTTTATCCTGCAGGTATCTTGTGTTACTTACATTATACTGCATCGTTGGCAGGGTTACACTTGCTACTCCATAGATCTTACTGTTGATGGTTACACCTTTATCAGTATCGATTCTTGGTGCTTTTACAAAGCTTCCCGCGCCTGTTACTGAACTGTATTTCTCAAACTCTGCCTCTCCTCTGCTGCTCATTACACCTACACTTCCGCTTTCTACCTTATCGTACTGACCGAGTTTTACTTCTTTTGTAGCTAAGATGGTATAGCTGCTCACCAGTGTTTGTTTCTGGTAGTTATAGGTAGCAGGCAGTTCACTTCTGCAACCATTTGCATCAGTTGTGTATACGCTGTATACTCCATCTGCATCTGTTAAGCCAAGGCTTAACTGTTGGGTAGTTGCTTTGGTGTTGTTGCCGAACATCCACTGGTAGGTGAATGGTCCGCTGAGGGTGCTGTTGGCAGTTAATGTAAACTGGTTACAGAATGCATCTGCTGTTGGTGCCGCAATGCTGGCTACCGGTAGCGGATTAATGGTTACGGTGAAACTACAAGTGCTTACATTTCCATGGATATCTGTTACAGTATATGTTACTGTTGATGTTCCGATGGCGAAGCTTCCGCTTGCATTTGTGCCGCTTCCTGTTCTATTGGTTGCACCGGTTATACTGTACGTAGTACTTGCAATACCACAGTTGTCTGACTGGTTAAGTGCAGGAACAGTGTATTGTGTATTTCCACCAGTGTTGGCACAGAATACCTGATTTGCTGCACAAGCGATTACTGGTTTTTCATTGTCAGTCACCACAATGGTTTGTGTGGCTGTTTTAACATTACCATTTACGTCTCTTACAGTCCAGGTAATGATGGTTGTTCCTACAGGATAATCTTCTGTCAACAGTTTATTATCGCTGCGAACACCCATTACTGTTGCCACACCACAGTTGTCAGCGGTTTCAGGTAGACTAATCGCTACGGTTGCTCCACACTTACCGGCATCATTATTCACGCTGATGTTATTTACCGTTATGGTTGGGTTCTCATTGTCTATCACCACCACCTCCTGTGTGGCCGTATCTGTAACATTACCGTGGATATCGGTAACTGTCCAGCGAACAATGGTTGTACCCACTGGGAACAATGCTGGTGCATTATTCGTTACAGTTGCCACTCCGCAGTTATCGCTGGTTACCGGAGTACCCAGGTTAACACTAGCTGTGCATAAGCCTGGTGTATTTACCACGCTTACCATGGCTGGTGCTGTTATGCTTGGTTTTTCATTATCTGTTACTACAATGGTTTGTACCGCTGTTTTAATATTTCCGTGTATATCGGTAACTGTCCAGGTAATGGTTGTTGTACCTACAGGGTAAGTTGCGGTTAACGGTTGGTTATCGCTACGTACACCAACTACCGATGATACACCACAGTTGTCTGCTGTTTCCGGCTGATCTACGGTTAGAGTAGCAAAACATTTAGTAGCATCGTTGTTTACACTGATATTACTTACAGTGATGGTCGGATTCTCATTATCGATCACCACTACTTCTTGTGTAGCCGTATCTGTTACATTACCATGTATGTCGGTAACAGTCCAGCGAACGATGGTAGTACCTACAGGGAACAATGCTGGTGCATTATTGGTTACTGATGCCACACCACAGTTGTCACTGGTTTCAGGTGTACCCAGGTTTACTGCTGCCATACATGAGCCAGGTGTATTCACTACGCTCACCATGGCCGGTGCTGTAATAGATGGTTTGATATCATCTACCACAGTTACTACTGCAGTTGCTGTTGATACATTACCATTTACATCTGTAACAGTTAGTATCACATTGTTTGTTCCAACATTGTTGCAACCGAAACTGGTTTTGCTTAAGCTGATAGATGCAATACCACAGTTGTCGCTTGATCCGTTATTGATCTGCGCCGCAGTTACGCTTGCTGCACCATTCGCATCAAGGTTCACTACCAGGTTTTGTGCAATAGCTATTGGCGGTGTGATATCTGAAACAATCACATCAAACTCATTCACTACCGTACTACATGGGTTAACAGCAGTTACCACCACATGTGTTGTTCCTTTGTTGAAGGTTTTTCCACTACCTGTTCCTGCACCGCTACCTGTGGTTGCGCCGCTGAAACTATAGCTTAATCCCGGTGCAGGTATACCTGTTACCGACAATGGATAGTTTACTACTGCATTACATGTTGTGGCTGTTGTATTGGCCTGTACCTGTGCATTGGTATTTACAAATACCGGATTGGTACAGGTTACTTCTGCTTTCACGGTAAAGCTGTAAGCCGCTTCTGTGCAGTCGTTGTTATTTACCGTTACCACCGCAGTTTGTACACCAAGTGATACTGAAGCAAAGCTCAGGGTAAAGCTGGCCGACTGACCAGGCTGTATGGTTGCTGGTAAGCTGATACCACTTCTGGTGAAGGCTGCATTGCTGATATTGATTGATGATATAGTAAGTGCGGCAGTACCGTTATTGGTAATTACATAAGTTTTACTGATTGAACTACCTGGTATGGTGCCTCCCAGATCTGTATGATCTGTTGCAGATGGTGTATTATCACCACTTACTATTTCTGTTGCATTACCACTGATGCTGATCTCTGGTGCATTTACCGTTACGGTAAAGCTACAGGTTGATTTATTACCTGCCAGGTCAGTAGCTTCAAAGGTATTGGTGGTTGTACCGATCGGGAAGGTTGAACCTGATGGCAAACCTGCTTTCTGTACAATTGATATAGATGGACCAGAACCGATACCGAAGGTTCCGCAGGTGGTGCTTGCACTACCAATGCTCCATCCGGTATAATCGCCTGTTTCAAAGCTACCGTTTACGAGGCTGCTGCCTGGTAAAGTGATATTGTCTAATTGTACATCTATAAAGTAATTATTAATAGTTGCATCTACTACCTGCAAACGCACTTGCTGACCAGCATAAGCCGACAGATCGAATGTGTAGTGCGTCATAGGTGTTGATTGTGCTGCACCCGGATTTGTTTTAAACAGGGTTGCAATGATTGCATTGGTTGAAGGATTTCTTAACTCAATAGCAATAAACTGACTTGCACTGAAACCAGATGCATAATGGTTGGTGTACTTCATGTCTAGCCCAAGTGAAATAGGACCACTTGAAGGCAGGGTAACATTCTGGTACATATAATGGGTAGAACCACAGTTCACAAGGAATACCGCGAGTTTCTGTCCGTCTGTTGGGAAGAATGTCATTGGTAAACCTGGACTGTTCTGTGTTTCCATCCTGTTGTCTGCATAGTCAAAGAACTGAGTACCGCTCGTTAATGTATGCACGCCTGATGTGCCAGATGAACAATTATCTGTTACGGTAGGCTGAGGGAATGTTACTACCGCACCACACTGGTTATTTGATGCTATGGTGGTAATAGGTGCAGGGCAGTTGATTACCGGTGGTGTAACATCTTTCACAATCACAGTTTGTGTTTGTGTGCTGAAGTTACCTGCGGCATCTGTGTATTTCCATACGATGGTATATGTACCCTGTGTATTGTAAGATAACGGACTGGTAGTGGTTGCTGTAATTTGTGCGTTACAGTTGTCCGTAGCTTTCGGAATAGCTGTTACAGTTACTGAACACTTTCCATTGATATCAGGCAATGTAGCCACATTTGGTACAGGTGCTGTTTGATCTTTCACCGTTACCGCCTGAGTTGCCGTTGCAATATTACCTGAAGCATCTGTTACTGTCCATACCACATTGGTAGTACCGATTGGGAATACCGTTGGTGCATTATTGGTTACTGATGCTACCGAACAATTATCTGAAGTTACCGGTGTGCCGAGGCTAATGCCTGTTGCACTACAGCTAGCGCCTGCCGGTACAATAAGGTTGGCCGGTGCTGTAATTACAGGGTTTACGTTATCTGTAACGGTTACAGTAAATGAACAGGAAGCTGTCTTGCCACAAGCATCTGTTACGGTTGCTGTAACGGTTGTCGTTCCTATCGGGAAGAATGAGCCCGATGGATGAGAATAGGTGATTGTTGGGTTAGCAGGACCAGCCGTTACCACTGCATTAGGATAACTAACATTGGCACCACACTGGTTGGCCAGGCTGTTAGTGGTAATATTTGCAGGACAACTAATTGTTGGCAATGCATAATTACTTATTGATACAGGTGCTGATGTAGCTGAGCAACCATTTTCATTGGTTACAGTTACTGCATAATTACCTGCAGCGGTTGCAACAATCGACTGACTGGTTTCGCCGGTTGTCCAGAGATAGGTATTGTTTCCGGATGATGCTGATGCAGGTGCATCTGAAGAACGTGTTGGATTATTTACCAGCGTTCCATTGTTTACGCCAGTAGCATCAGTGATCACATTACCCGAAGCTTCATTGAATGAATAAGCAGCAACCAGTCCACTGGTTGATGGGCTTACCGATTGATTATAGAATGCACTAATATCTGAAGCTGTTCTTGCGAAGTTCCATACACGTACTTCATCAATTTTTCCATTGAAGAACCTTGAATTAGCACCCCCATTAACACCATTACCCGGACCATCATATCCACCAAAATACATATTAGCTACATTCGGCGTAAGGGTATATGGCCAGCTTGTTTGTGATGTTAATGCACCATTTACATACAGTTTAATATGGTTTGATGAAAGACTTGCATCAAATACCACTGCAATGTGGTACCATGTATTCAGTGAAGGTTGGAAGCCGGTGTTCCACTGAATCGGGTTGGTCCAGGTACCAAGTCTTGAATGAACAACCGATAATTTAGTTGGATCACCTGTTTCACCCATATTCACCATCCAGCCTCTGTTGTTGTTATCATCTTCAAATTTAGAAATGATGGTTCCGTATTGGTAACCATTCACTTTAATCCATGATTCAACGGTGTACTGAGAGGTGAAGTTTAAACTATTATTATGTGGTATTACGATATTATTAGATCCATTGAAATCAATAGACTTACCAAATGTTTGTCCGCCAGGAGCTGTTAATGTAACCGGGCTACCAGCACAAACCAATGTAGGACCAGATGTACTGATTACCGGTGTGGCTGGTAAAGGATTTACTGTTACGGCTACCGCTGCAGAATTATTGCCACATCCGGTTGCACTGGTAACGGCAACACTATAATTTCCGGATTGTGATACAGTGATAGATTGCGTTTGCTGTCCGCTGCTCCATAAATACGAAGCGCCAGCAGGTGCAGATAGTGTTACAGAACCTCCCTCACAGAAAGTGGTTGGTCCATTAGGTGTAACAGTAACCACTGGAGTTGGGTTAACCACAAAGTTTACCAGTCTTGAAGTACCACAACCCATTGTTTCACCTTGGAAATAAGATACAACCAGGTAGTTGGCATTCACTGGCTGACTGCTGCTGTTAACCGCAGTAAACGAAGGAATCACCGCGCCTTCTCCATTGGCTAAACCAATGTTTACAGAAGGATCGAGGTTGGTCCATTTAAAGGTAGCACCTGGTACAGGGCTGGTAATATTTATAACTGCCGATTGTGCGCCATTACACAATGTTTGTGTGGCAATCGGATTGATAACAGGAATTGGGTTCACACGAATCACAAAACTTACCGGTGTACCAGTGCAGGTATTTCCATCAACAGTAAATGATGGTGTTACTGTAATGTTGGCATATACTGGAACTGTACCTGGATTTTGTGCCGTAAATGAGGAGATATTACCTGTACCACTTGCACTTAAACCAATAGAAGGGTTATCGTTTGTCCAGCTATAGTCGGCACCTTCAACAGAACCGCTGAAATTGATAGCTGGAACAGCTATACCATTATGACATACTTCAATATTGGTAACCGGGTTTACAGTTGGTAATGGGTTTACCGTAATGGTCGGTGTTGCTGACATCTGTTGGCTACATACAGCTCCACATACAACATTTCCGGCAGCCCAGGTTGCAGTTCCTACAATATTGCCATTATTAGCCGATTTTGAATCAACAACTGTTGAACCATTTCCATCATCCATTTTATACAATGCAATGAGGCCTGTTTCAGTACCGGACAAACAATTGTTCATGCCCCCAGCAATTTCTGAAGCTGAGCGAACTGTGTTCCAAACACGAACATCGTCTAATTTTCCGTTGAAGTAATTACAGCCACAACCAGTACCCTGACGACCGATAATCAGGCTTTCTGTATTATCATTGATCTGAGCAATAGGGGATGTTTTATTGCCCACATTAACACCATTCAGGTAAAGTTTAACCGAAAGGCTGGATCCGTTATCCTGTACAGTAACTGCTACATGACTCCATGTATTAGCTGGTACAGTTACATTAGACCAGGTATCATAAGCATTTCCGGCTCCCTGATCCCAGAAATATAATCTGTTAGATGCATCTATCGCCATTCCATAACCATAAGCACCCTTCATCAGAATATTTCTCCATTGGCCAGTGATAGCCGGGTTAACCCATGCTTCCATGGTTAACTGTCCACCTGCGCTAACATTCAGGTTTGCATTATGTGGTATGGTTACGTAGGTTGACCCATTTAAACTAAGTGCACCTGTAGGACCAGTTTCTGCCAAAACATTATAAGTAGTTGTGGCAGAAATATTTCCTGTATTGAAGTTAATAGCTGCACCGGTTCCAGCGATAGGACCTGCTATAATAGTATTATCAGCATTATTACGTAGGGTATAGTTAACGCCTAACTGAGAGGCAGCAAGTGTTATTGTTGACGACCCAGTTCCACAAATATTGATAGGTGCTGCTGTAACAGATTGATTATTGATAGTTGTTACAGTTACCGTTTTTGCTACCGAAGTAGCTTTACAGCCTCCTGCTGAAGCCACTGTTACACTGTAGCTACCTGCCGCACTTACTGTTATTGATTGAGTAGTTGCACCATTGCTCCACAGGTAACTGCTTCCCGCTGACGCAGTTAATGTTACAGATCCTCCTGCACATAAATTGGTTGATCCATTTACAGTTATTGTTGGAAGGGTTGTTACATAAGCGCCACAAGTACCGGTATTCGTAGATCCTGAAGTTGCCCAGTTTGAACTAGTACCATTCAGTGTAAAATTATTAAGGGTACCATTTCTGTTCTTGCCACTAAAATCAGTTAAAGTAGTAACACTAGAATTGTTTTCATTTACATAGCCCTGATTGAAAGTATAATATTCTTCAAGACCATTTTGCGTAGCTGGGTTTAATAGCTGGCAATTCTTATTATTGTTAATTTCATCTGCACATAGCTCGCGGCTCCATATACGCACTTCATCAATGGTCATGGTTGCATACCTGTTATTCGGATCATTATTTGGAAAATTGCGGGTTGCGTATCGTACATCTTTCCCGATATGAATAACTGAAGCAGCATCAGTTATAATATTACCAGATACACCAGGACCAGTATGCACAAGCACTCCGTCCACATAAAACTTAGTGCTTGTTGCACTGGATGTTGCCGCATAATGATGCCATGAGCCTGCTATTATGTTACAATTGGTTCCCCTTAAAGTACCACCATCATTCACATAGAAAGTCATGGTGCCATTCGTATTCGGGTGCATTAACCATGAATAATTCTGATCAAGATTTGTAGGGCCCTGACCCATTACCGACCCGAAAGGCAGGTTAGCATCGGGAGCGTACATCCAGAATTCAACTGTCATTTCTTTTTGAAAGGCTCGGAATGGATTAGCTATATCCACATAATTGAGTCGGCTATTATCTCCTGCCGGTAAGCTAGGGTCAAACTTCAAAGCACTGGCAGGTATTAACACCGGTGCAGTAACCGTAACAGTAAAGCTGGTACTTCCTGCATTAAAATAACCTGATGCAGCCTGATTAGCAGTAATGGTAGCCGTACCCTGTGCATTCAATGTAAGTGTATTACCACTTACTGACACAACAGAAGGATTGCTGCTGGTGTAAGTAATTGCACCATTGCTATTGCTGGTAGGATTGGTAAGGGTAATAGGGCCCTGATTAAGTGCCCTTGAAATATTAGGCATCGCAGATATGGTAGGAGCACTATACACCGTGATGGTAAAGTTTTGGTCGGCTGTAGCAGAACCATTGGAAACACGCACACTGACATTATTTACTCCCATTGCTGATAATGGTGGGGTTCCGGTTAAAGAAGCACCAGTTTGTAATTTGGCTATACGGTTTCCACTATAATCTCCAAATACTAATGCACCAGTTGGCGTAATTGACATACCCCAAACATAACTTGAGGTAGTGTAAACGGTTATAAAAGAGGAAAAGTTAGGTGTATATTTTCTTACATACTGGTACCCTGAAACATATACATTGTCGTAGGCATCTACTTTTACATCACTCGGATTTTGTAAACCTGTGACTACAGAAGTTAACACATTTGTAGCAGGATTAAACGAGTAAATGGTTCCACTTGTGTAAGATGCAACATATAAAATACCGGAAGAATTAAAACCAAGCCCGAAAGGACCGCTAATGTTGGTTATAACATCGTTTGCAACATTGTTGCTCAAATTAACCCGAATTACCTTAGACAATCCATAACCAGCAATATATAAATAACCTGCTCTGTGAGTCATCGAGAGAAAGGCAGAGCCAGAATTAGGATTTAGGTAAACATCTGTTTCTCCTGCTCCGGGATTTGTTAAAGAGATTTTAGTGATTTTACTCCTCGAAACGGTAGAATTATAATAGTATGAAACATACAAGTAACCATCGTATGCAAACATACCATATACGTTTCCGGATTGTCTGGTAAACCAGTTTGTAGTAGTTCCATCCGGAGCAATTTTATAAATAGCGGTGCCATTTAACTGGGTTGCATAAATATTTCCTAGATCATCGCCTGCTACACCACCTGGTGTTGAAATAGTTGAACCAAACTGTGAAGCAGTACTTTGGCCATTATTATTCAACGTTAACCACGATGGCAATGTAAGTGCCGAGAAATTGAGCGTGTTGTTCGACGGATCAGTTGCCGATATACCATAGGTATATGGACTTCCCACTGTGGCTGTTGTTACCGGCGTAGAGGTAAAAGTTGGTTGAGCTGTTAAAACACCGATCGCCGTCGTACATGACAGCAATAACAGGCTTACTACTTTGCGTAGAGCTGATTTCATAATAGTTAGTTTGGTTGTACAAAACGTTATCCGCAGATAATCGTCTGATTCAAATAATCACCTGGTAATGATCTTTTCGGGGATATTGGATATGTATGTGATGCTGAATAGCTACGAAATAATGGTTCGCAACCATTCGAAATCATATGAAAATTATAAAGAGGGAAGCGCAACTTTGAATAAATGGTACCAAATGCAACAAAAAGGGTATGAAATATAAATATGATACTATGCCTTAAGCCTGCTTTGAGGAATATTGAAAATAAAAGATGTTCCGTTATTGACTTCGCATCTAACAGTGCCTTTTAGCTGACGCGTTAATTCCCGTATAATCAGGAAGCCTAAGGATTCGGACTTATGTTCTTCAAATGAGAAAGGCAATCCTCTGCCATTATCCCTGACTATAATAGTTAATATCTCATTCGAATTAGACTCGCAGGAAATGGTAATCGTGCCTTGCTGATTTTCATCAAATGCATATTTCAATGCATTGGTGATTACTTCGTTTAGTATGAGACCTAATGGAACAGACCTTTCAATATCAAATTCAAACTGTTCTGCCGGTGCGGTGCAGATCAGTTCAATATGGCCTTTATTATATAATTGCCGCAGATCGCTGTATAGTTCACGGATATAGTCTGTAAAAGATACGGTACTCAGGTCATCAAATGCATAGAGGTTTTGGTGTATCAATGAAATGGCTTTTACCCTTTTCTGACTCGCCATCAATGCATCAATAGCTTTCTGGTCAGTCATGGTAGCAGCCTGCAGGTTCAGCAAGCTCGATACTACCTGAAGGTTGTTTTTAACCCTGTGGTGTATCTCTTTTAATAAAATATCTTTCTCCTCGTTCTGTCTTTCGATCAACTGTTTCTGGTTTTCGAGTACCTGGTTTTTCTGTTTGATTTTTCTATTAGCAAAAATGATGAACAAGGCGGCAAGTAATAAAACACAGGCAACAGCAGCAACAAAGAGATTACTATTGCGCAATCTTGCGTTTAAGGACTTCAGCTCAACATTCTCTTTTGCCTGTAATGTTTCTTTCATCCTGTTTTCTGCATCAGCGATGGTTTTCTCTTTGTTCTCATTGAAGATGCTGTCGTTCCAATATTTATACTGCTTAAAGAACAGCATGGCACTGTCCAACTGTCCGCGCTTTTCCGCTACTTCAGATAATACCTTATTGGCATTCCGCAGGAATAGTTTCGATTTATATTGTTGGGCCAGGTATAAGAGAGTTCTTCCAAAATCACTGGCTTTATTATACTGGTTACTTTCAATGTAAAGGTTGGATAAGGCGGATAATACGATGAGTTTATTGTCTTTTGTTTTTAAGCTATCGAGAATCTGGTAGGCTTGCAACAGGTATTGTTCGGCTTCTTTGTAGTATTTAAGTTTGGTGAGGATCTCTCCAATATCTGTTGCACAGGTTGCATACACATAACCTTTGGTCTTTACTTTATTCAGGTATCCAATAGATATGTTGGCTTCCAATTTGGCGGAATCGGGTTTGTTCACCATCATATATTCTTTGGCCATATTGGAATGAATCATTCCGGCATATTGCCAGTTTTCCCTGGGTAATACTTCTTTCAAAGCCTTCTCATAAAAGGGTCGGGTAAAACTGATGGGTCTTCCGGCATCTGAGTAGGCTTCTGCTATACAGTTGGCACTGAAGGCAATCATTTCAGAGCTTTTGCTTTCTTCGGCGGCTTTATTTGCTTCTAAAAAATACTGTATGGCTTTATCGAAATCAGCTTTATCCTGGTACATGCCCCCTATCAGGTTCAGGATGGATGACTCATAATATTTACTTTTTGCCTTCTTTGCATAGAACATCGACAGTTCATACATTTTAAGACAACCTTCGATATCCTGGTTCACCACTTTTACAAAACCCTTGATGCGGTAAGCTTCTGCCAGTCTCAGGTAATCGTTGCTACTGTTCGCAATCATTACCATACTATCTGCCAGTTCTACTGCTTTTGGCTGATTGGAAAAACGTATTTCCCAACCCAGTATTCCATAAAGCCTGCATCGGGTTGTGTCGCTTTTCGCCTGGTTTATTTGTTGTCTTATTTGTTCGGTATCTACATAATTATATTGTGCCTTTGATTCCGTCAGGAATAAAAAGCAACAAATCAAAGCAGGTGTAAGCCTGACTTTGGAGCATATCGACAACAATTGTAACATGGTGGTCTGTAAATATGCAGTAAATGCGAGGATCGGGCAAAAAACAGGTACCAACTGCCTTATTTTGGGTACCATTTGGCTCAAAAGGCTATAAAATTCTTTTTATACAGGCAAAAAAATCGTCTTTATACATTCGACTGAGTGGTATTTCCTTTCCGTTGATGGTGATATCTGTATGTGAAAATGCATCTACTTTATTGAGGTTAATCATATATGATTTATGTACCTGTAAAAATTTAGCATCTGATACATGTTGTTGAAAGTCGCGGAAATTTGAGCGTATAATATGTTTGCCTTTTTCGGATATAATATAGAGGTAGTTATGTTCTGATTCGATCCACTGTATATCATCAATATTAACCCGAACAAAATTTTTATCGTTCTTTATAAACAGGGCATCTTTACAAACTACTGCAGTATTTTCCTGTTCTATTATATCCTGTCCGCTGTAATTACTCAGTGCCACTTCAATGGCGGTATACAGGTCATTCGATTCGAAGGGTTTCAGGAGATAGCCATTGGGTTTGGTTCCCAAGGCATCATCCATGGTTTTTTTATCTGAATGTGAGGTTACATATATAAAGGGTATACGGTATTGTTGTTGTAATAAGGCCGAGAGGTCAATACCAGTTTTGGTATCATTCAGGGTAATATCTAGTAGTACCAGATCCGGTTTATTTTGTTCAATGGATTGAACAGCGGAAGCATAACTATTTACATTGGGTATTATATCATAGCCCAGGTTAAGCAGCATACGCTCCATATCCATAGCTACAAGCGACTCATCTTCAACAATGAGTATACGGCATGGTTGCATTAGCAAGGTTAGTTTGGTATAAGCAATGCCAAAATAATTGCTTTAAACTATAAAACAATGATTTTCTGAGAGATATAAGGGTATTTTAAGCTGCAAGCGACAAGCTGCAAGCTGCAAGTTTATCGTAGGATAGAACACAGATTTTCATGATTTTCAAGATCTATCATGATAAATCATGAAAATCTGTGTTCTATTAATAACAGCTAGTGCATTTACAGCAATCTAATATTTCTTTAATCACCTTATTTAAAATAGCTAATTCTCGGGCCTTTTCATTTATCCAATTATTAGCAGAAAGCTTAAAATATACTCCAATCAAGGCTTGCAGCTTGCGACTTGAAGCCCTCTACTTACTCCGCTGATTTAAAAATAGCTTTTGCGCCTTCTTTTTGTTGTTCAGTAATACCTATAAAACCATACTTCCTTTCCAGGTCGGTATACATAGCAACTGTTTTTCTGATCCGGTTAAAATCTGTTTCAGGAATTTTATTGATTTCTAAAGCTTCCTTTTGCTTCCATACCTCGGCTTCTATCAACATATCAGCTTGCTTTCCGTTTACTTCAAGCTTATCCATCAGGGTTCTGCGGAATTTGGTGCGGAACATTAATTGCAATTGTGGCTTGGCAATAGTATCGTAGTTTTTATTGACTGTCAGGGTAATGAGCGGACAGGGTTCACTTAGACTTTGTTTTCTTTTCTCCGTTAAGTTTTTTAACTGATCGCCGGAAAGACCCAATGCTTTGTATTTTTTAATGACAGCTTCTTCTACTTCACCATCGGTAGCAAATGTGTCGTTCGCATTTTTCTGGATTTGTATTTTGGTAAGCCTGGCCCAGTGATTGATCTGTCCAATTTTATCTGCATTGGCTTCGGATATCTTAAGCTGTTTAATGAGGTAGGGTTTTTCGCAGTAACCAAAAAGTTCTACCTGCTGCTCAGGCGTCCATACAGGTTCATTGGTTTGTGCCGACAGTGTTTGTACAGACATCAATAAAAAGGATACAATCGTAAACTTAAAAAGAGTTGACTTGACCATATTTCATGTGTTAAGGCACAAAGGTATTTATTCAGCATGCTAATAACGGACACCTAATGTTAAAGATTGCCTGTGTGTAAAAGGTATAACCCTGTTATTGTGACGGGCAGGAATCCATTTTTTTGACTTTCGAAAAATACTTAGCACATCTGCATCAAGGGTCTGGTTGTACGTATTATCAAGCATTATTTCTTTGGGATCTCCTGTTGTGGTCACAGTAAATTGAGCAATATAAGATGCGGGCTTTTCGAGGTTACCATGTTTTTGCATTATACCACTCATGATATTTGTTAAATAGTTCGTCCATGCACTTACCCCTTTAGGATATTCTGGCAGCCTATTCTCAATTTTACAACCCGCCTGTTGTATGCCATTCGTATCGTAACAGATGGCATTTGTATATTTAATGGTGGAATCATAATAAGCAAATTCAAAGTGATCTGGCATTATGTTGCTGGTAAGCCCATTCCATGCATCTTCCAATGTTTGATATTGCAAAACAGCCGCGCGCTGTCCATTGGGATGGTAATAAAACCAGTTACCTGTTTTTCTTAATCCCGGCGCAAGTTTCCCTTTAAAAGAAACTATTCCGTCGGGGAAAAAACCAATAACAAGTCCAGATCCTGTACCCATGGTATCTAACTGCATTTCTGTTCGCAGGCTACCATCCGGATACCAGCTTACACAAACACCATATGGCATATCTTTTTTGAAACGGAACGAGTCGCTTAAAAATCCATTGGGATACACCATAAAATCAAGTCCGGTTTTTTCATTGGCTTCAAAATATTTTATGCCACTCACTGAGCCGTTTCCAAAAAACGATTCAAAAACGCCCTGTTTGATGGTACATAATGAGTCTTTATAAAAACCATGCTTCAGCAATTTTTCTGATGCAATTGAATAATCTACCCGATACCATCCCTTCTCTGTTTTTTCCAGCTCACTAAAATAAATGGCTTTAGATTGTTCACATGGTTCCCATCTTCCATTGTAATAAACACTGGTTTTTTGTGCGAGTGATACATTTATACAAAAACAAAACAGTACCAGAATGCTCAGTCCAGACTTCATTTACTCATATATTATATACCAATATACTATTTCTGTTTTTAACTTTACAGTATGAGCACTTTTCTTGCCAATCCCGTATGGGAAGCACTGTCTACTTATCACCAGTCATTTAACCAGGGCAATAACAAACTAAAATATTACCCCGCCGATGTTTGTCCATTTGTTGGACTGGAAAACTGGAACAAGGAAGACCTGACTCAACTTGTTACTTTATTACCGGCAGACAGAACTTTTTCGCTGCCGCTTGCTAAGCCAATACCATTACCAGACAGTTTTGAGGAGTTGTTCAATATTCCTTTATACCAAATGACTTGTCATCATTTTCAACCATACGTAAACAGGGAAATAAGTATGGTTCCGCTTTCAGAAAAAGATGTGACGCAAATGCTCGTGCTTACCGAATTAACCAAACCTGGTCCATTCTATGGACGTACCATTGAGTTTGGTAATTACTATGGCATTTTTCAGGCAAACAAGCTTGTTTCAATGGCAGGCCAGCGCCTTCAAACCAATACCCATACCGAGGTAAGCGCTATCTGTACCGATCCACAGCACCTGGGTAAATCTTATGCCAAAGCACTTACATCGCATGTCTGTTCTTTGATAATTGACAGTGGTAAAATTCCTTTTTTACATGTGCGGCAGGATAATGTTGGTGCAATTGCTTTGTATAA
Source organism: Sediminibacterium sp. FW305-C-61 (assembly GCF_058231065.1). Taxonomy (NCBI): domain Bacteria; kingdom Pseudomonadati; phylum Bacteroidota; class Chitinophagia; order Chitinophagales; family Chitinophagaceae; genus Sediminibacterium; species Sediminibacterium sp. FW305-C-61. The sequence goes on along the minus strand of NZ_JBIQXR010000001.1, from coordinate 568,043 downwards.
AAAATTGGGGTTTGAAATCAGTACAGCTATACATTTTTCCGTTTTCAAAAAGAAATAATCGCATATCCCTGCTCCGGATTTAAATCCGGAGCAGGGATATGTCTTATATTTATTCCATAATTGTTAGCCATGCATTCATCCAGAAGATCTTTTTTAAAGAACAGTAGTTTAGCACTAGCAGCAACGACTTTATTACCGCGCAACTTATTCGCACAAGGCAATGCCAAAATGCTTACCGGTGTTCAGTTATATTCTGTTCGTGCCGCTATGGGTAAAGACCCGCTGGGTACTTTAAAGGCACTGGCAGAAATGGGCTATAAGTATGTAGAGCATGCTAATTATGTTAACCGCAAATTTTATGGCTATACTGCCAAAGAGTTTAAGAAAATACTGAACGATTTAGGCATGCAAATGCCCAGCGGTCATACAGTAATGGGTAAAGCCCATTGGGATGCCGACAAAAAACAATTCACCGATCTCTGGAAATATACCATTGAAGACGCCGCCATTATGGAGCAGGAACTGGTGATTAGTCCATGGTTAGATGCCGACTTACGCAAAACCTACGATGAAATGCTGGCCTATATGGATGTATTCAACAAAAGCGGAGAACTATGCAAAGCCGCCGGTATGCGCTTTGGTTACCATAATCATGATTTTGAGTTTACGGCCACCCTCAATGGACAAAAAGTATATGATATCATCCTGAAAAATACAGACCCATCATTGGTTGTTCAGCAGCTTGACATGGGTAACTTATACCACACAGGTGTTAATGCACTTGAAATCGTTAACAACTATCCCGGTCGCTTTGTATCTATACATGTAAAAGACGAGACCAAGACGGCCGATGGTAAATCTTTTGAGAGTACTATACTCGGCAAAGGTGTTGCCAATACCAAAGCCATAACTGATCTCTGCAAATCAAAAGGCGGCACATTACATTTTATCATTGAACAGGAAGCCTATCAGGGTATTGACCCTATTGAATGTGTTAGGCAGGACCTTGCTGTGATGAAGCAATGGGGCTATTAATCCAACCCTGCACCGGACTTAAGTCCTGTGCAGGGTTGGGAAAGGTTGTCTATATTTGGTATTATTCAAAAACAATACCATGAGATTACTGCTCTGCTGTTTGCTCTTTTCTTCTTTTGCTTATGCACAGTCTTTCACTCCCGCTGAAATTAACCGTTGGGAAGCGCAGGCAAAATCAATCAACATTATTAAAGACAAATGGGGCATTCCTCATATCTATGGTAAGTCTGATGCAGACGCTGTATTCGGCTTACTATATGCACAATGCGAAGAAAATTTTGCAAGGGTAGAAAGAAATTACCTGGAAGTATTAGGCCGTCAGGCTGAGGCTGATGGAGAGCGCATGCTCTATGCAGATTTACAAATTCGTCTGATTGTAGATAGCGCTGAAGCAATTAAGGATTACAATAATAGTCCTAACTGGTTTAAAAAACTCCTGAATGCTTTTGCAGACGGTATTAATTTTTACCTCTATAAACATCCGGAAGTTAAACCGAAAGTATTAACCCGTTTTGAGCCATGGTTCCACCTGATGTTCACCGATGGCAGCGTTTCCGCTACACGTACAGGTGGTATAGCGCTTGATGAAGTGAAGACTTTTTATAATGGCAACACAAATGCAACAGCTTATCAACCCATCATTAATAAAGATATTGAGCTGAGTGGCTCGAATGGTTTTGCCATTGCACCCAAACTTACTACCAGTGGGAATGCCATTCTCTACATCAATCCCCACGTACCTTTTTATTTCAGACCAGAAATGCATATGGTTAGTGAGGAAGGTTTAAATGCTTATGGTGCTGTTACCTGGGGACAAATGTTCATCTACCAGGGCTTTAATGAACATTGTGGATGGATGCATACTACCAGTTATGCTGATGTTGCCGATCTCTATGAAGAAAAAGTTTCGAAGGTGAATAATAATTGGGTGTATGAATATGAGAAGGAAATGAAAGCGGTAAAGACAAAACCTATCACGGTAAAATACCTGAAAGATGGTCAGCAGGTAGCCGTTCCTTTTACAGGTTTCTACACGCATCATGGCCCGGTAATGGGCAACAGAAATGGTAAATGGCTGGCATTGAAAGAATTCAATCGTTCATTAAGTGCACTGATTCAATCGTGGGTGAGTATCAAAGCGAATAACCTGGAAGAATTTAAGAATGCCATGCGTATGGTTTCCAATACTACCAACAATACTGTTTATGCGGATGATAAAGGCAATATAGCCTACTGGCATAATGACTTTGTTCCAAAACGTAACCCTGGTTATGATTATACCCGTCCGGTAGATGGAAGTATAAAAGCTACAGAATGGCAAGGTGCACATGCACTTGAGGAAATTGTTCAGGTACATAATCCTTCTGTTGGCTGGATACAAAACTGTAATTCTACCCCTTTTACCTCAGCGGGAAAAGATAGTCCTGATAAAAATAAATATCCTTCTTATATGGCCCCTGACGGGCAAAATGCCCGCGGTATCAATGCCGCACGTTTACTGGAGAATGCCAATAATATTACCCTCGACAAAATCATTGAAATCGGTTATAATCGTTACCTCGCAGCATTTGATTTCCTGATACCTGCACTGAATAAAGATTACGACTTCTACAATGGCCCATTAAAAGCTGAACTAAAAGAAGCAGTGGAGCTATTGCGTACCTGGGATAAAACAGCCGCACTCAACTCTGTTGCAACTACCATTGCTATTGACTGGGCCAACCAACTCAGCAATTTTGTTCCTCGCGCCGAAACCATGGAAGAAGGTACTAATGCTGTGAAAAGATTTGAAGACATGGCCAAAACAACCCCAGACCAAAAAATGCAATCACTGAAAAAAGTATTGGATGATCTTACCAGAACCTATGGTAACTGGCACCAGCCATGGGGAGAGATCAACCGCTATCAGCGCGTGCCTGATGGACAAAGATTCGATGATAACAAACCTAGCATCGCTGTACCTTTTTCTTCCTCTCGTTGGGGCTCTTTACCTGCTTTTGAAAGCAGATCGGGCAATGGTTACAATAAACGTTACGGCACATCAGGCAACAGCTTTCTTGCAGCTGTTGAATTTGGTAAAAAGCTAAAAGCCAAAACCATTCTTACCGGCGGACAGAGTACCGACCCTAATTCACCAAACTTTACAGACCAGGCAGAAGGGTTTGTAAACGGGAAGTTTAAAGACATTTACTTTTACAAAGATGATGTTGAGAAACACAAAGTGAAAGTGTATCATCCGGGAGAGAAATAAAAAATAAAGCCTGCCCTTGGCTTGTCGAAGGGAAATAAGCAATGAAGAAGTATTTATCAGCAGTATGTTTGATAGGTTTATTATTTGCATCTGGGAAAGTTGCAGCGCAATCAGCCGTTTATGTATGTGAGAAAACAGGAAAATGGGGAGCAACGGGTGATAATGGTGAAGCCCCCAGAGCTACCATGAAGGAAGTTAAAGATGCTGCATTAAAAATGTGTAAAGAAAGTGGAGGTGAAGATTGCGTGTTATACTATAGCAGCACTAAAAATGGGTATTTTAGTTTTATGGGTGGGAATAGCAGAGATCAATTTGTTTTTGCCCTCGGAATATCGCAACAATCTGAAAGGGATGCTATGAAAAAGTCTATGGACAACTATTTAAAACAAGGAGGCATTGTCAGGATTGGATTAGAATCCGTTTCCTGGCATTGTCCAAAAGACCCAGTTCAAAAAAAGAAATCTACCAAAAATTAGTCGTTGGGTTTAAGATCCGACTCGGTTTTAAAATTGAAATTTTCCTCAATTAACCCAGGTTGTTTCTCAACTACTATCCTGTAACTTTACATAGGTTTTATCTGAGCAATAATAACAACAGTACCCTCCCTTTCTAAAACTTTAGATTGGACCGTATTTCTGGTATCTATTAATCAGATAAATAAAATGATAAAACAGCCTTTGTTATGCATCCTTTTATTACCGGCATGCATATTTGCGCAAGACAAAAAAATTAATAACACCACACAACTGTGGTCTGAGATTGACCTCGCCGGAAAATTCAGCAAGAAACTAAAATGGCAATGCGATTTTCAGTATTCCAGACAAAGTCCTTATGAGAAACTAGCATTTCTGGAATATGGAGAGCAGTTAACTATCAGACCATGGATTCACTATTTCCCCAAACCAACTGTTAAGCTTTCTGCCTTCGCGGGTATCTGGTATAATTATTTTATCGGCGACAATGTTAACCAAAGAGCCTATCCTGAATACCGCACCGCTTTGCAAGTGCAATTATTCAAAGTGCTTAACAGAAACACTTTCTCCTTCCGGTTCAGAACTGAATTAAGAGAAATAAAAGACAAACTTCAACACTTTGAAACAGTATTCAGAGAAAGAACCATGTTCAAGTTCCAACACCTAATTACCCATAACAGTTACGACAAAAACAGCACCTATTTTATAGCCCAAGACGAAATCTTTATCAATGATGGCAGCCCTGTTACTGGTCATCACCTCTTCGATCAGAATCGGATTTTTCTTGGGCTTGGCTATAATGTAACCAATAATATCGCTGTAGAAACCGGCTACTTTAACCAATTCATTCACCACGCTAAAGATGATCACTTCGATTCAAACCATGTTTTACAACTTACATTGGTAGTGGATAATTTGACTGGGGTGAGGTTGTGAGATGTGAATTGTCAATGGTGAATTGTCAATAGGATGGCGATCTCATTCACCATTCACAATTGACAATTCACAGCACTATCGCCCCCCTCCTATCAACGGTAACAACTTGCCCTGTAAATATTGTGCCCAGGCTGGGGTACAGTTGTCAAAACATTCTGAAGCGGGGGTTAGGCCCTCGTGGGTAAACTTTACATTAGTTTGGTCTCCTTCGCTGGAAATTTCAAATATTATTTTGGTGCCGGTCCATTCGTCCTGCTTTTCGAGAAAACTTAGTTTACTGTCTGTTACCAGCCTCACGACTTTTTTATTGGGCACTAGTTCAATCAGCTTTTGTTTTGAGTAATGAGCCCCTTCTCCGGCATGAAAGATGAACTCTTCGTTTAATTCTGTTGATATTCCTTCAAAACTTTCCGCAAAATATCCCGACCACCAGCTCCGTACATTTAAAACGGTTTGGAATACCTGTTCTGGTGATTGTGATGTGGTTAGCGTTCTGGTAAAATCTGTAGTGAGCATTGTTCAATCTTTAATAAGTCAAACCTACTGTCTAAAAGAGATATCGAAGGGGTGTAAAAAGGACATTCTTAGGGTGTAATTAGGACAAACTGTTGTGCTACCTTTAAACAAATTACTGGTATGAAACATATTACCATCCTCGTTCCCAATGGAAATAATAATCTAAGCAGTATTGTCGGCACTTACAAAATACTTACCAGGGCCAATAATTATTGGAAACAAAAACACAGGCGAACAATTTATACCATTGAAATGGCGGGCGTTTCAAAGGAAGTAGATTTTCATGGCGGATTATTTAGTGTTAAACCACATACCCATATTAATAATATACCCCGAACTGACTTAGTTATTATTCCATCATTGAGTCATAACTACGAACAAACCATAACAGAAAACAAAGCGATTGCAGTTTGGATAGAACATCAATATAAATGCGGGGCTGAGTTAGCTAGTATTTGTACCGGTGCTTTTTTACTGGCTTCATTAGGATTACTTGATCATAAAAGTTGCTCCACACACTGGGCCTTTGCCGATAGCTTTAGGGAAATGTTTCCCAAAGTAAATTTACAGACCGATAAGTTAATCACCGATGAAAATGGTATTTATACCAATGGCGGTGCTTTCTCCTTTTTGAATCTTGTATTGTATCTGGTTGAAAAATATTTTGACAGAGATACAGCTATCTTTTGTTCCAAAGTATTTCAGATTGAACCTGACAGAGATATTCAGTCGCCCTTTATCATTTTCACTGGACAAAAACAGCATAATGACGATATCATTAAGGAAGCACAGGTTTATATAGAAAATAATCTGCAGGAAAAAATATCAATAGATTCCCTTTCTTCATTGTTTGCTATTGGAAGGAGAAACTTCGACCGGCGTTTTATAAAAGCTACCGGTAATTCACCTTCTGCATATGCGCAACGTGTAAGGGTTGAAGCAGCTAAAAAACTATTGGAAACAAGTCGTAAAAATATCCATGAAGTGATGTATGAAGTTGGGTATACAGATATAAAAGCGTTTCGTGATGTATTCAAAAAAGTAACAGGCATATCTCCATTAGCTTATAGGAATAAATATAATAAGCTTGTTTTTTCTTAGCTGGCAGTTGAATTATTAAGCTTCCCTTTGCGTATTTATTTGTTGGCCACAGATGCACAGATTATAAACGATTAATCTGTGCATTTGTGGCTAAATCATTCCCATTAATACTACCTCCAGCTTGTCAAAATTTTCTTCGTTTTTGTCCACCACAAATGGTTTCATTTTTCTACAGGTCTCAGCATCCTCAAAAACCATATTGAAAACCAATTTTGTACTATTAGCAGAAACAGGTTCAAAAACTGCCCTTACCTGAAATAAGGGTTGCGAATAGCGTTTCCATGCAATTAATGAAGGTGCTTCAATTTGAATAAACTCACAATCGTTTTCATAATTTCCCTTTTCTGGTCCATGCATGGTAAAGCGCCACCTGCCTCCTACCCTAAAATCAAATTCATGAAAAGTATTGGTAAACCCTTTAGGTCCCCACCAGTTTTTCAGGTGCATTGGGTCGGACCATGCACGAAAAAGCAGTTCCTGTGAAACTGGAAAGATCCGTGTACTGGTAATAATGGTTTCAGGTGTGGTATTGGGTATTTCAGTTACCATACTGCGATTATATTAATTGAATGATGATTGAAAACAACAAAACATGTTTTATGACCTGTTTTTGATCATATAGACAAGATATGGCATAAACAAAAGACATAAAAGAAATACCAGCCAAATACGTCCGGTTAAAATATTGTAGTTCTCAAACAGGTATTCCCAGGATTTGTTTGTTAACCGACCCAACGTAAATTCAAATATTACTGTAAGTACTACCCATAAGCATCCGACTACTATTGCTTGTCGTGGCTGCTGAATATTCAGTTGTGGAAATATAAACCAGGTGTAAAAAGCACAAAAAACAATCAGTGTAAGTGTTGATAGCTGATGTGCCCGAAATTCGCCATACTGTTTTATAAATAGCACTTCCCTCAATGTTGCATTGGCAAAGGCAATTACAATCATAGGGAGCCAGTATAAAATCTGCTTAGTGATCATACTTTCTAAGTAATAGGGTTAGTATAAGAATAATAACAGCAACAATGAATATTACAGGTTGTAACCATGATACATAACCGATGATTGCTACCTGTACTGTTATCCATCCAATAGTTATGCTGCCAGCTATAAGCGCTGCTTTAGTTGCAAACTTGTGATGTTTAAAAACCGCTATTCCAGCCACTAGAGCAGTACCGCCCACACATACAAAGAGGATAAGCGACGGAATAAAATAACTGTGAAATATACTTCCCTTTAACCATGCCAGTGGAACGGCATCTGCCCCTGACATTCCATAATAGCCGCCTCCAAATGCATTGATCGCTACCAGAAGGAGTAATGTGCCCAAGCTGTAACGCACTATTTTAGAAGGTAATGTATGGTTTATTTGCATTGCCTGATTATAAAGAAGCATTCCGGGGTTTAAAATAGAGTATTGGCTGTTTCTTTAAAGTTAGCAAGCTTTTGCTTAGATTAAACTGATTTTAAATAAAAGCTCCCTCATATTGGTTAAGGCTGCGCTGTGTACCCATTGCTGTCCTGGAAAAAACAGCTTCTAGCCACTAGCTGCTGGCTACTAGCTTTTTTTTGCTATTAATTTAACCATCTACTAGCGTAAATATGGTAATTAAATATTTATTCTAAGTAGGGTTTTTACAAAACAAATTCGCAAGCCCTGTCATTTATTCAAATAATAGCGGAAAACCTAAAACAAGCACCAATCAAGGCTTGCAGCTAGAGGCTAGAAGCTCATAGCCTATTTTCCCCGGACAGTTCTGCTTTGTACCCATTGCTGTCCGGGGAATGATGTAATTTTATCAAGCTTTTCAGCATTAGTAAAAGCAAATCAGAACGCATGTTACTTAAGCATATAAGGACGACCGCTACTTGCCAAAATAATTTCAGTTTAAACAAGTAAAGAAATAGCAGATGTTCAGACACCAGGGCAAGACAAGAACATTAAGTCATAATTTAAAAATCGCCTCTTTATTATCATTTATTGCGGGACTGGTAAATGTTGCAGGATATTTTGCCGTACAACGTCTTACTACAAATGTAACGGGCCATTTTGCCTTTTTTATGGATGAAGTATTCAAACTAAATTTTTGGGAAGGCTTTGTTTACTTTCTCTATATCTTCTTCTTCTTTGCCGGTTCTTTTCTTTCTAGTTTTATAATAGAAATTATTGCCAAAAAAAGTGATCATTATATTTATATTATTCCAGCTTCTATAGAATGCCTGATACTTTTTGTTTTTGGCATTTTTGGCACTAGCCTGATTATTGAAAGCCCAAATACCATTGCATTTGGATTGCTATTCGCCATGGGTCTGCAAAACTCACTGGTAACAACTATCTCAGGTTCTGTTGTCAGAACAACCCATTTAACCGGTCTATTCACTGATCTTGGTATTGAATTATCACAGTTGTTTTTCTATAAAGAAGTACAGCAAAAAATCAAACTTGTGTCTTCCATCAAACTACGATTTACCATTATCGGATTCTTCTTTATTGGAGGTATTGTTGGTGGATTTTTATATTCAAAAATTGGACTTCATTCATTAACCATAGCTGCTATTGTATTATCTGCCGGTCTGGTATATGATAATATTAAGTTTCGTTTTATTTTATTGAAGAGAAAGCTCAAAAGCAATGCTTAAAAGGAATATAGTATTGCTGTTGGGGGAAAACAGTCTTTAGCTTTTAGCCATTAGCTGTTAGCTACTAATGCGAATCAAGGGTTAAAATTTCACAAGAGCGGGCAATGGAACGCAGATCTATCATGATAAATCCGTGTTCTATCTAACCAGCCAAATAAGATTAGGAGGTATTATTTTATAGGAGCCTGCTTTAATGACTTCAAAAGACCACTCTATCGATGATTTTCTCATTTTTGGCAGATTTCAACCCTTGATTTGCATGACTAGCTTTTTTTGCTATGAATGTAACCATGTCCGAGCAGAACTGAGGAAATTAAATACTTCTTTAAAGCAGGGTTTTTAAAAAAAATCATAAGACCTATCCTTTATTCCATTATTAGCAGATAGTCCAAAACAACCGCCAATCCTGGCTAATGGCTAAAAGCTAATAGCTGTTTTTTCCTCGACAGCAATGGATACGAGCTTTGGCTATCATTTCTTTTTCACTATCCACTCAACCGCCCGTATTATTTTCAGGTCTTTTTCCAGTTCAGTAAAATTATCGCCTCCCGCTACTGGTATATTTGGTTGAATTACTTCATCCAGTCTTTTCCCTTTACCGTCCTTTAATACCCCAACTGCAAGGTTAAAGCCTATATTATTTCCCGAAACCATGAATCCATCATTACCGTTGGTTAATCCCATACTTTCTTCTCCAATTAAAACCGATGGTGACCTGTATGTTAATGATGCTGCCGTACATTCTCCAGCACTTGCTGTGGATGGACCTATTAATACCGCTACCCTTGTACGACTATAATCTATATAGTTGCTAATTTTAATTTTATAATACTCACAGATCAGGCTATCGTTGCGAAATATAACAGGACTAATATTTTTATCCTTAAATTCATATGTATATGATTCGCTTATGCTTCCTGACTTATACAGTGATCTTAAACCAGCAATCATCGGGTACATATTACCTCCCTGGTTTAACCTTAAATCGATGATCAATCCTTTTGGGTTTCTTTTCAAAAGGCTGGTTACAGAATCGTTCAACCGATTGGCGAATTTTAAAACACCGGCACTGTCCTGAACCGAAACAAATGGAATGCGTACATATGCAATTCCGTTATTCAACATCATTGCAACCAGCTTTGGCCCTTTTTTCAGCTCCTCATACGTTACTTCATTTATTTTATCGACATTCTTAATTTTCCCCGTACTCCTGAATGCAGTGTCTTTATAATAAAATGCACCATGGGCATCTTTCAATTCGTCATATAATCTGGTAAAAGCAAATCCCGCTTCTTTTACAGAGTGTACATTTGCTGTTGCTGCTTTAAGTTCTTTCGTAAGTTTTTCCCAATTTACCAGATCAGCATTCAAGGCTTTTTTTTGCATGATGGCAATAGTGGTATCAAGTAGAAAATGTATGGAGTCTACCGGCGAATTAATTTGAGCTTTTGAAAATAAGCTTAGGGCAGCAAAGCCACATATAAAGAGGAATCTAAACATTTGACAAAAGTATTACCCTAAGTACAATACGGGTATCACATATTTGTGTGAGACTAAAGGGTGGTCTAATTTATAGTTAGTACTCCTGTCTCCAGCCTATCTTCTTTTGTATCTCTTCAAAAGTCTTTTTACCCATGTATAGTATCTGTCCTTTGGTGTTAATGTACCCTGTTTGTTTGCAGGTTGTTGTATAATGTTTATCCGCATATTCACCTTCGCAACACCACAACTCTTTTTTGCAATCGTAGCCGATAATGGCCCGACCTTTATAAAAGCTTGATACTATTTCAAATTGTGGTTTAATAACTATTTTACCCTTGTAATCAGCAAATCCTATTTTATCATTTTCATCTACTATTCGTATCAATCCTTCTCTCAAAACATCGGGCGTAGGTTCTCCAATACTCGTATTGTATACACGGAATAATGGGTTTTCATTTTTATCGATGGCCCACCAGCCCTTCTGGTGTTTAATACCAACAATCGCAAAATGGGTAATGGTATCACTAAAACAAATAAAATACTTTGCAGTATCCAGTCTGGTAATAGTATCGCTTTTAGAATTTGTAAATACATAAGCAAATCTTTGCTTTCCTGATGTATCATATTTTACAACCAGGTAGTCTGTTTTCTTTTGGGCAAAAGAAACAATAGACAACAGTAATATTATTACTATCAACAAAGACTTCATGGTATAGTACAAAAAAGAAATGAATTAACTAACGAAAGGTAAAATACTAAAGCCAACAATAAATCAAATACCGGCTGGCTATATACTGTTACAAATAATTGTTAAACAAGTTATGTAACGCGATGTATTATTCGCGTTTAAACAACACTATAAATTATCAGTACGCCAATGGCTATTGCAAAGGGTGCTAATAGCTGAAAATAGAAAGGCTTTAAGATAGCTGCAGCCCTTAATGAAAACTGGTGATGCAGTTTTCTTGGTACGAGGTATAATACAAAAGAAGTGGCAAGCATAAACCAGCCAAAGACTTTAAAAACTTCCGGGTATCTGGAAATATCGGCTGCTAAAATCAACGCTGCTGCAGGAATCATACGAATGGTTATTTCTGCATAGTTGATAAAATTGGTACTACCGGCCTTCTGCAAAGTAGTCCTCGCTTTTAGCGGATTAAAAAGCATCAGCAATCCGGCAAAAATGAAAAACAGGCCAAATACTACAACTACCCACCCTGCAATGCCAGCTATCATAACTAATTGTTTGATGGTTTAAAAAGAAATTCCTCAGTTATTTTGTTTACGCAATAACTGAGGAATTCACTTTCTTATTCCCCTTCGACAAGCTCAGGGCAGGCTTTATTTATCATTTCTTAATCTCTTTCATCAGTTCATTCACCGCTGCTTCCAATTGTTGGTCACGGCCTTTGATTACAATATCATATTCATTCATCAGTTTAATATCCGGTTCTGTCTGGTAGTTTTCGAGGTATTGGTTCTTCAATCCTTTTACGCCCAGTGGTGGTACACCCCAACGTACGCTGTTATCCTGCAAAGATTCCCATCCTGCAAAAGTACAGGTGCCCGGTACCGGCATACCTACGAGTTTGCCAATTCCCAATTCTTTATAAGCATAGGCATAACAATGTCCATCACTGTAATTTGCTTCATTGGCAATTGATATACTTGGTTTGGTCCAGCGGAAGTTGGGTTCAAATCCATTGCTTCTGGTATCGGTGGTATAGTCCATGAATTTTTTACCGCTCAGGAACATAGCAAGGTCTGCTACCAGGTCGCCGCCACCATTGAAACGGGTATCAACAACTATTCCTTTTCGGTTTACATATTTACCCATGATTTCTTCATACGTAGTTCTATAGGCACCATCATTCATTCCTGGAATATGTACATAACCCAATTGTCCGTTACTTAGGCGGTCTACTTCATCCTGATTGCGCTTGATCCATCTTTTATATAAGAGGCCATTTTCTTCGCCAGTTGAAATTGGTTTTACAATGATTTCACGTTTGGTGTTCCCATCTGCTACCAGTAATAAAGTATTCTTTCCTGCCTTACGGTTCAGGTATATTGGCAAGTCGGTATCAGCAGTTATCGTTTCTCCATCTATCGCTTCAATGATCATTCCTGCTTTAATATTGAGTCCGGCTTTGTCGAGCGGACCATCTTTTATTACTTCTTCAATTTTATATCCAACTCCTTTGTATTGCTGATCGTAGAATGCACCCAATGCTGCAGTTGCATCGCCACCGGGATTGAATGATCCGTAAGATGAGCCACTATGACTCACATTCAACTCTCCCAGTAACTCACTCAATAATTCTGAAAATTCGAAGTTGTTACCTATATGTGGTAAGTGTTTTTCATAGTCGGCTTTGTAACTGTCCCAATTAACACCGTGCATGGTTTTGGTATAGAAAGTTTCTTTGGTTCTGCGCCATACATGTTCAAACATAAATTGTCTTTCAGCAGCAACGTCTAAGGTCATTTCACCACCTATACCTACCGATTCTCTTTTGCCACTGTTCGGATCAATTTTAGAAATACCTCCGTTGGCAAGTAGGAATATATTTTTCTGGTCCTTATCCCAAACCATACTTCCACCACCTGCATTTAATGGTACAAGCATTTTTGTTTCGCGGGTGCGCAGGTTGGTTGTCCAGAGATTGGCGCCTCTTTCGAAACGAGCAAGGTAATAAAGGTTCTCCCCGTCTTTACTCACCAGGGCATCACTCATTTGTGATGAATGGATGGTAAGTTTAGCTTTACGGGTAGTCATATCATCCCATTCAAAAATAACGCTGTCTTTTTTAGCTGTTGCTTTTTTGCTGGTATCTGCTTTTGCTTTGGTCTCTTCCATTTCTTTTACCAATGCTGCATCTTCTTTACTTAGCTTAAACTTGTCGAAAGATTCCTGGGTAAAAAACATGGCATAAACATCTGCCTGTGCGCCACCGCTTTGGGCCACTGATTTCAGGCCATCACGGTTACTGAACCACATCATGGCTTTACCGCCCATGATCCATTTAGCGCGACTGTCATTAAATCCACTTTCAGTCAGGTTAATTACATTCCCTTTTCCATCGGCAGATACCAAACCAACTTCACCAGGAGCTATGCCTGGCACTGCATAATCGAACAAGAACCATTTTCCATCGGGACTCCATTGAAAATACTGGTCGTTATCGCCCATAGAGAAAAGTTCTTTATCGGTAAGAATGGTTCTGGTTTGTTTACTGGCAATATTGTACACTTTCAGTGTCATCCTGTTTTCTATAAAGGCAATCTCTTTACCATCAGGTGAATAAGATGGCTCATAGTTTTCATTGTTGTTAGCTATTATAGCTGTTTCATTTAAAACAGTAGATGCATAGAAATAGGGTTCTTCTGCTCTTTGCTTTTTTGTTTCGTAGATTTTCCAGCTATTACCTCTTTCAGATGTATAGAGTAATGTTTTACCATCGGGAGAAAAGCTAACCAGTCTTTCCTGCTCGGGTGTATTGGTAATACGTTTGGTAATACCACCATCAACACTGCTCACAAAAACTTCACCGCGAAAAATATAGGCTACTTCTTTTCCATTCGGAGAAACAGCCATATCTCTTACACCACCACTAACAGGAACTATACGGGTATTATTGGTTCTTGCATCTGCAACAATACTTACACTTACTTTCTGTGGTTTACCGTTTCCTTTCATGGTATATAGTTCTCCATCATAACCAAAACAAAGTGTTCCATCGTTAGCCAGGCTAAGAAAACGTACAGGATGTTTTTTGAAACTCGTAAGTTGTTGTGATTTGCCTCCTTCCAGTGCCATTTTGTGTACATTAAAAGAACCGCTCTCTTCACTCAAATAATAAAAAGCTTTATCGCCATCGGTAAATACCGGGTTACGGTCTTCACCGTTAAAGTTGGTAATCTTTTTATGTGTTTTGGCATTGTTATCGTAGATCCAGATATCCCTGGCAATAGAAGATGTGTGGTGTTTGCGCCACTGGTTTTCACCTCCTTTTTTATCCTGGTACAACATGTACTGACCGGTATTGCTGAAGCTCACCCATTCTGCTGGTGTTGACAATACCTGTTCAACACGTCCGCCATTTAAGCCCACTTTATATAATTCTGGTTGAGAACCTGTGGGGTATGTTCTGTTGCTGGCCATATCCATACGGGTTGATCCGAAGATCACCGATTTATTATCGGCTGAAAAACTATACGGGTATTCAGGTGCTGAGTGCCAGGTTATTCTTTTTGCTTCTCCGCCTTCGGCAGGAATAACAAATACATCAAAATCACCAAAGCGATCGCTGGCAAATGCAAGCTGTTTACCATCCTTGCTCCAGATCGGCATCAGGTCATTGGCTTCATGAAAAGTAAGTGGGGTGGCTGATCCGCCGGAACTAGGAACCTTATAAATATCTCCCTTATAAGTAAAAGCAATTGTTTTACCATCGGGTGAAATAGCACCATAACGCATCCAGTTTGGTTCGGATTGTGCTTCTACCTGCATATACGCTACCAGCGAAAGCAGGGCAAGTGATAGTTTTCTCATAAAGATGTTTAATGAAGCGGTAAATTAAGAAAGAACTGTGAGGATTTCAGGGTTGATGTGAGGGATGGATAATATTGCTGTCGGGGGGGAACAGGCTATGAGCTATGAGCTGCAAGTTGCAAGCCAGAACTGTCCGGGGAAAATAGGCTGCGAGCTTCTAGCCTCTAGCTGCTAGCCTTGATTGGTGCTTGTTTTAGGTTTTCTGCTATTATTTGAATAAATGACAGGGCTTGCGAATTTGTTTTGTAATAATCCTTTTTAAAATAAAAATTTAATTACCATATCCAAGCTTGTGAATGGTTAAATTAATAGCAAAAAAAGGCTAGTAGCCAGCAGCTAGTGGCTAGAAGCTGTTTTTTCCCGGACAACAATGGCTGCAAGCTGCAAGCTTTTTTAAAATGAGACGGCTTGTGAATTAATTACTATTAATACACTATTTGAAGACCCAGTACAACACAAAAAAAGCTCACAGCTCATAGCCTGTTCCCCCTGACAGCACTGGATGAATAATTTGAGTATCTTGGGATATCGGGTTTTACAGCACTTATGAAAAAGGGTTATTGCATATTACTTTTTATTTGTTTTAGCTTAATGGCCGCTGCGCAGCAGCGGGCAAGGAAGCTCGGATTAAAATTTGGCGTATTGGAGCCCGGTAAATACAATGCCATTACAGATGTAAAAGGGGTACGGGTTGGACATACCACACTCATTAAAGGCGATAATATAAGAACCGGCGTAACTGCTATAATACCGGCTCAGGGTAATATTTTTCAGGAAAAACTACCAGCCAGCATTTATGTGGGAAATGGCTTTGGCAAATTGGCGGGCATTACACAGGTGAAAGAACTGGGTAATCTTGAAACACCCATTATACTTACCAATACCCTTAGCGTACCGGTGGCCATGGATGCCGTAATAGGATATACACTTGAACAAAAAGGCAATGAAAATGTTCAGTCGGTAAATGCTGTTGTGGGAGAAACCAATGACGCAACCATTAATGATATCCGCGGCAGACATGTTACAAAAGAGGATGTATTAAATGCCATCTACAATGCAAAAGACGGACCAGTTACCGAGGGTTCGGTTGGCGCAGGAACAGGTACCATTGCTTTTGGATTTAAAGGTGGGATTGGAACGGCCTCAAGAAAATTACCCGCTATCATGAATGGCTATACAGTTGGTGTATTGGTGCAAACCAATTACGGTGGTATGCTCGAAATTGCAGGTGTTCCAATTATGCTGGAGCTGGCAAAGCAAAAACCCCTGGATGAGCTTCAGAAAAAGGCGGATGGATCTTGTATGATTGTTATTGCCACTGATGCCCCCTTAGACAGCAGGAACCTTGAAAGACTTGCCAAAAGAGCTTTTATGGCTTTGTCGAAAACAGGAAGCTATGCCTCAAATGGCAGTGGTGATTATGTAATTGCTTTTTCTACAGACAGTTCCTTGCGTGTGCCTTATAATCCACGTATTAAAACGACCAACCCGGTTTTATTACAGAATGATGCGGTAAACGGATTATTTCAGGCAGCAGTGGAAGCAACAGAAGAGGCATTGATTAATTCCCTGTTTATGGCTACCCCGGTTAAAGGCAAGGATAATAAAATGATACCTGCATTACCGGTTGATAAGGTGCTTGAAATTTTAAAACGATATAACAGGATTTATTGAGGGGCCATTGGTTTATTGTCCATGGACCATGGTCTATGGTCCATGGACAATAAACCCACTCAACCCATAGTTCACATTATAAAGTTTAACTTAGCCATTCCTATGATCTGTTATGTAAATGGACAATATGTTGAACTAAGCACAGCATCTGTGCCAGTTAGCGATTTAGGTTTGCAACGCGGGTATGGGGTTTTTGATTTTTTGAGGGTTAAGGGGTCGATACCCCTTTTTATTGATCAGCATATCAACAGACTTTTCCGGTCTCTTGATACCATGCGACTAACCATTAATTATACCAAGGATCAATTAAAAGACATCATCAAAACCTTAATCAATAAAAATCAACTAGAACATTCAGGTATACGTATTACCATAACAGGTGGTGCTTCTCCGGATGGCTATACGCCGGTAACACCACATATCATGATTGTTCAGCAAGCCATTACCCCACCACCCGATCAACTACAAAGCGGAGAATATAAACTATTAACACACCCTTATCGCAGACAATTGCCCTCTGTAAAAACCACGGATTACCTGATGGCTATCTGGCTTCAACCGCTGTTAAAAGCGCAAGGGGCACAAGATGTGTTATATCATTGGGAAGGAAAAGTTTCTGAGTGCCCGCGTTCCAATTTTTTTATTGTTACAAAAGACAATATTCTCGTTACCCCCAATACAGGTATGTTGAATGGTGTTACAAGGAGTAATATACTCTCCGTTGCCAATGGTTTAATTCCAGTTCAGGAAAGAGATCTTACACTAGATGATATCCGTTCGGCCAAAGAAGCGTTTATCTCCAGCTCAACCAAACGCATTATTCCTGTTACACAGGTAGATGATACAGTTTTCGACGCCTACCCAACCAATAGCATCGCCTCCATCCTATTCGGGCAATTAAAAAACTTAGAAGAATAATTATTATTCAGAAAACTTCAATAGCAATAACCCCTCAGTGCCCTTCAGCGCCTTCAGTGGCAAATTTAAATGCCACTGAAGCCACAGAAGGGCACAGAAAGATCCTCTTCCGGTCTTCCGGACTTTCGGACTCCCGACTCCCCCTCACATAAATATGCTGTTTTTTATACTCAATCCTATCATTAGATTTGTAAAGTGCCGCTTCGTTTATCCAGCTTACTACTACTCTTTTTATGCTTTGCAGCTTCTTCCACTGCACAGGAGAACTATACTTTCACCCATCTGAATACCGATGATGGTCTTTCAAGCAATGATGTTCGTTGTTTGTATCAGGATTACAAAGGCTTTATGTGGATCGGAACAGCCAATGGATTACAAAGATTTGATGGAACCAAGTTCATCATGTTCTCCATGGATAATAAAAAAGGTAGTGACCCCTTGCCTGTTTCCATGCTCGAATATATTGTTCCTGGTAAAAATGGAACCCTTTGGTTATACTTTCCGGAATTACGTGAGGTTGGTGTTTTTGATCCTGCCAAGTTTCTTTATAAAAAGATTGCTATTAAACCTTCTACCCCATTGCCTGCACGTATTAATGCCAGGTTATGGAACGATAGTAAAAACAATATCTACCTAAGTATTCAACCCACAGGAATTTTACAATACGATGAAAAGGAGCAGGCTTTCACTGCGTCAACACCATTTCGTATTCCAAAAAACTGGAGTGTCGGCATTGCGTCTGCCGAGGATAAGAAAAATGGATTAATCTGGTTATCCTGTTCAAATGATGGATTAGCAGCATACGATCAAAAAACCGGAGAAACGTATACTCGTTTATACAATCCTAAAAATATACCCCTGCTTAATAACTGGCGTGTACAGGAAGGACTCACAAACATTTTCATAGATCGTCAGCATCGGTACTGGCTATTTAACTGGCCTGTATGGGGTGGTGGTGCAGAAATGCTTCATCTGCTCGACTCAACAGGTCGTTATTACCTGAAAGACACTGTTGGACTTAGTTTCACGAGGGGCAAATACAGGGAGTTGCGGCATATTTTAGATTTTCCGAAAACAGGTATTTGGTTATCAGGACTAAATACTTTGTATAGCTATAACAGAAACCTTAAGCAATTTAATTATTATAAGAACGACCCGCTTAGCAGTATTGCTATCCATTACCAGATTGCTCACCAGGTATTGGAAGATAAAGAAGGTGGTATTTGGGTGGCAACAGATGAAGGCATTTATTTTACTTCTCCGGGAACAAATGGAAATGGCGTTCAAAACATGATTTTTTCGGAGGAAAAGAAAAGCAGAGAGTTTACTGATATTATTGAACTCAGTAATGGTGATTACTGGTTAACCAACTGGGGAGATGGCGTAATTACCATGGATAAAAACTTTCGTCCGAAATCATATTCAATTTTTAAAAACTTCCCCTCCAAATGGATTCTGCCGCAAATAAAAGGAGTAAAACTTACCTGGTGCATGCACGAGGAAAAAGCCACCCGCGATGTTTGGATTGGCTCAAACGGTGGATTGATTACACGTTTTAACCCATATACCAACAAAACACAATTTTATAATCCTCCTGAATTCCAGGAAGCTACCGTTCGATATATAACAGAAGATAAAAAAGGGCGTATTTGGTTTTGTACACAAAGGGGAAGGGTTATTCGATTTGAAAACAATGTGTTTACCGTTGTAAAAGATTTCGGCACCGCTGTTATTCCAAAAATATTCTTAGATAAAGAAGGCTGGGTTTGGGTAGCTGTTCAGGGAACAGGACTATTCGCAATCGAACAAGAAAGTGGTCGTATCCTTCAGCAATATGTAAAAGGAAATGCGGATAACAGTCTTTTTTCCGCCATGGGTCATGATATCGATGAGCTTAACGACAGCACCATTGCATATGGTGCCGGCGCCCTTAACCTCATCAACAAAAGAACCGGTAAGGTTCGTATTATTGATTATGCACATGGTTTGCCTTCTAATTCAGTTCAACGCATACGAATCGACAAATCAGGCTATTTATGGATCGTAACAAACAATGGGCTTTGCAGGTATAATCCTTTCAATGATAATATTACCCCCTACAACAAAAGGGATGGTGTGGTACTTGGTGAGAAAACAACAGCGGCAGACTATCTATGTAGTGAAGGTTATGTAATGTTTGCAGGTAGTAATTCATTGATGTTTTTTCACCCGGAATCTTTTGCTACCAACCAGCAACCTCCGGATGTAAGTATCACCGACTTCAAACTAAATAATGCTTTTCTTCCTATTGACTCCGTTACTGCTCAATCTGCATTAAAGGTTGATTATGATCAAAACTCCTTCAGTATTTACTTCTCCTCATTGAGTTTTGTGAACCGTGATAAGTTGATCTATTATTATAAAATGGAAGGGGTGAACAATCAATGGACAAAAGCCGACAGGCAAAACCTGGTTAACTTTTCTTTATTACCTCCCGGACATTATACTTTCCAGGTTTACTGCGAAAACATTGATGGTATTCGTTCCAAAAACATCACCCGTTTTTCTATTTATATAAGACCTCCATTTTGGAGAAGGTGGTGGTTCTTAAGTATTGTGGCGCTGGCTTTAGGTGGATTACTTTACTTCATTCATCGGCTACGTATCAACAAAATACTTGCAGTAGAAAACCTGAGGAACAGAGTGGCAAGAGATTTACACGACGATATGGGGTCAACACTTAGCACCATCAATATATTGAGTACGATGGCCAAGAGTAAGTTGAACACTGACAATGTAAGGGCCAGCGAATACCTGGGTAAAATAAGCGATAATAGTCAGCGCATGATGGAAGCCATGGATGATATTGTATGGAGCATCAAACCCATGAACGATTCTATGCAAAAAATTACGGCAAGGATGCGTGAAATAGCGACCAGCGTTCTTGAAGCAAAAGATATTGACCTGTTATTTCATACAGATCCTTCCATTGATGAAATAAAGCTGAACATGGAAGCACGTCGCGATTTCTTTTTATTGTTCAAGGAAGCCATCAACAATATCGCTAAATACTCAAAAGCTTCACTTGCTACGGTTCATCTCACTGTTCACCATAAACGCCTGTTGATGATCATCAAAGACAACGGTATTGGGTTCGATATTGAGCAGGCCGATGGTAATGGTTTGGGTAATATGTATAAAAGAGCCGCGTCACTGAAAGGGCGCATCCAAATACAATCTAAACTGAATGAAGGAACACAGATTACTTTAAATATTCCTGTTCAGTAATTTGAGAGAAAAAGAATACCAAACTAAGTTTCCAGAAAATTGTTTCCAGTAACAACAACGATTTCATCAGTAAAACATTCACATATTCATGTGGTTGCAATATAAAGCATGCGTGGCGAGCTTTGACTGAATCATTAATTACTGTTTTTAGAGTCTCTTTTAATTTTAAACAGGCTTTAAGTGATTACAAAAATTCAGCCTCAGAATGATTTATAGATTATTTTTCCTTCTCATAGTTTTAAGTACGTTTAATACAAGTGTATCTTCTCAACAAGACGCTTTACACCTTCGGGTTTTTAGCGTAAATGAACTACTTAGAGATTATGATACTTTATATAAGATTATCACCCAAAACCATCCCGATCTTTGGGCTAAATCAGACAGTTTAAACACAGAAGTTTTCTGGAGAAAAACAAGGGCAAAAATTACCAAGCCCATGAAAAGATGGGAGTTTCTTGAATTAGTAGCCCCTGTAACTACACAATATAATGATGGTCATACAGCACTCAGTTTTGATTTTGATTTTGAAGAAGTAGAAGATTTAACTAACAGAAAAGGGAAACTATTCCCATATCGTGTGAAACTATATAATGACACTTTATGGATCATAGAAAACTGGAAGGATAGCAGTGATTTATATAAAGGATCTATTGTTACATCAATTAATCATGTTCCCGTAAATGATATTATCAAAAGAATTCTTCCTGTTATTCCGGCTGACCATTACAGAATGAAGGAAGCTGGTTTTTCCAGATTATTTCCCTTCCTTTTATGGTCCGCGTATGGTTGGGAGAAAGATTATCTAATAGATTGTTTTGATTTTTCTTCTAATAAGCCTACACTAATATCTACAGAAGGAATTACACTTGATGGTTTTTTTAGTCGTCAGTTTCCAAAAAGGAAATGGAATTTGCAGCTCTTTAATGATCAGTCATTAGCAATTATTTCATGTAGTGGTTACAATAATTATATGGAAGGAATTCGATTTATTGATTCAGCATTCGCCATTATCAAACAGAACAATATTAAACATCTTGCTTTTGATATTCGTAATAATGGCGGGGGAAATTCTTCTATAGGTGATCACTTACTGAATTATGTTTCAACAAAACCATATATGGATGTGCTGAGTAAAACCCTTAGAAACGGACCAATGATGCAAGGGTTTAAACAAAGCAGTGGCATGTATCGATCAATGCAAAATTTTATTAAAAATGGAACAAGAAATGGTAGTGATTATACTATTAGGTTTAATTCAAAACAACCTGACACAACCATAAAACATGAAAATCGTTTTGCGGGCAATTTTTATTTGTTAACGAGTCCTATAACTTATTCTTCTGCTCACATGACTGCCCTGGCCGTAAAATCATCTGGTATGGGTGTTATTATTGGTGAGCCTACAGGAGAGCGTATTGATTTAACCGGTGAAAATGCAACATTCAAACTTCCTGTTACAGGTCTTTATGGATATTGCGCATTGGCTCTTTATGAGGGTGCCTATTCAGATAAAAAATCAAATGGGGTACCCCCGGATATTTTTATACCTTTCCAGCCTTCTAATCTTCTTGCAGGTAAAGATCCTGTTATTGAAAGATTGTTAGCACTTGTCGCAACAAATAAATAATGCTGCTTGGTTTCCATTGAAAAAATATATCATTTTCCTCCTTTAAATATCAAACTCATTCTTCCCGACCCTGCATTGCTGCAAAAAACCTGGGAGGAAAAACAATTAAAAGATTTTCCTTTCTGGGGAAAATGCTGGCCAGCAGCTATTGCGCTCTCAACATTTATTACTAATCATTCGAAGCTTATTGAGGGTAAGTTGGTGCTTGAACTGGCTGCCGGACTTGCACTACCCTCTCTGGTTGCGGCAAATTTTGCAAAGAAGGTCATAACCAGTGATTACCTTCCGGAGCCTTTAGATTTTGTAAACGCATCTATCCGGGAGAACAATATTTCAAATATTGAAACAAGGATTATTAACTGGCAGCATATTCCTGATGATTTATCTGCAGATGTACTTTTACTCAGTGATATAAATTATGACCCCCATGCATTTGAAATGCTTGATCAACTGCTGACTTGTTTTCTTGAAAAAGAAACACTCATAATACTGAGTACGCCTCAGCGCATTATGGCCAAATCTTTTATTGATAAATGGTTGTCTTTTCAGGTGATGCAGGAGGAGTTTGTTGATGAGCAGGGGGTGCGCGTAACCGTATTCCTCCTAAAAAAGCAGTAACCTTCAGTGTACCTCAGTGTATTCAGTGGCAATAAATTATTTAAAAAGGGTTATTGCCACTGAATACACAGTGGGCACTGAAAGATTTGATAGTATTTAAAAGAAACATGGAATACTATTCCGTTTATCTTTTTGTTTGAAGAAGTAGATAAAAGATAATTCACTACTCCCCGTAAACCCATTTGCTTTTTTAAGATCAGAATGCGTGATATCGTAACTAACCCCGAGCTGGTAACTTCCTGTTCTTAATCCTATATAAGGATAAACTGCGTCTTTGGCTCTTATCCATGCACCGGTATATAAATGGCTATCTGTATTTCCTATTCCCCATCCATAAGCCATACCGATTACCGTTTGATTATTTCTGGCCTGTTGCATAAGGTTGGCGCTGATAAAAAATTCATCCCGATCACTCACTTGCAATAGTCCACTGGCATGAACAGCATAGCGCCTTGCCAGTCGGCCGTTTTGTCCGCTAAAGAAACCAAGTGAAGGGTTTAACAGATGATAGACAGATGCGCCGATATTAAAATTATTTCCCGTCTCATCACCATAATTATACAATGCACCAATATTCAGGTCTGCAAAACCCACTGAACGGTTATTGATAGTTTCTCCACTTGGCACCGAAAGATCAAAACCACTGCTGGTAAACTGGTTGGCAAAACTTATTTTACTAAAGTCTACCACATGTCTTGCATAAGCCGCCTGAACACCAATACCAATTGACTGGTAACCATCAGCATCCAGTCCTTTATTAAATCCGGTTGATACTGCGATATAACTGTTTTTATAAATACCGCTACCCGCCTCATCGTACATAGCTTGTATGCCCAGTCCCCATTTATCATTCGAAGCAATTTTATTCTCCATGATCCTTGTTTCATAAGAAATTGATCCTGTCTGATAGGGTGAACTAATATTGGCCCATTGGTTTCTGTAATTAACGGATAGTCGTTGCGATGCATTAAAATAACCCGTGAGTGCAGGGTTAAAAGTTAATGGTGCACTGAAGTACTGTGAGAAATAAGGATCCTGTGCAAACAGTGTTTGGCTGCTGCAGAGGAGGCTTAAGATGCAAATGATATATTTTCTCATACTTTTCGTGAATTGTCAATGGTGAATAGTCAATAGGTGCTCTATTGTTGTTATTCACTGTTGATTTAATCTCTCTTTTTACTTTTCGTGAATTGTCAATGGTGAATGGTCAATCTTAGCAGCATATTTATTGACCATTCACCATTGACTATTCACCCTATTGCAACAGCAAAACTGTGCCTGTTTTTCTTACTATATTTCCTTGCACATCAACTGCTTCAGCTATCCAGGTATATGTGCCTGTTGGCTGCATTACACCGAGGTATAAACCATTCCAACCTGATTGTGGGGCGCTGTCTTTCGTAGTGAAAATCATATTACCCCATCTGTTGAATACCCTGAAATAATTTAGCTGACGCATTCCCACCAGTATCGGATACAGGCGATCATTTTGTCCGTCATTATTTGGTGAAAACCCTTTTGGCACATAAATATCAACGCCTGGAATTACTTTAATCAATACTGAATCAACAGTGGTGCAACCAATATCATTGGTGATGGCAACGGTATAATCTGTTGTAATATTTACCCTGATGCTTGGTGAAGCAACGTTAATATTATTTACTCCTGTTGCCGGGCTCCATACATAACTATTACCAATATTTCTTGCCGGAACAGTTACAGGAATATCTTTCAATACTTCAACATCCTTATATCTTATACCCGGAGTTGCTGATTGAACTGTATAGGTTTTTAAAGTAGTTTCATTAAAGCCAGTACAGATTGGACTGGTAGCAGTGAGGCGAACTATATAATTGCCCGGGGTTGTATAAATATGACCTGGAGAGAAGAGATTTGAGGTAACACCGTCACCAAAATCCCACAGCCAGTTGATGCCGCCGCTGGCGCTGGTAACGGAGGTGTTACTGAAATTAGCAGTTACCCCTGCGCAGGCATTTGATACGGTAAACTGTACTGTAGGCTTTCTTAGCAGTTCAAGGTTAATGGTATTGCTTGAAACAGTTTCACAACCCTGTGCTGAAATAAATTTAACTGCGTATATACCAGCTTCTGTTGCATTTAAGTTGGCGGCGGTTGCACCACTAATAGGTTGTTGGTTCAATAACCACTGGTAGCTGTTGGCGCCAGAGGCATTAAGTGTTAGTGAACTGTTTTCGCAGATGATATTTCCGGTTGGTATTTGCAGTATGCCTTGTGGTGCTGCATTAATTTGAACGGTTACTGGTGCTATACGGAAGCAACCGGTGATTGCATCTGTTGCCCTGATATAAAATATTCCTGAGTTGTTTACATTCTGCGCATTGGTAACAGGCGTAGTTAATGCAGCATTAGCGAAATAAGCAAAATTCAGTCCGCTACTGCTGCCTGCAGTTATAGATGCGTCGGCAAGGTTGATCACCTGAGGTGAACAAACCGCAGCAGGATTGTTAACAGTTAAAGTAGGCAAGGCATTGATTGTTACGGTAACCGGAACAATGGCGCTACAACCCGTAGCAGGTGTTCCTTTAATATAATAAACGCCCGAACTGCTTACTGCATTTGCATTTGTTAAAACATTGGTTGCAGCGGCATTGGTAAAATAAGTATAGCTGAGTCCGGCAGCACTGCCATTTGTAATAGCTGCGGCAGTTAGGTCAACAGTGCCTGGCGCACATACAGGTGCGGGTGTATTTATCTGCATAGCGGCCTGCGGATTAATACTAACAATTACAGGTTTTATACTTGCACAATTCGTTGTTGTATTGGTGCCTTTTATATAAAAAGTGCCTGCAGTACCGATAGCAAAAGGTGTTGTGAGCGATTGGGTAGCAGCTGCATTTGTCCAATAAGTATAAGATAAACCAGTAGTACTGCCAGCGGTAATACCTGTAGCAGTAAGATCAACAGTACCTGGTGCACAGACTGCTACTGGATTGGTAATGGTTAAATTTGGAATAGCGTTCACCGTTATGGTTACAGGTGCTGAAGTGGCAGAACAATTGTTCTGGTTGGTTACGGTTACAGTATAAGTTCCGCTGGTGGTAATATTACTAATAGAAGGTCCGGTTGATCCATTGCTCCACAGGTAGTTTAATCCGGTTCCGGAATTTGCGTTTAAATTAACTGAGCTGCCGGTGCAAAAAGTTGTTGGGCCACTTGGTGTAATTGTTGCTGCTGGCAGGGCATTGACTGTAATTGTAGTTGGTGATGATGTGTTTTTACAACCATTGCCATCTGTGACGGTAACCGTATAAGTTCCGCTGCTGGTAATATTACTGATAGATGATCCGGTACTTCCATTACTCCACAAATAACTACTCGCAGTATTTGCACTTAGGTTTACGCTACCTCCTGCACAAAAGGTTAGTGAACCATTAGCTAAAATTGAAGCTATCGGTAAAGGGTTAACGGTTATCGTTGCAGGTGATGATGTATTCTGACAACCATTACCATCTGTTACGGTAACAGTATAGGTTCCACTGCTGGTAATATTACTGATAGATGATCCGGTACTTGCGTTGCTCCACAAATAGTTATTACCTCCGCTCGCAGTTAGGTTTACACTTCCACCTGAACAGAAAGTGAGGGGCCCGCTTGCATTGATTGAAGCGGATGGTAGTGCATTAACTGTTATAGTTGTAGGTGATGATGTATTCTGACAACCATTACCGTCAGTAACAGTAACAGTATAAGTTCCGCTATTGGTGATATTGTTGATCGATGGTCCCGTACTTGCATTACTCCACAAATAACTGTTACCTGCACTTGCTGTTAGGTTTACACTTCCTCCTGCACAAAAGGTTAGTGGTCCATTAGCATTGATAGAAGCAGTGGGTAAAGGATTAACTATTACAGTTGTTGATGTGATATTTTGACAGCCATTACCATCGGTTACAGTAACACTATAGGTTCCGCTGTTCGTAATATTTGTTAAAGCTGCGTTTGTTCCGTTGCTCCATAAATATGTTGTTCCTCCGGTTCCGGTTAGGTTAACTGAATTACCTACACAAAAAGTTAAAGGTCCACTCGCTGTTATACCAGGAGTTGGTAAAGCGTTTACTGTTATTACAGTTGGGGAGGAAGTGTTCTGACATCCATTACCATCCGTAATGGTAACAGTATATGTTCCACTTGTACTGATATTGCTGATTGATGAAGTGGTATTGGCATTGCTCCACAAATAACTGTTTCCAGCACTTGCAGTCAGGTTTACACTACCACCAGCACAAAAAGTTAAAGGGCCATTGGCATTGATAGTAGCTGTTGGCAATGGGTTAACGGTTACAGTAGTTGAAGTAATATTTTGACAACCATTGCCATCGGTTACTGTTACGCTGTAGGTTCCGCTTGTAGTGATATTTGTTAGGGCCGCATTTGTTCCGTTACTCCATAAATAAGTTAAGCCACCTGTTCCGGTAAGGTTAACTGAATTACCTGTACAAAAAGTTAGTGGGCCACTAGTGGTTATACCTGGGGTTGGTAACGCATTTACAGTTACGATTGTAGAAGTAATGTTCTGACATCCGTTCCCATCTGTTACGGTTACACTATAAGTGCCACTTGTAGTAATATTCGTTAACGCTACATTAGTTCCGTTGCTCCATAAATAATTTGTTCCGCCAGTTCCCGTTAGGTTTACGGAATTGCCCACGCAGAATGTTAATGGGCCACTAGCTGTGATGCCTGGTGTTGGTAACGCATTTACTGTTACGGTAGTTGATGTGATGTTCTGGCAACCATTGCCATCTGTTACCGTTACGCTGTAAGTTCCACTGGTGGTAATATTCGTTAATGCTATATTCGTTCCATTACTCCATAAATAACTCGTTCCACCAGTTCCCGTTAGGTTTACGGAATTTCCCACGCAGAAAGTTAATGGGCCACTGGCCGTGATGCCTGGTGTTGGTAACGCGTTTACAGTTACTGTAGTTGATGTGATGTTTTGACAACCATTGCCATCTGTTACCGTTACGCTATAAGTGCCACTTGTAGTGATATTTGTTAACGCAATATTAGTTCCGTTGCTCCATAAATAATTTGTTCCACCTGTTCCGGTAAGGTTTACTGAGTTGCCCACGCAGAAAGTTAATGGGCCACTGGCTGTGATGCCTGGTGTTGGTAATGCATTTACTGTTACAGTGGTTGATGTGATGTTTTGACAACCATTGCCATCTGTTACGGTTACACTATAAGTTCCACTTGTAGTAATATTCGTTAACGCTATATTAGTTCCGTTGCTCCATAAATAGCCTGTTCCACCTGTTCCAGTAAGGTTTACCGAATTGCCCACGCAGAAAGTTAATGGGCCACTGGCTGTGATGCCTGGGGTTGGCAAGGCATTTACAGTTACAGTGGTTGAAGTGATGTTTTGACAACCATTGCCATCTGTTACCGTTACGCTATAAGTGCCACTTGTAGTGATATTTGTTAACGCAATATTAGTTCCGTTGCTCCATAAATAATTTGTTCCACCAGTTCCGGTAAGGTTTACTGAGTTGCCCACGCAGAAAGTTAATGGGCCACTGGCTGTGATGCCTGGTGTTGGTAATGCATTTACTGTTACAGTGGTTGATGTGATGTTTTGACAACCATTGCCATCTGTTACCGTTACGCTGTAAGTACCGCTTGTAGTAATATTTGTTAACGCTATATTAGTTCCGTTGCTCCATAAATAATTTGTTCCACCAGTTCCCGTTAGGTTTACGGAATTGCCTGCACAAAATGTTAATGGACCGCTGGCTGTGATGCCTGGTGTTGGTAACGCATTTACTGTTACGGTAGTTGATGTGATGTTCTGGCAACCATTGCCATCTGTTACCGTTACGCTGTAAGTTCCACTGGTAGTAATATTTGTTAATGCTATATTCGTTCCGTTGCTCCATAAATAGCCTGTTCCACCTGTTCCAGTAAGGTTTACCGAATTGCCCACGCAGAAAGTTAATGGGCCACTGGCTGTGATGCCCGGGATTGGTAACGCATTTACTGTTACCGTGGTTGATGTTATGCTCTGACATCCATTGCCGTCTGTAACTGTTACACTATAAGTTCCGCTTGTAGTAATATTCGTTAACGCCACATTTGTCCCATTACTCCATAAATAACTGTTGCCTCCTGCTGCTGTCAGGTCTACAGAGTTACCTGCACAAAATGTTAGTGAGCCGTTGGGTGTAATAGTAGCTGTTGGTAGCGGATTAATCTGAAAAAAAGATCCTCCTGGATCACTTTCACATCCTGTAATGGCATTCCTTACAGTTAGCGTGCCAGAATAGGTTGTTGCTTGTGCTGTAGCAGTTGGAATTGCAACCGTTATTGGCGAGCCCGAAGTAAAATTATTAGCAGTATAAGCCACATTTGTAAAGCCATCAGTTATTGCTGCTGGGCTCCAGTCTATCTTATATTCGGTAGGGGTATTTGAATATGTAAGGGTAACATTGACAAAACTTGCACCATAACAAATCTTTGGAATGGCAGGATCTATCGTTTGAAAAACAGGTTTAGGGTTTACCGTTATGGTTATTGAAGATGTTTGTGCATTTACACAATTTGTTACGCTACTTTGAACTGATATTAGCTGATAAGTAAGTGTTGCGGCCGCATTGACTACGGGTGTTAGAGTAGCAATACCTGCACCATTTGTAACAACCGTTTGATTTCCCCCTGTAACACCGTTTGTTAAAATTTCGTAGGTAACAGTATAAGGAGCGGTTGCACCTGTAGCAGTAATGGTAATAGTAGGGGCTGTGGAATTTTGACAGGCGGTTAATGTATTTGCACCAATTATTGCAGTTGGCAATGGGCTTATAGTCATTGTTAATGTAGCTGTTGAGGCATTTGTACATGTTGTTGAACTTGCGTCCTGAATTTGTAGCAATTCATAAGTGTACACTCCTGTTTGGACATTTGTTGGAACAGTCAATTGTGCAAGATTACCAGTAGATTGAATTGTTTGATTACTCCCAACATTTCCTAAAGGGTCTGTAATTCTATAAGTAAATGTAAATGGAGCTGTTCCAACCACACCTGTAATATTTACTGTAGGAGAAGATGCATTTTGACAAGCACTGTTAATTCCTCCTAATGCGGTGAGAGTTGCGGTTGGATTCGGATTAACTGTTATAGTTAATGAATTTGAGGTTGTGAACGCAGGTGGTATAGTTTCGAAATCCACATCATTTGATGTAGGACCAAAAATCATTGTAAAAACATGTGTTGTTTGTGCACTAAATAGAACGGCAGCATTAAAGTTAAATGAGTAATTAAAATTACCAAAGCCATCAGGAGTCGTAGCTACAACTGGTCCAGTAGCTGTTATTGTGCCATTGGTAACTCTCACCCACTTAACAAAAAGAGCATTTGGATCATTTGAGGTTCCAGTTATACCAACCACTGTGCTTTGACAAACTGTAGTAGGATTAGTCGGAACAGTTAAACCAATTGTAGTTTGTGCATTGAGAGATTGTCCGACAAAAATTAAGAGTCCAACTACAAAATAACATCTAGCCACCCAATGGCGGCATACTTGAATATTGGACAATATTTTCCTAAAGCAGTTCACGGGGGGATATTGAACTTTGTTTTAAAGTTATAGTATTATGATATTCAACGCATTACTGATTCTAAATTTTATAGACTTTTAATATTAGTATATACGCAGATTTCCTTGTTTTGGTATACCGCCATTCGATTTTTTTCTACTAAAACTTTCCTTCAGGATAAAACCACCATTTAATGCGAATCACGGGTTGAAATTGCATAAGAGCGGGAAATGGAACGCAGATCTATCATGATACTCATGATAGATCTTGATAAATCCGTGTTCTATCTAAGCAGCCAAATAAGATTAGGGGCTATTACTTCTTATGAGCCTGCTTTAATGACATCAAAGACTCCTCTATGGATGTTTTTCTCATTTTTGGCAGATTTCAACTTTTGATTCGCATTTTTACGATTGCAGCCCCGTAAAAATCAGCCATTAGCTACCTGTCAATGCTATGCGAAAAAAATTCTAAGTGGTTTGGTTTTAATCCATAAAACACGAAATTCTAATTCGCACATTATCAAGGATTTACACGAACCATCAACACACCATCAACACAGCAACAACACATCACAACACATATTAGTGTTTTGAAGTGCTGAAATACCGTTATTACCCTGTAGATCTATTGGAGAAGACTCTAATGAAATATAAGCCTGCATTACATATACCCGCACTTGTAAATGTTATTATCCTACTTTATGTGGAACCCCACCGGGGTAAGAAGCATTGATGTTCAGGGGAAACAGCTGCTTCACAGGAGTTCTTCGGACAAGCCTTGATTTGTGTTTGTATTAGGCTTTCTGCTATTATTATGAATAAATGGGCTTGCGAATTTGTTTTGTAAAAATCCTACTTAAAAGAAATATTTAATTACCACACTTACGCTTATGGATGGTTGAATTCATCGTAAAAAAAGCTAGCAGCTAGTCCGAATGACTCCCTTGGAGAAGCCATTTCTCCAGACTGCAATGACTTCAAGCCATAAGCAAAACGCCCCTACTTCAACCATTATTCACCAGACACCATATACTCACGAGTTTATTGAATACGATCATGTCGAATATTTACGCCATTCATCCATATTTATTCCCCGACTTTGCAGAAAAAAAAGATATTTTTGTTTTGCCCTCGGTATAATTCAACCAAGGGATACGTCTACGAATACTTTTTTTATGAACTATTAAGTCGGGATTGCAACGATTTTGCTGCATCCCTAATCATCCCGCTGAATTTTATTTATACGCCTTTGGCGTATACTATTCTCTATTTAACCTATTCAACCAATGACGAATATTCAACCAACAAATACGCCCAAAAAGGGTTTCTTTAGTTATTTCCGTGAATCACTGAACAGCGAACACCAGGACTTTACACAAGGCAGCATACGCAAAGCCGTATTCATGCTGGCCATTCCTATGATACTGGAAATGTGTATGGAATCGGTATTTGCCGTTGTAGACATATTTTTTGTAAGTAAACTGGGGGCAGGAGCAGCAGCTACTGTAGGGCTTACCGAATCTTTCCTTACACTTATTTATTCCATCGCAATCGGTCTTAGCATGGCCGCAACCGCCATGGTGGCCCGTAGGGTGGGTGAAAAAAATCCGGAAGAAGCCGCCCATGCAGGTGCACAGGCATTATTACTCTGTATCGGCGTTTCAATACTGGTAAGTGTTATCGGTCTCTTCTTTGCCGCAGACGTGTTGACCCTCATGGGGGCGGATGCGAAAGTGGTAGAAATGGGTACTAATTACACGCGTATCATGTTAACCGGTAACATAGTTATCATGCTCCTTTTTCTCATCAATGGTATTTTCAGAGGAGCTGGTGATGCTGCTATGGCCATGAAAAGTTTATGGCTGGCTAATATCTGCAATATCATTCTCTGCCCCATTCTCATTAACCAGTTTGGTTTAACCGGTGCAGCAATGGCTACTACTACAGGTCGCGGTATTGGTGTGCTTTACCAGCTTTACCACTTGTTCAGAGGAAAGAGTATTATCCGCATCCTGAAAAAGCATTTTATACCTGTGCCGGCTATATTGAAGTCAATCGCCAATATCGCCTCCACCGGTACACTTCAATTCATCATTGCATCTGCCAGTTGGATCGTAATGGCCCGTATCATCACCGGATTTGGTAGTGATGCAGTAGCAGGATACACAATTGCCATCCGCTTACTCATCTTTTTCCTGATGCCGGCATGGGGACTCAGCAATGCAGCGGCTACACTTGTTGGACAAAACCTCGGCGCTAAACAACCAGACCGTGCGGAGCAATCTGTTTGGAAAACTGCCCGCTATAATGCCGTATTTATGGCTATAGTGTCTGTACTTTTTGTGGTAGGAGCAGAGTTCTTTGTTGGACTTATAACCCAGGATCCAAACGTAACCGTAACAGCCGTTTCGGCCCTGCGTATCGTAAGTATCGGGTATATCTTCTACGGTGTAGGTATGGTAATGATCAATGCTTTCAATGGTGCGGGTGATAGTCGCACCCCAACCTGGATACACTTATTCTGGTTCTGGATATTCCAGATTCCTTTCGCATTACTGCTATCCAAAACCCTCAACTTCGGCACCACCGGCGTTTTCATCGCCATCGTAGTAACCGAAACCTGTATCAGCATTACCAGCGTAATACTGTTTAAGAGAGGGAAGTGGAAATTGGTGAAAGTGTAGGAAAAAAACAGAGAAACAGAGAAATAAGAAATAAGGAATAAGAAAGGAGTTAAAGATTTGATCTTCACTTTCTCATTCCTTATTCCTTATTTCTTATTTCTCTGTTCTCAAAACCACCCTCTCCTTTTAAACAACACCAGCATCCATATTGGTATGGCCAGCATTAGGCCTACGGCGATGAAGAAGCCGTAGTGGTGGTGGAGATAGGGGATGCGGTCGAAGTTCATGCCGAAGATGCCGCCTATTACTGTGGCTGGAGCCAGTAGGCAGGTTACGATTGCCATCACCTTCATTACCTCATTGGTTTTTAGGTTTACATTGCTGAGGTAGAGATCTTGCAGGTTCATCATCATATCGCGGTAGTTCTCTGCGAGATCATTCGCCTGTAGTATATGGTCGTAAATGTCTTTGAAATATTTAGTTGTTCGTTCTTCCAATAAATCACTTTCACTGCGGATAAATCCATTGATCAGGTCTCTTACCGGACTCACATTTCGTTTCAATACGATCAGCTCTTTTCGCAAACTATTTATAACTGCTAGTGTACGGGTATTACTACCTCTTATGATTTTCTCTTCCAGCTGTTCTATCCTGTCGCCTAATTTCTCCATCACGAGATAGTAATTATCTACTATCATATCTAACAAGGCATAACATAGATAATCAGCACCGCTCGACCGAAGTTTACTGGTTGTTAAACGAAGTTTATCGCGTATCGGATTAAATACATCTCTTCCTGCATCTTCCTGAAACGATAGTACAAAGCCTTTTCCTAAAACAATACTTATCTGCTCAGTTTCTACCGCTCCTGTTTGTTCATTGAAGTATAACATATTGAGCAAACAGAATAAAACATTCTCCATCTCATCCATTTTCGGACGTTGGCTAACACTCATAATGTCTTCTACTATAAGTGAGTGGATACCAAAATGGTTACAGGTAGCTTCAACATCTGCTTTACGTATGCCGTCTACATTAATCCAGGTTGTATGAACATTATCACGATAATTAAAACATTCTTTAACGTCTGTTAAGGTAGTTTCTGAAAAAGTCGTTGCTGAATAATCGTATACCTTAACCTTGATTTCACTTGCCTCAATACGCTCGGGTATTACAGTAGGGTTTACATGAAAGATATCACGCGTCCGCTTTGTATCAAATAGCGTAAGCGGGTTCAGGTATTTGAGGTATTTGGCGCCGGTCATAGGGTGAAGTTAAGAAAACAGAAGAACAGAGAAATATCCAATATCCAATTTCGAAGTTGGATATTGGATATTTCTCTGTTCTTCTGTTCATCCCCCTTTCTCCAGATAAAAAGCAAACTCACTTCCCTTACCATATTCCGAAACCAGCTCCATTCTGCCGCCCTGGGCTTCAATAAATTCTTTGCTGATACTGAGTCCGAGACCCGTACCTTCTTTTTTGGTTCCGGGAATACGGAAATAGCGATCGAAAACACGATCGATATAACGTGGTTCAATACCCTGCCCGGTATCGGTTACACTAAAACGAATCTGATCCTTTTCTTCTTTTGCAGTTATATACACCGTGGCATTTTCATAACTATAACGGATGGCATTTGACACAAGGTTATTGAGTACCCACGCTGTTTTGTCTTTATCGGCCAGCACCAATGAAATATTTTCTGGCACTTCTATTGAAAGGCTGATTTTTTTATCCTCTGCCGCTACCTTATTGGTGTTGATTGCGTATTCCATAATTTCCTGCACAGATGCGGGTTGTACCGTCATTTGAATGGAACCTGTTTCCACCTGCGTCATATTCAGCAGTTCGCCCGTTATTTTCAACAGCCTTGCAGTATCTTCTTTAATACTTTCTACCATATTTTTCTGCTCACTGTTTAGTTCGCCTAGCTGTTTGTTTTCAAGCAGGTCGAGACTCATGCGGATAGATGAAATAGGTGTTTTGAGTTCATGAGATACCGTAGCAATAAAATTGGTTTTGGCAAAATCCAGTTCTTTATAAGGCGTAATATTTTGTAGCAGTATTACATTGCCAATCAGTTTTTCTATTTGTTCGCCTGTTGGAATAATCTTGATAGGAATAATTTCCTTTTCAAAATAACTCTCTTTATTATCGGCATATATTTTTACCGGCAACTTTGCAGTTGTTGATGGTGAACCATTATTGTACAGGTCCTGTACCAGCGAGCGTATCAGGTCGTTGTTAAGCGCCAGTTCTTCAGCGGTTTTCCCTGTAACTTGTTCTGTTTTAAGCCCCGAAATTTTTAGGGCCATATTGTTCATGAACAATATCCTTTTATTTTCATCCAGTCCAATAACAGGATCGTTCATGTTATTAATCAGTGTTTCAATTCTTTTCTTCTCCATCAGTAATTTCTGAACGCTGCTGGCCTGGTATTCTTCCAGTTTTTCTGCCATAGTATTAAAAGATGCCGCAAGTTCCCCAAACTCATCTTTTTTATTAAAATGTAGTCTCCGCGAATAATTTCTTTCTGCAATTTCCTTAATACTGTCTGTTAACTCTTTTATGGGATTGGCAATATTCCCAGGCAGGTTAAACAGCAGGGTAAAAGCGATGATAAAACAAATGGTTCCTATAATACTGATCCAGAAAATAGAATTATCTGATGTAGTTTCTGCCACTTTATTCTTGCGCTGTATAGCCTGCATATTCAGCAGCATGATATTGGAAATATCTCTGCGGATATTTTTTACCAGTTGCGAATCACTTAAATTCTGTTGTAACAAACTAAAATGTGTTGCCAGTCTGCTGGTTAGTTCAGCCTCTCCTGCTTCGGTAATATTTTTCTGCTGTAATGCCAGGTTTTCAGAAAAGAGTAGCTGGTTTTCAGGTAACTGGATATTATTATCCAGCGCCATCTGCATTTTTCGCGAATAATCAAGCGTATTATAATTGGCCACCAATATATTTTTGGTGTCATTACTCAGCCTGTTGATGTAAAACACACTGATTGATGCCAATAATAATATCATGGCAAAGAGCAGCCCCATACCTAATTGCAGTTTCTGTTTAATTTTCATCAGCTTAAAATTACAAGGTCAATATCGCTACTCGACAATTTTTTCAGCAACTCATTAAATACATTGGTAGCCAGTATAAGGCGAAACAGGCTTAAGTGTGGTTTGCCTATACAAATGGTGGTAATCTGTCTTTCGTCGCACTGTTCCATAATAGCTTTGGCAATATTAGGGCTTTCCGCTTTGATGATTTCGGCTCCCAGTTCTGTGGCTAGTTTAAAATTGTTGATCAGGTGTCTTTGCTTATCCAGCGCAATTTTATCGGTGGCTTCATCGGGTGTTTGTACATACAGTACATACCATTTGCTGTTATAGTAATTGGCCAATCGCGCCGTTTTACGAATCACTGTTTTGGCTGTTTTGTCATTGGAGCTGATACAAGCCAGAAATTTTTCGTGTTTAATAGCATTCGCTTTCGTAATTTCTGTCTCCACTTTTCGCTCTACCTGCGATGCCACTTCTTTCAGTGCCAGTTCGCGCAGTTGAAGAATATGTTCACTCTTAAAGAAATTACTAAGTGCTGTTTCAATTTTTTCCTGTTCATAAATCTTCCCTTCCTTTAAACGGGTCACCAGTTCATCGGCAGTTAGGTCTATATTCACCACTTCATCGGCCTGTGCCAGCACACTATCCGGTACCCTTTCTTTTACCTCTACACCTGTTATCTGTTTTACTTCTTCATTAAGGCTTTCAATATGCTGAATGTTTACCGCACTGATGACATTGATGCCCGCATCAATTATTTCGAGTACATCCTGCCATCGTTTTTCATTTTTACTTCCCTCAATATTGGTATGTGCGAGTTCATCTACAATAACCACTTCAGGCCGTAAGTTAATTACGGCCTGAACATCTAATTCCTCCAGTTCCTTCCCCTTATAAAAAAGTTTACGTCGGGGTATTACTGGCAAACCATGCAACAGTTCATGCGTTTCTTTCCTGTTGTGGGTTTCAATATATCCGATCTTAACATCGATGCCATTTCTTAATAATGCATGCGCTTCCTGTAACATGCGATACGTTTTACCTACACCGGCACTCATACCTATGTAGATTTTAAACTTCCCCCTTTTCGATTTTTTAATCAGGTTCAGGAAATGCTGTACTGTCTGGTCTTTATCTGGCATTAGAATGAAATGGCTAGTGCAGTGGAAATAAAGAAATTATTGTTTGCGATATTGCCGTTCTTCTCAAAAACCCTGTCTTTCGATGAAAATCCTCTTGCTTCTATGCGCCAAATGGCCTGGTTGCTGATAGCATGATCATAATTCAAAGAATACCCCCATGTTTTAAAACCATTGGGTGTAGCAGTGGCAATGATTACTCCATTAGCATCATTATAATATTCGAGCCTGGCTGTAAAACTGTTCTTTGCATCTGCATTTATTTTTGTCATTACGATAGGTGTATACCAGGTATTGTATTTGCTGCTTCCTTTTTGTTTTTGTTCAAAACCAATATCAAATCCAGTAGTGATGGCTAAAGCATCAGACAACTGAAATATGCCATATAAATTATGGAAATAGCGCATCTGCTTAACGCTATCTGGTTTATCGTTACCAATAAATGAGCTGCTGTTCAACGTGATTTTTGCATTGGGTTTATAGGTTAACTGGTGACCAATTCCAATGGTACTATTACCCGGCACTCGCTGAATACGCTGCCAGCCATTGAGCAACAATCCACCCATGGTCCATTTTTCGTTGGGTGATGTATAAGTGAGTTTTACGCCAGATTCATAATAAGGAGAGTTATCTGCCAGT
This sequence comes from Sediminibacterium sp. FW305-C-61, assembly GCF_058231065.1. Taxonomy (NCBI): domain Bacteria; kingdom Pseudomonadati; phylum Bacteroidota; class Chitinophagia; order Chitinophagales; family Chitinophagaceae; genus Sediminibacterium; species Sediminibacterium sp. FW305-C-61. The sequence continues at coordinate 529,898 of NZ_JBIQXR010000001.1, read as the reverse complement.
ATTCCTCTGGTGAGTGCCCAGCAATCTTTACCTATAACACTTTCAAAACCAATATGTGAAGCAAAAATGCCTGCATCGATCCAGAGATTGGATGTCTTCGATATTTTAACACCTGCATTTGCTTCAAAAATATTTTTCAATACCCCGGGTTCTGCAGCGAGGTTGGCGTTCATATATGTTCCCGCAGCAAGGGCGAGGTTGGCCCTCACACCATTTTGCTGATAAGCAGCTTTTACCATACCAAGGTTGAGGTTGAACTCGTTGTGTCTGTTATGCGAATACACAAAAGAGGGCCTGTTTTGCATAGCTGGTTTCCCGAAATCATAGCTGTAATACGTTTCGAGGTAACCACTAAAACTAAGTGGACTGGTTTCGTTTTTTTCCTGCGCCTTTGCTGATAACAATGCACAAAAACCTATAATCGTCAAAAACTCCCTTTTCATCTTGTTGTTAATTTAATTGATCTAATGCAATATTTAATTGTAAAACGTTAATTGTTTTGGGGCCCACTGCCGGTTGCTCTGTGTAAGTACGTATCAATTCACGCAGATTGGCCTCTGGTATGTTGCGGATATTTGAAATTCGCTTTATCTGTACCTCGGCCGCCGCCACTGAAATATGCGGATCAAGTCCGCTACCGCTGGCTGTAACCAAATCAACCGGGATATCTTTTTTATCGATACCGGGATTATGCACCAGAAAACTATCAACCCTTGCCTCAACCGTTGCGAGGTAATCAGGATTGGATGGACCTTTATTACTGCCTGCAGAACCTGCTGCATTATAATTTACTGCCGATGGTCGGCTATTGAAATACTTATCATCTGTAAATGACTGCCCGATATTGCAGTAATATTTTTTACCGTTGGCTTCAATCAATTCACCCTTTCCTTTCTGTGGTGTGAGTTTAGCAACGCCCCATATTGTAAGTGGATAGATACCTGATAATACAACCAGTAATACAATGGTTAATTTGATGGCTGGAAAAAAATGTGTTTTCATAAATAATTTTTCCTCTGCGTAACCTCTGTTTTCTCTTGTTCTCTGCGGTGAAAATTCACCGCAGAGAAAGGGGGGTGCGGAGTTTACGCAGAGAGTGATTAATAGAATAAGGATACGACGATGTCAATTAGTTTAATACCTATGAAGGGAACGATGATACCTCCCAATCCATAGATAAAAAGGTTACGCCTAAGCAATGCACTGGCTCCAATGGGTTTATAGGCTACTCCTTTTAATGCCAGCGGAATGAGTAACGGAATAATGATGGCATTGAAAATAACTGCGGAGAGTATAGCTGTTTCCGGGCTGGTGAGTTTCATAATGTTAAGCGCCTGCAATGCCGGAATAGCACCTACAAATAAGGCGGGTACAATGGCAAAATATTTCGCCACATCGTTGGCAATACTGAATGTGGTGAGTGTTCCTCTTGTCATGAGCAATTGTTTTCCGATCTCTACAATTTCAATCAGTTTGGTAGGGTCATTGTCGAGATCAACCATATTACCTGCTTCTTTGGCGGCCTGTGTTCCACTGTTCATGGCCACTCCTACATCGGCTTGTGCCAGAGCGGGTGCATCATTGGTACCGTCGCCCATCATTGCCACCAATCTTCCTTCCGATTGTTCCCTACGGATATAGTTCATTTTATCTTCCGGCTTGGCTTCCGCGATAAAATCATCTACTCCTGCTTTTTCTGCAATATATTTTGCTGTTAAAGGATTATCGCCTGTTACCATTACCGTTTTAATACCCATTTTACGCAGGCGTTCAAAACGTTCCTGTATACCGGGCTTAATAATATCCTGTAATTCAATTACACCAAGTACCTGTTCATTTTCTGCAACTACCAATGGCGTTCCACCATTTCCGGATATCTGCCTGATACGCTGGTCAATGATATCCGGAAAAACATTTCCTCTTTTCTCACAGAGTGTACGAATGGCATCTGCGGCTCCTTTGCGAATTCGTGTTTCTTCAAAATCAATACCCGAACTCCTGGTTTCTGCTGTGAATTTGATAAAACGTGGTTGTATTATCGAATAAGATGAGGGCTGTATGCCTGCCAGTTCAATGATGGATTTTCCTTCGGGTGTATAATCAGCCATTGAACTGAGTACCACTGCTTTCATAAATCTTTTTTCATCAACACCTTCTATCGGATAAAAATGCGTGGCTTTTCTGTTTCCGATGGTGATGGTTCCTGTTTTATCGAGCAGTAACACATCTATATCACCGGCTGTTTCCACCGCTTTACCACTCTTGGTAATTACGTTAGCTCTTAATGCCCTGTCCATACCCGCAATACCAATGGCTGAAAGCAATCCACCAATAGTGGTAGGAATTAAGCAAACAAACAAAGAGATAAATGCTGCTATAGTTATAGGCGCTTGTGCGTAGTCGGCAAAGGGTTTCAATGTTACGGTTACAATAATAAATACCAGTGTAAATCCTGCCAGCAAAATAGTGAGTGCTATTTCATTGGGTGTTTTTTGTCTGGATGCACCTTCTACGAGTGCAATCATTTTATCAAGAAAACTTTCCCCTTGTTCGGTAGTTACTTTTACAACGATTCGATCGCTCAATACTTTTGTTCCACCTGTTACACTACTTTTATCGCCACCTGCTTCACGTATTACAGGTGCGCTTTCGCCGGTAATAGCACTTTCATCTATGGTGGCTAATCCTTCCACTATTTCGCCATCAGATGGAATAATATCTCCTGCTTCACACACAAACAGATTCCCTTTTTGTAATTGAGCGGAGGAAACGATTTTTATTTCGCCCACAAACATTTCACCAACAGGTTGTATGAGTTTAGCCGGTGTTTCTTCTCTTGTTTTACGTAAGCTGTTGGCCTGCGCTTTTCCCCTTGCTTCCGCAATAGCTTCGGCAAAGTTGGCGAAGAGGAGGGTGATAAAAAGAATAGCCGTTACAATAATATTGTACACAAGACCTCCCTGACTTTGTTCGCCCGCAGCTACCCATATACTTACGCCCGCCATTACCAATGTACCTATCCAAACCATAAACATTACCGGGTTGTGAAACATTTTTGCCGGACTGAGTTTTACAAAAGACGCTTTTAAGGCTTCTGCTACCAGTTGTTTTTGAAATAATGTATTGGAATTTGTTTTTTTCATCTTACGTGTTTTAAATCATGGAAAAAAATTCAGCTATCGGACCGAGTGCCAGTGATGGGAAGAAGGAGAGTGCAGTTACAATAAGTATTACCGCAAAAATCATGATACCGAATGTGAATGTATCTGTCTTGAGTGTACCGGCACTTTCGGGAATATGTTTTTTTGATGCCAGTAATCCGGCAATGGCAACAGGACCAATAATGGGTAAGAAGCGACCAAGTATCAGTACAATACCTGTGCTGATGTTCCACCATAAATTATTATCGCCCAATCCTTCAAAACCACTTCCATTGTTGGCTGATGCAGATGTAAACTCATACAACATTTCACTGAAGCCATGATAACCCGGATTGTTTAGCCAGCCCCCATAGGCTTCAGGATTGTGGACCAGCATATAACTTGATAATGCCGTACCCGCAAGTATTAGAAATGGATGCAGCAGCGCAATAATCATCGCAATTTTTATTTCTCTTGCCTCAATTTTCTTTCCCATGAATTCCGGTGTGCGACCTACCATTAAACCACTGATAAATACAGCGAGAATAATAAAAATGAAAAAGTTAAGCAGTCCTACTCCACAGCCTCCATAAAAACTATTCACCATCATGGCCAGCATTTCGTTCATACCGCTGAGAGGCATAGTACTGTCGTGCATGGCATTTACAGAACCAGTAGATATAACGGTAGTTACAATACTCCAGAATCCCGAAGCCGCTGCACCAAAACGAACTTCTTTTCCTTCCATAGCACCAGAACTGTTATTGATGCCCATTTTAGCGATGGCCGGATTGCCATTTATTTCCTGGATAATATTAGGAATAGCTAACAGGAGAAAACCCACTGTCATCACACCAAAAATCATCCATGCCAGTTTTTTTCTTTTGATGTAATAACCAAAGGCGAAAATCATAGAAAATGGAATGATCAACTGTGCGATCATTTGAATGATATTGGTGAAGTAGGATGGATTTTCTAGTGGATGTGAACTATTGGCTCCAAAAAATCCTCCTCCGTTGGTACCCAAATGTTTTATTGGAACAAATGCTGCCACAGGACCCCTTGATACCTGAACAGTATCGCCTTGTAAACTGGTATAACTATCTTTCCCTTCAAAACCCATGGGCATTCCATTCAGCAAAAACAGTATCGCTACTATAATAGAGAGTGGCAATAAAACCCGGGTAATGGATTTTACAAAATACAGATAGAAGTTACCCAACTGATTGGTGGCTTTTTCTCTAAATGCTTTGAATAATATTACCGCGACTGCTATACCTGTTGCGGCACTTACAAACTGTAAAAACATCAGGTATAACTGTCCCAGATAACTCAATCCGGTTTCACCTGAATAGTGTTGAAGATTACAATTCACTACGAATGAAATAGTAGTGTTGAAGGCCAGGTCGGCACTCATATCGGGGTTTGCATCCGGATTGAGTGGCAACCAATGCTGGTTCATCAATACAAACATGCCCAGTAAAAACCAGACCAGGTTAATGAACAACATAGCACTCATGTGCTGTTTCCAGTTCATTTCCTGTGAAGCATTGATGCCGCTTATCCGGAAAAATAATTTTTCAACCGGCCCCATCACCCTGTCGAGTATGGTGCGGTTTCCTGCAAACACATTGGCTATGTATTTACCCAATGGAACAGCAAACAATAAACTTGCACCGAACATGATAACGATGCCTGTAATTTCTGAATACATAATGGACGATTAATTTTTGAAACAAATCACTACCTCTAGTTCAGGAGTGTGTTAGAATTTTTCTGGTTTTACCAGCACATAACACATATAACAGAATACAGCAATGGCAATGATGAATAAATACAGCATAGCTTAAAATTTTTCGAAGTAATTAATTGATCTGAAGAGGAGCAGAAAACAGGCAAGGCCTGCCACTGTAAGAATGGCTGTAAGCATAGATTAGTTTTTAAAAGTTCTATAAATGAGTCCGGCAATAACAATAATGGAATAAAAGCCCGCTACCAGGTGCCAGAACTGTAATATGATCTTGGGTTTCATGTTGCATCTATTGTTGATGCCAGAATGAGGCAATTCAAATGCCTGAATGGGCAGGAATGGATATAATGCAATAACAGTAAGGGTTTCAGGATTTAGGAAGAGGTGATGACAATAAAAAACCCTTTCATTTTGAAAGGGTTAAGACTATCGTTTTGAAAGGGATTAACCAATCTTATATTCATCCAGCTTACGGTATAATGTAGTGAGTGCAATATTCAGGAGTCTGGCTGCTTCTGTTTTATTGCCCTTTGTATAACGTAAAACTTTCTGTATATGTATTTTTTCGGCAGTCGCCAGATCAAAAGCGGAAAGCGGGTTATGGTCTGTAACGCCCTGCTGAAAATCGGCCGGAAGGCTGTCTGGTGTTAGCTGCTGGGCATTGGTAAGGATCATGCTTCTTTCAATCACATTTTTCAGTTCTCTGATATTCCCTTTCCATGGATGAGCTTCTAATGCCGATAAATACTCTTTTGATATTTGCATCTGCTTTTTATTGAGTTTATCGGCAAAACGAGTTACAAAATAAAGTGCAAGCTCTTCTATATCTGTTATACGCTCACGTAATGATGGTAAGTATATTTGAAAAACAGATAAGCGATAAAATAGGTCTTCACGAAAATGTCCCTCTTTAATTTCTTCCTGCAGGTTTCGGTTGGTCGCCGCAATAATTCGTAGGTTAACCTGTGTGGCTTTACTGTCGCCTACTTTTAAAAACTGGCCCGTTTCCAGTACACGTAATAGTTTGGCTTGTAAATCGATGGGCATTTCTCCAATCTCATCAAGAAAAACGGTTCCGCCATTGGCTTCTTCCAAAATACCTTTGGTATCTTTTATTGCACCAGTAAAAGCTCCTGCTTTATGACCAAATAATTCATTTTCCAATAGCTCTTTACTGAAAGTGGCACAATTCAACGCAATGAATGGTTGTTTGCTTCTGTTGCTGTTATTGTGAATGGCCTGTGCAAAAACCTCCTTACCTGTACCGGTTTCACCGTTTAATAGTACAGTGGCATCGGTTACAGAAACCCTTTCCGCTGCATCAATTGCCAGCTTTATTATTTTTGATTTACCGATAATACTGTTAAAAGAATATTTATTACCCAATCTTTTCTCAAGTTGTACCAGACGCTTTGATAAAGCCGCTTTCTCCATGGCTTTATATAAAAGCGGAATTATTCGATCGTTATCATCACCTTTGGTGATATAATCGAAAGCGCCATTCTTAATGGCCTGTACACTATCGGCAATATTGCCAAAAGCGGTTAAAAGAATCACTTCTATTAGTGGATACTTTGTTCTTATCTGTGCTGAAAGTTCCACACCATTGGCATCAGGCAGCTTAACATCGCAAAGTACCACATCAATTTCCTGCTGTTCCAGTTTTTTGAGTGCCAGTTTTGCATTACCTGCCTGCACCACTTCAAACCCTTCCAATGAAATGATCCTGGACAATAATGTCCGCAGTTTTTCTTCGTCGTCAATAATAAGGATCGTGTTCAACAGCAATATTTATGTAATGACAAAGATAGCAGGAAGAGAAACAGAAGAGCAATAAACAGAGGAATAAGAAATAAGGAACAGAGAAATCAGAAAGTGAACGGCAAATTACTTTCAGATTTCTTATTTCATGTTCCTTATTTCTCTGTTCTCACACAATTCGCAGCTTCGCATAATTCAACATAATCTTCTTCTCACCGTTTTTTTCAAACTGAATAGTAGCCACGGGGTTGTGTGCCGAGCCTTCCACACTTGATACGGTTCCAAAGCCAAATTTCTGGTGTTCCACTTTTTGTCCGGCCTGTAATTGTGAGGTATCGCTTGCCACAAAATCAGCCGATGGTACATGTGCCACTACTTTAGGTGTTACCGGCTGTATGGGAAGGTATTCTGGTTTTGATGATGGTTTACGACTTGGTGGTGGACCATATTTTCTCTCTGCCGCTGCAGCATTTCCGTTTCCGTAACCAAAGCCACGTTGCATCCTTTCAAATGCACTGCCCATATCGCTGCCCGCATTGTTTCTTGCACCTCCGCCTGCATAGGTTTTGTCGATATATTGTTCGGGCATTTCTTCAATAAACCTGCTTGGTTCATTCTGTACCAACTGGCCAAAACGATACCGTGCATTGGCATATGTGAGCCAAAGTTTTTGTTTGGCCCGGGTAACAGCTACATAAAATAATCTTCGTTCTTCTTCCAGTTCTTCGCGTGTATTGATCGACATACCACTGGGAAATAATGTTTCCTCCACCCCACCTACATACACACATTCAAATTCTAGTCCTTTAGCAGCATGTATCGTCATCATTTTTACCGCATCCTGTTCACCTTTGTCGTCATCTGCATCCGTAAGCAGGGTAATTTGTTGCAGGTATGAGCCCAGTGATTTATCGCCCAATTCACCATCTTCATTACTCGGACTTTCGGTCCATTCTTTAATGGAGTTCAGTAATTCCTGGATGTTTTCGTAGCGTGCTAATCCTTCGGTTGTTTTATCGTTAAAGAGTTCCTTTACCAGGTTTGTATGTTTCCCTACCTGTACAGCCACTTCATAAGCATTTGTACTGGTTAGCATACTTTGGAAATAGCGAATCATGGTGGTGAAATTCTGCAGTGCTTCAAGTGTGCCTGCTTTAAAACCAAATTCACCGGCTCTTGACACCACTTCATACATGGAGATATTCTGTTCATTGGCAGCTATCACGCATTTTTCAATCGTTGTTTTCCCGATGCCACGAACAGGATAGTTGATGATACGCTTTAGTGCTTCTTCATCTCTTGTATTGGCAATTACGCGCAGGTATGCAATGAAATCTTTTACTTCCTTTCGCTGGTAGAAACTTACACCTCCGTAAATGCGATAGGGAATACCCATTCGGCGAAGGCTTTCTTCAAAAGAACGGCTTTGCGCGTTGGTGCGATATAAAATGGCGAAATCTTTATTGTAAAAATGGTAACGTAACTTTTGTTCCTGTATACAGTCTGCCACAAAACGACCTTCGTCGTTATCTGTCATGGTACGCACCAATACAATTTTGTCTCCCTCTTTATTTTCGGTCCAAAGATTTTTAGGTATTTGTCCCTTATTATTTTTGATGACTTCGTTGGCTACATGTATGATATTCTGACTGCTACGATAATTTTGTTCGAGCTTAACCACTTTTACATCGTCATAATCTTTCTGGAACTGTAAGATATTTTCGATAGTAGCTCCCCTGAAGCTGTAAATGCTTTGGGCATCATCGCCCACCACACAAATATTTTCATGAACTGCTGCCAGCAGTTTGGTAATCTGGTACTGCACCGGGTTTGTATCCTGGTACTCATCGATTAATATGTATTTAAATTTGTGCTGGTATTTATGTAATACTTCCGGGAAGTTTTTCAGCAATTCATACATCTTAAGGAGCAGGTCATCAAAGTCCATTGCGCCATTTTTAAAACAGCGGTTGGCATAAGCGGCGTATATCTGTGCTATTGCCGGACGATTAGCCCGCATGTCTTCCTGTTGAATATAATAATCGGTGGCATATTCTGCAGGACCAACCAATGCGTTTTTAGCGGATGAAATGCGGTTACCTACCACATTGGGTTTATAATGTTTGTCGTCGAGATTTAGTTCATTAACAACAGTTTTTATCACCGAGCGGCTATCGTCGGTATCATAGATGGTAAAGCTGTTGGGATATCCTATTCTGTGTGCTTCGGCCCTAAGGATGCGTGCAAATACGCTATGGAATGTTCCGATATATAAATTCCTGGCTTCTGCATTTCCGAGTATACGTTCAATACGCTCTTTCATTTCCGCAGCGGCCTTATTGGTAAAGGTGAGGGCGAGAATATTGAAAGCATCCACTCCCTGGTTCATCAGGTGGGCAATACGTGTAGTAAGCACTTTTGTTTTCCCGCTACCAGCTCCTGCCACAATCATAAGTGGCCCTTTAATATGGGTTACCGCTTCTCGCTGGGGTTCGTTCAGTCCATTCAGGTAATCTTGCATGGGCGCAAGTTAATCAGTTGAGCGGGTATGATAAGCTATGGTGAATAAGTTAACCCGTTTTTGGAATAGCTTGTTAAACTAAATACGCTTGTCGCTGTTTTTAGAGGGTGTAGTCTTAGAAAGCTTTGCTTTTTGATTAATGGCTATATCTCTGGCAATTGAGTACAACATTTTATGCCATACTTTTTTAGAAATTCGGGTCGATTTTACAGGTATATGTATCGTAGACATAGTTATAATAGAAATTCTACTATAAAGTTACAAAGAAATTTAACACCGGCATACGATCATACGCCAGATAAATTCTCAATTCAATTGACCTTGTTCGCGCATGGACAGGGATATATTATTGGTATCTTTTGGTAAACACCTTACACAAATAAGGAAGGAAAAAGGGCTGAGTATTCATCAGCTTGCCCTGGCATGCGACATGGAATACAGTCATTTACAGCGCATTGAGAAAGGAAAAGTAAATATTGCCTTCACTACTTTATGCAGTATTGCCCGTGGACTTGAACTTAATCCTGAAGAACTATTACATAAATTTAAGCTTCCAAAATAAGCGGATACCTGGCATTATTTCCTGCTAAAAAAGAGTAGATACCACCATATTTAGAGTAATTACCACATTAGTTGGGTGCATTAGCTGCATTTATTTCACATTGTCTTAATGCAGCCTTATGGAACGCAACAAAATTAAAGTGGTGATTGCCGATGATCACCTTATTTTCCGAAAGGGATTAAGAAAGATCCTGGATGAAGTTCGTTCACTTAATATTGTTGGTGAAGCATGCAATGGATCGGAGCTGGTTACCATCGCAACCAAACTTAAACCTGATATAATTATTGTAGATGTATGCATGCCCATTATGGATGGGGTTATGGCTGTTAAGGAAATCTGCAAAAGGAAAATTACCAAGCGCATCATTGCGCTTTCTGTATTCAGCCATGAAACCCATATCATGGAAATGCTGGAAGCCGGCGCCATCGGCTACCTTACCAAAAGCGTTGGCAAGAAAGAAATACTGGAAGCCATAGAAGCCGTATATGATTACCGCCCTTATTTCTGCCCTGAAAGCAGTAAACAGGTGAATGACCTGATTACCAAATACAATTCCGACTTTCGCGAACACCTGGTCGTTTTTACAGAAAGAGAAAAAGACATCATCACCCTTATCTGCGAAGGCTCTACCAGCAAAGATGTTGCCCGCCTCCTCCATATAAGTCAACGCACCGTTGAAGGCCACCGAACCCGCATCATGCATAAAATGAAAGTAAAAAGCATCGCCGGACTTGTTGCATACGCCTGTGAGAAAGGTTTGTATCTGGCAGGGTGAAGCAAGCTGCGTGTTTTAGGCTTCAAGCCGCAAGCTGCAAGCTGCAAGTCTATATTAAGCACAATTCAAACCTTGTAGCCTGCGGCCTGCAGCTTGAAGCCAATTTCCCCCGGACAGCAATGACTTGCAGCTTGCAGCTTGCGGCTTGCAGCTTGCGGCTTGAAGCTTCTCTCCCATGGGTTACTTTTACCATCATTTGGTATTAAGGGCAAGCAAACCAACCAACAATGATTCAAAAAACCATCTACAAAACAAAAGACTACTGCAAAGTAAAATTCAACCTGGATATACAGGATAAAGAAACGGCTTCTATCCTCGGACTTAATGGCGACTGGAACAATCCCGTTCCGATGAAAAAGAAAAAAGACGGCAGCTTCACCGCAGAAATACAATTACCGAAATCAACACAACACGAGTTCCGCTATCTACTCAATGAAACCGAATGGATCAACGAACCCGAAGCCGACGGCGAGGTAGAAAACGTATACGGCTCAAATAACAGCGTGTTACATCTGTAAAACAAGGGAACAGAGAAACATCGGAATATCCAAAGTGAGCATTCACTTTCTCATTCCTTATTTCTTATTTCATATTTCTCTGTTCCCTAAGCTTTCCCTTTAAGTATCTTATGCCAATACATCCACGGTAGAATGTATTTTTTGAGTATCCACATGCTCCATCTTGGTTTTGACTGGTCGAAGGGGAATGTTTCCATTATTTTATTGTCGTAACCGAATTCTGCAAGAATCAGTTTTCCATAACCTGCAATAAGCGGACAACTACCATAGCCATTATACTTTGCCAGCATGGGTTGTTTGTTCAGGAGGTTCAAAAGATTTACAACAAGCACTGGCGCTTGCTTCCTTACAGCAGCACCGGTTTTGGCATTGCTTGTGCCTATGGCATCACCAATACCAAATACATTTGGAAACTTATTATGCTGTAACGAATATGCGTCTACATCTATCCATCCCCCAGCATTCGCAACAGCACTGTTTCGAATAAAATCAGGTGCAGACTGTGGTGGTGTTACATGAATCACATCAAATTTCTTGGTGATGGTTTGTCCGCCCAGTCCCTCCATTAGTTTAAAGGTAGCCAGCTTTTTTTCACCGTCAATCGCTATGAGGTCATGTTTGAAGTTTAGCTTTATGTTATAACCCCTTATAAGCTTCATCAATGCTTTTGCATATTTCTCTACGCCAAAAATTACACCCCCACCCGATACAAATTCAACCTGTACCTGTTTTAATATACCTCGTTTTCGGAACAGGTCTGCTGCCAGGTACATAATTTTCTGTGGAGCACCCCCACATTTTACTGGTGTAGCCGGACTGGTAAATAAAACAGTATTACCGGGCTCAACCTGTTGCAATGCTTCGTAAGTGTATGGGGCTTGATCAAAAGCATAGTTACTGCACACACCATTTTTACCCAGCGTTTCTTTTAACCCCTGAACAGCAGACCAGTTTAACTGTATACCCGGAGCGAGTACCAGGTAGTCGTAGCTGTATTCATTACCAGTTTCACAATGAAGTTTATTTTCTGCCGGTTTCAACATGGTTACCCTGTCCTGTACCCAAACAGCACCCTCAGGTATAACCGATTTTTCAGGACGAACAGTTTTCTTAATATCATACACTCCACCACCTACAAGTGTCCAGGCAGGCTGATAATAATGTTTAACTGATGGCTCTATAATGCCAATATTTAGTTTAGCATCTTTTAATAACAGTTGGGCTGCAACAGAAATACCAGCGTTTCCTCCACCTACAATAAGAATCGAAAAATGTTGTGTCATGACTAAGGGTTTTTGCTAAAGTAATACCCTGTATGCACCATTCCCGTGACTGAAATCACAGGCATATATGATTTTTATCAGGCTTTTGCAGAGCCGTATTCAGGTAAAGCATCATACATAAAAAAAAGCTTGTAGCTTGCGGCCTGAAGCTTGTAGCCGCAACACAAATGCCGATAATTACACAAAATATTAACCTGGTAGCAGAAAGCTTAGAGAAAGAAGAAGTAGCTGCTATACCCACCGAAACAGTGTATGGACTGGCAGGTAATATTTATAGTGATAAAGCTATTCACAGCATTTTCCGTATAAAGCAAAGACCTTTATTCAATCCTCTGATTGTTCATCTGCCAGGTGTACAGGCATTGGATGAAGTGGCAGCAGAAATTCCTGTGATGGCCAAAAAACTGGCCGATCATTTCTGGCCGGGACCGCTAACTCTTTTGTTACCGAAAAAAAATTCGGTGCCCGACCTGATTACTGCGGGTAAGTCCACCGTAGCTGTTCGTGTTCCCAATCACTCGGTTACATTGTCTTTATTAAATCATTTATCTTTTCCCCTTGCTGCCCCCAGTGCTAATCCTTTTGGCAGCATCAGCCCCACTACTGCAGATCATGTAGCAGGATATTTTAAAAACGATTTTCCTTATATACTCGATGGCGGACCTTGTACAAGCGGTATCGAATCTACCATTATCGGATTCAATACAGATGGCGCTGTTATTTATCGCTACGGATCTCTGGCCATTGAAGATATTATGCCAATCACAGGTCCATTACAGGAATGGATTAAAGATGAACAAACACCAGATGCACCAGGTATGTTACTCAGGCATTATGCCCCAAAAACAAAAACTATTCTTACTGAGGATGTAAAAGAAACTTTGAACAACTACCCTTCTAAAAAAATCGGGCTACTTTTATTTTCTGATAGTTCATCTGATTTACAGGCAAACACCAAAGAAATTCTCTCGCATAAAAGTTCATTAGAAGAAGCCGCCTCAAACCTATATGCAGCCATGCACAGGCTCGATCAACAGAATTTAGACCTCATCATAGCCGAACGTTTTCCTGATAAAGGACTTGGCAGATCTATCAATGATCGCCTGCAAAGAGCCACACACGCGTTGTAATATCCAACAGCAGAACAGAGAAATTTTCAACTTCGAAGTTGGATATTCGAAATTCTTCTGTTCATCTGTTTCTTTCTTCCTCTGTTCCCAAAGTTTATTTACTTTCACGGCGTTCATGGAGCATTCACCATTATTAGTTGTTGAGGGTATTTCAAAGACCCAATCTGGTAACCTCATTTTACATCCGGTTAGTTTTCGGTTAGTGGCCGGAAAAAAACTAGCGATCGTTGGTGAAACAGGATCGGGTAAGAGTACTTTATTGAAAATGATTGGCGGACATATTGCCCCCGACTCCGGTAAAATATTGTTTAATGGTGAAAGGGTATGGAGTCCGCCGGTAACACTGTTGCCTGGTCATAATGGCATTGCTTATCTGTCGCAGGATTTTGAACTTCGTAATAATTATAAGGTACACGAATTATTAAGTTATAAAAACCTGTTGACTCCTGAATCGGCCGCTCAATTATACCAGGTATGTAAAGTAAGTCACCTGATGAATCGTAAAAACGATGAATTATCGGGTGGCGAAAGACAAAGGGTGGCACTGGCCAAATTGCTGGTTGGTGTTCCACAATTATTATTGCTGGATGAACCATTCTCTAACCTCGACCTTCCACAGAAAAAAAACATCAATGCCGTTATTCATGCTATAAGTGAGCAGTTGAAAATTACTTGTATCATGGTTTCACATGATCCGGTTGATACACTTAGCTGGGCCGATGAAATAATGGTATTGAAAGATGGAGTATTAATGCAGCACGATACACCACAACAAATTTACCTGCAACCCGCCAATGAATATGTTGCCGGATTATTCGGACCATATAACTTAATAAAAATGAATCACCATAACTTTCACCTCAAATGGGAGTTGAACAATAAAACGGTGAACAGATTTATAAGGCCTGAGCAGTTATTATTGTCCGATACACATGAAAATGCTGTTGATTGTGTGGTTACGCAGGTATTATTCTGCGGCGCTTACTGGTCTGTTACTGTAAGCAATGGCGAACAGTCGCTGATTATTCATACCGATAAGTCAGGTATTCAAAAAGGCGACCTGATTTGGATTGCTTATAAGCACTAAAAAACACCCGCTATTTTTAGTTTACCCCATAATTCATTGTCAAAACTGGAAACTGCAAGTTGTGTTTGTCCGGCAGATTCACCCATTCTAATAACAACCAGTTGTTGAGAAGGTACTACATAAATTTTCTGGTCATTTTTACCAAGAGCGGCGTATAAATCTGTAGGTGCATTTGGCATAAGGTTGCCCGTAAACAAAAACTGAACAGTGGGCAGCATATAATAACCTTTGCCATTGAGCCAGGTAAGGTAACCATAAGAAGGATTCAGACTCTGAGAGCTCATAGTCTGGGTTTTAATATAGTTTGTATCTCCTAATACCGTTATTGCATCCCATTTACCTTTCGCCAGCAGAAGCAATCCAAAACGCGCCATGCTTCTTGCCGTACTGTAATACACATTATTATATCCTACTCTTAACCATAACCCATTCATACCAATTCTATCCCTGATCTTTTGCTGGAAATAGGTGTTGAAATTAGTGTTGGTAGCAGATTCAATTACCTTATCAAGTAATGTATATGCGGCATTATGGTAGGCCCATCTTGTACCAGCATCTGCCTTGTATTGCAAGCAGGATGGTAATGTACAATCCACATCTCCAACACCATCGTCTAAACCTGATGTCATGGTTAGCTGGTGCTTAACGGTAATAAGGTTTTCTTTTTCAAGGGGAAGGGATGTCCATCCGGTACCGATATACTGTGATGTTTTATTATTAATATTCAGCTTACCCTGCTCCTGTGCAATGCCAGTTAAAAAAGCTGTCATGGTTTTACCTGCAGAGGCCCAATACCAATTGCTGTCTGCAGTAAAACTGCCAAAATATTTTTCAGTAACTATCTTCCCATTTTTTAAGATGATAAATGCTTTTGTGTTTTTCTGTTGCAGGTAACTATACACATCATTCAATCCGGTTTCGTTCCATTTAAGACTGGCGGGTGTTACCGATTGCCACTCTGAACCAGTACTGGGAGGAAAATACAATGAAGAAGTTGAGCTAATAGGATCAACAGGTGCTGATTTCTTACAAGAATACAGTACCAGGACACAGGATATGATTAGCAGGTGGTTTTTCATAAATGCACCTTTTTGACCCTAATTACCTTTTTTGGTTTAATGCATCACCTCTGATTCGGGAGTTAGAATTCAATGATTAATCCAAAGGTAGGTGTTACCTGAACATCTGCGTTAGACAATATTAATGGAATGGCATTGCTCCCATTCGCCGCTATGGGTTGTCCATTGGTGGTTACGAACGCCTTATTATCTGCAGTTCGCTGAAAAGTATATTGTGGAACACCACTCACTTTAGCACCATACCAATTTGTTATATCAAGAAAAAGATTAAGGGTGGTTTTTTTATAGTTCCATTTTTTATCGATACGGATATCACTTGCATGGAAGGAAGGTAATCTGTTAGAATTGAATTTTGTATAATCCAACACACCTGTACCCAGACTTAAATAATTTAGTTGAGATGCCGCCAGATCAAATGGTGTTAAAGGAGCTGCTCCCTGGTATCGAAATTTTAAACCTAGCTCCCAATTACGTGGAAGTTTGTATCCCATGGTAATACTTAATAGTTGGCCATTGTCCCAGGCTGCAGGCAAATAAACATTTGCACTATTGGTAAATGCTGATTTATATAAGGTATAACTAAGTATTCCGAAGAAGCGTTTGGTGAGTTTTTTTTGCATAAACAATTCCATTCCATACGCTTTTCCCTTACCCATTTGATTCACTGCTTCATTACCTATACTACCAAACTCTGTTCCTTTGTTTGCCAGACTTATTCCATCTGTTATACTTACCGGATATTGGTTATATCGTTTATAAAAACCTTCCAGGGTTAGTCGGAAACTTGTGGAAGGAAGGTATTCTATGCCAGCAGTATAATGATTGGCATGAATATAATTTCCTGAATTGCTAACCCCTGCCTGCACAAATGCAAGTTGTGTATAAGATGGCAGTTTATAATATGATCCTACACTCAAATTAAGGTTCCACTTATCGGCCATTGCATAACTAAATGAGATACGTGGTGATATTTGTTTAAGCGGATTCGATTCACTATTCCCCAAACTATTTCCATCCATTCTGATACCGGCACTAAAGGCCAGTTTGTCTTGTGCCAATTTTCTTCCTGCCTGGAGAAATAAACCATAACGTACAAAATCAATATTACTATTGGCATTGATCCTTACTGCAGGCTGAATGATATTACCATTCTGATCGCGTAGTTCTTTGCGATAAAGGTTTTCAAAACGATTTACAAAATCAACATACTGCAGCACAGCGCCATAACTTATTTTCCAGTTCTTCGTGTTAGTTGTAACATCAAAACGTAATTTGTTTTCTGTTTCCCTGCTATCTGTGTATAAAGTTTGTGTAGCAGGAGTTAGATTTTCATTGTCTTCAAATTTCTCTACATTATTATTAAGCGTATTCCTGCTCAATGCCAAATTCCAATATCCCTTATTGGTTAGCTTTTTCAAACTCATACCGAATGTATAATTCCATTGGTTGATGATTGGATTGCTGTTGATCACATACAATTTCTCTGGCGTTGCCTTCTTAGGAGCAGCAAACCTGAATTCATCGATGGCACCTAAGCCAAGAAAGCTAAGTGTGGTGGTCGGATTAATTCTTGTAGTGGTTTTAAATTGAAGATCCCAATAATTAGGTCTGATAGGGAGATCAATTGCCTGAAATAACAACTGCAAATAGCTTCTTCTGATCGAAGCGAGATAAGTGGTTTTGCTGCTCAATGGTCCATCAGCCGTTAAGGCCAGTTCAGTTGCGCTGAGTATAACATTACCCTGTGTACGTGTGCTGTTGCCTGTTTTTTGTTTGAATTGCAGAACTCCACTCAGCACATTATCATATCGGGCGTCAAATGCACTTGAACTCAATTTTACTTCTTCAATAAAATTGGCGTTCAGTATACCCTGCGGCCCACCGCCGCTTCCCTGTGTACCAAAATGGTTGATCAGGGGAATCTCTATTCCATCCAGGTAATACACATTCTCGTTAGGTGCTCCACCACGTATGATGATATCATTTCTGAAACCTCCTCCACCAACACCTCCGCCAACACCGGGGAGCGATTGTACTACTTTGCTTACATCAAAATTACCCCCGGGGTTTCTTTTAATTTCTTCTATCGTCATTCTCTGTACACTCAGAGGTGTTTCAATACTCGCTGCACGAACCGTATTTCTTCTACTGGTTACAGTTACATCTGCCAGTATAGAACTGGTTGGTTCCATTTCAACGCTGAGTACGTTGATATTACCATTGGTGACCAATAGGTTGGTGAGCAATACGGATTTATATCCTAAACAATTAATGGTGAGGTTATAAGTGCCGGGAGTTAAACTGGTAAAGCGAAAAAGACCGGTGCTATCTGAAATAACGGTAACTCCAGCCGGACTAAGCTGTACGGTTGCTGCATTAAGGGGGCGTTGGGAGTTTTTATCGGTAATAGTTCCCGAAAGTATCCCCTGTTGGGTAGTTTGCGCGAAAGAGCCGGTGTATAAAAACGCCGTGAATAATAATAGCTGTGCCAGTCTGTTTAACATAATGCCGGTTTGTTTAGCTATAAACAATAAAAAGACCAGCTTGTTCAAACATTAATGTAAAACTATCTGCTGTTCCATGTCTTCCAGTGCCACCCCTTTTGTTTCTGGCATCATTTTCCATACATACAGCAGTTGTAAAACCATCATGAAGGCAAAGAACCCGAAGATGTATGCGCCGGGTACATTGGCAGCGAAAAAGGGAAATACCTGAGCTACCAAAGCTGCAAACACCCAATGGGTTAAACACCCGAAAGAAGTACCACTCGCCCTCACCGCATTTGGAAACAGTTCAGATAAAAACACCCAGATCACAGCACCTTGTCCTACAGCATGCGCCGCAATAAACAGGAATACATAATAAACGATCATGGAACTATTACCACTGCTGAATGCAAATGCTATCAGCGATAAGGATACAATATATCCGATTGAACCGAGGTACATCAATGCCTTTCTTCCAAACCGATCAATCAGGTACCAGCCGGTTAAGGTGAAAATGAAATTAACAGCTCCAATACCTACACTTGATAGCAAAGCGCCGTTTCTTTCAATACCAGCCATTTCAAAAACCTTTGGAGCAAAATAGATAATAGCATTGATACCAGAGAGCTGGTTAAAGAAAGCTATGAGAAATGCAAGTATTAATGGTCTTGCATATTTTTTGGAGAAGAGTTTTTCTTTTACGCCAGATACCGATTTGCGGATGGTTTCAATCATTTCATCGGTGGCTTCGCCTGTAATGGATAAAACCTTTTTCGCCGCAGTAGCATCGTTTTTATACAATACCAACCAACGTGGTGATTCTGGTGTAAACAGCATCAACACAGAAAACAACAAAGAAGGAATGGCAACTACACCAAGCATCCATCGCCAGTCTTCTGCGCCGCCTGTACCTTGTAAAAGATAATTGGATAAATACGCCAGCAATATACCAGCTACCACATTCAACTGAAAGGAAATTACCATGCGGCCACGGTATTTGGGTGGGGCGATCTCTGAAATATACACTGGTGCCACAACTGATGAAGCGCCGATACTCAACCCACTCACAAAACGAAAAAACATAAAGCTGTATACATCCATCGATAGTGCTGCACCGATAGAAGTAATGAGAAAGAGTATACCAATCCAAAACAAGGTTTTCTTTCTGCCTATTTTATTGGCGGGAATATTACCCATTGCTGCACCCACTACTGTTCCGTACAATGCCATGGCTATGGCCGTTCCATGCATCCAATCACTAAGGTTCCATAACTGTTGAATAGCTTGTTCCGCTCCGGAGATTACAGCAACATCGAGACCGAATAGAAGTCCACCCAAACCCACGGTGATGGACCAGAGAGCGAGTTTTTTATGCATACGGTTTTATTTTAGACCGAAAGTCCGGATGTCGGAAAGTCCGAAAGATGGATCGCTGGTGGCTAATTGCCACTGAGTGCACAGAAATCAATTTAGTCATAAAGACCTCTTATCTTCCGGACCCCGGACTCTCGGACTTGCGGACTATCTAGCCGGCGTAATAATAATATTTCTATACTCTACAGGACCATGATCACCTTGTAACAAAATTGGACCCGGTTCTCCTTCTTTACTATCGATTGCTCCTCCTGTAATACCGGGGATAATCTGGTCTACAATAATGGCTTTACCATTTGCTACTACGGTTACCCTTCTTCCTATAAGGGTTATATCAAAACTTTGCCACTCACCTGCTGGTTTGGCTGCCATTTCGTTTGGTGTAAGAAAACCATATATACCGCCGAAATAAGTAGATGATGGTTCTTTACCTGCATTATCTTCTACCTGCACTTCATACCTGCCGCGCAAATACACGCCGCTATTACTTCCTGCAGGATAACGTAGTTCTACATGTAATTTGAAATCGTTGAATTTTTCAACGGTCATCAGGTTGCTGCCCGATTTGGGGCTGGTAAGCACGCCATTGATATTTTGCCATTGATTATTGCGTCCTTGAGCAACCCAACCATCTAAATTGGTTTTGTTGAGCAGGTGAATGGGTTTACCCCAACTAACAGGGGCTGTTCTTTTTAACAGAGGTGCTCGCTCACCGGTGAATGTATAGGTTCTACCATTGCTGGCATAAATAGTTCCTTTGAGTTGGTCGTTTTCGAGCGTAGCTTCAAATACCATTTCCTTATCTGTACGCTCCCACTGTGCAGGTATAGAAAAAGTTATTTTTCCTTCTTTCACTTTCACCTGAGCAATAGGTCTTGCACTACCGCCATCGGCAACAAATTGCCCTACCAATGTTTGAATCCCCGATAGTTTCACCTCCAACCAGGATGGTGCAATACGATCGCCCATATTTACGGTAAGATCCCAGCGACCAATAATGGCCTGGTCGTTTTCTGCGGCAATATTTTTATCAGAAAATGCAGAGATGGTAATTAATAGGGTTGATAATACAATGCATAGAATTGAACGGAACATGGTCGGTTTCATATAGCGTGGTTTGAACCTTGAAGATAAAGAATCTATCGATGATATTTTGTTTGATAAAACAAAACGGGAGTAGTTGGTTACTCCCGTTTTTTTATACAAACTATAAGCTCGTTTTAATTGAAACTTTTTTTACTCAGGCCGCAGGGACTGGTATGAGTTTTATTCGCTTAGATGGTTTATTTTTTATGCTTGTAGTTCTACAAAATATATGCTCGCTTTATTCGATATACTTTTTACTCAGGCCGCATGGCCTCGTCCCTACTACCGGGCTGCATTGGCCTCTGATCAGATTAGCTTCGCATAATCTGATCTGTCATCGCTTCGCTCGACACCGACCCCAATGAGGCCCGTCCGCAGGGACTGGTATAGGTTTTATTTGCGTAGATGGTTTAATGTCGAAAGCTTTTTTGTTTTACAACCAACATTTGAATTCAAAATTCAAAATTCAAAATTCAAAAAAATCTGATATCTGCCATCTGACATCTACCATCCTTTCCTATTTCCTATTCCTTATTTCTTCTGCATCGGCAACTTAATCACCGAAGGATACTTCTCTGAATGGTGAATCTTATTCTCCACTTTCACTCCTGTTGCTTCATCATAATTATTTCCTCCTGTGTTCATGTTTCTTTCGAAGCGGGGGAAATTGCTGCTGCTAACTTCTATGCGTATGCGGTGACCGGCGGCGAAGTAGTTGCTGGTTACCATGGGAGTGAGGTCTACTTTGTATACTTTGCCTTTTTCCATGAAAACTTCTTTATCATACCCTTCTCTGTAACGCAGGCGCTGGATGGTTTCATCGAGGTTGTATGCTTTGCCATCGGGATGCACATCAATCAACTTCAAGGTAATATCAGTATCCGGACCAGAAGATGAAACAAACAAAGTAGATTCAATAAAACCTGTTACCTCCACACCTTCTTTCAACACATCAGAAGTGTAAACCAATATATCATCACGCAGTTCCATCTTCGACTGATCAAATGATCCGCCTTGAACTGCGTTGCCGGTGCAGCATACATTACCGCCATAAGAAGGAACAGGATTCATCGGGTCGTATTGAAATGCATCGGGTTTGTCTTCTTTAGGAGCAGCGCTTATAAGCTGTCCATCGCCGTTAAGTGTATTTGCTTTACCGCCACTGGCTAAATAAAATGATTGCATCTCTGCGCCTGCTGGTGGAAATGTTTCAGACTGTTGCCATTTGTTACTACCCATGGTATAATAACGTACCCTTGGATTTTTTTCTTTGAAATCGTTTTTCTCTCCTTTCAACAACATATCGAACCAACCCCAGGTAAGTTCATCATAATTCAATCGTGCATCACCCACGCTTCTTTCTCCTACAATAGTATTTTCGGTAGCACGTTTGTAAGAGCAGTGTAATACCGGTGCAATAACCAGGTATTGGTTATCGGCAATAGCTTTGTTTTTTGCGCTATTGCGTACATGGTTAAACAGGGCAATATTGGGAGCCGATGATACGTCGTACCAGGATACAAACCAGTAGGCAGGTACATTCAACGGCATGTTATCGTGGTATAGTCCACCCTTAAACCATTTAGGGTCGTTGGGTTTACGACGGATCATATCTTCATAAACACCTTCAGAGCCCTTAACATTTTTAATGATATCCTGTACCGGCAGGTGACGAAGTCCTACGGCCCAATCAACCCTTGGCGCTTCTGTAGCCATATCATAGAAGCGTTGTAAACGTTGTAAATCTTTTTGCTGAATATTTTTGGGGAATGTGGGTTTGAATTTATCGTTCTGTGTACCATAGAGCCATGCAGTAAACAACATTTGTTGAGCACCGCCACGGTACCAGTTACCCTGTTCCATGAATTTACCTACACGGCCTACCCCGGCGCCAAAACCCTGTGCCACCATGGCTGCCAGTGCCGGATGGTTTTGAGATGCTACAGCCATCTGCCATTCCGCAGTTGATGAACAACCGATCACACCTATTTTACCATTACTCCAGGGCTGTTTACTCATCCAGGTAAATGCATCGTAACCATCAGTAATGGGTGCGCCTAGTATATCCCATTCGCCTTCGGAGAAATAACGGCCCCTTTCATTTTGTACCACATAAGCATATCCACGCGAAACAGCATTGTATGCTTCTTCCATGGTGCGGGTGGTCATTTTACCATCTACCCAGGTATTGAATTGATAAGGTGTTTTGGAAAACACAATGGGCACTTTCTGGTTGCCTTTGGGTCGATAGATATCGGTAGCCAGTCGAATGCCATCGCGCATGGGCATCATCACTTTCTGGTCTATGATGGCAATTTCCTGAAGTTTAAGGTAAATAGCAGCAGTATCCTGCGCAAAAGAGGTAATTACCAGCAATAGGCTAGATAATAAAATTGTTAGTTTTTTCATATGCATGTATTGTAAGTAGTTGCGGACTAACAAGATAGAAAAATAAAATGAGCATTGTTGGATGGTAGATGGCAGATGTCAGATTTTTTCTTTTGTAATTATTTGTATTAGCAAATTTTATTGCCACTGAGTGCTCAGAGGGTCTCAGAATAGTCGTTCAATTACTGTGATTTTTCTGTGTTTTCAGTGGCAATAAAAATGATTAAGCCATTGATTCACAGATTATAAAGGTCGATCATGATAATCCGCGTTCCATGCCTCCCAACCGAAATCTGACATCTCTCAATTCATATCCGACTTTAGCCATCAGACATCAGCCATATAATCTTTTTTGCCTCTTTCTCAAATAATCAGTATACTACCTAAAATGCTTAATTATGAATGATTCCAAAGTAGTTAATATCGGCATTGGGTTTGTTACTGGTCGGTTGCTCTTTCAAAATGTATTAAAAACCTATATCAATAATTGGATTGAACATGGGTTACTCAAGAACACTAAAGTGCGTATTCATGTATTGGTTTGTTATGACTTACGTTATAAAAATACCAATACCAACGATTATAAAAATGTGCCTGCTGAACTACAGGAAACCGTTGCTTCAATTCATTTCTACGGTGTGAATGAAGTAAAGAATGAAATACAAATGCTGGTTGATACCGATAATACCATCGACGAAAAAGATTGTCAACTGCTTTTTGGAGAAGGTTATGCCAAGAAGAGAAATATTGTAACCTATTTCGCCATCAAACTTAAAATGGATAAACTACTATTCATTGATGATGATGAATATCCCCTGGCTAGTTATAAAAACAAACAGGATAATTTATTATGGATGGGACAAAGCATTCTCAGTACCCATTTAAAATATAACGACGACGCCGACATAACCCATGGACTTCACTGTGGGTATATCTCTCCCATTCCTTTTATCGAATTCAATAATTTACTTTCGGAAAATGATTTCAGGATGTTTATTGAAGCGCTAAGTAACGATATCATTACCTGGGATAAAATGAAACAGGTAACTATTCAGCAAAAGGGTGTTACTTATGCAGACGAGCAAATACTAAACAACGCTTATGCCTATGAAGTGACTGAACAGCATGGCATGAAATTTATTTCCGGAGCTAACCTTTGTTTCAATTTAAAGAACTACCGCGATTTTCCACCTTTCTACAATCCACCAGGAGCCAGGGGCGAAGATAGTTTTATGAGCACCGCATTGAGCAAACTAAAAGTCGTGAAAGTACCCTGTTATACTTTTCATGATGGTTTTTCTATGTACAATAATTTATTAAACGGTGTACTACCCGTAGAACTTAAACCCGTTGAAAACAACACACGTGAAGTGCTGATGCGTTTTGTGAATGCAGCTATCGGTTGGGTACGTTACAAACCACTACTAGTATATATAACCGACCGCTCCTATTTCGAAACCACCATGGAAACCATGAAAACCAACCTGCAAGTTACCATCCCCAAACTCTGCCAATACTTTAAAACCGAAGAGTTCCATAAAATACTCACCGAGTTCGACAAATACCGCAAGCTGGTTACCAAACACTTCCAGGACTTTGAACACACTAAAACCACGTGGACAAGGCTGCTAAGGAATGCGGTTTAATATGGCTGATGTCTGATCGCTGATGTCGGATTTGGGTTGTTGGATGGCAGGTGGCAGATCTCAGATTTGAGATAGTGTGAATAGAAAACGGATTATCATGATTGTCATCATAATCAGTGTTCCATACTCCACATTATATATATTCTTCTGTTTCTAAAGCTTTATCAATCCTCTTCTTAACGCCTCCATTGCCAACCCAACCCTGCTTTGTACCTGTAGTTTTCCGAATAAGGATTCTCGATAACCATCGATGGTTCTTTCACTCAGCTTCATTATATGGGCAATTTGTTTGTATGTCATGTCGGTGCATGCATATTGTAAAAAGCTTAGTTCCTTTTCGGTTATTTTATTTGTGTCTTGCCGTTGTTCTGCAAATAAAAGTCTTCGAAAATTTATATTAGCCGCATCGGCATTGTAGTATCCTTTGGAATGTATTTCGTTGAGTGCTTTTTCCAGTTCATCGGGGTGTGTATCTTTTAGCAGATAGGCACAGCAGCCTGATCGAAGCATATTAATGATCGTATGATCCTCATTATTCATGGAAAGGGCCACCAGCTTAATATTTGGATAAAGAGCATTGATCTGTTTTGTTGCTGCAGGACCATCCATTACGGGCATATTTACATCTATTAAAATAATATCCGGCTTTATGGATAAGCCGGGCAGTTTATCGCATAATTCTTTTCCATTCAGCGCTTCCATCACCACTTTATAATTCCCAAAACTGTGTAACATCAGCGTAAGAGATTTTAAAAACAACTGATGGTCGTCTGCCAGTGCTATATGAATCATATGAGGGTATTTATGCATGCTCAGAGAATAATGGTATAGAAATATGAACTGTAAGTCCTGCAGCTAAATCACTTGGGGTCATTTGCATATTACCTCCGAGTATCTCGCATCGTTTATGCATGTTGATAATACCCATACCTGCTAAGGCTGTTTGTTCAGGGTGGTAGCCGATGCCATTGTCAGATATGCTTATATGCAATGTCTGATCTTTTTCACTGATTTTTATTACTACTGTATTTGCCTGACTGTGTTTAATGACATTTTGTAGTGCTTCCTGAATAATACGAAACAGTATCAGTTGCTTATCTGAAATCAGTTCAACCTTTTCTATATCTGTTTCCAGTGATGCACTAATGGTTCCGGAAGTATTGATTCTTTTTATTTCCAGTGAAATATTTTCCAATAACCGAAACTGCTGCAGCCATTCTTTGTCTAAGCTTTTTGAGAGGTTTCTGATCTCACCAATGGCATTGCCGAGTATTTCGTTAGCCGTATCAAGTATAGCTGGCGGGTTCTCGATTTCCCTTTGTGCCACGCCGATCAGAAGTTTGGTACTGTTCAGAAGCTGACCCACATTATCATGCAGTTCTCTGCTGAGTGCAGAATAAGTATGTTCCTGTACCTCAAATTGAGATTGCAGCAATTGTTCATCAAACAGCCGCTGCATTTCTTTTTTTTCAGTTGCATGCTTTCGTTTTCTTTCGTTGTATAATAGTATATAAGCGAATAGAAAACTGCCCGTTACAAAAAAAAGCAGTACTAGCAATAGTATACTCTTGATCATGTTATCTGCTTCTGTCGAATTTTAAATGCGTACACCCAAAAACCATAAAATAGGAGATTTAATACACTCATTGCATAGAATCTTATCGGAAAACCTTTTTGGGTATGTATAAGCGTTAATTCATGAAAAAAATAAGTGATAGAAAAACTTATAAAATGGAAAAAGAAAAGCCCCGTTACAATCCAAAAAGGTGCATATTTTATTACTTCTACATGATTCGTTTGTTTTAAAAAAAAATAATAGTAGAGAAAACATCCAATCAATAGGTAAAGTGTTGCAAACAAATCTGTGTTAACCAGGTAAGTATTTAATGAAACAGTACAAAATTCAAAAAAGAAAAGGCAAAAGAACAAAATCACAACTGTTGCATAATACCTCTTAAGTAATCTAAATTGCTTCGAAAAAAAGAATAACAACCAGCTGTGAAAAATCGTTTCTATAGGTAGGTATATTTTATAGAAAAAGTAATTTCGTCTTATCTCATATCCGTGGAATACTGGTATCATAGCATATAAATAGGCTGAAGATTCCAGGACAAAAACAAATAACAAAAACCATTTAAACCATTTCCACGGATTCTCCTTTTCATTTCTCAGATATTTAAAAGCTGCAATAGCTGCAATCAACTCAAATATTAAGCTAAAGGGTACCAGGTGTAGCATCCCCTAATTTATGAACTTTACTGCAACCCGCTTTCTTTCTCGAAGATTAGTAATCAATAATAATTTTTGTGGGGGAGTATTTGCTATTCGCTAGTTGCCCTGAGTTAACAATTATTATTTCAGTAAAAGAACGAAGAATAAAATAATTAGAGACCGGGAAAATTCCCGTTATAAAAACAGGAAAACCCCCTTTACAGAATTATCCATTTTAATTCCTTTGCAATAGTATTTATAAACCCCTCAAGGGTTCTTTATGGAAACATATTTACGTCTTCATAATTATTTAAACAAAGTAGACTTTCTGCAAAGTGAGGTTGGTTAACAGCATTAATTCTCGTGATATAAAAAATGACAAACTAGTTAGTGTAAATTAATCATACAGGAAAAATAATCCTTTTTGAAAGCGTTTGGAAGTTGATATACAAGTATTATCGGGGGGTAATATCTGTTTTTATTAACTTCCAAACACTTTGGCAGTATCATCTTTTGTAAAGGGTGATATTTATATGTATACACTTTAGGTTGAATTATTGTTGAATACAGTTTCGCTTGCATAATGAGCAGGGGAATTTATCTAGCCGAAATATAAGCTTCATTAAAAATATTCCTCATTTCAGGGCCACTGTGTGTACAGATGAGGGGCAAAGGCTAACGGATAATTATTATTCAGAATAACACACATGGCATTTCTGAGCGTGGTTTCTCCAAGCATTTTTGGTCGCCTAACCAACAAAAACATTTTTGGCGTGATCTTCGATATTCCTCCTTTTCTAAAGCTTAAGTGGCACGCAATTGGCGGGTAACGCCTTAAAAGCAAAAGAGCCCCAACATTTCCGTTGAAGCTCTCTAAGTTCAGTCCACCTTCGCTAAAGCTATGGTGGACAAGTGGTGTGGGCCGGGATCGAACCGGCGACACAAGGATTTTCAGTCCTTTGCTCTACCGACTGAGCTACCGCACCTTCGCTGAAGCTTCGGTGCGCAGGCGCACTGAAATACTTCGCATTTAAGCCTTTTCGGGCTTGCCCGCTGACTGCGTGTCGCCTTAGCTTTAGCGGTGGCGCAAGCTTTAGCGTAAGCGGGGGGGCAAAAATAGGGGGTTTTCACATATAATCCACATTCAAAGGAAGATTTTTGTTGGAAAAAGGGTTAGGTATTAGGAGGTAGTTGGACATTTTAGCCAAAAACCTAGCAACTAGCATCCCTACTGCTTCTTTACAAACCTTCCCGCGCCATTGCATTCATTACAGGTTACTTTGCCGCTGTGTTTTAGCTCGGTTCCATAGGAGTAGTTATAATAGGTTTCTTCCCTATAGCCCTGGGGGGTATTTACCGTGCGGCTCATCATGGGACTTACAGAGGTTACCACCTTGGTATTGTTATATTGCTGTAATACGCCTGTACCCACGCATTTTTTACAGGTCTCGAAAAATTGTCCGCTGCTTTCATTCAGCTTTTCAAAATCTGTCCCGGTTTTCAACATACTGCCATCGTGTAGTTTTACATAACCCCGCAAGGTTTGATAGGTATTCGGATCCCAGGGGTTTTCAATAACTGCATATTTTTTCCCGTTTACCCGCACTACATCACCAACACGCAATGAGTTTACGGTATAAGTCGTAGTTCCTGCCGTTAGTTTACCCTTTACAAAATTGCCAGACACAACCCTGCCATCTGTATATGTTTGTTTGCCGGCTCCGTTTAACTGTCCATCTTCAAAATAACCCTCCTCATATTTCAACTGCAACATCGAATTCATCTTAACGCCATAACCACTGGCCAAAAAAGCAGCGTTTATTTCACCCCTATAATACGAACTCCAGATACCTGTTAATGCCCTTGCAGCTACTCCATTATTAAACTGTGCCACCGCATAACCATATACTATTTCCGGGCCTTTCCCCTGGTTGATATCGAAGTTCAATGCTGCCAGTCCATGTAGTTTTCCATTTTTAAAATACCCAAACTTTATCCAGAGATAATCATTACTCATCCACTCGCCAAAACCTTCCGGCACACCATTTACAGTTTCGCCATTGTAAATACCATTATCAAAATTTAACTGCTGCACCGGTTTTCTGTTGGGGTCGTATACCGATTCGGAAAAGGGTAATACCAGCGCATCATTCACGCTGATATTATCACCAAAAGGAACAAGCTTCGAAGTATCATTTTTTATCTCGAGCCTCAGACCTACAATCGGACAATAATTGGCAATCCAGCCCTGGTTTGGTAATACAGCCGCTGCACAAAGAAAACCGCGGTACACCTGTTTTTGGCTCGGAATACTGAGTGTACCAAACACAACGGTTGACCTATCATAAAACGCATCCCAGATTCTGTTATAGCTATCAATATACATGCCCCTGCGCATCACACCTCCTATAAAGTATCCCGCGCTGGCATCATAGAAATCATTGTTCAACGACTGCAACACTTCATTCATCATACGAAGCGAATCATATGGCTGTGGTTTGTATTGTTTAAAAGCATCCTGCGTAAAAAACTGCATCACTTTTCCAAAACCACTAATTCTTCCATTGATAAAATTGCCTTCTACCGCATAGTATTCTGCTTTATTTGTCCAGTCGCCCCAAACTTTTAGTTTGTATTTAAACTCTACCAACAATGTACCCTGTCCATTCTCACAGTTTCCAGTGGCACATTTAAACGATTGCGATCCGTAACGATAGGTTGAAGTGGATTCCTTCTTTAAAGGATAAGGTTGATTAAGCGTCTGTGCGCTTAAAGCGATGGAAGCTACCATCAGCACTATACAAACCATTACCTGCTTTTGTAACATGTGTAAGGGATTTGTATAAATATAATAATTTGGGTTTAAGAATTTTTACTAATCAAGGGTTGACATGTTATCTGAGCGAGAAATGGAACGCAGATTTATCATGATTATCATAATAGATTATGATAAATCTGTGTTCCATCTAAATAGCTAGTTAAATTTTTTACCTAAAAGCTAACTCCTAATACCTAACCCCTAACAGCCAAATCCAACACCGCATCCCATAAATATTTTCTTTGTTTCAGGCTGGCTATTGCAGCTTCTGTTGCCTGCTCCCATTTTAACGCATCTTCGCCACATAACTCGGCTACCATTTCCATGGCAAGATGACTGTGGTGATCACCATCTACTTCTATATGTCGTTCGAGGTAGTATTTGAATACGGAGAGCTGTTCGGGGTATTGTGCAGAAAGGTCTTTTACCAATCCCATAAACATATCGGGTATCAGGTCTTCCCGACCGAAAGTAAATACTGCTGCCTGTACATGCACAGGTGCTTTTTCGATGATGTTAAAAGTGTATCCTACAAAATCTTTTATGGCATTTGGCAACTGCAACTGCTCCATGGCCTGTTGAACCGATATACCATTTTGTAAATAGATCAACAGTTGATCTATCGGTGTGGTATCAGCACCCATTTTTTTCATGGCGTTGAGGTACAACTCAAAATGACTTGTTCTGTTTCCCGATTCATCTACATCACTTTCTTCGCCCAATACAATTTCATTGATCAGGTATCTTGTATTGGCCGAACCAATAGGTACCCATGGTGTGGTTGTACAGGTTAATTTTTGCTGCAATGATTTCAACAAACTCATAAAATCCCATACCGCAAAAACATGGTAGCCAGTAAACAATTGCAATTGTTTAATATCTTCTAACCGATGGTATAATGCATGTTCAACAAGTGAGGGCCGCACTTCTTCCAGCTGCTCTTTAAGCCTGGTAATATTTTCGTTTTGCATGTAATATATACGTGTGGGGAGGGAAAAATGTTTTTGAAAAGCAACATAATTCAAGCTTCAAGCCGCAAGCTACAAGCTGCAAGCAAAAATCTCTCGCTTGCAGCTTGTAGCTTGCGGCTTGAGGCTTCTTCCCTAAAATTCACAATTCTTTGGAGTGCGTGCGAAGGCGATTACGTCGCGGATATTCGTCATGCCAGTAACAAATTGTACCATACGCTCAAAGCCTAGTCCGAAACCAGCGTGTGGTACTGTTCCGAAACGACGGGTATCGAGGTACCAGCTCATTTCTTCGAGTGGTATATGCATGGCTTGCATGCGTGCTTCAAGTTTTTCGAGTCGCTCTTCTCTCTGTGAACCACCTACTATTTCGCCAATACCTGGCGCGAGGATATCCATTGCAGCCACGGTTTCTTTACCTGGTTCACAACCATCATTCAATCGCATATAAAATGCTTTGATGGCTGCGGGATAACCTGTAACGATAACAGGCTTTTTAAAATGCTTTTCTACGAGGTAACGCTCGTGCTCACTTTGCATATCAATACCCCATTTCACATCGAACTTGAATTTCTTTTTCTTGTACGCTGGTGAGTCGAGCAAAATCTGAATGGCTTCTGTATAAGTGATGCGTTCAAATTTATTGTCAACCACAAAACGCAGTTTCTCCAGCAGTCCGAATTCCTGTCTGTCATTTTGTGGTTTTTGTTTTTCTTCTTCTGCCAGTCTCTGATCAAGGAATGCAAGGTCTTCTGCATTGTTTTCCATCACATATTTAATCAGGTATTGAATGAACTCTTCTGCCAGGTTCATATTGTCTTCAATATCATGAAAAGCCATCTCTGGTTCAATCATCCAAAACTCTGCGAGGTGACGCGTTGTATTTGAATTCTCTGCACGGAAGGTTGGACCAAAAGTGTAGATCTCACTAAACGCCATGGCGCCCAACTCGCCTTCCAGCTGTCCGCTTACAGTGAGGTTGGTACTTTTACCGAAAAAGTCTTCTGCAAAATCAACACTACCATCCTCTTTACGCGGAGGATTATCAAAAGGCAAAGTTGTTACACGGAACATTTCACCAGCACCTTCCGCATCACTTGAGGTAATAATTGGTGTATGCAGGTAAACAAACCCTTTTTCGTTAAAGAATTTATGTACCGCAAATGCGAGTGCGTGTCTGATGCGGAATACAGCACCAAATGTATTGGTACGGAAACGCAGGTGCGCAATCTCACGTAAAAATTCGAGGCTGTGTTTTTTGGGTTGCAGGGGATATTTCTCTCCATCGCTATCCCCCAATATTTCAATAGTATTTGCTTTCAACTCTACTGTTTGTCCCTTCCCAAGCGATGGCACTACCGTACCAGTAACTTTCAATGAAGCTCCGGTGGTAATGCGCTTTAGGGTGGCATCGTCTAATAAACCCAATTCCGCTACAATCTGTAAATTATTATTGGTGCTCCCATCGTTCAATGCTATAAACTGGTTGTTACGAAATGTACGTACCCAACCCATAACGATAATGTCTTGTCCGGTCTGACCGCTTTTCAGCAGGTCTTTAATCCTTGTTCTGTTGTTAAACATTGCTTGCTGTTGCTTGATATGCAGCAAAGATAAGCAGAAGCTGTGAGCTGTAAGCTACAAGCCACAAGCCACAAGTTGAAGGGCTTTAGTCTGTATGTTTTGATTGACTGTGAGGCTCGCCAAAGGTAAGGTCAACTACTTGCAGCTTGTGGCCCAAAACTTGGTGTCGGCTTTACAAACAACTATCCAGCCAAACACCAAGCTTTTCTTCAAATTTTACCTCAAAATGTATACTTTTAACCGGTTTTCAGACTCCATATCCAAACCGCATGATCCAATCCAATCTGTTCAAATCATTGATTGAACTCACCTCTGATGCGGTGTTTATAGTTCGTGTAGACCCGGGCGGTAAGGAGTTCTATATGGAATATGTAAACCCGGCCTATCTCACAAAGTTTGGCGTTACACCAGAATCTGTTATAGGTAAGGAATTCAAAGAAATGCTGCGTGATAGTATCCTTGATTCGATTCGGCTTCGTTTTATAGAATGCGTTGAAAAACAGCAATCCATCAGTTTTGAAGAAAATTTTGAAGATAATACCACCAGTCTTAGTGAGTTATTCCCCATAAAAAATGAAGCTGGTCAGATTACGCATATTGCCGGTATTTCAAAAGATATTACTGAGCTGAAACAAAACCGCGACCAGATTGCTGCTTCGGAAAGAACCCTTCAATCTATCATCAATAGCTCAGACAATGTATTGCTTTATATCAGCAAAGACCTTCGTATTAAATATGCCAACCGAAAGGCCCAACAACACGCCAATAAACTATTTGGCCGCCCCTTTGAAACCGGACATTTGCTCGCAGAATATTATCCGGAAGAATATAATACCATCGGAAAGGAGTACATGCGTTTAATATTTGAGGAAAAAAAATCTATTTCGCATGAACACCTGGTAATTTACCCCGATGGGGAACAAAAATGGTACCATCGCAGGTCTTTTGCCGTGTTTGAAGATAATGGAGATGTTTCCGGTGTTGTTATCGCTTCTACCAATATTACCAAACGTAAAACGCAGGAGCTCCAAATTCAAAAGCACCTGGATGCCCTAAAAGAAATCGCCAAAATACAGTCCCACGAAATACGCCGTCCTGTTGCCAATATCACTGGCCTTACCGACCTCATGGACCTAAAAAACAAATCGGTGGAAGAAAACGAGCAGATATTACAATATTTAAAAATAAGTGCTCATGAGCTGGATCAGATGATCAGCAGAATCGTGTCGAAGACGCAGTAAGGCTATTAGCAGTTGGCTTTTAGCCTTTAGCTTATCGTTCAGGCATGAGATAAGTTTGTTATTTATAAGATAAAACAAACATAAACAACTGGCTTATAGCTAATAGCTAATGGCACAAGCCCCAATTTTTCTTTTGTTTTTAATTTTTTTCCTTAACATTGCATCGGAAACCAAGCTGATTTAGTCCTTCAATTAGCGCTCGACGCATCAGTTTATCCTCTTCCAAATCAATAACAATACCCAAAAGTTTTTCCGATCTGAGCCTGCAATTCCCTTAGACTGGATTTTGAACGATGACAATTTGAATTTTTTCTATCAATAGTTTTTATGTACGATATTCTGCAATTAAACGACATGTTGCTGCCCGAGCTTCTTGACATTGCTGAGCAATTAAAGATTACGGGAGCCAAAAAGCTCGACAAACAGGGTCTTATCTACAAGATCCTCGATAACCAGGCTGTTCAGGCCAGTGAGTCGAAAGACGATCCTAAGAAAAAGACAGCCCGCGCCCGCAAGCCGGTTACCGTTAAAACCGCCAACGGCACAGAAGAAGCGGAAGTAATGCAAGACGCTCCTGAAAAAGCTGCGCCTAAACGTGGCCCGGTTAAAAAAACCAGCAGGAACGAAAAACCTGTACAGGCCGCTACGGAAGATAATACTCCTGCTGAAGCAAATGAGCAGGCCACTGAAGCTGAAACTAGTCAGGCGCCGGAAAACAGCTTACCAGCCGAAGCTCCTTCCCAGCAACCACAGCGCCCGCACAAAAAAGAACCTAATTTTAATATTGAGTTTGAAGGGGTTATCCTCGGTGAAGGTGTACTGGAAATGATGCCCGATGGTTATGGCTTCCTCCGTTCTTCTGATTACAACTATTTATCATCTCCAGATGATGTGTATGTTTCTCCTTCTCAAATAAAATTATTCGGCTTAAAAACAGGTGATACCGTTCAGGGCGCTGTTCGTCCGCCAAAAGAAGGTGAAAAATATTTCGCGCTCCTTAAAGTGGATCATATCAATGGTAAACGTCCGGATGAAGTACGCGACCGCGTTCCATTCGACTACCTTACCCCTTTGTTCCCTTATGAAAAACTGAACCTCTTTACTACCGCAAATAATTACAGTACCCGTATCATGGACCTGTTCACACCAATAGGTAAAGGACAGCGTGGATTGATTGTGGCGCAACCTAAAGTGGGTAAAACCATGTTGCTGAAAGAAGTGGCCAATGCCATTGCCGCCAACCACCCCGAATGTTACCTTATGGTGGTATTGATTGATGAGCGTCCGGAAGAGGTTACTGATATGGAGCGCAGCGTTAAGGCAGAAGTTATTGCTTCTACCTTCGATGAGCCCGCAGAAAAACACGTTAAGGTTTCTACCATCGCTTTACAGAAAGCAAAAAGACTGGTTGAATGTGGTCATGATGTAGTCATCCTCCTCGATTCTATTACCCGTCTGGCCCGTGCGCACAACACTGTTGCACCTGCCAGTGGTAAAGTATTAAGTGGTGGTGTGGAAGCTAATGCCATGCAAAAACCAAAACAGTTCTTTGGTGCTGCCCGTAAAATTGAACACGGTGGCTCACTCACCATCCTGGCAACTGCCCTTATTGAAACAGGTAGTAAAATGGATGAAGTGATCTTTGAAGAATTCAAGGGCACTGGTAATATGGAACTATTACTTGATCGTCGTCTGGCCAACAAACGCATATTCCCTGCTATTGACCTGGTTGGTTCTTCTACACGTAGAGATGACCTCTTACTGGATAAAGAAGTTTTACAACGCATGAATATTCTTCGTCTATACATCAACGATATGAACACCGAAGAATCTATGAATGAATTACTCAAGCGCATGAGAGGAACAAAAGACAATGAAGAGTTCCTCGCTTCAATGAACAGGTAAGAAATTCAAAAGTAAAAAGTCAAAATTAAAAAAGCGGTAAACAGGAAAATGTTTACCGCTTTTTTATTCAGTGGTTTTCTGTGCCCTCTGTGGCAATCAATTTTTAATTTATAACTACCGAATGTAGAATTGTTATGTATTGCCACAGAGGGCACAGAAAACCACTGAAAGAAGACGCTTAACTATACCAGACGAATTGTTTCGCTGTACACTTTACCAAAACGATCTGTCGCTTTTACCGTTACCTCCTTTGCATTCGCTGATGGCTTAGCAAAAAATAAATGGTCCGCCAGCGTGGGTTCAACAAACGGATGCTTGGATGGTAATGAAGGACCAGCATACAATTCAATCGCCCACGGATCTCTGGCTACACGTTGCTCCATCTTTCCTTTAGCAACACCATCTTCCCACCATTCTACCTTCCACTTAGTATCCCAGTTCCAGACATTGACAACAATTTCTTCCGGTGCATCTTTTAGTCTTCCCTTTTCATAAATCCTTAGCTGGTGGTTTTTATCTTTTCCGGTTGATTTATAATACCACTGTATATCATTCCCATTTACTTCATATACACCATAACCCATCGGTGTTCCGTCGCCACAGATTGGGCCGGTCCACCAGGCGCCGCAAACTGTACCGTGGTTATGTTCCATGATATTGTTTTCTTCCCATGCTTCATTAAAATGGGTATGGCCCGACATGATATGCACTTTATACGGTGCCAGTATTTTATATAACTGCTTTCTGTTGGTAACGGTTCCCCCCATTTCTTCCTCTTTCTTGGCCCTTCTGGCAGCACCGGTATTTGTAGGAATATGTACACTTAATACTACTGTTGTTCCTGGTTTAACCAGCTTCAAATCCTGCTCAAGCCACTGCAACTGGTTTTCTGTGATATAACCAATGTATTTTTTTGCAGTGCCTACAAAGAACACATCATCTAATACTACATAGTGTACCTGTCCGCGATTGTAAGAATAATACGTTGGGCCGAATTGCTGTTTGAAGGTTTTGGATGAGAAGTCGTCGGTGCGTGCATCCAGATCCATATCATGGTTGCCGATTACATTGAAGAAAGTTACTCCGGTTGCAGCAATAGCTTCTTTATAATCTTTGAAGAACTGAAATTTATCCCAAACAAGGTCACCACATCCAATACCATGAAAAAGACTGTCTTTCGGATAAGAAGCTACAAGTGACTTTAAATCTGGTACCGCTGTTGCTTTCAACTGATCGCAGTCTGCCTGTGAAATCATTTGCGTATCGGCCCAAACCACAAACTGGTGTCTGTTATCATCTACCGATAATTTTTCAAGAGAAAAATCTGCTTTGGCATTTAATTCGTCTGCCGCTAATGTTTGGTAAAACCAGGCAATATGGTTTTGCTGGTTGAATGTATATCCTGCAGGTGTACTGATATATACAAACTCTGCATTGTTATGAACATCTATATTATAATTACCCTGTGTGTCTGTATTAACTACAGTATAACCATCCGTTACCGCAACATTTGCAATACCTTTTCCATTACTATGCACTTTACCGGATACTGTTCTTTGCTTTGCATTAGTGGTTGCACTACTAATTGCAGGTGCACCCAATACAATGGTTGCTAAACTGAAATTTTTTAAGAATGATCTTCTTTGCATAAAATATATTTTATTCAGTGCTCTTCTGGCCCTCAGTGGCAATTAACGGCTACTAATATAACTACTGAAATGATTAATAGTTATTTATTGCCACTGGGGACACAGAATGACACAGAAAGGATAATTACTTTTCCCACCAGCCTTTGGCGTTGAAGTTATCTCCGCCCATGGCTTGTGCTGCTTTAGTATAGTTCTCTGTATTTGTTGAACGCACATTGATCGGATACATATACCGCACAGGTACTTTTTTGTTGTTCACCATTCCATCGGCTGTTGGTAAAACGGGGAACCCGGTTCTTCTGTATTCAAACCATTGCTGATGATCCACAAAAAACAAAGCAATATATTTCTGTAACATGATTCGCTCCTGTGTTCCGTTAAAAGCAGCCGCCGTATTATTAAAATAGGTTGATGGCATTACAGCACCCCATTGTTCGACAGAAGCTTTCACGCCTTTTTCATAAGCTGCTTTAGATGCAGTTAAATTGTTAAACGCCAACTCTACTTCAGATTTAATAAATTCTACTTCAGCATAAGGCATCAATACACAAATCATTGGTGCAGTTACCAGTGCAATATTTAAGTTGGATGGAATATAATTAAACTGAGATTCGCCACCTGTATATCCGCTTGGTATACCCATATAACCCAGGTTACCTGTACCAGTTGAAGGCCTCGCAGTAGTTGAAAATTTATCACGACGCGGATCGCTGAGGTTGTTCAACTGATCAAGGAAAAATTTTCCCATTGCCCTGAATGTAGTAAAATCAATGGCCCTACCCCAGGGAGATACATTCGGTACCAATCCGCTTACTTTTAATACAGCCGCCTGATCATTGCTGGTAAACACCGGATATTTAGTCGGGTTGTCGATCATCGCACGAAGTTTGGCCATAGCATTGAGCTCTGTTCTTTTCGATACGCGCAACAACAAACGCATTTGCAATGAATTACAAAAACGTTTCCAGTTAGTTACATTATTCGCATACAAAATTTCTGTTCCGAAATTCATCGCCCTTGATGTAACAAAAAGGTTATTCGCAGAATCCAGGTCACCAATAATCTTAGTATAAATATCTTTCTGACTATCAAATACCGGACGCAGAATACCTTCATCGCCCCTTGCTGCTTCTGTCATAGGTACATCCCCAAAACAATCGGTGAGGTTAGCATAGATCCATGCATTTAATGTAAGCGCAATCGCCGTATAGTTTGGGTCATTCAATTCAACCGCTGCGTTATACATTTCCTTCACATTGGTTAACCAACGATAGTAGGTTGTCCAGGTAGAGCTACCCGCATTTTCTGCAATATCATAACGGTGTACACCACCAGATGCACTTGGAAATGGTAAAGCAACCTGCATCAGGTTAAACGTAAAATCATCGGCTCTTCTTGCATTAAATGCAGATACCTCATAAATAATCGGGTTCAATAAAGTACCCGGACTTATTTTATCGATCCTATTCGGATCTGTATTTACCTCTGCAAAATCTTTATCGCATGCACTGAATAACAGTGTTGATGCAAGCAGAAAAAAAGTATATAGTTTATGCTGTTTCATCTTTTATCTTTTAGTTGATTTTCACACGCTGGTTCTTTATTATCAGTTTTAAAACTTAATGGTAATATTTGCACCAAATGTTCTGCTCGACGGTAGTTGACCCATTTCAACACCCGGCAATATGGTAGAACCATTGAGGGCTGCTGTTTCCGGATCGAAAATTGGGAAGCTTGTTATCAGCAGCAGGTCGCGACCATATAAAGCCAATGTTACCTGCTTAAACAATGTTTTGGCCAATAATCGCTTTGGCAAACTATATTCAAGTCTTGCTTCTCTAAGTTTTATAAATGATGCATCAAATGTGTTTGATTCAACATTGGCCCTACGGTAATATTCAACATAATAATCAACCGGTAATACTTTGGTTGTATTAGGTGAATAAGATTTATCCGGGTTTTCCACTACGCCATCACCAATAATAAAGTTCTCTTCTCTTCCACGCAGTGTATGCTTTAGTTTACCCTGCTCGGTCATTTTATGGTGTGTTTGAGAATATATTTTCCCTCCCAGTTGTCCATCAAACAATACACTGAAACGAAATGCCTTATAAGTGACTTCGTTACGTATTCCACCTTTCCAGTCGGCATAAGCAGTACCTATATATTGAATTTCTGCAGGACGCACAGGTAGACCCGCACTGTTGTAAATGATTTTTCCTTGTGGTGAACGGGCAAATCCAAACCCATAAATATCGCCAGTTGTTCCGCCTACCCTTGCCTGAATAGTTGCATTACCTCCGTAGCCAATATCCTGTTTTCCATCCATACCTTCAGCCAGTTCCATTACCCTGTTCTGGTTTTTAGACCAGGTAAGAATTGTGTTCCAGCTAAAGTTTTTTGTTTTTATCGGGTTGGCATTTATCACCACTTCAATACCCTGGTTACGAACAGCTCCTGCATTCAACACTGCTCTTGAATATCCGGTTGTAGGATCAAGAGGTACATCCAGGATCTGATTCTTTGTAAGGTTGCTGTATACGGTAAGATCCAGGTTCAGTCTGTTTTTAAACAATCGAATATCTAAACCAGCTTCATAGTTGGTAGAAATTTCCGGTTTGAAGTTTACATTATGCAATATGGTTGGAACAGAGGCAGAACTAGGGAAATCACTCATGCCATAATACTTGCTTGTTTTATAAGGATCGGTATCATTACCCACCTGTGCCACAGAGAATCGCAGTTTGGCAAAAGATATTTTTTTCGGGAGTTGAAATACATCGCTCAATATGATACTTGTATTTATAGATGGATAAAAGAAGGAATTGTTCTGCAGTGGCAATGTACTGGACCAATCATTTCTTCCGGTTACATCAACAAAAAATTTGTTTTTGTATGCGAACGATGCTGTTCCATAAACACTGTTCACTTTCTTGTTGCTGTTAACATTTGTCATCAGTGGGTTACTAACACCATTGCTCAATTTGTAAACAGCCGGTGTAACCAATCCTTCAACAGTACCATCTACACGTTTATATGAGCGACTCATTGCATTGGCACCTGCTGATGCAGTGATGTTGATATTTGATCCGATTTTGTTTTTATAAGACAATAAAACATCTGTATTAATCTCATAATCTAAAATGGTTTGTTGCTTATAATATCCTCTCTGGAAGTTAGCGGTGCTATATGGACGTTTTTGTTCGCGTTCTTCATTCGTCATGCTAACACCAGAACGCACCATGAAATCTAATTTTTTAGAGAACTCATAAGTAGCAGCAATATTACCCACCATCATATTGCTTTTTACGGCGTTGGTCATTTCATAAGCAATCAGGTAAGGGTTGTCGATGAATGAGCTGAAAGGATGCACCTGATCAATTTGTGTTTGCCCTTTTTTCCAGATTGGTCTATACCAGGCGAGATCCACATTTGGATTCTGGAATATCATGAAATAAGAAATCGACTGGTTATTATAACCTGTTGCCGGCAGGTTATCGCTTTGTTTATTGGTATAATTAATTTTTGAAGTAATACGGAGCTTCTCAGATATTTTCTGGTTTACACTCAGCGCTGCTGTGATACGCTGATAGCCTGTGTTTGGCATGATCCATTCATTTTTAGAATGGGTCAGTGAAGCACGTACAGAGCCATTTTCTCCACCACCTTCGAGGGCAATATTATTAGTGATGGTTGAACCCGTTCTCCAGAATCCTTTAATATTATTGGTATATGGTCTCCATGGAACCCTCGTCGGCGATTGACCCTCAACTGTTGGATCGTACTGGAAATAACTTTGTCCATCAAACCTTGGTCCATATGCACTGCTGGTTCCGCCGGTACTGGCTCCATCAGCAGAAGCGCCATAGGAATAATATTTCTGTCCACTTGAATTAAGTGCCTTTCCTGTTCCCTGACCATATTCATACTGGTAATCTGGCCAGCGTAATACCGTATTAAAACTTACATTGGTATTTACGGTTACGCCGATTCCCTTGTCTTTTCTTGCGCCAGACTTAGTAGTAATCAATAATGCACCGTTGGCTGCGCGACTACCATACAACGCTGTTGCGCCCGGGCCTTTTAGCACGGTTATACTTTCGATATCATCCGGGTTAATGTCTGAAATTCCGTTCCCAAAATCAATTGGAACATCATTACCAGATCCTGCTCCATAAGCATTACTCACACCCGATGAAGTAAGACCGCTGTTCATAGGAACGCCGTCTAATACGATCAGCGCATTGTTTCCTTCCGGATTCATGGACGCATCACCACGAAGTGATACACGTACAGAATTCAATGGACCAGAGCCCGGAGATATAAGACTCAGACCAGCAACCTTGCCAGACAAAGAGCCAACCCAGTTATTCGAACGGGCATCATTTACATCATTTTCTTTAATGGTCTGGGCCGCATAACCCAATGCCTTCTCCTGGCGCTTAATTCCAAGGGCCGTTACCACCACTTCATCAAGACGGCTATTTTTTTCTTTCAATCTAATCAGTATAGAATTGGTTTGTGCCTGTTGTTTTACTACAAACCCATTCTGTGTTCCATCTTCATAACCCACAAAAGAAAAACTAAAGTTATAGCGGCTACCAACCTGTAGCTGTTTGAAAACAAAAACACCTTTTTCGTTTGTTGTTGCTGTTACTAATTCATTAGCTGGTGCGCCTTGTTTTCTAGCTACAATAGTAACGCCTTGTAATACTTCTCCCTTTTCAGTTAACACAGAGCCCGTTACGTCGGCTGCTGTAGACTGTGCATTTAATTGTGCAATGGAAATTACCATCAGCATCAAAAAAGACAACAGTTGCTTGGTCTGTTTCAGCTTTCTCATTTTATTTTGTTTCGGTTATTGCAAAAAGATTCCCGCACATGGTTGTCCATGTGTTAATGCCTTGTTTATATGTTATCTATTGCTTTTTAGTTAACTGAAAATGGTTACTTCCATTTTCTTTAATCGTTAATCCGTTCATATTTCCAATTACATGCAGCAGTGTTTCGGCTGCATCGGTTGGCAAAACTTTTCCGGTGAAATAATGATTGTCAATAACTGTTTCATCGTATTTAATGATAACACCATAACGCTGCTCTATTGCTTTCAATACATCTGCTAGTGGTGCATTATCAAAAACCAGTTCTGTTGTTATTTCTGTTGTTTTCTTTTTTATTAATCCATGTTTTTTTGCTGCTACCAGTAAAGATTTTTCAGGCACAAATCCTGCAACCGTTGTACGCATTTGTTTAATGGAGTATGTCATAGCGGTTCCTGGTAATAAATAAACAGGTCCGCTCCAGTTTTTGTATGACCCGATTTTATTTACCACAACCTTACCCGTATATAATTTTACGGTAACGTTTTCAGCATTTTCTGTAACGCGGAAAGATGTGCCCAATGCAGTGGTGGTTATATCACCCGATACTACAATGAACGGGCGATTCGGGTTTTTGCTCACTTCAAAAAAGCCGCTGCCACTCAGTATTATTTTTCGTTCTTTTCCTTTAAACCCTTTCGCATATTTTATCACAGATCCCGGATCAAGTACTACCGTAGAACCATCGGGCATATTAATATTAATAGGGGCATTGGTGGTATTGGTTCTAAATACTGGTTTTTCCTGCTGCAACTGAACCAATTGTGCCGTAGTCTTATCCGTATTTTTGTCAGTAGTAAAAAACATCCAGCTACAGAGTAATAAAATAAACGCTGCGGCTACAGAAATATATTGTTTTACCCGTATGCTTCTTACCGGTTTTTCTATTTCCACTGACGCTTTTACCCGCTTCCATAATTCATTCCTATAAGCTACAGGAATGGGGATATCCTTGCCTGCCTGTTGCCAGTCGGGTCCCAACCATTGTTCTACTACTTCGGGATTATTCCGCAGGTATGATACAACAGTGTCTGCCTCTTCGGCTGAACACTGTTGATCATAAAAACGCTGTAAAAGGTTTTCGGTTACCTGCATAAAAAATAAACGCTGCTAAATACTAATACGCAGAAAAGAATAGTTTACCCCTGCTGGTAATAATTTGGTAACACTATGAGTTGATAAAGAGGAAGAGTTGTGATACAGTTGCAATTGACCTTAGTTGACGAAGTGCTTTGGAATAATGATCTTCTACTGTTTTTACAGATATGGAAAGCGCTTCCGCCACTTCTTTGTTTGAATAACCATGTACCACTTTGAGTAAAAAAATATGCTTCCTGACTTTGGGCAAACTGCTGGTAGCGGCTTCAATATAATTAGTGGTTTCAAAACTACCATCTGCATGAACCATGGCAGTTTCAGCCAATTCAAGATCCGTTGTTTTTGTAGATCTTTTTATTGCTGTGCATGATCTGATATGATCAATTAATACAGAAGATGCAATGGTAAAACACTGTGCGTCTAAACTATGTTCTGTAGAAAGTGTATGCCGGCTTTGCCATATTTTGATGAAAGTAAGCTGTGTAAGCTCACCTGCTATATCATGCTGCCCCACCCTTTTTTGAAAAAATCGAAATAATTTAGAATGGTACTCATTGAATAATGCCGTGAATGCTATTTCAGTGCCTTCTTTAACAGCTGCTACGCTAACCAGTAAAGAAGCACTTTCTGTATACATAGAATTACGTCGATTTTGAGACCGTAAAATTGGCACAGAAATAGACTGCTTGAGATTATCTGATTGTTAAGAAACCATACAAAAAGAGGGTGCGTGTTATTCACGCACCCTCTTCTGAATCTTAAAGCCTGAAGTTTTTTACTTCTTCAATAACTTATCATTAAATAATTTCAATATCCGTTTATATTCATCTGTCCAACTGCTCGGTTCCACAAATCCGTGGTCTTCCATCGGATAAACGGCGAGTTCCCAGTTGTCTTTACCCAGTTCAATCAGTTTTTGTGATAAGCGAACCACGTCCTGAAAATGTACGTTTACGTCTACCATACCATGGCAGATAAGCAGGTTGTTTTTTAAACCATTCGCAAAATTTATAGGTGATGATTTTGCATAGGCAATACTATCATTAAAAGGTTCATTCAATATATTGGAGGTATAGCCATGGTTATAATGTGCCCAATCGGTTACGGGTCTTAGCGCTGCACCTGCTTTAAATACATCTGGAGTGGTAAACAATCCCATAAGGGTAATAAATCCGCCATAGCTTCCACCATAGATACCGATCTTACCCGCATCAATTCCATATTTACTTGTCAGGAATTTTGCGGCGTCTACATGGTCGTCCAGGTCTTTTCCACCCATGTGGCGATAAATACCTGTTCTCCAATCGCGTCCATATCCACTGCTTGCTCGATAGTCGATATCTATTACAGTATAGCCCTGATCAGCCAGTAAATTATGGAACATATATTCACGGAAATAAGAGCTCCACCAGTAGTGTACATTCTGTAGGTAGCCAGCACCATGTACAAATATTACTGCAGCTTTATTCTTCTTGGCTTTGGTTGGTTCATAAAGTCTTGCATAAATCTGCTGACCATCACGAGCCGGAATGGTAATCATTTGCGGGTCTCTCCATGGGTAGGCTTTGAATTCATCAGAAACCGCTTTATTGGTAATTTGTGTAGCGGC
Source organism: Sediminibacterium sp. FW305-C-61 (assembly GCF_058231065.1). Taxonomy (NCBI): domain Bacteria; kingdom Pseudomonadati; phylum Bacteroidota; class Chitinophagia; order Chitinophagales; family Chitinophagaceae; genus Sediminibacterium; species Sediminibacterium sp. FW305-C-61. The sequence goes on along the minus strand of NZ_JBIQXR010000001.1, from coordinate 485,349 downwards.
TTTACCTGCTGAATTTTCCTGTACAAACAATTCCCATGGCTTATTGCTATAAGAGTAACGGTAAGCAATCCATTTTTCATCCGGGGAAAGACTCACTTCGTATCCACCTGTTTTATCGGTAATTTTTTCTTTTCCGTTACCATCTTTCTGAATGCGGTACCAGTTTAATTTACCAGGATGCTCTTCATTGGTAAGCAGGTAAAAATATTGACTGTTATTGCTCAAGGAAACGGATTGTACTTCATACTTTCCACTGGTAAGTGCTTTTTTGTTGTTAGTCTTAATATCGTAGGTATAAAGGTGTGAGTACCCTGTTGCTTCACTCTGAAAATAGAACTGTGCATCATCTATCCAACCAAGTGTAGCACCAAAACCGCTGACACCAGGTCCGCCAATCCAGGCATCATCGCGCTGGCGGTCGAGTAATTTTAATTTTCCTGTTGCGGCATCCAGTTGCATGATCCAACGATCTTTATTATCCTGCGACCGGATATCTACAATAGCAGCCGAGCCAGAAGGGTTCCAGTAAGGACCATTAACCATTACCCCACGAACAGGCGCCCTGCGGTTACCAAATTGTTTAGGATAGTCTTTTACATAATCAGGTTGGTCTGTTATGCCAGGAACAGATAAAGAGTCTAATACAAGAGGAAATACTTTGTCTTTTGTTTTATCAAAAATGTAAAACTCATAACGACCCAATGGTGCCCCAACTTTTGTTCTTGCAGGAATATCAGTGGTAAAACCAGATTCTGTAACATAGTCAGGAACAATGGTATTTTTATTACCAGTTGGTGCAGTATAGAGGCGATAGGTTACAAAACGACCGTCTGGACTAATCTGCAGGTTTTGAAGGCTTTTTTCTCCGATACCGATGGTACGAAGTTCTACAGAATCCCTGTGGTTACGCATAAACTCGGCGCGGGCATCTCTTTTTTCTTTTCTTTCTTTTAATACTTCAAAAAGATCGAGTTGCTGATTACGCAACCAGGGCTCCTGTGTTAAGGTGTTGGATGATGTTGGAGGAGCTTGTCTTACCTGCCCCTGGTTACCACCACCACCAAATCCTCCGCCAAAACCGCCACGTCCTCCGCCTCCGGCAGTTATAACAGAAGTTACTGTTGCTGATTCGGTTCCCCTTGTAATATTAGTAAGCTGAAGGGTTATACCGTTTTGGGTATTCCATCCGTATAAGTTCTGATTACGGTTATATACCACCCATTCATCATTCAAAATAAAACGTGGCGCAAACTCCTGATCTTGTGTTTGCGTTATGCGGGTTGTTTTATTGGTTGCAAGATCAACCATGTAAAGATCGCCGCGGAATGCGTAAAGCATCTTGGTTCGCTTATCATTATAAACCGCATTATTGGTTGCCTGTGCAAGCTGCACTTCTGATAAAGAGGCTTTCTCCGGAGCGGCTGCGCCAATAGTATATACATATACGGAATCGGCTGATTTTTTGTCTGGGTTCCAGTTAAAATAGATTTTTTTACTGTCTGCGCTCCAAAAAGCGTTTGAAGGTGAGGAGCCGATCCATTTAGGATCTCGCATAATTTTTTCTACGGTTAACTGAGCATTAACCGAGCTGCCGACCAGGAAAATGCCGACAATAAGCAGTTTATTTTTCATTTGGGAAATTTATCCGTTAAAGCTATTGTATGCAAATGGGAAGCAAAAATGAATTTTATGGGTGGATGAAATTAGCGGGTAAGAAAATTTGGCTGCAAGCTACAAGCCGCAAGCCATTACTGTCCGGGGAAATTTAACCGCGAGCTGCAGGTGTTGCGTATGATGGAACACAGATCTTCATGATTTTAAAGATCTATCATGATAAATCCTGAAAATCATGAAGATCTGTGTTCTATTAATAGCAGATAGTGCATTTACGGCAACCAAATATTTCTTTAAGCAACTGACTTTAAAGATTCTAATTCCCAAGCCTTCCGTTTAACTACATTAAAAGCAGAAAGTTTATAATAAGCATCCATCAAAGCTTGCAGCTTGAAGCTTGAAGCCAATTTTCCCCGGACAGCTTCGTATACATTATACATGCTGTATCGATCCGGGGTTCCTTAACGTGGAGAAATTATATCCACTGTAAATAAGGATACTCTGCATTATCAAAATATCCGGTGATTCGTTGCCACAGGTTCTTTTTTGCTTTTTGGGCCTTGTTGTTTTCCATCAAAGCATTTGCCTGAATTTCATCGGCATAAGCCATTGCTGCTTCATGTAATTGCTTACCCTGTATTTCACGGCAAACCACTCTGGCATTATACCTTGCTTTAATAGCCTGGAGTGAGTTTACCAATAAATGCAAAGGTCTACCAGCTCTGCCTAATGCCCTGAGCGCTACCAGATGAATAGTAAATCGAAATCTTTCCGCAAAAGCGGCAATAGTATTGATCCTTGTTTCAGGCACAAAGTCGGTTATAGGAATAACCACATCGCTCCATTCAAATGGTTGTCCAGGTACTTCAAGTAATGTTAATACAGGAACAGATAATTCTTTCTGCAGCATATCTGTTTTCGTGCCGAAGAGTTTTTGCCAGAATGACTTTTTATGTTGGTCGTATAATATTACCAAATCTATATCTGCTTCATTTGTATAGGCTTTTATCTGTCCGGATATACTCCCTTCCAGTAAATGCGTTTCAATGGGTACATCAAATTTTTCTCTTACCCATCTTTTAGTGGTTTCCAGTTGCGCCTTTTTCGATTGCCAGAAGCTTGAATAGGCATCAGGCATTATCTGTTGCACTTCTGGTGTTTTTACAAAGGAGCCGGCAAAATAATTGGTTACATGTACCAGGTGAATGGTAGCATTAAGCTCACCAGCCATAGTGGCTGCATGTAGTAGTGCTTTATATGCCGATTCCGAAAAATTGGTTGGTACCAATATCTGTTGTGTTTTCATGGTCTCGGTTTTTAAAGGTTAATAATAATGCCGGTAGTTTTATACTATCAGCGTTGTTTCGTCTTCATGGTAAACTATTTGGTATAAGTCTTTTTTTCTGTCGTTCCAGGTTCGGGCATTACCCGCCACACGGTTCTTTTGTAAGAGGTTCATGTCGAGGTCCTGGTATATCAATGTTTCATCGCCTGGTTCTGCAATAGCGGCAACCGCATCGCGGTGAAACTCTACATCCGATGGTGTAAGAATTGCGCTCTGTGCATATTGTATATCAATATTATCAACCTGTGGCAGGTTTCCCACACAGCCGGCAAGCACAACATATATCTGGTTTTCAATAGCCCTGGCTTGCGCACAATAACGAACCCGGTTATATGCTCTTCTATCATCTGTATTAAATGGAACAAAAAGAATATTGGCTCCTTTCATAGTGGCTATTCGCGCCAGTTCTGGAAATTCAACATCATAACAAATAGATATGGCAATCTTTCCACAGTCAGTATCGAACACTTCAACCTTCTTTCCCGACTTTACTCCCCACCATTTTCTTTCATGTGGCGTGATATGAATTTTGTATTGTTTGTCGAATGAGCCATCTCTTCTGAATAGAAAAGAGATATTATATAAGTCGCCATCTTCTTCTTCTGTAAGATGGGAGCCGGCAATGATATTGGTATTGTATTTCACTGCCATGCTACTGAAGAATTGTATATACCGTTCTGTGAATGCGGTAAGCTGTCTAACAGCCTTACCCGGTCTTTTATTGGGCAGAAAGGAAAGCAGCTGCATGGTAAACATTTCGGGAAATAGAACAAAGTCGCTTTTATAATCTGATGCAACATCAATAAAATACTCGCAGTGACTGGCCAGCTCTTCAAAACTATTTACCAGTCGCATTCTGTATTGTACTGCACAAACCCGTACATATGGATTTAGTTTTTGTGCGTTGATACCATCTGGACTATAATCCAGGTTCACCCATTCCATATACGTGGCATAACCACAGCTTTCTTTATCGCCAGGCAAATAATCTTTGATAATGCGTTTTAGTTTAAAATCGTTGGCGAGCTGTGTAGTTAGTACAGGATCAAATATTTTTTTATCGGTTACTTCCTGTACATATTCTTTTATGGTAAGATTGTCTGCATAACGATGGTAATTGGGTAAGCGTCCGCCTACCACTATACGTTTGTAATTATTTTGTATGGCCAGCTTTTTTCTTGCTTCATATAAGCGCCGGGCCAGTTTCATACCCCTGGCTTTGGGAGATACCATTATTTCAATACCGTATAAGGTATCTCCTATGGGATTATGTGTAGACAGGGTACCGTTACCGGTGATCTGTAACCAGGAATGAGAAGAAGAAAATTCGTCAAAGTTCAACAAAAGTGAACTTGATGAGGCAACAAGTTCATCATTCAGAAACACGCCTATTTGTCCTTCAGGAAAAGTGGTAACAATTTTCTCCCATTGCTCTTCGCGCCAGGGTTTCATTTCCGGAAATGCTAAAAGTTGCAGTGAGGAAACTGCTTCATAATCTTCTATACCAAGCTGACGTAGTGTAACCTGGTTTTGTAGTGTATCTATTGTATTTAACTCCATGGCTTCTGTTTTTACTGAATCTATTATCTACCCTGCATGCAGCAGCCCAGATGGTTTATCCAATAATAATGCTAGAAGCTTAGGTGCTAATTAGTTTAATGTTAGAATGAAATTAGAATGTGCAGGGATATGTTAAAGCGCGTTCAATTACGCTACTTAATTGCGATAATAATTGTTGCGCTCTATTTCTTCCCTCACTTTATCGGGCACGAGGTAACGAATAGATTTTCCTTCGCGTAAGTTGTTGCGGATCAGTGTAGCAGAGATATCTAGCATGGGTGCATCTAGTACCAGAACATTGGCGTTCCAGGTTTCGGTAACCTCAAAACCGGGTCGTTTATAAATAATGAAGGGGTATTCTTTAATCAATAGTTCGGCATTCTTCCATTTGGGCAGGTTCTGAAATCCGTCGCTACCCATAATTATGCTGAACTGGTGTTGCGGGTATTTTTCTTTTAGATAGGTAAGTGTATCGATGGTATAAGAGGGTCGGGGTAATTTGAACTCAACATCTGATGCGCGGATGGATGTTTCGTCGTCTATAGCCAAACTAACCAAATGCAGTCTGTCGTATTCGTTTAGCAGTCCGGCGGCTGGTTTAAATGGATTCTGTGGCGATACTACCAGCCATACTTGTTGTATATCGGTCTGGTTTACTACATGAGATGCAATAATAAGGTGACCGGTGTGAATGGGGTTAAAAGAGCCGAAATAGAGTCCAATTTTCATTTATCTAATTGATAATCAATTGATTATAATTATTCTGTTTCCTCTACAAAGATACTTCTTGCTTCGCTGATCCTTAGGCTTAAGTGATACCCTGCCACGGAAATTGATATCGGGTCGCCCATAGGAGCCACCTGTTCAACCTGTACAATTTCTCCTGGCACACAGCCCATTTCCATAAGTTTGATAAAGATCTCATCCTTTTCGAAAGAATTGATCACCGCTTTCTGACCTGCTTCTAAATCTGACAGTCTTTTCATCGCCTGGTTATAAATATTCTATAAAGGTAGGATGGTGCAATAGGTTTTTGTTACGAATTTTGGAGTATTAGCAGATTATTCAGATATGAACAAGATTAGCTTTCGTTATGCAGACCGCCGATTAAATATTGCACAGAAAACTGTTATCCGCTCATTTATTGAAACCTTGTTCAAAAAGGAAAAGCAATCACTAGGAGGCATTAACTACGTATTCTGTTCCGATGAATACCTGCTCGAGATTAATCGCAGTTTTTTACAGCACGACTACTATACTGATATCATCACTTTTGGACTCTCTTCTCCCGGCGAGCCTGTTGAGGCAGAGATCTATATCAGTACCGACAGGGTTAAAGACAATGCCAAAAAACTGGGCATCCCCTACCGCGATGAGATGTTGCGGGTAATTTTCCATGGCGCTTTACACCTATGCGGTTATAAAGACAAGAAAAAAGCCGATATCGCGCTGATGCGGAAAAAAGAAGACCACTATTTAAGAGGAATGGGGAAATGGCTGATGTTTGATCGCTGATGGCGGATATGGATTGAGGAATGGCAGATGTCTGATCGCAGATTGGGGTTGTACAACGGTTAAACGACTATTCTGTGTATTTCTGTGCTTTCAGTGGCAAGAACTTAACAGAAGAACAGAGGAATGAGGAAATAGCTGATGTCTGATCGCTGATGGCGGATATGGATTGAGGAATGGCAGATCGCAGATCGCAGATTTGGGTTGTACAACGGTTAAACGACTATTCGGTGGTTTTCTGTGCTTTCAGTGGCAATAACTTAACAGAGGAATGGGGAAATGTCTGATCGCTGATGGCGGATATGGATTGAAGAATGGCAGATGGCAGATCTCAGATTTGAATATTCGATATTCGAAATTGGATATTCAACATTAATCACCCTCTACTTTCCTATTAGAATCAATTGCTTGTAAAACAAAGATGTTCCACAAAACACAGTTTCCCCCCGGAACATTAGGTTTGGAATTGTTTCACGAAACACAGTTTCAGTCTGAAACATTGTTTAATTTTGGGTATGGCTAGAAAAAGATGGACCGCTCAAACTGAAATTACTGATTCTTTACTTCGACTAAGAGAAAAAAGGAAGTGGCAGCTTGCATACAGGAGGTATGTGGTTGAGCAGAAACCAAGTGAAACCTATGGTCACTACTTTGGATTAGATATAGCCACGCTTAGAAAATGGTATGAATTACAGTTTTCACAAACAATTAGTTGGAACAACTACGGCAAATCATGGCAGTTTGAGCATATAGTTCCTACCTCTTTCTTTGATTTTTCAGATGAATCTGAACTCAAGTTGTGCTGGAACCATCTAAACATTAGAGTGCAAATGGTGGATGATACAGGACAACCGGTTGAAACATTCAACCTTTTATCTGCTAAGGCCTATTTTGAAGTTCTTCAGAACAAGACTTCTATAGGTATATGTGGCCAAATGCTTTTAAAACTTAAGGCCATTGAAGAGGAATCGGTTGTAATTCCAGATAAAATATTACGCTTTCTTACCGAACAGGCCGAAGAATTAAATCAAATACAATCGCTCAATAACGAAGAGCTGGATCAATTAAATAGAGGTATCGAACTGAAACAACTTCTTCTCGAACGTGAAATACTTAAAAAGTTCAGCTAATCCTTAAGCCTGAACTATCTTTGCAAACTATGTTTCCGCAATATGATGTTATAGTTGTTGGTGCAGGTCATGCCGGTTGTGAAGCCGCTGCTGCTGCCGCCAACCTGGGTAGTAAGGTTTTACTGGTTACCATGAATATGCAAACCATTGCCCAAATGAGTTGCAACCCTGCCATGGGTGGTATTGCCAAAGGACAAATTGTTCGTGAAATAGATGCTTTGGGCGGATACAGCGGAATCGTGTCTGATTTAAGTACCATTCAATTCAGGATGCTGAACCGCAGTAAAGGTCCGGCAATGTGGAGTCCACGCACACAAAACGATCGAATGCTCTTTGCTGCCAAGTGGAGAGAGATGCTGGAGAATACGCCCAATGTAGATTTCTACCAGGATATGGTTCGCTCTATTATTATTAAAGATGGTAGAGCATCGGGTGTTGTAACCGGACTTGGTCATCATATAGAATCGAAGACAGTTGTCGTTACCAGCGGAACATTTTTAAATGGGATCATCCATATTGGAGAAAAACAATTTGGTGGTGGCCGTGTAGCAGAAAAAGCAGCAACCGGAATAACCGAGCAATTGGTTGAACTAGGTTTTGAAAGCGATAGACTGAAAACAGGCACTCCTCCCCGTGTAGACGGACGAAGCCTCGACTACAGTAAAATGGAGGAACAGAAAGGCGATGAAGAAATTGTTGGTTTCTCCTATACCGATACACCAAGAATAAAAGCAGCCGATCAACGCAGTTGCTACATAACTTATACCAACGAAAAAGTACATGATATACTAAAAACCGGTTTCGATAGAAGTCCAATGTTTCAGGGAAGAATTGAAGGAACAGGCCCAAGGTATTGCCCAAGCATTGAAGACAAAATAAACCGATTTGCAGATCGCGAACGTCATCAACTATTTGTAGAACCTGAAGGCTGGAATACCGTTGAAATATATGTAAACGGATTCTCTACCTCATTACCAGAAGAAGTACAGTACGAAGCGCTTCGTACTGTGCCTGGCTTTGAAAACTGCAGAATTTTCCGACCTGGTTATGCCATTGAATACGACTATTTTCCACCAACACAATTACAGTATTCACTGGAAACAAAACTGGTTCCGAATTTATTCTTTGCCGGTCAAATAAACGGAACCACCGGATATGAAGAAGCGGCTTGCCAGGGGTTGATGGCAGGTATCAACGCACACCAACGTTCCCGTGAACTTGATCCGGTAATCCTACAGAGAAGTGAAGCATATATCGGCGTATTGATCGACGACCTCATTAGTAAAGGAACCGATGAGCCTTATCGGATGTTTACCAGCAGAGCAGAATTCAGAACACTACTAAGACAAGATAATGCCGATTTGCGTTTAACAGAATTAAGCTACAGACTTGGGCTTGCTTCTCAGGAAAGAATGGATAAAGTAGTCAGCAAAAGAAACAATGTCAGTGGTATCAAAAAAATATTACAGGAGCTGAATGTAGAACCAGAACAAATCAATCCATATTTTGAAAAAATAGGGTCGGCTTTAATAACAGAAAAACAAAAAGCTTCTAAAGTTATACTCAGACCAAATGTAGATCTCCCCTCACTTGTACAGTACATACCAGCATTAAAAGATGCACTTGCAAATTTTGATGTAGATAGTATTGAGCAATCTGAAATACAAATAAAATATGAGCGGTATATAGAGAAAGAACAGGAAATAGCAACACGAATGAGTCAAATGGAAAACACACAAATTCCAGACACATTTGATTACGATCGAGTAGCTGCACTTTCTAACGAAGCCTTACAAAAATTTAAACGAATACGTCCACGCACACTAGGCCAAGCTAGCCGTATCAGTGGAGTTAACCCGAGCGATGTGCAGATATTGATGGTGTATATGGGTAGATAAACAATCTAATTATAGCCACAGATGCACAGATTACTTTTACTGTAATCTGTGCATCTGTGGCTATAATTATTTCTACTATCCTGCTAAAAACAATAACTTTAGTAACACACAATCAAATCATGCCATGAGAATTGTACTTGCGCTATTCATAACCACCCTTCTTTTTTCCTGCCAACAAAAACAAACATCCGTTGCAGAATACTTTGCTCACAGCGATACCGGAGTTCAGGTTGCGGGAATAAAAATGATACCGATAACCACACCGGTAGGCAGATTCAAAGTTTGGACAAAAACCATCGGCAACAACCCCCGAATAAAAGTATTGTTATTGCATGGTGGTCCGGCAATGACCCATGAATATATGGAAGCTTTTGAAAGCTATTTTCCAAAAGAAGGATTTGAATTAATAGAATACGATCAACTAGGTTCATACTATAGCGACCAACCAACAGATAGTAGCTTATGGACAACAGAAAGATTTGTAGAAGAAGTAGAACAGGTGCGCAAGGCTCTGGGTTTAACAAAGGATAATTTTTATATCCTTGGTAATTCATGGGGTGGCATACTTGGTATGGAGTATGCGCTTAAATACCAGGAAAACCTGAAAGGCCTAATCATTTGTAATATGATGGCCAGTATACCGGACTATGAAAAATACAATGGAACCTTACGCGCTCAAATGAGGCCTTCCCTTATCGATTCACTTCAGTCCTATGAGTCAAAGGGACAATTCAAAGACCCCGTTTATCAGGAACTCGTTTTCAAAGAATATTATAACCAACACCTTTGCAGATTACCAGAGTTACCGGACCCTGTAGCGAGATCATTTAAACATATAAACGAAACAATATATGTGATGATGCAGGGACCAAGTGAATTTAAGGTTGGTGGCAGATTATTAACCTGGGACAGAAAAGCTGACTTACCAAAAATTACCGTACCAACTCTAACCGTAGGTGCCAAATACGACACGATGGACCCAGCTCATATGGAATGGATGAGCAAACAGGTAAAAAACGGAAAATACCTCTACTGTCCCAACGGCAGTCATCTCTCTATGTGGGAAGATCAGAAAGTATTCATGGAAGGTGTAATTAAGTTCATCAAGGAAACAGATGGAAGACCATAGTCCATAGACCATGGTCCATGGACTATGGACTATGGTCACCGAGAAGCCACGGTATAGGTCACCCCTCATTCCACCGATTCATTTCTTCCATTCATCCTTAAAACACTAAAACCTTTTTTGTAGCCTCGCTTAATTATGTAGCTTTAAAGTCTTCCAAAAACCAATCTAAACACTATCATGAGAAGACTAAAGCTCCTGTTTTCAGGGCTCCTGTTTGCATCGTTGCTACAGGCCCAGGAAACATTTCAGGTCAATGGTGTTGGTGATAAACGCGACGGATGTTATGCGTTTACCAATGCCACCATCGTTAAAGATGCACAAACCACATTAACCAACGCAACGCTCGTAATACGAGATGGTAAAATTGTTGCGGTAGGTACTGGAGTAAACATTCCCAAAGACGCAGTAGTTGTTGATTGCAAGGATAAATATATCTATCCTTCTTTCATAGATATCTACAGCGACTACGGTATGCCTCAGGCACAACGCCAGCAAGGCGGTGGTGGTTTCAATTTTAACCAACCAGCACAGTTAACCACAAATCAGAAAGGCGCTTATGGCTGGAACCAGGCACTTAAGTCTGATGTACAGGCATACAAAATATTTAGTGCCGATGAGTCACGCGCGAAACCATTGCGTGACATGGGTTTTGGTACCGTACTCACACATCAGAAAGATGGTATACTTCGTGGAACAGGTACAGTAGTAACCCTTGCAAATGAACCCGATAATTTTCTGGTAGTTAAAGAAAAAGCTGCTTCCTTACTTTCATTTAATAAAGGAACATCTACACAATCTTACCCAGGATCATTAATGGGAACAATTGCCCTTTTGCGTCAAACATATTTAGACGCACAGTGGTATAAGAATAATCCAGCCGCAGCTGGGTTACAGGGAGATGGTGTAAATATTACCCTTAAATATTTTAATGAGCAACAATCACTTCCACAAATTTTAGATCCGGCTGCAAGAGGTGGCGATGATTTTTGGAGCCTGCTTCGTGCAGATCGTGTGGGGGATGAATTTGGTGTACAATACATTTTAAAAGCAACCGGAAAAGAATACCAAAGAATTAAAGAAGTGGTGGCAACCAAAGCTCCTTTGATTGTAGGTTTAAACTTCCCTGCTGCAATGGATGTAGAAGACCCGAATGATGCACGCCTTGTTTCCTTGGCCGATATGAAAAACTGGGAACTTGCACCAACCAATCCTGGAGCAATTGAAAAAGCAGGTATCTCTTTTGCCTTAACTTCTGCTGATCTTAGAGATGCTCGCACTTTTATGGCCAACCTCAGAAAAGCCATGGAAAACGGATTAACAGAAAAAGCTGCACTGGAAGCACTGACTAAAACACCAGCTACCTGGTTAGGCGTATACGATAAAGTAGGAAGTATCGATAATGGCAAACTAGCCAACTTCGTAATTACTACCGGTCCAGTATTTGGTGAAAGAACCACATTATTACAGAACTGGGTACAGGGTGTAAAACATGCAGTTAACGAATCAGCATGGAACAGCGCAAGTGGTTTATATACCCTTACTACCAACAGTTCTAAAGGAACCAATACATATACAATAGATGTAAAAAGCAACAGTGCAGCAACCGTTATCGCAAAAGATACCGTTAATGCAACATTTAGCTTTGATGGCAAAGTAGTAAAGTTCAGCTTCGCATCAGAAAAGCGTTCACGTAACACCATACGTTTCAGTGGTTTCAACAATGGTGGTGGCGACTGGAATGGTATGGCTGAAGATGCAGAAGGCACCAGAATGACCTGGACCGCTAAACTAAACAGCACCAAGCCTGATACTGCTACGGCACGTACAAGACCAACGCCTCCAAACCGTATTGGTAAAACAATGTATCCGTTTACGGCTTATGGTACTGATTCAACATTGCCACAACAGGGAACATACCTTATTAAGAATGCAACTGTTTGGACCAGTGAAAAAGAAGGCAAACTGGAAGGTGCAGATGTTTTGGTAAAAGCAGGCAAGATTGCACGTGTAGGTAAAAACCTAAGTGATGCTTCTGCAACTATTATTGATGGTACAGGAAAACACCTTACTGCCGGTATTATAGATGAACACTCACATATTGCTTCTGCATCAACAAATGAAGGAGCACAAAGTGTTACCTCAGAAGTGCGTATGGGAGACAACCTCGATCCGGATGATATTAATATATATCGTCAGTTAAGCGGTGGTGTAACAACTTCACATATTCTCCATGGTTCTGCCAATACCATTGGTGGACAAACACAATTGATCAAATTGCGTTGGGGTGTAAATGATGAAGAACTCAAATTCAAAAACTGGGATCCGTTCATCAAGTTCGCGTTAGGTGAAAACGTTAAGCGTACTTCCTCAACCAATAACAACCGCTTCCCTGATACACGTATGGGTGTTGAACAGGTATTAACCGATGCGTTTAACCGTGCTGTAGCTTATGAGAAATCAATGAAAGCTGATCCTAAAGGCACACGCCGTGATCTTGAACTGGATGCGCTGGTTGAAATCATGAACAAGCAACGCTTTATTACCTGTCACTCCTATGTGCAAAGCGAGATCACCGCTACTATGCGTGTAGCTGAAAAATTTGGTTTTAGAATCAACACCTTTACACATATTCTGGAAGGATATAAAGTAGCTGATAAAATGAAAGCGCATGGTGCTAATGCATCTACCTTCTCAGACTGGTGGGCTTACAAAGTAGAGGTTACGGATGCTATTCCATACAATGCTTATATCATGAACAAAGTGGGACTGAATGTTGCCATTAATTCTGATGATGCTGAAATGGCTCGTCGCCTTAACCAGGAAGCTGCTAAAAGTGTAAAATATGGTGGACTTACAGAAGAAGAAGCATTAAGAATGGTAACAATTAATCCGGCAAAAATGCTGCATGTAGATGATAGGGTTGGTAGCATTAAAGTTGGTAAAGATGCTGACCTGGTGCTATGGAGCGATAATCCGTTAAGTATTTATGCTAAAGCAGAAAAGACCATGGTAGATGGTACGATCTATTTCGACCGTGAAAAGGATGCTGCAATGCGTAAGCAGGTATTAGCTGAGCGTACAAGACTGATCAATAAAATGGTAGGCGAAAAAAGAGGTGGCCGTCCAACAATGCCGGCAACTCCTAGTTACAAATATGTACACACCTGTCTGGATCACTCTCATAAGCTTGGTATGCTTGAAATTGAGGCAGAAGAAGAAATACACGGCGATAACCAATAAAACATTCTAACATGAAAAAATCATTCTTATATATAAGTGCGCTGACGCTGCTCTTGTCTAAAAGTGCAGTTGCTCAGGATGATGTTTATCCTGCAGCAAAACAGGCCAAAAAAACCGCCATCACAAACACAACGGTGCATGTTGGAAACGGAACCGTTATTGAAAACGGTACGGTTGTATTCGACAATGGTAAAATAACCTATGCTGGTGCAGCATCAAGTGCACCATCTGCAGAAACCACCATTGATGGCAAGGGTAAACATGTTTATCCAGGTATCATACTTCCTGCTTCTAACCTCGGTTTGATTGAAATATCAGGTGTACGCGGAAGTACCGATGTAAACGAAATTGGAGAACTGAATCCATCAGTAAGATCCATTGTCGCTTATAAAGCAGAATCAATTGTAACCAATACTATTCGTGCAAACGGAATTTTATTGGCACATGTAATGCCTGGCGGACAACTAATCGCAGGTCAATCATCTGTTGTACAATTAGATGCATGGAACTTTGAAGATGCCGCCTATAAACCTGATATGGGTATGCAGTTTTATATGCCAAGTCTGCTCGCCCGTCCGGGTGGTGGTCGTTTTGCTGCATTGTTTGCCCAATTTGGCGGACAGCAAGGAGATCCAATTAAGGCTGCACTGGATAGAATTGAAGGTGTAAAAGCGTTTTTCAGAGAAGCCAAAGCTTATCATCAGAAAGATGCAGGCAAAAGCATTAACCTGAAATTTGAAGCAACAAAAGCTTTATTTGAGAAAAAACAAAAGCTGTTTATTCATTGCTCTCAGGTTAAACAAATGCTGGTAGCTATTGATTTTGTAAAAGAGTTTGGTTTTGATGTAGTACTGGTAGGTGCTGGTGAAAGCTGGCAAATTGCTGACCTGCTCAAACAAAATAATATCTCTGTTATCCTCACCCAGGAACATAACCTTCCTACCCTTGATGACGACGATGTTGATCAACCTTATAAATCAGCGACTTTCCTTCAGAAAGCTGGTGTATTATATTGTTTAAATGATGATGATCCGCAGAATCGTGGTAGAAACCTGCCCTTCAACGCAGGTACTGCAGCAGCTTATGGTCTTGGCAAAGAAGAAGCATTAAAAGCCATTACTTCTAACACTGCAAAAATCCTGGGTATCGATGATAAAACAGGAACTATAGAAACAGGTAAAGATGCCAATATTGTAATTAGTGAAGGAGATATACTCGATATGAAGAGCAGCATTATTACAAATGCATTTATTCAGGGTCGTAGTATCAGCCTGAGCAGTAAGCATACTCAATTGTTTGAGCGCTATAAACACAAGTACGGTATTAAATAAATTCCGCCTTACAACATACTAAAAGCAAAGCCCCGGCAAATCATCTGTCGGGGCTTTGCTTTTCCCCCTTCACCGGAATTAATACTGGTTCAGGGCTAGGGGGTTAACAAAATATTTACAGACACATCCTCGTAATCAGCCTTCCTTCTTACCCATTTACCGCTCATCGTTCTTGTGCACCCTTTAACAGGGCTTCGTATGTAACGTTTCTACATTTACTACGTTTAGTTTCGTATAAATCGCCAGGATAATGTGCAAACCCTGGAAAATGATACACTTTAAACCGACTGAATGAGAACCTTATTAACCATGCTATGTTTAATTACCTCATTAACTGTGTTAAAAGCACAGCAAAATGAAAAACAGGTAAAGAAAATAGCCGCAACCAGAACCACCAAAAAGATCGTTATAGATGGTATTATAAACGACTCTGCCTGGGCAAGTGCACCCATAGCCACCGATTTTATAGAATGGCGACCAACTTTTGGAAATAAAGAAGAGGAAAAAAATCGCACAGAAATTCGGATTCTGTATGATAACAATGCGATTTATATAGCTGGATATGCACACGAGGCAAGTGCCGATAGTATTACAAAGGAGCTCGTAGGACGTGATGTCGTTGGTGTAAACGATTTTGTCGGAGTAATCTTCGATACTTATCATGATAAAATCAATGGCTTCGGATATTATGTAACTGCATTAGGCGAGCAATTCGATGCGAAATATTCCTCCAATGGTGAAGATGGTAGCTGGAACAGCGTATTTGAAAGCAATGCCAAAATACAGGCAGATGGCTGGACCTTTGAAATGAAAATACCTTATTCCGCAATTCGTTTTGGTAATAAGAAAATTCAAGACTGGGGCATTAATATCACCAGAAGGCGCAGTAAAAGTGGTAAACAAATGATGTGGAGCCCGACGGACCCTGCAATTGGCGGTAACTTTTTAGCACAGTTTGGCTTGTGGACGGGTGTTCAGGATATTAAACCACCTGTAAGACTTTCCTTCTCTCCTTATTTATCTACCTACGCAAATCATTATCCCTATAATACACCCGGGGTTAAAAACACGACGACCTCTATCAATGGAGGTATGGATGTGAAATATGGTATCAATCAGGCTTTTACACTCGACATGACACTGGTACCAGATTTTGGTCAGGTACAAAGTGATAACCAGGTTTTAAACCTTACTCCTTTTGAAGTACAGTTCAATGAAAACAGAACCTTCTTTACCGAGGGAACGGAATTGTTTGGTAAAGGTAATCTCTTTTACAGCAGACGAATCGGTGGAACACCAATGCATATTGGTAAAGTAAACGGACAATTACAACCCGGAGAATCTATAACCAAAAATCCACTAGAAACACGGTTGCTAAATGCAAGTAAAATAAGTGGAAGAACCAGTGGCGGACTTGGTATTGGTTTCTTTAACGCCGTAACCAAAGCGCAGCATGCATCCATAGAGCAAAACGGAGAAGAGATTCGTAAGATTGAAACCAATCCTTTGACAAACTATAATATCATTGTATTTGATCAAACATTAAAAAACAATTCAAGCGTATCACTCATCAATACCAATGTAACAAGAAGTGGTACAGATTATGATGCAAATGTAACCGCCGCATTATGGGATATCTATGATAAGAAAAACACCTGGAACGTAAATGGTCAGGTAGGTGTAAGCCAGTTAATTGGTTATGAAGCCCCTGGAAAAACGCTTACTGGTTATAACCACACACTCGGTTTTGGTAAAACCAGTGGCCGATTCAATTTTAATGTTTGGCAAGAGCTTGCTGATAATAAATATAACCATAACGACATGGGTTATTTTACCAACAACAACTATTTCAACAATGGTATTTGGGTTGGTTATAGATGGTTAAAACCTAAGAAATGGTACAATCGTATCAACGCTAATTTAAACATGAGCTATTCGATGCGTTATAAGCCGATGGATTATCAGCGCTTTAATTTCAATGCGAATGTAAATGGACAATTAAAAAATCTTTGGTGGGCTGGTATCAATGTTAATATAAATCCGGAACAAAACGACTTCTTTGAGCCAAGGGTAAATGGTAAAGTGTTCAAGCGTCCTGGAAGCTATATGTGGGGATTCTGGTTTGAAACAAACAACGCAAAAAAATATTCGGCCGTAGTAGAATTTTATAACCGGACATTTGATAAATATGGTAGTAATACACAAGAGATTTTCTTTAGGAATAACTATCGCTTCAACAAAAAACTCACTATTACTACCAGCACTTTCTTACAACTGGCACATAATAACCTGGGTTACGCTACTATGTTCAGCCCGGACAGTATCATCTTTGCGCTTCGTAAAAGAAATACCGTTGAAAATGTTTTGAACGTCAAATATAATTTCAATAATAAAATGGGCTTGTCTTTCAGGGCAAGACATTACTGGAGTAAAGTTGCTAACAAGGAATTCTATAAACTACGTGAAGATGGCTATCTAAACCATATTCCAGGGGGCATCAGCAGTAATGTAGATTACAATGTGAATTATTTCAATATTGATATGGTATACACATGGCAGTTCGCATTGGGAAGCTTTATTAATGTGGTTTGGAAAGATGCCATCAGTACTTTTGATCAGGATACCCGAACAACTTATTTTAAAAATATAGGAAACACCCTAAACGCCAATCAGCAGAACAGTATTTCCATCCGTATTATTTACTTTCTGGACTACCTGAACCTTAAAAAGAAACATTAAAATACGAAATCAGCAATCCCGTATCCTTGATTTTCCAAAAAGCATCCCGTTTATAACCGGATGCTTTCTTTTTTGCCGATAACGTTCATTACCTTAGCTATATGGCTAAAAAGTTATTTTTATTGGATGCGCTGGCGCTAATATATCGTGCCTATTATGCCCTTATCAGAAACCCGCGTATTACTTCTAAAGGAAGAAATACCAATGCCCAGTTTGGGTTTACCAATACCTTATTCGACCTGATCAATAAAGAAAAACCTACCCATCTGGCGGTTTGTTTTGATACACATGCGCCCACAGAGCGGCACACAGATTTTACAGATTATAAAGCAAACAGGCAGGAAGCGCCAGAAGATCTAATTGATTCCATTCCTGATATACAAAGAATCATCCGGGCCTTTAATATTCCCGTAGTAGAAATGGATGGATATGAAGCAGATGATGTTATCGGAACAGTAGCCTGGCAGGCTGCCGACAAAGGATACGAAGTATATATGGTAACACCGGATAAAGATTACGGTCAGTTACTTATTCACCCACATGTATACATTTATAAGCCTGCCGCATTCGGAAATCCATCTGAAATACTTGATGCCGCAAAGATCTGTGAACGTTGGGATATTCAACGCGTTGAACAGGTAGTAGATATGTTGGGTTTAATGGGAGATGCAGTAGATAATATACCAGGCATTCCTGGAGTTGGAGAAAAAACCGCTGCCAAACTTTTGAAAGAATACAATACGCTTGAAAACGTATTGGCCAATGCAGACAAAATTAAAGGAGCCGTTGGAGAAAAAGTGCGCAATGCCGTTGACCTCGCGGTAATGAGTAAAAAACTGGCAACCATTATAACCAATGTGCCGGTTGAGTTTCATGAGGAAGACTATCGTTTGAAAGAATGGAATAAAGAAGAATTAAATGAGGTGTTTACAGAGCTGGAATTTAAAACCCTTGGAAAAAGAATACTCGGCGACGACTTTAACGCTTTTCATGCTGCGCCACAGGGAATTCAGACAGACCTTTTTGGAAATACAGTTGCGCCGAAGTCTGCTGCAAAAACAACGAAACAAGCTGAGCCTGAAAAATCAACACCCGTTGCCGGACCAGAAACAGAACAATTGGGCTTAATTGCAGAAAAAAATATTGGAAACACACCACACAATTATCTGTTGGTTCAGGGGGAAAAAGAAATTAAGGATCTTATAAACACACTACTTCAACAAACAGAAATTTGTTTCGACACAGAAACAACCGGAACTGATGCAAATAATGTAGAATTAGTTGGATTAAGTTTTTCATTTACTCCCGGAGAAGGATATTATATACCCTGTTCTCCAAATCAAGAGGAAGTAAAACAACTCCTTGCTTTTTTCAAACCATTATTTGAAAAAGAAACTATTACTTGGGTCGGACAAAACACTAAATACGACTTACTGGTTTTAAAATGGTATGGTATAGAAATAAAAGGGCAACTCTTTGATACTATGCTAGCCCATTACCTGATTGAACCGGAAGGAAGAAGAAGCATGGATCTGCTGAGTGCTCAATACCTTGGATATGAGCCGGTTCATATTGAAGAACTGATTGGCAAAAAAGGAAAGAACCAGGGAAGCATGCGTGATGTGGAATTGGAAAAAATAAAAGAATACGCTGCAGAAGATGCTGATATAACCTTACAACTGAAACAGGTTTTTGTACCACTATTAAAAGAAAAAGAAGTAGAACCGGTATTTGCACATGTTGAGAATCCACTGGTGAGAGTGCTTACAGATATGGAGTTTGAAGGGGTAAAAATTGATGTGGAATTTTTGAAACAGTATAGTAAAGAATTAGAAACAGAAGCAAAACGCTGTGAAGAAAGCGTATACACACAAGCTGGAGTTCGTTTTAATCTCGCATCGCCGAAACAACTTGGTGAAGTATTGTTCGAAAAACTACAGCTAGATCCAAAAGCAAAAAAGACAAAGACCGGTCAATATGCCACAGGTGAAGATGTATTACTGAAACTGGCCAATCAACATAAAATAGTAGATGATATACTTGGATTCAGGGAATTAACTAAACTGAAATCTACCTATGTTGATGCATTACCCGAAATGATCAACCCAAGAACAGGAAGGGTACATACCAGTTATGCGCAGGCTGTTGCAGTTACCGGAAGACTTAGCAGTAATAATCCCAATCTGCAAAATATTCCTATCAGAACATCAAGGGGAAGGGAAATAAGGAAAGCCTTTATTCCAAGAGAAGAAGGGCGTGTATTACTGAGTGCAGACTACTCACAAATAGAACTACGCATTGTTGCTGCCATCAGTGGCGATCCGAATATGTGTGAAGCATTCAGACAACATAAAGACATCCACACAGCTACTGCATCAAAAGTATATGGAGTTCCGGAAGAAGAAGTAACCAAAGAAATGCGTTACAAAGCAAAGAGCGTAAACTTTGGTATAATATATGGTCAAGGTGCTTTCGGGCTTGCAGATAACCTCGGCATTTCCCGAACAGAGGCAAAAGAAATTATTGATAACTATAAGAAAGAGTTTCCCAACATCCAGCGATATATGGATGAGCAGATAAATTTTGCAAAAGAAAATGGCTACGTACAAACATTGGCAGGGAGAAAACGCTGGCTTAAAGATATCAACAGCAGTAATTTCACCGTTCGGGGATTTGCAGAGCGGAATGCCATCAACTCTCCTATTCAGGGAACAGCGGCAGACATGATTAAGTTAGCCATGATTAAGATTCACGATGAAATGAAAGCCGGCAAATGGCAATCGAAGATGATTTTACAGGTACATGATGAATTGGTTTTTGATGCAGTCCCAGGAGAAGTTGATACCCTGAAAGAATTGATCATCCGCTGTATGACATCAGCCATGCCACTACCAAACGAGGTTCCCGTTGAAGCAGAAGTTGGCATGGGAGGCAATTGGCTTGAAGCGCATTAGGAATAGATGAATGATAAGTTCGGCTTACAATGTTCTAGATTTACAAATATGCATAACAACGAAATAACCATACACAAATTCTACGACGCGTTTCAACAACTCGATTACCGTACTATGCAATCCTGTTACCATCCGGAAGCGGTGTTCAGTGATCCGGTATTTGGCCTCTTAGATTGTAATGAAGTGAAAGCCATGTGGGAAATGCTCTGCACAAGAGCCAAAGATTTTACCCTAACCTACGATAACATTAAAATACTGGATGAAGAATATACCACAACCCATTGGAATGCGGTATATACTTTTACCCAAACAGGCAGAAAAGTACAGAATGATATAACAGCGCACATGCGCTTTAAAGATGGTCTAATTATAGAACATTCAGATGCTTTTTCCATTTATCGCTGGAGCAAACAGGCTTTTGGCCTAACCGGTTGGCTGATGGGATGGTCTGGCTATTTTCATAAAAAATTACAACTGAAAGCTAAATTCGGATTACAGCGATTTATGGAACAATAAGGATCCCTTTTCTTTTGCAAATAATTAAGCTTTTTCTAATACTCAGGAGATGCCATACATTTTATATAAATAGTATATTGGATGGGTAATTTTATCCCTCTATGGCTAAATCTTGATAAATGAACTGGACCGCTGCCTGGAAAAACGCTGAGCTAATTGCTTCCAGATATTTTCTGCTGGCCCTTTCTGCTTATCTCATATTTTACCTGGTATTCAGGAATAAATGGCTCTATAAAAAAATTCAGCAAAGATTTCCAAAATCTGAAGATTATTTCCGGGAGATTGGCTATTCGCTGATAACGATGGTTATTTTTAGCCTGGTTTCTTCCTTCATTTTTACGAGCCCTTTATTAAGACCCCATACTACATTCTATAAAAACATCAGTGATTACGGTTGGACCTATTATATCGCGGTGTTTCCTCTGATGCTAATTATACATGATACCTATTTCTATTTCCTGCATCGATTAATGCACCATAAAAAAATATTTAATTACGTACACCTTGTACACCACAAGTCTACCAACCCATCTCCCTGGGCAGCCTATTCCTTTCACCCGATAGAAGCATTTATAGAAATTGGGGTGCTCTTTCTTTTTGCTTTTACTTTTCCTATACACCGTACGCACCTGCTAATATTCTTCTTCTTCATGATTGTGTATAATGTATATGGTCACCTCGGTTATGAGTTATACCCAAAAGGATTTCACCGTACAAGAGTAGGAAGATGGATCAACACATCGGTGAACCATAACCAGCACCACCAATACTTTAAAGGAAATTATGGTTTATACTTTTTATTCTGGGACAGAATACTCGGTACTATCCGGGAAGATTACGATAGCAGGTTTGATGAAGTTAAAAACAGAGAAATAAGGAATAAGAAATAAGGAACAGAGGAACTGTGAATCCTTCCCTTTCTTATTTCTCTGTTTCTTATTTCTTATTCCTTATTTTTCTGTTTCTTAAAAATGGGAACCGTGCTGCAAGGTTCGCCGTACATGATACTTTTTGCAACCGGACGAAGTTTATTTGTAATAGCAACATATGCAGCTTCAGGAATCGCTATATCACCACAACCTTTAACCACAACTCGCTGGTCAGTATATTCTGTAGCATCAATTGCATCAATATTTTTCAGCATTAACTGATTAATCAATTCAGTTTCGGTTCCAACAATTACATGTTGTGCAACAGGTTCAAGATAACTGGCAACCAACATATATGCCCACATAGGTATAATAGCGTCTGCAGAACAAGTAATAGCAACATCTGCTCCGGCATATTCAGACCAATCCATTTGTAACAGAGCGGCACGAAAATCTTTCTCCTTCAATATTAAACCCATAAATAAATGATCTTTCAGATCAAACACTTTACGGATCGATTTGGGATAATATTCCTCCAGATCAAAACTGATTAATCCACTCTCCGCTACTTTGTTTACAATCACTTCAGACATACACTCAAATTATCTGTAAAATTACCACATTCTGTGAAATGCTGCTTTCGGTAAAGGGAAAGCTATGGCGGAGTAACTGTAACGAATTGATTTTCAATAAAAAACCCCGGTCTTTAGAACCGGGGTTGTAAAATATTAAAGATTAAGCTTAATAGAATTTAAAGCGGTTATCTTTTATAACCGCTGCACTTTTCAAAGCCTGAACACCGCGGAAAACTGCAACGCGACTTCCTTGTAAAAGTGTTTGTTTGATTGTTTCAGCATCCATTATTCCGGCACGTGCACTATTGCTTTCAACTTTTAATGCAAAAACACCAGTTAAGCCGGCAATTGGGCTGCTAACTTTTCCTTGTAAAGATTTATTGAAAGCGGCTCCAATAATTTTAGGCTCGCTTCCAACATTTGGAAGGAAAGGAGTTGAGAAGCTCAGGCTATCTGCACGCAATACCTGCGTACCGATAGAAGAAGCAATTGCTTCTAAAGAAGCTCCTTTGAACTTACCATCCAGTATTTGTTTTGCTTTTTTCTCGTTGCGGATAAATCCTTCAACAAGTGGTCTTGCTTCTGCAGGAGATAAGGTTCCTGCTGGATTAATACCAGAAACTATGGCAACTATATAACGGTCACCAACTTCAACCGGTTCTGAAACAGCTCCAGTTTTATTTTCATAAACCCAACGAACCAGGGAGCGTGTTTGTCCAACTCCATTAATATTAAAATCATTCTGCTTAATATCTGCAGCAGTAAGAATATTCACATTGCTTTTTAAAGCAGCAGAAGCAAATTCTTTACTTCCTTTTTTAGCGGTAGCAGCAAATTGAGAAGCTGCTGTATTTGCAGCACTTATTGTTTCACTACTTGCCAAAATTGGTTTCGATAAATAAGCGATTTTATACGCAGGGTTAAAGTTCTTTTGTCCCAACACTTCTACATAATGGTATCCAAAATCTGTTTTTACCACACCTTTAGATCCAACAGGTTTATCAAAACAAAAATCATTAAAAGGGATCACCATTTTACCTTGCTCAAAATATTCATATACACCACCGGTGTTTTTGTTTCCATCATCAGAATATTTTGCGCAAAGGGCAACAAAATCAGCACCACCTTTAATGGCTGCTTCAATACTATCAGCCAGTTTCTTAGCTGTTGTATCCGGACGTGTAATTTGACCTGTTTGTGGGTTCTGTGTTGCAATCAGGATATGACGTACACGAGCGCTGTCTGGCCAGTTTTTAACACCAACCATTTTAGCGATTGTATAATTACCACCATCAAGGTAAGGACCGTAAAGGCCTCCAACAGGAGTTCTGGTAATTGAGTCTTTATTAGGCTGTTGCATTCTTGCTTTACTAAAGTAGCTATCGTAGTAAGTAAGTTCGGTTCCTACTTTGCTTAAGAAAGAAGCAACTTCACTTGTTGTAGCGAATTCATCTTTCAGGCTCATTACCTGATTTAATGTATTCAGTGTATCTGCGCCATTAGGAGAAGCATTGAAGTAAACATAGTTGATAGAACGTGTTTCTTCTTCTTTCTGGTATTCTTTACTATGCTTTTTAACATAAGCGGCAATATCTGCATCAGTTACTTTAACTGCGCTGTCAGAAATAGCAGCATAAGGCATATATACATAAGATATATTTGCTATTGCATTATTATCTGCCTGTTGTTTTTCAACCAGCCATTTTGGTACATAAGAAGCTTGTTGTAATAAAGCCAGGTATTTGCTTCTCAGGGTTTGCTCAATCGTTGGTTCGATATAAGCCTTGTTAATCATTTCAACCTGTTCCTTATTGGTACTTTTCTTAAGCTGATTAAAAGCTTGTCTGGCTTCGGCAACTTTAAATTCACCGGTATTAGGATCTGTGAACTCCTGACGTAAAGGGGAATTAGGTCCAAATAAAATATCGCTTAACTCTTTAGGGGAAACCTGTAAACCAAGTTTATTGTATTCCTGATCTAACACAATTCTTTCAACTTCCTGCATCCATAATGCACCAATTAATTGATCACGTTGAGCACCTTGTGCACCATACATACGCTCCTGCATAGCAAGCTTAGATTCAAAATCCTGGCGGTCGATTTTCTGACCATTTACTTTACCAATAACAGTTGTATTGGAAAAAGCGCTACCACCTCTTCCTACACCATCCTGGAGGATAAAAGCAATCAGGGCCAATGCAATAATAGCAAAAACGATCCAGGCACCTTTGTCACGAATTCTTTGAATAACAGACATAAATCAGTTTAATTGGTACAATAAATAAAACCGCCTATATGGCGGGAGGCAAAAATAGGGGATTAAAGCATTAGAACAAATTGTGGATAACCTATTTTAAGCTAGACTGGACAATGAAAGGAGAATGGTTGATGTCTGATCGCTAATGGAGGATATAAATAAAAAATATTATACAATATTATAAATCATAATACAAAAGCGTAAATCAATTGTCTGAGAACAAAAAGGAATCAACAAAATCCACATCCTCCTGTTCATAAATCAGTATTTCGGTGGAAAACTGCACTTTTTCAATTTTAAAATGTGGAAAGCACTCGAATAAATACACCCAAATCCTCCATCAGCGATCAGACATCAGAGATTCTCATCATTTTACCCCGTATTAACGCACAGTGAAACAAAAGTGAATTGTTAAAATAGGGGTATGTGTATTTACTTATTAACGGGTGTGGGTTAAAAGCAGTTTATTCAATATTACCGGAATGTTAAGCCGTGGAAAAACATGTTAATTAGGGTGGATAAACTCATACAGGTTAACTTTGCGCAATGGGGATAAATAAGTTATCCCGAAATCCACACCCCTAATAGTAATAAGTGATTTATATAAATAGGTATTATTAATTATTATTACCGTGATTATGAACATTGTTGAAGCAAAAGAAAAAATACAGGAAAAAGGTTTCCTTGATTTAGAAATAGATGCGCGTCTGGATATTTTTGCCGAGATTGAGCGACTAAAGAAAGAAAAAAATGCGGTTATACTCGCTCACTACTACCAGGAACCAGATATTCAAGACGTGGCAGACTTTATTGGAGATAGTCTTGGGTTGGCCCAAAAAGCCCGCGAAACCGATGCCAGCATTATCGTATTTGCCGGCGTTCACTTCATGGCAGAAACAGCCAAGATCCTGAATCCAACCAAAAAAGTACTCTTACCCGACCTAAAAGCGGGTTGTTCTTTAGCCGATAGTGCCCCTGCGGGACCATTTAAGGCATTCAGGGATAAACACCCCGATCATATCGTAATCTCTTACATAAACTGTACTGCAGAGATTAAGGCACTGTCTGATATCATTTGCACCAGCAGTAATGCAGAAAAGATTATTGAAAGTGTACCAAAAGATCAGCCAATCATTTTTGCACCCGATAAAAATCTAGGTGCCTACCTGAGTAAAAAAACAGGAAGAGAAATGTTACTTTGGAACGGCGCTTGTATGGTACACGAAATATTCAGCCTCGAAAAGATAACCAAACTAAAAGTTCGTCACCCCAACGCAAAAATAATCGCACACCCTGAATGCGAAGAAGCTGTGTTAGCAGTAGCAGATTATATTGGAAGCACAACCCAGTTATTAAAGTATTCTCAAACCGATAGTACCCAGGAATATATCGTTGCAACAGAAACGGGCATTCTGCACCAGATGCAACAAGCTAGTCCGGAAAAAACATTTATCCCTGCACCACCTACTAATAACTGCGCATGTAATGATTGTCCACACATGAAACTGAATACACTCGAAAAACTGTATTTATGTATGATGTATGAACAACCAGAAATCCACATGGAAGAAAATCTGCGCCTCGCAGCAAAAAAACCGATGGACCGAATGTTGGAGATTAGTAAAGCAGCAGGACTTATCGGATAAAGAACAGAAGAATAAGAAATAAGGAATATGAAATGAGAAAGTGATTGTGTAGGAGAAATTTAAAATTCTGCCTATTTCAAAAAAACTTCCTTATTTCATATTCCTTATTTCATATTCCTTATTTCTTATTTCTCATTTCCCTCCTATCTTACCTCTATGAACACTCCAGGTCCTATATTAATTGCCGACCGTATTCCGGCGCTTGATCAGAAATTGGTTGAGTTATTGGAAAACTTATCTCCAGAAGACTGGAAAAAACAAACCATTGTACCGAAATGGAAAGTGGAAGATGTGGTATTGCATTTATTGGATGGAAACATCAGGATCTTATCCATACAGCGAGATGGTTATTTTGGAGATCCTCCCGGAAGTATCAATAGTTATGATGATTTATTGGCTTACCTCAATCAGTTAAATGCTGACTGGATTAGGGCAGCAAAAAGAATGAGCCCAAAACTGGTGATTGAATTATTAAAACAAACCAATAAAGAAATAGCAGATTACCTCACTATTATAGATCTTTTTGCACCGGCTTTATTTTCTGTAGCCTGGGCGGGCGAAGAAACATCTGCCAACTGGTTTCATTGGGCAAGAGAATACACAGAAAAATGGCACCACCAGCAACAAATAAGACTGGCTCTAGGAAAAGAAAAAGAACTGTATAAAAGAGAATGGTATCACCCACATTTGGAAACATCTATGCGCGCACTACCACATCATTACAGAAATTTTCCGGCAAAGAAGGATGAAGTATTATCCTTTGAAATAACCGGAGAAGCGGGCGGCATCTGGCATCTATACCATGATGGGAATAAATGGATACAGGCAGAAAATCTGCCAATAACTGAAAACCTCATCACAATTGAAGGCGAAATTGCCTGGCGTCTATTTACAAAAGGAATAAAAAAAGAAGAAACCATAATCAAGATACAAGGCAATAAACTGGCAGGAGAATATTTACTTTCGATGCTCGCGGTGATGGCGTAGGAAAAGAAGAACAGAGGAACAGAGGAATGTCCAATTTCCAAGTATTTGGATATTGGGTGTTGGATATTTCTCTGTTCCTCTGTTCTTCTCCCGTCTCGTCTTATATTTACAGAACAACTATAAGTATGAAAAATCTACTCATTGTTTTCTTATTTATTTCAACAACTGCCATCGCCCAACAAACTCAAAAACCACCACTGCATGGAAAAAACTGGATGGCGATTACAGGAAAGCCACTGGCGGCTACTGCAGGGGCTATGATTTTTCAGAAAGGAGGTAATGCAGTGGATGCATCATGTGCCATGCTTGCTGCAACCTGTACCATGTGGGATGTGTTGAGCTGGGGAGGGGAAACACAGGCATTGATACATAATCCAAAGACAAAAAAAGTTATTGCTATTAATGCGATGGGAGTAGCTCCTACGGGCGCAACGCCGGAGTTTTTTAAAGCGAAGGGAATGAATTTCCCGCCACAGTATGGTCCGTTGGCTGCCACTACACCAGGTACACCCGGAGGTATATGCTATATGCTGGCAGAATATGGCACCATGAGTTTGAAAGAAGTATTAGCACCCGCTATGGATCTAGCTGCAGGTTATCCGATTGAAGCGCAGACGGCCAATAGTATTGAAAGAGGAAAAGACCAGATTAAACAATGGCCATATAGTAAGAAAGTTTTTCTTACCCATGCCGGACAAAAAAGAGAAGCACCGGAGGCAGGAGAAATATTTGTGCAGAAAGACCTGCTAAATACACTTACAAAAATGGTGGAAGCAGAACAGACTGCGCTGAAGGCTGGAAAGAACAGAAAAGCTGCTATCTATGCAGCTTATGACCGGTTTTATAAAGGAGATATAGCAGATGAATTTGTTCGTGGTGCACAGGAACAGGGAGGGCTGATCACCAAAGCAGACCTGGCTAATTGGAAGCCAATAGAAGAAGAGCCCCTGCAAACTAATTATAAAGGAATAGAAGTATACAAATTGAAACAGTGGACACAAGGACCGGTTATGTTACAAGCGTTGAATATCCTGGAAAATTTCGACCTGAAAAATATGGGCTATAATTCAGCGAAATATATTCATACGATTTATCAGGCGATGAACCTGAGTTTTGCGGATCGCGATTTTTATTATGGCGATTCTTATGCTGCACCAGAAGAGCCGATGAAAGGTTTATTGAGTAAAGCATATGCAAAACAAAGAGCAAAACTAATTGGTATGGAAAGAAATGATGCAAATGCTGGTCCTGGAGATCCATATCCATTTGAAGGAAAAACAAATCCATATATAGAATTATTAAAAAGTCGCGGATACGATGTAAAAGATACCAGCAGTAAGAGAGGATTTACACCTGCACATGATCAGCGACAAATGGCATCATTATCTGATGCGGAATATAAAGAAGCGCTATGGATGGGAACCACATCAGTGGAAGCGGCAGATAAAGATGGATGGGTTGTATCTATAACCCCCAGTGGAGGATGGCTGCCTGCATGTATCGCAGGAAATACCGGAGTAGGTATGAGCCAGCGCATGCAAAGTTTTGTATTAGACTCATCAATAAATCCTTTTAATGTAGTGGCACCCGGAAAAAGACCAAGAGTAACACTTACACCGTCTATGGCTTTGAAAGAAGGAAAACCATGGCTTTCTTTTGCTGTGCAAGGTGGTGATACACAAGATCAGAACCTGTTACAGTTTTTCCTGAACATGGTTGAATTCGGGATGACGGTGCAAGAGGCAAGCGAGGCGGCCAATATAAATACCAATCAATTATGGCTATCCCTCGGAGGAAATAAAACAGCAGACAGAGCACCACGCCCGGGAAACCTGTTGTTACACAGCAATACACCCGATTGGGTGCGAAAAGAATTAAGATCAATGGGATATACCCTAAGCTTTGAAGACCGCACCAGCGGTCCAATAAATGCTATCTGGTTCGATTGGAAACACGGGAGCTTCTGGGGAGGCAGTAGTAATCACGGGGAAGATTATGGGATTGGCTGGTAGACATATTTTGTGACAATAAAAACGTACAAAACGACCAATATCCTTTAGAAGCAGAAACGAAGATTAATTCATAATAATCTGTGGCTAAAATAATATATTCATACTACCAATCACACATGCTTGTATGAATACAAACACCCACTGGAATTTTACCCAAAAACTACTCTTCAGGTTTTTCTTCGTTTACTTCATGATATCCATAGCACCGTGGACATGGATCGAAAACCTGCCTTATGTTTCTGTCGTAACGCAACCTTGGTACTGGTTGCAGGAACAGCTTGTTCAGTTTGCGAATAAAAACATCTTTAAGGTATATAAAGAATTAGTACCACTAAATGGTAGTGGCGATACATCCTGGGCCTGGACACACTTATGGTTCTTTACGTTATTTTCTCTGCTTGTATCCTTAATATGGACGGTTGCAGATAAAAACAAAAAAGGATATCCCAAATGGAATTATTTACTGGTTACCATCGTACGCTATAATGTAGCCATGGTGGCATTTGGATATGGTATTATTAAAGTATTTGCCTTACAAATGTATTTTCCATCGCTAAGTCAACTTGCTACTCCATTGGGAGAGTTTTTACCAATGAGGTTATCGTGGTTATTCATCGGCTATTCAACCCCATACCAGGTATTTTCAGGAGTTGCAGAAGTAATAGTAGGACTATTGTTATTCAACAGAAAAACAGCCACAGCGGGGGCCTTAATGGCATTGGCCGTTTTTGCCAATGTAATGGCCATGAACCTGAGCTATGATATTCCTGTAAAATTATTTTCAACACATCTGGTGGTCATGTCGATGTTTCTGGTAATACAGGAGCACCAGCGAATTGCAGCTTTTTTTATACATAATAAAACAGCACCAGTAAGTACGATATATGATATTACGATCAATAAAAAATGGCAGCGCATTACCCGTTATGTATTAAAGGGCTTATTTGTTGTGCTGATCATTATACTACCATTTTATAATTCGTATGAACGTTACCAGGGTATGCAAAACATATCCGATCAAAAACCAATTCGTTCAGGAGTGTACGATGTAGCCGATTTCGTAGTAAACAAGGATACGATACCTGCTATCATCGGCGACTCAACACACAGATGGAGCCAGCTTATTTTTCAACCCGGAACAAGCGGCAGTATGCTGAGCGCTGATACCATGTTCAGACGTGTATATGGAAGAGCTTATTTCGGATATTTTGTTGATACGGTCAAACAACAAATGACTTTCCGTTGGGCGGGGCCTCAATCTGATAGCTTGTTCACATTGAAATACAGCATTCCAGACAGCAGCACCATAACCTTGAGGGGCCCGGTAAAAGGCGATACATTATTTATAAGACTCAAAAGAACCAATAAACAATACCGTCTTGCCGAAAAACAATTTCATTGGCTGAGTGAGTATAACAGATAAGCTATAAGCTTTGGGCTGTGAGCCACGAGCGGTTTGTATAAGTAAACAACTCTGCGAAATCCCCATTTCCTCTCGTTCTCTGCGGTGAATATTCGGGTAAAATCACCGCAGAGAACGAGAGGAAATGGAGTTAACGCAGGGAAAAAACCCTAACATTGCTTTATTATGAAAAAAATGATTTTCTCCTTGCTGGTTATCCTTTCTTTTACTGCTGCTGCACAAAAGAAACAACCATACATCATCTATAATGCTAAGGGCAAGAAAGTGAGCTATGAAAAAATGCTCAAAGCTATCGCAGATAAAGACATTTTACTTTTTGGGGAATTTCACAACAATGCTATTGCTCACTGGTTGCAGTTGGAAGTAACAAAAGACCTGAGTGGAAAACGCGACCTGGTGCTCGGAGCAGAAATGTTTGAGCAGGATAACCAGGAAGCCTTAGACCTATACCTTGCCGGATCCATTAAACAGAAACAACTTGATTCGATGGCAAGACTTTGGAAAAACTACCCGACTGATTATGCGCCATTGGTAAATTTCGCAAAGGAAAATAAAATTGCCTTTGCGGCAAGTAATGTACCACGCAGGTATGCTTCAATGGTAGCAAAGAGCGGCTTCGGTGTATTAGATAGTTTGCCTACCAAGGAAAAAGCATGGATAGCCCCATTACCGATTGCTTATGATGCGGAATTACCGGGTTATAAAAAAATGATTGAAATGATGGGTGGACACGGAGGCGAAAACTTACCCAAGGCACAAGCCATTAAAGATGCTACGATGGCGCATTTTATGCTGAAATATTATAAGCCAGGGTCATTGCTGATACATTATAATGGGGCATACCATTCTGATTTTTATGATGGATTAAACTGGTACCTCAAAAGACAAAACCCGTCATTAAAAATAGTCACTATTAGTACTGTTTCACAAAAAGACATCCACAAACTCAGCGCCGAACATTTAGGCCGTGCAGATTTTATTATTTGTGTAGATGAGGATATGACGAATACATATTAGTAAGGGGTCCGGAAGACCGAAAGTAGGCAAGACCGGCTTTAGAGGATGTTTTGGTTTTAATTCCTCCATG
This sequence comes from Sediminibacterium sp. FW305-C-61, assembly GCF_058231065.1. Taxonomy (NCBI): domain Bacteria; kingdom Pseudomonadati; phylum Bacteroidota; class Chitinophagia; order Chitinophagales; family Chitinophagaceae; genus Sediminibacterium; species Sediminibacterium sp. FW305-C-61. Next base: position 453,525 of record NZ_JBIQXR010000001.1, on the reverse strand, counting down.
TAACGAAGAGCTTCACTTAGTGAAGCTATCGGACTTTCCGACTTTCGGTCTTCCGGACTCACCCGCAATGTGCAAAACTCGCCCCAAAATCAGGTATAAATACGCGATCCCGGCAAAAAACAAACCCCTACTTTAGCACAATAAGGCCAAACTAAAGACGTTAGTAAAAAAAATACTAAAAAAATTAGTTTATTTGATTCCCGGGAACTATTTTTACAGTCCCATTAAATTCAAAAAAGAAAACCATGAGTAACGCAGAAAAATTAAAAGCCCTGAAGCTGACAATCGATAAGATTGACAAAGATTTTGGAAAAGGCAGTGTGATGATGATGAATGAGAGAACACAAGATGCTATGGAAGTAATTTCCACAGGGTCTATTGGTCTTGATACAGCATTAGGTGTTGGCGGTTTACCCAAAGGAAGAATCATTGAAATATATGGACCAGAATCATCTGGTAAAACAACCGTTGCTATTCATGTAATTGCAGAAGCGCAGAAAAAAGGCGGTATGTGTGCCATCATTGATGCGGAACACGCATTCGACAGCTCATATGCAAGAAAGCTTGGGGTGGATGTAGACAACCTGCTTATATCTCAGCCAGACTATGGCGAACAGGCATTAGAAATTGCCGACAGGTTAATATTATCTGGTGCGTTAGATGTTGTAGTGATAGATTCTGTTGCCGCGCTGGTGCCAAAAGGTGAGCTGGAAGGCGAAATGGGTGATAGCAAAATGGGATTGCAGGCGCGTTTGATGAGCCAGGCTTTAAGAAAACTTACAGCAACCATTAATAAAACAAATACAGTTTGCATATTCATTAACCAGTTGCGCGAAAAAATTGGGGTAATGTTTGGCAATCCTGAAACAACAACCGGTGGTAATGCCTTAAAATTCTATGCTTCTGTACGACTTGATATTCGTCGTATGACACAAATCAAAGATGGCGATGAAGCTGTAGGAAACAGGGTAAAAGTAAAAGTGGTAAAAAATAAAGTAGCACCACCATTCCGCGCTGCCGAATTCGATATCATATTCGGAGGAGGTATTAGTAAAGTGGGAGAAATAATTGATATGGGCGTAGAACTAGGAATCGTTCAGAAAAGCGGATCCTGGTTCAGCTATGAAAGCAATAAGCTAGGTCAGGGTAGAGATGCCGTTAAACAGTTACTCAACGATAATCCAGAATTATCTAATGAGATAGAAGGCAAAATAAGAGCCAAACTGACAGAAGCCAAAGCCGTTGCCGAAGCCTAAATTTTTTTGAGATGGGTTAGTAAATATGAGCCGCCTCCTTTCCAGGAGGTGGCTTTTTCTTTGGAAAAATCTCCCTGCAATAGCTTATTACCAAATGACAATAGAAAAAAACTAAATAATAGCTGCTAAACCACCCTTTTTCCTCAGATCTTAATTTGAACTTACTGTATTTTTAAGCAAAACAACGGATTGATCTATAGCCTGATAAAACTGCCAATTAGACTTGCACTCAAAATTTTCTGTGTAGATATCCAATTGGTAAACCAGGAAAACGGGTATGCAAAAGGACCCCTATTACTTGTAGCAAACCACCCGAACTCATTCCTCGACGCCATTGTAATAGCCGCCCAATTTAAAGAACCGATTTACTTTCTGGCCCGGGGTGATGCTTTTCGTAAACCATGGCATCGCTTTTTACTTGGTCTGCTGCACATGATACCTGTTTATCGTTTATCCGAAGGAAAAGAAAACCTGCACCTCAATGAACATGCTTTTAACCGCTCTGCAGAATTGCTGGAAAAAGGGAAAATAGTATTGATTTTTATTGAAGGCATTTGTTTACATACACATCAACTACAACCATTCAAAAAAGGGGCAGCAAGAATAGCACTTACGGAAAAAAAGCAAGGCAGAATAACTGGAATAATGCCCGTATCAATCGCCTATAACAGCTTTCACCAATTTGGCAAAAACATTCGGATACAATTTGCAAAACCCTATAAAACAGAGGACCTGTTTAAGCATGAGCAAGATGCCCAAAACATGCAGGAATTTAATCGTATACTGTTTGATTCAATACAAGAAATGATTCAACTACCCGTAAAAGAGCAAAAAAATTCAAACCCGCTATATGCTTTATTGTCTTCCATTGGCTTGTTTTTACACATACCTATATATGGACTGATCAAACAATTCGTAAAAAGGAAAACCAGGAATACTGTTTTTTATGACTCGGTATTATTTGGTATGCTGTTGTTGCTTTATCCTCTTTATTTATGCCTCTTAACTGCTTTGCTTTTTACGCTGCATTTACCCAATTATCTTATTGCTATCATATTGCTAACCCATCCAATAACAGCGTGGTACGCGGTACACTATAAAATAAAACCGTAAACGTCAGCGAAGCAAAAAGAAAAAGTTATCTTTCTGTCGCATAAGAAACAACTGCAAAACATGTCAGCAATAAAGAAATTAGGACAGCGAAAAAAAATTGCGCTGGTGGCACATGACCATAAAAAAGCCGACCTCATGGAATGGGTTGCGCATAACCGAGAAGTACTTTCCAAACACGAACTATTTGCTACAGGCACTACCGGAAAACTTATTGAAGAAAAAATGGATCGACCGGTAAAAAAACTCATGAGCGGCCCGATGGGAGGTGATCAGCAAATTGGTGCGATGATAGCAAATGGTGAAATTGATATGATGTTTTTCTTCTGGGACCCAATGGAAGCACAACCACACGATAGTGATGTAAAGGCATTGCTGAGGTTATGTGTTTTATGGAATATTCCCATGGCATGCGACAGAGCAACGGCCGATTTCCTGATCACATCACCATTTATGCACCAGGAATACGAATCGCAATTACCCGATTATAGCGATTACCTGAACAGAACAATAAAGAAACAAGATGATTGATATTGTTTTGAGACCCTGGCAAAAGCAAGATGCCCAGTCCCTTGCATCAATAGCCAATAACCGGAATATTTGGAACAATATGCGTGATTTTTTTCCAAGTCCCTATACGGTTACAGATGCATTACAATGGATAACAAAATCAGCGACGGAAAAACCAGTTCAGCACTTTGCTATAGTATGGCAACAGAAAATTGTAGGTGGTTGCGGCTGTACTTTGAAAGAAGATGTATATAGGAAAAACATTGAAATCGGGTATTATATAGGAGAGCCATATTGGGGAAACGGAATAGCCACAGAAGCATGTAGATTGTTGTGTTCATACATCAGCGAACAAATGGAAATGAGCAGAATAGAAGCGTATACATTTCAAAACAATAAAGCATCCATGCGGGTATTGCAAAAGAACGGTTTTATCCTTGAGTCGATAAAGCGAAAAATGGTTTTCAAAAACAATGAATTATTGGACCAATATGAGTGGGTAAAAATGCTGGCTGAATAATTCGACAAACCTAAAATCAAAAATTCAAACATAATATGCGTTGGCAGGGAAGAAGACAAAGCGATAATATAGATGACCGGAGAGGGAATACAAATCCATTCTTTTTTACGGGTGGATTAGGTGCGGTTGCACTTATTGCAATCTATATTTTATTTGGAAGAGACCCGAATGAAGTAATACAACAAACCCTTCAGCAAACAAATGCGCCCACTCAGGTCTTTAGTGAACGCGAAGAAAAATTAGCCAGCTTCACAAAAGTAGTACTGGCAGATACCGAAGATGTTTGGGATTCAATCTATCAGTCTATCGGAGATCGTTATCAGCAACCTACATTAGTTTTATTTTCCGGCTCCACCTCATCTGGTTGTGGTTTTGCAAGTGCGGCTTCAGGACCCTTTTATTGCCCATCAGATAAACAGATATATATAGACCTGTCGTTTTTTGATGAACTATCACAAAGATTTGAAGTGGAAGGTGAATTTGCAATGGCTTATGTGATAGCGCATGAAGTAGGTCATCATGTACAACAACAAATGGGCACAACCACAAAATTACAGCAGATGAAATCTGGTATAAGCGAGATGGAATACAACAGGTTATCTGTAAAACTTGAATTACAGGCAGATTTTCTTGCTGGTGTTTGGGCACATCACGCACAGAAACTAAACAATATACTTGAAGTCGGAGATATTGAAGCGGCACTTAAAGCAGCCAATGCAATTGGCGACGACCACTTGCAAAAATCGGCAGGAAAAATGGTTAATCCCGATGCGTTCACCCATGGTACATCGAAACAAAGAATGTATTGGTTTAAAAAAGGATTTGAAACAGGAGATATTACAAAGGGCAACACTTTTTCTTCAACAGAATTGCCATAAAAATGTTAGTAGCTAAGCGACTACTATTTTTTCTACTATAACAAAATAAAAAAATGAGAAAATCCATAACTGCTGCATTATTACTATTTTCTTCTGTGATACAGGCCCAGGATACCCTTTCTAAAAAAGACATACCCGCTGCTGCAAGGTTATTCGACCTGAATTTTACACAGAAGGAAATCGATACCATGTATGGTGGTATAAAAGAAAATGTGGAAGTATACCAGCGAATGCATAAACTAACGTTGGCAAATAATATCGTTCCAACACTTTCGCATAGCGCTATTTTACCCGGAATGGTCTTTAATGAAAAGCAACAACCTATTAAATGGAATATTCCAGATAATGTGTCACTTCCTAATGATTTGAATGATCTTGCCTGGTACTCTGTTGCCCAACTTTCGTCTATCATCAAAAACAAAAAACTTAGTGCTACTGCCCTCGCTAAATTCTTTATCAATCGCATAAAAAAATATGGCGATAGTCTGCAGTGTGTAATTTCTATAACAGAAGATATTGCATTAGCAGAGGCGGCAAAAGCGGATGCAGAAATAGCGGCTGGTAAATATAGGGGTCCTTTGCATGGCATTCCTTATGGACTAAAAGACCTGTTTGCGGTAAAGGGAACCAAAACAACCTGGGGAGCTGAACCCTATAAAAACCAGGAGATTGACGAAAACGCATTTGTGTATAATCAACTAAAAGAAGCAGGTGCGGTACTGGTGGCCAAGTTTACCCTTGGTGCACTTGCTATGGGTGATTATTGGTATGGTGGCAGAACCAAAAATCCATGGAACACCAGATTTGGTTCATCTGGCTCATCAGCGGGGTCCGCTTCTGCAACGGTTGCGGGATTAGTACCCTTTGCGATCGGTACAGAAACCTGGGGATCCATTATTTCACCGGCATCAACCTGTGGGGCAACAGGATTAAGACCAACATTCGGAGCAATCAGCAGATCAGGCGCTATGACATTGAGCTGGAGTCTTGATAAAATTGGCCCAATATGCAGAAGTGCGGAAGACGCGGCAATCGTTTTTAATTATATCAGGGGTACAGACGGAAAAGACATGAGTGCGATAAATAAACCGTTTAACTATTCACCCAAAACAGATATAAAGAAACTGCGTATCGGTTATGCAAAAAACTACTTTGATCGTATTACAGATACAAGCAGAACGGAATGGAAGGTTTTAGAAACCTATCGTTCAATGGGAGTAGAATTAATTCCAATGGATTTTCCGGATAGTGCGGTCTACCCTTTTAATATTATGGATATAGTAATCAGTGCAGAATGTGCAGCAGCTTTCGACGATTTTACCAGAAATGATATTGACGATCAGATGACAAGACAAGGGCGCAACGACTGGCCGAATACATTTCGTATATCCAGGTTTGTTCCGGCTGTAGAATATATAAACGCTAACAGACATCGAAATATATTGATGCAAAAAGTAAATGAAGTAATTAACCAGTTCGATGTGATTATTTGTCCGACCCGAGGAAGCGGAAACCAGTCGGCTATAACAAACCTTACTGGTCATCCGGTTGTATGCGTTCCTACTGGTTTCGATAAGCGATCAAATACACCCACCAGCATTTCTTTTGTAGGTAGGTTATTTGGTGAAGCCAACATTTTGCTGGCCGCTAAATGGTACCAGGAGAAAACAGGTTGGGATGAAATGCATCCACCGGCATTTAAGTAATGAATAAAACTAATCACGAAAAGCCCGTAATCCGGGCTTTTTTCGTATTGTTATGTACTGAACGAGCGAAGAGCTATGTTATTAAAATCCATCCCCAAAATACCGTTGTTGATTACAGGCACTATCCTGCTTTTTATATTAATGTTCTGGGGTTCTTATAACCTAACCAACTTCAGCAAACACTTCAGCAAACCAATATTTAGCGTAACACCCGATAGTGTTAATTATAGTGTAGAAGAAGCCGCTAACGCAATTGAAAGCAATGCACAAAATATCAGTAACGGAATTTTTAATGCGGGGTTTACCAAGCAGGTTTGGTGGGTAAAGCTTTCTATAAATCCAACAGAAAAAAGCTGGATTCAGGTGGCCAACCCGCACATCAATGATATCAGCATTTATGAGCAGCAACAAGGAAAATGGCAAAGAGTATACCAGTCCGGTGATTATTATCCCTATGCGCAGCGCGTGCTTGATGCACCGGATTACTGGTATCCGGTTGAAGCAGTACCACATATCTATTTAATTCGGATTGATAAAAAAGGAGAATCCCTAAATATACCATTACGACTGATTAAGGACTCATCACTGGCATCGTATTTATCAGATCGTCATTTCTTTTTTGGTATTTTTTTGGGATGGATTTTTTTTCTGCTCGTGCTTAATTCCTTTTTATGGGTATCGCTGAAAGATCATATCCATTTATTTTACAGCTTATATGTAATCTGTTCTGTATGCTGGATTATTTCACAATGGGGAATCGGATTCAGAAGCTTATGGCCCGAATGGCCGGAATTTACAAGCAAATCTCGTCCGTTCTTTTCTAATATATCTTTTATCTTTTTACTTGAGCTAACAGCTCGCTTTTTTACCATACCTAATACACAAAGAAGTTATACCAAAACTATTCGCATATTACAGTTCCTCTTATTGTTTTCAAGTGTAGGTTTATTACTGACTGATATTCCCAGCAGCAGCACTTTACTTCGATATGGATACCTTACTACGATGAACCTCATTTGGGTATTTGTATTGGGACTGATCATAACCTTTATCTGGAAAGGATATGGAAAACAAAAATACCTGTCGCTTTTCTTCCTGATGGCGGTTTGTTTTTTTAGCGTATATATTTTGTTGATTTTATTATCTCAATATAATATTGGCGGCGACCTTATGTTTTATGCGAATATGTATGGATCTCCGGTAGGGTTTCTGGGAGAGAGCACCATTCTTTCATTTGGTTTGACACAACGATATAATTTTTATAAGAACGAAAAAGAAAAGGCCGAACAGGCGCTTGAAAAAGAGAAAAGAACCATTGCAGATAAAATGATCCAGACACAGGAAATTGAAAGAAACAGATTGGCAAGAGAATTGCATGATGGTTTAGGAGGATTACTAGGAGGTATTAGAATTGGGGCACATCATCGCCTGAAACCTTATCCGGAAGAACAGGTATGGGTATCTGATCAGCTAGACCAGGCAATTAATGACTTACGTAATATTGCACATGATCTGATGCCGGTTCACCTGGAGGAATCGGGGCTTGAAAGGGTACTGGAAAAAGCGATAGCAAGATGGAATACGGGTGAAACATTTAATATTAACTACCATAGTTCCATACCAAGACGCTACCCGCTTGAAGTTGAAGCAGCATTGTATCGGATTGTTTTAGAGTTAATACATAACATAAAAAAACATGCATCAGCATCCGAAGTAAATATTGAAATTTGGGAAGAAGAAAAAACAAACCGGCTGACTTTAATGGTTGAGGATAATGGAAAAGGCTTTCAACCCGGAGAAGGAGAAGGCATTGGCTGGAAGAGTATCAGACAAAGGGTAAAATACATGGAAGGGAAACTAAATGTAGACAGCAGCAAGTTTGGAACAACTGTTATTATTGAAATAATCATGGAAAAGGAAAGCGAATAGTATGAGAAAAATCAGCATAGCGATTATAGACGACCATAAAATATTTGCAGAAGGTATTCAAAGTGTAACCAAAGAAATTGGCTGGTTGAATTGGGTGGGTGAGGCCTTTAATGCAAAAGAAGGACTGGCATTATATAAAGAACAAAAGCCGGAGGTTTTACTGCTTGATTACCACTTGCCAGACGCCAAGGGAATTGATGTGGCAAGGACGATATTAAAAGAGAACCCATCGGCCATAATACTTATGTTGAGCATGGAAAACGATAATGATATCATTTACAAATGTAAAACCGAAGGGGTAATGGGCTACCTGATAAAAAACCTTTCTTCAGATGAATTATTATCGGCTATTGAAGAAGCTATTTCAGGTAACCCGGTATTTATGTGGTCAGCAGAGAAACAGGAGCTTAAATCAAACGCCGATGTACTGAGTAAAAGAGAGAAAGAGATCATTATGCTGATCAGGCAAGGATTAACAAGCCACGAAATAGCCAATAAATTATTTCTCAGTACTTATACAGTTGATACACACCGCAGAAATATTCTCCGCAAATTAGATTTAAAGAATACTGCCATGATGGTATTGTATGCCCAGCAGAATCATTTGTAGAGCAGAACCATTTATGTCTGGGGAAAACGGCTACAAGCCGCAAGCTACAAGCTACAAGGTTTGATGGGTGCTTATTATAGATTTTCTGCTTTAGATGGCTGTTATTGCCCAATCTGTTATTAATAGGAAACGGATCTTCATGATTTTCAAGATCTATCATGACAGATCATGAAAATCAGTGTTCCATCATACGCGATAAGTAAAGCTTTAAGTCAAATTTCTCAGGACAGCAGTGATTGCAAAATGTGGTTCTAAAGTACGTCTCTCCATTCGGGCGTTTTTTTGAAAACACTATTGGCAAAAGGACATAAAGGAATAATCTTAATACCCTTTTCTCTGGCAAATTCAACGGCTTTAGCCACCATTTGTTTTCCTGCATTTTTACCTTTCAGCACTTCGTTAACTTCCGTGTGGTCTATAATAAAGCGTTCTGTTCCTACCCAGGTGTAGGTCATTTCGGCTTCTGTTTTACCATTTATAAGTATATAAAACCGGCCTTTCTTACCATTATCTTCCTGTAGAACTTCCATAGTTTAAATAATTGAGGTGTTAATGCACTTTGGTAGGAAAGCATTTTTGAAAACCGATATTTCCTGATAACGTTTAATAAACGTTCCTTCATTCCTTCCCTGAATACTGTTTTACTATAGATTCGGTTTCATCTATAACAAATGTACCGTTGCGCCTAATAACTTCAATATAAATTTCTACCCACCATTGTTTGCGATAAAACTGCAGCCTATACGCAATACCCACAGGATCAATAATATCCTTATTTTAGGGTAGAGACAGATTATTTTTTTTGAAAACAGTCTCCTTACTGCGCTAATATTTTTTGTAGATTTATCTAAAGATTGCTATATGAAAAATATCCTGCTTATCGTGTTTATATTTTATGGTATAATGGTGAAGGCGCAGGATCTATCTGCCTTTGAATCAAAACTATTTATCCAGGGAAATGATACGCTCCGTTACCGGATTCTCTACCCGGAAAACTATAAAAAACACCGCGCTTATCCCCTGGTGATGTTTTTGCACGGAGCCGGGGAAAGGGGCAATGATAATAAAGCGCAGTTAACACATGGTGCAGCTTTGTTCCTCAAACCTGAGAATAGAAAATATTTCAAAAGTATTGTCATATTCCCTCAATGTCCAACGAATAAATCCTGGTCTAAATTTAAAAGAGTAGATGGCAAAATGATTACTGATTCTGAATCGGAGCCACCGGTTGAGCAATTATTGGTTAAAGCATTGATGGACAGCCTCCTGGAAAACAGGAAAATCCTTGAAAGACAAATATACCTTGGTGGGCTTTCCATGGGAGCATTCGGTAGTTATGATTTATTGATCCGTAACCCGGATTATTTTGCGGCAGCTTTTCCCATATGCGGCATACCTGATATTCCTAATTATGTAAGTAAAGTGAAAGATGTACCCGTTTGGATTTTCCACGGAGAGAAAGATCCCGTAGTTTCTCCGGAACCCAATCGGGAATTATACAAAGCATTGATGACAGCCGGCGCAACAGATGTTACTTACTCAGAATATCCAGGTGTAGGGCACGATAGCTGGAACAACGCATTCGCAGAACCCAAATTATTGCCCTGGGTTTTTTCACATAAAAAGAAATTGAAGAAGAAATAAACCAGTTCTAAGTTTAAAATTTAGGCCACAGATACACGGATTAGACATGATAAATCTGTGTGTCTGTGGCTTAAATTGCATTACTACAATACCAAAATATTGAAACTAATTCTTATTCCGGTCACCCTACTATTGCTGATTGCATGTAATGGCATTAAAAAAGCAGGTAGCGTAAAATTACCAGTATCATTAAAACTGCTGGATGTGTACACGATACCGCATGACTTTCGTTTTAAAGAAACAACTGTGGGCGGATTGTCGGGTATTGATTATGATGCTGGCTCGAATTCCTTTTATACTATCAGCGACGATAGATCAGACCGGGAACCGGCACGGTATTATCGTTTCAGTGTTTCCTTGTCGGCAGAAAAAATTGATACCGTTCTTTTACAGGAAGTCGTTTTCCTGCTGCAACCCAATGGAAAAACTTATCCATCTATAAAAGAAAACGGAAGCCTTACACCTGATCCGGAATCTATCCGTTATAATCCCAAAACAAAAGAACTGGTTTGGACAAGCGAAGGCGAAAGACTCATGAACGCTAATGATAGCCTGATACAGGATCCTGCTATTCATATTATTCAAACATCGGGTAAGCATAAACGTACACTACCATTACCAGACGGTTTAAAAATGCAAAAAACATTAAATGGTCCACGACGCAATGGTGTATTGGAAGGAGCTTCTTTTTCATCAGACTATAAAAAATTATACGTTAGCCTGGAAGAACCCAGATATGAAGATGGTTCACAGGCGGCTTTGGTAGCTAATGATGCATGGGTGCGTATTTATACATTCAACACAGTTGATGGAAAAAATACGGCACAGTATGCTTATAAGTTAGACCCAGTTGCTTATGCTCCAAATCCTCCGGGAAGTTTTATGGTAAATGGTATTCCTGATATATTATATGCAGGCAACAATAAACTGCTTGTGATGGAAAGATCTTTTTCAACAGGCCGAATTCCCTGTACCATCAAAATATACCAGGTTGATTTAAAAGAGGCGGAAGATATCAGGCACATCAATTCCCTGAAAAATAATCCACCCAATAAACCATTGCAGAAAAAATTATTACTGAACCTTGATGAATTGGGTATTTATACCGATAATGTGGAAGGTATGTGTTTTGGTCCAACCCTTCCGAACGGCAAGAGAACATTATGGATGATAGCCGATAATAATTTCTCAAAGGCAGAACAAACACAAATTTTTTTATTTGAATTGAAAGATTAGTCATGTACCGCAACCTGTTGATATTATTCGTTTTGTTATGCACGATAAGCTGTGCTGAAAAGAGCAACAAAGGAAATCCAGTTGTAGAAATAGAGACTAAATATGGTAAAATTGAAATCGAATTATATATCGACAAAGCGCCAAAGACTGCCGGGGCATTTCTAAGTTTTGTGGATGCTGGTTTATATGAAAACACTTCATTTTATAGGGTACTTAATGTGAGTAATCAACCATCCAATGCACCCAAAACTGAAATATTACAGGGTGGTTTATGGAGAACGAAAAACGAAAAAGCAAGAAGTATTCCCGGTATTCCACATGAAAGCACAGGAACTACTGGTATAAAACACAAAGACGGTGTTATATCGGTAGCACGTTTGGAACCAGGAACGGCCAATTGCGAATTTTTTATATGTATCGATGACCAGCCTGGTTTAGATGAAGGCGGAGAAAATGTAGCAGATAAATTGGGATATGCTGCTTTCGGGAAGGTAATTCATGGCATGAGTGTAGTTAGAAAGATATATATGCAAAATGACCGCAATCAATATCTCGACCCACCAGTTGCGATTTATAATATTCGGAGGAAATAGTCGATAGTCCATGGTTTATATACCATGGACTATCGACTTTCATCCCACATAAACTACTCATTTTCAGGTATTTTTTATAACTTACCTACAGCCTAATTTTACTATAATGCATACAGGGGGATTTCGGCTGCGGTTTATATTATTAGTCATGTTATTTGCGTGCTGCAAAACAGACCTTTTTGCTCAGGTAACCGATACCACACAGCAGGTTCAAAACGACAAGTTTGGAGATACAACCGGAGGATATGGTTTTATGTACCTGTCTACCACCTGTATCGAGTGTAATCCGAAAGGATCAGCGCATTATAAAAAATTTGCGATTATAAGTGGTATTTATAAGGCAAAGGATTTTTATAGTGCAATAGCAACGCGATCAGTAGGGCATTTCAAAACAAAGTTTGAAAAACTGGGCTATTTTAAAAATAAAGTAACACAAACATGGAAGTCGCCCAGATTATTTGAATCATTAGAAGAGATTTTGGAATATAAAAATGATCTTATTGCTAAACTGAAATCGGAAAACTATGTAGTGGTTTCCTTTGATGATAAGATCAACACAGAGGAGCTTGAGCGCGAAGAATAAAACATATACCAGGATTGCGTTGATATTGCTGCCCCTTATCGCAGGAACCTTGATATACCTGAAAGGAAGAAAATACCCGGTTCTTTTTGAAACCTGGTTCTACCAAACAAAAGAAACAAGTTCTTTTCCTGGTTCAGGATGGATTCCTGATTATCTATGGTGCGTTTCATTATGTTCTTGCTTTGTGTGGATATGGAATGGATGGCAAAATATTCCGCTGTTCTGGAAATGGTTTTTGTGGCTGCTCATCAGCTCAACAGAAATTTTTCAATGGTTGGGGTGGATAGCAGGAACGGGTGATTGGATAGATATATTGATGTACCAATTGGCTTTTTTAACTGTATATATGCTTCAAAAAAATAATCTCGTATGAAAAACAAAACCCACTTACTGGCATCATTTGTAGTAATCGCTTATGCTGCATTGTATATTGCCAGTTCTGCTCCTAAGCAGGCGGCGCCTCCTCCGGTACCTACTATTAAAGCACCTAACTACGACTATGAGCCACCTGAGAAAGCACCCGCTAAATCTGCACAGGTAGTTTTTCTGCTGGTAGACCCGGCTTATCAGGAGAAATTTGCTTTCTCTAACTATAAAATCTTCAGTGATTTTTCTAAAGCCATGGCTGCAGATTATAACGAATCACTAACTGCAAAGGGATATTCTGTTCGCGGACCATTTGAATATTATGACCAGGTGGTATATAACGATAAAAAAGAAAGCGACCTGCTATTACAGGTTGAAATAGACTTCGATATCAACGGTTCTAACGTAAACTGGAGTTCATACCAGGAATATGTATCTGGAAAAGGTCGTTATATCACTTATAGAACTGCTTATAAGTATGCCGGCTTTTTTATCTTATCCGGAAAAGTAAACCTGGTTGCTGCTGAGCCATTGACCAAAGAGAAACTATGGGCAAAAAGCATCCCACTGAAACAAAAACAGGTGTATATAGCCCCTGTTTACAATACCCTTGAAAGGACCTATAACGTAGGCTTTAGCCGCGATCCGGGAGTAATTAACCCTATGATTGAAGCATTACAAGACTACTATAAGCAGGTATTTAATACCTCCTGGAACCACCTCGACCCTAATGAACTTGCACCTTTGAAGAAAGAAGTGCTTGAAATCAGGGAGAAGAAAAAGTATTAAATAATCAATGTCCAACATCCAATATCCAACTTCCAAATTGGATATTGGACATTGGATATTGTGTGTTTAAAACACGTTTGGCGGCCTACACGGGCCGCTTTTTTTATTTCCAGGAAAAAAATCCGGGTAATTTGTGTAACATAGAGAAAAATCCTGCGATTAGATAACTACAAGTACTCAGGCAAACAGATTTGGAACAGGTTTTCATAATAAAACACGATGAGGTAGTGGAAAGATGTAAAAGGGGCGATTCGTCCGCTTTTACAGAATTGTACCACCAATATTCGAAAGAGGTATACAATACTATTTTCCGGCTGGTACAACATACCGGTGAGGCCGAAGACCTGTTGCAGGAGGTATTTGTGGCTGCTTTTCAAGCCATCCACAAATTTGAACACACGGGCGGATTCAGGGCATGGATAAAAAGAATTGCCATTAATCAATCCATCTCCTGGATGCGTAAACAGAAATTGAAACTCGTGGAAATAGATGATAGTAAATCTATACAAGCCGAAGAAGAACCCATCGATGAAGCACAGTTCAGTTTTAAGGTAGAAGAAGTTAAAAGAGCGATTGAAGAATTACCCGATTCGTATCGGACCATAGTTCAACTATATCTTTTTGAAAATATACCACAGGAAGAAATTGCGACGATGTTAGGTATATCTTATAACAATGTGCGGATACAATACCATCGATCGAAACAAAAAATTTTGAAAAGCCTTAGCAAAGGAGGTGAAGCATGAAACAAGGATTAGAAAAATTTATTACAGAAAACCGTGAGGCATTCGATGATCGGGTACCCAATCCGGATGTGCTTTCACGTATACAACAAAGAATGGCGCAGCCCGCCCAGGAGCCTTCAAAAAAAGGAATCGTAATTTCTTTTACTGCCATGCGTTGGGTAGCCGCGGCTTGTGTAGTGGTACTCGCCGGAATTGGTATTTGGTGGATGAATTCAGATAATAGCAACCAACAAACATTGGCTGGACTTACACCCAATAAGCAGGAGGTAAAAAAGGAAATACCTAATGATAGGGAAATAATAGAAAAAGAACCTGCGGTAATAACCGGTACAACAGATAAAGAACCAACAACAGCTTTTGTAACTGCAAAAGTGGATCAACGCAAAGAAATGTTGTTTGCAAGCTTAAACAATATGGAATCTGCCAGCACACGTATTGCTGCAGCCATGAAGGCATATGAAATGAAAAATGCCGACAAAGATATTGTGGATGCCCTGTTCCATTCAATGAACAACGACCCCAATACGAATGTTCGTCTGGCAGCACTGGAAGCCATTGCAAGATTTCACCGTGAATCGTATGTAAGAAAAAAACTTACTGCTTCACTCAAAAGCCAGAAAGATCCGGTAGTTCAGGTGGAGTTGATTCAACTTCTTACCAAAATGAAACAAACCAGCATATTGAGTGAGCTCGAAAAAATGGTGAAAGATGTAAATACTACTGAGGCAGTAAAAGACAGAGCTTATTCTAGCATCCTTACACTTGGATCCTAATATTTACCATAAACAACAAACGGAAATAAGTCGGTTCATGCATGACGATCAAATTCCGAAAACCCTCATCAAAAACGTAAAAACGAAAACAGCAATGAAAAAGATCATATTCAGCACAATCGCAGCATTATTGGTTACTGCCAGCTCATTTGCACAAGAATATAAACTAGCTAAATCTACCGGAAAACTGGTTATCAGCACTCCTGGTGTAACAGTAGAAGGTTATGATGGCAATGAAATTATCTTCACCGGTAAGGAAAAAGATGGTGATGAAGACGAAAGGGCCAAAGGACTTCGTCCTGTAAACGCTTCTGGTTTACAGGATAATACCGGACTGGGCATTAATGTAGCAGATAAGGGAACCACCGTTGAAGTTACCCAGGTAGGAAAAGGTGCCGAAAAAATAAAAATCAAAGTACCTAAGGGCATTTCAATTTCTTATTCATTCAACAAAGTAATGGGTAATACAACTGCAACATTCAAAAACATAGAAAGTGAAATTGAAGTATCAGTACAGTACAATAAAATAAACCTCGAAAATGTAACCGGCCCCCTCACCATTAAATCTGTATACGGCGGTATTGATGTGAAATTCGGACAGAACATTAAAGGACCTGTTTCACTTGTATCCGTGTATGGTTATGTGGATGTTTCAATGTCAACAGCTACCAAAGCCAACCTGAAAATGAATACATCATGGGGTGAAATACTGGCATCGGCTGACTTTAAAATTGAGATTGAAAAATCTGGTTCAGCCGATATGGTTAGCTACAGCGATAATCATATCAAAGGAAAACTGAATGGTGGTGGAATTGATATGACACTTACCTCAAGCTACGGAAAAGTATACCTCCGTAAATCAAACTAGTCGATTCAACATTCAGCAATAGAAATCCGTTTTTATTGCTGAATATAATACTGTTCCTCTTATCGATTTAGGTTAAAATCTATAAAACCAAGCAGATGAAAACAATATTAACCCTGCTATGCGGCATAATATGCTTAGCATCGCAGGCACAGCAAACTATTACCAAAACTTATCCGGTTAAAGCCGGACAAGAACTGGAGCTTTCTTTTGATTATCCTAAAGTAGTTAAAATAAGCACCTGGGATAAACCCGAAATATCAATCACCGCTACAGTAAGCATCAATGATGGTGAAAACAACGAAGCTTTTCAACTTGTTGAGTCTACTAACGGATCAGTATTGAGTATTAAGAATATTATCAAGGACCTGGAAAAACTTCCGAAACGTTATACAGTGATTCAGAATGGGAAGAAAACCGTATATGCTACCAAAGAAGACTTTAAAAAACTTACAGTCGATTTAAAAGGGGCAAGGTCATATTCCGAAGGGGTAGACATGGAAATAACCCTCGATATCAAAATACCGCAAAGCCAGCAAAAAACCTTTGTGAAAGCCAAATACGGAATCGTAGAGCTGGTAAATTATAAAGCACCGATAAAAGTTGATGCAACCTATGGTGGTATCGACGCATCGATCAACGAAACCGCAACAGGTAAACTATCAGCTACCACCCATTATGGCCAGATTTATTCAAACCTGAAACTCAATATTACCGATAAGGAAGAAAGGGATTTCTATACATCTATTACTTCCTCCATGGGTAATGGTCCAGCGTATGCTTTAAAATCAACCTACGGTAACTTATACCTCAGAAAATCGTTACAATAATACTTACCAACTGTTTCTACAGACAGTAATAGTTCTCATGTGTATCCGGGCCGCTACTCAGCGGCCCTTTTGTTGGTTTAATACCTATTCCTGGCAGGGGAAAATTGACAGCAAGCGTATGGCTTATGATTCTTAGCGAATGATATTTAGACCATAGTCCATAGACCATGGTCCATGGTCTATGGACTATGGACTATGGTCTTGGAGCTTTAACGCAATATTGACAAATATTTAGGCCATTTTTTGCAATTGCGGGCATGAAGATTGAATGTATATCAGTGTATACATATTCAATAATTAAAACCGCATACTATGAAAAGAGTTCAATGGCTGACCGCACTGGTAGTGGTAATGATATTAAGCAGTTGCGGAAGAACAGCATATGTACAGAAAGACAATGATGTTGACTTTAGTAAAATAAGAACCTATAGTTGGGTGTCTACTAAGGCAAATAAGGAAACAGCCTCCGATAAAATAAAAAATGACGACCTAACGAATCGAAAAATTCGTCAGGCAATCGACAAAAACCTTACAGCCAAAGGGTGGAAAGAAGTTAAAAGGAACCCGGATGTGTACCTGGTTTATGATGTGATGATTGAAGAAGAAAACAAACGAACAACCACGCCCGTATATGCACAACCTTTTACACGTTGGTTCTTTAACCCACGAAACAGAAGATGGGTACCTGTGTTTTACCCGTCAAGGTTTATGGGTTATGATGAAGACATTGAGAAGGTAAAAGAAGGCACACTAACCCTAACACTAATGGATGCTGATACAGATAAAACAATCTGGCAGGGTTGGACAACCTCCGAATTATCAGGAAGAAAATTAACCGATAAAGAAATTGAAAGTAAGGTAAAGGCAATTGTATCGAAGATTTCCAAATAGATAATTGATCTGGAATATTGAATTAATTCGAAGCAACTTTTTCAATTCGTAGCTGTAGTATTTTTTGTTCTGCCAGAGAGCTGGTTATGGATTGTGCTTGCTTCAGGTATGACAGAGCCTTGATATGGTTACTCAATTTCATATAGAGATAACCCAATACCGACGCATATTGGTGATCAGATCGGATAAGTTGATCGATTCCTGGAATTGCTAATACCTCAGTAATAGCTTTTTCAGTATCGCCCAACTGTGATAAAACAATTGCTCGGTTTAGCACGATTGCCGGACTGTCATTTGCCTGTATTAAAAGATTGTAGAGTGTCAGGATGCGATTCCAATTGGTAGAGGCAAATTCTTTTGCCATACAATGCTCTGCAGCAATGGCCGCTTCAATATGGTATTGACTGATGACTTTCGATGATGAGGCAAGGTTAAGGTAATGGTAACCTACTTTAATCAGCGCATGGTCCCAAAGCGATCTGTCTTGTTCTTCTAATAAGATTAACTCATTTGATTCAGAAATACGACTGTCGAATCGGGCAGCATGTAAACAGAAAACAGCAAGCAGTGCAAAGTTGATGGGATCTTTGGTAACAGGATGTTCTGTAATAATTTTTGTACACCTGATGGCTTCCATACAAAGATCGTGGCGGATAATTTTTTCTTTGTTGAGCGAGAGATAACCTTCGTTGAATAAAAGATACAGCGTGGTTCTGACGATGGCCATTCGTTCCTGCAGTTGTTTTCCGGAAGGAATTTCAAGCTTGATTTTCCCTTTTTTCAAAACGTCTTTTGCGCGTACCAGTCTTTTTTGCATAGCGGCATCTGTAACAACCAATGCTCTAGCAATTTCTGATACGGAAAATGAAAAGACCAGTTTAAGCGTTAAGGCAACCTGATCTTCTGCAGAAAAAGAAGGGTGACAACAGGCAAACATCATTCTAAGTTCACTATCACTTATTTCTTTTTCGTGAAAAAAGGCAGCAACTTCCTGATCGGGATTAAAATCGTTCTGCGATTGTACATAACGGGAATGATAATGCATTCTTCTAAGCAGATCAACGGCTTTGTTTTTGGCAACCTTCATAAGCCACGCTTCAGGATCCGGCGGAATACCTTTTAGTTTCCAATGCTGCAGAGCCCCAATAAAACTATCCTGCACCAGATCCTCCACCAGGTGAATTTGTTCAAGTCCTACGATATGACTCAATACAGCAACCATCTTTCCCGACTGGTGCCGGAAAAGATGGTCAATAAGTTGTTCTGTATGTTGTGGGGATGAAATCATCCGAATACCACTACATCGCGAACTTCAACAGAACCACCAAGTTCAAGATCAGGGCATCCCTTGGCGATTTCAATAGCGGCTTCCAGACTATCTGCTTTTACTACAAAGAAGCCACCTACCATTTCCTTGCTTTCCATATAGGGGCCATCTTTAATTACATGGTCCTTGTGTAATGTTTTTCCGGTAGGCATAAGTGCTTCACCGGCAACATACACACCAGATGCCTGTAGCTCTCCTACCCAGGCAAACCATTTTTCCATGTTTTGTTGCATGGCTTCAGGAGATGCGGTAAATGGATCCAGACCTCCGCGGAAAAGGAACATAAAATTGCTCATTGTTGTTGTTTTAAGGATTGAATGATTGGTTTACGATAACATAACGATTACCAGAAACCAGATCAGACAAAAAGATAAAAAATTTTTTTACCCGAAATACCAGGGTAGTGATGAGTGGGAAATATACTAGTTTGGCCTGTAGGCATAAACCACCTCATAAGCCTGCTTTTTTAAAGAAGGAAGTAGTTGACCTAGTTTAAGGTCCTTTTTTTGAGGAGTAGGTTCACATACCCAATAAGGTTCGCCGTTATAAAGTATTGGAGTGCCAACCGGTTTATCAAATTGTATCGCTACAGTAATATGGGTAGGATAGGATAAAACAATCATCGGTAATTTATAAATTTCTTTTACCAGGAAAAAGAAAAAAGCAGAGCGGTCTTCACAATCGCTGTACTCATAAAAAAGCGTTTGCTCTGGCGAAAGACGTTTTTCTTTACCATAAGCCTTGGTATCTGTTTCGAAAAGAAATGCTGAACGGGTAAAATGCATCAGATAATCAACACCTTTTTGCTGGTTCATGCCCTTCACGGCCTCTTTTAATAATGGCACCAGTGAGTTATAAGTCGTTTGGCTTAGTGGAATACTGAACTGAGAAGCATAGTCTACAACAGGGTAGTTTGTAAAAATCTTCTGCACCTGTTTATCCAACATTACATCGAATTTGTATTCCTTGTTTTGATAATCAAATTGCAGTTGTTTAACAGTAAAATTATTATTCCTGATTTGTGGAAGCTGTGTTACTTTATAGGAGAAACGATTGTTCCCCCCTTCGTTTAAAGCTATTGTAGTAAAAGGCTCCGCTTCAATATTGATCTTATTGTCATAATCATGATAGTTCAAACAAACATATTGCTTGTCGTTTACCATGTAATAAGGGATGTCGTAAATATTTTCTTCGCTTCTTACATACAATAACAAAGTGTCGTTCCGGAAACGAAGTGTTGCATTATACCCAGACTCATTTAGTAAAAACCATTTGTACAAAGTATACCGATGATAATTATCTGCTTTAGGACTTAATTTTTCCGCAGTAGTACGGATAAGCTGGTAATAAAACCAATCGTCTAGTTGTTTATTATCCCGAAAGGCAAGTAAATGTTGGATAACAGGTTTATAGTTACCGGATTTAAGCTGCGAATAAAAATCGGCAATAGTTTTCTTTGAAATCGGGTTGGTAAATTGAATATTTATAGAAGGGTCATTGTTCAGGTAAAGAGAATCGCCATAGAAATCCAATACAAGCTCACCGGTTTTATTAGCAATTTGTGAATAGCCCGTGGAAATGTATAAAGCCGTGATAATGAATAATATGTATGCTTTTTTAGGCAAATCCAAGTGTTTCAGTACACTATGAATTTACGAAATGGTAACAATTAATTAATATTAAGTTTTGCAAAAAGAACTTAACTCATTGATTTTCAATTAATAAATAGAGTGGGTTATATTCTGTTTATGTCGATAAAGCACATTTTTGCCGTTTTGACTGGCTGGTTTCCAGCGTGGACTTTCTTTAATAACCCGTAGCGACTCCATGTCTACGGACCATTCAATGGACCGATCAATAAATAAGTCGGTAACCTTACCCTCAGTATCAATTGTAAAGAGAACAACAACAGTTCCCTTACCCCCGTTACCTACAACACTTTTGAAACGCTCAGGTGTTTTGAGGTTTTTTTCGAGGTAGCGTGTCCAGCCCTGAATACCACCTTTAAATTCAGCAGGAGTTTGAACAACCGTAACTTTTTTTGCTTCAACAGTATCTTTTTTCGGGGCATTATGATCTTCAACGGTTCCATCAGCATAAAAAGTTTTTTGACTGACATAGTCTTTTGTCCAAACACGTTTGCCCTTATCAAATAATACGCTCATGGTTAATTTTCCATCAGCAGCTTTAAAGTCCCAGTATCTGTCTTTTTTGCCATTACTTACCATTCCCAAACTGTCTACCAGGCCTTGTTCATTATACCAAACAAAACGACCATGTGGTATTTCCAGTTTTTCGTCTTTATAGGTTTCACTTTTAACCATCGGACCAAACAACCGGTAAAAGCGACATACATAAGTAGTGTCGTTCTCTTTTACACGATGCATAAAATAGGTTGCGAGATTAATATTATTAATGGGTGACCAATCTTCCCGAAAGGCAAAAAAAGCTTCTTTTCCATTTTGTGCATAACCGATAACACTACTAAAAATCAGTAAACACAAAATTGCACACCTTGATTTTAGCATAAATATTTATATAGGTTAAATTTATTGATGGGGAAATTTAATGATAAAAGAAGTTCCCTTATCTGGCTCACTATTTACGGTAATTGCACCACCCATGCTAGTAATGTGGTGGTGTAAAAGGTATAAACCAATGCCTTTGCTGTCTTTTTCATCATGAAACCGTTGCTGCATCCCAAAAATGCGGTCTTTTACTTTATTCATATCAAACCCACGGCCATTGTCTGTAAAACTTAAAAGAAGCTGATCATTTTCTATCCAACTATGAAGTTCAATAAGTGGTTGTCTGCCAGGAAATGCGTATTTAATAGCATTTGTAATCAGGTTTAGGAAAATACTTTCTAAATAGGAGCGATTAAAATGTATAACAGGTAATGAAGCAAAATCTGTTCTAATCTGTGCTTTCGAGTCGGCAATTAATGTTTGAATTGACTGGGTAACTTTTTCAAACACTTCTTCCAAACGAATATCTTCTTGTTCAATTCTTACATGTTTGTTTGTACTAATAAGGTCAACATATTCGTTCAGTGTTTCTTTCAAGCGTTCAGTTCCTAACCTCAACATAGCCAGAAAACGATGCACTTCTTCGTCTTCAATAGTTCTATTGCTTAACAGGTTAAAAACGTTGAGCATATTGTTCACCGGCGATCTTAAATCGTGTGAAGTAGTGTACGATAATTGTTTTAAATCTGTATTTAGCTTGTTTAGTTCGGTAATTAATTTATTACGGTCTGCTTCTTCAGATTTTTTATGACTGATATTTTTGGCGATGGCATAAACCAGTTCTTCTTCAGGTACGGGCATGGAAGTCCAGGAAAGCCAAACAACTTCTCCCGTTTTCGTGATATATCGGTTTTCGAAATGCAGTAATGGCTCGCCTTGAATTAATTCATTCCGATAACGGGCTGTTATTTGGCGATCATCGGGGTGAATAAAACTCGAAATGGCAGAAGACATCAATTCTTGCTCCGTAAATCCAAGGGTTTTACAAACAGCGCTGTTTATTTTTCTGAAATATCCGTCATATCCGGCAATACAAAATAAATCAGCAGAGAGTTCGAAAAAATGTTCGAGGTTATAAACAACTGAAACAGTTTTTTCATCAGAAGCAGGGTGCATACAACACAGATATTTAATATCGTTCTTAACTAAAGTAAATATACAAAAGAGGATTACTTATTTCATAAGTTTTCCTTCAGCCATAATAATTAGGCAGTAACTTTATGATCTTTTCAAGTAACCAGTTATGCCTTTCAAATTACATTCATCCTACCAGCCGGCAGGCGATCAGCCTTCTGCCATTGCCCAACTTACTGACGGTATTTTGAATGGAGAGCAGTACCAAACACTATTAGGTGTTACGGGCAGTGGTAAAACATTCACGATGGCCAATGTTATCAATAATGTACAAAGGCCAACCCTGGTACTTACCCATAATAAAACACTGGTAGCGCAACTGTATGGAGAATTTAAACAGTTCTTTCCAGATAATGCAGTGGGTTATTTTGTTAGTTATTACGATTACTACCAGCCCGAAGCATATATGCCGGTTAGCGATACGTATATTGAAAAAGACCTCAGCATAAATGAAGAACTGGATAAACTGCGCCTGCAAGCTACTTCTCAATTATTAAGCGGAAGAAGGGATATTATAGTAGTAGCTAGTGTAAGTTGTATTTATGGCATGGGTAACCCTACAGAATATGAAAACGGAATTATCCGGATACATAAAGGACAGGTAATTTCCCGTCAAGGATTTTTACACCAACTGGTGAATGCATTATACAGCAGAAGTCAGGAAGAATTTAAAAGGGGAACATTCCGTGTTAAGGGAGATACTATTGATATTAACCTTCCTTATGTTGACTTTGGTTACCGTATTAGTTTTTTTGGTGATGAAATAGAAGAAATAGAAAGTATTGAAACAGCAACCAATAAACGCATAGGTTTAATGGATACTGCTGCAATCTTTCCAGCCAATCTATACCTGGCACCCAAAGACATGATTCAGCAGGTGATGAGTGAAATACAGGATGAAATGATGGCCCAGGTAGAATATTTTAAAAATATCGGAAAATTTATCGAGGCCCAGCGATTGAAAGAAAGAGTAGAATTTGATTTAGAAATGATTCGGGAACTTGGTTATTGTAATGGTATAGAAAACTATTCCCGTTTTTTTGACCGAAGAAACCCTGGTACCAGACCATTTTGCCTGTTAGACTATTTCCCAAAAGATTTTCTGTGTGTGATTGATGAAAGTCATCAGACCATTCCACAGGTAGCTGGTATGTATGGCGGCGACAGAAGCCGGAAAATGGTGTTGGTGGATTATGGATTCCGGCTACCTAGTGCTATGGATAACCGTCCGCTGAATTTTCATGAGTTTGAATCGCTTGTTGGACAAACCGTATTTGTTAGTGCAACTCCCGGCGACTATGAACTGGAAAAAACGGGAGGTGTTGTTGTGGAACAAGTGGTGCGTCCCACGGGCTTATTGGACCCTCCCATTGAAATACGCCCAAGTGTAAACCAAATAGATGATTTGTTGGATGAAATCGATAAGCGGGTAAAAAAAGGAGACAGGGTATTGGTAACAACACTTACCAAGCGGATGGCAGAAGAAATGGATAAATACCTGGGCCGTATCAATATCAAATCAAAATATATCCATAGTGATGTTGATACGCTGGAACGTGTAGAAATATTACGTGACCTTAGGTTGGGTGTTATTGATGTATTGGTTGGTGTTAACCTGCTCCGTGAAGGATTGGATCTTCCCGAGGTTTCATTGGTAGCTATTCTCGATGCTGACAAAGAAGGATTTTTGAGGAATGAAAGATCATTAACCCAAACCGCCGGAAGGGCAGCAAGAAACGTGGACGGACTGGTTATCTTTTATGCAGATAAGATGACGGAAAGCATGCAAAGAACCATTGATGAAACAAGTAGAAGAAGAGAAAAGCAGATAGCCTATAATATTACCCATAATATCACCCCAAAAACAGTGATCAAAAGCAAGGAACAGGTATTTGCCCAAACATCAGTGTTAGATATTAAAGGATATGACCCATCAAATCCATATGCTTTACAACAAGAACAACAATTAATTACCGCCGCAGCCGAAGAGCAGATAGAATACAAAACCATTCCACAAATTGAAAAAGCCATCGCTTCAACCAAAAAACAGATGGAAAAAGCTGCCCGCGACCTCGACTTCATAGAAGCAGCCAGGCTGCGCGACGAAATGTTTGCGCTGCAGAAGAAATTTGAAAATTTGAAAATTTGAAAATGAAAGAGCCTTGGTTAATGCGATTATTTTATAATTATAACATAAAATAACATGGCCGCAGGCCCTTTAATCATTTTCAAATTTTCAAATTTTCAAATTTTCAAATTATCTTGTCTCCAACTGCTTGCCCATGAGACTACTCTGGAAACTCTACCTGTGGATGACGGGATGGAAGATTCAGCCTGATTTCCCGCATCATATTCCTAAATATGTCATTATTGTTGCGCCCCATACCAGCGCCTGGGATTTTATCATTGGTTTGGCAGTACGCAGTGTACTAAGACTACATCATGTTAAATTCCTGGGTAAGGCAGAATTGTTTCAGGGGAAATTTGGTTTTTTCTTTCGCCGTTTAGGTGGTTATCCTGTTGACAGGTCGAATAAGCACAATATGGTAGATCAAGTTGTTTCATTGTTTAACCAACACGAAAAATTTGTATTGGCACTATCGCCGGAAGGAACGCGCAAAAAAGTAGACCGTTTAAAAACGGGCTTTTATCATATCGCCAAAAAAGCGGGAGTGCCGATCGTAATGGTAGCATTTGATTTTGGTAAGAAGCAGGTTTATTTTGATCAACCCTTTTATACGACGGAAGATGAGGAAGCAGACTTTAGAAAAATCCTTCGTTTTTATGCACCTGTTCAGGGAAAAATAGCAGAACAGGCTTTGACACACTTGCAACCTCCAACAACTTAATCATCCATCAAACGCCGGCTATGTACTATCCAAATATTGTAGAAAAATTTTGTCAATACGAGTCTGAAAAACCTCAGCAATTGTTTTTGGCAGAACCTGTAAAAGGTACTTATCGAACATTTACCTGGGAGGAAGCTGGAAATCAGATTCGAACAATGGCCGCAGCATTAAATGCCATGGGATTCGGTAAAGATGATAAGGTGGCAATATTGAGTAAAAACTGTGCACACTGGATCATGGCAGATTTAGCTATTGCAATGGCAGGTTGTGTTTCAGTACCGTTATACCCTAACATCAGTGCAGATACTTTACAAGAAATAATTTTACACAGTGAAAGCAAAGCCATTTTTACTGGCAAACTTGATCAGCCGGAAGAAATAAGGAAAGGTGTACCAAACAATCTTACACAAATTAGTTTCCCTTTTTATCCTAACCATGGTTGTTTGAATTGGGATGAACTGGTAGAGGCTCATGAACCAATAAGAAATATTCCTAAACTGGACCCACAGGCATTAGCCTGTATAGTTTATACTTCAGGAACAACTGGTCAATCGAAGGGGGTGATGCATACTTTTCATGCAATGGCATTTGCAGTTGATCAATTCTTAATGAATTTTCCAGACATCAAAACAGAAGTTTTCTTTTCTTATTTACCACTCTGCCATGTTGCGGAAAGAATGCTGGTAGAATGCGGAACTATTTTTACCGGAAGTACGGTTTATTTTGTAGAGTCAATAGATAGTTTTGCAGCAAACCTTGCCCACACACAGCCAACCGTATTTTTAGCTGTACCACGTATATGGGAAAAAATGCAAGAAGGAATCCTCAAAAAAATTCCCCAAAAGAAACTCGATACACTGCTAAAAATTCCACTTGTATCCTCACTCATTAAAAAGAAGATCAGGAAGAAATTAGGCTTGGGGAAAGCAAGACATATTTTCACCGGAGCATCGCCGATTAATCCCGCTTTATTATACTGGTATGCTAAACTTGGCATTATTATACAGGAAGCGTATGGTATGACAGAAAACGTAGCACTTTCACATGTCAATAAAAAGCACCATGCAAAATTTGGAACGGTGGGCCAGCCATATCCTTTGGTGGAAGTTCGATTAGGGAAAGACAATGAAGTACAGGTAAAAAGCGATGCCTCTATGTTGGGTTATTATAAAGAACCTGAACTATCAGCATCCTGTTTTGAAGACGGTTACCTGAAAACGGGCGACGAAGGTTCAATTGACGAAGAGGGGTTCTTAACCATCACTGGAAGAATCAAAGACCAGTTTAAAACAGGGAAAGGAAAATATATTACCCCGGCACCCATGGAGAATCAATTATCAGCACATGAGTACCTGGCCCAGGTATGTGTGGTTGGTTCCGGACAACCAGCAGCAATGGTTTTGTGTACTTTGAGCGAACAGGCGAGTGGACTAAATCCCGAACTATTGGCAACAACGCTCCTAAATTTATTGAACGAGGTGAATCAAAAAGTTGAACACCATGAACAACTGGCCCGGATTATTATTTGTAAAGAAGAATGGACGATTCAAAACGAGCTTTTAACCCCTACACTAAAGATTAAAAGAAAAAATATAGATGCGCGGTATAGTAGTCAATATGCAGACTGGTATAAGGCCGAAAGCATCGTTATTTTTGAATAGCATAGCATTTTTTCTTCTTGTGCAATATTTTGGTATGGTTTTTCGTTGTATAGCTGGATAAAAATGTAGAGCTATGAAAACCAATCATTTCATCGTGGCAGTGGCGTCGTCTATGCTGCTGTTTTCATGCGTAAGTACCAAGAAATTTAAAGAATCTGAGGCAAAATATACCCAGTTAAGCGGAGCCTATCTTGATATGCAGGGCAAATACCGCGAATTACAGGATCAGATCAAAGACCTCGAAAACCAACTGGCAAAATCAAAAAGTCAAAACAGCGAGCTTAACACCCGTAAACAGGCGCTTGAGGAGCAATTGGCTGATCTGAATAAACAAATCGATTTCTTAAAACAAAACAATACCACTGTTTTGAATCAGTTGAAAGACCTTTCTGTAGTAACAGGAGCTCAGGCTGAAAGCATCAAGAAATCACTTGAGAACATCGGTGCAAAAGACCTTTATATTAAAGACCTGCAGGGTTCAATTGCCCGTAAGGATTCCCTGAATATGGCCCTTGTTATGAATTTGAAAGGTGCTATAGGGAACCTTAATGATGAGGACATTAATATCAAAGTAGATAAGGGAGTAGTATACGTTGATATTTCTGATAAACTTTTATTTAAAAGCGCAAGCTATGAAGTAACCGACCGCGCAAAAGAAGTGTTGGGTAAAGTTGCTAAAGTATTGAATGCACAACCTGAAATTGAATTCATTGTTGAAGGTCATACAGACTCAGTTCCCATTAAAACCAATGGAATTCTGGACAACTGGGATCTGAGTGTTAAACGTGCTACAACGGTTGTACGTATTTTACAAGATACTTATGGTATAGATCCAAAAAGGATGACTGCAGCAGGAAGAAGCCAGTATATTCCATTGAAAGATAATGGCACCGCTGAAGGTAGAGCGGCTAACCGCAGAACAAGAATCGTTATCCAGCCAATGCTTGATCAGTTCTTTAAACTGCTCGAAACAAAGCAATAATAGCTTACTTACTAACCGACCATATACCAGAGAGGCCCTCCATTTGGGGGCCTCTTCTTATTTATACAGTTGAATAAGCTTATACCAACTCTACCAACAGAGCTTCCTGTATTTGCTGAAGTTGTGCATTCGGTAAAGCACTCGATGCCAGCGACATCATATTTTCAAATACAAAAGGAGGCGCCATTTGCTGAATGGTTTTAAACCAATCAATGATTTCGTGCGTTGCCAATCCTTTTAACATCCAATAGCTGTAACGGGCATTTTTTTCCGGCGGAATATCAGCAAGTATTTCATTCGTCATCTGATGTAACTGATCATCCGTAAAATGTTGCCATAAAAGATTTTTAATAATCACTTCTTCCATATTCATATGGCTGAGGTTAAACGCGGTAAACTCAGCAAGTGAAAATTGCAATTGGCGACCTGCAAAAACCTTATCCGATTGTTTTGATGCTGCTTCATATTGTTCGATACATCCTTGTAAATGGGTAGCCAGTATATGGTCTTTTTCATGTTGTTTTTCAAAATCGGCTACCACATCTGGTGCCTTTGATTCAATTAAACTGAAAACTTTAGTATCTTCTGTATGCGCATGACTTTCAAATAGCCAAATAAGTTCTTTAATTGATAAGATTAATTTTTCTGATTCTTTATCATCTAAAAAATCAGTCTGCTGAACTTGTAAAGAATTATGATAGAGCATGGCGCGTAGACCCTGGTGTATCATGTGAAAGGGATTGTAACGTGTTTCGTGTTTCATACTAAGCTTTTATAGATTGAAAGGCAAATCTGAAAGAAATATCAGCGCAGCAAAACCACATAAGAATGTGGTTGAGGATCAATGGTAATAAGGAAAGCTAGTCGGCATTATACTTACAGGAGTGAAAAGAACAAATTTTACAAGGAAAGCTGTTGATTAATTCGGAACTTCGCAAAAGTTTTAAGTAAATTTAAAGCGAAAGCATTGTAACACTTGCGGTTAACCTATACGTAAGCAGATGAAACTGTATCCAAGATCCCAAAACCTTCTAATAAAGGGTTTTATTTTTTTTATTGTCCTGAGCCTGACTGCCAACATGTATGCGCAAAAACCTTTGGCAGCTAAAGGAATTATTGACCTTCGATCAACAGATTTATCAAAACAAACAATAGCACTGGATGGAGAATGGGGTTTATGTTGGCAACAACTTTGTGAGCCAGGTAAGCCAGATGGTAAAATGACAGGTATGATCCCCTTTCCGAAAAGATGGGATGATACACTAATTAGTGGAAAACATATTTCAGCTAAAGGATACGCATCGTATATGTTAACTGTTTTGATGCCAAAAGGGGCAAAAAACATAGCACTCGATGTTCCTGATACTTATACCAGCTATAAACTTTTTGTTAATAATGACCTCTTTGTACAATCAGGTGTGCCTGGTATTTCTGCTGAAACAACCATTCCTCATTGGCAACAGTTTACCCGTGAAGTTTCAATTACAAGCGATACCTTAAAATTAATACTTCAGGTTGCCAATTTTCAGCACTCTAAAGGAGGTCCTTATAAATCAATTCTGATCGGAAATAAAGAAACACTTTTCAGGGAAAGAGAAAAAAACAATGCCCTTGATTTTATTTTAATGGGTAGTATCATAATGTGCGGGCTATTTTTTTTCGGTCTCTACTTTTTTGGACGCTATGATCGAACCATACTCTATTTTGCCTTATTCTGTATAACCTACAGCTATCGTATAGTAGGTTCATCTCAATATGCACTGCATAGTATTATTGGAAATGTTTCATGGATTGTTACGGTACACCTGGAATACCTTTCGCTATTCATCAGTGTAATATTCTTTACTCAGTATACCCAGAAGCTATATCCAAAAGATTCAAATAAATATATTACAGCCATTGAAATGTGGGCCTGTATTATACTCTCGCTAATTACCATCATATTCCCACCTTCCGTGTTCACACAGTTGATCAATCCTTTTCTGGTGGTAATGTTTTCCGTAATTGCTTACACGTTTTATGTTTATATAATTGCTTATAAGAAAAAAAGACTCGGAGCTGGATATGCATTATTGAGCACTGGAGTTGTAATGCTGGTTTTTGTAATCATTAACCTCCAGTATTTTGGTTTTGTTGCGCCACAAAAAGAAGTACTGTTTTTTGGTTATATCGCATTCTTCTTCCTGCAATCCTTGATACTTTCTTATCGGTATTCTTACCTTCTGAACAAAGCCAAGCGGGAAGCAGAAGAAGGATTACTTGCCAAGAGCGATTTTCTGTCGAATATGTCGCATGAAATCAGAACACCTTTGAATTCCGTGATTGGTCTGTCTCATATTTTATTAGAAGATAACCCAAGACCAGATCAGAAAGAACAGTTGAATGTGTTACTGTTTTCTGCTAATAACCTGCTTACAATTGTAAACGATATACTTGATTATAATAAAATCGAAGCTGGTAAAATTAACTTCGAATACATCGATATGGACTTGGTAAAAGTGTTTCAGGATATTTTATCCGGATTGAAAACACTGGCTGCCGAAAAAGATATTGAGCTGATCCTCGAAAAGGACCCGGCATTTAATACCCGAATTATTTCTGACCCCACGCGCATAAGCCAGGTGGTTGGAAATCTTTTACAGAATGCCATTAAGTTCACCAAAAAGGGACATGTGAAGTTGGTGATTAAGCAGGAGAAAATGAATAAGCAACACGTAACGCTTACCATTAAAGTAGAAGACACGGGAATAGGTATTGCCGCCGAAAAACAAAAACTCATTTTCGATCGCTTTACTCAAGCCGATACATCAACTTCAAGAAGCTTTGGCGGAACGGGATTAGGACTGGCTATCTGTAAAAAAATACTTGAGTTACAAGGCTCACAGTTACAATTGTCTAGTGAAGCTGGAAAAGGATCGGTATTTTTCTTCACACAAACCTTCCCTGTTTCACAGGCATTTTCATTTACCCAGGAAGACCAGCAACCAGTTGTTGAAATTGAAAAGGGAAGACCATTGAGTGGTGTTTCAATGTTGATGGCTGAAGACAATGAACTCAATGTTCTTGTGGCCAAAACCTTCCTGGAAAAATGGGGGGCAAATATTGATGTTGCTGTAAATGGAGAAGAAGCAGTAAAAAAATTAAATCCGGACATACATAAACTGGTACTTATGGATATGCATATGCCAGTTATGGATGGTTATGAAGCTATTTCCATCATTCGTTCAAAAGGAATCAATATACCCATCGTTGCGTTAACCGCCAGTCTTCCATCGGAAGTGGAAGAAAAAGCCAGAAACCTGTCCATCAATGGAATTGTAACCAAACCTTTTGAACCAGATGATTTTTTGAAATTGCTGATAAAAATTCTACATCGTCAGTGATGAAAGAAATTATTTAGTTGTTCCACTAACAAACCAATATTTACCTGTTCAATTGGATGAGGGGTACCTTGTAAAATGAAGATAGAACCCTGTTGTAGGCATTGCTTTGTTGCTTCTGTTTCTTCTATACTAACCATATTGTCTTTTTGGCCAATGAGTAATAAGACTGGCAGATCGATTTTTTGTAAAACATCTTTGGTCAGAAGCGGATTGTTGCCAAGCCCCGTCAGCATTGTAGCAGTATTATTTAATAATAGCTTCCAATAATCTTTGCCATGTCTGGTTGCGAGTATCTGCGCAAATGCAGGCACTTTTTCTTCAATGGCAGATGGGTTCAACATCTTTACTTCCTTAGCAGCAATTTCAGGAGTCCAGTTAAATTTGGTTCCCAAAGTGCATACTTTTTTAAATATACCAGGATACTTTGAAGCAAGGAAAAGCGCAACATATCCACCCATGCTATAGCCAAAAACTAGGAGTTTACCTAAACTATGTTCCTGAATATATTGATATACTTCTTCTCCAAACTGCTCTATTGAAAACTGATTGGTTGACGACTTTCCGCCATGTCCGGAAAAATTAATACTATGTACTTCGTAACCGGCTAAAGAAAGCTGATCGCGTAATGGATACAATTGTTCCTGCGAACCGATAGCGCCATGGAGTAAAAGGACCTGTTGCATAAGTCAAATATATCAACAGTGTTTCAATCAGCGGTTACAGGACTCCTTGGAGAAATGGCTTTAAGCTACAAGCCGCAAGCTGCAGGCTGCAAGCCAGAACTGTCCGGGGAAAATAGGCTGCGAGCTATTCCAAGAGAATCATTCTGACTAGCCTCTTGCCTTGCTTGCAGGCTGCAGCTTGTAGCCAATTCTTCCTGCTCAAATAATATCAGATGCAAAATTTTTGTTAAGGCCGAAGGGTTTGCGGCATTCATGCTTCTAATGAATAATGTTATAACCTAATAGCCTGCAGATGAAAACAAAAATCAGCCTGTTTATCATTGGAATAAGCGTACTGTTTCAGTATTGCTCGAGTAAAGAAACTGCAGCGCTAGTTACGAATACCGGACCTAACGAAACGAATACAAATTCAAATACTGCTCAAGCACCTAGTTTACCCGCAACACCCTATAGTTATGCAAATGTTGGTCTCCCCTCCCATATAGCAACGGCCCTGGCGCAACAGGATAATACACCTGTCGATAATCCGGTAACAGATCATGGGGCAACTTTAGGAAGGGTTTTATTTTATGATGTAAAGTTGTCGAAAACAAATACCATTAGCTGTTCCAGTTGTCATCAGCCATCATTATCTTTTTCAGATTCTGCTGTAAAAAGCAAAGGTTTTGCTGGCGGTTCAACAGCACGTCATTCCATGTCTTTGCTGAATCTTCGTTTCTATAAATCTGGTAAAATGTTTTGGGATGAAAGAGCAGCCAGTTTAGAACAACAGGTTTTAATGCCTATTCAAGACATGACTGAAATGGGTTTAACGCTTGATGAATTACAGCAGAAGGTCGCGGCACAAACATATTACCCCGCACTGTTTCAAAATGCATTTGGTACCACACAGGTAACAAGTGACCGGATTGCAAAAGCATTGGCTCAGTTTTTACGATCTATTATAACTACCCAATCAAAATATGACCAGGTGAAACAAGGACAGGCTCAATTTACCCCGGATGAAGCTGTTGGCGAGAATTTATTTTTGAATGCCGGTAATATAACCTGCGCTAGTTGTCATGCCCCGCCCATGTTTATTACTTCTTCTCCTGCTGCACCATTTGGATTGGCGGACCCCACTGATCAGGGAATTAATGGAACAAGAGCGTTTAAATCGGGATCACTCAGAAATGTAGCCAATACAGCGCCTTATTTTCATAATGGATCTATAAGCAATTTGCAAAATATGCTGGCAGGAGCGAATAACCCAATTCCACAACATACGGTTGCTCCGCAAGACAGGCAACGTTTACTTGCTTTTATGCAAACCCTAAGCGATGTAACCAGTATTCAGCAGGAAAAATTTGCCAACCCCTTTAAGTAATGTAAAAAACTGACAGCGTTATCTACGAAAACATCCGTTGAATAGGCTTGTTTAACTGTTCAACAGAATATGGTATCCTACTCTTTTGCCGGAACAGATATTTGGTTGATAAACGGATACTATGAGAAAAATTTACCTGTTTTTGGTATGCTTTGCATTGCTCTTTGCTAATGGTTATTCGCAAGTTCAGCGTGTAGGTAAAATTACCCTTACAGTTCAAACTGCACAATCAACAGGGGTTGAAAATGCTACTGTTGAATTATTAAGGGCCAGGGATTCTGGATTAGTGAAAGCAGCTATTTCTGACAAAACGGGATTGGTGTTATTTGATCAGCTTTTAATGGGCGAATACCGTATCAGGATATCAGGGGTAGGATTTACTACATTGATTACTGCACCAATTATAATTACCGCACAACAACCAGAGCAGCTTGCAGGTCCGTTTCAATTAACACCCGCACCCACATCGGTAAGTGAAGTAACCGTTACCAGCCGTAAACCATTTATTCAGAAACTTACCGACAGAATTGTAGTAAACGTTGAAAACAGTATTGTGAGTGCAGGAAGCTCTGCACTAGATGTGCTTGAACGATCTCCAGGGGTTACCGTGGACCAAAACGATGCGATTGGCTTAAGAGGAAGACAGGGGGTGATAATAATGATTGATGGAAAGCCTACGCCTATGACAGGTGCAGACCTTGCCAATTACCTTCGCGGACTTCCTGCCAACACCATTGACAGAATTGATATTATCACCAATCCATCTGCTAAATATGATGCTGCTGGTAATTCAGGTATAATAGACATCCGGATGAAAAAAGACCAGCGAATGGGAACCAATGGAACGGTAACCATGGGTTATGGTCAGGGTGTTTATCCGAAATCGAATGCCGGATTAACTTTTAATCACCGCAATAAAAAAATCAATCTCTTTGGAAACCATTCCTATGGTTATCGGATGAACCTGAATCACCTGATACTCGATAGAAATTTTTATGACAATAACCAGGTTTATACCGGCGGTGACCTAAAAGACAATTACACCAAAACACCCGTACACTTTCATAATACGAGAGTAGGACTCGATCTGTTTCCATCCAATAAAACGATTATCGGTGCAGTGGTTAGTGCAAACTTTAATAAGATCGGCAGAAAAAATATAAATGGATCAGAAGTGCTAAACGCACTTCGACAAAAGACATCCACATTTCAAACCATTGCTACCAATAATGACCATGCTGAAAATGTAGTGGCCAATATTAATTTTAAACATGCGTTTAATAATAACGGTAAAGAATTAACAGCAGATGTTGATTATGGAGAGTACAATTCAGCCTCACTTTCACGGGTAGCCACAAAATATTTTAACCTCAGCGGAGGAAGTCTGCAACCCGATTATATTCTTGATGGCGATCAGGATGGTAAACTGATTTTAAAAACGGCAAAAGTGGATTATACAAACCCCTTAAAATCAGGAGGAAGAATTGAAGCCGGAGCTAAAACAAGTTATGTTTCTGCAGATAATGATGCGAAGTTCTACGACATGAGTAACGGTACTCCACAGGATGATGTTAATAAAACAAACCGTTTTAAATACAATGAATATAATAATGCAGCATACCTGAATTTTA
The DNA here is from genome assembly GCF_058231065.1 of Sediminibacterium sp. FW305-C-61. Taxonomy (NCBI): domain Bacteria; kingdom Pseudomonadati; phylum Bacteroidota; class Chitinophagia; order Chitinophagales; family Chitinophagaceae; genus Sediminibacterium; species Sediminibacterium sp. FW305-C-61. Next base: position 418,146 of record NZ_JBIQXR010000001.1, on the reverse strand, counting down.
ATAAGGAGTTTAAAAAGTTCAGTCTGCAATTAGGATTACGAGGCGAACATACTAAAATCAATACCCATCAGATAAAAGGAAATATACGTTTCGATAGCTCCTATTTCCAGTTGTTCCCAAGCGCCTTTTTTAATTACAAGTTGAAAGATGATCATACTATCGGTGTTTCTGTAAGCCGAAGAATCGACAGACCAGGTTATTCGCAGTTAAATCCATTTTTGTTTTTGATAGATGTAACGACTTACTCAACAGGCAAACCGGGTTTATTACCACAGCTTACCTGGTCTTATGAATTGAGCTATACCATGAAGCAACTAAACTTTACACTGGGTTATAGTCATACAAAACAAAACCAGAATATTGCCATAGCACGCTTTAAAGACGTGTTTCCGAATATACCATCCGATGATAATGTAACCGTACAAATTCCGGTAAACCTTAGTTCTCAGGATTACTATGGTTTAACCGTTTCCGCACCGATACGCATAAACAACTGGTGGAATATGGTTAACAACGGAAATGTATTCTACAATCATTTTAACGGGAAGCTTGGAGGTACTACACTCAATAATGGTAAACCTGCATTTGATCTGCGTACGAATAATAGTTTTACCATTGGAAATGGATGGGTGAGCGAACTAAATGTAAACTACAACTCTGGGGGACAATATGGCTTTATGGTGCTTGATCCGCAATGGGGGTTGGCTTTTGGAATACAGAAAACGGTACTGAAAAGAAAAGGAACCATTCGTTTCAATATTACCGATATCTTCTGGACAAGCTTACCGAAAGCAGTGATAACCTATAATAACTACATCGAAAAATGGAGGGCATACCGTGAAACAAGGGTAGCGAACCTCACTTTTACTTATCGATTTGGTAAGAACACGGTACAAGCTGCAAGGAGAAGAGCAACAGCATCAGAAGAAGAAAGAAGCAGAGCGGGGAACTAACGATGTGAATTGTCAATGGTGAATGGTCAATAGGAGTGGTTAATCATTCACAATTAAATTGACCATTCACCATTGACAATTCACTCCTATGTTTACCATGAAGCTTTTCCAGTAATTTCAGGTGTGGCTGTAATTTTTTGATCGTATTTTTTTGCAGAAAGCTTCTCAAGTGTTTGTAAAAATGGCTATGGTCGTAATAACCATAGTCAGCACTTTTAAAACTCGCTGGATCGTTTACCAGGTGTTCAGTAGCTTTTCGTATGCGCATGATTTGTATGGCAGTTTTTGTACTGATACTGGTTGCGGTTTCAAAATAGCGTTGAAGGGTTCTGGAAGAAATTCCATATTGTTTGGCAAAATCTTCTACGGGTGTAATAAAGTCACGTTTGGTTTCGCAATGCGCCAGAATTTCAGAAACAATCTGAATAGGTTTAAGCGACCCCGAATATTGTTCGATAATATTTTTAAAATATGCTGTAAGAATAGCTACCCGCTCTTCAAAGTTTTGCGCTTTTTTTACTTTGGCTATAATACCTGCATCCATCAGGTAGCTAAGCGGAAAAATATATTCCCTGTATTCAGAGAAGTTTATTTTCTTTTCGAAGATAACCGGCGAAATCTTGAATTTAATACCAAATAGTTTATTTCCTGGCTGATGAAAGCATTCAATTGCCCGATGTCTGGGAAGGAAACCATCGGTTTTCATTTCAAATTTCTTATCACCTACCTGCATTACAAAAGGAGTTCCGAGGTTTAGCAGGTAAGTATATCCCGTATTCGGAAATAACGCGTCGGAAAAACCTTTGGGAAACTGATCCCATAAATCATCAAAACTGGTTTCCCAGAAAAAATCGATGAAATAGGAAATAGCATCATCCGCTTTCAGGCGTTGATAGTTTTGGTTGAAATGTTCTGTATGAAAAAATTCTACGTGTTGCACCTTAAACTAAAGGTAGACAGTTGGCAAGGGCAAAAACTTGTTAAAATATGATGTTCGGTTATTAGGAAGGATCAAATTAACTTAGACAGTTTTGAATAAACTTTGACCGGGGAATAAATGAAGAGACAGGACTTGTTTTCGATGGTTTCAATAAGTGCTTTATGAACCTCTTCCGGTATGGCGGGACAACCCTGACTTCTTCCCAGATAACCCTGCTGAATGGCAAAAGTTTCAGAAGCATAGTCTGCACTGTGTATTACAATACCCCTTTTCATGGCCTGGTCATTGATTCCTTTTTCCATTCCAATCAGTCGTAATGAATAACCATGTTTGCCAAAATAGGTAGATCCGGTTGTGTATAATCCTAAACTGCTTTGGTAGCTGCTGCTTTTATTGGAAAAATTTTTAGCCATCAGCTTTCCGGAATTTTTTCCGTGGGAAACATAGGTATGAAAGAGTAGCTTATCGTTTTCCAGGTCAATAACAAAAAAGCGCTTTTGTGTGGAAGGAAGGCTGAAATCAATTACAGAAATTACCGCATCATTGAAAAGCTTTCCGGTTTTCTGTAAATGTTTATACCCCTTAAGTGCGTATAAAAATGCTTCACGCGAAAGCCCCATTTTTTCCAGGTCCAGGTTTTCGTAAAGATCCAGTGTTTCATTATGAGAAGAATCGGACCGGCTGTTTAATACGATTGCTGTGTTGTTCTTTTTTTCAGAGAAAGCGGTTAAGCCAAATACAAGACAAAGCAGCAACAGACTGATGCCACCGAGAAAAAGCCTTCTTTTTTGAAATATTACCATACGCACATTTATCCCTTAACACATTGGGGGAGGGCAAAAGTACAATTGATTGCTAAAGGGTAAACAAATCAGCCAAAGCTTTAACAGGGCATTGATAGATAAAAAAATCCCGTCATGTTGAAATGACGGGATCGCAGTTGGTTGTTGGTTGTTAAACTCTTATATAATTAAGACATTCTTTGGTCTATCTCGCTGCGTAGTAATGAAAATATTTCATCAACCGTTCCTTCCCCTTTAATATGCACCACTTTATCAAAACCTGCGTAATAGTTGGCTACTACAGTGGTTTTCTGGTGATATTCAGTAATTCTTGCACGTATAACTGTTTCATTCGTATCATCACTGCGGCCGCTGGTTTTACCACGGTTAAGCAGGCGCTTAACCAGTTCTTCCTCGCTAACATCCAGTGCAAGTACCACACCTATTTCCGTATTTTTAAGTTTTAGCAGCTTATCCAGCGCAATACTTTGGGCCTCTGTACGGGGAAATCCGTCGAAAAGAAAACCTTTTGCCTGTGGATTTTGTTCTAATGCTGAACTGATCATCCCAACCACAACCTCATCCGGAACAAGTTGGCCTTTGTCCATAATAGCTTTGGCTTCCATCCCAAGTGGTGTTTGGGCTGCAATTTCAGAACGTAATAAATCGCCGGTAGATAAGTGCTTTAATCCGTAAGTTGCAATCAGTTTCTCACTTTGTGTGCCTTTTCCGCTACCGGGAGGTCCAAACAGAATAATATTAAACATGTACAAACTAACCTTGCGTGAACTACAAATATAAGCCCAAACCCTTAAAAATCATTTAACAAACCATTAAAACATTGAATAAAACAGATTCGTAAGGAAAAAAACAAGTGTTCGTCTGTATTTAAGGGGCATTTTATAAGCGCAACAAGACAAAATTAATGTATAAAACAATTTATTATATGAAATTTTTAGCGGTAATAGTCCTGACAACATTCATTGCACAGGGTTGTTATTCACAAAATAACCAGGAGAAACAGCAAAAAATGGACACTACACAAAAAAATAATAACCCGGCTTATTCCCGGACCGATAAATCTAAAGTGATTTTGAAAGACGAAGAATGGAGAAAAATACTTTCACCAGAGGTATACTATATAGCCAGGGAAAAAGGAACAGAACGTCCTTATACAAGCAAGTTTGAGAATTTTAAGGAAATCGGTACTTATTATTGTGCGGTTTGTGGCAACGCATTATTTAAAAGCGATACCAAATTCGATAGTGGATGCGGATGGCCAAGTTTCTATCAACCGATTACCAAAAGTTCCATAATATACCTTCCGGATAATACCCATGGAATGGTAAGAACCGAAGTACAGTGCGGTAGATGTAAAAGCCATTTAGGCCATGTTTTTGAAGATGGTCCACCACCAACTGGTTTACGTTATTGTATCAATGGTGTAGTGCTCGACTTTGAAAAAGCAGAAGAGGCGAAGAAAAAGTATGAAGCAGGAAAAGATAAGAAAGGCTAATAAATAGAATAAACATTTCTCTGTCCTGCAGGTTCATAATTCAATGTTTTTTCAATGGTTAATCTGGCCATCAGATAACTTATAGTTGATTCTGCGCCCTGATTCAGGTTAACGTTGTGTTCTTCAATTCCATCATAACACCCACCGGTACAAGGATTATAAATAATTCTCTGAAGGTGATTGTTTCCGAGGAACCAACTGAAAGCCAGTTTCATTTTTTCAAGGTATACAGGTTCCTGAAAAGCATGATAAAATTTATCAAGCGTAATGATGGTATAGGCAACATCAATAGGTTGTTCACCTCCTTTAACTTGTAATATCGGGAAATTTGTTTTTTGTAACCAGGTTTTATTCGAGATCACACGAATACCTTTTGGTGTAAAAGTTTTTTCAATCAGGAAATCAAAAGAAGCTAAAGCAATGTCTTTGTATATGGGATTATCTGTAACAATCCAGGCACAAAGTAAAGCTTCAGGCAAAATGCTATTTGCATACGTCAGATAACTTTCAAACCAATGCCAGCCATCTTCACTTTCGTGGGTATACATTTTCACCAAGCGGTTAGCAAGTGTATCAAGTAAATTTATTTCTGATGTGGTATGCAACTGCAGGTTTCTGTAATAAAGTCCTTTTATTACAAAAGCAATAGCTCTTGTTGAAAAAATAGTAGTGCAATTCGTTAAAGTAGCCTGTAATAATTGCTCTGCATCGGTAATAACAGATTCAGGAAGAATATTTTTGAGCGAAATAAGATAACCCAGTGCCCATATGGCTCTGCCATTGGCATCGGCTAAATTTTCCTGATGATTCTGTTCTGAAAAAACCTGTTGATGATCAATATAATTCAGATAATGACCTGAAGGTTGAAGACAGTGTTTGATAAAGTTGAAATAGACATGAATGTACTGGAGATCAGAAAAATCATTGGTTAATTCGTAATGCTGACAAAAAGCAATTAATGCTCTTGCATTGTCGTCAAGGGTATATCCAGAGTCTAAAGCAGGACGATTTATCTGCGAGAACTGTATCATACCAAATCCACTAGTCATTTTCTTGATATGTAACAGATTAATCGGTGGAATCTGGTACTGCAGATTTAATTCTCCCAGGCTTATTTTTTCAAAAAGCATTACATGGGCAATAGCTACATTTTCCCAAGCTGTAGAAGCCATTTTATGTAAGCCATTTGAACTGATGGTAGCGCGTAATAAATCGTTTTCAAGTAAGCTGTTTACTACAGCCGCTAATTGATCTGATTGGCCAAAATCGAAGAGTACACCGGCATCCTCACTTAATACTTCTCTCGCATGCGGAATAGGTGTAGATACAACCGTACAACCGCAACTCATGGCATATGAAAAAGTGCCACTTACAGCCTGATTGGGATCGCGGGAAGTAAACAGATAAAGGTCGGTAAGCTGAAGGTATTCAAGTAATTCGGGTAACGGGAGAAAATAGTTGATCAGAGATACATGCTTTTCAATGTCTAACTCTTTTATTAATGCTTTTAATTGATTCCTGTACTTTTCTCCCTGTTTGATGAATACACCCGGATGTGTTTTGCCAATGATTAAAAAAAGAACATCCGGATGCTCAGGAATAATGGCAGGAAGCGCACGAAGTGTTGTTTCAATGCTTTTGCCTTCACTCAAAAACCCAAATGTGGAAAGTATTTTTTTATCGGTAAGTCCATATTTTTCTTTGAGTAAAGTTTTGTCTGCATGTACCACCAGGTGTGTTCCGTGCGGAATCACAGATATTTTTTCATCACTGATCTGATAATCTCTGATCAATATTTCAGAAGAAGTATGGGTCATCACAACAATGCCAGAAACCGTTTCGGCAATTGCCTTCACATAAGTCCTGAGTATTTCATTCGGATGTGGAAGCACAGTATGGAAAGTAATAATGACAGACTTATCTATGGCTTTCAGAAATAATAGAAACTCATTCATCGTCTTTTCAAAAAATCCAAACTCATGTTGAATCATTACTAGTATAATACGACGATTATTATTGATTAAACCGGCGAGGGTACAAAATGAACCAGGCACATCAGTGTTCAGCACATACTCTGTATCTGTATTATAAACATGTTTTTCATTCTCTGATTCAAGCGGACATATTTTAATACTAAAACCATCACCAATGGTTTTATTTAAAGCAGTTATCAGATCGTAAGAATAAGCAGCAATCCCACATTCCCGAGGGGGGAAAGAACTGATTAACAATAACTGACTGGCAGGTATTTCGTTGATAAGAGATTCATTATTTTTTATACTGATGCCGTGCATGGTTACAATAATATCGATACAAGGAATTGTTTATTTGGGCTCTGCATGTTGGTAGCTGAGCAATTCTTCCAATAAAGCAGATAAGTTAAGAGTAGCACAGGCAATCTGTTCATCGGCAGCACCATAATAGATATATAATTCCTCCCCGATTACAATAGCACCTGTAGGAAAGCATACATTATTGACTTCTCCTTTTAATTCCCACTCCTGATCTGGTTTAAAAAGCGCATAGGGTAATCTGGAAATTTCTTTTTTTGGTTCATTAAGATCCAATAAGGCGGCGCAGGCACAATATACATAACCTTTAATGGTATCGAATACACTGTGATAAATGACGAGCCATCCGTCTTTTGTTTCTATAGGGGGACAGCCACCACCGATATAACTAACTTCGTGTTTAAATTTCGGTGTAAGGAGAATATGTTCATCTAATTGCAGAAAATAATTTTCCCAGTACTCATTATTCAACTCAGCCAGTTCATTAACCATCACCAATTGGATATCAGGTTTAATTCTATGCATAAAGCATAGCTTACCATTGATTCTTCGGGGGAAGAAAATGACATTTTTATCCCACAGGTAAATGTCTTTATCCTCTTTATTCCTGAAACGCTGATTGTCATTGTAGCGTAAATACTTTTCGTTTACATCGTTCTTGGTATCTGTGAGATTATAAAAACAGTGATACGTCATTTTCGGAACAATAAGACCTGCTTTATCGAAATACTTGAGGTCTCTTGATAAAGCCAATGCACCTAACGCATTGTTTCCGTCGTAGGCTGTATAACTGAGATAAAATAAGTCATCTATTTTTACAATTCTCGGATCTTCAACACCGCGCGATTCATAATCGAATTGAGGGAAAAGAAAAGGCTCATCATTTCTGGTATCAACCACCAGCGGATCAATAAAACTGCAATAGCCAATAGTTGAATAATTACCCTTCCTCACTGCCCGGTAAAACATATGTATGATATTATCTTCCATGATAACAGCCGGATTCAAAACACCTTCATTTTCAAACTCCAGCTCTCTTTTTCTGAGCACAATTCCTTTTTTATTTACAGGGATCATTTCTTATATATAAAGGGTGAGATATTATTCTTTAGGTTCTTCCGTGCTGTCTGGTGTTTCTTTGGGATCTGAAAGATTGAATAAATCACTCCCCCATTTTTTTATGCTCTCTTGATTTTTAGAAATCAGACTGGTAACGCAATACATAGCGGCCGTACCCAGGAATTTTTTAAACACGCTCTTGGTTCCTGATTCAATCATTTTCTTCGATATGTAACCGGCAGAAATACCAATTAACATATTGGTAAGCGTGTCTTTTAGTTTTCCCGATTCAGCTACTTTAGTGAAGGTCTCTTTAATGAGTTTTATCGGTCTGAAAATATCCAGTGCATCTCTGAAATGTTGATGTAATTCTACTGCATCCTGTTTATGTGCAGATTCCATTTCACTAATGGTAAGTTGTAATTCTTGGTACAGATTCGGCTTTCCCATATACTATTTTTTCTTTAATACTTTTTTGATGATCAGATTGGCAAGAGGTTTTTTAATCCATTTATGCAGGAAGAAATAACTGATAATAAATACAACCAAATAAGACCCTGAAACAATAAAAAAGCCGTATGATAGTTTACCGAATAATTCACCTAAAAAAAGAGCAACACTTACAGATACCAGGAGAATAAAAAGAAACAAGACTAAAATAACACCAGAATAAGAAGCCAAATTGGTAAAGAGCTGTATGGAATGTTTAAGAAATTTTAGTTTGTAAAGCTCAAAACTTTTTTTGCCATAAAGCTCAATTTTTTCAATCAGTTTTTCAATAGGAGTACCTGAATCTGTCATGGTTGTTAAATATTAATGCCTGCTCAACAGGGAACTTATCTTTAGCTGATAAGCCACCTGTATGTTGCAGGCATATGATTTGATTAATATTAATGAATGGCTGACCGAATTTCTTCTCCTGCATTTTCCAGTTTAACTTCACCATTGGCAGCCATTTTCTTTGCCTCTGTTTTTATGGACTCTAATTTTTTACTGATCGAATCAATAAAACGGTCGAATTTTTCACCCAGCTCATCTGTGTAGTCGTGACCCTTGTCTGCAATTTTCTTTCTGGTTACAGAACCTTTATCCGGCGCAAATAAAATACCTAATGCGGCACCTACTACAGCACCAGCCAATACACCCACTAAAACTTTCCCTGTCTTCATAATTTATATTTTTAAAGTGATAATTAATACTGGCAAGTTGACTATAAATACCGGACTTTCTATTACACCATTTAGCAAAAGAATTGTAAGACTCACAGGTATCTAAACCATGGCAACTGAACTAACATGCACTTTTTCAGTAGTAATAGAATCTTCTGCTACTCCTAGTCTTGATAATTGCTCCTGAATAGCATCCATCATACCCGGAGGCCCGCAGACATAGTATTTTCTGTTTTTGCCACCATTATTTTTGCTGATAAAATTTTCAGTGATCTCGCCATTCGCAAAGCCAGACACTTTTTCATCTGAAAGAATATTTATAAAGTTGGTACCCAGTATGCTGATAAATTCTTTTTCTAAAATAATATCAGCTCTTGTTTTGTTTGCATAAATAAGTCTGTTACTTCCAATCTGCTCAATAGATTTGAGATACCTGAAAATCGAAATAAAAGGTGTTACACCTGTGCCACCTGCAATAAAAACACCTTCACCAGTGTATTTGATGGTACCAAAAACATCGTGCAGCATGAGGTCATCACCCACTTTAAGCCCCAATAATTTTTTTGTAAAGCCATTATGCTCAGGATAAGTTTTGATAGTAAACTTCATTAAATGTTGTTTAGGAAGAGAGGTAAATGAGAAGGGGCGCATCTCAGATATTTCTTCTAAGGGATAAATGGAAATATTGGCGGCTTGCCCTGGTTCAAATACCAGATCAAGCGGCTTTTGTGTTGTTATTCTGATTACATCGGGTGTCAATTGATCAATCGCGGTAATTTTTACAATGCTGTCTTTCATATAAGTACTAATGTATATCGCCACTTCAGCTAGAAACAGGATATTCTTTTGATTCCTAAAGATTGGAAAGAAATAAGCGGAACAGTTATAGTATTCAGTGAAAGAGTTTCACAAATCACAGGTCTTTCTAGCGACCCCGCTGTTTTATGTTAAAATAGAAGTAAAAGAGAAACTTCCATTTCTTCTTGCTATATAGTATTGTAATGAGTTCTGCTTCTGGTATCAGAAAAGCACCTATCTGCGGATAAAGACTGGGTAAGAAAGAATGGAACAGAGAAATATCTAATTTCTAAGTTGGAAGCTCGACATTCAATATAGTATTAGGCAGAATAAACACAAAACCTTCTCTGTATTAGTTTGTGCTTCCGGCCTAAGAAAAAAAGTAAACACACGGTAAGGCTTTAGTGATGAGGCCTTGAAATTAAAATACCTAACCTTACAGTCACTATTCATTATGCAGCAGATTGTACAAAAGCTTTTACGATATCCTCCACAGACTGATACAATAATGTTTCATTGATAGTAATCAGGGTCTGATTATTAGTATCGGGTCTTCCTATCCGAATATTGAATTTTTGGTTGAGGTTGCTCTGAAAATGTTTACCATCAATATTTTTTGCCAGTTGTAGTTTATAGATATTACTGCCATTATCTAATGCCGATACTGTAAACCGCCCCGTTTTTTGTAATGCAACGAATAATTTCTCTGCCTGTATTTTGGCGTCACTAAATCTTTTTTCTGCGCCCTCCATTCTGTGTAAAGCCATGGCGGCATTGGTCCAGTTACCATACATGGAGCCACCATGTATTTTAATAAGGTGCACCATCTGATCAATCACTGCAGCATCTCCACAAAGAATAGCACCACCACTTGCGCCCAGGTATTTATATAAGGAGATATATACTGTATCGAAATAACTGCTGTACTCTTTAATAGAAACACCAGACCATGCAGAGGCGACATACAACCTCGCACCATCCAGGTGCATAGGAATTTTTTGCTGCTGGCAATAGGCCCTGATCTTTTTTATTTCATCCAGCGGTACAAGTCCACCATCCGTTCTTCTTACCGGATTTTCAATTGAAACAGCACCAATGCCTGTGTTAAAAGCTTCTTCGTTTCCCATTTCACGAATAGCTGTTTCCAATTGTGCGGCTGTAAAATAAGTTTCATTTTTAGCCAAAGGCATTAACCTTTTTTGAAAAACCGTTTGCCCGGCATCAGCTTCATCGCGGTAAACATGACTTACCTCCTGCACAAAAACCTTGCTTTTTTGTCCGCTTAGAACAGCAATAGCAAGCTGGTTGGCCATGGTTCCGCTTGGCATGAAAATGGCTTTTTCTTTTCCGGTAAGCGCAGCGAAATTTTTCTCCAGTGCTTCTACTACACCTCCTACACCATAACGGTCTTTAGCGATGGCAACAGTTTTATCCGCTTCTGCCAACACACGTATATAATCCGATGGTTCATACATTTCACCATCTCCAAAAAACTTAACCAAAGGTTTTGCAGGTAAATCACTCTCCTGCTGATTGCTATTTGCGAGCAAGCCAGAAAATGGTAATACTGCTGGAATGGCAATGCTACCTGAACTACGTAAAAAATTTCTTCTGTTGATATTAGACATAGTAGGGTTTTTACAAGGATAACTTATGTTCTCGATGTTTGATTTCTTTATGATACTTCCTCCAAAAATACCATGCTGCATAAATAGTAATCAATGCGCCAACCACAGATAAAATCAGCACACTATTGGAGAAAAAGGTAACCCAGTTAAGTTGCACTTTAAATATTTCCTTGCTTAATAATACACTTACACTGCCAAGATAACCAAAAGAATCTGCTAGGTAAATCAAAAAACCAACATTTCCTGTAAACCTGAATGCAGCAATCATTCTTTCGAAGAATACGGCATTAAACGGAATATAAACCATGTAAAGTCCAAGTCCTACAAGAATCATCCACCACATCGGTGAAACCATCTCTTTGGTAAACATCCAAGTACTAATGCCTGCCAGTACAAAGCCTAAAGCAATCAATACATGTGCAACCATCAGTGCCCTGAAACTATTCTTAATCATTACCATGCTACCGATTAAGACCAGTACAATTAGCGAGATAGGTGTTTCTGTTTTAGAAAAGATGGCAGGTTGATTTATATAACCCATTTCCTTCCACATATCAGCACTGAAATTATCGCGTATATCACGAAACAGGGTAGCGAAAGTATATATCACAATACAGGTTATGATGCCGGGTAAAAATTGTTTTATAAAAGATTTTCTTTGGTCGGCGCTCATGGGTATACGGCTCATTCTCAAAGCCTCATCGGCCTCATCGGGAGGAGGAATTTTTTCCATCAGGTAGATAAAAAACAAAAGGGGCAATGCAAATACAAGTCCAGTACAAAAGGGAACCCAGAATTCAGAAACACCCCATTGTATCAACCAACCACCTACAGATTTCACAAATCCCGATGAAAATATAAAACTCACTGCCAGTGCTGCGCCAATGAAATCGGTACTTCTTCTGCCTTCAACATAAGAAAACACAACTCCCCATAGCATACCTAAAGGAAATCCATTGATGAATAGAAAAGGAATATTATAAGGAGCCGGAATTAATGCAAAACACAGCCATGCCATCCATGCTATGCCTACCAATAACAGGATGATTTTATTGCGTCCGAATCTTTTTAATTCAGCGATGAATTTTATGCCATAAAACTTAGCCATCAGATAGCCCATCATCTGGCTAAGCACTAAAACTGTTTTATAGCTAAGGCTACCTACGGTCATACCATCAAATGTGCAAACGGTAAAAGATTTACGGAAACCGAATATCATGGTATAAGTAAGAAATGCAGCGAGTGCTGCATAAATACCTACATATATGGGTGAGCCGGTTACAAAACGGTTCTTATTCAAAATGGATGTTTCGTTAAATATAGACCGAAAGTGGGGAAGTCCGAAAGTGAAGCAGCATCCATTCTGTGATTTTCTGCGTATTCTGTGGCAAATTTTAATGGCACTGAAAGCACAGAAATACACTGAATTTGTTTTCCGATCTTTTTGACGCTAATCTACCCACCCATCCTTCAGATTTGGCAGACTGCCCATCATTTCGGAAATTCCGAACTCCAAAAACCAATTGAATGAGAAAACTACTGTTAGGTGCAATGCTTTTCGGCACTGCACTTGTTTCATTTGCCCAGCAGGCAGATCTTTCCAAACATTTTAAAGAATTAAAGCCGAGAAGTATTGGTCCAGCAGGAATGAGTGGTCGTGTTACCGCTATAGATGCTGTATGGGCTAATCCAAACATCATTTTTCTGGGTACTGCCAGTGGTGGTGTATGGAAAACGGAGAATGGCGGAGCTAGCTGGAGTCCTGTATTTGATGATCAACCTATCTTAAATATAGGAGCAGTTGCCATAACACAGAGCAATCCAAGTATAGTATGGGCAGGTACGGGTGAGGGTAACCCCCGCAACTCTATCAGCCTTGGTGGAGGTTTGTATAAAAGTATTGATGGTGGCAGAACCTGGAAAATGATGGGACTGGAAAAAACCAGCAATATTCACCGTATCATCATCGATCCAACCAATCCTGATGTGGTTTATGTAGGTGTAATTGGTAATCCCTTTGCGGCACATCCTGAACGTGGTGTATATAAAACAACCGATGGCGGTGCTACCTGGAAACAAATATTATACACCAATGAAACATCTGGTGTGGGTGATATGGTGATGGATCCATCAAACCCGAATAAGCTGTTTGTAAATATGTACCAGCACCAGCGCACTCCATGGAGCTTACAGGGAGGTGGAAAAGGAAGTGGTTTTTATATGACACTTGATGGTGGTAAAAACTGGACCAAACTGGGTAAAGAACATGGTTTACCAGCCGGTGATTATGGTCGTATCGGTATTACGATTGGACGCAATGATCCAAATCGTGTTTTTGCCTTAGTAGAAGCAACTAAAAATGGTTTATATAAAAGTGATGATGGTGGTAATACCTGGGAGCTTGTAAATAGCGAATCATCTGTTGTTACCAACCGTGCTTTTTATTTCCAGGATATTGCTATTGATCCTACCAATGAAAACAGGTTGTATAATATCAACCAGATTATTACCGTAAGTGAAGACGCTGGTAAAACTTTCAAAACAGTAATACCTTATGCAGGTATACATCCTGATCACCATGCATTCTGGATACATCCTAAAGATGGCAACTTTATCATTGATGGTAACGATGGTGGTATTGCCATTACACGCGACCGTGGTAAAAACTGGCAGTTTGATGAGAAACTACCACTTGGACAATTCTACCACATCAATGTAGATAATAATATTCCTTACAATGTAATGGGTGGTTTACAGGATAATGGTAGCTGGCATGGTCCGGCCTATGTATGGAGACAAAGCGGTATCCGTAATGCTTTCTGGCAGGGAGTTGCTGGTGGCGATGGTTTCGATGTGATGCCCGATGCAGAAGATCCAAACTGGGTGTATTGTATGAGTCAGGGCGGTAGCGTAGGCCGTTATAATATTGCAACTGGTGAAAGATGGAGCATTCGTCCGCCAACTACTGCAAGCGGTATACGTCAGCGCTTTAACTGGAATGCTGCAATAGCGCAGGATCCTTTCGATAAAAAAACGATTTATTATGGAAGTCAGTTGCTGAACATGAGCACAGATAAAGGTGCATCGTGGACACAAATTTCTGGTGACCTGACTACCAATGACAGTGTAAAAATTGACCAGAGTAACAATGGTGGATTATCAGTTGATATTACCGGCGCAGAAAATTATTGCACGATAATCTCAATCGAACCATCAGCAAAAGAAAGAGGTGTTATTTGGGTTGGTACCGATGATGGAAATATTCAACTAACCAGAGATGGAGGTAAAACCTGGACCAATTTCCGCGGCAAACTACCTGGAATGCCAGCCGGAGCATGGGTGCCACAAATTCGTGCATCAAAACACAATGCAGGTGAAGCTTATGTGGTAGTGAATGATTATCGCAGGGGTAATAACAAACCCTATTTATACAGAACAACTGATTATGGTAAAACCTGGACAAATCTTGTAGATGAGAAAAAAGTTACAGGTTATACTTTATGTGTAATACAAGACCCAACTGAACCGAACCTGATATTTGTAGGAACTGAACAAGGACTATTTATCAGCTTTGATTATGGTACCAGTTTCCAGCAGTTTAAAAATGGATACCCATCTGTATCAACCTATGATATGGTTATACAAGAAAGAGAAGCCGATCTGGTAATCGCCACTTTTGGGCGTGCTATTTATATCCTCGATGATATCAATCCACTGCGCAAACTGGCTGCAAATAAGGGGCAGTTGTTTAGTAATAAACTTACTGCATTCGCGGCACCACAAGCTTATCAGGCAAAACGTAAACTGGCATCTGGTATTGAATATAGTATCTGGGGTAGTTATGAGGGTGAAAACAAAAGAGGCGGAGCACCTATCAGTTTCTTTGTTAACAAAACAGCCAGTGATACCGGTAAAAACAGGATCAGTGATACTGTAACCTTACGTATTTATGATGCAAAGAATGAGCTGGTAAGAACACTGCGCACCAAAGTAGATACAGGCTTTAACAAATACTATTGGGGAATGGAAGGTAAAGGTGTACGCACAGGTGGTGGTGCTGGTGGTCGCGGCGGCGGCGGTGGAGGAAGAGGCGGTGCAGGAGGTGGTTTTGGCGGATTTAATGCTGAACCTCCGGGATTGCCAGTTGATCCGGGAACCTATAAAGTAGTGCTTAGTTTAGGAAGAAACCTGAGCGATAGTACCATGGTGGTAGTAAATGACGACCCTTATGCACCAACTCCGAAAGAAGTACGTGATGCGATTCGCAAAGCAAACGATAGGCTGAATAATTCTGCTATTCGTTTAGGTAGCTTGAACGACAGGATGGTGGATGCTGAAACTATTATGAATAAAATAGAAACAGCTTTACCTAACCTTGACGCCAAGAAAGCAGATACCATACGCAAATCGATAAAAGCTGTTAAAGATGGTTTAACCAATATTCGCACTATGCTAAATGGTAAACCACAAACCAGACAGGGTTATGGAAATATTCCTCAGGTAACTGTAAATACTTACCTGAGTGAGGCCCGCTCTAATGTAATGGGTAAATCAACCATGCCTGGCGAACAGGAAGAAAGATTAATGAAAGCTGCAGAAGATAAAATCAGCGAAGTGATTACCATTGCAAATCAACTTTTTGATACCAAATGGAAAACACTGCGTTCAGTGGCAGATACCATTGAATTGAAATTATTTAAAGATTACAAGACACTAGAATAAACCAATTCAACGCATTATCTAAAGGGCCGCAAGAAATTGCGGCCCTTTATTTTTTCAATTCATTCACGAAGTATTAATAGAACACAGATTTTCATGATTCTCAAGATTTATCATGATAGATCTTGAGAATCATGAAAATCTGTGTTCCATCCTACGCAAAATTTGCCGTTTATAAATCAACCGTTTACTGCTACGCAATAAATTATTTATTTTACTACATGCTTACATTCCTTGTTTGGATAATATTATTTGTACTATGCTGGCCACTAGCCATTCTGGCCTTAGTTCTTTATCCGATATTTTGGATACTAACGCTTCCTTTTCGTTTACTTGGTATTGCGGTAGATGGCGTGTTCAGTTTGTTAAAAGGAATCATCCTGTTGCCCGGAAAGGTATTGCAGCGCAAATAACAATCGTAGATCATATAAACGACAGGTAAAAGGCCATAGATGCACCGATTGCAGCACGAATAATCTGTGCATCTGTGGCTTAAATATCAAGTCATACAAAGGTCAAATCTAATCTCAGCTCCTGTAACCCGATAGAAAATAGTAGTTTTGCCGCCGGATCAAATACTATGAATTATGAGTGCACCGAAACTGAGTCATTTAGCTGAAACATTATCTGGTAGTGAAATTGTAAAGCTGGGTAATGCCATCAGCGAGCGAATCCGCAATGGAGAGAAAATTTATAACCTCACTATCGGTGATTTTGATCCGGCTGTTTTTCCTATTCCTACCGAATTGGAAGAACTCATTATTGAATCATATCGTAACAGAAATACCAGTTACCCTGCTGCGGAAGGAGTACTTGATTTACGTAAATCTGTTGCTGCTTTTATCAAAGATTGGGAAGGACTTGATTTCGACACAAGCGAAATACAGATTGCTTCTGGTGGACGCCCGCTGATTTATACCTTATTCAAAGCAATTGTAGACAAAGGTGATAAAGTTATTTACGGGGTACCATCATGGAACAATAACCATTATGCACATCTTACCGATGCGGAACATTGTATCATTCAATGTTCTCCTGAAAACGATTTTATGCCTACCGTGGAAGATGTGCGTAAGCATATTTCCGGCACAACACTAATTTGTATCTGTACACCTCAAAATCCAACAGGTACTACCCTGAAAAAAGAAAGCCTGGAAGCTATCTGTGATCTGATATTGGAGGAAAATGCCAAGAGAGGTGAAGGTCAAAAGAAATGCTATCTCATGTTTGATCAGATGTACTGGACACTAACTTATGGTAACACTGTTCATTACAATCCACTCGCATTGAGACCAGCAATGAAGGAGTACACCATTTTTATTGATGGAATTTCCAAGGTATTTGCTGCAACAGGTGTACGTGTGGGATGGGCATTAGGTCCTTCAACGGTTATAGCAAAAATGAAAGCTATCCTGAGCCATGTGGGTGCCTGGGCACCAATGGCAGAACAGAAAGCTGTAGCGAAGTATTTATTACAGAAAGAAAATATTCAACGATACCTCCAGCATTTTAAAGCTGAAATAGAACTTCGTTTAAGAAATATACATGATGGCTTCAAATCCTTACAACAAAAGGGTTACAGCGTAGATGCCATTGCGCCACAAGCCGCCATCTATCTTACCATTAAATTAGACCTTACCGGTAAAAAAACTGCTGAAGGAAATATATTAGAGAAACAATCAGATGTAACTTCTTATATACTGGCGGAAGCCAAGCTAGCCGTTGTTCCATTCTCCGCATTTGGAGCAGGAGCCAATAACCCATGGTATCGCTTAAGCGTAGGTACCTGTAAAAAAGAAGAAATACCAGAAATGTTAGGTAAGCTGGAAGCTGCGTTGGAAAAACTTAAATAAGATTTTATAAAAGCTTCAAGCCGCAAACTACAAGCTGCAAGCCTTGATCGGAGTGTATTTAAGGCTATCAGTTTGCGGATTGATGCCATTCTTGTTCGTGGTAATTTAACCGCGAGCTGTAGGTGTCGCGTATGATGGAACACGGATCTTCATGATTTTCAAGATCTATCATGATAGATCCTGAAAATCATGAAGATCCGTGTTCTATTAATAGCAGATAGTGCATTTACAGCAATCAAAAATTTCTTTAAGCAACCGGCTTTAAATTTTCTAATTCACACGCCCCCTTTATTTCCATTAAAAGTAGAAAGTCTATAATAAGCACCCATCAAAGCTTGTCCGAAGGACTCCTGTGGAGTAGCTTGCGGCCTGCAGCTTGAAGCCTTCTTTACTTCAATTCAGGTTATTTACAAACACAAAGGCCTTCAATTCCCTTTCTTTCAAAATGCCTTGCATTAAATGAGGTTTGCGGATAATTTTATGTCGGTTAATATCGAGGATTTCGTGGGCCACGCAGAAGTTGGGCCAACTTTCGGTATGGTACAATATGGTATTTAACAGGTTCACCTGACGATCCAGCTCAGACTGGGTCATATAATCTTCTTTGCAAAGCAGCCAGAGATCCCGGTTCATGTCTTTCATACCAAACAGTGCTTTAACGAACATTATTGGGGCAGTTACATCCGCCTTTACTGTTTCTTCCTTTTTGGAAAATACCGCAAGAGCTGCCCGCTAATGCAATAACTAACAGTAAAACGATTATTTGGTTTATTTTCCGTTTCATAATGATGTTCTAAAGTACATCATTCACCCAAAAAATAAGAGTCATAGCCATTTTGTCTGCCGATTTTAACATACAAACCATCCTGATAGCCCCGCTCGACTGGGGTCTTGGACATGCCACCCGTTGTATTCCATTGATCCATAACCTGCAATTTTTAGGATATAAGGTTATAATCGCGAGCGATGGTCCCCAGGAAATACTCCTGAAAAAGGAGTTTCCAAACCTTGATTTTCTTCGGCTTCCAGGCTATCAAATACGTTATAGTCGAACCAAAGGTTGGCTGCCAGTAAAAATATTACAGCAAATTCCCGCAATTTACCTGGCGGTCAAGGCGGAAAACCGTTGGTTGGATGATGTAATTGAGCAGCACAAAATAGACCTGGTTATTGCTGATAACCGATATGGTTTATGGAGCACTAAAGTTCCTACCGTTTTTATTACCCACCAACTTACCATAAAAGCACCCTACCCCTGGTTGGAAAAGCTGATTCAAAAATTCAATTATCACTATATCAACCGCTTTACAACCTGTTGGGTACCCGATATGGAGGAAGGTGGTGGTTTGGCTGGCGTACTATCACACCCACAACAAAAACCCAACATTCCAATCGCTTACCTGGGCCTTCTAACCAGGTTTCAACGAAAAAAAAATCCCACGAAACAAGGTATTACCGTTTTGCTTTCTGGTCCTGAACCACAACGCAGCTTACTTGAGGAGAAAATAGTTGATCAGGCAATAGGTTTACAACAGCCTTTGACAATCGTACGTGGACTTCCATCTTCCAAAGAAAAATTGCCATTGCCCTCGTTTATAAAACAGTTTAACCATCTTAATGCTACCGAGCTGGAAGACTTGTTGGCGACATCCGAAATTGTCATTGCCCGTAGTGGATATTCAAGTTTGATGGACCTGATGCTACTTCAGGTAAAATCAATACTGATTCCAACTCCCGGACAAACAGAACAGGAATACCTGGCAAAAATTTTGGGTGAAAAAAATTATGCCTTATCGGCAAGTCAGGAAACATTCGATTTGGCCAAACTTATTGATCAGGCCCGATCATATGATTATAAATTTCCGGAAGTTTCACTTTTAAATACCGCCGATCTGCAACAATTGATAAAAACTGTTTCATCGCAATTCGAAAAATAGAGCCGCACAGAAAATCATATTTTTGTGTTTTACATGAGGAATCATACAAAAGCACATCTGGCCGTTTTAGGAGCCAACCTGATATTCGGGTCGGGATATGCAGTCGTAAAAACAATTACACCTCAATACATAGCACCGTTTGCACTGAACGTGGTTCGTGTATTATCGAGTCTTATTTTATTCTGGCTAGTCTTTTTAATGAAGCCCGGAAAAGCTGGTATTGATAAGAAAGACCTTCCACGCTTTTTATTATGTGCATTAACCGGTGTGGCCATCAACCAATTATTTTTTATCAAGGGCCTGTCTCTTACAACGGCTATACATAGTTCCCTGTTATCACTTGGCACACCTATTTTTATTACCATCATCGCTGCATGGCTGCTACGAGAAAAATTAACCATCAGAAAACTGATGGGCCTTGCTTTAGGTATCGGCGGCGCATCTATGCTGATTCTATCGAAAGATATGCAGCAAAATGGGAAAGACATATTACTTGGTGATCTGATGATTATTGTAAATGCCATTTCTTATGCATTTTACCTGGTGATGGTTAGACCATTAATGGAGCGATATAAACCCATTCATGTTTTAAGATGGGTATTTACATTCGGCACATTCATGATTCTTCCTTTTGGGATAGACCAGTTTATACATACCGACTGGCAGGCATTCGGAACAGCTCAATGGATAGCCCTTTCATTTGTGGCCCTGTTCCTTACATTTATTGCTTACTTATTGAATGTATATGGACTCGCCGTACTTAGCTCTTCAGCAACAGGATCATATATATACACACAACCCGTATTTGCTGCCATCATCGCAATGGTCTTCATGGGCGAACATTTCACTATCACCAAGGCCCTGGCAGCACTCAGTATTTTTGCTGGTGTATTTTTGGTGAACAGGAAAGCTCCATATACTTATGCATGCAAATTAAAAATGTGACATCTGGGATTTCAATTCAAAATTCAAAATTCAAAATTCAAAATTCTTTTGGGTATTGAAAAAACCAGAAACTTTTCTTTGCAGTACTGAAATCGCTCCAATGATCGCTATCTATCTGTATGGCAAAAATACCACAGGTAGGCATGTTATCGACCCGGGTTTCAGTCAAACCGTTTACAAAATCAGTGATACCTGGATTATGTGAGAAAAGAGCAGCAGTGGTAATGCTATCTGAAGTCTTTTTAATTACCTCATAAAAAACCGCTTTCGGAGCATGGTAAAGCTCAGGGAACAGCAGGATGTCATTTTGTGTTTTTCCATAAGCTTCCGCAAAATAGACTGCAGTAGTGAGGGCACGGTTAGCGGTACTCGACAGAAAAGCCTGTACATTAACGCCTCTCGCTTTAATTTTTTCTGCCATGCGAGGCGCATCTCTATGGCCCCTGTCGTTCAATGGTCTATCAAAATCGCCACTAAAAGCATTGGCCCAGCTACTTTTTGCATGCCGAATAATCAAAAGTTCTTTCATTACCGAAAAGTTACAATAAAGTCCGCTTACTTTGTAAATATGCCGATAACCCGACTTCTCATAGAAGATTTTATCACACAGTCTCAGGGACAGCCCGTCTTTGATGTTAGAAGTCCGGCTGAATACGAACACGCTCACATCCCATCTGCACATAGTTTACCACTATTCACCAATGAAGAAAGAAAAGTAGTTGGAACTGCCTATAAACAAGAAAATAAACAAAAGGCTGTAAAAATAGGGCTTGATTATTTTGGCCCAAAGATGGTGAAAATGGTAGAAGAAGTTGAATCAATAACAGGTGCTATAAATGAAAAATCGAAAAAGCCGGATCAGGTAAAAAAAGTATTTGTGTACTGCTGGCGTGGAGGAATGCGTAGTGCAGGTGTAGCCTGGTTATTGGATCTTTACGGTTTTAAAGTTTATACACTTGTTGGCGGATATAAAGCCTATCGAAACTGGGTATTGAAACAATTTGAAAAAGAATATCCCATCTCTATTATTGGTGGTTATACAGGAAGTGGTAAAACTGAGGTATTGCATCATTTGCATAACATGAAGGAATCTGTGCTTGATTTGGAAGGACTTGCAAACCACAAAGGCTCTGCATTTGGTAACCTCGGTTTACCCCCACAGCCAAAACAGGAAATGTTTGAAAACAAACTGGCAACAAGGCTCTACGAATTAATGGAACTGCAAAATGCTACGCATATTTGGACAGAAGATGAAAGCCAGCGCATTGGAGAAGTGAATATACCAATGAGTCTTTTTGCTTTTTTAAGAACCAGGAAGCTATATTTCCTGGATATTCCATTTGAAGAGAGATTGAATTATATCGTTGAGCATTATGGAAAATTTGAAAGAGAAAAACTGATTAATGCAACCATTCGAATTCAGAAAAGGCTTGGAGGACTCGAAACGAAAACAGCGGTGAATTGTCTACTGGAAAACGATATACATGGTGCCTTTGCAATACTCTTAAAGTATTACGACAAGTTTTACAACAAGAGTATGCACAACCAACGAGCGCAAGTTGAGGCAATCATGCAAAAAATAAGCATTGATAAAGTAGAGCCACTTGTTAATGCGCAAAAGGTGAAAAGAGCGCATCTAATGCTGGTTAACTCAACCAGCCTTTGATGGTTAAATAGCTCATATACGACATTAATCCAACTACGAGCCAGCCACTGACACTAAGCCAAACCGGATGTTTATATCCGTCTATTTTTTTCTTGTGCATCACAAATAAAATGGCTGCCAATGCTACAGGGAGTATTAAACCATTTAATGCACCTACGGTTACCAGTATTTTAACAGGGTTACCAACCGAAACATAAATTAATCCGGAAAGCAAAATAAATGCAGTGATTAACCAGCGATAATTTTTTTCAATGAAGGGATGAAAACTTCGCAGAAAAGAAACAGAAGTATATGCCGCACCAACTACTGAAGTAATAGCAGCGCACCACATAACCACACCAAAAAAACGATAACCTATTTCACCGGCTGCAATTCTGAATACAGAAGCTGGTGGGTTTGCAACATCAAGTTGATTGCCGGCACTTACTACACCAAGTACTGCAAGGAATAAAACGATGCGCATAATGGCAGTAACACAAATACCAGTTACCGCGCTTTTGGTAACAGAAGGAATTGCTTCTACTCCTTTATAACCCGCATCTAATAAACGATGTCCTCCTGCAAAACAGATATAACCACCCACAGTTCCACCAACCAATGTTACAATGGCTTTTGCATCTATGGTAAGGGGAACCATACTTCTTTGAATTGCTTCAGTAACGGGTGGATTTGAACTAATGGCTACATAAATCGTAAGCAGCACCATTAGTATTCCAAGTATTTTAGTAAAGCCATCCATAAACAAGCTGGCTTCTTTTAACCAAAAAATAAACAGGGCAATACCACAACTGATAACAGCACCATAAACATTCGGCAAACCGGTAAGTACTTCTATACCCAATCCACAGCCACCAATATTGCCAATATTAAAAGCAATTCCACCAGCTATAATAAGTGCAGCAAGTACGTAACCGAGTCCGGGTAAAGTCTCATTGGCTATATCCTGTGCGCGCTTACCGGTAACAGCCAATATGCGCCAGATATTTACCTGCGCAACAATATCCAACAAAATGGAAATAAGGATCACAAAGCCAAAGCTGGCCAGTAATTTTTGCGTGAAAACGGTTGTCTGCGTAAGAAAACCTGGTCCGATTGCAGAAGTAGCCATTAAGAAAGCGGCACCCGAAATGGCTGTATTTTTTACTTTTATTTTCAAGGAAGAACAGTGCTAACGCTTATTTGGTGATGTATTAATGATTCGCGAATCTGTTTCGCGAAGCTAACAGCATGTTCACCATCGCCATGAATGCAGATAGTGTCTGCCAGAATAGGAATAATTTTACCGTTGGCACTTACTACTTCTTTTTTCTGGATCATTTGTAAAATCTGTTGTTCACATTGTATAGGATCGGTAATTAGCGCATTGGAAAAACTGCGTTTTGTAAGTGATCCATCATCCTGATAGGTTCGGTCTGCAAAAACCTCATTGGCTGTTACAAGACCTATATCTTTTGCAGCCTGAATACTTACACTACCACTAAGGCCATATAGAACAAGGTTACTATCAATTTCATAAATGGCATTGGCAATGGCGGCAGCAAGTGAATAATTTCGGGCAGACATATTGTATAAAGCGCCGTGTGGTTTTACATGATGCAGTTTACCTCCCATAGCAAATACAAGATCCAATAGAATATAGACCTGTTCAGAAACAATGGAAACAATATCCTCTTCCGGAAAATCCATTTCAGTTCTTCCAAAATTTTCCTTGTCTGGAAACCCTGGGTGTGCGCCAATTGCAACATTATGTTTAATGGCCAGCTCAATGGTACGGCGCATGGTATCTTCATCGCCTGCATGAAATCCACAAGCAATATTGGTGCTGCTTATAAACGGCATCAATAAAGCATCGTTTCCCATGCCCTCACCCATATCGCAATTAAGATCAATAAACATAGAAGAAGATGTAGGATTTATGATCGCTGATGTCTGATTTGTTATTAATATCATGCATCAGCGATCATACATCCTCAATTTACAAGCTATTTCAATTTGTTTCAAATGTAAATTCAATGCCCGCAATCTGTTATGGGCCTCTGTTATTGAAATTTCTTTAAATTGGATAGTATCACCGGGTGCAAATTGTGCGAGTTTTGGGATATCGGCACTGATAACATGACCCATTCTGGGATAACCACCCGTTGTTTGGTGATCAGCCATTAAAATTAGTGGCTGTCCATTAGGAAGTAACTGAATGGTTCCTTTGGTAACAGCTGTTGAAATCAGCTCTGTTGCTACTGAAAGATGAACAGCTTCTCCATGTAAACGGTATCCCATACGATTGCTGTTTTGATCAATCTGGTACAAGCTTTGCTGAAACCTACTTCTTCCCGATTCATCTATTAACAACCATTCTTTTCCTGTTGTAAAATGAATAATCTTATCAGACAGGTTAATAGGTGATTGGATATGCCAAGGCAGAGAACCATTTGCTGAAACAGCATAGGCAGATGAATATTTATAAGACAATGTATCTCCTGATTTTAAAATTGCTCCACCATAGTTTAATTGTACATGAGTGCTATTGCTTTTTAGCCAAGGTTGAAGATCAAACCCACCGTGTACAGCCATATAAATCCGTGCACCGGATAATATTTTTTTAAAAGAAAGTTGGCTACCAGCTTTTACAAAATATTTTTTATTGTTCTCTACCAGTACCGTGTCATCTAAATGAGCAATAACGCTTGCCCCGGTGATGGCAAAACAAGTATCATGCTGAAATTGAATAACAGGTGCGGGCCAGTGCATTTCAATTACCGCTTCCTGTTCACTGTTTCCAGTTAAGGTATTGGCCAATCGCATAGAAATAAAATCCATCACACCATTCGGATTAATTCCCAGGTGCTGATAGCCATATCTTCCATAGTCTTGTATGGTATCCAGTAATCCCTTTTTTATAATACGGATACTCATAAAGGCTTGCAATGTTGAAATTCATCTAATGATATAGGGTAGAACTGCACTTCATCTCCAGGCTGTAATAAACAAGGCTTATGAGAAAGAGGATCAAATAAGGTAACGGTAGTTTTTCCGATGAGTTGCCAACCGCCAGGAGAGTCGAGGGGATAAATACCGGTTTGACTTCCTGCAATTCCAACACTGCCTGCTGGTACAACTTTGCGTGGACTTTGGTGGCGAGGAGCAGCGATACGATGATCGACCGAACCCATATAAGCAAAGCCTGGAAGAAAGCCATTCATAAAAACACGATAAGGTTTTGACGTATGAATGGATACAAGACTATCTGCGTTCATCTCCAGCTTGCTGCACAATGCTTCCAGATCTGGAGCAACAGAAGGGTGGTAACAAACAGGAATACGAATAACAGATGGATGTTCGATTGATTGATCCAGTGCAGATAGATGGATTGCATCTGTAAAGCATAGATGAATAATTTCTTCCGGATCCTCATGGGGTAATGCTAATGGATCGTATACAATAGTAATACTACTGTAAGCCGGAATTATATCGAGGATAAATGAGGGTTTATTATGTTGGAGTGCTTTAAAAAGACGGATTATAAAACGATTTGTACCAACATTAATTTGTTGGCCCAAATCTAATGTATAAGCATGGTCGCCACAGGCATATATTTCATAAGCAGGAAAAGAAAGCATGCCACAATTTAATACATTCCCCTAACCCACCATTGCCGAGGATTTAATTGCCAAGGTATTTTTTGTCGATTGGTTTTTTTGAATCCCCATCCCAGAAAATAGAAACGATATAAAATCTTTTTCCATCATTAAACAGTTGAATGCTGTTGATGCCACGTACCTGCTGCGGGCTTCCATTTACGGTTAGATCAGATTGATAAGTAGAAAACATTTGTGTAACAGCTCCATGGGTTTCTGTAATCCGGTGTAATTCTTTTTCAACAAAACCAATTTCCTGCAAGCGGGTGCCATTCCTCTGTATATATTGTTCAGGAGTTATAGTGCGTATTACCGTGCCACTGTCTTTATGGGGAACAGCCGTCATCAGGTGCGCATCATTGCCAAATAGAAAGCGAAACCGATTCCAATCGCGGGCCTGGGTACTTGGTCCGGAAATTACTTCATATAAAGCTTTAATGATAGCATCTGCAGAACTTACATCCAGCTGGTATTGTGCATTGGCTTGTATGGAAAAAAAGAGAAAGAGTACGAACAATATTTTTTTCATGCCCAGAATTTAAAACAAATTACTGATTCTAGGTTTGTTTAAAAAATGTAAAAACTTTTAAAACAACCTGGATACAAGAACCGGGAACGAGACTGATACGTACATATTAAATTTTTGTTTTCGCTACAACTGTTCGTAGTAAAGGCTTTTATGGCTTTTAAGATTTTTGGCACGGAACTTGAAAAGAGGTAAACAGAACACCAATTGATCACCAAAATCCATCTATCATGAAAACAATGATGAAAACCACCGCAGCATTAGCCGGTCTGTTCTTTTTTCAGGCAGCAGATGCACAGTTAGGATTAGGCGTACGAGGTACAACTACGGCAACAGCCAGAGCTACTGTAAATGCTACCAGGGCAGCAACTGCCGCTACCAATGCAGCAGCAAGAACCACGGCTACTATTGGTAAAACCACCAGAGCAACCGTAAACGCTACCAGAGCAGCAACTGTAATGGCAGCTAACTCGGTGCAGCGAGTAAAAGCGAATACCAATGTAAATGCAAATGCATCACTGAAAGCATCATCCAGTGCAGAACTTAACAGTAATGCGGGTGGTGAAGAAAGAGGACTTGTGCGTGCTGCTACACGCTCAGAAGCAGAAGTTCATGCCAATGCTAATGCACAGTTGCCAATGCGCGAAACTGCAGAAATTGTAGTTGAGCAGAAAGATATGGCAAAAGAAAAATTAGCAGATGCAAAAGAGAAAGCTGAAACTGCTAAAGAAGCCGGACTAGAAAAAGCACAACAAGCGAAAGCGAAAGTAAAAGACGCAACGCCGTCTGCCTCTGCAAGTGCAGAAGTAAAAGCGAAAGCAAAAGCAAAATCTGGTAAGTAATCAGACCCCTCCCCTTGATTTTTTGATAAGCCGCTGACTTAACCATACTAAAACGAAACTTATGAAACTGTCCAAAAGCAGGCAAATGCTTTGGTTAGCCATCGTATTGCCTTTTGTTTCCCTGGCACAAGATGCCGGCGAAACCAAGAATGAATTCAATGCATCCGTTAACTATCAGTCTGCACTCCATTTTTTTGGTCGCACAGATAGTTTAAGAAGCAGTGGACTATTTCCAATGTTGGGTTTCCAGTTCAAAAATGGATTGTATGCCCAGGGTAATTTCATATTCGTTCAAAATAGTATGCAGTCAGCGGCTTATACAGGGGCTACCATAGAAGCCGGGTATCGCTTTCCGCAAACCGATCATTTTGCGGGCAATATTTTCTTCTCCCGGTTTCTGTATAAAGACCAGAGCACACTTGTTCAATCAGCTATACGCTCACAAACAGGTGCAAACCTCAGTCTCCTGAATAAGGTGTTAAACCTTAATGGCGGACTTAGCCTGTTGTTTAGTGATAAAACAGATGTGAATACAAGTTTAGGTGTAGATCATTTTTTCATTTTTACAAAAGGTTTGAATGGTGCGGCTATAGCAATAGCACCATCTATTACCGCCAATCTGGGCACACAACAATTCAGCAATACTTATCTCGAAAGAAAAAATGTGCTGGGTATTCCTGTAACACAACAAACTACAGAACGAACAACCCAGTTCAATATATTATCCTATGAAATGTCCGTACCCGTTGTTTTTGTGAAAGGCAAATTCAACATGTCTGTCACACCATCCTATGTGATGCCACAAAACCTGGTAACCGTAGCTGGCCGACCCGATTTATCGGAGAGAGGAAAGAATATGTTTTATGTAACGCTCTCAGCAGGAATACGGTTGTGAAACTGAAGAATAATGAATAATGAATGTTGAATTTCCAATAAACTACAGTCACAACTTCGACATTGAAAATTGAATATTGAAAATTCATTATTCAAAGAGTCTCTCTGTTTTCCATAGGTTTCCCGCCAGGGAAGAGCCCGGTATTCTTGCCGGGCTTTTTTGTGAATGGTGAATTGTCAATTGTGAATGGTCAATATTAAAACGATTTCATTCACCATTCACAATTGACCATTCACTACCCGCCTATCACCTGCAACAACAATATCCATCCCGATACTTGTTTTGTCCATACGCGCATGTAGGGGCCAGTGGTGGTTTTACCATAGGTGTAGGCAAGATCTTTAGATGAGGCAATACCGCTATTGACGTATTGAAAATTGTCTGGTACTGTAATGGTTTTTAGTAAATCGCCAATATTTCTAGCGCCCATAGAAGGAGCATGGTTGTTTACACTGAACCAGCTTTGTGCGCCAAGAAAGGGTTGAAAAGCAGCACTGCCTTTTTCTTTTAGAGAGGTATTAAGTTGTTGGTCCAGGGTGGTAATATCTTCTAATGAAAATGTTTTGGCAACCGCTTTTTTCAGATCCAGTTCTGCAGCAGTATTTGGAATAGTACGGTCATCGTTATACCTGTTGCCCATATCAGCGAGTACTTTCCATTGTCCATCTTTGTTAATATGCCAGATACTATTGTATTGTCCACGGCCGCTGATGGTATCATTTGCAGATCTGCGTAAGTGATAGGGTCCTGTTGTAAAACCAAAATCGCCCGAAGCACTGATCACGGCATATTCTGGTCCCCAATTAAGTTGAGCGGCTCCTCCCGGATTTTTACTGTATAGGGTAAGTCCGTTTACCGCATCACCCGCTGGAAATACCACACCATTGCTGTCTAAAAACTGCAGAAATCCTTTTTTAATACCATTAGCAACAGTAAAAGAAGCAAAAGAACGTTCAGCATGAATGAGTGCAGTGATATTATTTTGAGCCTTAAGCGAAAGGGATGAAATGATTAAAAGTGTGCACAACAAGTGTTTCATTCTAAATGTATTTATGCGAAACTATTAAGCTGGATTTTATTATGCATTCAATTTCTATAAGCGGCAGGAAAATAGTCGTATTTTTAAATGAACAATATTAACTGATGCAAAAGATCATTTTTTTACCGGTACTATTGGTTTTGTTGATGGGTCATTTTATGGATGCATCTGCAAGTACATCGGTTATAAAAGATACAATTATTAAAAGCCAGATTACCCTGCAACAATTTCCGATAACCAACCTGACTGGTATTACAGATTTAAGCGTAAAGAAAGAGGATCCAAAACTGTATTATGGTAAATGGCAATGGACAAACAACGAACAGGATACATTTACCGTTACTATACAACCCAACAGAGGGCAGTCGGTTAAAAATGGTAAAAAAAGCAAATCAGATGTGCTTTGTTATTACAACATAATTAAAAAGGGGAAATTGGTATATAATTCGATGGGTAATGAAGGAAACAATCCCGAACAATCATTTTCTTGTGGATATGCATCAGAAAAAGCCCTGCTGATTGCACCTGAAGAAGCCAGAATACTGAATTTGGATGAATACAATTTTTTTGTGTTTCAGTTAGTATCAGATAAAAATGATTTTGCCAATCTAAACAAGGGTAGCTCACTTCCTTTTTTTGAAGCTGCATTTAATAAACAGATATATCCGTCTGCCAGAACTTTTCCGGTTGATTTAATCATGAAGAAAATTTCAGATAGTTACTAAAAATGAGAACAGGTTACACACTTGTTGTGTAACCTGTTGCTCTGCTTCTAACATACTGCTTATAAAAAACCCAAACTTGCCAAATTTGTTTTTGTTGGTCAACGACGACCAACAATGGCGTCCCTTTTCAGGGGTCCGGCTTACGGGCCGGACCGGTATATTGCTATAGATTCCTGGGTTAAAGGGTTGTCGCTTTTTTACCACCAGCCATCACCGCAATAATCAGGGCTGTGGTAATATATTTTCCTTTCATTTTTTTATTCTTTGTTTGATGATGCAAAAATGCAACGGAAAAAAAGCCTGTTCAACCGCATGTAAATGTGAAAGTTTATGCCTGCATGTATTTGCCGGAATCAGTTTTTAACACGCAAAACAACTCATCCCCTTTTCTCACCGTTTGTCAGTGAATTTGATAAAGCATGTTAAAAAACACATCACATAATTATGTGGTTTTACGGTGTGAAATTTTGTGGAGGGTTGAGGGAATGCTAACTTTAAAAGAAAGGAGGTGAATTGTCAATTGTGAATGGTCAATATTAAAACGATTTCATTCACCATTCACAATTGACAATTCACCCCCCCTCTCTAACATTATTATGCGATAGTCTGCAAAGCATTCATCTGTTAGCTTTGTAACTGTAAAAAGACCTTATGACCAAATTATTGATTTACGAAGACAACCCCCAGTTACGTGAAGGATTAACGATGCTCATCAACGGGTCTGATGGTTTTGAAGTGCTTTCAGCTTTTAAGAACTGTAACAATGTTGAAGATGAAGTGAGGGCCTTTAAACCAGATGTAATACTGATGGATATAGATATGCCAGGAACCAATGGTATTGAAGGACTAAAAAAAATACGTGAGATTGATACGGATGTAAAAATTCTGATGCTTACCGTATTCGACGACAACAAGAATGTTTTCGATGCCATTAGTAATGGCGCAAATGGCTATGTACTTAAAAAAACACCACCCGCCAGGTTACTGGAATATATTCAGGAAGCTCAAACCGGTGGAGCACCAATGACATCTTCTATCGCCACCCAGGTATTGAAAATGTTCTCTTCACTTAACAACGAAAAAGGACAAGACTACGATCTTTCTGAACGCGAAAAACAGGTTCTGCAATTATTAGTGAATGGGTACAGTTATAAAATGATCGCCGCAGAAATGTTTATCGCCATTGATACCGTTCGCTCGCATATAAAAAAGATTTACGAAAAACTTCATGTAAACAGCAAGAGCGAAGCTGTTGCGAAAGCTTTCAGGAATAAAATTGTGTAAGGGAAGTCCGAGGTCCGGAGACCGAAAGACTGAGGCTTGGGTGATTGCTACTTGGCTTATACGATTTTTCTTCCCGTCTTCCGGACTTCGGACTCCCGGACTTTCCGACTCTACAACCCATTCACCACTCACCATTCACATCCCCCTCTCATCCTAACCACATTTTTGTGTGATAGTTTGCAGGCTTTTGCGGGTTTATGTTTGTTGCATAATTGGAAATCAATTCCCATTTTACTGTATACAAAAACATTAACAATGACATTAAAAAACAAAACCCTGAACCTGGCAATCATTGCTTTGTCTGTTATGGCCACTGTTGCAGCCTGCAGCGAAGCCGGAAGCAAAGAAACAGCAACCAAGAAAGAAGATATCACTGAAGTAAGACAAAAAGAAAAAGACGAACTGATAGCAAGAGGAGAATACCTGGTAACCGTTGCCGGATGCAACGATTGTCATTCTCCTAAAGTCATGACACCAATGGGACCAATGCCAGACACCACAAAACTGATGTCAGGATACCCTTCTGAACATGGAATACCAACGCTTACAGAAGCATTGGCAAAAGACCAGCAATGGGTAAAAATGTCGCCCGATGTAACAGCTTTTGCAGGTCCATGGGGTATATCGTTTGGTGCAAACCTTACACCTGATGAAACAACTGGTATTGGTAACTGGACAGAAGAAGTGTTTGTAAAAACCCTTCGCACAGGAAAACACCTGGGTCAGGAAGGCGGTCGCCCGGTGATGCCACCTATGCCTTGGTATAATGTTGCAAAAATGACGGATGAAGATCTAAGTGCTGTTTATAGTTATTTAATGTCTTTGCCCGCTATTAAAAATCCTGTACCTGCACCAATTCCTCCTACTGAAGTAAAAGTGATTAAATAGTTGAAATAAAATGAAAAGAAGTTTACAGCAGACGATGAAACTAACAGGCGTATTACTGGCAATCGTTTTGATGATTACAGGTTGTACAAAAGAATTCGATCCAGGTACTGTGGTAGATCCCGGACCAATAGGCGGCCAGAAAAAGTTGAGCAAGATAAATTACGATGATGGCAGCTACCTGTCTGTGCAGTATAACAATGCCGGACAACCAAGTAAAATAACTACCCTGCAAAAAACAACCAGTGGGGATGATATTACTGTGTATCAACTGGCCTATAATGCCGACAAACTCACAGAAATGTCTGCAAGTGATGGTTCAAAATATAAGTACACTTACACTGGTGGTGATATCACTAAAGTAGAAGTGGTAACAGGAAATAATGTGGTTATTGCTACTTATCAATACACTTATAAAGAAGGTCGCTTATGGCGCACCGATATTTTCAGCAGTTTTGCTGGCCCTATCGGTACCGCTCCCTCGATGCGTTTTGAAGTAGATTATTATGCCAATGGCAATATTAAAACAATGAGTTCCTGGTACAAGGATTACAACACTGGTTCCCTTGAAAAAACCGATGTTTATGAAATGAGCAGTTATGATACTAAAAGGAATACCAGTCTTTTGTTTGAAAACAATCCTTACCTGCCTACATTGATCGCAATGCCTAATAACCCGCTTACCGAAAAACACTACGATAAATTGGGTCAGCAATATGCATCGGTAACGCACACATATAATTATGATAATGATGGCAACCCTTTAAAAAGAACAACGGTAGTAAAAGAAACAGGTCTGCCCGATGAGGTAACTGAAACAACATTTCAGTACTAATTAATTGAATTTCAATATTTTATAAAAATATCCCTGTGTAAACCAACCCCGACCAACTGCGTCGGGGTTCTTTTTTATGTGATTTACAAACCTGCAAAAACATGCATTTCACATGTTTGTGTGGTTGCAAACCGGCATAAACAGGAATACTTTTGCATCGTAACAATAAGGAATATGAAAGCAGCATTCAACAATTTACTCCGCTACTTGCTATGTCTGGCAAGCGTTGTATTGGCTGCCCCCAACCAATCAACCTTATGTACAGCAAACAACGACAAACAAGCAAGTAGCGATTATGCAACGCCGTTTGAACGGCAAAATCCAGTATTTACCCAGGCAAAAGAGCGGGTAAATAGTGAGACTTACATATTGGAAGGCTCAACCAGGTTTGCCATCTGGTAGGTTTTACAGGTTTTCGATATCCGAAAAAAGCCCCCCGACACTTTCGGTATTTTCCCTGATCCCCCAGCTTTTGATTATTTTTGTAGTATGACAGGCAATAGTCTGGCATAGGTTAAAAGACAAAATATGATCAAAACAGGAAATCCCGTAATCAGTATTTACACAGAAATGACTCCTAACCCGGAGACCATGAAGTTTGTTGCGAATAAACTGCTTTACCCGGGAAAAAGCATTGATTTTGCAGAAGAAGCATTGGCTGGTCCCTCACCGCTGGCAAAGGAACTGTTTAGCTTTCCCTTTATCAGAAGCGTATTTATAGCGAGTAATTTCGTTACACTTACCAAAACCGCAGATACCGAAGACTGGCAGGATATTATACCCACCATTAAAGAGTTTTTGAAAGAATACCTTGAAAATGGCGGTGTGGTGGTTAATGAAGAAGAAGTTGCAAAGGTTAAACAGGAAGCATCCAATGCGGTTAGCGCTGATGACGATGATATTGTAAAAAGAGTAAAAGAACTGCTCGAAAACTACGTAAAACCCGCAGTTGAAATGGATGGCGGGGCCATTCAATTTAAAAGCTATAACGATGGGGTGGTTAACCTGATGCTTCAGGGAAGCTGTAGTGGTTGTCCTTCGTCAATGATTACCCTGAAAGCCGGAATCGAAGGCATGATGAAAAGAATGATTCCGGAAGTAAAAGAAGTAGTAGCAGAAGCTGAATAATACTTTGTTTGTTTTTTTTGAAAGCGTTGTACCAATAGGGTACAGCGCTTTTTTTTGCAATCGGTAACAATACAAAAAGCGGGAAACATAGTACAATTAATCGCAAACTTTTAATTACCAAAGCACAACATCATTATATTTGCTTAGAACCCAACCCTGCTAAAACTACCAAATGGAGAAAGAGGCCATCCTGCAGCTCCTGCAGCAAAACTATGCTCAGTTAATTGAACAGGTATCTCAACTCAATGACCGTGCACTGTTATATGCACCCACAGACAAATGGAACGCACTCCAGCAGGTTGACCATCTCATCAAAAGTGTAGCACCCGTTAATAAAGCATTTTCTCTTCCCAATTTCATCCTTGGTTGGCGTTTTGGTTATGCAAACAGACCCTCCCGAACCTACGATGCCCTGGTAGATCGTTATCATATCAAATTACAGGCAGGAGGAAGAGCATCCGCTGCATTTATTCCCGGCCCTGACGTACCCGTATCAGAAAAAGACAGGCTACTGTTGCAGTTGGATGCGGAAGTTCGTCAGCTTATTAAGAAAACCAGCAGGTATAAAGAATTCTCCTTAGATAAATACATCCTGCCACACCCATTACTGGGTATGATTACCCTGCGTGAAATGATCTATTTCACTGCATACCACGCTTCGCACCATGGCAAGAGTATCGAACATGGACTCGTATCGCTTGTTTAATCAGGCATCCCAGATACCCTGTTTTCAATAAAAACAGTATTTTAGACGTTATCCTTACAAAATCTGTTAAAAGAAAGGAAAGGCAACCTAAATGGTATGCTGTTTGTAATATTGCCTATAATGAAACTGAAGCTCACGATATTGATGGTTTTGTTCGCGACTTCGCTGATAGCGCAAAGGACAACATTTTATGTGGCGGATACCAAGGCAGACTGCTACGGAATCAGCAATAAGCCTTGTTTACAGGTAAAGGAAAAACCAGGCGAACCCTATGCACTGTTTTATTCAGGGATCGAGGGATTTACATACGAAGAAGGATATAACTACAAACTGGAAATAATGAGGGTGAAAAGAGATAATCCACCCGCTGACGGTTCGGCATATGCTTATTACCTTATAAAAGTGCTTTCCAAAGAAAGGTCGAAAACCTATGTACAAAGAACCATTCCAATTCCAGACCAGGTTTCCTTGCCATTGGCAAGAATCAGCCGAAACGGGAAAATGGAACAGGTGAATGGTAGTAATATACCCGATATACAATTTGATAGAAAAACAGGCAGGATATCCGGAAAAGCAATCTGTAACCGTTATTTCGGGAAAGTAATCATCGACAATGGAAAGATGGCTATTTCCGGGGTGGCATCTACAGAAATGGCCTGCCTCGACATGCAAATGGAATCACTTTACTTAAAACATCTTTCCGCAGTTAACCGCTACCAGTTTAACAGCGGCATCCTTCAATTATATAAAGACCAGGAACTGCTTTTGCAATTTACCATTCCGGAAAACTAACACCATCATTACGGATACTATCCTTATTTGCAATTGAATCTGTATTTTGCTGCACCATGATGAGTTTCCAGGAATTGTTGCAACAGTTTACCAACGGCATTCAGCAAACAGGCCCACTTGAATTTATTGCAGTAATAGCAGGTATAGCCAGCGTATGGTTTAGCAGAAAAGAACATATACTTGTTTACCCCATCGGACTCATCAATACCCTGATCTATATTTACCTGAGTATTAAAGGACAACTTTTCGGAGAAGCCAGCGTTAATTTTTATTATTCGGTAATGAGTATTTATGGATGGATACTTTGGACAAGAAAAGATACACAGACAAAAGCATTCGTATTACATATTACCAATAGCACGAAGAAAGAATGGGTACAACAGCTTTTGTTCTTTGGTGCTTTTTATGTGCTGATTTTTATTCTGTTAAGCTGGTTAAAGAATGGGTTTGCTCCAGAAGCTATTCCCTGGGCCGATGCATTCGCAAGCGCTTCCGCATATACAGGCATGTGGTTGATGGCAAGAAAAAAAACAGAAAGCTGGATATGGTGGATCGCAACAAATATGGCTTCTATTCCGTTGTATTTTGTGAAAGGTTATGTTTTTACAAGTGTTCAGTTTCTTGTTCTATTAATTCTGGCTATTGCAGGACTAATAGAATGGAAAAAGAGAGCTAGGGATAAATAAGATATTCTGGCCCTCAGTGGCAATTAATTTGCCACAGAAGTCACTGAATACCACAGAAAGAGAAACATGATTCATAAGATCGTCATATTAGGTCCAGAGTCTACAGGTAAGAGTACGTTGTGTGAATTATTGGCACAACATTATAATACTTTGTGGTGCCCGGAGTTTGCGAGGGAGTATTTAACGACCCATGGAATGGATTACGATTTCGATGATCTTTTGTCGATCGCCAAAGGCCAGTTGGCATTGGAGAAAGAATATGAGAACATGGTCAATAGGCAATGGTCCATGGCAGAAGGATCAAATCCGGGAGAAGCAAAACGATGGGTTAATGTAAAAACACTTCGCTCACAAAATCATCCACCGCTTTTGTTTGTTGATACAGATATGTATGTGATGAAAGTTTGGTGTGAATACGTTTTTCAAAAATGCCATCATTTTATCCTCAATGAAATAATTCAGCAAACCACTAACTTCTACCTGCTCTGTAAACCCGATTTACCCTGGGCAGAAGATGTGCTTCGTGAATACCCTGATGAAAAACCACGTCTGGAATTATACCAGATATACCGCGATATTATGATCAATCAAAAAGTACCCTGGGTCGAAATTTTCGGTGATTATGATGCTCGTTTGGAAAAAGCAATATCAGCTATCGACAAATTTATCGGGGCTCAATAACTATTTTATTTTAGCAAGGATTGCAGTTCCGCATCATCTTCAATATTCTGCATTTGCTTTAGTATCTGTGGATAGCGCCAGGCAACACGGCGACTCATTGGTTTAGGTAAAAACTTTTTCGGATTAGGAAGACTCGCTACGATCATGGCAGCTTCTGCGCGGGATAATTTTTCGGCTGGTTTGTTGAAATATTTTCGTGAAGCTGCTTCTACGCCAAATAATCCAGGACCCATTTCAATTACATTGAGGTAAACTTCCAGTATCCTTTGCTTACCCCAGATCCATTCAATCATTTTCGTGAAATAGAGTTCCGGCACTTTTCGAATATACTTTGTAATGCCACCTGCCTGCCATAGAAAAACATTCTTGGCTGTTTGTTGTGAAATAGTACTTGCACCACCACCTAATGGGATCTTCGTTTTCTTACCTTTTTTCTTTGGCTTCATGCTTCTTTCGATCGCATCCCAATCGAAGCCGCTATGATCAGGAAAGGTTTGATCCTCACTTGCTATTACTGCGAGTTTAATATTATACGGAAGCTTATTCCAGGAGATATAATCACGATTCAACCCATAACTGAAACTATTGGATAATTGCGTAATGGTAATAGGCGGCATAACCCACCTGCAAATGATGATATAGGCCAGCGATGTAAGAAACATCCAAACAGCTGATCGCCATATAAAACGCCAGATTCTTTTTCCCAGGGGTCTTTTTTGTGCCATTATACAACAAGATACTGCTTAACCCTATTGGGTGGAAATGATCTGCATAGAATATTTTCTTCTTATGCGGATATATGATTTGTATTTGAGCGATTGAAGATGCCCGATTAAAAATACACCTGCGGCAATGCCAATATTCCTTAAGTTATTACTTGCAAAAAGGGGTTCGCCATTTTCAAGACTATTAAACAGGTTTAGAAAAACATAACCAGCGCTACCCAATTTTAATAATGAACCATTCGTAAAAATGCCACTCTTAAATTTGTTTCCGGGCATTCCGATGATCTCTGAAATATGAATACCCATAACGCCAAACCAGGAAGTATCTATTGTAGGAAAACCAAACTGGTTAGGTATTTGCCGGGTAATAAAACAATTCACAAAAATGGAATCTTTATCAATACGTTTGATTTTTCCATCGAGCCATTGTGTGGTAACGTATTGAAACCGGATAAAATTATCTTTTGTCCAACTCTGTATATTTTGGTTCTTTTTCTTAAATACTAAAATACCGGATTGTGCCTGGCTATGGGTGCAGGTAAATGCAAGTAAAAAAAGCAGTAGTAGTGCCGGCCTCATGGAACTGAAAGATAAAAAGGAAATATATCTTTTTCTTTAATCCTTTGTTAAACCTATTTAAACAGGGCAAGTACACCCCAGCATAAGGCAATGCCAAATCCTATAAGTATAAGTCCGGAAAGTTTATTAATAAAATGCAGGTTTTTGGCATTTAGTCTGGAACGAAGTTTTCCTGCAAGTACTACTTTTAAAATATCAGAAAGCAGTACAAAAACAAGACAGGTAGTAAATACAATAAAACGGTATTCTCCGGGATGGGTGGCAGTTTGTGAATCGGCCATAATTAAGGTTGTCCAGGCAAACCAGAAAAGAAACACACCCGGGTTAAGCATATTCATAAAGTAGCCCGACAGAAAAATTGCTGCATAATCTCTTTTGCGGAAGTTTTTTGTGATGAGTTTATTTTCTTCATCAACCGGCACTTTTTTAAAGAACAGGGTATAAATGCCGATCGCAACGAGAAAGATGCTACCCGCTATTGCAATGGTGTTCTTATATTCAAGTGCTATATTAAACAGGGAAGTAAAAAAATTACACACTAAAACCAAGGTAATATCGCTGGCAGATACACCCGCAACAAAAACATACCCGGCCTTGTGTCCATTATTGATACTTTGCTTGATGATGGCAAAGATGACGGGTCCTACAGAAATACTGAGAATAACACCCAGTATTAATCCTTTTATCAATGGAGCTAGCATTCAGTGGTCATTGGGTTATACACCAAAATAAGCGGATAATTTTGAAAAACCTTTTATCTGTGATTAACGGAAGAAATTAATGCAGAATTTTTGCTGAAATAATCATGTCAAGTCCAGGGAAATGATCATCCAGATAAGTATTTCCATACAGATAAATAGAATCCTGGATAGCTGCAATGGTTTTACCATATTTGCCGTTAAGGCGCGACAATACCTCCATTCCCTTTATCACTTTTCCAATGGGGGTATAACCTTTAACCCCCTCTCTAATGGTAGTATCCAGTTCAGGGTTGTCTTTCATATTGATGAAAAGCTGGGTGGTCCTGCTATTGGCTTTACCCCGCACAAATGCGACAATACCTTTTTTGTGAAGTTGTAAAACCGGTTCATCCTTTAATTTTTTGGTGTCCCAAAAAACATTCTTCT
The DNA here is from genome assembly GCF_058231065.1 of Sediminibacterium sp. FW305-C-61. Taxonomy (NCBI): domain Bacteria; kingdom Pseudomonadati; phylum Bacteroidota; class Chitinophagia; order Chitinophagales; family Chitinophagaceae; genus Sediminibacterium; species Sediminibacterium sp. FW305-C-61. The sequence goes on along the minus strand of NZ_JBIQXR010000001.1, from coordinate 378,800 downwards.
CAATATCATCTGCTATACCAAACTGAACCAGGTAATTAGGTTCAACCCTGAAGAATGCTGTTGAGTTATAATAACCTGTTATAACCAGTTGATAGAGGCGATCAACGCCTATTGGCGACCATCTTCTATAAGCTTCCAGGATAAAATCGCCCTTGGTGGTTTTAAACAATACCTGAAAACTTTCAGGTGCTTTTCTTTTCAGGATACTGATATTGGGTTCTTGTGCCGACGCAGTAACAGACACCATTAATAAAAGAAGGAAAATATATTTCATTAGGATACCAATTCTTTTTTTAAGAAAAGCTGCCAGTCTTCCAGCATTTTACCTTTTAATACCCTAGGAAATTTATGCTGCCCGCCCACTTTTCCTTTTGAACGCATAAACTCCATAAACTGTTCTTCCGACAAAACGTCGAGGAAAACCTCTTTTAGTGCGCTTTTTCTCTCCACAGCATAATCGTCGTTCAATTCTTTTAATTTATCATCAATCAACTGAATCAATCTCTTTTTATCTACCTGGTCGTTGCAGGCAACATACCAGTGATGCGCAAAAAAGCTATCGTAAGGTACGCCCGCTACGGTAAACTCCGGAATACAGATATTCAATTGCTCACTGGCCAGTTGAATAGCTTTATTCATATTGTCTACACTCAGGTGCTCACCTACCAGACTTAAAAAATGTTTTGTTCGGCCGGTAATAATGATTTCGCATTTCTCTTTATCTACAAAACGAACCGTATCACCAATTAAATAACGCCAAGCACCTGCTGCAGTGCTGATTAGTAATGCATAGTCTTTACCCTCTTCTACTTCATGTATCATTAATGCTTCCGGGTCTTTTACCATTTCGCCGTTAGCATCAAAGTTTTTATCATCGAAGGGAACGAACTCCATAAATATATGTTCACCCGTAACCAAACGCATGCCCTTACCAAACTGACGATCCTGGTAGGCGATAAAACCTTCACTGGCCAGATAGGTTTCTATATAGGTAATAGGTTTACCCAATAATTTTTCAAACCCTTTTTTATAAGGTTCGAAGCTTACACCGCCGTGTACAAAAAAGGCCAGGTTAGGCCACATTTCATGGATATTATTAAGCTTATAGCGCTCAATAACCATTTCCATACACATCTGTATCCAGGCAGGTACACCTACCACAAATCCGATATCCCATTCAGGTGCTTTGTCAACAATCTCTTCCAGTTTTTTGTTCCAGTCTTTTTGCTTGGCAATTTTTTTGCCCGGTTTATAAAAAGGCTGAAACCAGAAAGGCGCTTTTTTCTGCGTAATACCACTTAAGTCTCCGGCATAATAACCTGGACCTTCTTTCTGTAAATCAGTACTTCCACCAAGGGTTAACCAACCTTTACTGATAGAACTATAGGGAATGTTTTCATAATTCCTCAGACTAAGCAATTGCTTAATCATCACAATTTTATTACCACTCAGGAGATCGTTGGTAACGGGAATATATTTACTGGCAGCTTCACTGGTTCCGCTGCTCAGTGCGTAATAGCGGATTTTACCGGGCCAGCAGATATCAGGAATACCTTCGAGGGTTTTATGCCACCACTCTTTGTGAATGGTATTATAATTATAGGTAGGAACCAATTCCTGAAATTTTTTGCCTGGGTGTTTTGAAAGCAGGATCTCATCGAATCGAAATTGCTGACCAAAAGCTGTAAACCTTGCTTTTCTCAATAATTTTTTTAACACCTTGATTTGTTGCCTGCGTGGATTGTTTTGGGGAAGCCTTAATGCTTTTAAAATACGGTTAGGCAATTTAATATCAAGGATAGACATCGTTAGACTCGGGTTAATTGAATATACAAAATTACACTAAAACAGCTAAATCAATGGTATCGGTTGATAAAAGGTAACGCTATTGTTGGACAATGAATCTGTGGCTTAAAATTGCTTTTCAATAAAAAAACGGCTATTTGTTAAAGGGTAAGGCCCTTGAAACCGCAAACAAGAAACGGAAAAATACATTTTTCGATCCTTCCATCGCTGGTATGATCTCTTCTAAGGCATAATCGGGAACATACACCAGCACCTGCGACAACTGCTGTTGACTGATTACAGAGGCCAGTCCAGATATCAGATCAACTTTTCTACCATCTTGCTCTAATACCAATGCAGTTTGTTTAAGGATATCGCTATGCCCCTTTTCTGTTAACACGTTAATGATCTGCTCACAACCAAACTGTCCGGCCATCATACATGCTGTACCTGGCTTATTTAATAAAGTGAGCATGTTATCCTTCGGCAATAACCATTGTTTTACCAAACTTAATCCCTGAACGAAAAATATAAAGGGTATAAGTAACCACCCAGCTTTATAATGCTTATGTACAAACTGTCGCATAGCCTTATAAAACAACGCATGTTGTTTGCCTGATCTGTTCCGGGAGCTTTGTCCTTTATAATGAATAATGGAAACTTCGCCCAAATAATAAATATCATATCCCAGCTTACTTATACGAAGTGAAAGATCAATGTCTTCTCCATACATAAAAAAAACCGGATCGAAGCCCTTCATTGATTCAAGCAAGGCTTTCCGGACCATCATAAAAGCCCCAGCCAACACATCGATACGGTGGTTTTCATTTTTTGAAAGTTGTCCGAGTGCATAGTTATTAAACAACCCCGATGTCGGAAAAAGGGAGGCCATACCGGTAACTTTAAAAAAGGTATTTGAAAGAGAAGGTTTGGCTCTTTTGCTTTCCGGTAAAAAATTTCCAAAGCCATTGATCATTTTTACGCCTACTGCCCCGGTTTGCTGGTGATTATTAAGGAAGCTGACACAATAGGCAATGGTATTTTCAGGAACCAGTGTATCCGGGTTCAGGAAAAGAATATAATTACCCTTTGCCTTACTCAACCCCAGGTTACATGCCCTGCCAAATCCGATATTGGTTTCTGCTTGCAAAAAATGAACATCCGGAAAAAGGGGGGCCAACTTTGTAATACTATCGTCGGGTGAGGCATTGTCTACCACGATGATTTCGCCATTAAGCTGTTGCATGGCATTTTTTACCGTAATCAGGCATTGTTCCAGAAAATCGGGTACACAATAGTTTACTATAATAACGCTGAGTTCCAAATACTGCTTTTCACTGCAATAATAAGCAGGTTTAACGACCTTCTTAATTGCTTATTTCTTATTCCTAATTCTATATTCTTCTGCCGGTTTGTTACTTTTGCGGATATGTTGAAACAAACGCTCATCAAAGCTACCGAGGCCGGAGCTGCGGAATTACAACGCTTTTTTAATGGCCAGTTTAAAATAAGTAATAAAGAAGGGGTTAATAACCTGGTAACAGAGGCAGACCATGCGGCTGAAAAAGCCATCTTCGAAGTAATCAGACAAGATTATCCAGATCATTTTATTTTAAGTGAAGAAACAGGAGAAATTGTGCAAGACTCGGCCTATAAATGGATCATTGACCCCATTGACGGCACTGTAAATTTTGCCAATGGTATTCCCATTTGTTGCGTAAGTATTGGTATTGAGCAGAATGGGGAAATGATACTTGGTGCAGTATATAATCCATTTATCAACGAGTTTTTCTTTGCCCAGAAAGGATTTGGCGCCACGCTGAATGATAAAAAAATTCATGTAAGCGAAAAAACGCAGGTCATCAAAAGCTGTCTGGTAACCGGTTTTCCATATACCTATCTTGATATGGAAAATGGTCCGCTGCAGGTATTCGAAAAGCTTATTCGTAAAGGTGTACCAGTGAGAAGACTGGGAAGTGCTGCTATTGATCTGTGTTGGGTAGCAGCCGGTAGGTTTGATGGGTTTTATGAACACAAACTACAGGCATGGGATAGTGCAGCCGGATTTTTAATCGTAGAAGAAGCAGGAGGTAAAGTAACCGATTTCAAAGGCAATCATTACTCCCCCTATCAGCCACATATTATTGCCACCAACGGAAAAATACACGACGAGCTGGTAGCGATAGTAAATGGAGCACCTGTAACAGAAGAGTAAATAAACAGCGTAATATCCAATAACCAATTTCGAAATTGGTTATTGAACTTTCAATATTTTTTTATGAGTGAAGTTAGAACTGAAGTATCTGATCTGGGTGAGTTTGGTTTGATTGATCATCTTACCCGAAATTTTGAAATACACAATGCATCTACCGTATTAGGCGTAGGTGATGATGCAGCGGTGATTGATCATTTTGGAAAGCAAACTGTAGTTACAACCGATCTATTGCTGGAAGGGGTGCATTTCGATTTGATGTATACACCCCTGAAACACCTGGGTTATAAAGCCGTGATGGTAAACCTGAGTGATATCTATGCCATGAATGCTACTCCTACTCAGATTACCGTGAGTATTGGCATGAGCAATAGGTTTAGTGTGGAAGCCATGACAGAGTTATATGAAGGTATTCATATCGCCTGTGAAAAACATGGAGTTGATCTGGTAGGAGGTGATACATCTACTTCACAAAAAGGATTGATCATATCAGTAACAGCCATAGGAGAAGTAGCACCTGATAAGTTTGTAAAAAGGAGTACTGCATCAAAGGGAGACCTTATTTGTGTGAGTGGCGACTTAGGCGGTGCCTATTTAGGTTTAACTTTAATGGAAAGGGAAAAGAAAATTTATCTCGAGAATCCACAGATTCAACCAGACCTCGAAAACGAAAGTTATATCGTCGGCAGATTATTGAAACCAGAAGCAAGAAAAGATATCATCAATTTTTTCGAAACCAATAATATTACACCTACTGCAATGATGGATGTAAGCGATGGTATCAGCAGTGAAGTGCTGCACCTTTGTAAGCAAAGCAACCTTGGTTGCCGTATTTATGAAGAAAAACTACCCATTTCGGAACATAGCCGCAAAGCTGCATTCAAATTTGGATTAGATCCAACCGTTTGTGCACTGAATGGTGGGGAAGATTATGAACTCATCTTTACCCTGAAGCAGGAGGATCACGAAAAAATTACCTTAAATGAAGAGATCAGTGTGATCGGATATATGACCGAATTGGAAGAAGGTTGTAAATTACTGACCAAAGGAGGCAATACCTTTAATATTACCGCACAAGGCTGGAATGCATTTCAGCAATAAATAAATATGAAGACAGTCCGCATCACGCTATTTTTTCTTGCATTGATCATCGGACTATCTGCTAAGGTGGAGGGACAATACATTCCACCACCACTCCCTAAAATGGCGGCTAAGCCATTGGTAGAAGATATAGTGTTGCTGAAAAAAATACTGGAAGCCAATCATCCAAGTCTTTATTGGTACACACCCAAAGACAGCATCGATTACTATTTTAATGAAACCATTGCGGGCATCACCGATTCGCTGAATGAAGTGGAGTATAAAAACCGTGTGTCTAAACTTATTGCACATATAAGGTGCGGGCATACCACCGTTCGATTCTCAAAAGCCTATGGTAAAGTGGCGAATATGTACCGCTTTCCTCAATTCCCCCTTTCTTTAAAAGCATGGGATGATAGTCTGGTAGTATTGGGTAGTGCCTACCGAAACGATAGCATATTTAAAAGAGGTACTATCGTAACAGCGATTAATCAGCGTAAACCCGCAGCACTACTGGATACCATTTATCAATATATCAGTACCGATGGCTATGGGGTAAACCATAAAAGTCAGATTATCAGCAGCAATTTTCCAGGCTGGTATAAAACCATATTGGGTGATGCTGATTCAATATATAATATTCGTTATATCGACTCAACAGGTATCGAAAAAGAAACTACGATAAAAGCCTATCGTCCGGTAATAGATACAGGAAGAAAAAAGCCAACAGTCCGGGCTCCAGAGTTAACCAGAAGGGAGTTGAGAAAACTAAGCCTGCTGAATAAGCGAACGATGATTATTGATACTGCAACAAGTACGGCTTTTATTCGGCTTACCACATTTACCGGAGGAAGACTGAGAAGCTTTTTCAGGAAGTCTTTCAAAACACTTGCAAAACTATCTATACAAAACCTGGTAATTGATTTACGGGAGAATGGAGGAGGTAACGTAAGTAACAGCATTAAATTAACCCAGTATTTGGTTGATAAGCCATTTAAAATAGGCGATACAGTCGCGGCCATCAACCGAAAGTTTACCTATGGTAAGTATATAAAACCCAAACTGATTTATTGGTTTGCTATGAATTTCGGAGCAAAGAAAGAAGCAGATGGAAAAATTCATTACCGCCGTTATGAGCGACATTATTATTCGCCAATCAACAAACATCATTTTAATGGCAAACTGTATTTAATACAAGGTGGGTATACATTCTCAGCGGCAACGATGTTTATATCCCAATTACAGGGCCAGGCCAATGTAAAAGTTGTGGGTGAGGAAACAGGTGGCGGTTACTATGGAAATTCAGCCATGCATATCCCCAAAATCACTTTACCTAATTCCGGTATAGTAGTGAGTTTGCCGATGTATAGACTGGTAATGGATAAAGAACGCCCCAAAGGTTATGGTATTATGCCCGATATTTTCATTAAACCATCTTCTCAGGCTATTAAGGAAGGGTATGATATAAAGATTGCCGAAGTGCGAAAGATGATTGGAAGCGGAAATGATAAAAACTAATTGTCTCACTCACTTTCTATCCGACCGATTTCGTCCGTATTTTACATATTATAATAAAATGTAAATTTTACTAACTAATTCTCCTTCCTGTTTTATATTCACTGTAAATAAGGGCAAGCACTTTACACTTAATACACAACCAATATTTATGAAGCAGAGGTGTTTTTTGTACCTGCTCACGATGGTAGGGTTAACTTTTGTATGCAGCAGCTATATTAAAAAAACTGGATCAGCACAGAAAGCTGGTGAAACAGCCGACTATATTAAAAGTATAGACAGCCTGTTAAAAACCAGTTTACCCAGACCATTTAATGGCGTTGTTTTGATTACAAAAAATGGCAAACAGTTATATAAAAAAGCTGTTGGTTATGCTGATTTTTCTAAAAAAACGCCCCTTACATTAAGGGATAATTTTAGGATACAATCGAACAGCAAACAGATTACTGCGGTATTGGTATTAAAGGAAATTGAAAAGGGAAGTATAAAATTAGACCAGCCCATCCGGCAATATTTGCCCGATCTGAAACAGAGTTGGGCAGATACTGTTACGGTACACCAGTTATTGAATATGTCGGCTGGTTTAGTGCATCTCGAAAAACCATTGTCTTTTAAACCCGGTACCGGTTTCCATTATAGTAACCCAGCCTATGGCTTATTGGGACTGCTGATTGAAAAAACAACAGGGAAAACATATATCGAAGCAGCAAATAGTTTGTTCAAAGAACTGGGAATGCTGAATACGTTTTGTTATGAAATGGAAAAGTCCAATAAGGGACTGGTAAACGGATATTGGCGTACCAATGATTCACTAGAATTGGTGGATTTTAAAAGCATGAACTTCACAAATGAATCCTGGGCCAATTTTATTCCTGCTGGTGGAATAATTTCCAATGCCCTGGATCTGAATACCTGGGATACCAAACTGCATTCAGGAAAAATACTGCAGCCTGGGTCTTATACAGCCATGGTGAACTCTGGAATAGTAGATGAAGACTATACATTCAGTGCGCAAAAATCGAATTATGGTTATGGCGTAAATATAAATGAAGGATCACCGCATAAATATATTGGTCATGCAGGCAGGGGAATAGGCTTTGTAAGTCTGAAAATTTATGTGCCGGCTAAGGATTTAGACATCATTATACTCGAGAATGTTTACAACCGGGATGTAAGTATTGTCTATCATTTCGAAAAGAGTATCAGACAAATAGTAATGAATAGTAGTCTGGTGAAATAAGAAATGATTGATTCTTTTATGCATTTCAATCTGCAAGTCAAAGCCTGACCATGACCTGCATTGTTGAAATTCAATAAAATATTCCAGGGAAAGAGACTATGAAAAAATTATTTCAATAAAACAATTTTAAAAAATAAAGGTCGTTTTTGAGATGCGCTGCAACCAAGTAATCCCGCACCATCACAATTACATTCCCAGTGAAACATAAATTATACGGACTTGATCACTTAAGGGCCCTGGCCATTATTTTAGTTTTCTTTTTTCATTATTTCATCATCAGCGGTGGAGAGCCAGCATGGCTTCCGGATATTGCGTCTTTCGGATGGACGGGTGTGGATCTGTTTTTTGTATTGAGCGGATTTTTAATTTCGGCCCAACTATTTGAACAAATAAAACAGGGAGAGCTGGTTTCATTCAGAAAGTTCTTTTTAAAACGTTTTTTCAGGATTGTACCGGCATTTCTGGTTACCGTAGCACTTTATTTTTGGTTCCCCTTTTTCAGGGAAAAAGAAGCACTTCCGCCGTTATGGAAATTCCTGACTTTCACACAGAATTTAGGATTAAATCTAAAGGACTACGGCACTTTTTCTCATTGCTGGTCGCTCTGTGTAGAGGAACATTTCTACCTCTTCCTTCCACTTATTTTAATAGCCATTCAAAAGGGCAAAGGGATCAAAAATGCATATTGGCTATTAATAGGTGTATTTCTGGCAGGATTTGCAATAAGAATCTACAGCTTTAACCAGTTGTATTTACCTAATATATCGGATAAGAACAATTGGCTTTATTGGTATAAGTTTATTTACTACCCAACCTATAATCGTTTAGATGGATTACTAATTGGAGTAGTGATTGCGTCGATATATGTATTTAAATCAATCTGGTGGCAAAATATAGCTAAGTATGGGAATCTGCTGATCGTATTGGGCTTGATTACTTTAACAGGCGCCTATTTTTTATGCGAAGACCAACAAACATATGATGCATCTGTTTTTGGATTTCCGGTTATTGCAATTGGATTTGGATTGATGGTATCAGGAGCGATTAGCCCTGCAAGTTTCTTGTATAAATGGAACTCAAAGCTTACAACATTTATAGCAACTCTTTCTTATGCTATTTATCTAACACATAAAGGTGTTATTCACTCAACACAGCAGATTTTGTCTGAGTATAACCTCAACAGTAACATCGTACTGTTAATTTGTATCATCACCTGTATTGCTTTTGCCTATCTATTGCATCTGGTTGTAGAAAAACCGTTTATGAAACTGCGGGATAAAATTGTAAGTCGATGATTCCAAAAAAATACAAGACAGAAAATTTTCGGCAATCCTTATCGTAGAAGCACTCGTACTTCTGTATTTCTTTGAGCATTTGTTTTGGGAAAAAACGGCAAAACAAGAAGTAATTAAGAAGGAGTGCTATTTCTCCTTCCCATACGCTTAACTCATCGCTCATTGTTTAGCTATAGTTCTAATTTTCAATAATATCTTATTAAATTAGCATTTATATTTTGCCCTTTAACCAATTAATGATCTGCCTTCATAAATCCCAGAACAGTAAAGGCAATCATAACAAAACGAATACAACCTCAGATTGAAATGAAAATACTTATAACTATACTAGCACTTCTAAACGGTGGCTATATGCTGCTTGACGGAATTTTTGTAACAGTTAAGGGAAAATATATCGGTCCAGAAAAACCAGGACCCTGGGCTGAAATTTTTTACAAACTGAACGTTAATGTTTTTAAGCTTGGATGGCTCTTTATATTGTATGGGTTAATTTGGCTTACCTGGGTTTATGCCTTATCAACAAACAAAGAGTGGGCTTACAGTCTTGGATTAATCATTAGCTTACTTACAATATGGTATCTACCCTTCGGAACATTGATTTCTATTATAGTTTTAGCAACCCTTTTGTTTTGGAAACATAAAGTCGGCCTATGAAAATATTTATCATCGACTTTTCAAACGATACGGAAATTGAAAAAAGAATTTCGCAAGACATAGAAATCCATAGAGAAAATATGGACGGAGGCCAGGCGTATAAGTTGATAAGTGACATAATGCCTGACCTGATTTTTGTAAACGCTGACAAAAAGCCCAGTCACGGATTACAGACAGCTATATCTGTTAAACAGAGAAAGAAGACATCGAAAATTCCAATCATTTTTATAGGAAACGACCAAAAACAAAAAGATAAGCTGAACGAAATCGGTAAACTAATAAGCTTTGATCATATTGAGTCCTACCTGCAAGCGGCAAGAAATACCAAGCACTAAATCGGTTTGTGGTAAGAAAACTGAAGCTCTATATAAATAGGTTTGTGCTACCAATAAAGCGGAAAGCATACTAGCTTTTTGAAAAAATCCAACATTTTCGAAAAGCCTATCCTCATCACTCATCCACCACTTTCAACACTTCCAGTGTCTCCGTCAATCCCACCATCGCAACATTATATCCCTTTTCAATTCTTCCGGTTCTGTGAGATAAACCCATAACCTGTGCAGGGTACAAACTACACATACGCAATGATTCATCCATTGGTATCTGTGCTTTTTGTACCAGGTTTCGGGCACAGGCGGCCATATTTAATGCAGAGCCACTAAGCGTTCCATTAGACTCATACTTATCACCATTGAGTTTGTGTGGATAAGCACCGCTGGTGGTACCGGTTACTGCATCGGTAATAGCAAACAGTCTTTCTTTCATTTGTTTCTTGGCAATACGTATGGCTGCGAAATCTACATGATAACCATCGGGCACTATGCTACACATCACCGTTTCATGATCGAATATTGCACCAACCAATCCGGGTTCCCGATGTTGCAACGCACTCATGGCATTAAAAAGATGCGTGGCAGTAGGAATACCATTGTTAAATGCATCAATACCTTGTTGATAGGTGGCATTGCTATGTCCCGCAGAAATTACAACACCATAAGACCTGATCAAATTCACTATTTCTGGTGAACAAATTTCCGGAGCGAGGGTAATCATCGTAATAATACCTTTTCCATAATCCAGTAATGATTTTACCTGTTCTACAGTAGGTACATGAATAAATTCTTCCAGATGTGCACCTCTTTTTACCGGATTAATCCAAGGGCCTTCTATATGCAAGCCGATGCAACCTATACCCCTATTTTTCTGGTAAGCAGCAACTGCATCAATTGCCTGTTTAAATACCTCATAACTATTGGTTGCAACCGTTGGTTGAAAATAAGCAGCACCTCCTTCCCTGCAATACTTATACAACAATTCTAAAGATTCGATATTCGGATATACAGAAAATAGTTTTTCATAAGCACCATAAATCTGAATATCCATAAAAGCGGGTGCAATAATGGGGTATTGAGCCGTATAGGGCTCATGTATTACTTTAGCCGGAACAATATCAACTATAGCGCTACGCTCAGTAACAACAACCTGTTGTTCAAGCCAACGGCTACCAGTAAATAAACGGTTAGCAAAATAAGTATTGCGCTCACGCATAGAAAGCTTTTTTAAATTTCTTAGAGAAAGACATAATCAATATCGAATGATGAATATCGAATTCTCAATTATTCATATTCGTCATTCCATCTTCATCATTCAAACATCTGTAATCAAAAACTGATCAGCGTCTTTCCAGAAGGGGAATTTTGTACGAACATCGTCTACTGCATTTTTTTGCAGGGTGATGGTAAAAATGTCTTCATCGTGTTCCTTATGGTAAAGCACTTCCCCTAGCGGATCAACTACCATACTATTACCACTGTGGTAAATTTTATTACCATCATTTCCAACCCGGTTAACACCTACTACAAAAGACTGGTTTTCGATTGCACGCGCGGTGAGTAAAGTCTTCCAGGCATGGTTTCTTCTTTCCGGCCAGTTGGCAACATAAATAATGGCATCAAACTCCGGACCATGTTCATTAGTTTGCTGACGGGCCCAAACCGGGAAGCGCAGATCGTAACAAATCTGAAGGTTTATTCTCCAACCTTTTACCTGTGCTATCAGTCGTTTATTACCTGCAGCATAATGTTGGTCCTCACCCGCAAAAGCAAAACGGTGTCTTTTATCGTAATATCCCAATGTTCCATTCGGAAGCACCCATAATAATCGATTGTAAAATTGATCTCCATCCCGGATAATCAGGCTTCCGGTAATCACCACTTTCTTTTTAGCAGCAATATGTTTCATCCACTGAACCGATGGTCCGTCCATGGGTTCAGCCAATACTTCGGGGCGCATACTAAAACCAGTACTAAACATTTCGGGCAATACCACGATTTCTGTTTTTTCCGAAATGCTGTTAATCTTCTCCTCAAACATATTGAGGTTGGCGGTTTTGTCTTCCCAGAAAAGAGACGACTGTATCAAAGAAAAGCTAAGCGATGACATGTTTGCAAGGTAAGGAGAACAGAGGAACAGAAGAACAGAAGAACATCGAATATCCAATGTCCAAATAAATATTACTTGAACATTGGACATTCGATGTTCTTCTGTTATGTTCCTCTGTTCTTCCCTTCTTTTGTTTCAAAACATCAAAACCCCCATCTGAATAGATCCATAGCTTTGACTGTTAAGCTGGCCGGCGGTTTCTTTTGATTGATGTATAAAGGCAATCCTGGTATTAAAGCGTTTTTGGGCGTAGCAAATTCCCCATTCCTGTTCAAAAACCCATGTTTCCGGATTAGTAAGCACGGCCCCGTTTTTATTGCTGAATAATCCACCTTGTAAACTCGCATTATAAACCTGGGCTTGCATAGAGGGGTGGACATAAAGAAATAATTCCATTTTCTTTTTTGGGGCTGCATAACCACTGCTCATCCTGGTATTGAAAAGTAAAGAACTATGATTGCTTTCATAAGAACCGATACAAAAAACGGTTCCCAGTTTTGCGTTGGTAAACTGTGTCCCCAAACTCGCAGATAAAACCGGCACCATTTTGAATACTTGTCCAAGGTTAAACAAGGTTTGGGCATATGATGCAGTAAGATCAATACCCAGTGCATTCGGCACCTGGTATTTCCATCCCTCAAATTTTTTAAAATTCAGTAAGCTATGATAGCCATTCTGTAGCGCCTCACCAAGGGAAGATTTTCCTACTAAACCCAATGTTAGACCCCATTGCAATAAAGCATCGTTGCGATAGCTGCTGATGGAACGATAATCTGCATATAAATAACCGCAATAGGGCCGGTCTATTTCATGGGTGGTTTCTGCCTTTTTGGATAAGGGGGTAAATATTTTCTGTCCTAATTCAAAAGCATGAATACGTTTAACCCTGGTAGATGTATCAGCAATTCGGTAGTTTAATTTAATACCATTGGTATAATAAGCATCCTTTATCTGAAACAGGTATGCATCGTTTTCTGTGGTAACAGTAAACGCTTTTCGGGGAATAAATTTCTGCTGCGCATTACTGCATATCAACAATAACGAGCTGGCAATCGTTAAAAAAAACCTCATTAGGGGGAAGTAGTTTCTGCGTCTAAGGTAAACTTAATTAATGTTCAATGTCCAATGTTCAATGTCCAATTTCGAAATTGGACATTCAATATTCTACATTCATCATTCCTATTGCTTCCCTGATCAGGTCTTGTTCGAAACCTTTTTGCAGGAGGTATTGGGTGGTTTTTGCACGGCGGGAAATGGGGGTTTCCTTTTTTAGGGTAAGCCATTTGGTGCGGGCGAGTTTTTGTAAAATGGTCCGATAATCATCCTCATCTATTTCTTTTAAGGCAGATTTAATGTTGGGGGCACTGATCCTTTTTTGTTTTAATTCGTACACAATTTTAACCCGCCCCCATTTTTTTAAGCGGAAATGACCACCGGCAAATTGGGTGGCAAAACGGGCTTCATTCAGGTAATCTTCTTCAATTAAACGGCTTATCAGGGTTTCAACGGCTGTTTTTGGCAGACCATAGCCATACAGTTTTTCCCTAACCTCAAAATGGCATCGCTCCTGATAGGCACAATAATGCTTTATTTTTTGCCATGCCTGTTCTGGGGTAAGCTTGTTTCGAAGGGTCATGCGTACAATAAATTGTGTTATTATTAGTTATATTTGTTAGAAACCGAGAACTCTTTACATGAACCTTATTCAGCATGCAGTTTGTTTGATTGATGATGACAAGATCTATCAATTCACCGCACGAAAAATGCTGGAAGCTACCGGTATGGCCAAAACCATACAATCCTTCTACGACGGCAGTGAGGCACTCGCTTTTTTCACCAGTGAAAATAGTAAGGATGCAGCTAATTTACCCGATGTGATTTTTCTCGACATCAATATGCCGGTAATGAATGGCTGGGAATTTCTGGAAGAGTACGAGAAACTCAATAAAAAGCTGCCCAAAACCATGTCGCTCTATGTGGTAAGTTCTTCGGTAGATGATGCCGATATTCGCCGCTCACGCGAGTTTACCACCGTTACAGATTATATTGTAAAGCCTATTACACGCATGCGTTACCAGGAATTACTGGAAACCATTGGCTCAATTTCCTGAGTCAATTCACAACTGATTAACATTGACCGTTTTTTAGAACCAGGTACCTCCAATTTAGGTTGCGGAATATTAACAATTTGCATTAGGTTTGTTGCAAACCTAAATTCCACAGAATGAAATTTATTGTTTCTTCCTCTTCTCTCTTAAAACACCTGCAGCAGATCAGCGGTGTAATTAATGCGAATACGGTGTTGCCGATTCTGGAGGATTTTCTATTTGAAATACAGGATAAAAAACTGAATGTAGTTGCTACCGATCTGGAAACCGTGATGCGTGTTCAGATGGATGTTGAAAGTAAGGTAAATGGCAAGGTTTGTGTTCCAGCCAAAATATTGATGGATTCTTTAAAAAACATTGCAGATCAACCACTTACGTTTAATATCGACAAAAATTTCGCCATTGAAATCACCAGCGATAATGGTAAATACAAGGTAATGGGTGAAAACCCCGATAATTTCCCCAAAGAACCCGCTGCCGATGATACAACCGGTTTTGAAATGACGAGTGGAGGACTGCTTACCGCCATCAATAAAACACTGTTTGCTGTTAGTAACGATGATTTACGTCCGGCTATGACAGGTGTGTTCTTTGAACTGTCGAAAGAGGGTGTTCAGTTTGTGGCTACCGATGCTCATAGACTGGTTAAATATAAACGCACTGATGCAAAAGCTACCAAAACAGACTCTTTCATAGTACCTAAAAAGCCTTTGAACCTGTTAAAGAATGCCCTGCCAGACAACGACGATGCTATTACCGTTAGCTATAACAGTAACCATCTTTTTGTAAACCACGGTTCAACACAAATGATTTGTCGCCTTATCGATGCGCGGTTCCCGGATTATAAAGTGGTAATTCCAACAGATAATCCTTATAAACTGATTGTAAATAAAGCTGACTTCCAGAATGCCCTTCGTCGTGTAAACGTATTTAGTAATAAGAGTACCAATCAGGTAGCATTAAGTATTACCGGAAGCGAATTACAAATGGCTGCTCAAGACATCGACTTCAGCTTTGAAGGAAATGAAAGAATGAGCTGTCAATATGATGGAGAAGATCTGCAGATTGCTTTCAACGCGAAATTCCTGATTGAAATGCTTAACGCAGCGGATACAGAAGACGTTAAAATGGAACTTTCAACCCCTACCAAAGCGGGATTGATCAAGCCAACTGAACAAGCCGAAGGCGAAGACCTGCTAATGCTGGTTATGCCGCTGATGCTGAATAACTAGGCTTCTGATTTTAATAATTATAAGACCCCGGAGTTATTTCCGGGGTTTTTTTGCGTTAGTTCGAAAGTCCGGGAGTCCGGAAGACAGGAGGATTCGGCGTAAAGTTTTGAGACTCCTTAATAAGACAATCATCTTTCCGACTCCGGACTATCGGACTCCCGGACTTTTCAATTTCCCCCAACATTTACTAACTTGAAGCAACAATTGCACCCCATATGATCGACTCAATCATTCAATATTTCAGTAGCATTCCCAGTTTGCACAGGGCCTTGATTCTTGCGGGCGGCATTACTTTTTTCTGGATTATTGAAGGAGCTATTCCATTATTCAAATTCCGCTATAATAAATGGAAACATGCCTCCATTAATATATTCTTTACCATTACTACCATTGTCATCAATTTTGCTTTTGCCCTGGTGATAGTAAAATCGAGCGACTGGGCTATAGCAAATAAAATCGGCATCCTTCAATGGATTGAAATGCCGCAATGGGTATTTCTAATCGGCGGGTTAATGCTGCTCGACCTGGTCGGAGCCTGGTTCATTCATTTTATTGAACACAAGGTAAAATGGATGTGGAAATTTCACATGGTACACCATGCCGATACCCATGTAGATACCACCACCGCCAACCGACATCATCCGGGTGAAAGCGTATTCCGTGCTGTTTTTACTACGATTGGGGTAGTTGCTTGCGGGGCTCCTATGTGGCTGGTGATGTTATACCAAAGTTTGAGCGCGGTTCTATCGCAGTTCAACCATGCAAATATCCGCTTACCCCTTTGGCTGGATAAAGCCATAAGCCTGATAATTGTATCGCCCGATATGCATAAAGTGCACCATCACTACATACGACCACAAACCGATTCCAACTACGGCAATATCTTCTCTCTGTGGGATCGCCTGTTCGGTACGTTTAATTATACTCCGGTGGAACAACTTCGCTATGGACTTGATGTACTCGATGACAACACCGATGGTAAACTGGGCTATCAACTTAAAATACCGTTCGACAATAGCGTTAAGACGGATAGATAAAGAGAGGAATTTTGAATATCGAATATCCAATTTCCAAGTTAAGCAGTATCCTATTTCAAAATTGGACATTGGATATTGGATATTCAACATTCATTGTCCTTCCGATTGCTCATCTTTGCTGAAATTTGATCCATGAAAATTGCTGCTTTTATACCGGCACGATATGCCGCCACCAGGTTTCCGGCAAAACTCATGCAACTACTGGGAAACAAACCTGTTATCAGACATACCTATGATAATACGGTGGCAACAGGTTTATTCAATGATGTTTATGTAGTTACTGACAGTGATATTATTTTCCAGGAAATTACAAATAATGGTGGTAAAGCCATTATGAGTAAAAAGAACCATGAAAGCGGCAGCGATCGTATTGCAGAGGCAGTAGCAGATTTGGATATTGATATTGTAGTAAACGTTCAGGGTGATGAACCCTTTGTAAAAAAAGAGCCACTGGCACAGTTATTACAGGTTTTTGAAGGCGAAGAGGGTAAACAGGTACAAGTGGCCTCTTTGATGCAGGTACTGAAAGAGCAAAAGTTTATTGAAGATCCGAACTATGTAAAAGTGGCCATTGACCGAAACTTTAATGCACTGATGTTTTCAAGAAGTGTGATACCCTATCCCAGAAGCACTGAGAGCCCGATCACCTATTATGAACATATTGGTGTATATGCGTTTAGAAAACAGGCACTGTTGAATTTCACGTCCTGGGCCATGACTCCACTGGAATCAGCTGAAAAAATTGAATGTTTGCGCTATCTTGAAAATGGTGTTACTATTAAAATGGTGGTAACAGATTATATGGGTGTAGAAATTGATACCCCTGAAGACCTCGAAAGAGCTGCAGCCTTATTGGCTTGATAAAAGCGGGCAAATACATACAACAGTGGCGGGCAAAACCTATCTTTACAGAACCCCGGTTTTTACCCAAACTGATTGACGCATGAGTACTTCCCAAAAGAGCAAAGCACCTAAAATGTATGGCAGGGTTCGCTGGTTATTTTTTTTCTCAATACTTACCCTGGTATGTTTGGGTGGGGTGTTATACCAGCAACAGCAAAACCTAACTAAAACCGGTAACTGGCTTTCGCATACTTATTCTATACTGAAAGAAGTATCACAACTGAAATCGGTTATAGCCCAGGCTGAATCTTCCACAAAAGATTTCATGCTATCGAAAGATACTGCCTGGAAACCACAAGTGCTGCATATACAAGCCGAAGCAAAACAACTGATACAACAACTGGAAACCAGGTTTAAAGGAGATACAGCTTTTTCAATCGACCAGCTTTCAATCCTTAAACAATTGGTGGCTAATAAAAGTGAATTTCAAATAGGTGTACTCCAAGGTAACCAATCGCCCACAGCAATTTCGGATAGAATAGGTTATGATGGAGAAGGTAACATGGTTGCGCATTCAATCTATAAAATACTGGATGATATTACGGCAGAAGCAGAAACATTACTGATAGCCCGGGGTACAGTTAATGAAAAAACCTATTCCAGTATTGGTTACACTTCTTTAATTGGCGGTGTAATTGCATTTTTAGTTGTACTGATTTTAATCATACAACTGAACAGAGACTTGACCCTCCGTAAAAAAGCGGAAGAAAGTGTTGGCTATAGTGATGAAAAGTACCGTAACATCATCGAAAATGCCAGCGTGGTAATGTATACGACCGATGTAAACGGAACCATAACATTTGCCAATAAACAAGTAGGAGAGCTAACAGGGTATACAGTAGACGAATTAATTGGAAAAGACTTTTCTTTTTTATTACATCCATCCTGGTTACAACAGGTGTTTAATCATTATACCAACCAGTTTCAGCAAAGAATTCCCTCAACTACATTAGAATTTATTACCAGAACAAAAAATGGTCAGCAAAAATGGGTAGAACAAACTGCGCAACTACTTACCAAGGATAATATTGTAATCGGCTACCAGTGTATGGTAAAAGATATTACAGAAAAGAAAAAAATCGAACTCGAGTTAAAAGAATCAGAACAAAGAAGGAAAGAGAATCAATTAAGACTTGAATCAATCATGGAGAATACAACTTCCCTGATTTTTATCAAGAACCTCGATGGCAAATACATAATGATTAACAGGCGATTCAGGGAAGTAATGGGTGTTACCGACGAAATGGTGATCAATAAAACAGATTATGATTTTAGTGAAAAGGAAACAGCAGATCATTACAAACGCTTAGATGATGAAGTATTCAGCACAAGAAAACCGGTTGAGTCAGAAGAGTGGATCTATGGTCCGGAAGGAAGAAAAAACCTGTTGGTGATTAAATTCCCGCTGATGGATCATAAAAAGAAAATCTTTGGCATCAGTGGTATAGCAACAGATATAACAGACAGGGTACTCTATCAGCAAAAACTTATTGAAGCGCGAAAAAATGCGGAAGAGGCAAAGCAATTGCAGGAGCAGTTTCTGGCCAATATGAGCCATGAAATACGAACCCCTATGAATGGTATACAGGGTATGACAAACCTGCTTTTGCAAACCCAGCTTGATGAGCAGCAGAAAGAATTTACCGGAATGATTAAACGATCGGTGAATAATCTGCTGGTGATTGTAAATGATATCCTCGACTTCTCAAAAATAAAAGCTGGCAGGGTTACGATCGATAAAACAGCTTTCAATATTAGGGAAGTGATTAGTGGAATTAAAGCTCAGTTCGAACATGAAATCAATCGTAAAGAATTACAATTACTGGTTGAGTGCGAACCAGGTCTACCGGAAACAGTAATAGGAGATCCTTACAGGCTGAACCAGGTACTGGTAAATATTATAGGCAATGCCATTAAATTCACTGTTGCGGGTCAGGTTAAATTAACGGTTGAACAGTTAAATCTACAGGGAACAAAAGCTGAATTCCTGTTTACGGTAGCTGATACCGGGATTGGAATACCTGACGATAAAAGAGAAGTCATTTTCGATGCGTTTACACAAGCTGGTCCGGATATAGCGAGAAACTATGGTGGTGCCGGTTTAGGACTGGCTATATGTAAGGGTTTGGTTGAGTTACAACACGGTACTATTTCCGTAACAAATATACCCGGTGGTGGTTCTATCTTCTCGGTTAAATTACCCTATGAAATAGTCGCCAAAGAATCTGCAGAAGATGTTGAAGACGAATCACTCTTATTAAAGGGTAAAAATTTTCTGGTGGTAGAAGATAATGAGGTTAATCAGAAGCTGGTGAGTTATGTACTTAAAAAAGTTGGCGGTGTGGTAGACATTGCAAATAACGGGCAAATGGCGATCGACCTGGTCGAAAGCCATTTAGATAAATACGACCTGATCATTATGGATATTCAGATGCCAGTTATGGATGGTTATGAGGCCACAGAGTATATAAGAAAGACCTTACAGCTTAAAACGCCCATTATTGCTATGACGGCAACAGCCCTGAAAGGTGATCAGGAAAGGGCCGAACAGGTGGGAATGAATGAATTTATGCTCAAGCCATTTGAATTTGATGATTTGTATAAAAGATTATTAAAACTACTTTCACCAAAGAATGTATTGAACAACCCAAATACAACCATAATGAACGAAGAAAAATTGTATGATCTTTCTTTATTGGAAGGATTAGATGATAAAGATTCTTTATTGGATGTTTTAAACCTTTTCCTTGAAAACACGCCGGATCAGATTAAAGAGCTTCAGGCTATCGGAACTACGGAACAGTACGATGATATTTATAAACTGGCCCATAAACTTAAAGGAGCTTTGGCAATGCTGCAAGCATCCAGGATTTCAGAATTACTGGGTAAAATAGAAGCAGACGCAAGAGAAAAGAAACATACAGAAATGATTGAAGAAAAAATTAAAGAAGTGAGTCAGCTTTTTGATAAAATGCAGGCCCAGTTGTTGGAAGAAAAACAACATATCATGGGTCAATAAGAGAAAACACGTACTTTTAAATTCAATATCCAAATTACCCCGACCGAATATGAAAATTCTTGTAGCTGAAGATGAACCCATGTTGTTGAAAACAATCGAGCTTAAGCTTAAGAAAGAAGGCTATGAAGTAATTACAACACATGATGGTAGAGAGGCCATTTCACAAATAGAAGCACTTAATCCCGATCTGGTAATTTCTGATATCATGATGCCATACGCATCCGGATTAGAAATTACCGCTATGCTTAAACAAAAAACAGATAAACAAATACCCATTATCATCTTATCTGCAATGGAGCAAGAAAAAGTGGTAATGGAAGCATTTGAACTCGGAGCCGATGATTATATAACAAAACCATTTAGCCTGAACGAGCTATCCATCCGGGTTAAAAGACTGATGGCCCGTTCCGGAAAATCCTGATCAAAGATAATTTAGTCAGTAGCCATGCGATTATCAGCAATCTTTAAATACTGTTGTTTTTCAATCCTGTTTCTTATAGCTGAAAAAGCTATTTCTCAGATTGACACCACCAGCTCTGATGGTTTATTGATAGCAGCCAAAAAAGCCGCTTTTGATGAAGATAATTATCCTAAGGCTAAAACCTATTTATACAAAGCACTCGCGATTAGTCCGAATTATGCGGATCTGCGTGTGTTTCTGGGAAGAATTTATACCTGGACCAGAAACTATGATAGTGCAAAAATTTGCTTTGAAATAGTACTAAAGCAAACACCAGGTTATGAAGATGCCTGCAATGCCTATGCAGACATGACATTTTGGAAAGATGATTACCAGAAATCATTAAATGTAGCGGAGGAAGGTCTTTCACATCACCCCAAATCTGAAAGTTTACTATTAAAGAAAGCCCGGGCATTAAATGCCATGCGCAGGTATATAGATGCAGATAAGGCGGTGCAGGAACTGGTAACATTGAATAAAAACAACACAGAAGCCAGGGCTTTGGCCAACCGCATTCGGGAAAATGCTGCAAAGAATAAAATAGGGGTTAGCTACGATTTTGTAACTTTTGATAAACAGTTTGCTGACCCATGGCACCTGATTAGTGTAGATTATGGAAGAAATACAGGGATTGGTTCCATAACCGGCAGAATAACTTATGCAAACCGTTTTAAAACAAACGGATACCAATACGAACTGGAAGCTTATCCAAGAATATCGAATACCTTTTATAGTTATGTTGGTTTAGGTTATTCTGATCAGGTAGGTGTATTTCCGCAATGGAGAGGTGGATTTTCATTGTATGCCAATCTTCCCAAAAGTTATGAAGCAGAGCTTGGTGTTCGTTATTTAAAATTTACCGGATCACCTACCTGGGTATATACCGGCTATCTCGGCAAATATTATAAAAGCTGGTTGTTTGGTGCCAGAACCTATATTACCCCAAGTACATTTACCAGCACCGTTTCCTCTTCGTACAATATTTCTGCACGTTATTATTATGCGAGTGCAGACGATATGCTGGGATTTAATGTAGGCTATGGTATTTCTCCGGATGATCGATTTAATGCCATTCAAATCAACGGTAATACCAAACTTATCTCTTACAAAGCAGGCATTATATTTAAAAAGAAAGTAGCACGATTTAATGTATTTACGATCGACGGTGGCTGGTTTAACCAGGAATACCTACCGAAAACAATCGGCAATCAATATCAAATCAGCGTTGCATGGCTGAGAAGGTTCTAAAGAAAAATACAAAGCGAATCTCCATATCCTGGAGAGGCATGCTTGTGCTGTCTATTTTTTTATTCCCCTTCCTGATGATGTTGGTTTGGTACCTCACCCCCAACAGAAAATTATTAATCGCAATTGTTGATAAAACAGTCGTTCAATATCCCGGGCAAGAACATATCTCCTTGCATTGGGTCTTGAACCAGGAAAAGTTCACCAAGAATAAGTCTGAACGATACGACCCGGACATAGATTATTTTGGTTTTTTTCCAATGGATAAGGAAAAATATAGGTTGAAAGGACTCGAGCGGTTTGATTCTGCACAACTCGCAAACCTTAGTAAAACGGCTGATGCAGCATATATAACGGATGCTTATGGCGTATTTAGAACTGAATGGTTTAAGGTTGGGGATGTAAAAGATAGATCAGGACTGGTTTACGGTGGAATGAGTAAACAGGATCTACTTTTTTTAAAAATTATGAAAGCTCAAAAAAAGCTTATCATAACTGAGTTTAACTCCATTGGGTCACCTACCGATACATCTATCAGGCGACAATTTGAGGAAATGTTTGGCATGAAATGGTCGGGATGGATTGGCCGGTATTTCGAAACATTTGATACTACCATTAATAAGGAACTACCCCAATGGCTGATTAAAAACTATCAAAGAACACATAAAAACCAATGGCCGTTTAAAAAAAGTGGTATCGCCCTTATTCATGCAGGAAATGATCAGGTAGTCATATTGGAGAATGAAACACATCTTCAAAGAGCATTACCTTTTATCTATTCAACGAAAGAAGCAAAGGATCATTATGGTATACCGGAAAGTATCAAATATTCTTTTTGGTTCGACATTATTAGCGTCGATCATAAGCAAAACGAAGTACTTTCAAATTTTGATATCAGTGTGAATAACAATGGGGCAAAAGAACTGGCAAAATATAATATACCACAACGGTTTCCCGCTATTACTGCTCACCGGAACAATGATTATCGTTTCTTTTATTTTTCAGCCGACTTTTGTGACAATCCGGTTTCGCTTAATTCTTCCTATTTTAAAGGCATAGGTTATTTTAAATGGATGATGTATACAAGAGGAGAACCACTTGAAAGAAAGAGTTTTTTCTGGAATCTTTACCGGCCACTGCTCACTACTATTTTAAATGATTACTATCGCTCTTTGCATTAGTAATTATTGACCACCAAATTTTCTCACAAGGCTGTCTGGCATTAAGCGACCACTTTTCATAAAATCATTATTCATTTGTTTAAACCTGTTGAATGCAGATTTAAGGATCATGGTTTGTTCCGGATTATTATCTGGTTCAAGGTCCATTTTAGGAGAGATTTTGAATAAATTATCTCCGTTCAACATATAGTTACCGCGTACAAAATCATTTAAATCAGGTTTGGTTTGTTTTAACGGAATTGCATGAATATTCCTGAATCCTACAGCGGTATCAATACCATTACCGATCCATGCTCCGATAGAAGGCATATCAAGTCGATAACTATATTTCAGCCAGGCAGATAAGGTTGGTGCTATATCGAAATGACTTGAAACAGAAGAAAACTTTCTGGTAGTATTCAGCATTGGAGAGTAAATGAGCAAAGGCACGTGGTATCGGTCTAATTTTGTACTCATGGGTATTTCAGGCATACGGTGATCGCCTGTTATGAGAAACACTGTATTCGTAAAATCTGCCCTCTTACTATAAGCTTTGATAAACTGTTCTATAGCCTGATCGGCATATAGTATACTTGCATATTGTTTTGAATAATTCCGGTATTGTTTCTTTTTATCCTCAGAAAAATTAAGCTCTTGCATTCTTTGCTCAAAACGGTTGATGTAAAACGACTCATTATTGATCAGAAACGGATTATGCGTAGCAACGGTGAAAATAACTTTTAGAGAAGGAGTAATCGTATCAGTATCCGTAAGTACATATTTTAACAAAGAGGCATCGTCATAACCCCAACTGAAGCCAGCAGATGATTTTGGCAATTTTTGGTAACCTGTAGTTGGGAAAGTTTTTTCATCGTAAATATGTTTGATGCCGGATTTGTTTAAAAACCCGGACATGTTGTCGAATGAGGCGTCGCCACCATAATAAAAGGAGGTATTATATCCGTTATGGTTTAAAAGATTAACGAGTGAATTGTGTTTTGGCATTCCATTGCCAAGCTCATTGAATCCTGTTTGTGCAAAAGGAAGTGACCCTAAGATAGAAGGTAAACCTGCAAAACTTCTGCCACTTGTACTCAGGAAATTTTCCCAATAAAGGCTCCTGGTTGAAAGAGAATCCAGAAAAGGAGTAAAGCTTCCGAGGTATGCGTTTCGGTTACTGAATGCACGTCCCAACCCTTCAACCAATAGAATAACAATATTAGGTGGGGTTGAATCAGGACTATTGAAAAACGGCGCTAATACATTCGCGCTGCTATCTGTACGGTGTAGGAATGGATAATTTTTATCGAGTTGTATGTTTTCAAGTGTTTCGCTTGCAAAGTAATCATCACTATAAATATCCTGGTCTGTTGCAGATGGGAAAAAATGATCGAATGATGCTTTGTAAAAATGATAGGATTTATTCAGTGATAGATTATTACTGAATTCCTGTCCGGGCAACATATTATTGGTAATCTTCGTAATATCCCTAATACCTGCAATAGAGATCGAAAGGATAAAGAAAACTACGATGCCATCATTCGGAATGAGGAGACGAGGTAATTTGATCAGACTTATCAGATAAAAAAGGCAACAACCGATGATCAGTAAAATAGAATAAACGGAAACACTACCGGAAGAGCCGACGGTTTGCTCTATATCTGCCCATGAATAACTCCATAAATCCGCTCCTAAGGGAACAAGCGAGCTTACAAAGTATTGCGAAAGCATGAGCTGTGAAAGCATAAGCACGGCTCCAAATATGATAAAGCCAACATGTGCAACTTGTTTCCTGATAATAAACAATAAGGTAAAAGGCAGGTATCCCCAGATGGTAATTAAAGTTGCAAAAGCCACATCTTTAGCCATTCCATATAATAAAATCCGATCCAAGTGTTCAGGCTTTCCATGTGAATAGTAATCTAGACCCAACTCTATAGATCTTCCTACAAGTAACAGAAACAACAGTACCAATATATGTGCTATATAATAGCGGAAGGATTCAAATAATGTACCAGGTATTTTAGCAATAAAAGGTCCGATGTTTCTTTTATAGAAAGAAAGCTTTGGTTGCTCAACAGATTCTTCAATAATTACTGGTTCAGGTACAACAACTACAGGAACTTCTTCTATTGGTACTGGGGTATTGTCTGCCGTCTTCTTTGCAAAACCTTGTCTGGTCATTTCACCCCAGCTCTTTTTCTTCCTGAAATAATCAATATAACCTTTGATAGCACTCCACACTACAAATGGATGAAAATAGAAGGGCTCGGTTACTGCCGTTAATATAAGTATTAGTATATCCGTTCGCCGTTTATATTGGTTGTAGGTAATTACTTCCATTAAAATTGCGAAGGCAGAATAGAGATAACCAAAGGATATAATAAAAAGCAGGTAAGCAAAAAAGAAACCCCAGTCCATCAACCCGAATGCTGCAAAAATGAAGAAGCAGACAAATCCGAAGAACTCAATTACGGGTGCGCACATTTCAAAGAAAAACCAATAAGGGTAACTCAGCATTCCTAATAAACCGTACTTAGGATTGAAAAACATTTTTTTGTGAAACTTAAGTGTTTCAATAGTGCCTCGGGTCCATCTGTTTCTCTGGCGACCAAGGATATCAAAAGTGCTGGGCGCTTCTGTCCAGCAAAGCGGATCGGGAATATAGGTAACCCTGTATTTCTCATTACGCTCTTCCATATACCTACGCATGCGAACAACAAGTTCCATGTCTTCACCTACAGTATTATGGTCGTACCCGCCACATTTAATGGCAATTTCTTTATCAAAAGCACCAAAGGCACCGGAAATAAGCATTAACCCATTCAATCGGCTCCATGCCATTCTACCTAATATAAAAGCGCGGATATATTCAAGTATCTGCATCCGTGGCAGGTAGTCGGAAGCCAGTTTTACTTTAACGAGTTTACCATCTTCTATTACACAGGAATTGGCAATTCGAACCACACCACCGGAAGCAATTACTTTTTCTCCTGATTCTTCCAGGAATGGTTTAATCATTTTCAGCAAAGCATCTTGTTCCAGGATACAATCAACATCAATACAAACAAGGTATTTATTGGAAGAAATATTAATACCCACATTAAGTGCATCTGCTTTTCCACCGTTCACTTTATCAACTACCAATAGTTTCTGGTAAATAGGATTGCGACTTTTATATACACCTCTTACTTCTTTGGTTTTTATTTTATAGTCTACGAAGTAATCTACTTTTTCAAGCTCATAAGCTGTAATTAATTTTTGCAAACAATCATCTTTACTGCCATCATTGATAACAATTAATTCGAGGTTTGTATAATAAATAGATAAGAGAGATCTTACATTTTCAATAATAGTCATCCCCTCATTATAAGCGGGTGCCAGAATACTTACTGAAGGTGAATGTACCGAAGAGGCAAGTACCCGGTAATCGGTAAAACTATTTTTATTTACATACTTACGTGTTTCACCAATTGAAAATATGGCTATTGCTATATAAGATAATAATAGCAATGTGGAATATATAAATATCCCGTAAGTAAGTAGATCAAATAATATGTCCTTTATTAAAGTCCAGTTCATTTAACAGTTTTAACATGACCAAGTATTCGCAAAAATGGTTCAGGTTCCAGCGCAGCCTTTTTTTCGAGTATAGCTATACCGTCTGTACAATTATTTGCAAGAACGATGGCTGCTTTTAGTTTGATGATATTTTCCGGCGCATCTAATAATTTTTCTAAGAACGACTGCTGTTCATCGGTCGCCATGCTTGCGAGGCTATTTAAAATATGTACCTGGTTTTCTAATGTTTCTTTTGAATAATATCCGGTCAAAACAAAAGGAGTTTGCTCATCTGCTAGTACGATCAAGGTTTTAATGGCGCGTGTTCGTACAGCCGGAGAAGGATGTACCAGGCAGTTCATTATTGCATTTTTAACCCCAAATTGCTGGTATTCTGCTGCCAGCCTCAAAGCAAAAATAATAACCGTATCATTCTTTGAAAGCAGCCAGCGCGGAATTCTGTCAGACAGGTCTTCTTTCTTACCAAATAACCTCAATTGCTCCAATAGTTTAATCTGCTGCCAAAGGGTTAATGGGTAAGATATTACATCAAGAAAGCGAAGGCCTTTAAATCCGGTGAGGTATAGTATGGCAATTTGTGCTTCAGAACGAACAAATTCATTTGTACTATTGGTTTCCCGGTAAATTTTTGTCAGCAGCTTTTTCTGGTCCATTAAATAAAGCTCCTGTATGCCTTTAGCTTTCACATACCATTTTCGCTTATTATTCATTTTATTAAGCGAGTCTTCATTTAAGCCTAGTTTATTATAAAGGCTCACAATATTTTCTGCAACCAGTCCGGAAAAATTCTTTTTACAATTAACCAGTTCATCAATGGCTACCTGTCGGGCCTTTGGATCGTCGAGTAAGCGGTAAAATTTTTTGGGAATCTCAATGCCATCAACTGATTCTTCCAGAATAATCTGGCTGATCCACACTTCAATATTATTTCGGATGCGGGTTATATGAAAATGCATCCTTTTTTTGGCCATTAACTGGGCATAGATAAGAATGATAATCAGCATAATACCTACAGCCATTACCTGTACACCGATCAGTAGGTTCTCCGGACTCATAAAAGTCAGGAAGTCTTTACCAATCGAACCTTTAAGCAGAGGTGCTGTTAGTATTTGCTGCAACATTACAAACATGTAAACTTATCAATACTTTGAAGCAGTAAAATACATCAAACCTCGAAATAGAAGGAAAAAACCTTCCCTGTTAAATTCCTGAAAATTCCTTTCTCTTTGATTTTCGGGAAGTAAATGCTTCTGAGTATGTTTGCATAATCTTATTAAAAACAACGATCATGAGCTTCCGGAACTTTAAAATGGTTGATTACGTAGTGTTTGGACGTGGTGCTTTTAACCAGCTAGACGAAATACTTGCGCCCAGAAGAAAGGCTGATGCGCCAATGATATTCCTTGTTGACCATTTTTTCGAGGGGAAGCCCCTCGCTAGTCGTGTACCGCTGCGTGGGAAAGACGAAATTATCTTTGCAGATGTTACCTATGAACCCAAAACCACACAGGTAGATGCACTGGCGAATAGTTTAAAAGAGAAATTTGGAACCGTTAGTGGCGTAATTGGCATCGGGGGAGGTTCAACTATGGATTTGGCCAAAGCCGTGTCACTGATGATGAATAACCCAGGTTCTTCGGCCGATTACCAGGGTTGGGATCTGGTGAAATTTCCAGGCGTTTACAAAGCGGGTATCCCAACACTCAGCGGCACCGGCGCAGAAGTAAGCCGTACAACCGTTTTAACTGGTCCAACCAGAAAATTGGGGATGAATAGCGACTTTACTCCTTTTGATCAAATCGTACTTGATCCTGAACTAACCCAAAACGCGCCGGTAAATCAGCGTTTTTATACCGGTATGGATTGCTATATACATTGTATAGAAAGCCTCGAGGGCACATACCTGAATGAGTTCAGTAAGAGCTACGGCGAAAAAGCCCTTCAACTTTGCCAGAAAGTATTTGTAGAAAAAGATCACTGGGATGATGAAAGTGATGATCAACTGATGATGGCATCTTATGCAGGAGGTATGAGTATTGCCTATTCACAGGTGGGTGTGGCGCATGCAGTAAGTTATGGACTTAGTTACTTATTAGGTACTAAACATGGTATCGGTAACTGTATTGTGATGAACCACCTGGAAGAATATTATCCTGCCGGCGTGAAAGAGTTTAAATACATGGTTGAGAAGAACCATATTGAAATTCCACAGGGAATATGTAAAGGGCTTACCGACGAACAGTTCGACACCATGATCAATGTATCAATGGGCATGAAACCACTATGGGAAAATGCTTTAGGTAAGGATTGGGAGAAAATAATGACGAGGGAAAAACTCAGGAAATTATTTGAAAAATTATAACCACTCTTTCGTAGTACCTTTACCAGCAACGCTCAAATTATAATTCAACTATTTTGAAGTTTACTGACTTAGGACTGGATCAACGCATACTGGATGGTATAGACGCTATGGGATATGAAACAGCCACACCGGTTCAACAACAGGTGATGGTTCCCATACTGGAAGGAAAAGATATTATTGCATCCGCACAAACAGGCACTGGTAAAACAGCCGCCTTTTTATTACCACTGATACATAGGTTATTAACTGTTCCGCATTCAGTGAATGATATCAATGCCATGATTATTGTTCCAACCAGGGAGCTGGCTATTCAAATTGCTGAAGGACTTGAAGGCTTATCTTATTTTACCGATGTGAGTTCTATTGCAGTGTATGGTGGAGGTGATGGTAATTCATTCAACAGTGAAAAAAAGGCATTAACACAGGGAGTTGATATAGTGGTTTGTACACCTGGTCGAATGATAGCCCACCTGAATATGGGTTATGTGAAGCTGAAAGGACTCAAATACCTTGTATTGGATGAAGCCGATCGGATGCTGGATATGGGTTTTAATGATGATATCATGAAAATCATTTCCTTCCTGCCAAAAGAACGACAGAACCTGCTTTTTTCAGCCACCATGCCACAGAAAATGCGGGAGCTGGCCAGAAAAATATTGCATGAGCCTGTTGAAATAAATATCGCTATTTCAAAGCCACCAGAAAAGATTGTACAAAAAGCATTTATTGTATATGAAGCACAAAAAGTGCCGATTATAAAAGATATGCTGAGCAGTAAAAAATTTCAGAATGTAATTGTTTTTTGCTCGAAGAAACAAAATGTAAAACAACTTACTGCTGAACTAAAAAAAGCAAAACTTTCTGCAGAAGAAATTCATTCAGACCTCGATCAACAAAAACGTGAACAGGTATTACAAGACTTCCGCAACAAGAAATTAAATATCCTCGTTGCTACAGATATCCTCAGCCGGGGAATTGATATTGAAGATATTGACCTGGTAATTAATTACGATGTACCGAATGATGGAGAAGATTATGTACACCGTATCGGGCGAACAGCCCGCGCAGCCAGTACCGGCACTGCGTTTACATTGGTGGGTGAAAAAGAACAAAATAAAATGGCCGCAATAGAATCATTGTTAGGCGAGCCCGTTCCAAAAGGAAATGTTCCTGAAGAGTTTGGTCCTACACCAGCCTATTCTCCCCGGGCACCAAGATCTGGTGGGCAAAATAGGGGCTACCAGGGTAGAGGAAGATCTGGTTCAAACAGAAAACAACAGCGATAATAAGCTAGAAGATGAAATACCTTGTTTATATCCTTCCTTTAATGGCAGGATTAACCATTACAACCCAGGCTGGTGTAAACAGCCAGTTAAAAGTAGCTGTGAATAATCAATGGGTAGCAGCTTTTATCTCCTTCCTGGTTGGCACCATCGCACTGGCACTCATTATTGCCATTACCCGACAGCCACTGCCAGGCACACAGCAATTGCAACAAATAGAATGGTATAAATTCACGGGCGGACTGCTGGGTGCATTTTTTGTTACCGTTATCATCTATTCGGTTCAGCAAATAGGATCAGCCAATGTTTTTGCACTGGTTATTGCCGGGCAACTGCTCTTTGCACTGGTCTTTGACCATTTCGGACTATTTGGTTTTCGCCAAAGTCCTATTAACTGGACTAAATTACTAGGTGTAGCGATGTTAATCTGCGGCGCATACCTCATTAACAGAAAAGGCTGATTAAATATTATTTATTGAGCAATTTTCTATTTCATAACAGCGTTATAGGAATAAATAACCTGTTATGGCCTCTTTCAGAAGTTTTGTAGGTTCAGAATTGATGTCGTTCAGACAGCATATCGCCGCATTGAGAAATATGTTGCCGCAGAACATAAAACTGAAACCTACGGAACGCAGGAGTATGTTTAAACTGAACGACAAGAAAAAAGAATTTGTGGAAAAAGCGGTGCTTTACATGCGTAAAAATCCGGCAACAGTACCTTCTTATGTAGACGTAAACACCTGCAATAATTATGTTCAGTTATATAAACAATACAATGAACTGATTGCTGAACTGGATGAAGTAAGAACCAAAATGGAAGATGCCAAATTATTACTCGGTAATGAAATACTAAAACAAACAAGGGCATATTTCCATAATTCAAAAAATGCCGCATTATCTGGCAGTGAACAATTTAACCAGATATACAAAGAACTCAAACCACACTACGCTGTCGGCAGAAATACTTCTAAAAAAGAAAGAGAGACTTTTGAGTAATTATAGCAGTTAGCCTTTAGCTAATGATGCGAACCAAGAGTTCAAACTGTATGTAAGCGGAAAAGGAACGCAGATTTATCATGATAACCATGATAAATCTGCGTTCTATCTAAACAGCCTGATAAAATTGGGTCTATTTTTCAACACTTTACTCGCTTTAACAGCCGCTAATACCTAATACCTAACACCTAACACCTAATACCTAACTCCTAACACCTCATCCCTTACCTTTTTTCCCCTTACCCTTACTATGCCCAACGGCTCTGCCTGGGTGGTTTCTGTAACGGTCATCATCACTATCACGAATTACAATCTGTTTTGGGCCTTTCCATCCCTTGTATTTAACACGATATACATCGGCTCTTAAATATGGCTTGGGTTCATTGATAACAATTTTGGGAGTGGCATATAAATTAACTCTTCCAAACCTTGTTGGTAAAGAAGCTGCAAAAATCCAGCGACCAGCATCGAGGTAAATAAACCTGCGTTCAGGTACGTAATAATAAACATCCATGTCGGGCAGGTAATAATAATCTACATAATCATAACCCACAGGCCCCCACAAAGGCTGTGTACCGATATTAATGTTCGCATTGATGCGTATCTGTGCCTCAGACTTCTGAACGATAAACACACTAAATACAATTCCCAGAATGATAATAATCTTTTTCATGATGCATTGTTTTGTACCCATTAATAGGCAAATAGGATGCCAAAACAAATTTGATCAAGATAAAGTATTGGTTATCAATAGATTATTTTCCTGTTCCGTCCAATAATCATCCATTCGTTTTTTGCCTGTTGATCTTCAACAGCATAAGCTCTTTCATATAATGCGCAGGTTGGACAAATATGATAAGGCAATCCATATAAAATGTCACCTGGCTTGTAGGTATGATCTATGGGTGCTTTTAAAACCAGGTGCTCTTCACTTTGTGATACAGGTATAAGGTCTGTTGCATTTAAAAATATCACCCGCTTATCAATGGTGTTTTCTGCAGCAATTGATTTATGACCAAGGTCTGTACAAATCATACCAGGTGCAGGTAATGATACAATGCGTGTCATGACCAATGCAGCATGTTTAAATGGTTGTTCTGGAAAAGAATAACCATAACCATAATCCCAATACACGAATGTACCCGGACTGCATACCACTTCTTCTCTTTGGGCGTGAATGGGAAAACTTGGACTGCCACCTGCAATAATGGGGAGGTTAAATTGGTATTGCTGATTGATCTGTGTTTGTAAATCGGTCACTCTTTTAAATCCTTGATCACATTCCTGTTTTCTTTTTTCAGGATCAGGGTTACGTAAATGTCCATCATAAGCGTGTAACCCCATGAGTTTTAGACTGGGTTGCTGAAGGCAAAATGCAACCAGCTCTAAAGCAGACTCAGGTACAATACCGGTTCTGTTCATGCCAACGTTTAAATCGATGTAAACGGGTATTACAAATTTATGTTCCGCTGCTTTTAATGCTATGGTTGTAGCGGAGGTAATATTATCTGTAAGACAGGCATACACGGTATTCTTATAATGATGCATTAGCGCAATAAAGCGATCCAGTTTTGGTCCAAGGGGCTGATAGGCAAGCAATACATCTCTTGCACCGGACATACCAAGCAGTTCAGCTTCGGCAATGGTGGCGCATTTAAATTGGTGTACGCCATGCTTCATAAGTAAAGCCGTTACTTCTTTGGTTTTATGTGTTTTAATATGTGGTCTTAGTCTGTCAGGGTTGCCTGTCATGTTAATCGCCGCCACAATATTTTGTTCAACCCGGTCCGGGTAAACCAATAATGCTGGTGTATCTATTTTATCTGCATCCTGCAGCGCGTACCAGTTTGATGTTGAAAGCATGGGAATATGATTAGGTTCAGCTATGTAATTCAAAGATGGCTTCAATTTCAACAGGAATATTTCCAGGAAGCGAACTCATGCCCACTGCACTTCTTACGCCAATACCATTCTCTGGTCCCCATATAGCAGCAAATAATTCACTACATCCGTTGATGACAAATGGGTGATCTGAAAATCCCTGTACCGCATTAACCATTCCTAATACTTTGATGACCCTTTTTATTTTATTGAAGCTACCCAAAGATTGCCTGATGGTAGCCAACATGGCAAGCCCGACCTGTCTGGCTGCAAGTTTGGCTGTTTCATTGTCCATATCCAATCCAACGATACCAACAATCCAACTCCCATCATTTTGTAAAGTACCATGTCCGGAAAGGTAAAGGTGATTACCATCAACCAAACAAGGTTTATAAACGCCAAGTGGTGCAGGTGCAGGCGGAAGTGTTAATTGAAGTGCCTCGAACGCTTCATCAGGTGTAAGGATTTCCATAACAGCAGGTTTAGTGGATTGAAAATAATGGATTTCGTACAGTTACCAATATAGAGGGAAGTCCATGGTCCATGGTCGATAGTCCATATTTAAGCAGATTGTAGTACGATGTATTGTCTATGGTCTATGGACTATGGACCATGGACCATCTCCCATAGCCCCGCACCTATTGTGCATAATTCCCAGTTAAATGTGAACTAATACCCTTTCTATATCCCTATCGGTGCTAGAGTATTTTGTACTTTAAAGAGTTAATCCTGAGGCCTGATGATACCTTTACCATTGGTAATTCCGGAAGTACCGACCATTGCAAAAACAGAGTTTGCAAAAGTGTTCAGAAATCCTGCAAGTGGACAATTCTCTTTGCACGCAACTGCATTTTTTGATGCGGGAGATATCATCTGCACTTTTGCAGCGATTGAAACTTTCACTACACCCAATTATCTTACTTTACAAACAGGTTCACAAAAACATATTTCTTTATCACCTGAATGTTTGCAGTTCACAAATCATAGTTGTGACCCTAATGTTTTTTTCGATACAGATGCTATGGAACTGATTGCGTTAAAGCCTATTCAGCCTGATGATGAAATGGTATTTTTTTATCCGTCAACTGAATGGCAGATGGCATCACCATTTTCCTGTAATTGTGGTAGTGCAGCTTGCCTGGGAACCATTGGTGGCGCTGCTTCGTTAAGAGATGAACAACTAAATGGCTATCGCCTGACAAAATTTATTCAGATGCAAATTCAAAACAGATAGTTATTTATTCCGCATGTATAGTTACAAGTTAAGTTCGGCACAAATAAGTAAAATGCGCATTTGGGTACTTGCACCTTATCTGCAAACCAATGATCCTAATCTGGATTACTATTACGATTTTACCCAGAGCATCGCAGAATATACCAGAATATTTGAAGCATTAAATATGAGCTGGCAATGGCAACCGGTTACGTTGGATAATTATGCTTCAATCATAGCAAAAATACAGGCAGAAAAAGAATTGGGCGATATTACACCTGTTGTACTAAATCTTTGTGATGGGGATGAAATTAATGGTACACCGGGTATATCAGTAGTGCGGATGTTGGATGCTTCAGGACTAATTTACACTGGTGCCGATGCTTATTTTTATACAGTTACTACTTCTAAAATACCCATGAAAAAAGCTTTTGATGCTGCAAAGCTCCCTACTGCACCATGGGCCGCTATTTATAAACCGGATCAAATTCCCGATAAACTAATAGAGCAACTGGGCGCACCACTAATTGTTAAACCATCGGTATCTGGCGGTAGTATGGGAGTGGGTATTAGAAATGTTGTTGAAGATGAAGCGGCACTGGCCACGCAGGTAAAAGCGATGTTCAATGGGTATAGAGGATGGAACCTTGCCGCTGATGGCCTCATCGCTGAAACTTTTATTGAAGGTCCTGAATTTACAACCATGGTCGTTGGGTCCTGGACATCTCCGCAACATTGTACGGTATACAAAGCTGTTGAAAGGGTATTTCATTCATCGTTACCCGCGAAAGAAAAATTTCTTTCATTCGATCGACTCTGGGAAATTTATGAGGAAGAAACACCAATGCCCGGTAATGAACATTTTTATGAATACAGAGAAGCCCCGGCCGATTTACAGGATGCCCTTAAGCAATTAAGTCTGGAAGCATTTCTCTCTGTGAAAGGAACGGGTTATACGCGGATAGATATAAGACAGGATATACATACGGGCAAATTGTATGTGTTGGAAGTAAATGCGCAATGTGGTTTGAGTGAAGATGAAGATTATACATCTATTGGTGCTATTCTGAAAATAAATCACCAAAGCTTTGCAGATCTTATCATGGAAATAATAGGAGAAGCGGTGGATAGACATACCAAACAACAACATAAATCAACAGAAGTGCTTCGCAGTTCATCAGTCAGTTAAGGAAATGGAAAAACAAGGGAAAGACTTCGACAAAAATTGGGCGCAGGGAATGAAGATTGCGGTGTTGCAACCAGATTATTCAACAACCGATGTTGACTATAAAACTTATGATCCACCGCGTGACCTGAGTAAGCTGCTTCCCGGTGCAACAGTTGACCATATCTTTTTAAATAAGCTTACCACTTACAAGCAGTTGAAAGCAGTTCAACAAAAAGGCTATGATATTTTTGTAAACCTATGTGAAGGTTATCTTGAATGGGAAGTGCCATCTATTGATGTTATTTACACGCTTGATTTACTTGGTCTTCCTTATACCGGACCAAATACACAGTTATACGATCCATCCAAAGAAATGATGAAATACCTGGCTTATTGCGAAGGTATTAAAACACCGGCCTATATGCTGGTTGATGCTTCAACAGATATATCAAAAGCAACTGAACTTGGGTTTCCATTATTTGTAAAACCAGCTAAGGCTGGTGATAGTTTGGGTATTGATCAGGCATCGCTTGTGTATGATGAAACCGCACTTAGACAAAAAATTAACGCACTTCTTCCCGAGTATCCGCAATTATTGGTTGAACAGTATATAGCAGGAAGGGAGTTTACTATTTTAATTGCTGCCAATGAAGATGGTCAAACAGCAACAACATTTAATCCGGTAGAATTTATTTTTCCTGAAGGATATACATTCAAAACCTATGAATTAAAAACATCAGCCTTACATCCTTCTGCAAATATTCCGTGTACAGATCCGCATATCAATCAACAACTCAAAGAAGCTGCACAAAGAATTTTTAAGGGATTCAATGGAGTTGGTTATGCGCGTCTCGATTTCAGGATGAATGAAGATGGGGCATTATTTTTTCTGGAAATTAATTTCACCTGTTCTGTTTTTTATACAGATGGGTATGAGGGGTCGGCCGATTATATACTGCAATATGACGGAATAGGACAAGCAGGATTTTTAAAACATATAGTGCAGGAAGGAATTGCCAGACACTTACGCATGCAAAAAAACTACCAGATCAAAGGAAATGCAGTTGCTGGTTACGGTATTTATGCGAGTAGAGATTTAATGTGTAATGAATTGGTCTTCAAAGGTGAAGAGCTTTCCCAGCGCATCGTTACCCGCCGTCATGTAGAGCAAAATTGGAACGATGTTGAAAAAGAAATTTTCAGGAGATATGCCTATCCCCTGAGTAATGAAGTATTTTTGCTGTGGGATAATAATCCTGCAGCATGGGCTCCCCAAAACCATAGTTGTACACCAAACACTGCTTACGATGGTCTTAATGTAAAAGCCATCAAACCCATACAAAAAGGAGAAGAACTAACCCTCGACTACGCCAGTTTTCTGGATGAACACATGGAGCCCTTTCAATGCAAATGCGGTACTAAAAACTGTAGGCAATGGATAACCGGTACACCCGGTAATACCGTTACGCAAAGAGAAATGCAACAGCGTTCTTAAACTACCGCACGGGATTTGGGTCATAGGTGCTAGGTGTTAGGTATTAGGTGTTAGGTGTTAGGGTATTTCGCCAAAGGCGAGATACACAATTTGAAGGAAACGCCCTAAAACCTAAAACCTAATACCTAACACCTAGTACCTAGCACCTAGTACCTAGCACCTAACTGCTAGCCCCACTAAACAGGATAAAGGATTAACTATGTTGAACATGAGCGTATTGAAAAAACTGATCCGGCAACACAGGATGCGACTGGGGATTACCTATACCTTGTTTTCTTTGGAAATGACAGGTGCACTATTGCGTCCTTTTTTCCTGGGTATGGCCATTAATGATCTGATGCAAGGTTCGTATAGAGGGTTAATACTTTTATCAGTTGTGCATTTTGCATGGTTGGTAATCGGTACTTTGAGACATAGGTATGATACCAGAACCTATTCTACTATTTATACCGCACTGGTTACAAAATTTCTTTCAAGAAAAATTAAACAAGCAGAAGTATCAAAACTTAGTGCGCATTCAACACTTGCCAGAGAATTTGTTGATTTTCTGGAATTCGATCTCGTGTATATAATAGAAGCTGCCTACAATATTCTGGGATCAATGATCTTATTATTCTTCTATCAGTCTTCGGTTGTGTTTTTATGTCTGGGTATATTATTACCTGTTATGACCATCAGTTATATCTATGGCAAAAAAATGAAGCGGTTAACACGGCTAAAAAACGATGAACTGGAGAAGCAGGTGAATATTATTTCTTCCGGCGATAAAAAAGCCATTCACCAGCATTTTAATAACCTGCGCAAATGGCAGGTACGCATAAGTGATCAGGAAGCCTGGAATTTCGGTATTATGGAGATGATGGTTATGATCGTAATCGCACTATCCTTACTAATAACCTATAAAGTAGCCGGAACAACTGTTTTAGCAGGTAATATCATTGGTATCTATAATTATATCCTCAAATTTGTATCTGGCCTTGATACCATTCCATATACCGTACAGCGAATGGCCGCTTTAAATGATATTACACAACGTATACAATTGCAAATGAACGATAAGCCTGAAGCAGAAAACGTGATTCAGACACTTATTCCATCCATTAAAGCAAAAGAAACAGCAGCATAAGCATTCTGGTTTGCAGAAATCTTCCTAAATTATAGCCCCTAAAAGGAAGTATAAGCTTATGTCATCGAGAAGAAAATTTTTACACCAGTCTGGTCTATTAACCGGCGGTGCATTGCTGGCCTCCTCTTTAAGCCAGTATGGCTTTGCGCTTTTCAATAATGGTATTATGCCCAGTGATCAGGTACGTATCGGCGCAATCGGTATCAATGGAATGGGGTGGTCTAATTTAACTGCCGCTTTAAAAGTTCCGGGAGTAACCGTTGCTGCTATATGCGATGTAGATCAAAATGTAATTGACAAGCGACTGGCTGATCTTGAAAAAATGGGTATCGATACAAAAAAAGTACAGGTATACCGTGATTACAGAAAGCTACTCGATCAAAAAGATATCGACGCTGTAATTATCGGCACACCAGACCACTGGCATGCTTTACAAATGATTCATGCATGTGAAGCAGGTAAAGATGTATATGTTGAAAAGCCGGTAGGTAATTCCATCGTAGAATGTAATGCAATGGTGGCCGCACAAAAACGTTATGGCCGTATCGTACAGGCTGGACAATGGCAAAGAAGTCAACAACATTTTACCGATGCCATCAACCTTGTTCACAGCGGTCAACTGGGTAATATCCGAACAGTAAAAGTATGGTGTTACCTCGACTGGAAACAGCCCCTCGATCGGAAACCGGATGCTGCGGTTCCTCCGGGAGTTGATTATAAACAATGGCTTGGTCCGGCACAAAACCGTCCCTTTAACCCCAACAGGTTTCATTTTACCTTTCGTTGGTTTTGGGATTATGCGGGTGGACTAATGACAGACTGGGGTGTGCATTTACTCGATTATGCATTGATGGGTATGAAAGCCGATACACCTAAATCTATTGCAACCCTTGGAGGCAAATTTGCGAAACCAGATTCTGCTGATGAAACACCAGATACACTGATGGCAATGTATGAGTTCGATAATTTCAACATTGTTTGGGATCATGCACTGGGTATCGGTAATGGCAATTATAACCGCGATCACGGTATCGCATTTATTGGCAATGCCGGCACTTTGGTGCTCAACAGAAATGGCTGGGAAGTGATAGAAGAAAAGAAAAATGAACCGAAACTGGTAGTGCCATTCCAGAAATCATCAGATAACGGACTTAATAAGCACTGGGAAAATTTTATTGCTGTTGTACGCTCGCGTAAGGCAGAGCAGTTAAACTGTTCTATCCAGGAAGCAGCTAAAATTGCGCGCTTATCACAAATGGGTAATATTGCTTACAGGACCAATAGAAAATTATTCTGGGATAATGGCAAAGGTCAATTCACAGATAATAGCATTAACCAACAATACCTGGCAGCCAAATATCATAATGGATATAAGCTGCCCGTAGTTTAAACAGAAAAATCTCTCAGTGCCCTTCTGTGTCTTCAGTGGCAAATTAGTCCGGAAGTCGGGAAGTCCGGAAGACCGAAAGTCGGGTGGAGATTGCCACTGAAGACACAGAAGGGCACTGAATAAAAATATTAATTACTAACGAAGCAATAGTTCACATGAAAAAACAAACCATCTTATTACCACTGGCCATTATGGCTCTTGGTATTACACAAGCACAGAACAGAAATATTAATATGGATAGCCTGGTAAAGCTTTCCAGTAAAACAGAAGTATGGGAACCTGTTCCGGCTAAAGTAACGCCCGGGAAAACGGCAGCCGATGCTCCATCAGATGCCATCGTAATATTCAATGGCAAAGACATGAATGCTTTTCAGAAAAAAGGTGGCGGCGCTCCAGGGTGGAAAGTTGATAAAGACGGATCACTTACTGTTGTAAAAACATCCGGTGATCTTCAAACCAAACAAAGTTTCGGTAGTTGCCAGTTACATATTGAATGGAAGTCACCGGCAGTTGTTGCAGGAAGTAGTCAATCAAGAGGCAACAGTGGTATTTTTTTTATGGGTCAATACGAACTACAGGTACTCGATTCTTACGATAACCCCACATATGTAAACGGACAAGCGGGTAGTATTTACAAACAACATATTCCCCTGGTGAATGCAAGCAGAAAACCTGGTGAATGGCAGTCTTACGATGTAGTATTTACAGCACCTCAGTTTTACGCCGATGGAACCATACAAACTCCTGCACGAATAACTGTTTTTCATAACGGTGTATTGGTACAGAATAATGTAGAAATAAAAGGCGGTACCGTTTGGATCGGCACTCCTGTCTATAAAAAGCACAACGACAAAGAACCATTGGTACTTCAAGACCATGGAAATGATGGCGGCAACCCGATGAGCTACAGGAACATTTGGGTGAGAGAGCTGTAGGAACAGAAGAACAGAGAAATGTCCAATATCCAATGTCCAATTATAGTGTAGAAAATCATTTCTTCCTTGGAAGTTGGATATTGGACATTTCTCTGTTCTTCTGTTGATTTAGCGTATAAATACCTATTGTCATTCCCCCTTTTTCGGACTTATCTTGCAGGCCGAACATTTTTAACTGATTCATGAAGCGAATAGCAGAGCCAGCAGCGATTTTAGAAACCGTATTCGGATACAACGAATTCAGGCATAACCAGCAGGAAATTATAGAGCATATTTTGAATGCCCGCGATGCAGTTGTGTTGATGCCAACGGGTGGGGGTAAAAGTCTTTGCTACCAGGTACCTGCCCTATGTATTGAAGGGGTAACAGTAGTAGTGAGTCCGCTGATAGCTTTAATGAAAGACCAGGTAGACGCATTGATACTGAATGGTATTCCAGCAGCATTTTTAAACAGCACCCAGCATCCCTCTGAAAGAGAAAATATTTTGCAGCAACTCAGAAGGAATGAATTAAAGCTGTTGTATATAGCCCCTGAAAGATTAGTGGGTGCTGAAATTAATTTCCTTCAATTTTTAAAAACAGAAGCAAAACCCGCACTTTTTGCCATTGATGAAGCGCATTGCATCAGTCAGTGGGGGCACGATTTCAGACCGGAATACCGAGTACTTAGTGAATTGAAAACACAATTCCCTGAAATACCTGTAATAGCACTTACAGCTACAGCTGACTCATTAACAAAGAATGATATCATTGAGCAGCTTCACCTTAAAACATACAGGGTATTTGAAAATAGTTTTAATCGTCCCAATATCACCTATTATGTAAAGCCAAAGCGTAATTATTATGATGAACTGGTAGATTATATATCAGAACATAAAACAGATAGTGGCATCATTTATTGTTTAAGCAGAAACGCAACAGAGAAACTTGCGGAAGACCTGAAAGAAGATGGTTTTAATGCAGCAGCCTATCACGCAGGCTTAAACAAAGCCACCAGAGATGAGCGGCAGGATCTTTTTCTGAAAGATGATATACAGATTATTGTTGCAACCATTGCTTTTGGTATGGGTATCAATAAAAGCAATGTACGTTTTGTAATACATGCAGATCTCCCCAAAAATATAGAAGGCTATTACCAGGAAACAGGAAGGGCAGGGCGAGACGGACTACCCAGCGAAGCCATTTTATTCTATGGCGCAGGTGACGTGATGAAACTCAAACATTTTGCCCAGGTAGAGAATAACCCGGACCAAACCAGGATATTACTGGAGAAGCTTGACAAAATGGTTGCATTCTGCGAAACCAGACAGTGCAGAAGAAAATACCTGCTGAATTATTTCGGTGAAACAGCTGCCGAATATTGCGGTGCATGTGATACTTGTTTACACAAACCCGAACTCTCCGATCAGACCATTGTGGCACAAAAAATAATGAGCACCGTTGCCCGGATCAACGAAAGGTTTGGCTTAGGATATGTAGTAGATATATTGAGAGGAAGTGCCAGCGAAAAAATTAAAGCTGAACATAAACAGTTATCAGTTTATGGTATTGGAAGAGATAAACCAAAAGAAGAGTGGATACATTA
This sequence comes from Sediminibacterium sp. FW305-C-61, assembly GCF_058231065.1. Classification (NCBI taxonomy): domain Bacteria; kingdom Pseudomonadati; phylum Bacteroidota; class Chitinophagia; order Chitinophagales; family Chitinophagaceae; genus Sediminibacterium; species Sediminibacterium sp. FW305-C-61. The sequence goes on along the minus strand of NZ_JBIQXR010000001.1, from coordinate 336,394 downwards.
TACGAGAGAATTACTGGCAAGTGGCTATCTGGAAATGAGCGACGGACAATACCCGCTACTCAAACTAACCGAGAAAAGTAAAGCGGTATTATTTAAGGGTGAAAAAGTATACCTGCACGCTCCGATACAAATTGTAACGGCGAAAGAACCAGTTATTTACCAGCAGCATGCTTATGAAAAAGAGCTTTTCGAAAACCTGAAGAAGTTGCGCAATAAAATGGCACACGAGGAAAATGTGCCGGCATACCTTATTTTCAGTGATAGCAGTTTAATTGACCTGGCAACCTATTTACCATTGGTAGAAAACGACCTCAGTAAGATATCGGGATTCGGTGTTTATAAGATAGAGAAATACGGCCAGCCCTTTTTAGAAATGGTACAGGATTATTGTAATGAACATGGTCTTGATACCCGCATTGAACTCAAGCAACCGAAACGGGAAAGAAAAACATCTGCTGCAAGGGAAAGGGAGACAGATACAAAAAAAATCAGTTTCGATTTATTTAAACAAGGAATGAGTATTGAATCTATTGCCGAACACCGTAAGCTATCACCAAACACCATCGAATCGCATTTGGCATATTATGTTTCAAAATCAGCGTTGGAGTTAACATCATTGGTGCCGGAAGATAAAATTGAATTAATAGAAGCTGCCATCAAACGCTATGGCAAAAGCAGTTTGAAACAACTGAAAGAAAACCTGCCGGAAGAAATCAGTTATGGTGAAATTAGAATGGTTGTTGCAAGGGAAGGGAATATTACAGAGTAATGTTTGGTGGAAAGGAAATTCGGCTGCAGGCTTCATGCCGCAAGCTACAAGCCTTGATGGGTGCTTATTATAGACTTTCTGCTTTTACTGAAATAAATATTTAGGCTTGCGAATTCGATATATAAAATCAGCTTCTAAAGAAATACTTGATTGCAGTAGATGCACAATCTGCTATTAATAGAACACAGATCTTCATGATTTTCAAGATTTATCATGATAGATCTTGAAAATCATGATAATCCGTGTTCTATCCTACCCTTTACTTGTAGTTGTATTTACTAAACATAGCCGACTATTAAATTTTAATAACAAAACAATGCTACCAAGACGAATATCTATACTCATTGCCGACGATCACCTGATTTACCGGGAAGGATTAAAACTATTATTGGCGAGGGACCCGCAGTTTTATTTAAAGGGAGAAGTAACGAATGGAAAAGAGTTATTACTAAAAGTCAGACAACTGGCACCCGATATCATTATAACCGATATAAAAATGCCTTTTATGAATGGCATAGAGGCGGTAAAAAAATTGAGCAGGGCCTTTCCTGGAATCAGGATAATTGCACTTAGTTCATTTAGTGATGATTACCTGATTGTAGATATGCTGGAAGCTGGCGCAAAAGGTTTTCTTTTAAAGGGGGTGGGATTTGAAGAATTAGGCCTTGCCATTAGAACCGTTTATAAGCGCAAGCCTTATTTTTCTCCGGAAATAACAGAGAAAATCATCCGGATTGTGTCCGGTAAATTCAATGGACAAAAATTTCATTACCATATTTCGCTTACGGAAACAGAAAAGCAGATCATCAAACTGATCTGTAAGGAATTAACGAGCAAAGAAATTGCCGACAGCTTATCTGTCGGAAAAAGAACCATTGAAAGCTACCGGGTCCGGATAATGGATAAACTGGGAGCAAAAAGCGTGGCCACCATCATCACCTATGCCCGCAGGTCGGGTATATTAAGACCCGGATACTGATATTAACCAATAAATAGGCACTATTCAAGGGTAAAAAGATGGGAAAACAGTGATTTGACTAATTTTTAACCACTTCAATGCAGCCAATTCTGTTATTTTTGCGCCCTATTGCCATATATTGGCGCAACGAAAAGAGAACATGAAATAAGCCGCGACAAAATTCGATAAGATGGGAATTAAACATTGGCTAATTCCATGTGGCTATAATCAACGAAACGAACGCATGAAAAAGACATTATTACTGCTTTTGGCCTTTACAGGAACCCTGCTGGCTACCGCACAGAACAAAGAAACCAAGAAAAAGACTGATTGGAGCAAGATTGATCTGTCAGACCGCCCTGCAGACCACCTGATGATTCAATATGGTGGCGATAGCTGGACCAACCGTCCGGATAGCGTACGCACCGGAAATGGCTTTAGCAGACATTTCAATATTTATTTTATGGTAGACAAGCCATTCAAGAGCAATAAAAAGATGAGTATTGCTTTTGGTGCAGGCCTGGGAGCAAGTAATATGTTTTTCAAGAATACCAAAGTAGATATTAAATCGCCTACCACCCGTTTACCTTTTACCAATATAGACAGTACCAACCACTTCGATAAGTTTAAGCTTACAAGCATATACCTTGAAATACCGCTGGAATTGCGTTATTATTCAAATCCCGAGAATCCAAGTAAATCATGGAAAGCGGCTATTGGTATGAAACTGGGTACCCTGTTAAAATCTTATACCAAAGGAAAGAACTACGTAAATAAAAACGGTCAGAGTCTTTATGGTACTTCTTATGTTGAGAAAGAAAGCAGTAAAAGATTTATTAATGGAACCATGCTCGCAGCAACTGCCAGAATTGGTTATGGTATCTTTTCCATCGATGCCGGTTACCAGTTAAATGGAGTGCTGAAAGATGGTACTGGTCCAACAATGAGGAAGTTTTCTATAGGTGTTACCTTTAGTGGACTGTAGGAACAGAGAAACAGAGGAACAGAGAAACAGAGGAACAAAAGAACAACGGAACAGCAGGATATTCAATTTCGAAGTTGGAAGTTGAATATTCTGCTGTTCTTCATTTAATAATCCCGCAGGGATTATGTTTACCTTTGCAAAAAAGAGGAGTAGATTTTGATTGAGAAGCAACATAAAATTAAGGACGAAGAAACAGCCGTATTGGTGGGGGTAATTCAAAAAGAACAAACCCAGGAACAGGTATATGAATACCTGGATGAATTGGCATTTCTGGCAGAAACGGCTGGGGCCATTACGGTTAGAAAGTTTACCCAGAAACTGCCCCATCCCGATAGCCGCACATTTGTAGGTAAAGGAAAACTGGAAGAGATCAAAGCATATGTATCAGGAAAAAAAATAGACCTGGTAATATTCGATGATGAACTTACCGGTTCACAAATCACCAATATTGAAAAAGAACTTGGGGTAAAAACCATTGACCGTAGTGACCTTATCCTCGACATCTTCGCCCGCAGGGCTAGAACCGCCCAGGCAAAAGTGCAGGTAGAGCTTGCCCAATACCAATACCTGTTACCAAGGTTAAAAGGTATGTGGAAACACCTTGAAAGACAAGGTGGTGGTATCGGAACGAGGGGGCCGGGTGAAACCGAGATTGAAACGGATCGTCGAATTGTAAAAGATAAAATTTCATTACTCCGCAAGCGATTGGGTGAAATAGATAAGCAGTCGTTTACACAGCGCAAGGAAAGGGGTGAGTTGATTCGTGTATCGCTTGTAGGGTATACGAATGTGGGTAAGAGTACCCTAATGAATCTTTTGAGTAAGAGCGACGTATTTGCTGAAAACAAGTTGTTTGCAACATTGGATACAACTACCAGGAAGCTGGTGTTTGAAAATACCCCCTTCTTATTGAGTGATACAGTAGGTTTTATTCGTAAACTACCACACCATCTTGTAGAAAGTTTCAAGAGTACATTGGATGAAGTAAGAGAGGCAGATATTCTGTTGCATGTGGTAGATATATCGCATCCCCAGTATGAAGATCAGATAGGCGTGGTAAATAAGACATTACAGGAATTGAAAGCATTTGAAAAACCCATTCTCACCATCTTCAATAAAATGGATCTCTATGAGGAGAAGACATTCGATGAATGGCTGGAAGATGAAGTGAAACAGGAAATATTACTGGAGCTGCGTGAAAAATGGGAAAGGGCAACAGAGCATAATTGTGTTTTTATCTCAGCATTGGAGCGTAAAAATATTGATGCATTACGAGAATTGATATTAAACAAGGTAAGAGATATGTACCAGGTACGTTACCCATACAAAACAGTTCATTTCTAATCTCTCTCTCTCTCTGCGAAAACTTTGTGTTCTCATGTTCTCTGCGGTGTCCTTCCTTTGTCAGGATGACGTTAGGAATCCAACCGCAGAGAACATGAGGGAATGGAGTTTTCGCAGAGGGGTTAAAGTTCTTTCAGCCAATGAATGCTATAGGTGCGGTTATCGCTGGAAGCGCCGCGCATATTGAAGCCGAGACTCCACCTTGTTTCCCAGGCTTTACCCATTCTGATGCCCGCTCTGAAAACGGGATCGAAGCTATCGAAGGGAACTTTACCAACCGAAGTATAAATTTTGGTATAACTGTATTGGTAACCGCCACCTACATAAATACCGAGTGCACGTTTCGAATCGTCGGAAGCAGAAAGCAGTCCAAAGTTAAGGTCGGCTACCAGGGGAATTTCAAAAGCAAGATGACCACCATGTTTACCGGTAATGGTATCGTTTTTAGTGCCATCGAAATCGATGGAACGATAACGGTTGGTATAGCTTACGCCCAGCATCATGGGAGAGGCGATGCTTACAGAGCCCCATCCCCAGGTAACCAGTTGTTTCCGGATGGTATATACGATACCTATTTGTTTAACACGCATTGAATATTGTGCATCAATGGCAGAAGAATCGGTGCGGTACCTGGCTAGTCCATTTATATCTGCTTTGCTACCGAGTAAGCCAAAAGCCTGATCAACGCCGCGTTTTTGAGAAAAAGCCTGAAATTGAAAGAATATACATGTGATAAATAAACTAAGTATAGCTTTATACATCTATTGGATATTTAATAAAGGCGCGAAAGTAATTATATTATAATAAGAAAACATGTTAAAATGTTTGAATGGGTAAAAAAATGGCATAAGATCGGTGATTCGGTAGCAGAATTTCAGTGGCAGGGTAACCAGATGTGTATTATAGAAGTAGATGGAAAGAAAATTACCCTGGCAAGGTACCAGGAAGGGCTATTTGCGTTTGCGTATAAATGTCCGCATGCGAGTGGTATAATGGCCGATGGTTTTGTGGATGGGTTGGGTCAGGTGGTATGTCCGCTGCACCGGTATAGGTTTAGCTTAAAAAATGGCCGGAATACCAGTGGGGAGGGGTATTATTTAAAAACTTACCCAATAGAAGAGCGGGCAGATGGCATTTATGTATCATTTTGAGTATTTTTTTGGATATAGATTTTGCCGGAATGCATTTTTCCCTATTTTTGCCACCCCGAAAGGGAAAAGGTATTCAGAAAGTTTTGCTTTTGGATTACCATTACACTCCCAAATGGATCAGTTGGTTAGAGTATTCCGCCGCGGCGGATTAATCAACGGGTCTACGAAAGGAGAAACATAAAATTCCCAAATAGCTCAGTTGGTTAGAGCATTCCGCCTCAGGCGGATTAATCAACGGGTCTACCAAAGGAGACATATAATATTCCCAAATAGCTCAGTTGGTTAGAGCATCTGACTGTTAATCAGAGGGTCGCTGGTTCAAGTCCAGCTTTGGGAGCAGAAGCCTTCACAGAGATGTGAAGGCTTTTTGTTTTTTTGGATTTTGAAGTAAAAGGCTAGAGCATTCCGCCGCGGCGGATTAATCAGAGGGTCGCTGGTCCCGACGCTACGGTCGGGATGCAGACAAGATCGTCTGCATTCAAGTCCAGCTTTGGGAGCAGAAGCCTTCACAGAGATGTGAAGGCTTTTTGTTTTTTTGGATTTTGAAGTAAAAGGCTAGAGCATTCCGCCGCGGCGGATTAATCAGCGTATAACAAAAGCTTGAGCCTTATTCACCAGCTTGCTTTAAAGCTTGCAGTTCAACTTCAATAGATAATCTAAAGTCTGTTTTTTTGATTTCAGCCAATATCGGTTTGATACTGGGAATAAGGCCTTGTAATTTAGCTTTCACAATAATACCAATAGTACCGGTATAAGTGAGGCCAAGCTGACTGGCTATTTTTCTTGCTTTATAATCGTCAAGTATAATGGTGCTGTCGTGAATTTCTAAAGCCAATGCTATAGCACTGGATTCGCCTTTATCAATTTGAAGCTCCAGGAGTCTTTGTTTAGATATATCAGCAGGATTTACGATTTCTATCCATTCTGGAAGTACTTCCCCATATTCAGTGGCAATATCCAATGTAGTAGTGATATTCCCATAAAGCTTATGCAAGAGTTCAAGCTCACCAATATTAGACAGGATAATCAGACAACTTGTGTCAGAAATAATTGTTTTATGCATTGGCTACATCTCTGGATATGTCAGATGCGGGATAATTGAAAATAGAAACCTGATAAGATCCCAGTAATTCCGCAAAAGTTCTTTTTGTAAGTCCGGCGAGTTCTGCAGCTTGCCCGAGTGATAATTTTCCTTGCTCATACAATTTACTCGCAACAAGCATCGCTACCTGCATATCATCAAGATCTACATTGTCGGGTATATTGAGTGTGAGAACTTTCATGAAACAAATTTAACTATTTTGGCTGAATCATCAAATTACATGAATTTCAACTGTAACTATATGTGTTTTGGGGAAGTAACCAGTAAAACTATTAAAAATAAGATCTGTATTTAAACTTGAATTTTATCAAAAAATCTACGCAGAACCTTGAAAAAGCAACCCATTGGGGAAATAAAAATCATTTATTCAGCATTCTCAAAAGCTGATTGATGTTGCTAAGTAAAAGAGGTTGGTCCTGTTTCGCTTTATTTAATTTATCAACAATAACACTTAAATCAGCGGTCTTGAACAATATTGAACTTGCACCCATATATTTTTCACGCGTATTAAAATACCTGACTTCAAGGTCTTTTTTATAGAATAAAGGATATTTAAATGAATGATTCTCATAAGCTACATCAGCGGTAGTTGAATCTATATCAGGCATGATAATATCTATGTTATGGTAATTTGTATTTGTACTCAATGGTATTGTTAGTATATCAAATCCATCTATTTTTTTTACTATTGTTAAGTTTTGATTTCCCAAACTCCTTGCACGTACATTTGAAAAATAACCATTTCGATCTGAGCCGATTTCATATTTTCCATTCAAAACAACTGAAGCATTAGCGATGTCTTTTCCTGTAGCGCTTTTTAAATGACCTTTTATTATTACAGAATCAAATGGGGGTTTTGTTTCTGTTGTATATTGATAGCTGGCATTTTGTAAAATGGGAAAGATAGTTTCGCTAAAGGTGAATTTGATGAAGCCTGGTTTGGTAATACTCCATTTCCCTGCGTCTAAATATTTTATATACTTACCCTCAAAGCTTAAAAAAATAAATGTAGAGTCATGGTTCAAAATCCACGTTGTTGGAACATGGTCGAATGTAAATCCTTCATAAATGCCGTAGTTCAACTTGGCTTTTTGTCCATTTGCATGTAAGAAAATGCAAATGGCTAATAAAGTAATAATTAATGATCGCTTCATAACAAGTAATTTTATGGCCAAATATGCCTATTGGCCTCTGTGGCTGGCGCATAGCGGAGAATGACCGATAAATCTGCGGTTAAATTAATTATTGTCATTGATTTGATGCTGATTATAGGTCAGGCGACCAAACAACGCGAAGAAATTATGCTAAAAGAACTTCCGCAGGAATACTAAACTCCCTGTGAAATAATTTTGCCAGCTCCAGCGTAAGTGGTTTACGTTTATTCAATAATGCAGATACATAACCTTTGCTGCCAACTTTACCTACTAAATCTTTGTTCTTCAAACCCAGGTCCTGCATCTTCAATTTAATTACTTCTATTGGATCGGGCACAGGAATTGGAAAATGAATATCCTCATATTGTTTTATCAGCAAAAGAGCCACCTGCACTTTCTCTCCTTCAACACTGCCAGGCTTAATACGTTTATCAAATTGCTCGTCAACCCAATCCAGGTATTCCTGGTACTGCTTTTTAGTTTTTATTATTTTGAGTTCCATAATTAACTGTTTTTAAACTGAATCGTTTTAACATCTATCTTGTCATATTCGGCATGAGTTCCAAACCATTTAACCTGAATTGCCTTAAAATCAAATACTATTCTTACAACCAACCTGTATTTATTCCCCATAATATTAAAGACAACCCTGTTATCAGCCACAAGGCTGGCATTTCCATACACTTTTTTTAACTCATTAAAGTTTTTAAAATCAGCATTAACCAGTTCATGATACCACTCCTGTAATGCAGTTGAAGCAGCCGGATATTTCTTGCAATACTCCAACAATGTTTTTCTGGTTATAATATTAAACACGGCCCAAAGGTAAATAAAAGTTTTCTATTAGAAAACCATTTATTAATTTGTTAACATGGAACCTGGCTTATATAATAAGCATTAAATCTTCAAAGATCAGGTTCACAGTTATCTTTTAAAAGATAGCAAATGAGATGATGATTTACCAAATGACTTCCGGAAAATAGGAACTGAAGTGTTCCATTTAGCAATAACTTCAATAATCAAACCTTTCCCATGAAACAGGTATTAAAACTCGAATCCCTTGGATTATTCTTATTATTCACCGGAGCTTATTTTTATATGTATCCAGGCAGCTGGGGCTTTTACCTGGCCCTGTTTTTTGTGCCTGATCTTTCATTCCTTTTGTACCTGATTACCAAAAAACTGGGTGCCATTGCTTATAATATTTTTCATCACCAGGGGGTATGGGCTGCTATGTTAATAGTGGGTTATTATATCGAGATTGAAGAATGGATGAAAATATCGTTGGTATTCCTGGCGCATTCCACATTCGATAGAGTAGCCGGGTATGGACTTAAATACTTTGATAGCTTCGATCACACCCACCTGGGCTGGATCGGTAAAAGCAAACACCTGAATAAGGAATAGATATTTTATTCACTTTGTTAAGCGAGATTTGCTTTGAGGCAGATATCAGATTAAAAGGGTTATACTTGTTGTGTACATCCCTTTTTGTTTATGAATAAGTTGAATCAGATTTTTTACCCTAAGTATAGCTTCTTTGCTGCTTGCGTGCTTGCACTGATTACTTTAAACGCTGCTGGACAGTCAGCTCAGCAACGGAATTGGGTGGATACTAAAGTTACTTATAGTACTTCCTCTAAACAATCCATAATAGTAACCAATAGTTTACCCAGAGGAGGCGGCCTAGTGCAACATAAAGGGAAAGAATATCATTATTTTATTTTTTGGACCAGCATACTGAATGAGTCTGCCTCAACTATAGAATTGGATATTAAATTTCCCGCAATAAATTTCTTCCCTTCAAAGGAATCTCACTTTATGGTGGCATTTACTAAAGCTACTATGTCATTAGACAAATTGCAGGAATTAGACTACGGAATCACCGATGTGCCTTCTCTTTTAAACAGTGAATCAAATCGATTACCGCATCTTAGTAATAAGGTGTTATCGAAAAAGGAGTATTTGTTTTATACGCCCGTCTTTATTCATAAAACAAAATGGCCGGTTAGAACTGCGCTTATTGTAAAGGATAATAAGTTGTTGTTTAAAATTAAAGCAGGGGCGGATTCCGTTATGGTTCCTTGTGGAGCAATAAAGTTTATAAATTAAATATGTTGAAATTGCGCCGAAGCATCTACAAAAACAACTATAAATTTTCGTTTATTGGAGAGATTATTTTTTAGCCACAGATTCACAGATTATGTACGATTAATCTGTGAATCTGTGGCTAAAATAAATTAGCTGTGTTTATTGGTTAGGCTAACAACAATGGAGAAATCTGTATAGAACTAAAAAACGCGCCCCCCAACCGGGAGGCGCGTACCACTTATTCCACTTCCTCTTTCTTTACGAGCTGACTAACAGCACCCAATACACCACCAGCTACTGCTGCATAACCTGCTAAAGTTACCAGGGTTGCCGGTAGTGATACCGGGGCTGTAAGTATGGCGGCTGAGATACTGGCCAGTGCCACACCTATATTTCTTAGTCTGCGAAAGAAAAGAGGTGGGGGCGTTTTGGCCCTTTCTATCACTTCTTTCATACCATTGTTTTATGTATGCCCAGATGTTGAGCTTACGGTGAGTAAAATGGTTTCCTGTTCACTTAAGGCTTTGTTTACCAGCAGCATCAGCTTTTGAAGGGCTTTTGCTGAATCTGATCCCATACCTTCTCCGGTAATACGGGTTACCGGTGCAATACAACCACGTAGTTCTTTTATGGCGTTATTAGCGGGGTGTATGAGAATCATACTACGACCCGGTACATTTTGCAGGTGCAAGTGCCATCCGAACCGCTTGCTGTATCGCTTAAGTATTGGGTAAGACCCTTCAGGTATGCAGGAAACCTGTTGCTGGTTATTGCGCCAGGGCAATTCAATGCTGTAACAAACCTGTTGATCACCCAGGTAAATACAGCCATTCACGCCCTGTGCACCATAACTGCGCAAAAGCTTAAAGTGTACCATCAGTGTGTAACGGTAATTAATCCCGTATAACGACTGTCAGACGTATTCGCTTCATTATCTGACATAAAGAAGAACCAGCTATGCACTTCTTTGCCAGTAAAGTTTACTGCATCAACTACTAGTTCAAGGTAGTTTCTGCGCACATTGAAATCGCTGATGAGGAAGAGGTTGTCTTCGGGGCAGTACAATACACCAATTGCCTTGTCTACCTCACTGGCTTTATTACCTGCATCGAGGGCAAGGTCCCAACTGAACCTAACCATATTGTCGGCCATAGCGGCACAGTTAATGGTTGAAACTACCGGGAGACTTCCATGAGACAGTTTTACTTTTTCATAATCGATGCTGAAAGGAAATTCATCACCGAGTATGGCATTTTTGATGTTTTGAGAAAAGGCTTCCTGGAAACCGCTTCTGCCATTTTTCCCATTTTTAAATGAAAGGTTGAGCAGAAAATCAATATTGCGCAGGAAAGACATCATCAGTTTAAATTTTTCCTGCTGGTCTAACTGGGCAGTAGTGAAGGTTCTGTTCTTTTTAAACACTGGTTTTGCACGCATAACCGGTTTACCTCTCCATGAGCTACCGATAACGGGTCCGGCTTTTCCTGAAAAGCCACCCAATATGCCTTGTGAAATGATTGCCATAAAATGTTGTTTTTTGTAATGATTAAATTGGTTTTTTGTTATGCCTGCTGCAGTCAGGTACACCGGTGTTCATAACAATGCAAACCTAGCTATGAAAAAAACGCCCTGGGGGTGGCGGGGGTGGCGCCACCCCTTTTAACCAATTGAAAATGAGTTCATAGAAATTTTAAAATTGATATTTCTCAACGTAAAAAACAGGCAAAAGGGTGGCGGTCTTCGGAAGCGCTTCGGGAATATGGTAGTTTTCTTCGGGCATCCTTCACACATCCTTCGGGGATCCTTCGGGAAACCCCGAAGCCGCTTCGGGAATTACCGAAGAAACACTGAAGAAAACACGACTTTGATACGAGGAATATTCAGTGACCTTCTGTGCCTTCAGTGGCATTTTTTATTGCCACTGAAGGCACAGAAATACACAGAATAGAAGATCATCTATTTAAGTAATGCCATCAACACATTACGCATGAGGGTATTGTATTCCATCATTATTTGCACAGCTGCCCTGTCTGGCTGGTGGTAGTTATTGTATAAACTCTTAGGGCTTATAGTAGCAGCCCTGTTACTAACTGCGTGTTTGGCAAAGTGCCTAAGCATTTCTGTAAGGTTATTGGTTTTTATGGTGCCACTATCAACCAGCATCCTGAAATAAACAGCTAGTTGCGAAACGGTAAGATTGTATTCATAGGGAAGATTGTTTTCACTAACAACAGCAGTTTCAGTATAAAACTGATCTGCGTTTAATTCGTTACGAAACATGCGCAGTAAACATTTTTTACAATCTTCTTCCTCTTTAAGTAAACTACAACCAGATACCGGAACTATTCTGTTTATTTCCTGAAAAGCCTGTAGCCAGTAAAGGGCAGGTTTATCAGATAAGCAAATATTAGTTGCATAGTAATTAAACAAGTGATGAAGAAACAGACTATGGTTAAAATTAAAACGAAGCAGCGTGTACATCTCAACACTTAGCTTGCCTTCTGTATAAGGCTGTTTAAGTTGCAAAGCCTCCATTAATTTTTGCCAATAAATAGCATCGCTGTATGAAACCGAACCTGCTGAAGTTGTAATTTTAAACACATCATTAATAACATGTAACAAATCCGTATCAGTAATAGTATTTTGTAATAAAACGCAAAACTGTTCCTGTATAGGAAGCCAGAGTAGTCGCGGCATGGTGGCATCGTAATCGAAACATTTACCACCATAGTTTTTAAGAAATTGCAGAAAATTACAAAGGTGTAAGGCAATTTCTGCCAGTATGGGTTTATGCTCTATTTGTTGTTGTGTGTAAATTTTTTCTAACAGCCAGTAAACAATATGTTGAACCTGCTGTATATTTTTTTTCATCGACCTGTTACCGGCATCATGGTAAATATGTTGTTGAAAGTAGTTACTGAGTTTACTGGTTTCGGCAATAAGGTTGCGCTCCTGTATTTTGGTGAGTTTACGGGAGTCTTCAATTACATAAAGTAAATGTTCGTTACCAGGAAAGAAACTGAGTTCTTTCATTCAGTTTTTCTTGTTTGAACAAAAAAATTAGTTCAAAACCAAACTGAACACAACTAAATAGGGCATTAGTTTTTGCAAATTCAAAAAAAGAGTAATTACCACCAGATTTTAGGGTATTTCTACGTGATTTTTTATTGAATTTTTTTTCTTATTAAAAGAACTGAAACATTCGTTTAACATTTTTTGCAAAAAAGAACCCCGACGAGTTGTCGAGGTTTTTTTTGAAAGAAAAACGAATTAATCTAATGTTGTTTAGGTCTAAAGTGCACCCCCCGGCGTAAACCATTTAAAAACAACTCAACAATTAATTACGTTATTCAAACAAAGTGGTTGTTGCTGTTTTATAAACAATCAGCGTTTAATATAGTCCTAGGATTTGTTGGCAATGCACTACATTATTTTTTATCAGTTGAAGGAATTTGATCATTTGCGCTGTTCACCAAATGTTCAGGCAAACTTTTTTTGGCCTTTACGCCCAGTTCTTTCAGCTTGTTTGCCTGTGTAACCAGATTATCATTTCCGGTAGACAATTGCTTATATGCATCATCATATTTGTTTTGTGCTTTTTGCAAATGATCACCTACATCTTCCAGGTTGGCGACAAAGCCTACGAACTTATCGTACAATTTTGCGCCACGTTCTGCAATTTCATTGGCATGCAAGTTTTGGTATTCCCTTTTCCAGAGGTCGGCTATAAGCTTCAACGATGTGATGAGGTTGGTGGGGCTTAATAACAATATTCTTTTATCGTAAGCATAATTCCACAGTTCTGGGTCGGCCTGTAATGCTGCTATATAAGCCGGTTCACTCGGAACAAACATCATCACAAAATCAAGTGTTTTGTTATAGTCATCATATCCCTTAGCGCTAAGATTGTTGATATGTCTTTTTAGTGAAGCAACATGTTCATTCAACTCATTTAAGCGGGTAGCTTCGTCTGTTGCATCAACACAGCGGGTAAAGGCATTGAGTGATACTTTGGAGTCTATGATTACGTGGCGATTGTCGGGGTATTTGATCACCGCATCGGGACGCATCTTTTTATCTTCTGCATCTGAACGTAGAGGGTTACCCTGCTCATCATATAACTGGTGTTCCATAAAGTACTCACGGTCTTTTACGAGTCCCGACCGTTCCAGTATATTTTCCAATATCATTTCACCCCAACCGCCCTGGGTTTTCGATTCTGATTTTAAAGCACGGGTAAGGTTATTCGCTTCTTCACTTATTTTTTTATTCAATTCAGCAAGTTCTTTTACTTTTTCACCCAAAGAGAAACGCTGCTGCGATTCTTTTTGGTATACTTCTTCCACTTTTGATTTAAACTCGGTGATGTTTTTTCCTAGCGGTTCAAGAATGGAGTTTAGGTTTGTTTTATTGAGCTCAGTAAATTTTTCTGTTTTTGTTTCCAGTATGCGGTTGGCAATATTTTCAAATTCGGTGTTGAATTTCTTGTTCAGGGCTGCCATTTCTTCTTTCTGCGTGCTGAGTTTCTCCTGCAGGGCTTCGTTGTTGGCAGTTTGTGTGGCAAGCCGTTGAGATACAGTTGTAAACTCATGTTTTATTGATTGCAGTTCTGCTTTCAGGGTTTCTAACGCTTGTTGTTTATCTGCTATCAGTTTATTAGCTGCTACCAGCTCTGCCTTAGCACCTGCAAGCGATGCACCAGATGCTGCAAGCTGTTGCTGGGTGGCTGCGCTTTTTTGTTCCCATTCGGTGCGGGATTTTGATTTTGCAAGTAACCAGCCGATGAAGGTGCCGATTGTGATGCCGAGGATAAGGTATAGGATCATTTCCATATAATGTAATATAGTAAACGAGCGTTAGAAAAGATAAGAGGTCAATTAAGAGATTGACCTCTTATCGTTGAACATGAAAGGTCCTTTTTTCATCAAGCTAATTGAATAAGTATCCAAGTAACGGCTTTCCCATCATAAGGAGGCATGGTGTTACCCTTAGCAATAGGGGCCGTTGTACTAGGAGTACCTTGTACTTTCCAAATTCCACTTTCCGGACACTTTTCACCGGTTTTAGCTGTTGTTCCTACTGGCATTGTTATTCTAATTAAGTTGTTCCCAAAAGATGAGAGTGGGAACCTTCTCTCTGAATCAGCCAGTCGAAAATAAAAATCATAAAACAGGAAATTTTACGGGAAACCGTTGCAATGTGAAAAAGCTATGTGCTTACTTTACATCAAACCTTTGCAGTTCTGATTTTCTGATAATGATCTTATCATTCTCACAAGTAATGTCGATTGTATGACCAGCCTTAAAACCAGCATCTCGCAGCCATTTACCACATAGCAGTATGCTGGGGAAGTATACACAATTGCTGGGTTGGCGAATAAAGCCTTTATTGCATACAGTGAGTCGTCTTTTTTTTGCTGTTATCATAGGGAAAATTTTATGCAGCAAAGAACCACTACGCAGCCGTTGTATCCTACCGGGCTATCTTGTATTTTACGGGTTGTTATATGTATTTTACATTTTTATTGCCGGATAAATATTGTAATTTTCCATTTATTGTAACCTGAAACTTTTATATGCTACACAATACTAAAACGAACCATAAAGTGCACGAGGGGCGCAACGTTAAAAGATTTCGTGAAATGCTGGGTATTAAGCAAGATGTGCTGGCTCTTGAACTTGGAGATGACTGGAACCAACAAAAAATATCACTGCTCGAACAAAAGGAAACCATTGATGCTCCCCTGCTGCAACAAATTTCTGCTGCATTGAAAATACCGGTGGAGGCGATACAGAATTTTGATGAGGAACAGGTAGTAAATATTGTTACAAATACATTTACTGATTTTAAGGATAATGCGGTAGCATCGCCTGTTGCTATGAATTATCAATGCAATTTCAGCCCTATCGACAGGATTATTCAACTTCATGAAGAAAAGATTGCATTGTATGAGAGGATGCTGAAAGAGAAGGATGAGATGATGGGAAGGTTGGAAAAGTTGATTGAGACAAAATAATAGTTAGACTCATTCCTGGTTGTCGGACTATTCGCTCTTACTTCTTCACAAAGCCAACACACAAAACATTCAGCGTAGTATCCGTTACTATCTTTCATGTAACGAAGTCATCGTATATAAAATCCTTGAATAAAACTCTGCAATAACATTACCCTTCATAAAAGGTGCTTCTAATAGTTCAAAAATGTATCTATGAATGAATATGCTAGGACATTGTTGCAGAATAAAATAAGAAAGGTCTTATCAGATGCTAAAACGTTAAGTAGCATTAAACATCCAGGCTTGATAGGCCAATTGAAAGAGAGCTTTATTAGTAATTTGCTTTCTCCATTTTTGAATAAAGAGTATTCAATCGGTTCAGGAAAGGTAACTGATTATAAAGGGACAAAGTCTACGGAAATAGATTTATTAATCTATTCAAATTCAATACTGCCTCCATTTTTCTTTCAAAAAGAAGAAAAAATAAAAGTGTATCCAATAGAATCCGTGCTAAAGTGCATTGAAATTAAATCGACTTTAACTAAACAAACATTAGCATCAACATACAAAAAATGTAAGTATTTAGAAGATAACTTACTAATGACAAGCGGGTACTTTGACGATTTCGGTACACCAAAATCACATGTGTATACACAAGTCAAATATGAGTTTTTTGCTTTTGAGTGCAGTGCAAAATCCGATTTCAAAGATTATTTTCTAAACGCTTACAAAAAGATAGACCCATTATGGAATAGTGACCCTTTAATTACAAGTATATGCGTAGCAAATAGGGGGTGGTTTGCTTTTACAAACCTTGGTTGGACATATCTTCCTTACGACGAAGTCAACAACCAAAACGAAGAAATAATTGGATACTTATGTTCTTCTGTACATGGCCTAGAAAGTATTGCTTTAAGTAGGGGCTATCCCAGGATTGGTCAATACCTGATAAAGTCTAACAAGGGCTTCTTTGAATATACAAACACACCAATAGAGAAAAAGCCGACTATAGGTAAGCTAGGTTAATTCTTGTAGAAGAAAGAGGTTATAAATCTTCCAACTCTTTCTTTTTAATGATACTGGCCAACTTTGTACGGATTTCATGTCGATTGTATCCAAAGTGTGCTTCCCTATGACAATTGGGACAAATAGCAGAAACATTTGAAGGCAAATCAGGACCATCATCGACTAAACTGTATATATGATGCACTTCTAAAAAAGGATAATTGCTACTAGATATAAATGGTGCGTTTTTCCCACAAAGCTCACATATTCCATTTGCTCTTAAAAGTGCATATTTTTTAACTTGCGCACTTCGAGCTTTATATTCTGTAACACTTAATGACTTTCCTGCTACTGATTTTTGTTCATCAGTTAAAATTTTCTTTCTAAGATCGATAAGAAAATTAGGGGATTGTAAGCCAGTAAGCTCAAGGTTACTTTCATAAATATTAGCCGCAGGAATTAGGTGGAAAACTAATAACTTATCTCCTGCTCTTTTCCCCTCTTTAGGAGAATTGAAACCATAAGACAATACTTTGTAAATACCTTTAAATGTATATCGCTTTCGTTTATTGCCTCTTTCTCTTTGTTCTTTAGAAGAAGGTTCCCTGGTTACAAATAACAAAACATCACGCTTTTCATTTATAAGCAGGGCATTTGCATAATTGTTTACGCTCTGGTTGCCTGTTGAGCCTTGTCCAATATAGTTCCATGTACCATCAGGGTTCTCTATATCGCCATACCCTGCACTATCACTATGCTTTCCGCCAGAAGTGACAATTACGCATCCTGGTTCTTTATCGCCCCAGATAATACCCGATTGATTTTGCTTGCTTCCTATAAAGCTTAATAGCTCCTGACGATCGTATTCTAAGCCTTGTTTAAATAAAAATTCCATTATTGTAATAAAGGCAATTTATTGTCACCTAGTATTTTTATATCCATCTTCAGTTGGTATAAATAATCTGTTAGTAAGTGTCTTCCAGCCACTGTTTTATCTCCCCGTAAGTAATGAGCTATTCGTTGATTAGTTATGAAATGAATAATCTCTTTGAGCTGGCTGAAATTATAGTTATTATCAATGCCTAATTCAAGACTGCGTTTAATAATATAGTTCAACTCAGTTTTCATTAACCTGACAATATCGTTATTAACAGTAGGGAATCCATCATCTTGAAACTCCGATACAGAAGTAGGGATGTTCCCAAAACCAAGAAAAGTTTTAACCCCTTTATCCAAAGCATAGCTTGAGATTTTATCATTTGAATTACAAGCTAAACAAAACACTTTCTTTCCATCAAAAACGTCTATATTATCTTGATTAATAAAATTATCGTTATAATAATACCTATCCGGCTGTTCGGCTATTGCCTCTTGGCTTACAAACTCCTTATTTGCGTATAAATCTCCTTTACTTCCGTAAAGTTTTGTCGTTCGTCCATGTCCAAAAAAAATTACAACCCCTTTTTCATTATTCGCCTTTATCCTATCTAAACATTGTTGATGGGATTCATCATTGGGTTGGATATTGAAGTGATGAATTTTGTCTCCAAATTTTCCAAGTAAGTGACTTTTGACTTTGTCAAGAAATGAAGTGGTTTTATCATTTGGATGGACAATTAAAATTGGTTTAGCTATCATTTATATGCTTTCAGTTAGATGAGCTATAACCTGTTGAACAATTTCTTTTTTGAAATCGTTTCGTAAATGATCATGTTCCTCTAGCATTCCTGCTATTTCTTGAAAAGTTTTACCACTGAAACTTGCGTTAACAAACTTATTTGAAAATTTAAGATTAGGAAATTTTTCAAGTTCGTTCTCAATTATCAGATCCAAAGTGTCATCCGTTGCTTTCAAAACTTTAATAATATCGGTTTCATAATTTTCTCTTCCAACAAAGTCTTTGATATCTGCTCTTATGAGGGTCTTGATAATGTTAATTAAGCCCTTTCTATCAAGCTTACCATTCTTAAAGTCATCAATTTTGGCCGCTAGCTTTTCCTCTAATAAGCCTGAGTACAATAGCTTCGGTGTAGACTTCAGTATTTTATGATGCGGTAGTAATCTTATTAATTCTACTCCGTTGATATGATCATCATTGAGATCCCAGTCAAAAGCAGCAAGATCAAAAGTCTGCCCTTTAAACCTTCTTTTATACTCTGCGACAACTTTACTTATATCAATATTGCCATTTGTTAACAATTCACCTTCAGCCGCACTCCCTACATTAAACTGTTCACATTCAATAGTAATGCCTGTTTTTTGAGCATCACGCTTGAGTTTGATTATCTCATCAGATTGATCGTCGTTATCTATGATAATACATTTCTTTACCACCATCACTAGTTAATTAAAATTTCAAAACAAGCTCCTTTTAATCCTCCAACGTTGTTTCCTACAAATTCTATTGTTCCTTTAAGTGATTTCAAAGCAGTTCTTACTGAATTCAATCCAATACCAGACCCGTCTGTAGTAGTAATACCTAATTCAAATATCTTATCTGGGTTATCTAAAAATTTCTTTTGAACTCCTCGTCCGTTATCTGAAAACTGGATCAATAGCGTGTTATTCTTTGGATTGTTCATTTCAATCAAAACCTTTGATGCTCCTGCTTTTTCAGCATTCGAAATCAAGTCGTCAAGAATTAGTGATACGTCAAGTACGCTTAATTTCTTAGTTAACGAAGCCTCATCACTATTTACCGTAAACTCTAATTCACTTTCGGCATATATGTCCGAATAAATATCTATATATTGGTGAATGTACTTGACAATATCAATGACCTGCTCGTTTTTATCAGTATTGAAATTTGCTCTTGTTATAAGGTTACTTACTTTTAAGGCCTTCTCAGCTTGAAATTTAATAATCCCTAATGATCGTAAGATCTCGTTATTCTTAATAGACCCATTCAATATCTTATCGTATAAGTTATCTACGTTTGTGCTTATCTTTTTTGAAGTAATTTTTATATTATGAACCAATCCTTTTGCATCTTCACTCAAGCTTCTTGAAGATGTTCTTAAATATGTATTTTTTTCCCTCTCAAGCTCAAGCTCTCTTTCAGCATCTTCTTTCTCTTTCCTTTCTTTTTCCTTAGCTTCTTGTTCTTCTTTAAGTTGTTTTTCTAAATCTGTTTTTTCTTTTAATAACTCGGCATACTTTGAATCAAGTGCATTCTGTATATTCTTAAGTCCTTTAATTTCACTTTCATTTGCTTTGGAATAATTTTCTAGGATACTCGAAAAGTTATTTAAAACTTTTGAATTTCGTGATAGATTAGAAAGCACTTCTTCAAGAACACTAGGATCTATGTCGTCTGATTTTTCTTTTAATGTGTTTAAGACATTTTCAAGCTCTGCTTTTGCCCTCTCACTTTGCTCAATGATGATTTGCTTAACGAAATCATCATTAATTTTTAAGGAAATAATGTCGCCTTTTTTGGCATCTATAATATTTTTGACTACTGAAAGAACTCGCTTGTTCCTATCAAGGGAATCCTCAACATACTTCTCCTTTGATTCATCCCATTTCTTATCATAAACTTCTTTTTCAATAATATTCGAATCAACTGGTGTACTATCCCATTTTATACCTTCTACTACAAACCTTTCCAACCTTCTAAAGGTTTTATAATAAAATCCAAATGGATGTTCAGATTTAGTAAGCTGATCAAAGGCCGTATTGTTAACGACTCCCGACCTATTGGAAATGATTTTAAATTTTTCATTTTCATCAAATATTTCTATCCTTCCTACAATTTCTCTAGTTCCTAAATATCGACTATGCCCTTGCCCTTTTCTCATTTCAATACCTAACCAATCATCCCCCTCATCCCCGTAGGGTGGTATCCTGAAACCATTAATAAATAGAAATATCGAACCAAAGTTTACTGATTTAATTCCTGTTTGCCTCGTAAAGTAAGCTTTGGCATATGTACTTAAATAAAAGATGGTAATATCAATGTTATTTAAGGCACCAAAAGGATTCTTCTCTTTTAGTAGAAAGACCTCATTACCCCTATCTTGTAGTGTTGTAGTAATGTATTCGCCATTTGAATCAATAGATGCGTGAATACTTGTACTTTTAAAATCGAGATTTTCAAAAATCCTATTTTTAACAGGGCCATTGATTTTGTTATATTCTTCCTGTCCCTTGTCTTGTTGTAAAAAATCATTCGCAGTAATTTTTACTCCAAATTGATTTTTCTTAAACGCTTGGTTTGGATTTATGAGCCGCTCTAATTGACGTTTTAAACTTAGTACTTTATCTGGTTGCCAATATTCTCGCAAACAGGATATTTCGAGTATTGTACCATTAACAAAACCATTGTAACCTGTTTGTTCTACAAACTCCTTCTCTGACAGGTCGTCAATATCAAATTCAACATCCTGTATATTGAAGTCAATTTTAGGGTCCACTTCAAATACACTCCAATCAATGAATAGCTTATTATATGGCTTGCCTTTTTTTCGAGTATAAATAGTTAGAAAACGGCCGAGCCTATCACAAGAAAATCGACCAACTCCTTTATTTCCTGCTAGTACACGACCAAAATCTTCTTTTTTTTCTTTTTTTTCGGAGTATGCAATATTCAGCCACTTATCTTCCAAATCAGATTCAGACATTCCAATGCCTTTATCTTGTATAATTAGCTTAGAAGATTTTTCAGTAGGTTTTTTTAATTTTTTTGAGTCATCATTTTTTTGGATATTCTCGAAGACTATATCAACACTTTTAGAACCTGCATCAAATGAATTTTTAACTAGCTCTAATACAGCAAGATTATCATCTGTTATTAAATCTTTACCAATAATGCTTTTTAATAAGGCATTTGTTCGAAAGCTAGCTTTGCTCATCTATTTTATTAAAGATTTTAATGCGATACCGCTTTGTTCGCCAAATAAAGGAGGAATAGCGTTACCAATTTGAGTATAACGAGGGACTTCTTTTACACGCTGCTTGCCGCCTGTAGTATATTTACCTCGGAACTCATACCAATCTGGAAAACTTTGGATACGAGCATACTCCCTAACTGTTAGGATACGGGGTTCTTTGTAGTGAATATAATCATCAGGCAAAGTAGTAATTGTTGGAGCGGGCTTTTGAGCCGCCAATGGAATAATTACATGTTTATTAATATTTAAGGCTTTTTTAAAGTCTGCATGTAGATTTTTCCCTTGAGGCTCTTTTAAGAATGACTCAAATTTCTCAATAATATCAGGCCTGTGATTAGGAAAACTATGGCTATTTGGTATTTCATTTTTGTAGCCTGCTCTCAAATACACTTGGTAGGCAGATTGCGGCTCTACATATTTGCCGCTCGAAAACTTTTTACCCCTATCAGGAGTAGGTTTTACCCCATTTTTTTTAAATAGGTCTGAAATGGCATCTTTAAGTTTAGGGTTTTGAGGAAGATTTTTACTTACTAAAAACTGCTTTTTATGAGCTGTTATTCTTTTAAAAAAAGCCTTTGCATTTACTTCTTTTGATTCTGCAATATCTGTCCTAATGCCTACCAGTATAAACCTAGTCCTTTTTTGAGGGACACCATACTTTGAGAAATCGACCATCCTTCCCTCCACGTTATACCCAATTCGTTTTAGTATACTCACTACAAATTCTGAATAAGCAATACCCCTAGCCCTTGCAACTTTCTTCATCTCGGTTTTGTTCTTCTTAAATTCGAGGGTGAAGCCTTTTACATTTTCAAAAAAAATAACTTTAGGGCGAGTATACAGTATGAAGGTTAAATAAGAGCGAATTAAACCATTACGCACATCGTCTTCATTACGCCTGCCAGCAATAGAAAACCCTTGACACGGCGGCCCTCCAGCCACGAGATCTACCTTACCACGTAACGCAATTAATTGCTCCTTATAGTCGCTTAATACTTGATTAATATCGTGTTTTTGCTTGGGTAACCAATCAGGCCAGTTGAAGTGCTTTTTATTATTGATTAGGTTATGCTCGAGGGTATCAAATGCATCTTTACTTTTTTCTATAGCAAATAGACCCTTCCATCCTGCGTTATGTAGGCCAAGGGAGAGCCCTCCGCAACCTGCGAATAAGTCAATATACGAATATGTGGCAGCCATGGTATTTTACATAATATTATACAGATTTACCAAATTTAGTGATTTCGAATAAAAGACGCGAATATTAGATATTAATGTAATATCATATTTAATATACCTTTTCAGGCAAATAATAGATGCAAAGTCTAAAAGCCACTGGTTGTTCCGTACCGCTTTATTATAATAGACACTTGTATTCTTTGGATATTTTCCTAATATAGTTTCTTCATTTTAATAACAATACCCACATGCTTTCCTATGTCTTTCTTTTGCAGTAGCAATATTCACCGCTTCAATAGCAGTACTGCATTTTTGTAACCCTTCGCACTGGCTTGATTTATGATAAGCTTTTGATTGCGGGCCATTACATAGATACACTTTATCACTGTCGTTGCAACCCAATAGGCATATCATAATTAAAATGGACAGCTTACTCATTTATCATTTATCAACTACTACAATACTAATTTTTTAAAAAAGCCTCTACTTGCGTTTTTGTAATACCATTAGCTTGTTCTCGCTGAATAAAAGAAACTTTATTAGTTCCAAGTCGGTTTAACCAGTCTTCCCAATAGGCTTTTAAAATCTCAAAATCTTTAGTTTTACCTGATCGTCTTTCATTTACTTCACAAACCAAAACATCTGTATTCGACAGATCAATTGACACTTTTGGTATGCCTAAACCTGATATTGTAATCACATCTTTAATGTTTCCAATTGCAACTGATTTATAAAGCGAGGGGGTAAGTTTTGTATCAGTTCTATGTCCTGCTTCTAAATAACCATCTGTTATAATTATTATCTTATTAACATAGCTTTCAAACAGCGTAGATTTTTTGATGCGATTAACCAGGTATCTTTTAAAGTAGAATAGGTAATCGGCACCCAAAGGTTTTTGCTTTGCAGAATTGTACATTTCAACCACAGCACTTTCAAACTGTTTAGTTTTATCTTCCGTAAAGTACAGGCGATTACTTTTTCCTTTATGCAAGGAGAGGTCGAACCTCAACTTATCAGCTACTCTATTAAACTGCCCTTTAGCTTGATCAATATCAGTTACGTCTACCATCAAATAGTCTTTGGTGTCCTGCCTCAATTTGGAAAAATCCATAAAAGAATGCCAAATAGTATTCAACACAAATAGATCGTTTTCAATTTGTTTGGGATTATTTATGCTATCAGTGATACGTCTTGACAGATCAGGTATTACAATAACGTTCATACTCTTTTTTGATGGGGGAAGCCATGCTAAACAATCTTCAACTTCTTTATCTTTGAGATTGAACGAATTTAATTTGTTCCGAACCGCATCCTGAAACTCAATAGATACAATCTTATTACCATTGTCATCGCTTTCTAAAAGTTCGAATTTATACCGTTCAAAAAGAGATTTTACGTCATTCACATTACTGCAAGCTTGGATTTGATTTATAACTTTATTTTGTAATGAGGGTTTTGTAATGAAATAAATGAATACAATAAATAGTAACAGAAATGCCAAAAGAATATAAATGGGCTTTCTGTCTTTCTTTTTTCTTTTAATTTGTTGAAGCTGCTCCATTATTTAGTCTCAATATTTATACTGTCAATTTTATTACTTAACCACTTATTTTGATTTTTAATAGCGTCATCTACGAAATTTTTTGCCCTTATTTGCGAAAAATTTCCATATGTATAGTTTTGCCAGCCTCCCATAAATTCACCAACAGAGCCTCTTAATGAAGCAATATTTACCGGAATAACGCCGTTTTCATAACCGATAATATCTTTTTGCTTTGCTTCCACATTATCATCAATAGTTATGATTTCACTTTCCAGTTTATGAATTTTTGCAACGATCTCTGAAAGGTCATTGCGTCTTTCTGAGATTTTGCTGTTCAGATTCTCGATCAGCAGTTTCACTTTTTCACTTTCTGTTTTCAAATATGGATGGCTTAATACATAATGCAATAAGAAACCCCATATCACATAAACAACAAAGCCGAGAATAAGTACCAGATAAAAATTAATGTCAAAAAAGATCATATTAAATTTCCAGAGTTCATTTGTTCTGCCTGCATTAAATTCATTTGTATGAACCCCTTCGGAAATTTTATAGCCAATAAAAGAATCTGCAATCAGCGTAATCAGAAGTAAGGTAAAAATCAGCCCAAATCGCTTAGATTTTTTTTCACTGACTAGTTTTTTATTTTTTTCGAGAGAATCATGAATTAGAAACCCAAGACCTAGAAAAATAACTGGAAATAATATAATTAATGAAATTACACCACCTCCTTTATTTGTTGCATCTGCGAAGACATTTGGGTTTATAAATCCAAGACTTCCTGGTTTGATACCATAAAACGCGGAGTATCCTGACGAGGAATAAAATACAAACAAATAAAGCGTAAGTAATATTGTAATAAAAGCACCAATGACAAACGGTGCAGTGCTACCAGCTTCGTTATCTCCGTTTCGTACATCAATTTTTTCAAGTTCTAGTTCTTCTATTTCTTTTTCTTTATCTTCCTTATTCCGTTTGCTTGCATTTGAATTGGCAATAAGTTCTTGCTTTCTTGCCTTATCTTGTTGTACATCTGCTCTTAATTTTGATATCCTGTCTTTTATTCCCCTTTCATCCAACTTCTGGTCTTCTAAAAATTTGTCATAGACAATTTCAAGATAACCTTCTACCGCTTCAGGGTTTGACTGTGATTTTTGAGCCGACCGGAAACCAAGTTGGGTATAGGTGATTTTTTCAGAATTGTCGGCTTTTGTTTGTTGCTCGTTTATTGTTTGTTCTAACATTTTATAAATAGTATTTACAATTGAATTATTTGATAACCTATTCTCCAGAAATAACAGGTAGTTCAAGCTTTTTATCTAACTCCTCTTTCTTCTCTTTTTTTACCCTCACCTTTGCCGCCTTAAACGGCTTTATCAACCCCACATCCATCTTATCCGTCAAAATTTTATGTACAGACCCCAGTATGATATCGGCATCACATTTTTCATTGTATCTTGTTTTAATGAGTTTCTTAATGCATTGTAACACAGGTTCGGAGCAAATGATACCTGCAATATTGTAAGGGTCTGTTGCTTCACATTTATTCCAGAGTGGTTTAAATAAGTTTTTCACCACGCTTTCCTTGTGCAGGTGCTGTAGGTGATCGGCAGCATTTTTTAAAGTGCTGGCATCACTCAGGTCTAAGGCGAATATCAGGCGGGAGGAAATAGGTTGCTCAAAGATGATCTTATAAAACTCAAAGTTCTTTCCATTGGTGAGTAGCGCATATTCAATACCCTCATTAGCACCATAGTTAACGGTTTGCCTTAAATGTTTTTCGGAGAGCTGGAAAGAAAGGGCCTTTACTTCTACCAGAAAATGCCTGGTTTTATTTACCTGAATTACATAATCGGCATAAGTGCCCTTGATCATGTATTCTGTTTTTATTTCTTCGAGCTGCTTATAACCCAATACATCTGAAAGAAAACGGTTGATCATGATGCGGGTCCCCGATTCATCAAGCTCCGTGATATTGCCATCTAAAAAATCTTTACGATAAGCTTTTAATGATTGGAGAAGCTTTTGTTGTTTTAATGCAGTAAGCATATTATTCGTTTTGGTTGAAGAGAACAGGCTCAATCCAAAACTAATAGGCAGGTTGCATTTTATTTTACGGCAAACCGTAAGGGGAGATATAGCCATTAGCATTTAGCCTTTAGCTGTTAGCCATTATTTATTAAACGTTTGGAATAGCTAAAGGCTAAATGCTAACAGCTAATGGCTAACCCTAACCCCTACAACAACCCAGCATTATTGCAAAACACCATGAGCTGCTGGTTATTCAAAAAGCCCAGCTCATCTCTAATTTGGTTAAGGCGTTTTTCAATGCTGCTGAGACTGGAGGGTTTGATGTTGTGTTCTTTGAGATAATCGGGTATTTCTTTTTGCTGGTACCCTTCATTGAGTAAGCGGATGATGGTGATATCAAAATCTGTGAATTCGTAAGTGTTCGATTGCTTCACCTGTTGGGCCAACGACCTGGGATAGTATCGTTGTCTTTTTGAAAGTGCCTGCATGGCTGCTTTAAGTTCCTTAACATCATGCCGGGCCTTGCGTACATAGGCATCTATTTCATTGTTTTCGAAGAGATCATGTATATCTGTCGGGCGATGTTGACCCGATAAAATAAGGATAAGGATATCAGGCTGTATAGCCCGAACTGCCCGAATAAGTTCAATACCGTCTTTTAAATTTTGAGCCGTTCCATCATCTTCAAAAGAGAGATCGGTGATGAGCAGGTCGTAGGGAATACCTTTTTGTTTGGCCAGTTGGATTTTGGTAAAAGCTTCGTCGCAGTAAAATGCGTAATCGTACTGATTAACCTTTAGGTCGCCCAAGGTCTTCTGAACCGAAAGGTTGGCAAACTCCTGGTCTTCGGCTATAATAACTTTATCAATCATACTGAGCTGGATTGAAGCGGAAAGCGAATGGCAATAGATGCTCCCCCTTTCTCGCTTTTTCCAAAAATAATATCCCCGTTTAATGACTGAATACGGTTAACCGTATTGTTTAATCCATTGCCATAATTAATATCTGCGGGAAATCCTTTTCCATCGTCGCTATAGTTGATGGTTCCGTTGTGGTTATCTTCTTTAAATTTTATAACCACATTGGCGGCACCGCTGTGTTTTTTCATATTGGTCATTATTTCGCGGAGCACCAATAACAGTTGACTTTTTTGCCTGCCGGTTACTTTGTTCCAGAATACAGGCTGGTTACCTACTACAAATACATTGGTTTGCTCATTGGTAAATTCATTCAGCAGGCGGTGAATTTGTTTATCATAATCTGCATCATCGGTGTAAACAAGTTCTTCTTTTGATATATCCCTCGATTTTTCATACAGGTCTTCCATTCTTGTAAGAAAAGGGTCTTTTTCAATATTGTCGCTGTGCTCCAGTTCGTTCATAAGACTGTAAAGTCCGTTAGCCACTACATCATGTACTTTTTGAGAGGTTTTTAATTTGGCGTCTCTGATGGAGAGCTCTGCTTCCTGTTTAATGCGACGTTTGCGTTTATTATACCAGCTCCATAGTAGGGTTATGATAATTGCAGCAAGGGCGGCCAATCCATACATCCAGGTGCGTTGGGTAATAAACCTGGCTTTTAGTTCGAGGTTATCTGCTTTGCTTTTTTGTGAATCGTATCTTATGAGGGCAAAGCGGCTTCGGGTTGTATCTCTAGAAAGCTGCAGGCTGTCGTTCAGCATTTTAAATTCATTGTACCATTTCTTAGAAGCGACAGCATTGTCGAGCTTAATGAGTTTATCAATTGCTTCGAGTCTGTCTGCAGGACTTTGAATAATCTGTGCCTGCTGAAACATTTTGCGGGCATACCAAAGGGCAGAATCAGGTTTAATGTTTGCATAGTAATCAGCCAGATGGGCATAGCTGGCATTTAAGCCGCGGAGGTATTGGCTATCGGTGCGTATTTGCAGGGCCTTCCAGAATGACGGAAGTACCGGATAGCTGGGGTTAAGTTGCCACATTGTTGTAGCCCTGTTATCCAGCACCCTGGCAAGCAGTGAGAGGTTAGCAGGTTTTAGTTGAATGATGGAGTCATACACAGCAATGGCTTTGGTATGTGCACCTTTTTTTCGAAAGGCAACTGCTTTATCATTCATCAATTCAAGTGGAAAGCTATCGTCTGTTGCAAACTGCATAGCTTTATTATACATGTTGATGGCATCATCATAGTGTTGAAGATCAACATTTATATTGCCCAATAGGCGATAGGTATAACAAAGTTCAGTGGAATGGGATTTATTAAATGGGTCGAGCGTTTTTATGGCACCTGTGGCACTTTCTTCGGCACCATGCAGGTCACCAGCTTCCCACAGCATGTCGCCCATGTACCTGTAAGCAGTTCCTTTATTGAGGGTATCATCGGCATTAGCAACATAATTGTTGTACATGAGGAAGGCAGAATCCAGTTTTCCCTGGTCATTGTACCAGTTGCCCATGTTGTAGTCTGTATACTTGCGGGCAGTATTATCTTTCTTGATACCGCAGCTCAATGAAAACATGGTGATAATGGTAAACCAAAAGCTTTTAGGTAAATTCAAGAATTATTTTTTTCTTAAATGTATAAAAAAGGGTAGAAAAACTTCTACCCTTTTTTGCCAGCCATTAGTTCCCGGAGGGAGGTGGTGGAGGCGGAGGTGATGGTGGTTTGGGGTTACTTCCTGTTTCTCCACCGGTATCATCGAAAGTAGAAACGGTTGTGTTATGTACTTTCTTGCAGTTGCCGTGATTTTCGGCAGTATGGGTTGGGTTAAAGCATAAGAATGAAGCCAACCATATTAATAGTTCCAGCATTGTTGAATGTTTTAAAATTTGAAAAATGATTGCCCGTACCGGGTTGCGATCCTGGCAGAGACTGTTTTGTAAGAAGCGCTTCTTACGATGGGAAGGAGGGGCTTTGATCGCGGTTTGGTTAGCAACTTCCCATCCTTGCCAACCTCGCCGCGATCTCGGCACTCAACAGATCATTTGCTTTGTTGTTACACGTACCAAACGATCACAATGCAAACTTAGGATGGGCTAAAAGCCTTTACTGTATTGGATTCCAATAATTCCGATGATTCCGGAAATTCCGGGAAACCGTAAAGCATAACGATAGATAGGAGCTTATTTTGATCCGGTAATTCCAAAAATTCCGGTTATTGTTTATCTTAACCCGAGATAACTCCCTATGTCGTTCCTGTTTATAGACTATACTAACCTGGTATTAAAAGCTTATGAAGAAAAGCGAAATGCCAATCAGCTTTCTCATTTATTAATGCATCCGACAGCCGCTAATATTAAGCAGGAGTGTATTAATGTTTATACTGAAAGATTAGAAAGGGGGGAAAGGATAGAAGAAAGTGCTTTAAGAGCATTTTTTGGTATACTGCCGGAAGGAAAGGATTATGGTAATCTTATTGAATGGCATCCCCTTGGTAAATTCAAGTCCATTCAAAAGCTTCTTAAAAAAGAAGTGCAAAGCCCATCTTCTGCAAATGTTGAATTGCTGGCTTGGTTAATTGATTTCAAGCCAAGACCTCTAAGTCAGGCCCAGATAGCATTTCGAAACAAAGACGTAACCATTAACTCTGTTAGTCAGATAGCGGATAACAATGATGAAAAGTTCGGACAGTTGAGTCAGGGCGAAACAGATTTTGAAGTAATACCTCCTGATGCGACAACAAAAGGATCAGAAAGTATACTTCAAGAGACATCAAGCGAACCACCTACAAAGACCGAAGAACATCCTATTACAGTTTCAGGTCAAGGCCCAGGCATTAAGAAGAGGAGATTAATAATAGCTGTTACAATCAGCTTGGTTCTTGCAACACTATTGGGGGGAGGGTATATGATTGGAAAAAACGAAACAAACACTAACACCGGATGCATGTATTGGGCAGGAGATCACTACGAACCGGTATCCTGTAATGAAAATGGAAAGGGCTTGTTAGTTCCGTTAAATACGGAAAAGATAAAGAGCTTTAGAAGGATCACGCGTAAAGACACAATAACGGAATGGTCCGTCGGAAAATTATACTACATAAAAAATAATAATGATATTGAGTGTTACACAGAAGGAGGCAATTATCCTTTAGATATTACCCGCAATTTAAAAGTGCTTTCACAATACATGTTTGACACATACCTTCGAAAAAATAATGCAGTTGTGGACACATCAGCCAAATCGCAAACCCAAAGTCTAACCAACCGATAACAATTTGCTATGAAAGTTCTTGCTGCTATCTTACTGTTTATCATCTGCTGTTCTTGCACTGATACGGATAGCAAAACAAATGAACTGAACCAGCGTGTTACACGCCTCGAGCGAAGAGTAGATTCTTTAACACATACCAAAACTGCCATCTCAGGCGACCAGGCCAATACCGGCACAATTACAGAAAATGGTCGTTGCCAGGGAATCACCAAAAAAGGAGCACAGTGCAAGCGGAAAGCAAAAAGCAATGGTTATTGCTGGCAGCATGGGGGGTAAAGACGGTTGATAACAGGATCAATTAAGGGTAGCGTAATCATAAAATTTTGGTTTACAGGCGGAGATTATTTTTAGCCACAGATTCACAGATTAATCGTTCATAATCTGTGAATCTGTGGCAAAATAAATTATTGCAATTGAACCTGCTGTTTGTTTGTCAAGCTAGTTTGTTGGTCAGGCGACCAACAAAGGCGGAGATTTACTTACTTCCATAAATTAAATCATACATTCAGGAAAAATTTCACCATGTCTTTGAAAGCTGTCTGTACCTACACCCTACTCATCTCCTTGTTTTTCAGTTGTACCCCTTCTCAGAATAAACTCACCAGCGAAGAAACCAAACAAGGCTGGATATTATTATTCGATGGTAAAACAACCAATGGCTGGCATGGCTACAATAAAACCGGTGTACCTGAAGTTTGGATTGCCAAAAACGGCGAACTGCAATGTGTGCCCGAATTAAGAAAAGAGCTTGAAGTAACCGACCTGGTAACAGATAGCGCTTATGAAAACTATGAACTGCAATTCGAATGGAAAATTGGAGAAGGAGGAAATAGTGGTGTATTCATTAATGTACAGGAGAAAAAAGAACTACTGGCTTCCTGGATGACAGGCCCCGAATACCAGCTACTCGAAAAAACGCATGTTGATTTTGATAAGCCGGAGAAAAAACCAGGCAGTCTTTATGCATTCACAAAAGAAGCCGCCGCCGTTCCGGAAAAGAAAACGGGAGAGTGGAACCAGTCAATCATTAAACAACAAAATGGTGTTATTGAATTTTACCTGAATGGGGTATTAACAGCAAAGCAAGACTTGAAATCACAAAACTGGAAAGATGCAGTAGCCGCCACGCATTTTAAAGCCTATCCCGAATTCGGCACCTACACCGGCGGACATATAGCCCTTCAAGACTGGCAGAAGCCAGTTGCGTTTAGGAATATTAAGCTGCGACCGCTGTAAGGTGTTAGGTGTTAGGCGTTAGTCTGGCCTGTGGAGGCTGGATGGCCTGTGGTTAGTAGAAAGGGAACACTCTTAGCATCTGCTAACACCTAACCCCTAATACCTAACACCTAGCTTTCCTCATCAAAGTACAGCTTATAATAATGCTTGCCGCTCATTTCATCATAACCTTTTTCAATCAGGTCTTTTCGGCCGTGGATATAAATATGGAAGTTCTTGTCTAGTTTTAAAACGCTTTTGAAAACACGTTGTTGTTTTTTTAGTGCGGCCAAATGAATGTCGAAATTATCTTCGATATTAACCTGCCTGGCAACTTCATATTGTTGTTTGTATTGGGTAAAGCTGTCTATTACTTCAGGGTGATGTAATACTTCTTCCGCAAATTCATTCATGCTGAATGATTCTTTGGTGCTGAAATATTCAAGGCTGCGGTTGAGGTAATCTATCTGGTCGCTTTTGTTTACATCAAACTTTTCAGTAAGCTCATTACTGATAAACAGTTTACACATACCAATGGCATCACTGGTATTGTGATAGCTATTGGAAGTTCTGGCAACCTGTAAAAAATCGGAAACCCAATATTGGGTGTCTTGTTTATTGGTATTATCTACCACACAAACCACATAACCTTCTTCGCGGTTCTTTTTAAAGATCAGACAGCCTTTGTCGAGCTTGTTGATGTTCACCCCATCTTCTGCTATTACTTCCCAGCTTTGTCCATGTGGAAATACTTTCAGGAAAGTTTCTTTGGTTTCACTTTTAAATAAGCCGATGGCTTCTACGTATTCCGTTCCGAAGGGCACATTGCTGAAACGGGTTACATATAATTCACCTTCCTTTACGCGTGCATGTGTGCTTTTCTGGTAGAGAAAGCTGGCAAGCAAGGCAGACTGTGAAACAAAGCTTTTCGGATCATCGAAAATACCGTTCACATACTGGTACACTTCATTCAGCTCTAGACTGCTGATATGGGTAAACTGGTATTGTTCGTGTTCATTGAAGGGAGCAAGAAAATATTTGGTAAGTAATCCCCTCACAATTTCATCGTTAAGTGTTAAAGGGTTAACGGAGAGCTTAAGCTCCTCCCCACGGGTAGGGTTACCTACTTTATGCAGTATTACCTGCTCTAATTGTACACTATCTATTTGTGTCATGCTGCAAAATACAGCTTCTCTTGCAGTTGGAAGAAGGGAGCTGGGTACTAGGTACTAGGTGCTAGGTGTTAGTCCTAACACCTAATACCTAATACCTAGTACCTAGTACCCAGCACCCAAATTGACAATTCTTTTACAATTAAGTCTACTAAAATAGTAGGGAATTAGAAAATCTCCCTATATTTGTAGCCGTTCTTATACATCCTTATCAAGAAAGGCGGAGGGAATTGGCCCTGTGAAGCCTTGGCAACCACTTCCGCCTCGGGTGGAAAAAGGTGCCAAATCCAGTCCCGCTTAAGGCGGGATGAGATAAGTCAGTTTTCTTTTATGTACACAGCAACTGTAGTAATACGAGGCATTCTGACTGAGCATCAGGGTGCCTTTTTTTTGTTGCAAGCTACAAGCTGCATGCTGCAAGCAACTTTTCTTGAAGCTTGTGGCTTGCAGCTTGTAGCTGGAAATAAGAAAGAATAAAATGAAATGAGTATGACAGAAGTTTTGAATAATAATCAGGTACCAATACTTATTCAACAGATAAAGGATTTATCGGTTGAATCGGCTATTGGGGTATTTGTGCATTCATTTCCTGGTAAGGTTACCTTTTCTACCAGCTTTAGTTATGAGGATCAGGTTATCACCGATATCATTCAAACTAATAACCTGCCTGTATCATTATTTACACTAGATACAGGTAGACTATTTCCGGAAACTTATAGCACCTGGAGCAGGACTTTAGAATTTTATCAGACAAGCATCAAAGCTTATTATCCCGATGCAGATGCAATTGCAGCTTATGTTGAAACAAATGGTCCCAATGCATTTTATGATTCTGCTGAGTTAAGGAAATCATGTTGTAACATAAGGAAAGTAGTGCCCTTGCAAAAAGCCCTTGCTGGCAATTCAATATGGATTACAGGCTTAAGGGCAGAACATTCGGCAGCCAGGCAGGACCTATCTCCTGTTGAATGGGATGAAACCAACCAGCTTATTAAATACCACCCATTACTTCACTGGACAACAGAAGAGGTAAAAGAATATATCCATCAAAAAGCCATTCCCTACAATCCATTACACGACAAAGGTTTTGTAAGTATTGGTTGCGCACCCTGTACAAGGGCCATTAAACCGGGAGAAGATTTCAGGGCCGGACGTTGGTGGTGGGAAGACAATAGTAAAAAAGAATGCGGCTTGCATTCGCACAACGATCAAAAAACAACCGTAGCATGAGCACCTATAGATTAGATTACCTCGATCAGCTTGAGTCGGAAGCGATACATATTATGCGTGAGGTGGCAGGACAATTTGAGAAACCCGCCCTGCTATTCAGCGGAGGGAAAGACTCCATTACACTGGTTCATCTGGCATTAAAAGCTTTTCGTCCGGGTAAGTTTCCTTTTCCATTAGTACATATTGATACAGGACATAATTTCCCTGAGGCACTACAGTTTAGGGATGAATTGGCACAGACCATCGGAGAGAAACTGATTGTGCGCAATGTTGGAGATACCATCAAAGCAAAACAGTTAACAGAACCCAAGGGGAAATTTGCCAGCAGAAATGCCTTGCAAACCTATACCCTACTCGATACTATTGAAGAATTTGGTTTCGATGCCTGCATCGGCGGCGCAAGACGCGATGAAGAAAAAGCAAGGGCCAAAGAAAGAATATTCTCCGTAAGAGATGAATTCGGACAATGGAACCCAAAACTGCAAAGACCCGAACTATGGAATACCTATAATGGCAGAATCAATAAAGGAGAAAATGTTCGCGTGTTTCCCATCAGTAACTGGACGGAGCTAGACATCTGGAATTATATACGCAGAGAAAACATCTCACTACCATCTATCTATTTCGCCCATGAGCGTACCGTATTGCAACATGAAGGACAACTGATTGCTGTGTCAGAATTTATTCAACTGGAAGATACTGACAGCGTTGTCACTAAACGTGTGCGTTACCGTACAGTGGGAGATATGACCTGTACCGCAGCCGTTGAATCAGACGCTACGGGTATTGATGATATCATTCGTGAAATTACTGCCACCAAAACAAGTGAACGTGGTGAAACACGTATAGACGATAAAGTGAGCGAAGCGGCAATGGAAGACAGGAAAAAAAATGGTTATTTCTAAAACAACACAAACATGGACTTACTCCGATTTATAACAGCAGGTAGTGTAGACGATGGTAAATCAACCTTGATTGGTCGCTTATTATACGATAGTAAATCAATCATGATCGATCACCTGGAAGCATTGGAAAAACAAAGCAAAAACAAAGAAGACGGTGAAATAGATCTGGCCCTTTTAACCGATGGTTTGAGAGCCGAGCGTGAGCAGGGAATTACCATTGACGTAGCTTACAAATATTTTGCTACCCCTAAACGCAAGTTCATCATTGCTGATGCACCTGGGCATATTCAATACACGCGTAATATGGTTACCGGTGCCTCAAACTCGGACCTCGCCATCATTCTCATCGATGCCAGACATGGGGTGGTGGAACAAACCAGGCGACACTCTATCATCGCCTCTTTATTGAATATTCCGCATGTAGTAGTAGCAATCAATAAAATGGATCTGGTAAACTACTCTGAAGATGTGTACAATAATATTGTGATTGATTATGCAGCAGTGGCACAAAAGCTTGGCTTAAAAGATGTACAATACATTCCCATCAGTGCATTGAACGGAGATAATATTGTAGACAGAACAGCAGCACTAAACTGGTACGAGGGTCCATCTTTATTGGGTATTCTGGAAACGGTAGAATTAGCAGAAGATATTAACCTGGTAAAAGCACGTTTTCCGGTGCAATATGTAATTCGTCCGCAGACAGAAGAACTACACGATTACCGTGGCTATGCAGGAAAAATAAACAGCGGAATTTACCGGGTTGGCGATGCAGTAACTGTATTGCCTGCTGGTACCAGCTCTAAGATTAAATCAATTGAACACAATGGCAAAGAAGTACCTGAGGCATTTGCACCGCAAAGTGTGGTACTTCATTTGGAAGATGATATTGATATCAGTCGTGGAGACCTGATCGTACAAAACACTCACCAGCCTGCAGTTACCAATGAAGTAGAAGCTCTATTATGCTGGATGGATCATAAAGCACTGGTGCCGGGCAATAAATACCTTTTGCAATTAAATAGTAAGCTGGTACGGTCGGTAGTTAAGGAAGTAACGTATAAGCTGGATGTGAACTCTCTGGAACAAATTGCTTCTCCTGATACAGTGGCCCTCAATGATATTGTAAAAGTAACCATCAAAACCGCAAGCCCTATTGCTTATGATGCTTACCAGGATTTAAGAACCAATGGCGGTGCCATATTAATAGATGAAACAAGTCATGTTACCGTTGGTGCATGCATGATTCAATAGTAAACCATGAGTGAACAAGTATTTATAGAAGAGTTATTTCAGCGGAGCAGGAAATCGGCACAGCCATTTCCTGATAAACAACTTACAGAAAGATTTATAGATGAGCTGTTTAATTTTTTGTTCGGATCGTATGAGAAGAAATTCAATACACCCGATAAACTCGCATTGGAATATGTGGAGCTGAAACAGACTTTCTCAGCCATTCTCTTTGAACTGATACGGGAGGAAGAAAAGGTTAAAGAACATACCACCGTTTTTTTCGACCGGCTGCCTTCCATCTATAATGCATTAATAAAAGATGCACAAGCAGTGTTGGAATTCGATCCTGCTGCACAATCGATTGAAGAAGTGCTGGTAGCTTATCCAGGTTTTTATGCAACAGCGATATACCGTTTATCGCATCAACTGTATGAACAGGGCATTAAAACCCTGCCAAGGTTTTTATCGGAATATGCCCATAGTAAAACAGGCATAGATATTCATCCCGGAGCTGCTATTGGTGCTTCATTTGCCATAGACCATGGAACGGGAATTGTAATTGGAGAAACAACCGTTATAGGTGAGCAGGTTAAAATTTACCAGGGAGTAACACTTGGCGCATTAAATGTGGCAAAGGATCTGGCAAGTACCAAGAGGCACCCTACGATTGAAGATGATGTAATTATTTATTCCGGCGCAACCATTCTGGGAGGAGAAACTGTTATCGGAGCGGGAAGTATCATTGGAGGAAATATCTGGTTAACCCATAGTGTGGCACCTAATTCTGTTGTTTACCATAAAAGCGAAATAAAAATAAAAGACAAAGATCCATTTCCTGAACCACTAAATTTTGTGATTTAAAAAATACGTATGAAAGCAAATAACATTTTAGCAACCATCGGTAATACACCGCATCTGCGCGTAAATCGTTTGTTTGGAGACAAACATGAAGTTTGGGTAAAACTCGAAAGAAACAATCCCGGAAACAGCATCAAAGACAGGATAGCATTAGCTATGATAGAAGATGCAGAAGCTAAAGGCTTACTGAATAAAGATAGCGTTATCATTGAGCCAACCAGTGGTAATACAGGAATCGGACTTGCACTAGTAGCAGCAGTAAAGGGGTATAAGATTATTCTGGTGATGCCCGAAAGTATGAGTATTGAAAGAAGAAGATTGATGGCCTTGTATGGGGCTGAATTTGTACTTACACCACGTGAGAAAGGCATGAAAGGCGCTATTGAAAAAGCCACTGAGTTAACCCAGTCTACCCCCAATGCATGGATGCCACAGCAGTTCGATAATCCGGCCAATACAGAAGTGCACAGAAAAACAACGGCACAGGAAATACTAAACGATTTTCCTGATGGACTAGATTATATCATTACCGGTGTTGGTACCGGCGGACATATTACAGGCGTTGCAGAAATACTGAAAGCAAAATTTCCAACACTGAAAGTATTTGCCGTAGAACCGGAATTATCTCCTGTATTAAGCGGCGGATCCCCATCGCCACACCCATTGCAGGGTATTGGCGCAGGTTTTGTTCCCTCTATTTTAAATACAGCCATACTTGATGGAATTATCCAGGTAAGCAAAGATGATGCTTTCGCTTATGCACAACGGGCAGCAAAAGAAGAAGGCCTTTTGTTGGGTGTTTCATCAGGCGCTTCACTGGCGGCAGTAGCAAAGAAGTTGGCAGAAATACCAGCGGGCTCTAAAATACTTACGTTCAATTACGATACCGGCGAAAGATATTTATCAATAGAAGGATTATTCTAACCCCTCTGCGTAACCTCTGTAATCTCTCGTTCTCTGCGGTGGTATTCCTCACTCTGCAGAAGAAAGGAACCGCAGAGAACATGAGAGGCAGAGTTTACGCGGAGAGAAATTAAGAGAGCAAGGGCTCTTTTTTTTAGACAACTATAATCTACTAAAAAAGTAGACAATGAGTAAACAACCAACTTATGGCAAAGTAATCCTCGCATCAGCCGGCCCCGGTGATCCGGAATTGATAACGGTTAAAACCGTTCGCTGGTTAGCAAAAGCTGATGTTGTGCTTACAGATCGTTTGGTTAGCAGCCAGATTCTCAACAGTTATGTTAATCCAAACGCTGAGATTATTTATGTAGGGAAACAGTGCAGAAGAGGCATATCTACTCCACAACAAACCATTAATGAATTATTGGTAGAATATGCAGTGAAACATAAAATAGTTGTTCGCCTGAAAGGCGGTGATGTAAGTATATTCTCCAATGTGCTGGATGAACTGGAAACATTGGTGAAGTATCAGATACCTTATGAGATTGTACCCGGTGTAACTGCCGCATTAGGAGCTGCAGCTTATGCAGGTATTCCATTAACAGCAAGAGGATTATCAGTAGGTGTTCGTTTGCTGACTTATTACAAATCAGATACCGTTGCAGCCAATACCTGGAAAGACCTGGCACAAACAGATGATACTTTGGTGTTTTATATGTCTGGTGAAACATTGCCAGTTTTAGTTGACCAACTAATCGCCAATGGCATAGATAGTTCCAAGAAGCTGGCAGTATTGGAACAGGCCACTACGCCATTACAACAAATTCATGTTTGTGATTTACAAGATTATGCAACTCAACTAAGCGGGCAAATATTTCGTTCACCCACATTGGTTATGATTGGTAAAGTAGTAGCACTACACGAGCAATTCAAATGGTTGCCCAATATTCCAGGCACTGAACACTATTTTGAACCACTTACCGGCAGACTTACACAGATAGAAGAAAAAGCAACTGAAAAAAGACATGTTAGCAGAGCCTAAACTGAAAATATTAAACGAATTGGTGCACCAACTCAGTAAAGAAGAACTGATTTGGGTGAATGGATTTTTGTCTGGCTTAGTTGCTGAACCAATTGTAGCAACAAATACTACCATCCACAAAAAATTCACCATCGCTTACGGTACCGAAACAGGTAACGCGAAAAAGCTGGCTACCGATTTTGTAGCCAAAGCAAAGAAGAAAGGTATTCCTGTTAAATTAGTAGGATTAGATCAGTATAAACTTGCTGACCTGTCTAAAGAAGAATATTTCATCACGGTCATCAGCACACAGGGTGATGGAGAACCACCGATAGCGGCACAAAAGTTTTATGACCATATTCATTTGAATGGATTCAAATTGCCACAACTGAAATATGGCGTGCTCGCACTAGGTGATACAGCCTATCCTTTGTTTTGTAAAACAGGCGAAGATGTAGACAAGCAATTAGCGCATTTAGGTGGTCAGCGCATCACCCACCTACAAAAATGCGACCTTGATTACGAAGAGACTGCCCACCATTGGTTTGATGGTATCATCAGCCAGTTGAACCAACAAGAAACCCCTGCACTAAAAACAATAGCTCCTGTTCCAGCAAAAAAGCCGGCAGGTAAAGTGTATTACGACGCAGTGGTTCAAACCAATATCAACCTCACAGCAGAAGGATCAGCGAAAAAAATATACCATATTGAACTGGTAGCAGAAACTGTACCCTTTCTACCCGGTGATTCCATTGGCATCGTTCCAGAGAATGATGTATTAGTGGTGGATGAGATATTAGCAATGCATGCAATAGATGGAGCCAAAGTAATAAACTGGAAAAATGAAAACGCAAGCATCAGGGATTTGCTCTTGCACAAAATCAATATCAGCTACCTGCTGGATAAATCTGTGCAACACTATGCCAGCGTAGCCGGATATGAGATTCCTGCAGGTAAAGCTGACTTACTATCACTCCTGAAAAAATATCCATTAAAAAATGGGGACCAATTACTGCAGGTTGTAGAAGGCCTTACCCAAATTGTACCACGTATCTATAATATAGCTTCATCACCCACTGCACATGAAGGTGAAATACATATTACCGTATTGAGGGATGTATTTTCAAAGGACGAAAAAGAACAAACAGGTTTATGTACCTGGTTTTTAGAAAATAAAAAAGAAGGTGATACTCTTCGGTTCTTCATTCAAACCAATAACCGCTATCGCTTACCTGCTCCGGAGAAAGACATTATTATGATTGGTCCGGGTACAGGCATTGCCCCATTCCGATCATTTGTAGCAGAAAGAGACGCCACCGGGGCGAGTGGTCGTAATTGGTTATTCTTCAGTGAAGAAAAATTCACCACCGATTTCTTATACCAAACAGAATGGCAGTCATGGTTTGAAACGGATACATTAACTGATGTGAGTCTTTATTTCAAAGAAGGCTCCACCGATGTATCAAGCCTAGCTGAAAAAATCATTCAAAAAGGTAGTAAACTATTTGAATGGCTACAAAACGGTGCATTCCTATACCTCTGTGGTGAAAAAGAACCCGCAGGCAGGTTAATAGAAGAGGCACTACTGAAAGTATTTGAACAAGCCACCGGCTCAGAAACAAATGCCAAAGCCTATTTCGAAACACTGAAAAAAGAAAACCGATTCGCGAAAGACCTGTATTAGGTAAGTGAGTAGTGAATTGTGAATGGTGAATGGTGAATAGTAGTAGGAAGAAAAAACAACTATATACTACGATCACTCACCATTCACCATTCACCATTCACCACTCGCAATTCACAATTCACAATTCACCATTCACAACCATGCCCAACAAACCCTCCCCCATTGAAAAAATAAAAACTACCAGTAAAGGTCTACGCGGCACATTACAGGAAAGTTTGCAGGATGAAATAACCGGAGCCGTAAGAGAGCAGGATCATGCATTAATAAAATTTCATGGCATGTATGAGCAGGATGATCGTGACCTGCGGGAAGAACGTGCTGCCAAAAAATTGGATAAACTATACTCATTCATGATCCGGCTAAGAATACCGGGTGGAAGTATGACTGCCCAACAATGGGTAGCCGCACATCATATTGCGGGTAATTATTCAACAGGGGTGATCAAAATAACCACCAGACAAACGATACAGTTGCATGGAATTTTAAAGCATCAGATCAAACCAACTTTAAAGGATTTCAATTCCGTACAACTCGATTCAATAGCTGCCTGTGGTGATGTAAACAGAAATGTAGCCTGCACCAGTCACCCTTCAGAATCTCCTATACATAAGGAAGTACATGCTTATGCTGATAAAATAAGTCGTTTGTTGTTACCTAAAACCCGCGCTTTTTATGAGATATGGTTGGATGAAGAAAAATTGGCGGAGTATGACGAAACTGATCCATTGTATCAGGATCGATACCTGCCGAGAAAATTTAAGATTGGTATTGCGATTCCACCAAACAATGATGTAGATGTGTTGACGAACGACCTTGGACTCATTGCCATTATTGAAGCGGGTAAACTTATCGGATTTAATATCGCTGTGGGTGGAGGCTTGTCTACCACACATGGTAATCCGGAAACTTATGCAAGACTCGCAACAGTTATTGGTTTTACGGCAGGTGAGGAAAAAACACTGAAAGCGGTTTATGAAGTACTAACAATTCAAAGAGATTTTGGTAACCGCTCAGACCGGAAGTTGGCAAGGTTGAAATATACTGTAGATAAAATGGGCGTTGAAGCATTCAGGACGGAACTGGAAAAACGTTGCGGATTTGAACTGGAAGAAGCAAAACCCTATCAGTTTACCGAAAGAATAGATCGTTATGGATGGCAGGAAGATCACAAAGGGAATTGGCATTATACCTTATTTGTTGAAAATGGAAGGGTAA
This sequence comes from Sediminibacterium sp. FW305-C-61, assembly GCF_058231065.1. NCBI lineage: Bacteria > Pseudomonadati > Bacteroidota > Chitinophagia > Chitinophagales > Chitinophagaceae > Sediminibacterium > Sediminibacterium sp. FW305-C-61. The sequence goes on along the minus strand of NZ_JBIQXR010000001.1, from coordinate 294,568 downwards.
CGGATGAAGCGGATGTTCCGCTAAAAACGGCCCTATTGGAACTTGCAGAAACAGGAAAACTTATTTTCAGGTTCACCAGTAACCAGAACCTGATCTTAAGTGAAATCAGTGCAAGTGATAAAACGATTATCGATGAAATTTTACAACGCTATGGCATCCTTAAAAGAGATGAGGCAATAAGTGCTTTGCGAAAAAATGCAATTTCCTGTGTGGCATTACCTACCTGTCCTTTAGCACTTGCTGAAGCACAAAGATACCTGCCAGTATTGATTGATAAAATCGAACCATTGTTAACCAAACATGGGTTGGCTGAAGAAAATATCGTTACCCGAATGACTGGTTGTCCAAACGGCTGTGCCAGACCTTATGCTGCCGAGATTGGGTTTGTAGGAACGGGTCCTGGCCGTTATAACCTGCACATTGGCGGTGACAGAGAGGGGACAAGATTAAATACAAAATATAAAGAGCAGTTGGATGAAGCTGGAATACTGGATGAGTTAGATAAGTTGTTTGGGTCCTATAAACAAAACCTATACCCAAAGGAAAGTTTTGGTGATTATGTAGAACGAACAATTATTACTGCACAATAACAAGCATGCATGTTGATTAACAATTACCAAGCCCATGAATGACGCAATAATAGAACAGAAACTTTCAGGAACTACCTGCAGGGATCCAAAACAGAATCATTTATTTCCGGTTTTTATACAATTGGAACGAATGCGTGTGTTGATTGTGGGTGGTGGTCCGGTTGCATTTGAGAAGTTTCAGGCTATATTAGTAAATGCGCCATCTACCAGGATAAAAATAATAGCAGAAACATTTCAGGAAGAACTGGTTACAGTTGCTGAGAAAAAAGCGCAGGTTGAACTTGTGCAAAAAACCTATTCATCGGGCGATTTATATGATGCTGATATTGTTATTGTAGCTGTTAATGATATAGAAACAGCAGAAGAAATTCGCAATGATGCAAAAGCCAGAAAACTATTGGTAAATGTTGCCGATAAACCGGCACTGTGTGATTTCTACCTCGGATCAATCGTACAAAAAGGCGATCTTAAAATAGCGATATCTACGAACGGAAAATCACCAACTATTGCAAAAAGATTGAAAGAAACACTGTATGAAGTTATTCCTGCAGAGCTCGATCAGGTTTTAGTGAATATGCAAATAATACGAAACAGGTTGAAAGGAGATTTTGCAGAAAAGGTAAAAAAGCTGAATGAGATCACTGAAGTGTTGGCTGTAACAGATAAAAAGAATCCATCCCTTGCCGAACGAAGATGGAAAAAAATTGCTTCAATATTTTTATTTGCTTTCTTCTTCATGTTTGTGGGTCATCTGGTACTGTCTTATGTTCCATTCACCCAACTGTTTTCACAATCCCGTGAACTGATTAGTTCATTGGATAGTACTTTTTACTGGATGATACTTGCAGGTTTTCTGGCCCAATTGGTAGACGGTTTATTAGGTATGGGTTATGGAGTAGTATCGGCAACCGTTTTATTATCGTTAGGTGTTAAACTACCTGCGATTAGTGGGAGTATACATACTGCCGAAATGTTTTCGAGTGCAGCATCTGGTTATAGTCATTATCGCTTCGGTAATGTGAACAAGAAACTTTTCAGGGCATTGCTTATTCCTGGTGTTTTAGGAGCCATACTTGGTGCGGTCGCTTTGTCGACTTTAGCCGATCACTATGCAGGATTCGTAAAACCATTGCTGGCGGTATATACGCTTTTTCTTGGGCTGCGGATATTGAGAACAGGGTTTAAGAAATTGAATAAACCGAAGAAATTTCGCAATGTTGGTTGGTTGGGTGCGGCCGGTGGTTTTCTGGATTCTTTTGGCGGTGGTGGCTGGGGACCTCTTGTTACCAGTACCTTGATATTGAAAGGAAGAACGCCCCGTTATGTAATAGGATCAGTTAGTATAGCCGAATTTTTTGTAACCCTCGCCAGTGCTGCTACATTCTTTTCCTTATTGGGCATATCACACTGGCCGGTAATAGCCGGACTGATTATTGGTGGTGTAATAGCTGCTCCCATTGCCGCCAGACTCACCGGTAAACTACCGCTGAAAACCATGTTTATTGCTGTAGGTATAATGGTAATTATTTGGAGTATCCGGATATTGATAAGCTCGGTGGTGTAATCTGCCCGCACTGCCTCATAAAAAAAGCCTTTGCTGGAAATCCCTGCAAAGGCCTCGTAGCGTTTGGTTTTTCAATTGCTGGATATTACCCGTTTAACTTACACTACAAGAGTCAACAGGCTGATTGGAATTTTTCAAAAGATTGTTGGATTCTAAACCTTGCAAAACGAGAAAAAGCATTTTACAAGTACAAAATAAAGTCATTTTGGGTTGGCGTTAGATAGTGGAGTAGTTGGTCTTACTGTAATTGTTTTACTACAAAGCCACCGTTTTTACCACCGTTATTTAAAGCTTTGCCTCCGTTAAATTACCGTAACGGATAGTTCTGGACAGCTCATCCTGGATCTTTCGGATTGAATTAGTGACTTGTGGAATAATGTATTGCTGTACATAATCCTGCCTGTTTAACCGCATTTCATTAAAAGCTTCCAGACCAAATTCGGGTGGCCTCATATTATTGCCGGCATTCGTGTTCGAGGAATAACATATTAAATCAGTGATATGGTTTTTATACCCTGAATCGGTAAAACTGATAGTCATGGTAAGGGTTACAAATGTCTGATCCATAACCAGTCCGGAAGCTTCTGCCGGGTGCATAACATAAAAACCATATTTCCCGGTGATACTTGTTTTGTTTTTGTTTTCTACCAGCATAATTGGTTTTCCCTTTCTGGTAATTTTAAAATGGTCTTCAAATCTGGATGTCCTGTAATAGTTTATAAACCAGGTTTTTGTTCGGTTATAAATGTTTGATTTGGATACCGGCATATTTTCCAGTCGAGTATAAAAGACTTTACCGGAATTTTCATCAACAGGAAAAAATACCTGTGCCTGTAGCTTTGCCAGTAAAATGAACGAAATAAAACCAGACAATAAATATTTCATAAGCAGTTGGTACAATTAAGTTATAACAATTGGCTAAGAATGCAAATTTTATTACAAATAGCGGTCATACAAGATAACCATGAATCACTCCTCTGCGAATCCTCTGCTTTCTCCGTGCCTTTGCGGTGAATATCTACGATTTTTCACCGCAGAGAAGTGAGATAACAAAGGTTTCGCAGAGAGTGGTGTAAAGCTATTTTTATTAATTTGATAGTTAAACCGCAACTTTATACCTAAATCCTGAAGCATGAAAAAGAAACATTCTGCGCAATTAAAAACCTGGCATGAAATACATAGTGCAGAGAGAACATTTGGTCAGCGAATTGCCGATAGTATTTCTGATGGTATGGGTTCCTGGACTTTTATCATCATCCAAACCATTTTTGTTTTAGGGTGGATGGCTTGTAACCTGATTGGTTACCTGATGCATTGGGATCCTTATCCTTTCATATTATTAAACCTCTTATTCTCTACCCAGGCTGCTTATGCAGCGCCAATCATTATGATGTCGCAAAAAAGACAAAATGAAAGAGACCGCCTGCAGGCCATGGATGATTACCAAACCAATCTCGAAGCCAAACAGGAAATTGAGGAATTACAAAGAAGGTTAAACAGGATTGAAACAGATAAGCTGGATAAAATACTGGCTATACTGGAAAGGGGGAAGTAGTAGCTAGCGGCTGTTGGCTTTTAGCTTTAGGCTATTAGCCATTAGCTTTTTGTGCGAAAAGCGAATTGTTAATATTTAGAAGAGTTAGAGGGGACACAGATTTATCATGATTATCATGATGATCTTGATAAATCTGCGTTCCATTTATTACTTTAGGAAAAGAATACTAACTATTCATTCCCACAAAAGCTAATAGCCCAAAGCTAATGCGGCAACCGCTCCCTAAAATACCCATATACCCAGGTGCCTGCAATAGCACTTAATAAAACTACAATCATTACGGTAATACCCATACCAATTTGTGCGAAGATCGGTCCGGGACATGCACCTGTTAAGGCCCAGCCTAATCCGAAAATTAATCCGCCGATTATCTGGCCCTTATTAAATTTTTTGGGTGTAAAATGAATCTCTTCACCGTGAATTGTTTTCACTTTGAATTTTTTAATCAGTGCTATGGATATAGCGGCCACCACTATAGCTGTTCCAATTACACCATACATGTGAAAACTTTGGAAGCGAAACATTTCCTGCATGCGAAACCAGGAGATGATTTCTGCTTTCACAAAAACAATTCCAAATAAAACACCAACAGCGAGGTATTTGAAATTATACCACCAGGGGTGTTGTTTTTCCGACTCGTTAACACACATTGTGTCTAAGGAGCGTACTTCAAAATCGGTTACTATTTCTGTTTGATTTGGGTTCATTGTTGCTGGATTACATTTTCATAATAAACGGAAGTAGGAAATTAGCCATGATGAAACCACCCACCATAAAACAACAGGTAGCTATAACCGAAGGCCATTGTAAATTGCTGATCCCCATAATGGCATGTCCACTGGTACAACCACCTGCATAACGGGAACCAAAGCCAACCAGGAATCCACCGCCCACCATCATTACAAAACCCCTGGCAGAAAATAAGGATTCCCAGGAAACAAGGTCCTGCGGTACCATGCTATTATAATTGGAAATTCCATACTCTTTCAACTCATCAACCAATGCAGGATTCACTACAATCGGGTTTGGATCTGGTATACCAAATGCAGCAATCATAGCACCGACTAATATACCTCCTACAAAAAACAGGTTCCAGGATTCTTTCTTCCAATCGTAGTTAAAGAAATTAATCTTTGCCGGAAAACAGGCGGCGCATGCATGACGCAGGTTAGCAGATATACCAAAATGTTTATTACCCAATAACAAAAGTATCGGAACGATTAATCCTATCAGTGCGCCGGCAATATACCATGGCCATGGCTGTTGTAAGAATTCCTTCATAAAAAATAATTGATGGCAAAAATGCCGATAAACAATTTTTTGAAGCGTGATTCATGTCACGCCGATCAGTTATCGTTGCTTAGCAGCTATTATCGGTAAAAAGGGCCCGTATTTGTGTTGTTGCTCACTAAAATTATCCGCATAGGGCCCAAATGGGTGATCGAAGGGCTTTTTGGAAATATTGGGCCAGTCTGACTTATTTGTAAAAACAGGTCGGGGTTGTGAATTTACATAAGCAGCCAGATCCCATGCTTCTTCATTGGTTAAACGATTTTGATGCGTTACCTCATTAAAGGGCATATTAGACTGAACAAAACCTGCAAAATTACTCAGGCGGTAAAGTCCTGCACCGGTATTATAACTATGGTTACCCCATAAAGGAGGATAACTGTATCCAATATTATCGGGGTTAAGCTGTCCTTCTCCATTGCTGCCATGACAGCGTTCGCAGTTCATAGCATATACATTTTTACCCTTTATCGGGTCGGCAGCACGGGTTAACAGTTCGGGTACTTTAATACCTGTTCCATTTGGCTTATCCTTTTTTGAGACGTCTTTACCTAGCCATTTTATATAGGTTTCAATAGCCTTATATTCACGACTGTTACTATCAGGGGCTTGTCCATTTAAGCTTCTTTCAAAACAATCACTTACCCGTTTATAAATACTTTCCATGCTTCCACTTCTTGCCCTGAACTTTGGATAGTTAGCCGCCACTGCTGCATAATTGTTTCCCCAAACTCGTTTACCTGCATCAAGATGACAGTTCTGACAATTCATTCCATTACTGATGGCTTTAATACTTCCTTTAGGACCAAAATAGGCTGCAGTATGTGCAATTAATTCTTCCCCATACAAAACAAGGGAACGGGTACTATCATCTTTTATAGGGTCTAAAAAATAACTGGGTGCATGCCAGTTACTGTCTGTCTGAACCTGCAGGTCTTTTTGAACATTGCTTTGCCATAGCCAGCCAGCAATAACAAAAAGCACCAATGCAAATAATATATAAGCCAACCAGTCTGCTTTAAATTTCTTCCACATAGCTTATAAATTAAAATCGATAGTTTAAAATTAGGTTGAATAAGGAAGTATTTACTTTATGGATCACATATTTATCATTATTGTAGGTATTTCCATTACCCCCTTTATAAACATATAAGAATTGTAGCTGCGCCCCGTTTAGTGCACCACTGAAATTATATTGTATATCCGCATTGAATTGCGTGTAGGAGGGCATTCCGTATTTGTTGAGTCTTGCGTCAAGTACATCCGGCAATTGGTAATAACCCAAACCAAATTGCGATTGAAGTCCCGTTTTACCATATTTGCGTTTATACTGTAACATCCAGGCATTTAAGTTACCAAAACCCTCATTTCTTTCACGAGGTAAAAATGTAAAGAAAGGATCGCGCCCCCACTCTCTTGGCATTAGGTATCGTCCGTTACCAGTAATACGATTATAATTCAATGATAAATCTTCTTCTTTGCTTTTATAACCAACCCTGACCCCAAAACTCAGTGCAGTGCTTCCTTTTTGGATATAAGTAAGGGCAGGGGAGGTATTGCCGTCATCTTTCAGGGATTGTTGCAGGATACCTTGGACAGCAGTATATGCATGGGCACTTTCATTTGATCCAAAATCCTGATCGGCCTGTAACAATACGGTGTTAAACATTTGATCAACCAATTGTTCCCATAACTGAATTTTTAAACGGTTATTCAGTTTTTGTGTGATACCGAATAGGGCAATATAATTACTGTTGAGATTATTTTTATAGGAAGATGGAGATCCGGATTCACTAACCCCTTGCGGGTAAACACCTATAGACTCTCCAACGTTAAACCAGCGAACGGTACTTCTGGGACTTATTTTCCATAAAACACCCGCATTGATCTGGGTTCGTTCCGATTTTTTTTGATACCAGATTCCTTCTACTCCTGTCGGACGCATTCTGCCATCTTGTGGGTTTATAAATGGAGTATTGATGATTTGTTTGCCAAATTTTATGGATTGGTTTCTCCATTCATAACGGATAAATAATTCTTCAAGACGATCAATATCATTTTTGTTCGATGGATGTTCTATATCAAATAAACCAATTTCATATCGGTTCACTTGTCCGGTAACGGGATCAGGTTTTAATAAATCAGAAGATCCTGTATTAAAAATAAAGAAGCCACCAATACCAAACTGAAAACCATGAAACGGGGCAGACTCAAATCGAAGTCCTCCACCGGTAGCATGTGCGTGATAATCTGTAAGCCCTTTTTTATTATCCGTTGCCATGAAAAAATACCGGAAATGTCCTTCTGTCTTTCCATGCTTGAAAGCCCCCAGCAGCGAACTACTATCGGCTTTTTGTTCATCATCTGCTGGTTGTGCCATTACAGAGATAAATGAAATGAAAAATAGGACTGCCAGGGCAGCATACTTTAAAACCATGCCTAATAAAACTTATAAATGATTATTTACCAGCCGAGCAGGATACGAAAGATAGGGCTTTGCTGAAGAATGAATTATGTCCGGATTCGGGATAACCAAGTTTTTTTAAAGTAGCAGTAATCTGTGCCCGATTGATTCCTATGCCCATTACAGCTATCTTCTTTTCCGGAACAGCTACAGTTACAGCCTGAACTCCGGGAATTTTCAGGAGTTCAGATTTTATTGTGTTTGCACAACCTTCGCAACGAATATTTTCAGCATAGAATTTTTCTGAAGTTGTCATGATAAATGTTGTTGTAGCAATTGTTGCAGTTGTCCGGCATTTTTTACGCCTGGTTCTCTCCACAATAACTGCCCTTTTTTAAAAATCATCAAGGTAGGGATACTGCTAACCTGAAAATGAGCCGCTACATCTGCATGTTCATCTACATTTACCTTGAATACCTGAACCTGATCTCCTAACCGGTCTTTCACTTCTTTTAAAACAGGGGGCATCATTCTACAGGGCCCACACCAGTCGGCATAAAAATCGACCAACACAGGCTTTTCACTGCTTATGATCTTTTCAAATGAATTATTCAGCATGGGTATTTTTTTTCGGTGTTTTTTTAAAAAGACTAAAAGCAAGTATACCTAATAAAGAAAAGTATAGCGTGCTGTTAATCGGTTTAGATGTTATGGCGCATGTGCCGGTTACACATCCTACATATTTCCAATAGAGGTATCCGGATAATGCTCCCAGAAGTCCTCCGGTCAGCAATAAATAATTATTACTAAAGAATTTCTTCATAAACGGATTCTTTTGTTGAAACAGTATTCTTCTTACTGGGTGTTGTGTAACAGCCAGTAGGCCCACAGCAACCGATATTAAAGATACCCATTGCCAATAACATGATCCCGATAATGGCAGTAGTACTATCCTTTGCATACCAGGATTGAACCAGCACAGCTATTGCCAGCACTACCCTTAACACACGCATGAAATGCCAGTTTTGCAGGATTGTTTTCATTATTTACTGATTTTATTAACCAAAGAATTCCAGGGACCGCCATTATATGCCTCCACACCAGCGCCTGTTAGCAATGATTTTGCCATACCACTTCTGTTTCCGCTTCTGCAAACGGTGATAATGGGTACATTCAATTGCTTAAGACGCGTTATCTCATTACGTAAGCGATCCAATGGAATATTCTTCGATCCTTTAATATGCCCCGCATCAAATTCCGATGCTGTTCTTACATCAATAACCAAACCTCCTTTGTCCATCAACATAGCATAGTCTACAGGAGCGGGGAATAACTTTTTAAAAAAGGATAACATTCAATTTAATTTTTATAGTACAACATATCAGATAATCCCCCGCCATTGTACACTTCCTTAAAGCCTTGCTGGTGCAGAAAATTCATGCCTATGCCGCTTCTGTTACCACTTCTGCAGTATAATACTACCGGCTTGTTCTCCTGTTTTAATTCATTCAGGTGTTTTGGAAGTTCATCAAGCGGAATATTGATCGCGCTTGGGTAATGTGAAGTGTTAAACTCACTATTAGTTCTCACATCAACAACAATTGGATTTTCATTGCTGAGTACTTCTTGTATTGTTTTCATTTTTATAATAAAGTTGTAGGGCATACATAATCGCTTACCCTGAATTTATTTGATTCTTTAATCGCTTTAAATCCACCTTTCACATCAATCAGGTTATCGAAACCTCTTGCACGAAGTATTGAATTAAAAATCATGGAGCGATAACCACCTGCACAATGCACATAATAGGTTTTGTTACGATCGATCTGACTCATACTATCGTTGATAAAGTCGAGTGGTGCATTTTCAGCATCCAAAACATGTTCGCTCAGGTATTCGCTATTTTTACGAACATCGAGGATATTTACTGCTTCTTCAGCAGCAATATCAGCCAGCTCTTCTGCACTGATAGACCTAATCTGATCTATTTCTTTTCCTGCTGCTACCCAACTTGCAAAACCTCCTGCCAGATATCCGATGGTGAAATCATAACCAACCCTTGCCAAACGGGTAATAACTTCTTGTTCTCTGCCTTCATCTGTTACAAGCAGTATTTCCTGTTTGATATCCGGAATCATAGCACCTACCCATGGAGCAAAATTGCCGTCGATGCCAATATTGATAGAGTTTGGTACAAAGCCTGCTGCAAATACCTGTGGGTCGCGTGTATCGAGAATTAATGCACCTGTTTCATTTGCCGCCGCTTCAAAAGCTTCAGGACTCAATGCATGCTGTCCTCTTTCCAACACAGTATCAATACTATCGTAACCATGAATATTCATCATTACATTCAACGGGAAATAAGCAGGTGGCGCAACCAGTCCGGTTGTTACTTCTTTGATAAACTCTTCTTTGGTCATATCTGCTCTTAAAGCATAATTGCTTTGTTTCTGATGCCCTAGTGTATCGGTTGTTTCCTTGCTCATGTTTTTACCACAGGCACTACCTGCTCCATGCGCAGGGTATACAATGATATCGTCGGCAAGCGGCATAATTTTGTTGCGTAATGAGTCGAACAAATATCCGGCAAGCATATCCTGTGTGAGTTCTGCTTTTACTTTCTGAGCGAGATCTGGTCTGCCAACATCACCAATAAAAAGTGTGTCTCCACTGAATAAGCCAACTGCTTTTCCTGTTTCATCTTTTAACAGGTAGCATGTGCTTTCCATGGTGTGTCCTGGAGTATGCAATACTTCGATGGAAGCATTACCCACTTTTAAAGATTCGCCATCTTTTGCTGCATAAAATGCAAAGTCCGGTACAGCATTTGGTCCATAAACAATTTGCGCACCTGTTTTTTTAGCGAGATCAAGGTGACCAGAAACAAAGTCGGCATGGAAATGGGTTTCCAGTACATACTTTATTTTGGCACCATTGCGTTCCGCTTTTTGAATATAAGGCGCTACTTCACGCAATGGGTCGATCACTACTGCTTCGCCATTACTTTCAATATAGTAGGCACCTTGTGCCAGACATCCGGTATAAATTTGTTCAACTATCATAAATGTTTGTTTTTATTTGATGAAGTAAAATTGAATCCTTTTTCAAGATTTTTTCGTGACCTGTATCACGTTGTTATCATTTTAACAATTGCCTTTTAGTAATTATAGTTTTGATTCAGCAACACAATACATTCTGAGGATAAAAATGAAAAAATCTGAGGTAATAAAACGTGATATTCGTCACATTAACACCTGTACTTTATCATAATTAGAAAGGCCCACATCGCTGCAGGCCTCTCATTTATTGGGGGGTAAAAGAAACTAGTGTGATGAACCGCCAGGAAAAACAATTTCCTTGACAATGATATAAATACCCATTACCAGTACAAACCAGCCAAATCCTTTTTTCAATTTGTTACCATCAATTTTTGTACTCATACGATTACCGATAAAAATACCACCAATTGCCAACGCTGTTACAGTGCCTAATAATTTCCAGTCCATATTAAAATGCGACAGGTCTCCGGTAAAACCAATCAGCGACTTGGCTGCTATAATCAGTAAAGAAGTTCCTACAGCCTGCTTCATAGGCAGTTTACTCAGTAGTACCAATGCAGGGATAATTAAAAAACCACCTCCAGCGCCAACCAGTCCGGTTAACATGCCTACAACGGCTCCTTCCAGTAAAATAAGTGGGTAGTTGAATTTCTGTGGACCGTTCTCTTGCTCTGTTGTTTTCTGTTTTTCACGGATCATTGAGATCGATGCAAACAACATTAACAAGGCAAATAAAACCATCATCAAAATAGACCTGGTAACAACGAACCCATTCACCGTGAATACCTCAAGCGGTATCATGGGAACAATGAATTTCCTTGTGGCAAACACAGCAGCAATGGATGGGATGCCAAAAATGATGGCAGTTTTTACATTGATAAAACCCTGTTTATACTTAGGGAATGCGCCCACCAGACTCGATGTGCCTACAATGAACAATGAATACGCTGTAGCCAATACAGGCTCAACGCCAAAAAGATATACAAGAACAGGTACTGTAAGTATTGAACCTCCACCGCCAATAAGACCTAGCGAAATACCAATGACCAGTGATGCGATATAACCAGCTATTTCCATTTTCTTAATTATTAGGGCAAAGATGGTTATAAGTCATTATTCGATTCGTGATAAATATCACGTGTCCCACTTATGCAGGTTCACGATCTCAATATGTGATTTATGTTGTGTAATCATGCCCTTTTCAGCCAGTTTCTTCATGAGCCTTGAGATTACTTCACGGGAAGAGTTTAACTCCTGGGCTATTTCCGTAAAGGAAATGGAAAGGAGGTTTGATTTAGTGGTAGCTTGGTGTTGTTTCAGGTAAAATACCAGTCTTTCATCCATATTCCTGAAAGCAATATGGTCGATCGTCTGTAACATATCTTCAAAACGATCGCGATAGCTGCTTACCACAAAATGATACCAGCTTTTATGATTGGCCATCCACTGGTCCATATAAGAAAGCGGAATGGCAATTACCTCGGTGTTCTTTACTGTTTTAGCCATAATCTGGCTGGTTTCCTGTTTAATGGCGCATACCATCGACAGGGCGCAGGCCTGTCCGGGTTGCAGGTAGTACATAAAGAACTCATTTCCTTCTTCGTCTTCCCTGAATATTTTAATAAGACCCGTAACAACCAGCATGGTAGAACGTATATTCTGACCCGTTTTCATGAGTATATCGCCCGGGTCGAACTCCTTTACTTCACCCACAGCAGCTATCTGCTCCTGCAGCTCTTTCTCAAAAAAAGGGAAATGTTTTTGTATGATCTCAATAGGTACCATGCACACAAGTTAGATAATCTACAAATCTAAACCGATAAAAAAAGCCGGGTGTGACTTTTATCACAGCCTATTTTTTCTTTGTAATGAGTAGCTGGTGAAATTTTTCAATTTCCTGTTGTTCCGCAGCAGACAGTAATTTCCTTTGTTCAAGCTGTGCTTTAAGGAACAATACCCGCTTATGCTGTGGGTATTTATCGAGGATACCAGCAATGAGCGCAGGCCATTTTTCGTCGGGCGCATCGTTAGTGGGTGAAACTTCTTTCAGCGGTGTTTTATCGCGTGTAGGCATTTTCAGCACGATGGCTTCTACAGCAGCAATCCAACCGGCTGGTATGTCGGTTACTTTTTTTGCTTTCAGTAATAGTCCTTCCAGTTGCTTTTTACTGAGGCTGCCCCTTTCTTCGTATTGGTGCATCAGGCTCATGATGAACAATGCATCTTTATTATGCTGGTAGCATGCTTCCAGCAATTTGTCGATCACATCAATCTTTTTCTTCTTTCCGGATTGGGCCATGATAAAAAAATAAAAGGGGAAGGTAGAAAAACTAAACTATTCAGACGAATCGGGATTGACGGGAATCTGGTGTATAGTCCATAGTCCATAGACCATGGTCCATGGACTATGGTCTATGGACATACCCCCCCCTTCCATGCTCGATTCACATTATTCCAGTAGTTTTAATGCTTACAAAACAGATTTATGTATCGTAATAGTATTGGTATTTGTTTGATAGGGTTATTGTTTTTTTGTTGTAACCCATCTAAGAGAGCAACCCATTCAGGTGATAAACTTCCGGCAAAAAGCTTTGCAGCAGATAGGGAGTTCAGGGCAGCCTGGATTGCAACAGTGGCTAATATTAATTGGCCCAGTAAGCCGGGATTGTCGGTTGAGCAACAAAAGAAAGAAGCTATTGAACAATTGGATTTCCTACAGGCACATCATTTTAATGCAGTTATTTTTCAGGTGCGTCCACAGGCGGATGCATTGTACGACAGTGCTTTGGAGCCTTGGTCGTATTACCTTACGGGTAAACAGGGAAAAGCACCCGATCCTTTTTATGATCCATTACAATTTTGGATTGAAGCCGCTCACGATAGAGGAATGGAACTACATGTATGGCTAAATCCATACAGGGCACATCATAAAGATGGAAAAGAAATCAGTAATCAATCTATTGTAAAAAAGCATCCTGAACTGGTGATGAAATTAAAGGAAGGATATTGGTGGATGGATCCGGCACAAAAAGCAACACAGGATCATACATCAGCAGTAGTAATGGATCTGGTAAAACGATATGACATTGATGGCGTTCACTTCGACGATTATTTTTATCCTTACCCTTCTTATAATGGAACAGATGATTTTCCGGATGATATAAGCTGGAAAGCTTACCAGCAGTCAGGGGGTAAACTTTCGAGAGGCGACTGGCGCAGAGACGCGGTCAATACATTGATTGAACGATTGTACAAGGAAATAAAAGCAGAAAAGAAACACGTGAAATTCGGACTGAGTCCATTTGGTATCTGGCGACCTGGATATCCTTCTTCCATTGAAGGATTTGATCAATACGATCAATTATATGCTGATGCCAAGCTTTGGCTTAATAAGGGCTGGATTGATTATTTCGCACCACAGTTATACTGGCCCATTAACCGTATGCAGCAAAGCTATCCGGTATTGTTAGGCTGGTGGCAACAGGAGAATACTTTACAAAGACATTTATGGCCGGGTATTAGTGTAGGAAGAGATACAAGTGCAAAAAATGTAAATGAAATCATGAGTCAGATCATGATTTCAAGGGGTATGTTGCCTTCGAGTATGGGTGTTTTACATTGGAATATTTTCTCTGTTTCCAAAAACCCGCCAATGGCTAAAGCACTGATTGAAGGGCCTTATAAAAAACAGGCACTGGTACCTGAAAGTCCATGGCTTGGAAGAGATAAACCCGCAAAACCGGCAGTAGATATCACAACTGAAAACGAAAAAGTAAAAGTCAGTTGGACACATCCAGAATCAAATAACGTTTTCAGGTGGGTAGTTTATTATCAATATGGCACACAGAAAAGATACCGGATATTAAATAAAAATGACAGAAGTATACTATTAGATCAATCTATTGTTTCAGGAAATAAAGAAAGTATTAAGATTTCTGATATTGTAGTAACGGCTGTAAACAGACTAGGTAACGAAAGTGAGAAATAGACCATGTAGCCAACGAAAAATAAAGGAATACTTATCAGATACAATACATGAGTGCCTGGTAAAGAAAGCTACGAACTATAGGTGTCGTGTATGATGGAACACGGATTATCATGATTTTCAAGGTCTATCATGATAAATCTTGAAAATCATGATAATCTGTGTTCTATTAATAACAGGTAGTGTATTTACTGCAATCAAATATCCTCGGACAGCAATGCATAAAACATATCCATAAAGATTAGCATCAACATTATCTTCAGTTTGTTGTTTGTATTAAAATATGCAGAAGTGTTTCTGTATGCATAATACTTTTTAACTTACTGGATAAACTGCCAAATGAAATACTTTTCTGGTTTGTTATGCCTGATTATCATGCAGCAAAATATTTACGCACAAACTAATTTTAGTGAATACCCAGCGTATACAGGAAACGATCTGGGTGTTAACTACTATCCCGCATATACTACTTTTCGCGTGTGGAGTCCAACTGCTACTACCGTTGAATTAAGGCTCTATACAACAGGAACAGGAGGTATGCTCTATAGGTCGGTTCAAATGCAGAAAGCTTCGGCTGGTACCTGGACGGCTGTTGTAAGAGAAAACCTCAAAGGTTATTTTTATACTTATCGGGCAGCCATTGATGGTAAGTGGAATAAAGAGGTAACAGATCCGTATGCCAAAGCGGTTGGACTAAACGGGCAACGGGCAATGATAGTTGATTTAAAAGAAACCAATCCTGAAGGGTGGGAGAAGGATAAAAGCCCTGACTTTTCTGCAAAGAACCTGCCTACAGATGCAATTATTTATGAACTGCATATTCGGGATGCAACCATTCACCCATCTTCAGGCGTAAAACAAAAAGGCAAATTTCTAGGTCTGGCAGAAACTGGTACTAAGAATGAAGCAGGCTTATCAACGGGGCTTGATCATATAAAGGATTTGGGTGTTACCCACGTTCACCTCTTACCATTTTACGATTATAATTCAGTTGATGAAACTAAAACAGAACAATATAACTGGGGATATGACCCCGTTCATTACAATGTACCTGAAGGCTCATATAGTACCAATGCAGCGGATGGGAATGTGCGTATCCGCGAATTGAAACAAATGATCCAGGCCTTTCATAAAAAAGGGTTAAGGGTTGTGATGGATGTAGTGTATAATCATACCGCACTCACTGAAACATCCAATTTCAATCAGCTTGTGCCTGGTTATTATTATCGGCAGAAAGCTGATGGTAGCTTCTCTGATGCAACTGCATGTGGTAATGAAACAGCGAGCGAAAGAGCTATGTTCAGGAAGTTTATGATGGAAAGTGTATTGTACTGGGTCAAAGAGTACCATGTTGATGGCTTTCGTTTCGACCTGATGGGTGTTCATGATATCACCACCATGAACCTTATTTCGGATACCCTTCATAAAATAAAACCAGATATACTATTATATGGTGAGGGCTGGACAGCCGGTGCTTCACCATTACCGGAATCGATGCGTGCGGTAAAGAAAAACGCTCATTTATTGAAAGGAATAGCTGTATTTAGTGATGATATACGAGATGGTATTAAAGGGAGTGTATTTGATATTAAAGACAGGGGCTTTGCAACAGGAAAAACAGCCAATACTGAGTCTGTAAAATTCGGCATAGTTGCATCCGGTAAACATAAACAGATTGATATGAGTAAGGTTAATTACTCAAAAGAGCCTTACACATCTGGACCGGATAATGTGATTACTTATGCAGAATGCCATGATAACAATATTCTTTGGGACAAAATAGCATTATCTTTTCCAGAGGCTTCGGAAGCCGATAGAAAAAAAATGCAGGAGCTGGCGTTCACCATAGTGCTTACCTCACAGGGGATACCTTTTTTACATGCCGGTTCAGAATTCCTCCGTTCTAAATTTGGAGAAGAAAATTCCTATAATAAAGGAGATAGTGTGAATGCTATAAGGTGGGATCAAAAGACAGTAAATAAAAATCTATTTGGCACTGTCCAGTCTTTAATCGATTTAAGAAAGACAAGATTTTCATTCCGAATGAGTTCCCAGGAAGATATCAGCAAGCATTTACATTTTTTGGAAAAAATACCTGAGGGAGTTATTGCTTATACCATTAATGCAAAAGAAGTAGGGGATAATCTTACAAAGTTTCTGATCATCTTTAATGGAACGTCTCAAAATCAAAAAATTAAGATACCTGAAGGGAAATGGTTCCCCTATTCTATAGAAAATATAGATAAGCTGAAACCTTTCGAAAATAGTATTGAGATTCACCCCTACGACAAGTTTATCCTGGTATGGGCTGGAAAATAACAGATACACCTATATTTGCACAAAATCAACAAAGGCATGACCATTGAAAGTTTTAAAGAACTGACCCACGAAAAGAAGTTATTGGAACTGAAGCACAACGGTGAAATACTGGGACCTTATGAGCGCAGAAGCGAGCATGGCGACAGTAAAACACCAGGTGATATTTTTGCTTTATATGAATTCTGGGTGTTTTTGAGTGAAGATGAAAAAATGATCATCCCTACCCGCAGAAACCCACTGTTCAAGGCAGAAGAAGAGTAAGTTTTATACTTTCTTTTATAAATAGCCACAGACGTATCAGGTTTACAGGAAAATTCCCTGGCAATCTTTTACGACTGTGGCTATATTTATATTATAAAGTCAGTATATGTCGCACCAGCTACCTGCATCAATTGTAAAAATGCAATTGAAATATGACCTTATAGGGAAAGACTCACAAAGAGGTATTACCCTTAGTTATGGTTGGCTTGCCAACCAATGCGGTCATTGTATGTTGGGTTTTATTCCCACACATTTGGTTTACCTGCTTTTAAAAAATGTTTTTCACGTAAAAGGTGCTTCATGGATTGCCGCTATAGCGATTGCTGTTTGCTGGACAGGTTTTGAAATTTATAATGTGGTAAAACCTTTAAAAAAACAAAAACTCGAAGGCGCATTATTCGAACCTGACTGGAAAAATATTATTTATGATACAGCAACAGATCTTGGCTTTTTCGCCATCGGTGCTTTTCTTGCGGGTGTTTTACTTGGGTTTAACTGGTATCTGCTGATTGGCTTATTGTTGATAGGGTTTTTGTTATACAATGCTTCTAAATGGTGGTATCATACAAAAATATACCAGCAGGCTTCCGAATACCCTTTTCAATTCCGGTTAAGTCAATGGAATTGGTTTATGAATGATGCAAACAGACAAACCGTACTATCCTATTTAACTAAACCTAAAGGCGGCTATCATTTACTTATTTCAGGGGCGTATAAAACAGGTAAAACTTCCTTGGGTGTAGCAATTGCAAATGAATGGTCCATTCAGCATAGAACCTGCAAATATGCAACTGCCATGAAACTATTTAGCTGGATGATTGAACCGAATTCAACTATGCCAGCTGTTCCAGGAAATATCTGGAACTGGCGCGAGGCAGATACACTGGTAATAGATGATTTGAATACAGGACTAAAGCATTCGGGTGAATTGATTTCACCGGCGGTTTTTATGCAACATTTGAACGGAGGAAATTACACGGCTGAGAATATACAGGCATTTAATAACCTGAATACCATTTGGGTATTGGGAGAAGTAAATGCTGTTTCTGCACATACCCTTCAAAATAGCTGGCAGCAGATATTATTACAAATGGGCATCCCTGAAGAAAAAATCTCTATGATAAACCTGAATCATCAAACGAATTAGTTGTAGGATGTTCAGGGAAGAATATGATTATCGTATGCAAAGCTTACAAGGTGAGTGAGACTTTTTACTTCGAATCTTTTATATAAAGGGATAATTCTTTTTTCAATAGCCGATTGGGAAACATTGAAATTATTTGCAATCTCTTTAAAAGAATAACCTTTTGCCACAAGTGCCAGTGCTTCTTTTTCTTTATCAGAAATGGCATACTGGTAAAATAAAGACTTGTTTAATTCTTCTTCAAAGCCGGATTTTTCAGGTCCAAATGCAGCATAACGCATCACTTTTCCAAAATAGATACTTCTATTTACCTGGAAGCGACCAATAATAGATAATACTTTACCGTTTGCATGTTCAAATACACCTACTCTTGCTACAATAGGTACTTCGGTGCCATTTTTGTGCAGCTTTTTTGATTCAATCATAAAGCTGTATTTGTCGAGATCGGTAGTGGTTTTATGAATAAACATAAGTGCTTTATCGTTCACTTCATGCACAAAGGGAGCATAATCGGGGGCAGTCATGTTAACGATCTTCAACATAGTAATTTCATCATCCTTATACCCTAATACTTCTTCCCATCCACTGGCATAGATCATTCTTCCTTTAGCAAAGGAATAGATATAAATACCTTCTTCCGGAAATTTTGGTATGGTTTGATTAAAATGTTTCACTTCCTCTGTAGAAAGATCTGCAGGGATATCAGTGATAAAACTTTTGGAATAACTACCTAATCCAGTTGGTGCTGTCTGACTCATAACAATATCATAAATACTCCCCTTTCCAGCACCTGCGTCTTTTCACAGTTGACCCGTATACAGGTCTATTGTAATTTTGGTCTTAGAAAGGAGGGGTTATTAAACTTCGCCGGTTTAACAGTTTAAAATTAGTAATCATATGCTAATACACCAAGAAACTGTGATTCCTCCTATCTCATTGATAATCAGGCACTGCCTTTATCTTATAAACCTATTGAGGCTGTTACTGATCACGTCGGGGGGTGTGATTCTGTAACAGCCGCTAGGTTGAGCAAGCAATAATTGGTCCTATGTAAACCTACTGCCTGTTGTTAAAACAGGAAAACCCGGGTATTTTATCCGGGTTTGGTTTTTAGTCCATGGTCCATGGTCAAAAAAACTGTGAACAATTCGCTATAAGAACCCAGTCAAACTTCAATACTTAATTTTCTACCTGGTTTTAGGTTTGTTCAGTAGAAACATTCGCATGCGGACTTCATTAAGTGGTCTGTCGCTTTTGGTGGGTACTGCTGCAATAGAATCGAGTACTTCAAAACCCTGGAGTAATTCTCCAAAAACAGTGTAGCCCCCATCAAGATGTGGGGTGCCACCAACAGTTGTATACAATGTTTTTTGTTCGTCTGTTAATACCAGTTTTCGGGCTGTAATTGTACTGTCTAATTCCGATTTTCGCCAGGCAGGTCTTTGTACAATATAGAACTGGCAATTACTACTTGCTTTCTCTGGGTTTTCACTACGGGCAGCAGCCAGTGCACCGCGTTGATGAAAAATATGCTGATCTGTTCTGAATTCAGCAGGAATAAGACCGCCAGGTGCAGCACCACCACCAATGCGTGTATCTGCCTTGGCATATTTACTATTGGGATCTCCTCCCTGAATCATAAAACGATTAATTACCCTGTGAAACAATAAGCTATCATAAAAGCCGGCATTAACTTTTGAAAGAAAATTATCGCGATGTAATGGGGTTTGGTTGTATAGTTTCACAACCATATTTCCTTTAGTGGTCATAATGAGTATATGGGCTTCATCTTTTGAAACCTGAACCCATTTTTTGTTTTCCCTGATGGCTTGTTTTTCCTCTTTATCCAGTTTCCTGAAATATTTGGTTGATGAACAAGAGCAGAGGAAGACAATAAGTGCTGGTAATATTTTTTTCATATCTGTGCTTGGCTTAAAGTAATTTATGCTTCACCATTCCATTCGCGGTAGAACTGGTTCAGGAACTTTTCCATAAATAAGTGTCTTTCTAAGGCTAGTTTTTTACCGGTTTCGGTATTCATTCTGTCTTTCAATAAAAGTAACTTTTCATAAAAATGATTAATGGTGGGAGCGGTGCTGTTTTTATAAGCTTCTTTGGTCATGTTTAAATCAGGTGCAACAGCGGGATCATAAATTTCCCTGTTCTTATAGCCGCCATAATGAAAAGCACGTGTTATGCCAATGGCGCCAATAGCATCTAACCTGTCTGCGTCCTGCACCACGGATAATTCAGGTGAATGGAATGTCTGGTCATGATTACCGCCTTTGAAAGAAATATTGGCCACAATATTTACAACATGATCCTGAATAGCCGTTTCTATAGGAAGCGTTTGCAAAAATGCTTTCGCGGTAGCCGGGCCAATTTCTTCATTACCATGATGAAATTTTGAATCTGCAATATCATGTAATAAAGCAGCCAGTTCAGTAACCAGTAAATCAACAGGCTCTGAAGCAGCTATTAGTTTTGCATTTCGCCAGACTCTTTCAATATGAAACCAGTTATGACCTGATTCGCTACCTGATAAAGTATGCTTAACATACGCAACCGTGGTTTCAATAATTTCCTGATTACTCATTATTGTTTTGATTCTAGTACTTCTCTTTTGGTCCAACATTCATCCAGCGGTCCACCGGTAGATTTTTGTCCTTTGTGTCGCCAGTCACCATCCACAAAAGAATATTCGAAGCTAAGTGACTTACCAACACTTTCGGCTGTTTTGGTAAAGAAATGAATCGTTTCTGTGTATTTACCATTTTCGGTGGTATAAGTTCCGCCTCCTGTATCAATAAATTGTTTGGTTACAACATTATAAGCGATCCATTGAAAGTGTTTGCCAGATAATATTTTCATTGTACGGCGTGGAAAAAATGGACTTCTTCTTTTTGATACCTGGTCGTTTGAATAACTGCCGGTAATAATCCAGGCACCTGCAAGGGCACCCGGTGTGCCATCATCAAGCCTCTCTAGCTTTTTAGGCAAGCCATTCAGACTTAATTGGTTTTTAGAGGTAGTAAATGTACTATTCCAGTCTGTTCCCACTTTAGCACTATCCAAACTGTTCCATTCTGTTTTTAGCATTAGTTGGCTACCATTAATAGTGTAGCTGCCACCATAAGAAGAAATGAATTTTTTCTCTTCAAGGTTATAGGTAGCGGAAGAAAAAATATGGGGTGTGATGATGATAACGGTTTGTTCTTTTCCTTCTGTAAACCGCCACGCACCCTGTATGTTTTGCTCTTTATAGTTTTTATTGGTGAAAGACAATATCAGCACCGATATAAAAGTAATGGTAGCTAAACCGAGTCTGGAAATAGATTTTCTCATGAAGTAAGGTTTTTATAAAAATAAACATAGATGTGTAACCTTCAACATACTGATATAAAAAAAGCCCTGTTTCATTCGAAACAGGGCTTTTCCAAGGTACAGAATATTTATTGCTCGTTATTATAATACTCCATGAGTTTAATAAGATCCGTTTCAAGCTTAAGGTTCAGCTTATTGTCTTTAATAAACTGCTCTAACTGATGAGCTTTAGTTGGGTGAATTGCCTCGGGTATATTTTGTATAGTTTTAGGAAGCTTAATCATACCCATAGCATCATTGAAAAGATAGTAGCTCTCCACCTGCTCATATTTTCTGGTAGTTGCAGCTTCATGATATGCACGTGAATCTGACCAGTAAAGGGTAATGGCTTTTAATAAATTTATTTTCCCTGGAACCAATAGCTCATAAAAACTTTTTTCAGTTCGTTTATCAATGGCGGGTAATCCGGATAGCAAGGTTCTTTCTTTTCCGGTTTCTGCGTCATCAAATACCACTCTATACACAGGTACAGATATGGCGTATAGTTTTCTTTTTTCATCCAATACCAACACTTCATTGTATCGGAAATCTACATTGGCAATTATACTGTCAATTACTTTATTGTGCTCTACGTAAATAGTAGCGTTCGAAAATCGTTTTAAAAGAAAAGGGGTGCCTTCGGTTTTTCGGTTGAAAGCAATTCGATCGGGTGGTATAGGTAAATAAGAAAGGTTTGAATTCGTAAAATAATTCTGAGCTTCTGCTGCAAAAGGAATAGCTGCAACCAGTATGAGATAAAATAACTTTTTCATAATTACCCGCTTTATATACTCAAAGTATATTATAGGCTATTGTAATAAGCGATCAACTTAATCAAATCAGCTTCGTTGCGCGATTTTAATTGGTTAGTTCTGATAAAACTATTGAGTTTATCTTTTTTCTCCTTTTCAAACAAACCCGGCACATCAGAAATGGAACGAGGTACTTTTACCAGTCCGGTTGCCGGCAGAAATAGATAGTAGGCCGTATTTTGCTCATACACTCTGGTGGGGGTAGATTCTGAATATCCCCTGCTTTCTGTGAAACTTACCTGATAAGATTTTAATAATAATACAGTTCCGGAGTCGAGTAACTGGTAAAAACTACGGTCTGTTAACCGGTCAATCGGACTAAATCCGGAAAGGAATGTTTGTTTGCTATTTGTTTCGGGATCTTCGAAAATGATACGAGATACGGGTATGCTTACCGCCATTTTTTTGTTATCAGGTGTTTCGAAGATGATTTCATTTGTTTCGAGGTTTATATTGGCAGTAATATTTGCATAAGATTTACCTCTTGAATTAATAATACTAGCGCTTTTAAAAGATTTTAGCAGATAGGGTGATCCCTCCATTTTGTAACCTGCACCCAGGCCATCAACCAGCCGGCCATTTGCGTCTTTAATAAAAATTGAAATGGGTACTTCAGTTTGTGCATTTAAAATCTGAGGGGCAAAAAAAAGGATTGAGCAGATCAGGTATTTCATTTGTTAGTTTTAATATGGGTTCAAAATATTATATATACAAAAATCAAGCCAGCAATAAGTGCCCACCAGGATATAACACTCAGTATGGCAACTGCCAGCGATTTTAATGCACCTTTATTACCCGTTTCGTTTATGAACCGGTAGTAGAAAATAGTTCGATAACCTATTTCAAAAAGGGCAAACAGGTAATTAGGCCATTGTACCCTTGGATGTATATGCAATAATGCAAGGAGCGGTATCCAGATTAAACAACGAACCAGGTTGGTGAATCCGATAAGATAAAGGTTGGCAACCAGGTGTTCTGTAAAATTATATGCTCCCTTTTTGTAAATCAACCAGATAATAAGGCTGATAAAAGGTGCGGCAAACATAGCAACGAAGTTGGCGTATTTCGATAAAAACCGACCTACAGCAATACGTTTTTCCATGCTTTTGTAAGATGTTGCTGTACCTGTATTTTGTGTACTGTTTTTGTATTGAGCCGACGCTGTTGATTGTGAAACAGGGCCGGTTTGTTTTGGAACAATAGATTCCATGAAAACGTACAAAGCTGCTACAATGAGGAAAAAATTAAGTGGCGGGAAATATTTTTTTCTTTTTCCTTCCACATACTCTTTAGCAACTATCCCAGTTTTAGTAACCAACTGTTTCAATAACTGGAAGATACCTTTATCAGCGTGCGTAAAGTAATGAACTACATCATGCCAGATATCGTGCAGGTTAAGTCGTTTAAGGGCTATTTTTTGTCCGCAATTGGCACAAAAATGTTGTCCTTCCGTAAGTGGGTGATTACAGTTTAAGCAGTTGGTCATGGTATTAACGAATATAAAAAAGAAAGCCCGCTTTCTGACTATGCTTTTAAAGAATCATGCTTATTTAATTATCTTACAAAAAAACACGGGATGGATCAGGAGAAAATTGCTTTTATCAAAGAAGGATTCGTATTGAAAATCAAAACATTGACACCGGAATCAATGGCATTATGGGGAAAAATGAATGCACAGCAGATGGTAGAACATGTGACCGGCTTCTTTAAAGTATCGACCAATGAAATACATTTTCCATTAGTTACACCTGAAGAACATTTACCCCGTTACCGCGAATTTTTGTTCAGTGATAAACAGTTCAGGGAAAATACCATAGCACCAGTATTGCCCGAAGACCCCCTTCCACTTACTGAACCGGATTTAACAACGGCAATAAATAAACTTTCAGGTACCATCCAGCAATTCTTCGATTTTTTTGATGCCGATACTTCAGTAAAAACGGTTCATCCGGTATTTGGACCACTGAACTTTGAAGAATGGGTGCTCCTGCACCATAAACATATCACCCATCATGCCCGACAGTTTGGATTGTTACTGCGTTTATAATCAATTTTAATTTCCTGGATTACAAGTTCTCCTCTGTCTAAACCAAAGCTTTCAATTATTGCTGTCAGAGGAAATTTGGCTGCGAGCTGGAAGTGAAGCGTATGAGGGAACGCAGATCTTCATGATTGTCAGGATTTATCATGATAGGTCTTGACAATCATGAAGATCTGTGTTCTACTAATAACAGATAGTGCATTTAGGCAGCCAAATATTTCTTTAAGCAACTGATTTTAATATTCTCCCTCTATTTAATTTCATTAAAAGCAGAATGCCTATAACAAGCACCGATCAAGGCTTGAAGCTTGCGGCTTGCAGCTTGAAGCCAAATTTCCCCAAACAGTACTGACTATCAATCGTTAGCTTTGTGCCCTAAACGATTGATATGTCAAAACTGGAGAATTATGTGCTTGGGAAATGGATACAGGGTGATGGGGCCGGACAAGCACTTTACAATGCCGTAACCGGCGATCAGATTGCAAGTGCATCGACTAGTGGATTGGATTTTAATGCCATCCTTCAATACGCGAGAACAACAGGTAATCCGGCACTTCGGAAAATGAGTTTTCATGAAAGAGGACTTATGCTTCGCCGCCTGGCAATACATTTAAGAAATCACCTTGATTATTTTTATCAGGTAAGCTACCAAACTGGAGCTACGAAGGCAGATAGTTGGGTAGATATTGAAGGCGGTATCGGGAATCTTTTTTCTTATGCTTCATTAAGGAGAAAATTTCCGGATGAGCCTTATTGTCTGGATGGTGAGCAACATATTTTGGGCAAAGCGGGAACTTTTATGGGGCATCACTTATTGGTTCCTAAAGAAGGAGTTGCCATTCATATCAATGCTTTCAACTTTCCTGTATGGGGAATGCTCGAAAAAATTGCCGTAAACCTATTAGCAGGGGTTCCGGCAGTAGTAAAGCCGGCAACAGTTACCGCTTATCTTACAGAAGCAGTTGTAAAAGAAATCATTCGTTCGGGTATACTTCCGGAAGGTGCATTACAACTGATTTGTGGCAGTGCGGGTGATATGCTGCAATATGTGAACGAACAGGACATTGTAACTTTTACTGGCTCAGCTTCGACGGGTTTAATGTTAAAATCTTCTCCAGCAATTCTTCAAAATAGTGTACCATTTACAATGGAAGCAGATTCCCTGAACTGTATTGTTTTGGGAGATGATGTTACACCCGACATGCCTGAATGGGATATTTTCATTAAGGAAGTGAGGAAAGAAATGACCACCAAATGTGGTCAGAAATGTACCGCTATCCGCCGCATATTTGTGCCTGAAAATAAAATAGAAGATGTACAAATCGCATTAGGCAAAGCGCTTGCTCAAACAACCATCGGTAATCCATTGAATGAAAAAGTTAGAATGGGTTCTCTGGCAGGATCGTCGCAACTTAAAGAAGTAAAAACACAGGTACAGAAACTACTTGCATCTTCTCAAATCGTATATGGTTCTTTAGATAGTGTAGAGTTGATAGATGCAGATATGCATAAAGGAGCTTTTATAAGTCCGATTCTTTTGCTGAATGAAAATCCTTTCGGAGCAAAAGAAGTGCATGAAGTGGAGGCTTTTGGACCTGTTTCAACATTGATGCCTTATAAAAACCTTGATGATGCTATTGCCCTGGCCAAAATGGGTAAAGGATCATTGGTAAGTTCCGTGGTTACGGCTAAACAATCTATCGCTAAACAATATGTACTTGGGGTAGGTGCATACCATGGTAGAATTTTAGTGCTTAATCAGGATTGTGCCAAAGAAAGTACTGGTCATGGTTCCCCACTTCCGTTATTAGTGCATGGTGGTCCGGGTAGAGCCGGTGGAGGTGAAGAGATGGGCGGTATGCGTGGCGTAAAACATTATATGCAAAGAGTTGCTATCCAGGGTTCTCCTGATATGATAACCGCTATCAGCAATGTTTACCAGGCAGGTGCTAAAGGAATTACAGGCAATGTACATCCTTTTAAAAAATATTTTGAAGAGTTGAAAATCGGCGATCAAATCCTTACAGACAAGCGACTTATTACAGCAGAAGATATAGATCGTTTTGCCGATCTGAGTGGCGATCATTTCTATGCACACTTACGCGATACAGATTTTTCAGGCACCATGTTTGAAAAGCAGGTAGCGCACGGTTACCTGATCATGAGTATTGCTGCTGGTTTGTTTGTAAGCAGCTATGAAAAAAATCCCGTATTGCTGAATTATGGTATCGATGAATTGCGTTTCACCAAACCAGTTTATCCCGGTGCTGAAATTCAGGTGCGATTTACCTGTAAGGAAAAAATACGCCAGGAGAAAAAAGAAATAACGGATATAGACAAGGGTATTGTAAAATGGCTGGTAGAAATAATGGATGAAACTGGGGAGGTCACGGGTATTGCAACCATTTTAACAATGGTGGCTTTGAAAGAAAGCAAAGATTAATTAATTTTATTAGAGACTAAATATTCATAACGAAGAAGAAAAGAAAATGATAGAAGAGATTAAAGAAGGCTATGTAAAAGTAGAGCGCGAGCATGGTATTGCAACCATAGAATTTTACCACCCACAACGAAATTCATTACCCGGTCAGATATTGGATGCCCTTGCAAAAGACATTCACAGCGAAGGCTTAAATTCCTCAACAAAAGTTATTGTATTGCGTTCAGCAGGAGATAAGGTTTTCTGTTCCGGCGCTTCTTTTGATGAATTGGCATCTATTGATAATGAAGCTGCAGGTACAAAATTTTTCAATGGATTTGCACAGGTAATTAATGCCATGCGAACCGTTCCTCAACTGATCGTTGCACGTATACAGGGTAAATGTGTGGGCGGAGGTGTAGGTATTGCAGCAGCAGCGGATTATGCCATCGCAGTTGAAGGTGCCGATGTTAAGCTAAGTGAACTTGCTGTAGGAATTGGTCCATTTGTAGTAGGCCCGGCAGTAGAAAGGAAAATAGGAACCTCTGCATTTTCACAATTAGCAATTGATGCTTCTACCTGGCGACCTGCCGACTGGGCAAGACGAAAAGGTTTATTTGCAGAATTACATGCCGATGTTGCCGGTATGGATGATTCCATCAGCAGACTTACCAATACCTTATCGCATTCAAGTCCGGAAGCCATGCGTGAAATGAAAAAAATATTCTGGCAGGGAACAGAGCATTGGGATGAATTACTCAAGGAAAGGGCTAAAATCAGCGGTAGATTAATCCTAAGTGAATACAGTAAAAACGCCATTGCAAAATTCAAGGTAAAGCAGTCATAAAAATGGCGGATAGTTTCAATGAGGGAAACTTCATTTCACTATGTAACAAGCTTGCCCGAAAAGACCATTGCTTTAAAGCAATCATTAAAGCATACGGATACCCGCCTATATGGAAGCGTAATCCCAGTTTTGAAACACTTATTCATATTATACTGGAACAGCAGGTATCATTAGCATCTGCAAAAGCAGCTTATGATAAACTGAAAGCAACTGTTGGTACAATTAGTCCGGAAGCTATTCTGGGCATGTCTGACGAAACCTTTAAATCCTGCTACTTCAGCCGACAGAAAACCATCTATGCCCGCTGTCTGGCAAAGTCAATCGTGGATGGAGACTTGGATATAGATATACTTAATCAGCAGGATGCAACTACCATTCGAACTGAACTCAAAAAAATAAAAGGTATTGGCGACTGGACGGTTGATGTTTATTTGATGATCTGTTTACATCGTACCGATCTATTTCCTTTGGGAGATATAGCTTTGATAAATAGTATAAAGCACATCAAAGAACTTTCTTCAAATACAACAAAAGATGAGATTGCTGAATTAACGGTTAAATGGGCGCCATATCGAACAATAGCAGCTTATTTGTTATGGCATGCTTATATCTGCAGGAAAGGGGTTGTATTTTAATTACCTCAATAAACCGGCAGACCATTCAACTGCGTATCTCGATTTCAGGTATTTTATGCGTAAGGAAACAAGTTTTTCTGCAATTTCTATCAGTTTATTTTCCCTTGTATTAATGAGAAACAATGAACTTTCGCCGTTATAGAATTTGAGGTTTTCAGCATTTAACATTGCCTGGTAATTCCTGTAAGCCTGCTCACTAATGATAACCTGCTGTTGAAGCTGTCGGGTTTCGTTGAAGTAGGACCTCAGTTTATTCTCAGTTTCTCTGCGTTTTAGTGAAAGCTCATAATTTGTTTCGCTGATTTTAAGGGTAGCTTTTTTATACTCACCTCGCCCTTCCCGGATAAATAATGGAAACTTAAAATCAATTCCCCAGGCATAATTATTTTGAAACAAGGCACTATTCCACCCTTTGAAAACATTATATCCTTTATTAAGCAGGTTTGCTTTTAAATCTATGGAAGGCAAAATATTCTGCCGCTTAAGTTTTCGATCAATCTCCAATGCATTGAGTTTATAGTCATAAATTCTTAATTGGGGATTTGTAGACAATGCTTCTCTTATTAGTGAAGCTTCATCTGGAAGTACCACAAATTTTGCAAAACTTAAAGTATCTGGTATGTATTGTGGTGAAAGCAGGAAAGCACTGTCTTTTTCATCCCATATATAATTTGATAGCTCAAGCGCGCTATTTGTTAATTCAAGTAATGCCTCGTTTTGCATCAATGAAAATTGCTGAACCTGAGTTAGTGCCTCAATGGTATCAACTGCTGATCTGTCTCCATTCTGAAAACCTATTTTTACCAGTCTGAACCTGTTTTCGGCTATGGTAACAAATTTTGAATAAATACTCAGCAACTGATACCTGCCTGCCCATTGCCAATAAGCTTGATAGGCATTGAAAAGGAGATCGTTGACAGCACTTAGCTGTTCCTGTTCACTTTGTTCACGTAATATCCTGGCTTGTTGTAGTGTTGCTCTTCTTTTGTCTAATAATAAGCCTTTCGCAACCGGCAATGTAACACCGAGATAGCTGGTTTGACCAGAAGTGCTCTCTGAACTTAAAAACTGGCCACCATTATTTTCCAAACCTGCTTTAATATCTGCACCGATCCAGGTGGGTATTTTTATTTCAGGGTTGGTGTAGAAATAATAATTCTTTCCATCGAATGTTTTTCTGCTGGCATTTGTATTGATGATAGGATCAAAACCTCCCTTGGCAGTTAATAAATCTGCTTCGGCTTTTTTAATTCCTATTAAAGCCTGTTTAGCAATGGGATGATTACTACGTACAACTTTTAAATAATCATCGATATAAAAAACCTGACTAAAACAAAATTCTGTCAGAAGTAAACCAATAATTGTATAAACTAATTTCATGCTTACTTATTTACCGCTGCTCATTTCTTTGGTAGCTGGTTGATAATATTCCGGTGGGAATCCATTAATGTTTCGCCACAATTCATATCCTACTGTTACATCTTTCAATAATGCAATTCCATTAGCTCCACCACCTATTCTTAATTGTTTCGGCCATGCTTTTTCGGTCGTGTCCTCTGTAACCAATACCCTGAATTTTCCATTATAGCTAACTGAGTTTTCAATGGCTGATACAACACCACCAAAAGTTCCATAAGAACTAGCTGGCCAGCCGCTAAATACAATTGCAGGAAAGCCATCGAATACAAAACGTATTTTTTGTCCTTTTGAAAGCAAGGGCATATCCATAGGAGAAACAAACATTTCTACTGCATATTGAATTTTATCAGGCACAATTTCAACAATCATGTCGCCCTCTTTCAATATTTCGCCAATACCTGCTTTACGGGCCTTGGTAATTTGTCCGCTTTGCGGGGCCGTTACATAATATAGTTTGTTTCGGATATCGTAGTTGGCATAGGCGTTTTTGAGTTTTGCTACTTCAGCATCACTACTCGCTTTATCTGATATAGCACTGAACTGATCACCTCTTGCTTTGGCAATTTTATCAGCATATTCCTGTACTACCGCATTTTTTTCAATCTTTAATGCGGTTAGTTCCTGCTTGCTTTGTAAATATTTATTCTCTGCTCCGATGCGTTTGGCAGTTGCATTCTGGAAGTTTATTTTCCTTCTTTCATAATCTATCAAAGCAATAACTCCACTGTCGAGCATTGCTTTGGCTGCATCAATTTGCCTTTTAGCTACATTCAACTCGTTTATTACGGCTGATAAATCGATACTATCACTTTCAACTTTCAGATTTTGTTGTCTGAGTTTAATATCAATCTGTGATAATTTTAATACCCTTCCCTCTTCCAATGCAGTAACTTGTTGAGAAGCGGTTTGTGCTTTGCTTTCATAGCCGGATGCTGCACTTTCTTTTGCAGTAATCTGTAAGTCGGTTCTTTCTAATAATGCCGGATCAAAGTATTCTACTTTAACCTCGCCCAGTTGCATGATGGTATCTCCCTTTTGTACAAAATCTCCTTCTTTCACCCACCATTTTTCAACCCTACCGCCGATTACAGAGTTTAATTGCTGGGGTCGTTGTTCTTGACGGAGTGTAGTAATTAAACCGCTGGCACGAATATTTTGTGTCCAGGGTAAAAACATTGATAACAGTAATAACAGCAAAGAACCCCAAAGCCAATTTTTAACCTTACTTCTGCGTGAAATATGGTAAATATTGTCAAAGGAACTAATCGAGCGGTTCGCTATTTCTATCTCAGGTTCACAAGTCAGGTATTTGCTCATTTGATTATGCATTAATTATTTTAGAAACAGTATTCCAATCGCCGAATGCAATTACTTTCCCTTGTCTTAGGTATAATATTTTAGTACATTTTTTAGCTACTTCATCATCGTTTGAAGCGATGATAACGGTTGATTCCCTTTCATTGTTTAGGAAGTCCATCACTTTTAGCTTATAATCTCTTTCAATACCAGTAAATGGTTCTTCCATCAGTACCAATTGGCGCTGTCCAAGCAAAGCCCTTGCCAGTAGTATTCCCTGGCGGGTTTTCGTTGGCAACCTTTTCCCCGTTGGGTCAAGTCTTGAATCCAATCCTTCGGGCAGCGATTCAAGAAACGGGACAAGACCACATTTCTCAATTACTTCAGTAATAGCAGCTTGAGATAGCTTTTTATTACCCATGGTGATATTTTCCCAAAGGCTTCCCTGAAATATATCCTGTTGGCTAAGTAAAATACCTGTTGCGGCTCTTAAGCTGGATAACTCATAATTACCAATTGGGATATCGTTGATGAGTACACTTCCCTCAAAGTTTTTGAATGCCCCGGTTAATAATCGCAACAAAGTCGATTTTCCGGATCCTGAATTACCCATGATACAGATCTTCTCTCCACTATTTACGGCGCAGTTAATTTCTGTCAATACATTTTGTCCGGGCTGGTAGCCAAAACTAAGGTTGCTGAACCTTACACGAAGTCCACCAGAATTTGTGTCTATAGATTCAGATCCACTTTTTTCTGTTTCGGCCCCTGTAATCTTATCAAGCTTTTCGATGGAGGTAAGCGAATCGTATACTTTATCGAGATTGATGATCAGTTTTTCAACAGAGTTCATCACGGTGAGTATCACAATTTCAGCGGCGATGAATTGACCAATATTAATCTGCTGATCAGTTAACAGTAGCACACCAACAATGAGCATGGCTGCTGTGATGATTACTTTAAAGGCTACAAGGCTCCAGAATTGGGCAAGTAATATTTTAAAATAAGAAGTTCTGGAAGAAAGATAACTACCTACCAGGGTATCAGTTTTTTCAATATTTAAGGAAGTACCCCTGGAATATTTGAAAGATTTTATGGACCTGGAAATTTCCTGTAGCCAGGATGCGGTCTGGTATTTGAATTCACTGGCTTCCATACTGGCTGCAAAGCCTTTAGGTAGGGTATTACGAAGTATTACATAAAGTAATAACAGTAATAAAGCGCCAAAACCAATAAAAACGGGGTGATAGAAAGACAATAAGATGATACCAAATATGATCTGAATAATGGCGGAAGGAACGTCGAGGAGGATTTTTTCAATACCTTTTTGCAAAGAAACAGTATCAAAAAATCGGTTAACCAACTCAGGCAGATAGTATTTATCCAATTTTTCGATATTTAACTTTGGAATACGATCTGCAAACTCAAAAGCATAGCGTGTATATATTTTCTGTTTTATTTTTTCAATAATCTGCATTTGCCGTACCTGCAGTAAACCGAAAATAAAAACCCCAGCTACAACCAGAACGATAAGTACAATAATAGAAGTAGAGATAGATCCAGCCATTACAAAACTTATAATGGTTTGTATCCCTAAAGGAAGCGATAGCTGAACAAGTCCTGCAAGTATTGAAAAGGCATAAATTGCCGATACATCCTTCCTGTCTAAACGCAACAAGGCATAAAACTTCCCTGCAGCCCCGTAAGCTGTGCTATTCGATTTTTGAGCCATAATGGTAGATTGTCAAAGAAAGTTACTGTTAATATCTAAGCCTTGAAACACAATTCATTTTTTGTCATGTGTTTCAATCACCATAAATGACCCTGAGGTCATTTATGGTGATATTTAACTATTTTAAAGATCATTGTATTCATACAAACTATCAATGTTTGTATTAGCCGCCATTTCAAATACCGGTTTAATTAAACCATCTTTTAACCCGTAAACCCAACCGTGTAAATGTGGTCTTTGTTCATTCTTCCACGCACGTTGAATAATAGATGTTTTGGCTAAATGCATAACCTGTTCCTGAACATTTAGTTCAACGAGACGATCAAATTTTTGTTGTTCGTCTTCAATATTGTTCAATTCCTGACGATGCGTGCGGTACACATCCTTGATATTACGCAACCACATGTTTAATACCTGCTTGAAATCATGGTTGGTCATTGCAGCTTTAACACCACCGCATCCATAATGTCCGCAAACGATTACATGTTTTACTTTTAAATGGGTTACAGCATATTCCAATACACTTAGCAGGTTTACATCTGTATGTACAACCATATTGGCGATATTTCTATGTACGAATATTTCACCTGGCTGGGTATTGGTAATTTCATTGGCTGGTACACGGCTATCACTACATCCTATCCATAAAAATTCAGGACGCTGTATATCTGCGAGCCTTGAAAAATACTCGGGATCTACCAGTACTTTTTCGTTTGCCCATGCTTTGTTTTCTAATAATAATTTCTCGTAAATTTTCATTCTGCTGAATTTTTAGGGATAACAAATAGATTGTGCATCGATTTATGCTGGCTTGTTTTTACTTCGACCTTAATTTTTTTAAGATAGGCATGACAAAGGAAATTATTTATTTCTTCAATTACATCTTTATCAATAAAATCAGCCCTTGTGGCATCGATTATAACAAAAGCGTTAGCGGGTACATCTTCCAGTTTTTTCTTTACAATGGGTTTATTCAGAAATGAAACATCTTTCCTGAAACGTATCAGGTAATTATTTGCGTCATTTACCACCATAACTGCCGACCTGAAATTACTTCTGATGAGGAAAAAGAGTCCAACACCAATACCAATTAAAATACCCACCAATAAATCAGTAAACAGTATAGCTGCAATGGTAACAACAAATGGCACAAACTGATCCCAACCCTTTTTGTAAAACTCCTTAAATAAAGTGACTTTCGCCAGTTTATATCCCGTAAATATTAAAACAGCCGCGAGGGCGCTCAATGGTATCTTGTTCAAAATACCGGGAATAAACATCACGCAAAGCATCATCAGGATGCCATGGTAAATAGTAGACATTTTTGATTTTGCACCGGAAGATATATTAGCAGAGGTTCTTACTACAACAGAGGTAAGCGGAAGTCCGCCAATAAGTCCTGATACCATATTACCTACTCCCTGGGCTTTTAATTCCCGGTTTGTAGGGGTAACCCTTTTCAAAGGATCCAATTTATCCGCGGCTTCAATACCTAATAGTGTTTCCAGGCTGGCTACAATGGCAATAGTAATTCCTGAAATCCATACATCCGGATTTTTCAAGAATGCAATATCTGGGAAGGTAAGGAACGAAACAAAAGAACTTACATCGTTGGCAACCGGTAATGCTACCAGGTGTTTTGCTTCCAAAGCATATGCTGGTTGGGAAGTTTTAAAGTATTCATTGAGTAATGTTCCTACTAATACAACAACCAGTGGGCCGGGTAATAGCTTAAGCGATTTTTTAGACTTGATAAATGGCCGCTCCCAAAGGGTTAACAATACCAAAGAGATGGTACCAATGATCATGGCGGATGGGGTTATATACTTCACAGCCTGAAACAAGGCGGTGAAAGTGTTTTCATGATCGGGTTGAAGAAACGATTCATCGCCTTCAAAATCTGTATCATATCCAACAAGGTGCGGCAACTGTTTCATGATCAGGATAAGTCCAATAGCCGCCAGCATTCCCTTGATAACTGCATTCGGAACATAGTCGCCAATAACTCCAGCTTTGATAAAGCCAAATATTAGCTGAAATATACCCGCGATAACAACTGCGAGTAAGAATGCCTCGTATACCTGTAATTTTGTTATAGCCGTGGCTACAATTACTGTTAGACCAGCAGCCGGACCACTTACACTTAACTGCGAACCACTTAAAATACCGATTACAATACCACCTACTACTCCGGCAATAATTCCAGAAAAAAGTGGAGCCCCAGATCCAAGTGCAATACCCAGACAAAGAGGTAATGCCACCAGAAGAACAACTATAGATGCCGATAAATCGGCACCTACATGCTTTAAATATTTACTCATGCAAATGTTTATAATAATAAAGATAGAAATACCAACCAGCTATAATATGGGCTAGCAATTGGGAGGAGGAACATGAATTTCCGTAGTATGATTCTGCGGAATTACTGCATCAGTAAAGGGGAAAATAAGACCTAAACAGTCTTTGCGATGAACCAATGAAAGTTCTGGTGT
Organism: Sediminibacterium sp. FW305-C-61; assembly: GCF_058231065.1. NCBI lineage: Bacteria > Pseudomonadati > Bacteroidota > Chitinophagia > Chitinophagales > Chitinophagaceae > Sediminibacterium > Sediminibacterium sp. FW305-C-61. The sequence goes on along the minus strand of NZ_JBIQXR010000001.1, from coordinate 259,341 downwards.
TGAGATAAAATCACTTTTCGCATCAGATTGCTGGGAAGGCTCTCCGGATGAGTCAAGATTATGGGGTATTTCCTCTGTAAACTGGTTGGTAAACAAAAGCTTGCCCATTTGCTGAATGGGAAGAATTTGTACCGCCAGTACAAGGATGAGGAAGATATTGATAATACGTTTACCCATAATGAGTTGCAAATGTAATAGCCTGCAATACAACATACAAGCTTAAACATTTGTTTAACAAAATAATAAATAAACCGAAACTGCCTAGTATGTTGTAAATCAATTACTTAGAATGTAATTGTGAAAGAAGTAAGGTTAAACAGTATAATTATGATGGCAGTTATTGTATGAAAAAACAATAACTGCCATCCTATTTAAATATTTAACCCACCGCAGGCGCTTAAAACCTGACCGGTTATATAGGAGCTCATAGGGCTTGCCAGAAAAAGGGATGTATTTGCAATTTCTTCTGCTTTACCAAAGCGACCCAGTGGAATTTTTTTCAAAAACTCAGTTGCACCATCTCCATCCTGCAGGTAATGGGTCATATCTGTTTCAATAAATCCGGGTGCAATAGCATTGCAACGTATATTTCGGCTACCCAATTCATGTGCAACGGATTTGGTAAAACCAATGATTCCGGCTTTACTGGCTGCATAGCTGCTTTGTCCGGCATTACCTCTGATACCTATAATTGAACTCATGTTGATAATGCTTCCAGATTTTGCTTTCATCATGGGACGGATTACCTGTTTAGTCATGTTGAAAACACTTTTCAGGTTAATATCCATCACATCATCCCATTGCTCCGGAGTCATTCTTAATAATAGATTGTCTTTCGATATGCCTGCATTGTTTACACAAACATCAACTGCGCCAAATTCCTTTAGTACATCGTTTACAAAACTTTCACTTTCAGCAAAATCACCCGCATTACTTTTCCAGGCTTTTGCATTTACACCCAGGGCGCGTAATTGTGTTTCAAGTGCAGCTGCTTTTTCAGCACTGCTGTCGCTAACATAAGTAAATGCAATATGGCTGCCATGTTCAGCGAGTTTTAATGCGATTGCGGCACCAATACCTCTGGCGGCACCTGTTACGATCGATACTTTACCTTCAAGTAATTTCATAATTAATGTATTTGATAGAATACAGTTACAAATAAAAAGAATTTATACATAGTGTAAACAATAAAGCTATGTATGAGGATAAATATAGTTGCTGAAACGATTCTTTGCACGAGATTAAAACCATAAAAGCGCTTAAATGCATGCGCAGAATAAATCCCCGTTATTATCTGCCCGGTAAAAGTATAGACATCATCATTTAGCCATGCTGAAGATGCATCAAACAATTTACTCGTTAGTCGAATAATGATTATAACCAGGGGAAGAATAAAAAAATTTATCATCAGGAAAAATGAATTAATCTCCGATGATAGTACCATATGATCAAAGAAGAACTTCTTCCTGAAAAAACTTATGGGCCATAAAACCAATGCACAGACTGGAATGATAAATAGCAACAATATTTTCGATAGCTTTTCACTTTTTGTAGTGAAATGTTCTTGAAGACTTGCTAAATTCTGGTCAGGATGGGCAGCCAGGTAGTTGTTTACCTTTGTTGTTGCATATTCACCATACTTCCCATTTTCCATATGCGATTCGAGTGGCATATTTAGTCCATTGGCCAGAGGAAACAAAAGGTAGAGTACTACCAACAGCAAGAAAAGTGATAGAGGTTTGAAATATTTTTTTCGAATACCATCACAGTAATCCATTGAAACCAGTCCGGGTTTTGTGAATATGGTTTTAATGGTTGTAAAAAAAGTTCCTTCAAAATGGGTTATGAAGTGAAATACTTCCTCAAACAGGTGTATGATTTTTCTGTCTTTTTCCTGATATACTTTTTCACCACAATGATTGCAATATTTTCCTACAAAGTTATTATTGCAATTTTTGCAGGTAATTGTGGGCTTGTTCATAGAATGCTTTAGGCTTGGTCAGTAATAATTCTAAATCATTTGTTTTATCTCATCAATATATTTTCTGTCATTACTCAACCGAGGAATTTTGTGTTGACCGCCAAGCTTCCCTTTACTTTTTAACCATTTATTGAATAACCCTTTTGGTACAGCATGAACCTGTGGCAGCGTTAACGCGATGTCTTTATATCTCTTGGCTTCGTAGTCACTGTTCAAAGATTTGAGCGCACAATCCAGCTCGAATGCAAATACATCTGTTCCAATTGAAGATTCTTCAAACTCAATCAGCCATTCGTGGGCACCTTTGCTATGGTCACCAAAATAAACAGGGGCGGCAGTATAATCCTTTACAGTTAATCCTGTTTTTTCAGAAGCTATTGCAATAGCTTTATCGGCATTATCGGCAATCACTTCCTCCCCGAATGCATTGATATATTGTTTAAGCCTGCCACTAACTTTTATCCTGAATGGATATGTAGAAGTAAACTGAATGGTATCTCCAACCAAGTATCTCCATAATCCACCGTTGGTACTAATTACAAGTGCATAATTTTTTCCTAACACAACTTTATCTAGCCCAATTGTTTCCGGATCTTTCTTGCCATATTCTTCCACCGGCATAAACTCATAAAAGATTCCATGATTTAAGAAGAGTAACATTCCTTCTTCATTTGGATCATCCTGTGCCGCAAAAAATCCTTCACTGGCATTATACATTTCCAGATAGGTACAACCTTCGCCAATTAATTTTTTAAACTGCTCTCTATATGGCGTAAATGAAACACCTCCATGTATATATAGTTCCAGATCTGGCCAAACTTCTTTTAAGGATTGCTTACCGGTAATTTCAAGAATACGTTTAATAAGCACCAGGGCCCAGGTAGGCACACCTGAAATAGAAGTAACATTTTCCGGAATAGTTGAAGCGGCTAATTTTTCAATCTTATCCTCCCATTCATCCATCAGTGCGATAGATAGTTCAGGAGTTCTGATCCAGTTAGCCCAGATAGGTGAGTTTTGTAATAATACAGCACTTAGGTCGCCATAATTTACGGCTTCATTTATTTTACTTATCTGATGACTACCGCCAATCACCAATCCTTTGCCCGTGAGCAGGTGGCTCTCATTGTGATAATTGTAATACAATGTGAGTACATCTTTGGCGCCCTGGTAATGACAATCTTCGAGGCTTTCCTGGGTTATAGGAATGAATTTGCTTTTATCGCTGGTAGTTCCACTGCTTTTGGCAAACCAGTTAACAGGGGTATTCCATAAAAGCTGTTCTTCGCCCTGCATCAGTCTTTCGATATAGGGCTTTAGGTCATCGTATTCATGAATTGGAACCGCAGCCTTGAATTTCCGGATATTAAATAAATCAGAAAACCCATACTTACGACCGAACTCTGTGTATTGACCATGCGTAACAAGATCTTGTAATACCTCTCGCTGGGCTGCAATAGGATCACTCATCCATTGTTCTATGCGCCAATGTCTGAATCGGGCCAAACGTGATATAGCTGGACTAAACAGTTTCATGTTAGATACCAGCAAAATAAGGAATCAGGTTGATAAATGCTAATCTGTAAAATGGTAAATCAAAAATCCGGGATCTGAATATCACTATTCACTTGTAGCTGAAGGTGCAATATGTGTTTTACCCATTTCAATGATCCAATCTTTTCTTCTCAGTTCAAAATTGGTTCCAAGGTATAAACGTCTTACCTGTTCATCATCGGAAAGTTCTTCTGCAGTACCATGTTTAAATATTTTTCCTTCTATGAGTAGGTATGCCCTATCGCAAATGGAAAGTGTTTCATTTACATTATGGTCAGTAATCAGAATGCCGATATTTTTATATTTCAGGCGGGCAACAACTCCTTGGATGTCTTCAACTGCTATTGGGTCAACGCCAGCAAATGGTTCATCCAGTAAAATAAATTTAGGATCAACGGCTAAAGCGCGGGCTATTTCAGTTCTTCTTCTTTCACCTCCACTTAAGCTGTCGCCATTGTTCTTTCTAACATGGTGCAGGTTAAACTCATCGAGTAACTGGTTTAATTTATAAATGCGCTCCTTTTTAGTCAGTTTGGTCATCTCAAGCACTGAAAGGATATTGTCTTCCACGCTTAAGCTTCTGAATACGCTGGCTTCTTGTGGCAGGTAACCAATGCCCATCTGAGCACGTTTATACATAGGAAGCCTGGTAATATCGGTATCGTTCAAAAAAACGGTTCCCTCGTCGGGCTTAATAAGCCCCACAACCATATAGAAAGTGGTGGTTTTACCGGCCCCATTTGGGCCAAGTAAACCTACAATTTCACCTTGATTTACATCAATACTCACTTGTTTTACAACGGTTCTTCCCTTGTAACTTTTAACCAACTGGCGTGTATGTATAGTAAGGCTCAAAAAATTGATATTTCAACAAAAATAGGACTTTGGATTTGCAGTATGGCATTACCCCTCCGGATTAACAGATGTTTTTATATAAAGCCATTAAGGCTGTATATTGCAGCCATTTAAAACCCGCAAGCAAGCAGGCATGAAGATTACAGAGCATATTCAACAGGCAAAAGATACCCTGATTTCTTTTGAAGTATTACCTCCTTTAAAAGGGAAAACAATCGTTTCATTATACGACCACCTCGATCCTTTAATGGAATTCAAGCCATCCTGGATCAATGTTACCTATCATAGAAGTGAAACGATGTTCAAGAAAAAATCTGACGGTACATTCGAAAAAGTGGAAGTTAGAAAACGACCTGGAACAGTAGGTATTTGTGCGGCCATTATGAACCACTATCAGGTAGACGCTGTACCACATATCATCTGTGGCGGGTTTACCAAACGAGAAACGGAAGATGCGCTGATTGACCTGGATTTTCTTGGCATAGATAATGTGCTTGCACTGCGTGGCGATGCTGCAAAGAATGAGTCTTCTTTCGAACCAGAGCCAGGCGGTAACCATTATGCAATTGATCTTATACAGCAGGTTAACAATATGAATAATGGGTTATACTTGGATGAAGACATTAAAAATGGCGGCAAAACCAAGTTCTGTATAGGTGTTGCAGGCTATCCTGAAAAACATTTTGAAGCACCCAACCTTCAGATAGACCTTTCAAAACTTAAAGAAAAAGTAGATGCCGGTGCAGAGTATATCATGACTCAAATGTTTTTTGATAACCAGAAATTTTTCGACTTTGTAAAAAGTTGTAAAGCTATTGGTATCAATGTGCCGATTATTCCAGGACTAAAACCTATTACCAATAAAAAACAGCTCTCTGTTTTACCTAGAATTTTCCATGTAGATATACCAACGGATCTTTCGAATGCTATTATGAAATGTAAAACAGATGCTGAATGCGAGCAGGTAGGAACTGAATGGCTGACCCAACAAAGCCGTGAATTGAAAGCATTTGGAGTACCTGTGTTGCATTATTATACACTTGGTAAACCCAAAGTAATCTGGAACGTAGTAAAAGAACTAGTATAAAAAAATCCCGGTCTAAAAGCCGGGATTTTTTTATCAGGTTCCTTTCTTTTTGATTTTTGTTTCAATCAGGTCATCAAATTGTTCCAAACTCAATTGTTTGGCAATAATGCGTTTGTCTTTATCGAGTAGATAGAGGGTTGGTGTTTTAAAGATATCATACAACTGTCTGTAGTTTGCTATACCAGCTTTTTCTTCAGTCTCTTTATCTTTTTTGGTTTGATAAGTGTGTATCCAACCTTCGAGCTTTTTTTCATTGATGAATCGCTTCCATGCCGGAATTTCATTTTCATAAATATTCACCCCATAAATAGCAACATTCTGTCCTTTCCACTTATTACGATAGAATGAATCGAGGCGGGGCATTTCATCTTTACAATGTCCGCAGTTGGGGTCCCAGAAAGCAACAACTGTAAAATCTGCTTTGATATTATATAAGGGAGCATATTTACCCGTTGTGTCTGTAAGGTTTAAAACAGGTGCGGGTTTACCAAGTTGGTTAGCCATTAAACTATACGCTCTTTCAATCACGGTTTTACGCGATGCGGCATTCAGAATGGTCGTATCTCCTTTGGCATAAAAGTTTTCAAAGAGGTATACAAATACTTTATCCTGACCCATGAACTCTGGGTTCATGTATTTATTGGTAAACTTGGTAAGCAGATATGGGTAAATCTCTTTTCCTGTGCGGGCAGAAAGGAGAATATATTTTACTTCCTCAATAATTGAATCTGGTTCAGGTGAAACATAATACCGGAAATAATCATCCATTTTCGGTTCAAAAAATGGAGTCCTTAGTAGTCTGTCATCACTAAAAAGCACATCATCCCAAAAATGCTCTTTTACGAAGCGATATGGATAAGCAGAATCGGGTTTGCCATTCACAACAGGAACAGGAGGAACTTCAGGCCTTTTCATTGTGGTGAATAGCATAGCCAGCAAAGAGTTAGGCTGTTTCTGAATGATATTGGTCCTGTAATCCTGCAATTCTTTGTCGGCTTTGGTTAGCGCCGCCAGCAGACGGGTAGAATCTTCTTTATTGGAAGCCGTTTTATACGCATTGCTTAACTGTTGAATCAATTCTCCTTTCTCTACGGAAAAGGCGGTATAAGTCTTAAAGAGATCATTATCTGCAGAACCCTTTATAATGGCCTGATCCTTTCGGGAAGTATCACCAATGATGCTGAACTGTTGAATATTATCCATCAACAACTCAAATTGTATGGTCATTTGAGGTGATACCACAAAATAAATACCTCCGGTAAGTTTCTTTGGTCCGGAAAATACTCCCTGACTTTTTTCATTTAAAAAGGCCGAGTCCACAAGTGTTCGCCCTGTACCCATATAACTGCCGAGGTATACCTTACAATTTTTTAGTGGGGTAAGGGTTATAGATATTTTTCTTCCACTGGTTGAGTTGGGTTTAGCAGTTACTTTAGGTTTTGACTTAGTTGCTCCACCCGCTTTTTGTGAAAAGACCGGGACAGACAAGAACAAACAGGCGATCCATACAAAACAATACTTCATATCCTAGAATTGGGCATAAATTTAATTAAATACTCTAATGGGTTCGTTAATCATCTGCGAAATACTGAATTTCAGGATCTTACTGGTTACATTTGCAGCGTGAGAAAGCAAAAGAAAAGAATCGTTTTAGAAAATATCAGGGTAGAAGACTATGCTGCCGAAGGTCGCTCACTGGCCAGGGTTGATGGTAAAGTTATTTTTATTGAAGGTGCCGTACCGGGCGATGTGGTAGACATACAACTCACTAAAAATAAGTCAGACTGGGCTGAAGGTCATACCATTCAAATCAATGAATATTCTCCAGACAGGGTTAGTCCATTTTGCTCCCATTTTGGCGTTTGTGGTGGTTGCCAATGGCAAATGCTGCCCTATGAACAGCAATTAAAGTATAAACAAAAACAGGTTACCGATAATCTTACCCGTATTGGGCGGATTTCTTTACCTGAAATAATGCCGATTATCGGGGCTGCTGAAACAAGTTATTACCGTAATAAAATGGAATACACATTTGCTACCCGCAAATATATTCCCTCAGATATGTTTAGGCAGATGAAGGCAGACGGAGTAAATCCAGATGACCTTCCAGGAGCGGCAGGTTTTCATGCAAGGGGTTTTTTTGATAAAGTGGTTGAAATAGATACCTGCCACCTTCAGGCAGAACCTACTAATTTTATCCGCAAATATGCAGCAGATTATGCCCTTCAGCACAACCTGCCTTTTTATGATATTAAGCAACACCAGGGTTGGTTAAGGAATATGTTTGTAAGAAATACCAGTACAGGTGAGCTGATGGTAAATGTGATCCTGGGATATGAAGACAAAGCACAACAGGAAAACCTACTGAAAGGAATGCTGGAAGCTTTCCCGGCAATTACAACCCTGCTCTATACAATTAATACCAAACGTAATGATAGCCTCTTTGACCTGAATCCACAGGTATACAGTGGGAAAGGATACATCATAGAGCAGCTCGAATCATTCAAGTTCAAAATCAGCCCGAAATCATTTTTTCAAACAAATACCAAACAAGCCGAAAAATTATACCAGGTTACAAGAGACTTTGCTGAACTGGATGGTAGTCAGGTTGTTTATGATTTGTATTGCGGAACAGGGAGTATTGGTATTTTTGTTAGTAAGCAGGCTGCTAAAGTAGTAGGAGTTGAAGTGGTTGCAGATGCAATTGAAGACGCCAGGGAAAATGCAAAACTAAACGGTTTGGAGCACACGACTTTTTTTGCTGGAGATGTTGTTGATATTTGTGATGACCATTTTTTTAATTCACATGGCCGCCCCGATGTAGTAATTACAGATCCACCAAGAGCTGGTATGCACGATAAGCTGGTTAGAAAACTACTTGATATCGCTGCACCAACACTGGTATATGTAAGTTGCAACCCGGCCACACAGGCAAGAGATCTGGCTCTGCTGGATGAAAAATACAAGGTTACTAAAATTCAACCGGTAGATATGTTTCCGCATACTTTGCACATTGAAAATGTGGTGCAACTAAAGTTGAAAGATTAATTTTTTTTGAAGCCTTTAAATACGCAAATGCGTTATAGATATGACAGAATTCAGACCGGGGAGATTTGAAATATTACCGATCATCATCAAAAATCTGTTGATTATTAATGGTATTTTTTTCCTGGCGCAGGTAACTTTCTCAAGGGGTGCGGTACCCGTATTTTCCTTTGAAGACAATTTTGCCTTACATGCATGGCAAAGTGAATTGTTTAAACCCTGGCAACTAATTACACACATGTTTCTGCATAGCACGAGCGATTATTTCCACATCATAGGAAATATGTTTGCCTTGTGGATGTTTGGATCAGTTTTGGAAAATGTTTGGGGTGCAAAGAGATTTCTAACTTTCTACCTTATATGCGGACTCGGTGCTGCATTAATGCACTTGCTGTTCTTATCTTATGAACTGGCACCACTTATACGTGATTATAATCTGGTAGCCCAGCAGAAAGACGATGCTGTTGCATTTATGGATGGATTGCTCAGCTTCGGAAAAAAATACCAAATGAACTGGTATCAGCCAGAACTACTTAACTACATACGTACTACTCCTTACAATGAACAGGTAGCAGAACAAATTTTAACGAGTATTACTTCTTATTACGATGGCCGTTTAAATACGGCGACAGTGGGTGCCAGTGGTGCTGTGTTTGGTATTCTGGCAGCTTTTGTTTATCTCTTTCCGAATACTTATATCTACCTGTATTTTCTTGTTCCAGTTAAAGCAAAATGGTTAGGTATAATATATTTTGGGTATGAAGTGTTCTATGCAATTCAAAATTCAGCAGGTGATAATGTAGCTCGGTGGGCACATATTGGGGGTGCAATTGTAGGACTACTCATTGTTATTACCTGGAACAAAACCAACAGAAAAACGTTGTATTAATAAAGCAATGTCATTAATATGACCAGACTATCATATAACAACAATAAAAGGAAAATATTATTAGGACAGGATAATAATGCGTTGGTGTTTTTATTCGCGGTGAATATGCTGATGTTCGTAATTGTAACCTTTATAAAGGTTGTTTATTACCTCACTGATACACCCGACGAACTTTTTTTTCGACAGGTATTAAACTGGCTTAGCATGCCGGCAGATACTAATTTGTTTTTTACACGCCCCTGGACACTAATCAGTACTATGATTACCCATCATAGTGTATGGCAGCTTATTAGCAGCATGTTGTGGCTTTGGTGCTTTGGGTTTATTTTACAAGACCTTGCAGGAAACAATAAACTCATTCCCTTATACATTTATGGTGGATTGATCGGCGCCCTTTCTTATTTGCTAAGCAATAATTTGATTCCCGTTCTGGCAAACAATGTCTCCAGTACAGCTCCCTTACTTGGAGCCGGAGCGGCAGTAATGGCCATTGCAGTTGCAACAACTACATTGGCTCCTGGTTACCGCATTTTTCCATTGATAAATGGTGGGATACCACTTTGGGTTATAACCCTCATATTCGTTGCAATAGATTTTGCTACTATGGCAAGTAACAATGCTGGGATAAGCATAGGTCATTTATTAGCAGGTTTAACCGGTTTTTTCTATATACGCCAATTAAATAAAGGAAATGATTGGGGCTCCTGGATGAACAGGTTCGCCAACTGGCTGGATGATCTCTTTAATCCGGAAAAAAAACATACAGAAGCTAAATCTTCCAATAAACATTTTTATAAAGTTGGAACAAGTCCTTTTGAAAAGAAGGCAAACCTTACCCAACAAAAACTAGATTCTATCCTGGATAAAATCAATCAAAATGGCTTTGAGAGCCTTTCAGATGACGAAAAGAAGTTTTTGGAAAGGGCCAGCAAGGAAGATATCTAGGACTATAAACAAGCTTTTGTTTAATAAATAAAAAAGCTTCTTTCGAGTATTATTTTTTCAACTACATACTGGCAGAATCAGTATTTTAGCTCATGGCAAGGAGCTTTGTTCGGCGGGCAACCAAAACCCTGGTCGTTATCATTAATTTGACGATCATAGTGCTGTTCCTTTTATCCTGTCTTAGCCCTTTTTTAAATACAGCAAAATGGTGGGTGATTGGCTTTACAGGGCTTATTGTTCCCTACCTGATTCTGGGGCTGGTCTTTTTTATTATTTTCTGGCTTATTGTAAAACCTAAACTCGCACTGGCGTCACTTATCACCCTGATAATTGGTATACAACAGGTAAATGTGGTGTTTGCGTGGCGACCGGGTTCTGCGGCAGGTGAAATGAAGCCTGCTGGTGTTTTACGTGTGGTAAGCTGGAATATCCAAAGCTTTAATGGCTTCACCAAAAACAAAACAGCCCGAAAGTTAGCGAGAACGGAACTGGTAGCGTCTATTTTAAAATTTGAACCAGATGTGGTTTGTTTACAAGAATTCAACCATAAAGAAGGACATAATCCGGAAACAGATAATCTTTCACTATTTAAAAAAACGTACCCTTTTAATCATTTTTCAAAAGATTACCAGAGAGATGGAGGTGAGTATCAGTCGGGTTGTATCATTTTCTCCAAATATCCCATCATTGCAACTGGTAAAGTAAAATATCCCGTAGCAGAGAGCCTGATTTATGCCGACCTGTTAAAAGGCGACGATACGATCAGGGTATTCAATACCCATTTGCAATCTTTTAAATTTAAAGATGCTGATTATTCCGACCTCGAAAAAATACGAGAGCAGGATGATGAAGGGCTGAAAGCTTCCAAAAACATAGTTAAAAAAATGCGACTGGCTTTCAAACGCAGAGGAGTACAGGCAGGAATTGTGCGGTCAGAACTGGATAAAAGCCCATATCCCTCCATTATCTGTGGAGATTTTAATGACGTGCCAAATTCATATACTTATTTTCATATCAAAAACAATTGGCAGGATGCATTCCTGAAAAAAGGATTTGGCATTGGCCGTAGTTTTATTGCACTGGCACCTACGCTGCGTATAGACTATATACTTGCTAACCCCTCTTTTAATGTAAAAATGTTTGATATGATAGATGAGGGGCTGAGTGATCATATTATGCTGGTTGCTGACCTGCAATTGAAAAATTAGTATCTTTGTATTATCATGAAGTTTTTGCACGTGTATACCTGTTGTTGTTGCTGCTGATCTTATTCAGATTCGTACGGAATCTCATACGCCATTATACACAGTTATTTCCCCTAATTCAACATCATGTCACTCAAAGTATACAACTCACTTACCCGAAAAAAAGAAGTATTTGAACCCATAAATGCACCCTATATCGGGATGTATGTCTGCGGACCTACCGTAAGCGGGGAAAGCCATCTCGGGCATGCCCGCCCATTCATTACGTTTGACGTAGTGTACAGATACCTCATGCATCTGGGCTATAAAGTACGTTATGTAAGAAATATTACAGACGCAGGTCATTTTGAAGAAGAAGGCAGAGAGGCCGAAGACAAAATCAGTAAAAAGGCGGTATTAGAGAAGTTGGAGCCGATGGAATTAGTTCAGAAGTATACTAATCTCTACCATTGGGCAATGGCGCAATTTAATAATCTGCCACCCAGTATTGAACCAACTGCAACCGGACATATTGTTGAGCAGATTGAAATGATAAAAAAGATCATTGCAGACGGATATGCCTATGAGGCCAATGGGTCCGTTTACTTTGATGTAGAAAAGTACAATACTGATTATTCCAAAAAGGGAATGCCTTATGGCATATTAAGTGGTCGTGTACTTGATGATCAACTCGATACAACAAGAGAACTCGACAACCAGGATGAAAAAAGAAATAAAAGTGATTTCGCACTTTGGAAAAATGCACCACCGGAGCATATAATGCGCTGGCAAAGTCCATGGGGAGAAGGTTTCCCAGGCTGGCATATTGAATGTTCAGCAATGAGTACTAAATACCTGGGCGATGAATTTGATATTCATGGCGGTGGAATGGATTTACAATTTCCTCACCATGAATGTGAAATAGCACAAAGTACTGTTTGCAACCATAAAACACCAGCCCGTTACTGGTTACATAATAATATGATTACCATCAACGGAAAGAAGATGGGTAAGAGTTATAACAATGTAATTAAGCTTAGTGAATTATTTGAAGGCACACACCCAATTCTGGAACAGGCTTATCATCCGATGACGGTACGCTTCTTTATTCTGCAAAGCCATTACAGAGGAACACTCGATTTTAGTAATGAAGCTTTACAGGCTTCGGAAAAAGCCTTACGCAGGCTCTGGGAAGCTTATGAGTGGTTGTCTAAATATGAGATCAATAAAGATAGTTCAGCATCTGATAAAAGCCTGGATGAAAAAGTGCAGCAACTCGTTCGGGAATTCGATGAATTCATGAACGATGATCTGAATACGGCTAAAGTATTGGCAAATATGTTTGAATTAAGCTCAGTTATTAATTCAATCAAAGACAAACATATTAAAGCAGATGCAGTAAGCGGTGCTACCATTCAACTGATGCAGCAACAACTGAAACTCTATATTGAAGATATTTTTGGATTAACCGGTGAACGAAGAGCAGATGATGGGAAATTGGATGGTGTTCTTCAATTACTGATTGATATTCGTAAGGAAGCCAAGCTGCGAAAAGATTTTGTAACCAGTGATAAGATCAGGAATGAACTTGCAGCATTAGGTGTTCAACTCAAAGACGAAAAGGATGGCGGCGTGAGTTATTCAATTCAGTAAAGACCATAAGCTCATCAAAATATAGTAAAGAGAGTAATGCCGTATATTTTAATACGGCATTACTCTTTATCCATAATAAGTTTCACTTGTTTTTCTAGTAATTTCTTATCCGGTAAATACAGTTTATACTGTGAAACGAAAATTTTATTAGAAATACCTCCGGTTGCATATTCTATTAGTACTTCATCCTTATCTGCTGAAAGTATAATGCCAATAGGCTCATTATCATCATCTACATTCTCTTCTGTTTTAAAATAGTTTAAGTAGAGATTCATTTGACCAATATCTGTATGTTTTACAGCTTTTGTTTTAAGATCAATTAAAACAAAACACTTCAGGATCCGGTGATAAAAAACCAAGTCGATATAAAAATGCTTATTGCGAAATGAAATTTTATACTGACGACCCACAAATGCAAATCCTTTTCCTAATTCAAGTAAAAAAAGCTGCAGGTTATCAATAATTTTTTGCTCAAGTTGTTTCTCTGTAATCTTGTAACTGCGCGGAATTTTTAAAAAATCTAAAACATAGGGATCTTTAATTAGCGCTGCAGGATGGTTTGTAGTCTTTTGTTTTTTCGGTACTGATGCTATTGATTTTTTACTTTTACTGAATGTGAGCCTTTTAAATAATGATGAATCTACTTGTCTTTCTAATTCACGTGTTGACCAGTTCTCCCTGATGGCTTGTTTTTCATAAAATTTTCTTTCACGGATATCTGCGATACTTAGTAATATGATATAATGACTCCAACTCAAAATGGCAGACACTGTCTGCCATTTTTGATAAGCCAGGTAAAATCTTCGCATATCAAGTACATTTCTTCTTCCAAAACCCTTACCATATAATAATCTTAAGTCTTTCGACAGCTTTGTTAATAACTCAGTTCCATACTCTGCCCTTTCCTGACCTTGTTGCTCAAATTCAACTATATGCCTTCCAATTTCCCAATTAATTTGTACCAGTGTAGCATTTACAGTTTTGAGTGTATGTAGTCTTGCTTTGTCAATAGATAACCCAATATTCTTAAGTAGGTTATTATATTTATTCCTTGTTGATTTCATATTACAGTATTAAGGGTTACAAATAGTTGCTTAAAACAACTATGTTGAATTACCTTCCTCTGTAATTATCTGATGATGCCTTTTTGGACAGATCCGACTTAAAAAAATATCATGCAATAAACTAAAAAAAGTAGTCGATAATTTTTCTTTAATCGGTAGAAAGAATTTTAGAAAAATGATTTTTTTCTATCTTAATCATTTATTTAATAGAAATCCTGATCCCTAAAAAGAATCTTCTGCCCTGATTTGGTGCATAAACATAAGTAGGATCGAAGCTAAGTGCATAAGGATTTTCAGTAGTCGGAATAATTTGCCCGTTTGTATTGTATTGCACCTGCTTATCAAATGGGTCATGTGTGCGTGCAATCAGAAAAGGGTTGCCACGGTTGGGTGTCCAGTTCAGGAGATTTTTTATTCCTCCGTATATTTCAATTTGTTGTATGCCAGTGTATACAAATTGTAGATTCTGAATGCTCCAAAGAGGAGAATTTGGTTTTCGTGGGTCCAGTGGACCAAGCAGTGGTAACCGCATAGGGCCATAGAAATTTCCCGTATAATCAATGGAAAAATTCCAGGGTTTTATTTTATAAGATAAAGACCAGGTACCGGTAATTTTTTCTGTAAGTATTTGTTGTGTTTTAATTCCATTTTCTACGAGTGATACATCCTGGATGGTGATACCAGCCATACCTTTAAAACCGTTTACCATATTGAAATCTGTATTTATGGTAACCCCTTTGCTAACTGCATAACCTTTTAAGTTATCGTAATTAATTTCATTGGGATTGGTTTCGTAATCCCCAATAATTCGATTTGAGAAATGCGTATACCATGCTGAAATATCGAATCCGATAATTGTAGCATTTCCGGTTAGCAACTTTCTAGTAAAGTTTAGATTCACATTAAAAGATTGCTCTGGTTTCAGTTCATTTTTAATCACTACTTTTCTTGCACCAGTTAAAGCAGCATGGTCTTCCGTAAATAAGTTCACGACTCTGAAGCCTGTACCAGCATTTAATCTTAAACTTTGGCCTTCATCAATCTTCCATTTGTAGGCAATTCTTGGCGTGAATATATTTCCATGAATCGAATGTCGGTCATAACGCAGTCCAAGTAGTAATTGCTGCTTACCAAGTTTCAATTCATCCTGCAGAAAAATGCCTGGTAACCAGGTTTGCTGTGGTGCGTTTTTTGGATTTGTTGGATCCGTATTTAAGGTCGCTGTTGTATTATCATCATAATAAGTATACCTTACTGCTATACCAGCTAATAAATCATGGTTGGCTATTTTCTTATCCCAGGTAAGCTGATTAAATAAAATTTTTTGATCTGCTATATAAGAGATGTTTCCATAGCGACTGTCTTGCTGATGTGAGTTATACGAAACAGAATAGAGTAATTTTTCTTTTGTAGGTAGTTGATATTGACCTGTTAGTTCCCATCGTTTGGTGTAAATACTTTCTCCATAAATACTATCCCCCCCCCTGAATAATTTATTCCAACGCATATCGCCACCCCATCTGTCTTCATTATAATACCTTACTGCAAAACTCAATAAGCGATTTTGTTTCCTTGAAACGGCCCATTTCTGAAAAACAGATAATCTTTTTTGAAGGGTAACATCTGTAAAACCGTCTTTATTATTATCTATGGGTTGGTTATACAGATAGCCATTTAATCCGGTCAAAACACGGATTTTATCAGATACTTTTAAAACAAATCCGAGGTCAGCGTTTTTTTCATTCCAACTGGTATGCATGTAATCTGCATAAAACCTGGCAGCATGTGAGGTGTTTTTGGTAATAATATTTATTAATCCACCTACAGCTTCACTTCCGTATAATGAGGACGCTGGTCCTTTAACAATTTCAACTCTTTCAATCAAAGCATTCGGAATACCAGACAACCCGTAGACTGTAGATAAACTACTCACAATAGGCATTCCGTCAATTAAAACCATTGTATATGGTCCTTCTAATCCGTTGATATGAATATCTCCGGTATTACAGATATTGCAGTTTAACTGTGGTCTTACGCCATTTACCTGTTGAAGTGCATCAAAAATATTAGGGGTCGGATTTTTTTTGAAAAAGACAGGTGTATAAACTTCAACCGGAACAGGGCTTTCCATTTTTCTAACCTCTTTTAAAGTGCCAGTGACTACAACATCATGGATCTCTGTTTCTTTTATACTTAGTGGAATATCAATGATCATTGGTTCCATTGCTGATACATGGATCTTTTTCCGAAATGGGTTATATCCCACTCTTTCTGCTACCAATGTATAATGTCCTTGAAGGGGTATTTGCATATGATAGAAGCCATTGCTATCGGTAATAGTTTGAATAGCTGTATTGAGAAGTCTGATCGATACTGTTTCTAATCCAGAACCAGCATTGGTTACCCTACCTGAAATATTAGCTTGTTGTGCATTCAGAGAGGTTGCAATTAAGAAGGAGGTAATTAATAGCCAGGGTTTCATACAAATACTATAGTTCGGGGAGTAAAATTATAAAAGTTAGACAAACCTAACAAAAATAGTTTGCCTTTTCTTTTATCTTTGTAATATGTTATCAACTACGGAAGAAAATTACCTGAAGGCCTTATTGCAGCTTACGATGATGCAGGAGGAAAAAGCAGAAGCGGGAACCAATGAGTTGGCAACCCAGTTAGGGGTAAAACCGGCAACGGCCAATGATATGCTGAAAAAACTTCGGGAAAAGGGGTTGATCAACTATGAAAAATATGGTAAATCCAGTTTAACTGAAACAGGTAGAAAGATAGCCATTGAAGTAGTGCGTAAGCATAGGCTTTGGGAAACATTTCTATATGAACATCTTGGTTTTACCTGGGATGAAGTTCATGAAGTTGCGGAGCAACTGGAACATATACAAAGCTCAAAGCTTATTGATCGTCTTGATCAGTTTCTGCATTATCCAGCATTCGATCCGCATGGGGATGTGATTCCTACTTCGACTGGTGAAATGAAGATACCGGCAAAGAAAACACTGAATGAAGAAGCAGTTGGTCACCAATGTAAAATGGTGGGTGTAAAAGATAATTCAGCAACCTTTCTTCAATACGTTGACCGTGTAGGATTACGTATGCACGATCATATAAAAGTATTATCGCGCCAGCCTTATGATGAATTGATTGAAATAGAGGTTAATGGCCGCAAATCCAGTGTGAGTCCACGGTTTGCAGAAAATATTGTAATCGTATGTCAGGATTGTGAAGCCAAAACAAGCGACCATTAATGATTGCAATCGTCGCTATGTGCATGGTTATGCGAACGGCACATACGGTAATTCAGGTAATGTGATGCCACGATAAAAATAACAGCAGGAATTAATAACCAAAGCTGCCAGTGATGCCAGATTACTTTGCTTAGTAATAAAACAATTCCAATACTGAATAAGACCATCGGCAGCCAGCTATGGTGATGTTTCTTTCTGCCATGAAAAAGGGAAAAAGTGCCCACTGCAAATGCGAGGGCAATCATACCGTATTCAAACCACTTGTTATCAATAATATTATAGCCAAATAGGGGCATACTGCTTAAGAAAAGCGGTAAAATGGCACAATGTATAGCACAGGCAATTGAAGTGGCAATACCGAAAGCGTCCCAATTAATCTTAAAATTCATTCGACTGCAAATATATAACAATGCAACATTGTTGCAAAATTATTTTCTATCATTTTTTCATTGGGGGGAATGAACTGAATGGGGTGTAACTTTGTGTTTTAATAGAATTATGCGTAAGAAATATATTGGTTACCTCCTGTTTTTTGTAGTACTCGTTGCTGCTTTTTATTATTTCCTCTTTCGTGGAACGGATAATTGGAAAGTAAAGCTGGCGCAACTGGGTTATGTAAAACCATTTATGTTTAAAAATCAGGATGGTGTTCCGGTAACGGAAAAAGACCTTTTGGGTAAGGTAACAGTTGTGGAATATTTCTTTACCACATGCAAGGGTATTTGTCCGAGAATGCATGTCGGTATGAAAACGGTTTATGAAGCCTTTAAAGATGAACCAGACTTTATGATACTGGCCCATACCTGTGATCCGGAAATTGATTCGGTTGCCAGATTAAAAGTATATGCAGATTCAATGCAGATAGATACAAAGAAATGGGTGCTGGTAACAGGCAGAAAGGACAGCTTATACCAGATGGCAAGGAATTCGTACTTATTGGATGATCCTAAGAATAATGTTGAAAAAATCGAAGATCAATTTATTCATACACAGTTTTTCGCACTTATTGATAAATCCGGAAAAGTGCGCGGTCAGGTTTACGATGGCTTGAAATCTGAGGAACTTGAAAAATTAAAAAAAGATATTGGGTTATTATTAAAAGAAAAAGGCTCTGGTAATTTTGTGAACGGCATTTTTACCAATAACCCAAATTAGGGAGGGAATTTATGCAGGAAAGAATTGTTGATTTATTGAAAAGAAACCACCTGAGTATCACTGAAAGCAGGAAAAAAATACTGGGTCATTTCTTAGATGCTAATGGTGCACTTGCACATGCAGATATTGAACATAAGAGTGGCACTGAGTTCGATCGGGTAACTATTTACAGAACCCTTCAAACATTTGTAGAGAAAGGAATCATACATACAATACCTACCACTGATAATTCAGTGCGATATGCCCTTTGCAAGGATGAATGTTCTGCAGGCCATCATCACGATGACCATGTTCATTTTTTGTGTGATGATTGCGGAACAACCTATTGCCTCGATCATGTTACTGTACCAAAAGTTACGTTACCAGAAGGTTTTGTAGCTACACAAAACGATCTGGTAGTAAGCGGTCTCTGCAATAAATGCTCCTGAGTAAAAAAGCTTTTCCGTTACATTCCTATAACTTCGTTCAAACTTTATTCATGATCCTTGTTACCGGCGCTACAGGTTTGGTAGGTTCTCATTTGCTTAGTCGACTGGTTCAGGGCGGACAAAAAGTACGTGCCATTTATCGGTCTGTGATACCCAACTTAACCATTAGTAATCAGGTAGAATGGGTAAAGGCAGATATCCTTGATATACTTTCAATGGAAGATGCCATGGAAGGCATTCAACAGGTTTATCATTGTGCTGCAGTAGTATCTTTTAATCCTACACAGAAAAAACAATTACACCAGGTAAATATCGAGGGAACGGCCAATGTGGTGAATGCAGCATTGGAAAAAGGCATTGAGAAAATGGTCTTCATGAGTTCAGTGGCTGCCTTGGGGAGAATTAGAGAAGATATTCCGATAGATGAGAGCATGAACTGGACACCCGAAACCAGTAACAGCGAATACGGCAAAAGTAAATACCTCGCTGAGATGGAAGTATGGCGTGGTATCGGAGAAGGATTGAATGCAGTAATAGTAAATCCCGTTATAATTCTCGGTGCAGGTGATTGGAATAATGGGTCTACTGCCATTTTTAAATCGGCTTACAATGAATTTCCTTGGTACACTGAAGGTGTGAGTGGTTTTGTGGATGTTGCAGATGTGGTTAATGCCATGATTGCTTTAATGGAAAGTAATATTCACAGCCAGCGATTTATTCTTAGTGGAGAAAACTTATCCTATCGTACTGTGTTCAATGAAATTGCAAATGGGTTTGGAAAGAAACTTCCTTCCCGAAAGGTTACCCCTTTTTTGGCTGCATTGGTATGGCGGATAGAAGCAATAAAAGCATGGTTTACTAAAAAATCGCCCCTGCTTACCAAAGAAACTGCAAAAACAGCTCAGGCCAAAGTTCATTTCAACAATACCAAAATAATGAAGGCCTTACCTGCATTTTCTTATACGCCTATAAATGTGGCGGTCAAGAGAATTTGTAAAGAACTAAAAGTAAAATATCAGTTGCCATAACCGGAATGAGGTAGATATAATGTATCTTGTATTACTTCATGAAGTACCTGGTTACATTAATATTATCCATATCGCTTTATGCACCACAGGTAGCTAAATTGCTGGCCTATGCAGAATGTTCGGCACTAGCCATAACCTATGCAGATAAATATTGGTGTGATTGTATGCTTACTGCTGATAATAATCCTGATGAGATTCCTGCAACAGAAAAACAAAAAGACATTCAACTAAAGACGGACTGGAAGTTCAGGATTGATAATCATTTCTGCATGGGTATGACCATGTTTGATAAAACCACGGTTAACAACTGTTTTGTTATTGCAGCTCTCCCTTCCCCTATACCACAGGCTGTATTTCACCCGCCACTTGCTTAAATAAATAATCCTTTTTTCAGTGAGACCCTGTTAACGATAGGGTCTGTTATTTATTTAATACACTTAATCCATCTATCATGAAATCATTGATATGGGTTGTGGCCGTAATATGTTTGGCCGCAACCAGCACGCACGCCTATACCCAGGTGCAACCTGTTTATGCCAATATTGAAGTAAAAAATACCAATGGCGATCCAATGCTATTAGGATGTTGTGAAGTTTCCCTGCTCAAACAAAATGTCTATAAACAATGGTTCGAACCGGCATTCACCAACTACCAACCCGACTCAGTATATATCAGACAGATACAACCATTATTAGCGAATAAAACGATTGAAATATTTTTAGGCACCTGGTGCGGAGATAGCAGAAGAGAAGTACCCCGTATGTTGAAAATACTCGAATCGGCAGGAATGAGTACGGAAAAAGTTAAACTAATTTTCGTGAGTAATGCACCTGAAATGTATAAGCAAAGCCCCCAACATGAAGAACAGGGTAAAAACATTAAACGTGTACCTACCCTGATTATTTACAGCAAGCAGCAAGAAATTGGCAGAATTATAGAATATCCGGTTGAAACGCTCGAAAAAGACTTGTTGAAAATATTAACTAGGGAGAACTATGTTCCGAATTATAGTGGAATGTAAAGTGTGAATTGTCAATGGTCAATGGGGAATAATACTCCTTTTTCACTCACTACTGACTACTCACTATTGACCATTGACAATTCACTTCCCCTCCATTACTTTCTTCCACAATTCAGGTATTCTTTTAATCCATACAAGTTCCCTTCTTTTAATGGATGCATCTTCTGCCGGGTAACCGAAATAGGTTTTACCGCCTTCCAGTGAAGAAGGTACCCCACTTTGTGCCAGTACAACAGCATTGGCCCCAATAGTTAAAGTTTTACTGACGCCTACCTGTCCCCATAAGGTTACACCATCTTCAATAACGGTACCTCCGGCAATACCAACCTGAGCAGCGAATAAGCAATTTTTTCCAACCGTTGTATCATGGCCTATATGTACCATATTATCCATACAAGTACCTCTTCCGATTCTTGTTTCGGCAGTTACACCCCTGTCGATGGTACAACCAGCACCTATTTCAACATGATCCTCTATTACAACATTCCCACAACTCAGCATTTTTTTAAACCAGACTTCACGATTCTTTTTGGTATTATAATAAAATGCATCGCTACCAATCACGGTACCAGATTGAATTACTACATAATCACCAATAATGGTATGATCGAGGATGGTAACATTTGGATGAATGATACAATGATTACCGATAACAACCTGATCACCGATAAAGCAATTAGGCATAACAATGCTGTTTTCACCTATAACTGCAGTGTTGCTTATACTTGTTTGAGCAGGAGCAAAAGGACGAAAATGTTTGACTATTTTTAAATAGGCTTCGAATGGTTCAGTGCAGATTAAAATTGTTTTTCCTTCAGGAACAGTAACATCCTCAGTGTTAATGATGATAAAATCTGCAGCACTATTCAAACAAGTTTCATAATACTTTGGGTGATCTACAAAAACCAAATCACCGCTTTCAACCTTATGAATTTCATTGATACCAGTGATCATTGCATGAGGATTTCCTTTCACCTGTGCATTGATTAAGGAGGCTATCCAGCTTACGGTAACGGGTGCGGGGAACTTCATAAGGCCATTTTTTGTTAAAATCAAAGGTAATGCGTAGCGCTGATGAGAAATTATTTTGGCTGAAATTTAGCTTAAAAATGAGCATGTTTTTTTCGTTTTAAAAACAGTTTGGCTATAAAAATATTACCGGTAGTTAGTACTTACAATTCTTTGAAACACTTATGAATAAAGGTTCTCAAAGGATTGCTCATAATTATTGTTGCATTCTTTTGTTTAAGATTTACTACATAATAAAGACGGTTTGCCCTTTTTTAAAGGGCGGTAAATTCACAGCACTGTCTAAAATGTGAATAAAATTGTTTAAAAATTTTTTTGCTTTCGATGAAACTCTTTTTAATATTGTGTAGGGAAATTTATTTCCCAGTACTTACTAACCCATCCATATACAAAGTCTCGCTTATGCGGGACTTTTGTTTTTTATGTATCACTACTTCATTATCTACAAACCTTATCTGGTACAATCTCAGTTTTCTTCTGTGGAAGGAAAACAAACCCTTGCTGATTTTTTTGATGTTCCCAAAGATGTTTATCCGGTTGGAAGACTTGACTACGATAGTGAAGGTTTATTGATTTTAACCAATGACAAACAACTGAATCATCGATTATTAAATCCAATGTTTAAGCATGAACGAGAGTATTGGGTTCAGGTTGATGGTGATATTAATGATAAAGCAATTGGTCAGTTGGCAAAAGGTGTTATTATAAATGTTGATGGTAAGCAATATAAAACTTCAAGTGCCAGGGTTCACAGGTTTAATAATGAACCCATCGTTCCGGTTCGTAATCCCCCCATCCGATTTCGGAAATCAATTCCTGCTCCTTGGATCAGTCTTTGTTTAACAGAAGGTAAAAACAGGCAGGTAAGAAAAATGACTGCAAGTGTTGGATTCCCAACTTTACGACTTATACGATACCGGGTTGAAAAAATAACCGTTGATGGATTGCAACCGGGAGATTTAGTAAGTTTATCAAAAAGAGATTTATATAAACAGTTGTTCAATGAATAGTTTTCAGACCATCACGGGGGAGGAATATTTTATTTCGACAGATATTGATAAAATGGATGTAGACACGATCCATCGATATTTATCAGAATCATCTTATTGGGCAAAGGGAATCCCGAAAGAATTAGTAGGGAAATCGATCAAGCATTCCCTTTGCTTTGGTGTTTTTAGTGGAGATGAGCAAGTTGGTTTTGCAAGGGTTGTTACAGACAGAACCAGTTTTGCCTACCTGGGCGACGTGTTTATTTTACCAACACACCAGGGAAAGGGATTGTCAAAATGGTTAATGCAAACCATTCATGACTATCCCGACCTGCAGGGACTGCGCAGGTGGATGCTTTTTACCAGAGATGCGCATGGCTTATATAGCCAGTTTGGTTGGAAACAAGTGCCAGAAGAACAAACCGGCAGGATTATGCAGATACATAATCCGAATATATACCAGTAAGAGATACTAAAAGTCGGTACATATACCCGAATTATCTGATAGGCTTTCACTATTCTTGCGCTTGAAGCGTTAATTTTGCAGCTCTTTATGTAATCGAAAATTTATGAGTCAAGCACATTTATCAGAACAGGAACAGATTCGTCGTGAGAAACTGGCTAAGTTACAAGAGGCCGGGATAGACCCATTCCCCGCGCCATTATACCCTGTAAGTCATTATTCAACTGATATAAAGGAAAAATATACAGAAGAAACAAAAGATGCATTTACCGGAATTTGTGTAGCTGGAAGGGTAATGAGTATAAATGATAAGGGAAAGGTATTCTTCATTAAAATACAGGATAGCAAAGGTATAATCCAGTTATACGTTAAGAGAGATGAAATCTGTCCGGAAGAAGATAAATCTTTCTGGGATACGGTCATTAAGCATGGTTTAGACCTTGGAGATATTATTGGTGTAACTGGTTTTGCCTTTATCACCAAAACAGGGGAAACATCTGTTCATGCGCAAAGCTTTACGCTGTTGGCTAAATCACTAAAGCCATTGCCGGTAGTAAAACGCGATGAGGAAGGAAATGTATTTGATGCAGTAACAGATCCTGAATTCAGGTATCGTCAGCGGTATGCTGACCTTATTATCAACCCTGACGTAAAGGAAACTTTTGTAAAAAGAACTAAACTTATAAATACCATTCGTACTTTCCTGAATGAGCAGGGCGCATTGGAGGTAGATACTCCCGTATTACAAGCCATTCCTGGGGGTGCGGCTGCCAGACCCTTCATAACCCATCATAACGCACTGGACGTGCCCTTTTACCTCCGTATTGCGAATGAGCTATACCTTAAGCGACTTATTGTAGGCGGGTTCGATTGGGTATATGAATTCAGTCGCAATTTCAGGAACGAAGGGATGGATCGTACGCATAACCCTGAATTTACCGTTCTGGAGTGGTATACGGCTTATAAAGATTATTTCTGGATGATGGAAATAACAGAGCAGCTATTTGAGAAGATAGCCATTGCCCTGCATGGCACAACGGATGTTCCATTAGGCGATAAAATAATCAGCTTTAAAGCGCCATTCAAAAGAATAAGTATTCATGATGCGATTAAAGAAAATACGGGTATTGATGTAAGTGGTTTAGGCGAACCAGGATTGAGGGATGTTTGTAAGCAACTCAACATAGATGTGCCTTTGAATATTGGTAAAGGCAAGCTGATAGACGAAATTTTCGGGGCAACCAGCGAGCATACTTTTATTCAACCCACTTTCATCATAGATTATCCGGTAGAAATGAGTCCGCTCACTAAAAAGCACCGTAATAAAGCCGGATTGGTGGAAAGATTTGAATTAATGGTGAACGGAAAAGAAATTGCTAACGCCTATTCGGAATTAAATGATCCGATTGACCAGCGTGAGCGTTTTGAAGAGCAACTTAAACTGATGGAAAGAGGTGATGACGAAGCGATGTTTATTGATCACGACTTTTTACGTGCGCTTGAATACGGTATGCCTCCTACCTCTGGTATTGGTATTGGTATTGATCGTTTGTGTATGATGATGACCAATCAATCATCTATTCAGGATGTATTGCTGTTTCCACAGATGCGCCCGGAGAAATTAGCCGAATAATCTGTATGTTAATATTTAGGGATGTTTTGCAATAATTCCCGTGCAAATTCAGCAGCATCCTGGCTATTTGCAAACCGTATAGGTAACTTGCTACGGACCTCATATTGAGGTCCTTTTTTTTGCGCAGTATAGGATGTTGTAAAAAAGAATTTCTGACTACTAAGATTAACGATCATTGAAGACGGATCATTTTTATCAATGATAGCACTTTCATTATCCATATCTGATAACCGACTCCAGAGTACGGAATACTTGCCAATTTTACTACTACCGTTTAGGCTTTCTTCAATCCAAAACCAGACATAACCATTTCTGTTGTCTATTTTGTAGTAGGTGTTAACATGAAATTTATCTGTTCCTGAATTAATATCCACAGAACTGATAAGTTTACCATCTATACTATAGCGGAAATTGCCACAATGACCGTTATATTGGGCATAAGCGGACACGACCATGCAGGTCAACAGGGTTAGTAGAATTATTTTAGTTCGCATTGGGGGTACACGATATTACCACCTTTTTTGCGAATTTTCTACTATTCGGCCTTTAAATTTCGATTAATGTCTAAACAAAAAGGTCATTATAAAGCTGTCCGCCGGGTACAACTGCATACTTTTCCAAATCAGTTATTCCGGCTGAAGCCAACACTTCTTCGTCTATAAAGGTATTTCCTGAACATGCGGAAGCGGTTTGCTGCAGTATGATATGAACTGCATCTGCAATGATTTCTGGCGTGCGACTCATTTTTGCCAGGGCTTCGCCTCCAAGTAGGTTACGAACGGCAGCGGTATCAATGGTTGTTCTCGGCCATAGGGCATTGGAGGCTATTCCCGCTCCTTTAAATTCAGCAGCCCAGCCCAGTGCCAGCATACTCATATTGTATTTAGTAAGCGTATAAGCTATATGCCCACCCAACCATTTTGGTTGCAGGCTGATTGGTGGTGATAAGGTAATGATATGAGGATTCTTGCCTTTTTTTAACCATGGGATGCAATGTTTAACGACTAAAAAAGTACCCCTTACATTGATACTATACATCAGGTCGAAACGTTTGCTATCGGTTTGCTCTGTAGGAGTGAGTTGAATGGCAGAAGCATTATTTATAACAACATCAATTCCTCCAAATTTTGCAACCGCCTGTTCAACCATTGCCTGTATCTGATCTTCCTGCCTGATATCAACCTGAACTGCCAGTGCTTTACCGCCGGCAGCTTCAATTTCAGCTGCTGCAGTATATATTGTTCCGCCAAGGCGCGGATCCTCAGTAACACTTTTAGCAGCTACCACAATATTGGCTCCTTCTTTTGCCAAACGCAAGGCTATCGCTTTACCGATACCTCGACTTGCACCCGTAATTAATACTGTTCTGTTTTGGAACGACATAATAATAGAGATTGATATACCTAAATTTAGGCAAACATCATTACCAACCTAAGAAATCTTTGATCAAACCCTCTGTTGTGATACACGCTTTTGGAAGGTCATCATTTACTACGGTATGGTGAAAATGGTGACTGAAAGAAATTTCGTAGCTGGCCTTATTTACCCTGTCTGAAAGGCTCTCAGGGGTTTCTGTTCCGCGGCTCTCCAATCTCCTCTTTAATTCTTCTACCGAAGGAGGCTGGATAAATATAGACAGGCAATTGCCTTCGAATTGTTGCTGTACATGAATGGCACCTTTTACATCGATATCCAGTACCGGCGTTTTTCCTTCGCTCCAGATACGTTCCAGTTCAGATTTTAAAGTGCCATAATATTTTCCTTCATAAACCATCTCCCATTCAATAAAAGCATCTTCCTTAATTTTTTGCTGAAAACGTTCGGCAGACATAAAATGATAATCTACGCCGTCTTTTTCCTGTCCTCTGGGTTGTCTGGTTGCTGCTGAAATAGAAAAACAAAGCAAAGGATACTTATTCAAAAGGTAATGTGTAATAGAAGTTTTACCCGAGCCGGATGGGGCTGTAATAATGATGAGTTTTCCCTTGTTAGCTTGCATGCGCAAAGAAACAGAATTTTCTAACGTTTTGAATAGTCATAACAACCTAAAAGCCTGTTTTTTAGAACTAAGAAAATATTACAGATGAATTATTCAAACCAACTGATTTTATCAGCAAGCGGGATATTTCTTTTTCCGGATGTTTTCGGTTCATCGGTATACCCCAGATAAATCAATCCCAAAACCCGGTCTTCTTCAGACAACCCAAGCATTTTTTTCATGTTGTCATGGTGGGTCATGCCGCCGGTACTCCAAAGACTTGCCATTCCAAGTGCCTGAGCACCTAATAGGATATGTTCAACAGCAGCCGCTGTTGCAGCAATTTCTTCAATAAGCGGAATTTTTTTCGTAGCCTGTCTTTTCATGTAAACAAGTACAAGATGAGAAACAAGCTCACCTTGTTTGATAATTCCTTCATATTTAGAGGATAGGAACAAATCTTCGTGGGTATTTGCTTTATATAAATCAGCATGTTCACGACAAAATGTTTTTAACCCTTCTCCTGTATAAACATTAAATCGCCAAGGCTCTGTTCTACCATGTGTTGGGGCCCAATCTGCAAGAGAAAGTAAGTTGCGAATCGCTTCATTTTCAGCCTTTTGGCCATTCATTAGTGTTGGCTTAACGCTTCTTCTATCAAGGATAATATCCTGTAAATTTTTAAAAGTATCCATAGCGCAAAAATAGGTGTAGCCTATCTTATAAATTAATTTAAATAAGCAGGCGGGTTACGAATAATGATAAAATGTTTATATTCATGTATAGCGGATTTTCCTGCATGATACTCTTATAGCCGCTAAATAGTTTGCCATGACGGTCAAAGAATTCCAATCAGTATTTGACAATCTTCCGGGTATGTATCTTTTATTACGACCCGACTATCCCTCTTTTACAATTATTACAGCTAATAAAGCGTATTTACAGGTTACAAATACAAACTATGATATTCTAAAGGGAAACCCCGTATTCTCTGTTTTCCCAGACACCCCTGGTGCCCATAACCAGGGTAATAAAACGCGATTATTAGCATTGTTTAAAGAGGTTGTTGAATTAAGACAAACAAACGAGCTGCAAAATTTCAGATACGATATTCCGGCAAATGATGGAACCGGAAATTTTGTAGAAAGATACTGGCGTATCATCAATACACCTGCTATAGATGATAATAACCGGGTAACGCAAATCATAGTTTCAGTAGAGAATGTAACGGAAAAAGTATTGACTGAAAGACAAATCAATGAAAAACTTGAGCGAACCAATTTATTAATGGATAATATCTTGTCCAGCATTTCAGATGGTTTTGTGGCAGTAGATAAAAACTGGTGTTACAGTTATCTCAATGAGCGAGGAGCAGCGATGCTGCTGAATCATAAACCGGATGATTTATTGGGTAAACATATCTGGACTGTTTTCCCTGAAGGAGTTGGACAACCATTTTATTTTAATTATTATAAGGTAATGGAGAGCAGGCAGCCATGTGTGATGCAGGAATATTACGAGCCATGGGATAAATGGTTTGAAAACAGAATATACCCTTCTCCGGATGGCGGAATCACTATTTTTTTTACCGATATAACCATAAGTAAAAAAGCAGAAGAACAGTTACAGGATTCCAAGAAACATATGCGCATGATTCTTGATTCTACCGAAGAAACTTTTCTTGTAATTGATAAAAATTATTGCCTGATAACTTTTAATAAAGCAGCAGAAAAAATGGCAGAACTCTTTTTCCGACAAAAACTGGGGAAAGGACTGTCATTACTAACGATGTCTTTACAAAAAATTCACCCTGAAATACTGAAAAATTTTGAGCAGGGGTTTCAAGGAAAAAAAACAAGCTTTGATTATCAAATTAGTGACACCAACGATCAACAGCATCATTTTGTAATTACTTGCATTCCCCTGTTAAATGAAGATGGGCAACCTGACAAATTAATGTTGACGGCGCGAGATGCCACTAGTGAAATTATGAGCATACATGCATTGGCGGAATCAGAATTACGGTATAAAAAATTATTTTATGCCAATCCAATGCCCATGTGGATTTATGAAGAAGCAACCTATAAATTTTTGGAAGTAAATGATGCAGCTATTGAAAAATATGGCTATAGCAGAGATGAATTTACCTCAATGACGATCTTGGATATTCGCCCACCTGACGAAATTGAAAAGGTAAAATCTGCAAAGAAAAGGCGGTCTAACGAATATTTAATACATCATGGTACATGGCGTCACTTGACAAAAGATGGCGAGTTGCTATTTGTAGAAATAACAGCTTATCATATCATTTATAATAATAGGGCCTCTGTTCTTGTGTTGATCAATGATATTACTGAAAAATTAGCCATAGAGACAGCAAGCAGGTTTGAAAAAAACAATAAAGAAGCCTTAATTAATAATACAAATGATTTAATATGGAGCATTGATAAAAACTTTCAATTGCTAAGTGCGAATAAAGCATTCCTTCAATCTATTGAAAAACAAACCGGCAAAATATTAGAACCTGGAGATAATGTTTTATTGTTGGCCAATATTGTACCAGAATTTATTGAGTTCTGGAAGAAATTATATGAACGGGCATTCCTAGGTGAATTTTTCAAAGAAATAATTCATAATCCGGAATTAGCGCGGCATACAGGAGAATGGATAGAAGTTAACTTTAACCCGATTATTACCCAGGAAGAAATTATAGGTATCGCTTGTTATGGAAGAGATATTTCAGAAAATATTCGCTACCAGCAAAAACTTGAATCAGTTAATACGGAGCTTACCCAGAAAATAAAGGAAATATCTGATTATAAGTTTGCACTGGATCAATCGAGTATTGTAGCAATCACTAATCAGAAAGGAATCATACAATATGTGAATGATAATTTCTGTGCAATATCCGGTTATAGTAAAGAAGAATTGATAGGGCAAGATCATCGTATTATTAATTCCGGGTATCATCCGAAATCATTCCTCAAAGAGCTGTGGATTACCATCGCAAATGGGAAAGTATGGAGAGGTGAAATTAAAAACAAAACCAAAGCAGGTACTTATTACTGGGTTGATACCACCATTGTGCCTTTTTTAAATGAAAAAGGTAAACCATATCAATTTGTTGCCATCCGTAATGATATAACCAATAAAAAAGCAGAAGAAGAAAGACTTCATCTCATGCGAATGGTTATCAATAATACCAAGGATGCTGTTCTAATTACAGAAGCTGAACCGGTTGAGGGTGATGGTCCTCGAATTTTATATGTGAATGAAGCTTTTACAAAGGTTACAGGTTATACGGCAGAAGAAGTCATTGGAAAAACACCCCGCATTTTGCAAGGTGTTGATTCTGACAGAAATGAATTGGATAGATTAAAACAGGCACTGAAAAATTGGGAATCATGCGAAATAGAAATTATCAACTATAAAAAAAATGGGGAACCATTTTGGAACAATTTTACTGTATCACCAGTTGCAGATGAAAATGGCTGGTATACACATTGGGTAGCAGTTCAACGTGACGCCACAGATAGAAGGAAAATAGATAGCCTGATACGTGATAACGAAGAGAAAAGAAGGCTTATCATGAATGCCGCATTAGACGCCATAATTTGTATTGATACTGATGGAATGATCACATTTTGGAATCCTAAAGCCGAACAAATTTTTGGATGGAAACAGGAAGAAGTAATGGGGAAAAGGCTTTCTCAGATCATTATACCGGAATCGTATCGAATTTTACATGATCAGGGGATGGAGAATTATAAAGTAACAGGGCATGGGCCTGCATTAAATACGCTATTGGAATTAAATGCAATCAACAGGGAAGGAATAATGTTTCCTGTTGAATTAACTGTATTACCAATTAAACAGGAGAATGAATCATTCTTCTGCGCCTTTATACGAGATATTACCGAGCGTAAAAAAGCGGAAACAACTATTCGCAGGTCAAATGAACGTTATGAGTTGGTGGCTAAAGCTACCAGTGACGCAATATGGGATTGGGATATGAGAACAGGAATTGTTGTAAGATCGGGCGATGGCTTATTTAAATTGTTTGGCTATAATACTTTGGAAGCTAGTATCGACAATGATTTCTGGATAAAACATGTGCATCCTGATGATTTAATACAAGTGCAGGAGAGAAGAGAGTTATTATTTGATAATCCCAATGAACAGTTCTGGGAAGATGAGTATAGATTTGAACGAAAAGATGGTAGCTATGCTAATGTGTATGATCGTGGTTACATCATCAGGGATAAACAGGGTAAACCGGTTCGCTTGATTGGATCTACACAGGATATCTCTGCGATTAAGCAATCTGAAAAACAATTACAAGAGTTGAATGAAGCATTGCAAAAACGGGCAACAGAACTGGCTAGGTCTAATGCTGAACTTGAACGCTTTGCTTATGTAGCTTCACATGATTTGCAAGAGCCCCTCCGCATGGTAAGTAGCTTCTTGCAACTACTTGATAAGCAGTATACTGCACTACTTGATGAGAAGGCTAAAGAGTATATTAAATTTGCTGTCGGTGGAGCCGAAAGAATGAAAAGATTGATATTGGACCTGCTAGCATACTCAAGAGTAGATGCTGTAAAAGAAGTATTTCAGCCTGTCGATTTAGATAGCGTATTGCAGCAGGTTCTTCAAATATTTGCTTCGCGATTTGAAAAAGAAAATGTAACTTTAAAGGTAGACAAGCTACCAACCGTTCTTGGAAATACATTACAGTTGCAGCAGCTAATGCAGAATCTGATTGGCAATGCAATAAAATATAAGAGCAGTAACCCCCCCCGCATTGAAATAGGTTGTATTTCAGAATCAGATCGGCATGTGATTTTTATTAAAGACAATGGCATTGGTATTAACCCCCGTTATTTTGAAAAAATATTTGTAGTATTTCAGCGACTTCAACCAATTGATGATCATTCTGGAACAGGAATCGGATTGGCAATTTGTAAGAAAATAGTTGAAAGACATCATGGAGAAATTTGGGTTACGTCTGAGGAAGGAGTAGGTAGTACTTTTTATTTCAGCCTGCCCAGGATAGCAACCAATTAAAACCAGTTTTATGTCAGAAATACAAGACCTTGAAATCTTACTTGTTGAAGATAATGAAGGTGATATAAGACTCACTATTGAAGCTTTTAAAGAAGCTAAAATCAGGAACTTAATTAAAGTAGTAAGAGACGGGGAAGAAGCATTACATTATTTGAGGAGAGAAGGTAAATTCAGCGAGGTTCAACTTCCAGACATCATTTTATTGGATATAAACTTACCCAAAATTGACGGCAAAGAAGTTTTAAATGCCATTAAGAATGACCCAATATTAAGGGTTATTCCGGTGATTATGTTAACTACTTCTTCTGCAGATTCAGATATTCAGGAATCATATGCAAACCATGCAAACTGCTATGTATTAAAGCCGGTAGATCTAAATAAATTTATGGATGTAATCAGAAGTATTGAAGAGTATTGGATCTCAATAGTAAAATTACCTGCTAAGCCGTAATAAAGTTTTATATGCGTTTGATATCTGCTCCAATTTTTCTCAGGCGCTCATCAATTTGCTGATAACCTCGGTCTATCTGTTCAATATTTTGAATCACACTTTTCCCTTCTGCACTTAAAGCCGCAATCAACAATGCCTGACCTGCACGAATGTCGGGGCTACTCATGGTAATGCCACGTAGATTATATTTTCTCCCTAATCCGATAACGGTTGCTCTGTGAGGGTCGCATAAAATAATTTGGGCACCCATATCAATCAGCTTATCTACAAAGAATAACCTGCTTTCAAACATTTTCTGGTGCACCAACACACTGCCTCTTGCCTGTGTTGCTACTACCAGTACAATACTTAATAAATCAGGCGTAAAACCTGGCCATGGGTGGTCATAAATGGTGAGAATGCCACCATCCATATAAGTTTGTATTTCATATACATCCTGAGCAGGTATATAAATATCATCGCCCTGAATGGAAAACTGAATACCGAGTTGACTAAACTTTTCTGGAATAATACCCAGGTGTGCAACGCCTGCATTTTTTATGGTGAGTTCACTTTGGGTCATGGCAGCCAGACCAATAAAACTGCCTATTTCAATCATGTCGGGCAACATGCGATGTGTGGTTCCCTGTAATTTAGTTACCCCTTCAATGGTTAATAAATTACTGCCTATACCACTGATTTTTGCGCCCATGCGGTTTAGCATACTGCATAACTGTTGTAGGTAAGGTTCGCATGCAGCATTGTAAATCTGGGTAATACCCTCAGCTAATACCGCTGCCATTACAATATTGGCAGTACCTGTTACAGAGGGTTCATCCAATAACATATAAGCTCCTCTCAATTGAGGGGCTACCAATTTGAAACAATGTTGTTCATCATCGAATTCAAAACTTGCTCCAAGCTTCTCAAAACCTATGATATGTGTATCTAATCTTCGTCTGCCAATTTTATCACCACCAGGTTTTGGGATATAGGCTTTTTTAAATCTTGCAAGCATTGGTCCTGCAAGCATTACACTACCACGTAACCTGCCTCCTTTTTTCCTGAATGCGTCAGAAGATAAATAATCGATATTTATATCATCTGCCTTAAAGCGGTAAGTATCTGAATCCAGTTTATCTACTTTAACACCCATATCCACTAATAATTCTATCAACAGGTTTACATCGAGGATATCAGGAATATTTGAAATGGTCATTTCGGCATCAGTCAGTACAACGGCCGATAATATTTGTAGTGCTTCGTTTTTTGCGCCTTGCGGAATAATTTCTCCCTGAAGGCGATTGCCGCCACGTACTTCAAATGATCCCATAATGAAAGCTTAGTTTTTATAAATACGAATGTAATAAATGACCCGCTGTTTGGTGGAAGATTGAAATGAAAAAGCCCCGATAAATTTTACCGGGGCTCCTGAAAAGGTAAATACTTTAGTATCGTTTCTTAAATTGACCGCCGTTATTGTTATTGCGGTTATTATTATTATTTCTTCCGCCGCCATTGTTGCTGCGGTTGTTGTTATTGTTTCTTCCACCTCCGCTATTGTTCCGGTTATTGTTACCGCCATTACGGTTACGTCCACCAAAGTTTTGTTGCCAGCGGCCACCACGTCCTCCGGTACCATATTCGTCGCGTTCGAAATTCTGGTTGCGGTGTTTAATGTAAGGTGTATTGCTGAACTCAAGTTCGCCACCAGTAATACTGTTCAACTCGCTCCTGATAGCATCATCATGTACCAGCTCTTTGTGCCAGTTGCTATAGGCCAGTTTCATATAATAAGCAATTGCATGAGCAAAACCTGCTTTTTTCTCAGGGTCTTCCTCTTTCAAAGCTTTGTCGATTACCACTTCCAGGTTTTTACCCAGGTGCGCATATTTTGGATGACGCTTTGGGTAAGGCAGTGGATCGGGTTTTAATTTATAGGTTTCTTTTTGTGGGATGGGGTAGGGACTGTCAACATCAAGCTTAAAATCGCTGATAAAGAACAGGTGATCCCATAATTTATGACGAAAATCTTCCACATTTTTCAGGTGTGGATTCAAAAAACCCATTAGTTCAATAACGGCTTGTGTTTGTTGTTGTCTTTTATCTCTGTCCTCAATGGTCAGTAAATAATCTACCATTTTATGCACATGACGACCGTATTCACGCATGCCCAGGTAACTTCTCGCTGTATTATATTCCATGTAAAATTTATAAATGCAGCAACAAATGTAGGCATTTCAAGGGGTTAAGTGGCAGAATTCGGGCCAAGATGCGTTAAAGAAATCATTTTTTCAGCACTCCGCCCGGCTGTTTATCTTCGCAATATGGAACAGATCGTGCAACAGATAGAGCAGTATAAGCAGGAAATGCTCGCTTTTGAAGCCCAAACCCCAGAACAGGTAGAAGCTTTTCGTATTAAATACCTTGGTACCAAAGGATTGGTAAAAGCTATAATGGGTGAAATGAAAAATGTACCCGTAGATCAAAAAAAAGCTTTTGGTCAAACCCTGAATGAATTCAAGGAGTTTGCTGAGGGGCGTTATGCATTCCTAAAAGAACAGGCTGGTGAACAAACAGATAGTGCTGCTTCTTCAAAAGATATTAGTTTGCCGGGAGACCTGTTTCCTGTTGGTACCAGACATCCCTTGAATCTGGTGCGTAACCAGATCATTGGCATATTCCGTCGTCTTGGTTTTGCAGTAGCGGAAGGCCCGGAAATAGAAGATGACTGGCATAATTTCGGTGCGATGAATCTGCCCGAAGATCATCCGGCCCGCGACATGCAGGATACATTTTACATCAGTCAGAACCCAGACTGGTTATTACGCACCCATACAAGTAGCGTACAAGCCAGGGTAATGGAAACCCAAAAGCCGCCAATTAGGGTAATTTGTCCGGGTCGTGTATATAGAAACGAAACTATAAGTGCGAGGGCGCATTGCTTCTTCCATCAGGTAGAAGGATTGTATATAGATGAAAACGTAAGTTTTGCCGACCTGAAACAAACCCTTTACTTTTTCGTACAGGAAATGTTTGGAAAACATGTGAAAGTGCGTTTCAGACCCAGTTATTTCCCTTTTACAGAACCAAGTGCCGAAATGGATATAAGTTGTCAGATCTGTGGCGGTGATGGATGTAATATCTGTAAACATACCGGATGGGTAGAAATATTGGGTAGTGGTATGGTACACCCTAAAGTGCTGGAAAATTTTGGTATCGATTCAACTAAGTATACCGGTTTTGCATTCGGTATGGGCGTTGAACGTATCACACAATTAAAATACCAGGTAAACGACCTGCGACTATACTCTCAGAATGATGTACGTTTTCTGAAGCAGTTTACGGGAGTTGTAGGGTAAGTAATGGTCCATGGTTGATAGTCCATGGTACATAGTTAATAACGCATAGTTTTATATTCACCGTAGACCATGGTCTATGGGCTTAACCTCCCTTCATGCTCCACGCAACAAAAGGAATAGTGCTGCGAACAGTTAAATATGGTGATACCAGTATTATCACAACTGTTTACACCGAACTTTTTGGCATACAGAGCTACCTGGTTAAAGGAGTGCGCCAGACCACAAAAACCTCCGCTGGTAAAGCAGCTTATTTTCAGCCATCAGCTTTGCTTGATATGGAAGTATATCATAATGAGCTGAAACAATTACAATTCGTAAAAGAATACCGATGGAGTTATCTGTATGAATCGGTGCTTTCAGATGTGGTAAAAAATACTGTGGCCATGTACATGATAGAAATGTTACAACATAGCCTTAAACAACCCGAAGCAAACCCGGAATTATTTTACCTTATAGAAGATAGTTTAAAACAACTTGATCGGGGAACTGAAACACTAACGGCGAATTTGCCGCTCTATTTTATTTTACACCTAGCTACTGAACTGGGCTTTAAACCACAAGGAACTTATTCTACTGCTACACCCTATTTCGATTTACAGGAAGGACAGTTTGTAGCTGATATACCTGCACACCCCTATTTTCAGGAAACACTTCAGGCTTCTGTTACCTCGCAATTGATGGAACTTCAGTTTTATAATGATTTAGAAAATTTAAAACTCAATAGAGCCACAAGAAGAAATCTGCTTGAATCTTATCAAACTTTTATGGCCTTGCATATAGCTGATTTCGGCGAGTTAAAAACATTACCCATTCTTCAGGAAATACTAAGTTAATTGACTGATACCCTGCCCCAGATTTAAGTCAGGTTTAGATAAGCCTTGTAACTTTTGTATTACTTTCTAATAAAAGCACACCTGGCTTTTTACCTTTTTCAAAACTACCCAACCGATCATCCATTCCCAGGGCTTTCGCACCATTTAATGTAGCTGCCTGAAGCCAAACTGAAAGGGGTACGTCTTTAAAATGTAATTGCAGTGTTTTTATTTCTTCTAAAATACTTAGACCGTGATTGCTGGCCAGGCTATCGGTGCCAATGCAGATGTTTAAATTATTTTTTAACAACAGTTCTACAGGCGGTAATACATTTTCAATGTAAAGATTGGCATTGGGACATAAACAGAATGAAACAGGAGTTTGGTAATGTAATACTTCATCAATATCTCCCTGATTAATAAAACTATTGTGCACAAGCATTACCTGTTTTGCATTAACTAGCTTTTTAAAATATGCCGGAAGACTATTGGTGCCTGAAGCACTGAAGTCTGTATAGCTGATTTGCATGGCTTCATACAAACGAATAAAATCTCCAGTACCCTGTTGAAACAATTCATTTTCAGCGATGGTTTCCTGGTTATGTATGGTTACTACCTGATCAGTTAAATATGGATGCATCAGTTGCCATAATGCATCAGCAACAGAATAGGGAGCATGTGGTGTAAGGCTCGTATGTGCTGGGAAAGCCTCATGGAAAAGATGATAATATTCCAGCGATTTTTGCATTCTCGTATTTGCAAAAGCCGGATTCCATCCGCTTACTTCAATAAAATTATGATACGTTAATCTTTGCGCTTTTTTTTGTGAAATTGTAATAGTGTTATTACAGATATCACCTACTGCAACAATACCAGCAGCAAGCATATCATCTTCTGCCCTTGCAATGGCATTTTTAATTATTTCTTCTGGTAAATGTCTTTGTTGAACTACCTGTAATACAAAATTCACGAGGCCGGTATGTTCTGGTATTAATCCTTTCATGTGACTTAATTCCAGGTGGCAATGAGCATTGATGAAGCCTGGACATAGAATACCTTTTATAGATTGTACGTCTTCGCCTGCTTCATCTTTACTTATGATATCTTCTATGGTGCCGTCGGGTTTGGCAACCAGCACTGTGCGATCATCCAGCATGGTGGTACCGGTGAATAACTGATCTGCTTTGAATTTGAGGTAAGACAAAATAATAATGAATTGTAAGCGAAGTTATTGGATATAGCAATGATCTTAAGGAGATATTTTAGATAAGATGCTGGTATTCCATTTAATCTTTTCCTATCTTGATTCCATATTGAATGCTTCAATAGTAAAACATGAAAAAGATAATACTACTTATCTTATTGCTGATCAATTTTGCAGCTATTGCCCAAAAAGTTGACGCGTTAGCCGAACTGGCAATCAAAAAAACAATCCATACATTTTTTCTTTCATTGGAAAAGCAAGACTCTATATTATATAAATCAGCCGTATTACTGGATGGACAAATATGGCGGATCAATAATACTTCAAACCCCCAGAAATATGACATGAGGGATTTTAGAACCGATATCACAAAGTTGGTCTCAAAGAATAAGCTAAAAGAAATACCTTACCGGTTTGATATTAAAATACTCAATGGAATTGCCATGGCATGGGTACCTTATGAGTTCTACTTAAATGAGCAATTCACGCATTGTGGAATCGATGTATTTTCGTTGATTGAAACACAGGATGGATGGAAAATTGTAAGCTTGTCGTATTCGATCGAAAAAACCGGCTGCGAGGTATTAAAAAAAGTAAACTAAAATTTATTACTACTGGTAAGCAATTCATTTAAATTTTTTTGTGTATGAAATTATCGGCTAAACAAAGCAAAGAACTGCTTGAAACCTTAAAAATCAGGTTCGAAAAAAACACGAAACGACATAAAGGCATTGAATGGAACGATGTAGCTGCCAAACTCAATAAAAATGCAGATGCTTTATGGTCGCTCAGCGAAATGGAAAGAACAGGTGGAGAGCCAGATGTGGTTGCACAGGATAAAAAAGCAGGTACTTTTATTTTTATAGACTGTTCTGCTGAAAGCCCTGCTGGAAGAAGAAGTCTTTGCTACGATAGAGAAGCGCTGGATAGCCGAAAAGAGTTTAAGCCTGCAGATACAGCAATTGATATGGCCAAAGCCATGGGTGTTGAAATATTAGATGAAACTGCATACCGAAAACTACAGGAGTTGGGAACTTTTGATACTAAAACATCCAGTTGGTTAAAAACACCTGACGCCATACGTAAACACGGGGGTGCTATTTTTGGTGATTGGCGTTATCACCACGTATTTGTATA
This sequence comes from Sediminibacterium sp. FW305-C-61, assembly GCF_058231065.1. Classification (NCBI taxonomy): domain Bacteria; kingdom Pseudomonadati; phylum Bacteroidota; class Chitinophagia; order Chitinophagales; family Chitinophagaceae; genus Sediminibacterium; species Sediminibacterium sp. FW305-C-61. The sequence continues at coordinate 220,091 of NZ_JBIQXR010000001.1, read as the reverse complement.
CCATAATGGTGCAGGCTCTTATTATGCCGCAAGAGGTTTCAGGGCTTCACTTATAGTATGATATCTTTTTATGTGATTGTTAAATGATTTAGTTTTATTGTGTTGATATATCCAATCCAATCCAATATATTTTTGTCATGATGCAATTACTACGTCTTTTATTACTGGCTATTTTTCTTATGTTGTTCTCATCAATAAATGCGCAACAATACACATTGGCAGGCATTAATTTCACCACCGAAACTCACGGGGAACAACTAAGGCCTGGAATAGGATTGGTTGTTGAACGTAAACTCACCAGAAAAAATGGTATTGAAAGCGGCATTTATTATAGAACCTATCATTCAGACTGGTCTACAACAGTAAGTGGTGGATCTAATCCTCCGGTAACATTTTATTATATAATAGCTGAACGATTTATATCACTTCCTTTCTTATATAAGTTTTATTCGCGTCTTGTAAACATTAGCGCTGGTCTCAGTTTTGATTTTTATATGGGTTTTCGCCAAAAAAATAAACAACAGCAATTTATTGTTAATGATTACAGCATCGACCCAAATATGGCCGTAGGCGTGCAGTTAAAAATAAGTAAACCGATAAAAATAGATGATAAATTAATACTTGAACCGGAGCTGCGATTTAATCCTGTCATTACATATCTAAGAGCTTATGGAGGATTGGGTATCACGGCTAAATACAGATTAAAGTAAAAAAACTAAAAGCAATGGATTCACTTTTCAAAATCTGGGAAACCAGCCGCAACAATTACCTGCGTTTTATAGAACCTTTTACGCTGGAACAATTGAATAAAATTCCAGAAGGTTTTAATAATAATATTATCTGGAATGTTGGCCATATTATAGCTGCACAGCAGTCGCTGGTATATCGTTTATCTGGCCAGCCTATGCATATAAGCGATGATTTTTTTGAACTGTATAAGCCAGGAACCAAACCGGAAAGGGCAGTAACTCAGGCTGAGGTTGATGAAATGAAAGCTTTGCTGATTTCGCTTTGCGACCAGACTAAAAAAGATATTGAAAATAAAATTTTCACCAGTTTTACAGAGAGAATGACAGTAACCGGATTTCATCTTGGCACCTTGGCTGATGCATTGGAATTTAATAATTATCATGAAGGATTACACCTAGGTATGATGATGAGTATCAGAAAGTTCTTGTAAGTTTTATGGTAAACTGGTAAACAGATGTTAGTTTTTTAATATCAACCTCTAACGGCCATCTTTTATCGATTTTTAATGCCAATAAAACGTGAAAACAAATTTTCTGCCATTTAAAAGCAGATTTATGGGTATTTTTGCTAATTGATATGGCATTGTTGAGTAAACACCGTAAGTATAAAAACATAGGAAATACCATTAAAACCATTGTAGGTTCAGTGGCTTTAATGGCATGGCTTCTTTTGTTTTTTGCAGGTTCACTAAAGGCCAACTCCGTATCTATCCCTTTTACCAAGTCTGCCAAAACAGTTGTTGTAGATAAAACAAGTTCAACCAAACTTCCAACTGATCCTTCAGAGCCACTTCCATTACCTGAAGATCCGGAATCAAAGGAAGCAGAGCTTGATGATGAGACTGATAACGACAAAAGATTCACTTTTACCGCTTACCTTATTCAATTAGTTGTATTACAACAAACAGCTGAAATACAAGCGGTTCAATCTTTTCATTATAATCAGGCTATACAGCAACGTATTGCTATCCCTCTTTTTGTACTCCACCATTCGTGGAAGAGTTATCTGATCTGATTTTTTTGATGTGAATCTGTATACACTGCTTGGCACTGTATACCCAAATGTTATGTGATTCTTCGCATAATATACCCTCTTTATCCTCTTTAGTCAATCAAAAAAATCATGAAGCAATTTTTTAGTTCCATTATTGCTGCAACCACTTTATTAGCCGCAGGTTGCAAAGAACACAAGGAAGAAAAACACGAAGAAATACAGTTTATTGTTACTAGTCCAATTGAAAGAGATACTACGATCAATAAAGAATATGTTAGTCAGGTACATTCCATTCAGCATATTGAATTAAGGGCACTTGAAAAAGGTTACCTGGAGAAAATTTATGTGAATGAAGGGCAATTTGTAAAAAAAGGGCAGCTGTTATTTCAGATTATGCCGCTTATTTATCAGGCAGAAACACAGAAGTCTGAAGCAGAAGTAAACTTCGCCAAAATTGAATACCAGAATACAAAACAACTGGCAGACAGTAATATCGTATCGAAGAATGAGTTGGCTTTGGCAAAAGCCAAGCTCGATAAGGCACAGGCAGAATTATCTCTTGCGAAAGCACACCTTGCATTTACAGAAATACGCGCACCATTCGATGGCATACTCGATAAATTCAATGTGCGTTTGGGAAGTCTGCTCGATGAGGGTGAGTTGTTAACCACACTGGCAGACAACAGCAAAATGTGGGTGTATTTTAATGTACCCGAAGCTGAGTACCTCGATTATATTTCGCGCGATAAAAAAGGCAATAATGAAAGTGTATTACTGGAAATGGCCAATCATAAGGTATTCGATCAGAAAGGCATTGTTGAAACAATAGAAGCAGATTTTAATAATGAAACCGGTAACATCGCTTTTCGTGCCACGTTTCCCAATCCAAAGCGCATTCTGCGACATGGCGAAACAGGTAATATTCTAATGCCGGTAGCTTTCAAAAAAGCCATCCTCATCCCACAAAAAGCAACATTCGATGTACTCGATAAAAAGTTTGTGTATGTGGTTGATGCCAATAATATTTTAAAAGCGAGACAGATCACCATTGCTCAGGAAATGTCACATGTATATGTAGTGGCTTCGGGGTTAAGTCCGCAGGATAAAATTCTGGCAGAAGGGTTGGGTAAGGTAAAAAATAATGAACACATTAAATACAGCTTTGTACCCTTCGAAAAAGAATTATATGAGTTAAACAATTTACACGCAGAATAGCGGAGAACCCTAAAATATAAAACGATGTTTAATAAGTTTATTAAAAGACCGGTTCTTGCTATTGCATTGTCTGTAGTAATTGTGTTTATGGGGCTGCTGGCAATTAATACATCACCGGTTGCCCAGTTTCCTGAAATTGCCCCTCCCCGTGTAAATATTTTTATTGAGTTTCCGGGTTCCAATGCAGATGTATTGGTAAAATCAACCCTTACTATTCTTGAACGTGCTATCAATGGTGTACAGGGTATGCAATACATACTATCTGATGCTACCAGTGCAAGTGAAGCAAGTATTGAAGTAATCTTTGAACCTGGTACCGACCCAACTCTGGCAGCCGTAAGGGTGAAATCGAGGGTGGATCAGGTAATGACCAACCTCCCGCCACTGGTACAGCGGGAAGGTGTTATTATTTCGCCTCTGCAGCCAAGTATGCTGATGTACCTCAACCTGTATAGTGAAGACAATAGTGTTGATGAGAAGTTTTTATTCAACTATGCCAACACCTATATCCTGCCAGAATTACAGCGGATAAACGGAATGGGATTTGCACAGGCTATCGGTAGCCGTGCATTCGCAATTCGTGTATGGCTTGATCCGGAAAGAATGCGTGCTTATAATATTTCTGCTGAAGAGGTATTGAAATCTATAGATGAGCAAAGCGTATTGGCCAGACCCGGACGTGTGGGTCTTAGTTCAGGTAAAAAAGCACAGTCGCAGGAATATGTGTTTACTTATAAAGGATGGTACAATAAACCGGAACAATATCAGGACATTATTATCAAAGCCAATGCAGATGGTGAGATATTGAAATTAAAAGATATTGCTGAAGTGGAAGTGGGTAGTGAGTTTGTTGATATCTATTCAAATAAAGATGGTCATCCGTCAGCATCACTTGTACTGAAACAAAATCCTGGTAGTAATGCCAATACGGTTATTGCAAATGTAAAAGCCAAGCTGGAGGAATTGAAAAAGGATTTTCCTCCAGGAATCAATTATGAAATTAACTACGATGTGTCAAAGTTTGTAGACGCATCTATTGAAAAAGTATTGCATACTTTATTGGAAGCATTTGTGCTGGTAGCTATCGTGGTATTTGTTTTTCTCGGCGACTGGCGCTCTACTTTCATTCCCATTCTTGCAGTACCGGTATCATTGATTGGAGCTTTTGCACTGATGAAATTTTTTGGGTTGAGTATTAACCTTATTACTTTATTCGCACTGGTTCTTGCCATCGGGGTTGTGGTAGATGATGCCATTGTTGTAGTGGAAGCGGTGCACGTGAAGATGGAAGAAGAAAATCTATCACCCTTTGCAGCAGTTAAAAAAGTAGTTCGTGAAATCAGCGGAGCTATCATCGCCATTACACTGGTAATGACTTCCGTGTTTGTACCTGTGGCCTTTATGACAGGGCCCGTAGGGGTACTCTACCGGCAGTTCTCACTTACTATGGCAAGTGCGATTGTGATCTCTGGTTTCGTAGCACTAACACTTACCCCCGTGTTATGTGCTATGCTATTAAAAAATACACATGGCAAACCCAAAAGAAAAACACCAATTAGCCTGTTTATTGACTGGTTCAACAGAACCTTTGAACGTGTTACGGGTAAGTACACAAAATTCTTAACACTTATTGTTAACAGAAGGCTGATTACTTACGGACTGCTGATTATTTTTTCTTTTGGGATCATGAGTGTCAATAAAATCTTACCTGCGGGTTTTATTCCCAGTGAAGACCAGGGTCAGATTTATGCCATCATTCAAACACCTCCCGGTACTACACTGGAACGTACAAATGAAATTTCCAGAAAACTACAGGCTATCGCAAAAAAAATTGAAGCGGTTTCCTCTGTTACATCTTTGGCAGGATATGAAATTCTTACAGAAGGCCGTGGGTCCAACGCAGGTACCTGTTTGATAAATCTGAAAGACTGGTCGGAAAGAAAACAGTCTGTAAAAGAAGTGATCGAAGAACTGGAGAAAGCATCAAAAGATCTGCCGGCAAATATTGAATATTTTGAACCACCAGCAGTACCGGGTTACGGTACATCAGATGGTTTCTCCTTGCGTTTATTGGATAAAAGCAGTGATGTTGACTACCAGGAATTCGACAAGGTAAATGCAGATTTTCTGGCGGCACTTCGTAAAAGAAAAGAGCTGTCGGGTTTATTTGCCTTCTATTCTGCAAAGTATCCGCAATATGAAATTACGGTAGACAATAAGCTGGCTATGCAGAAAGGTGTTTCATTGGGCAATGCCATGGAAAACCTGAATATCATGATTGGTAGTACCTATGAGCAAGGATTTATCCGGTTCAATAATTATTACAAAGTATATACACAAGCAGGTCCTGAATTCAGAAAGCAACCCTCTGACCTGTTGAACATGTTTGTGAAGAATGATCATGGAGAAATGGTTCCTTATTCAGCTTTTATGAAGATTACCAAAACACAGGGACCCAATGAAATTTCGCGCTATAATCTCTATATCTCCTCACTTATCAATGGTACACCTGCCAAAGGATATTCATCAGGCGATGCCATCAAAGCTATTAAAGAAGTAGCAGCTGAAACACTACCTCGCGGTTATGATATCGCGTGGGAAGGACTTTCTTATGATGAGGCCAGAAGAGGTAATGAGGCACTGTACTTGTTCATAATTGTAATCTTCTTTGTGTATTTAATTCTTGCAGCGCAATATGAAAGTTTTCTGCTTCCGTTTGCGGTATTGTTATCCTTACCGCCGGGCATTTTCGGTTCTTTCCTCCTACTGAAGGGACTGGGGCTGGCAAATGATATCTATGCACAGGTAGGTATGATTATGCTCGTGGGTTTGTTAGGCAAAAACGCAGTATTGATTGTAGAGTTTGCGGTACAGAAACATAATAAAGGCGCTACGGTAGTGGCAGCAGCCATTGAAGGTGCCAAAGCCCGTTTCAGACCCATCCTTATGACCTCCTTTGCCTTTATCGCCGGGTTGATTCCACTGGTTATTGCAACAGGGCCAGGCGCTGTAGGTAACCATACCATTGGTGCATCTGCATTGGGTGGTATGCTGTTTGGAACGGTGTTCGGTGTAATCGTTGTGCCAGGACTCTACTTCATCTTTGGAAAACTGCAGGAAGGCAGATATCTCATCAGAGATGAAGATAAGAACCCACTGAGCGAAGATTTTGTTGAAAACAACGAATCATCGCTAACCAAAAAAATCAAAAAAATTATTGCAAGAATCAGAAATAAAAAAGATGATGAAACGAACATTTAAATACCTTTTTCTTGTAAGTACTATTGTTGGGTTCGGTGCATGTAAAGTACCCGCCATCACCAGTAAAGAAGAAGATAAAACCGTACCTGTGAGTTACACCAACTCACAGGATACTACCAATATTGCCCGTATACCATGGCGACAATATTTTACAGATCCATATCTGATAGCACTCATAGATACGGCTCTCCTAAATAATCAGGAACTGAATATTACACTGCAGGAAATTGAAATGAGTAAGAATGAAATTATGCAGCGAAGAGGGGAATACCTGCCTTTTGTAAACATCAGAGCCGGAGCAGCCGTAGACAGGGCCGGTAAATATACCTGGGATGGTTTTTCGGAAGAAGACTTGAAAGCCAATCCCGATAAAGGGCCTAAGTATATCGGTGATTTTATGGGTGGAGCTTTTTTTTCCTGGGAGCTCGATGTATGGAAAAAGCTGCGCAATGCACAAAAGTCTGCCGTGTTGAGAATGGCATCCAATGTTGAGGGCCGGAATTTTATGATTACACAGATCATTGCCGAAATAGCCAGCTCTTACTACGAGTTAATGGCATTGGATAACCAGTTACAGATTATTGAGCAGAACATTACACTACAGAGCAATGTGCTGAAAATAATTCGCCAACAGAAAGAAGCGGCAAAAGTTACCCAACTGGCAGTGAACCGATTTGAGGCGCAGTTACTGAATACACAAAACCTTCAGTACGAAATTAAACAGCAGATCACGGAAGCAGAAAACAGAATCCGTTACCTCACCGGAAAATTTACACCGGTAATTGAGCGAAACTCAGCACAGTTTAATACCATGCCTGTTGATGATATGCAAACAGGTGTACCTGCACAGTTGCTGGTAAATCGACCTGATATCAGACAGGCTGAACTGGATATTGCAGCTGCTAAGCTGGATGTACAGGTAGCAAGGGCTAACTTTTATCCTTCGTTCAGTCTACAGGCAGGACTGGGTTTTCAGGCATTTAATCCATTGTATCTTATCAGACCGGCTTCTATTATCTATAACCTGGCGGGAGATATGATGGCACCATTGGTGAATAAGAATGCCATTACAGCTACTTATTATAATGCCAATGCACAGCAAACGCAGGCCATTTTCAAGTACCAGCAAACTATTTTGAATGCATATACAGAAGTGCTGAACCAGATTGCAAAAGCAGTCAATTTCAAAACAAGTTATACCCTCAAGGCAAAAGAGGTAGATATATTGTTACAATCTGTGGGCATATCTAATAATCTTTTCAACTCTGCACGTGCAGATTATATGGAAGTGTTGTTAACCCAAAGAGAAGCACTGGAATCAAAAATGCAGTTGATAGAAATCAGGATGAAACAACTCAGTGCTAAAGTAAATATTTATAAAGCCCTTGGCGGGGGCTGGAACTAAGACGTTGAGAAACCGATAGACTGGTATAAGAATCATAAGCTAGGATTTTCGATTGACAAAGAGGGCGGTCGGGCGAGAGCCCGGCCGTTTTTTTTGGGATTATCTTCTTTTCCTTTACTAGTACCTGACTAGATTTCTGCACCGGACTTCAGTCCGGTGTAAAATTTGTAATTTGAGGCAAACTTAATAGGTATGCGTAAGCTATGTTTACTATCTGTATTCTTTTTGCTGCAAATGATGGGCACCCTGTATGCACAGGAGGTGGTAAAAATATATGAAGGCAAAGCACCTGGTTCTGAAAACTGGAACTGGTCTGAAGCCTATATTGAAAAAACCAGTTGGAACACACCTGTTGTTTACAATGTTACAGACCCTACACTAACTGTTATCAGACCGGAAGCGGGTAAAGCCAATGGTACTGCTGCGATTATTTGCCCGGGTGGAGGATTCTTCGCATTATCTATCGAAAACGAAGGATTGGGAGTGGCGCGTTTTTTAGCAGAAAAAGGCATCACTTGTTTTGTTTTAAAGTACAGGCTTGCAAAAGCATCTGGTGATGATCCGATTAAAGATTTCAATGGTGCGTTTGGTGATAAAGAGTTACAGGCAAGGCAGCAGGCTTCTATTCCAATGGCAATAGCAGATGGTAAACAGGCGGTAGCTTATGTTCGCAAGCATGCTTCAGCATTGGGAGTAAACCCGAATAAAATTGGCATAATGGGTTTTTCTGCCGGTGGTACGGTTGCCGGATCGGCGGGATTTGGCTATACAGTAGAGAATAAACCCGATTTTGTAGCTCCGATTTATGCATTCCTTCCTCCGGAAATGCAGGGTACAGTAGCTGCAGACGCGCCACCTATGTTTATAGCAGTAGCATCGAATGATCAGATAGGACTTCAAACGCACAGTGTGGCATTGTATTCTAAATGGAATAATGCTAAGCGTTCGGCAGAGTTGCATGTGTATTATAAAGGAGGGCATGGTTTTGGTATTCGCAAGCAGCAGCAACCCTCCGATGCCTGGGCCGATCAATTTGCGGCATGGCTGGAATATCAGGGGTTTCTTAAAAAATAGGCGTGTTTTAAGCTAAATACTACCTGTGTTTATAAATTAAAATGTCTCTGTTTAATTGAATCAGGCCACAGATTCACAGATTGATCGACCAAAATCTGTGAATCTGTGGCTTTTTTTGTCGATCAATATAAAATTCAGTACAAATTTTTTATTGAAAATCAATTAGTTGCAAAGGTGTCTTTTAAAATAGACCCTAAAATCCTTGGAAAATCGTGTAACTCAGGCGTACCTTTGCCATCCGAATTTTTTCGGGATATTATACAGCCGGTGGGATAGCGCCGGATTCACTTAAAAAGAAATATTATGAGTAAACTTCATTTCACCACCAAGCATGCAAATGCGGCTACCGTTCAGCACAACTGGTATGTGGTTGACGGTACTAATCAAACCGTAGGTCGTATTGCTTCAAAAATTGCTTCAGTTCTTCGTGGTAAGAACAAAGCTTATTACACACCGCACGTAGATTGTGGTGACTACGTAATTGTTATCAATGCTGAAAAAGTTGTTTTCACAGGTAACAAATTCGAAGACAAACAGTACATCAACTTCTCTGGTTACCCAGGTGGTAAAAAAGAAGAAGCTGCACAGGATCTGATCAAACGTCGTCCAGAAGTTATTATGGAGAGAGCGGTAAAAGGTATGTTACCTAAAAACCGTTTAGGTCGTAAAATGATCAAGAAATTGTTTGTTTATGCAGGTACTGCTCATCCTCATACTGCACAGCAACCTAAAGAACTGAAGTTCTAATCCACAACAAATTAGCTAATTACAAATTCCTGATAAATGGAAAAACAAAAAAACGCAGTTGGTCGCCGTAAAGAAGCTGTTACCCGTGTATTCATAAGCAAGGGTGATGGTAAGATCACTGTAAACGGTAAAGATTATAAAGAATATTTTCCGCTGGTTTACCTGCAGAACCAGGTAGAAGCGCCTCTGAAAACTGCTGAAGTACTGGATAAGTATGATGTGGTAATCAATGCACAAGGTGGTGGTTTAAAAGGCCAGGCCGAAGCTGCAAAATTGGGTATTGCCCGTGCGCTGCTTGAAGTAAACGCTGAGTTCCGTCCGTCGTTAAAAGCTGCCGGTCAACTGAAGCGCGATCCACGTGGTGTTGAGCGTAAGAAATTCGGTCACAAGAAAGCACGTAGAAGCTACCAGTTCAGTAAGCGTTAATGGAAGAAGCCACAAGCTTCAGGCTACAAGCTACAAGCAGATTCAGCTTGCAGCCTGAGGCTTGCAGCTTGAAGCTGATAAAATAAATTCAAAAAATTACAATAATCATACAAGATGGAAAATAACACTTCATTGCAGCAACAACTTCTGGAGGCCGGCGTACACTTTGGTCACCTGAAAAAGAAGTGGAACCCTAAGATGTTACCATACATCTTTGCTGAGAAGAAAGGTATTCACATCATTGATCTGAATAAAACTGTTGACCACCTGCAGGAAGCTGCGGCTGCGGTTAAGCAGATCGCAAAAAGCGGTAAAAAGATCATGTTCGTGGCTACTAAAAAGCAGGCGAAAGAAATCGTTAGCGAATGCGCTAAACGTGTAAACATGCCTTTTGCAACAGAACGTTGGTTAGGTGGTATGTTAACCAACTTCAACACTGTTCGTAAGAGTGTGAAGAAAATGCAGAGCATCGAAAAAATGCTTGCTGATGGCAGTGCTGAAAGCCTGACTAAAAAAGAACGTCTCACCTTGAGCCGCGATAAAGACAAAATGGAAAAAGTACTCGGTGGTATCGCTCAACTGGGTCGCTTACCAGCAGCTTTATTCCTGGTTGATATCGGGCACGAGCATATTGCTTTGGCTGAAGCCAAGCGTTTAGGTATCACAACATTTGGTATGGTAGATACCAACTGTGATCCTAATAAAGTAGACTTCGCTATTCCTGCGAATGACGATGCTACTAAATCTATTGCAATCATTACTAACTATATCGTTGCTGCAATTGCTGAAGGACTGGCTGAGCGTCAGGCTTCTAAAGATGAAGAAGAAACAGAAGAGAGCAACAACGAAAACGAAGCAAAAGCCCGTCGTTTAGAAGCTGAAGCACAAGCTGAAGCCGGACGTGGTGGTCGCCGTGGTGCTGGTAACACTGCAGAAGCCGGAAGCGGTGCGCCTAAGCGTCGTGTTCCAGGAAACCGTCGCCCTGCTGGCGGTGGAGGCAGATAATGAAGTAAACTGATTGGGTCATTACGTCATTATCTTTCCTGGTAATGACATAATGACCCAATTTATATATACACTTCAAGCATTTGCTGCTCAGGCATTGTATTTGACAATGACTGTTCACAATTTAATAAAACGGGAATGGTGTAGAAACTGGTAGTTTTTACAACCTTACAGAACCCAAAGTATTCACTATAATAAATTACAACATACTATGAGTACGGTAACAATAACAGCCGCTGATATTAACAAATTGCGCCAGGCTACAGGTGCCGGCATGATGGATTGTCGTAAAGCTTTGACTGAAACCAATGGCGATTTTGAAGCTGCCATCGATTGGTTACGTAAACAAGGCCAGAAAGTTGCTGCAAAACGTAGCGACCGTGAAGCGAAAGAAGGTGTGATTATCGCTAAAACTTCTGCTGATAACAAAACAGGTTTTGTAGTTTGTATTAGCTGCGAAACTGACTTCGTATCTAAAAATGCAGACTTCGTAGCATTTGCTCAATCTATTGCAGATGCTGCTGTTGCCAATGATGTAAAATCAGCAGAAGAACTGAATGAAGTGGTGATCAATGGCGCTAAAGTTGCTGATATGATCAACGATAAACTGGCTTCTATCGGAGAAAAAATCGGTATCGCAAGATTCGAAAGAATCGAAGCTCCTTATGTAGCATCTTATATTCATGGTGCCTACCGTATGGGTGTTCTTGTAGGACTTAGCAGTAATGCTCCTGAAGCTGGTAAAGATGTTGCAATGCAAATTGCAGCTATGAACCCACTTGCAGTTGATGCAAACAGCATTCCTACTGAAACCATTGAAAGAGAGAGAGCTATCGTAGTAGATACTATGAAAGCCGATCCTAAAATGGCAGGTAAACCAGATGATATGATCGCTAAGATTGCAGAAGGTAAACTGAATGCTTTCTTCAAAGAAAATACACTACTTGCACAAGCTTTTGTGAAAGATGGTGGTATGACTGTAGAAGCTTACCTGAAATCTGCAGGTGATGTAAAAGTTACAAGCTTTAAGCGTGTGGCTTTAGGTTAATATAATTTTGAGTGGATTTTATACCAGGGAGATGAAAAATCATCTCCCTTTTTTTGTCTATAGGCTACCAACCGCGGATAAACTAACTAAACAAAAATGAATAAGTATCTGCCGAATGCTCGTTAATCACTGGCGCAAACAAGTACCACAACAGAAAATCAAGTAAAACATGTTTATTGCCATTATCAGTAATGCGCACACTTATTTTATGATTGGTGGTGTCCAAACCATAAGCCAGCAATTCCTGTTCATGTTCACTGATCACAAATTCTGCCAGCGGATTATTTCGAATTTTTAGTTTTAGTTGCCTGTCCTCCAATTCAATGATTGATGTATTTGCATACCATTTTTCAGGATACAATTTTAGTACCACCTCATTTAGGTCATTTGTGATTGTTAGCTGCGATTTCCAGAACCCAGTACGCTTTATTTCAAATACCTGATCATCAATACTGAAATTACCTTTGCATTCGAGTGTGTTGGGGAAAATTTCAAGTTTCCCTACCACTTTTTCTTCCATTATAAAGGTATAACTGGTATCATTGATTTTATTCCACGCTCTTTTCATGGGCTCTTTTTTTTGTACTACAATTAATCAGGAAAAAAGTTGCCCAACACTTAAATCATCCTATTTAATGAATGGTTGAAACTGTGTTAAGTTGATGGGTAGTTATGCTACCCATAATCTTATGTAGCAGGTTAGTTTTGAATCGTTTCTTTTACTTCTTTCAAAAGCGCTGTATTTCTGGCATTAATGATCAGCTTAATACCATGACTTACTAAAAGTAATGTCAACCCTTTTCCAATGCCTGGTGAAACTCCAGCTAACATTGCGCAATCACCATTAGCTATAATTTTGAATATTTCAACACCACACCTCCGGTAGTTAGTTGTTGTATTGAAGTGAGAGATAATTTTTTCGTATCCATTCCTTTTCTGAAAAGTGGCCTCCCACTACCTAAAATAACTGGTGCAATTCCAATTCTATATTCGTCAAAAAGATCATCATTGATAAATGTTTCCGAAAGATTTACACTGCCAAAAACATAAATATCCTTTCCACCCTGCTGTTTTAGCTGTTCAATTTCAGCAGAAGCATTTTCCTTAATGATCGTTGTATTGTTCCAATCTGCGGATTTTAAGGTTTTAGAAAATACAAGTTTCGGCAAATCGTTCATTAGATTAGCAACTGTTGATGCTGTATTTTCTGCTTTTGTCCAATAGGCTGCCATACCTTCGTAGGTTTTACGTCCGAATACCAGATAATCGGCAGATGCTAATTGCTCGATACTTAATTTTTCTAGTTCTGGTCCCCAAACAAGTTGATGAAATGATAGGTCCCAGTTTTGCTCCCCTTGAAAATATCCATCAAGGGACATTAGATTCCACATGATAAGTTTTCTCATGATTATTTTTTCGTCCTAAGTAATACAGGCCTTTATGCTGCCTCTAATGACTAAATTTACAAAACATTCTCCACCATATCTTATTCCGCCAGATCGACTAATTTCCGGATGGTGATACAACTTTAAAACTTGTTAAAGCAGTAGTGTTTGTCTGATTGTACATAATATAAACACTAACCGTCTATTGACCTAAACCTTATAATGAATTACCCAAATCCCATTACTAATCTGATTAACCAACAAAATATTCATTCCTCTATAAACTCATTCACTCCTATTTTTTTTATAACCACATAAATATGTGATCCTGTATAATGTAACAGAAAATGCTACTTTACGTTAAGAAAAAAAATGGCTACATGAAATACCTAACTGTTGTCCTTACCATCTGTCTTTGTATGCCTGCTTTTTCGCAGGTAAAAATCCATGTTCAGATAGATAGTTCTATTCATAAGAGTTTTACCGGAAAACTATACATATTTACCCAAAACGATACCTCTAAAAGGGTGCCCAATAACCCCGACCCATCGCAGGCCATGTTTGCCTGGGAGATCAATAACCTGGAAAATAGCACCACGCTGTCTTTAGATAAAGCCAGCAGCCGATTGCTGCCTGCAGGCAGTGCCAGTCTTAAGCCTGGCTATTATAAAATAGCCGGTATTATCGATACCGATTTCGAAGAAAGAGGCAGCTATAACACGGGTAATATTTATGCCCGTAAAGAGGCTCTGTTATATGTAAATGAAGAGGGGGTAGGACATTCAACCCTTGTTTTTGAAACCCAGATTGGAGAAAGAAAATTCAGGGAAACTGACGTGCAGAAAGAAATAAAACTGCAAAGCAAGCTGCTTTCAGCATTTCGAAAGAAAGCTATTTTTATGCAAGCGGCCTTGCGTTTACCTGCATCATACCACACCGATACCAACCGGCTTTACCCGGTGGTATTTGTAATACCCGGCTGGGGTGGTACACATTACGACCTCATGAGCAATAACCCTGTACAACGTTATGGAATGACGGAAGGGAAGGAAAAAATTTATGTATACCTGAACCCAGAAACACAATCGCCCTTTGGCCTACATGCATTTGTAGACTCAAGGGTTAACGGACCCTGGGGTAAAGCACTGGTAGAGGAAATGGTACCATACCTGGAGAAACATTTCAGGGTCATACCAGACGCCAGCCAGCATTTTGTAATGGGACAAAGCACAGGTGGCTATGGTTCTTTGTGGTTACAGTTGAATTATCCGGATGCATTTGGCGGATGTTGGGCAGTATCGCCAGATCCGGTTGATTTTAGTTCTTTTACGGGTGTTAATCTTTATGAACCAAATGCTAATATGTATACCGATAAGGAAGGAAAGGAAAGAGGATTTTTTATTATTGATGGCAAACCCCTGTATACAACACGCAGTTTTATCAGCACCGAAATATTTATTGGCGATGGCGAACAGTTTCAGGCATTTGAAGCTGAGTTTGGTATGCCAGATAAAAAAGGAAGACCACGTGAAGTATTTAATCGTACAACGGGTAAAATAGATGCGGCTGTGGTTAAAACATGGCAAGACTACGATCTTGGTTTGTTCATTAGTAAACATGCAAAATCACTGGCAAACAAACTCGAAGGAAAAGTACATGTATACGCTGGTTCGATTGATAACTTCTTTCTTCAGGAGGCAGTGAATGCATTTGGTGCTAAAGCCAAAGCAGCAAACCTGCCACTGGTAGCCGAACTAATACCCGGTGCCGATCACTGGAGCATCTGGTCACCTGCATTCACCACACGGGTACAAAAAGAAATTGATGTGCGCATAAAATAAGCTGATTCTTATTTGCAGGAAATTATTTAGCCACAGATTCACAGATTAGGCATCATTAACTGTGAGTCTGTGACTATAATCTGTATGCAATTAACGCCTGCTAAGCGTAAACTCGCAGTTAGGGTATGTTTTTTCCCATGTTTCACCACGAAGCATATCGTTTTCGTTAAGGTGTACACCGAAGTTTTCTAAATGTTGGAAGGTCTTTAATAACAACTCTGCACCATCTGCAGAAACCTCAGTATGCCTGATGTGTAGGTGCTGTAGCATAGTGAGGTGCAGTATACAATCTAAATTATCATCGTTGAGTGGCAAAGAGCCCAGGTCGAGAAATAAAACATGTTTGAGTTTTTTGAGTAACTGCAATCCATCTGCGGTTACAAATGAGCCGCGCAAATCCAGGCGATCGATACTGTCTACGTATTTTGTAATAAAAAACAATGTTTCATCTGAAGTATCTGAATCCGGAGCACCAAATTGTGCGATATGCGTGGGGATGTTCTTATTGTTTTTTGTGTTGAAATAAGTCTGCAGCAGATGTTTTTCCTGGCTTTTCGAGAGCATGTGTTCGTCGTTTGGATAAAGCTAGGGATTGATTGCCACTGAAAGCACAGAAGTACGCAGAAAACTTTCAATGCTCTTCTGTACCCTCAATGGCAATAACTTAAATTTTATAGACTTTCTGATTATATATATACGAAGTAATACCTGCTGCAAAAACCAGTAGCATAATACTCATACCCGGATCCAGTCCGCCTACTTTAATAGCAGAATACATAGCGCCAATTAAATCGAAAGCCAATCCCGCATAAGCCCATTCTTTTATTTTTTTGAATGAAGGAACAAGTATGGCCAGTGACCCCAATACCTTTGCTACCCCAATAAATGGGATAAAATAGGCAGGGTAACCCAGATAATCAGTAATAAGTTGTTTAGACGCTGTATCCATCATGATATTTGGGACAGCAGTAAAAATCATGAATCCCGAAAATAAAATGGTGGTGATCCAGTAGATTAATTTGTTTGTTTTCATATAGCAGTGTTTTTTAAGAAGTCTGAAAGTCCGAAAGTCCGAAAGTCCGAAAGTCCGAAAGTCTGAAAGTCCGAAAGTCCGAAAGACCGGAAGACCGGAAGTGGGTTATAAAATTAGTGATCTGCTCCGGACTTTCCGACCCCCGACTTTCGGACTATTTTTTAGCCACACAGTTAATCATCCAGTTAATGCCATACTTATCTGTGAAGCTGCCAAAATAAGCACCAAAGAACATATCTTCTAATGGCATGTCAATCTTTCCTCCCTCTGATAGTGCATTGAATAATCGTTCTGCTTCGGCCCTTGTTTCAGGTTCAACACAGATATGCATGTTGTTACCAGTATTAAGAGTGAATCCCATTTCTTTGGGTGCATCAGTTCCCATGAGAATATGATTGCCTGTAATTGGCAACTCAACATGTAATACCATTTTTTTTATTTCATCAGCTACCGGTGGATGATTCGAATCAGGTGGTAAATCTCCAAATCGCTGAATACCGCCTGCGATAAAAGCCGTTTTGAATACAGACTGGTAAAACCTAAAAGCTTCTTCAGTTTTTCCATCAAAATTCAGATACGTGCATACCCTGGCTTTAGTATCTGTTTTCATTTCAGCATGTAGTTGAAATTTCGCCTGAATGTATTGATCAAGGTTTTCCATCGCCATTGAAAATCCTTCTTTGAAACCAAGTGATACTATTTTTTCCAAATCGGCAAGCGACTGATAGGCAATTACAATACTTACAGTAGTAGTTTCGTGATTTTCACTAAATCGGTTGGTCCAGTGTGCTCGAGGGAAAGCTGTATTGATATTACCTTCTTCATCACAAAAAGCATCAAGGCCGGAGAAAGTAACTTGCGGATCAATATGTTCGTAATCGGCACGACACCAGTGACAATCACTTTCTGGTCCAACCATACGGTAATGCCAGTGACCACCTTCGCGGAAATCCATCGTTTTGGTAATGGTCTTGTAGGGCTTGGGTGCCCACCACTGGTCGAGTAGTTCGGGTTTGGTCCAGGCATCCCATACAAAATTTACTTTGGCAGCAAATTCGCGTTGTACATGAATGGTGTTTGTTTCTTTGTTTACTGTGAAGTCGAATAGCAAAGCACGGTTCATTTCTTTTGTGTTTTAAGTGTATTTAATACTTTGTCAAGCTGATTGAACCTGGTTTCCCATAGTTGACGAAACTGTTCAAGCCATTTATCGATCTCTTTCATTTTTTTGGCATTGAGGGTATAATAAATTTCCCGCCCCGTTTGTGCCTGTTCTACGAGCTGGCACTCAGCAAGAATGCGAAGATGTTTTGAAACTGCCTGTCTGCTTGAATCAAAATGCTCGGCAATGGCATTAGGTGTCATAGCCTGGAAAGCAATTAAAGCGATTATCGCTCTTCGTGTAGGGTCTGCAATAGCCTGAAATACATCACGTCTCATCTTTAAAGTGGATTATGGTTGACAGAACGGTACCTTAAACTATAATGCTGTATATAACTAAGCACCAACTTTATGAAACTGTTCGGTTGCAAATATATATGCAACTATTTGGTTTCGCAAAATTAATTTTCAGCACACGCATTATGAGCTGATAATTAAAGCTTTGTGCGCTTCATGCTAGTGCTTAATTCAGTTATCGAAAATGAAAGAGAGAGATATTGCGAGGATTATTACGATAAGAAAAAAAGAGCAGGGCATTGCCCTGCTCTAAACTACTTGTGATATTTCGGTTATTTTAATGTAAACCCTTTTTCTTTGGTATGTTCTGAATCAGGACCTATCATCAGTTTAAATTCACCGGTTTCATTCACCCATTTCAAGTTGCTGTTGTAAAACTTAAGGTCTTCGGGTGTAATGGTAAAAGCTACTGTTTTGCTTTCTCCTTTTTTCAGGAAAATTTTCTGAAACCCTTTCAATTCTTTTACTGGTCTTGTAACACTTCCTACCATATCTCTGATGTACAACTGCACTGTTTCTTCACCATCGTAATTACCGATATTACTCACGGTAACGGTTGCAGTAATTTTCTGTCCATTACTCAGGTTGTTGCTGCTTAAGTTTATATCGCCATAGCTGAACTGTGTGTAACTTAATCCATAACCAAAGGGGTACAATGGTTCATTGCTTACATCAAGGTAATTCGATTTGAATTTGGCAGATGGCTCGAGGTTAAACGGGCGTCCGGTATTTTTATGACTATAATAAATAGGAATCTGACCAACATTTTTAGGGAATGTCATACTCAGTTTGCCGGATGGATTGTAGTCGCCAAATAATACATCGGCTACTGCATTGCCTGTTTCTGTTCCACCAAACCAGATATCGAGTATAGCGTCTGCATTGGCAGCCTCCCAGTTAAGGGTAAGCGGTCTTCCGTTTAACACTAAAATTACCAATGGCTTACCTGTTTGTTTTAGTGCTTTCAGTAATGCCATCTGGCTTTCAGGTATACCAATATCACTGCGGCTCGATGCTTCACCACTCATATCGGCAGCTTCTCCAACTACGGCAACCACTACTTCTGAAGCTTGCGCTGCTTTCACAGCTTCTGCAATCATGGTTTCTGCACTTCTGGTATCTTTTTCTATTTCTACACCTAAGGCATTGGCGCGTGCAACAAGCATAGAGTCGGTACTGATATCGGCTCCTTTTGCGTAGTTGATTTTTCCATTACTGCCCATGGCTTTTTTCAATCCTTCAAGAATGGTAACTGCTTCTTTCCAATCGCCCGATACTGACCAGGTGCCGAGCATATTTCTCCTGTTATCGGCTAGTGGTCCTACCAGGGCAATATTTTCCGATTTTTTTAATGGCAAAGTCTGCGCAGTGTTTTTCAGTAATACAAATGATTTTGTAGCTGCCTCGCGAGCTTGCTGGCGAGTAGCTGCAGTCATAATTTCTACTGACGCACGTTCATTACTTGTATTGCGGTGAGGTGATGTAAATAAGCCCAGTTTATATTTGGCCTCCAGTATTCTTCTACAAGCTGCATCAATTTCCTGAATGGTTATTTTTCCTTCCTGTAAAGATTTTTTTAGTGTGGTGAGAAATCCTTCACCCACCATATCCATATCCAAGCCTGCTTTTAATGAAAGTGCTGAAACGGTTTGCAGATCGCCCATACCATGTGCAATCATTTCATTTACTGAAGTATAGTCAGATACCACAAAACCATTGAAACCCCATTCTTTGCGAAGCAGGTCTGTGAGCAACCATTTATTTCCTGTTGCTGGTATGCCATCTATTTCATTGAATGAACTCATTACGCTGGCAGAACCTGCTTTTACTGCTGCTTTATAAGGAGGAAGATAATCCTGGTACATGCGCAGGCGACTCATATCGGTGGTGTTATAATCTCGTCCTGCTTCTGCAGCACCGTATAAAGCAAAGTGTTTTACACAGGCCAATACAGCATCTTCTTTACTAAGATCGTTACCCTGGTAACCTTTTACCATTGCAGCAGCGATTAGTGATCCCAAAAATGGATCTTCACCCGAGCCTTCAGCTACACGCCCCCAGCGTGGGTCCCGGGCAATATCAACCATAGGTGAGAATACCCAGTTCAGTCCATCGGCACTGGCTTCCTTTGCCGAAGTGCGAGCCATACCTTCAATCAGCGGTATATTCCAACTGCATGACATGGCTAATGGAATAGGGAATGTGGTTTTATGTCCATGAATAACATCAGATCCAATTAATAATGGAATACCCAGTCTCGACTGACTAATAGCCAGTTCCTGAGCCTTGCGTACTT
The DNA here is from genome assembly GCF_058231065.1 of Sediminibacterium sp. FW305-C-61. Classification (NCBI taxonomy): domain Bacteria; kingdom Pseudomonadati; phylum Bacteroidota; class Chitinophagia; order Chitinophagales; family Chitinophagaceae; genus Sediminibacterium; species Sediminibacterium sp. FW305-C-61. The sequence continues at coordinate 200,154 of NZ_JBIQXR010000001.1, read as the reverse complement.
TCTCTTGTCCAACTACGCCAAATAGTCCACCAACTTTTCCTTCTTTGATTTTCTGTTCTACGTTTTTACTCACCACTTCACCTGTGGCTACACCACCTCCGGGTGTTAGCAGGTTTAGTTGTCCGATTTTTTCCTCAAGGGTCATTTTCTTCATGAGGTTGTCTACAAACTGCTTCATGCCCTCCTGCTTTTGAGAGATAGCAGCCGACGAAACAGTTACAAATACGATGATTGCAAGCTTCTTTATCATGTCTGAAAGTTGAATTAGGACCGAAAGTTAGGCTGATTCCGGCATATTGGTTGCTATTTCCTATCACATTATCGATTACGAAAATCAACAGTGCCAGGCTTCTTCTAATGTTTTCCTGAAAAGATGATTAAGTAGTTCTGTATCTGGCTGTATAGGAGTGTCAAGTGTTTTTACGTATTCATTGTAGAAGTGAATCTTCGCATCCAAGAATGTATTCAATATATCAATTCTTGACCCTTCATTCAATTCTTCCCCAACTATTTTTCTTTTCAGTAACCCTTCAATCTCTTTTTTCACGAGCGGGTCCTTTACCTGTGTATCTAACAGTTGCTGAAATTCCATTGGGGCCATTGAATTGGTCTGCATGATCCAGTCGCATGCAAGGATTGGTCTTAATACATAGAAATATTTTTTTATCCTAACCTGTTCACGCTGTAGGTATTCTTTATAATTACCTTCTGCCATGTGCAGATAATGATGCAGGCAGGATTTTGGATTGAAATAGGTATTGGTTAATTCTCTTAGCTGTTTTGCTGTAGTATAGTTTTCTGAATAGATAATGGGGCTGCGCAGCCATTCGAGCATAGGTGGGTTAGATTTACGGAAAAGTCGTAATGCTTTTCTTAGCTCCCATCCAGCAAGGTCAATATCGTTTGGCAATATTTTTTCCTGGCTGTCTTTTTTATCATCAATGCTTAAGTACCAGTTGGGCTGGTGAACATAAATATACCTTACATCCCAGTCGCTGTTGGTAGAGGCAAAGCCCCATGCCCTGCTGCCGCTCTCTACTGCGTATAGAATTTTAATATTATGCTCTTTTTCTAATAGTATTAGTTCCTCTTGAATAGCGTCTTTCATGTATAGCTAATTGTCGGGTGATCGATTTTTATAGCCGTAGATTCTTGATGATGAATATCTAATCTGCGAATTTGTGGCTAAAATTTTATTGTCCTGTTTCAAAAACAGCAATCAGTTTCGGATCGCTGAAAATAGTCAAATTGTTTTTTAAATATGCCTAGTTATTCAAGAAGCATTACTGATCTGAAGACTAAAATTCCGGCTAATCCATTATCCAATTTTGCCCATCCCCAAAAAATCATGTTATTTGCACACAAATCAATCCCATGCTTCCTAAGTTTAAGCGTATCCTGCTCAAGTTATCCGGAGAAGCCCTGCTGGGTGACCAGCGAAACGGTGATCCATTCAATCCACAGATCATTGAACAATATGCACACGATATTAAACTGGTAACCAATCTAGGTGTGCAGGTGGCCATTGTAATTGGAGGTGGAAATATCTATAGGGGTATGAATGAGGCAGATAGCGGTATTGAACGCGCACATGGCGATTATATGGGAATGCTGGCAACGGTTATCAATGCTATGGCTATGCAGGCCATGCTTGAAAAAATAGGCGTGTACACGCGTTTGCAAAGTGCCATTAATATGGAACAGGTAGCTGAACCCTATATACGCAGGAAAGCATTACGACACCTTGAAAAAGGCAGGGTAGTAATTTTTGGCGCAGGAACAGGTAACCCATACTTTACTACCGATACAGCAGGGTCATTAAGGGCCATTGAAATGAAAGCCGATGTTATCTTAAAAGGAACCAGGGTAGATGGCGTTTATACGGCTGACCCGGAAAAGGACCCAACAGCAACCAAATACGACAAAATCAGCTTCCAGGAATGTATTACCAATAACCTGAAAGTAATGGATATGACCGCTTTCACCCTTTGTATGGAAAACAAGCTACCCATTATTGTTTTTGATATGAATAAGCCCGGAAACCTGCTAAAAGTGGTGGAGGGGATGAATGTAGGGACTTTTGTAAGCTAATGGCCCATTGGTGTAAAATAAAATTTACCCATCCGGTCCGTTGTTAACTTCATATTGATGAAAAAAATCCTGATTCTAATTTGCTGTGCCACTGTTAGCCTGGGTTATGCACAGGGACGTCTAACTTTAACGGATGCCATTCAAATAGCACTTAAAAACAGCCTTGATATTCAGCTTGCCAAAAACAATCTGGAAATCAGTACCATCAACAACCATCAGGGGATAGCCGGAGCTCTACCAACGGTTACAGCTACTGCAAATGATAATGAACAAATTATTTCTATTAATCAGAAGTTTTCTGATGCTTCCAGAAATACCACAAGAAACAATGTAGGATCTAATAACCTATCTGTGGGTGTAACCGGTACTATTTTATTATCAAATGGCTACCGTGTTGTTACAACTAAAAAAAGACTCGGTGAACTAGTTGCCCAAAATGAGCACCTGCTGAATGTGCAAATTCAGAATGCGATGGCGGCTGTGGCTACCCGATACTATGATATTGTTCGAAACCAGGGTTTTATCAAAACAATCGAACAGTCAATAGATGTATTTCAGAAAAGGCTCGATATTTTACTTGCAAGAAAAGAAGCAGGGTTATCAAATAACGCCGATATTTTTCAAGCGAGGCTCGATCTGAATGCACAACTACAACAAAAGCTTCAACAGGAACTCGTTATTCAACAAGGTAAAACAGATTTATTAAACCTGCTTTTTCTGAGTCCCGACTCTACTATTAATGTTGTTGATACCATTTTGGTAGATAAGAATATACTGTTAACCACGGTACAGACAGCTTTGAAAAATAATCCTCAACTATTAAGTGCGGAACAGCAGATAAAAATCAATGAACTGATCGAAAAAGAAACTGCAGCATTGGGTAAACCTACCTTGCGTGCAAACACCGGATATAATTTTAATAACACAAAGAGCGGTGCAGGTTTCGCTTTATTGAACCAGAGTTATGGACCTTTTTTAAGTATTAATCTGAGCGTACCGATATATAATGGTTCTATCTTTAAAAAACAGCAACAGGTTGCTGAAATTAACTCCAGGAATGCTGTTATACAAAAGGAAACCCTTGTACAAAACCTTGAAACAGGCGCGGTAAGAACTTATCAGGCATATAAGAATGCACTTCAACAACTCGAAACGGAAGTTGAAAATTATAAACTTTCCATGCAACTACTTGACCTGGTTTTAAAAAGGTTTGAATTAAACCAGGCAACCATTATTGATGTTCGTCAGGCCCAACAAAGTTTTGAGGCAACGGGTTTTAGGATGATGAACCTGACTTATACCGCCAAATTGGCTGAAATTGAATTAAAAAGACTGGCCAACTCGCTAACACCATAGTGTTATGATTACGGGTAGCAGTTGTATTTCAGCAGGTATACTTTGCTGGCTTTAAAATCGATTGAAAAAATGCTACTCAAACCTGTAGATTCCAAGCTGCCAAATGTTGGCACCACAATCTTTACCGTGATGAGCCAGTTAGCAGCACAACATAATGCTGTAAACCTCGGTCAGGGATTTCCGGATTTTCCGATGGAAGCAGCATTAACTGAATTGGTTGATAAAGCTATGCGTGATGGATACAACCAATATACCCATATGAATGGTTATCCATTATTGCGGGAGCAATTAGCAGCTAAAGTAGCAAGCATATATGGCACGGTTATCAACCCTGATACTGATATTACTATTACACCCGGAGGTACTTATGCTATATACACTTCTTTAACCACTGTACTACAACCCGGTGATGAAGTGATCGTTTTTGAACCGGCATACGATAGCTATATTCCAAATATTACTATCAATGGAGCAATACCTGTCCGTATTCCCTTAATCTATCCCGATTATTCTATACCATGGGATATTGTGCGGGAGAAAGTGAATGCGCGCACACGCATGATTATGATCAACTCACCCCATAATCCTACCGGTGCAGTGCTTACTGCAGCAGATATGCAGGCGTTAACAGCCATTGTTGCGGATACCAATATATTGATACTAAGCGATGAGGTTTATGAACACCTGATTTTCGACGGGCTGCGTCATGAAAGTATTTTGCGTTATCCTGAATTACTGAAAAGAAGTTTTGTTTGTTTTTCTTTTGGTAAAACCTATCACTGTACCGGCTGGAAACTAGGCTATTGTATCAGTGCTCCTGAGCTGATGCATGAGTTCAGAAAAGTACACCAGTTTAATGCATTTAGTAGCGATACACCCAAGCAGGTTGCATTAGCTACCTATTTGCAAAATGAAGCAGCTTACCTTGAACTCGGTGCAGCTATACAGGTTAAAAGGGATTATTTCAGGGAAAAAATGCTTGCTACCCCATTTGCCTGTATTCCTTCGCACGGTAGTTATTTTGAATGCTACAGTTATGCGGCTATCAGTGATGAGCCTGATACTGTTTTTGCCAAAAGATTAACCATCGATTATGGTGTAGCGACTATTCCGGTATCTGTATTTTATCAGGATGGGAAAGATGATAAAGTGGTGCGCTTTTGTTTTGCAAAAAAAGAAGAAACGCTGGATATAGCAATTCAAAGATTAATGCGATTATAAAAGCGCGGTACATTAAACCCCATTTTTTATTTTTTTCTTGTAGTGCCACTACCGTGCACGGAAATATCTGTGGTTGCCGGATTACCATAGTAATCAACTGTTCCTGAACCTTCAATATTAATTTTCAGGTGCTGGGTACAATTCAGTTCTATATGCCCTGATCCATGAATACTAACTTCAACCTGCTGTGCAGGTATGGTAGCGCCAAACATAGAGCCTGAACCATTAATATGGTAGGCCATTTTAGGAAAAGATGCATTCTGTATTTGAACTTTCCCTGATCCGTTAATAAAGGAAGTTAGCTCGGTACCATGCGTGAAATTGCTAATGATGATGTCACCAGAGCCATTTAAATAAACTGATCTTATATCAGCTACTTCAATCTTTATTTTAATATTGTCGTTTTTAATATTGTAACTGCTTTTATATCCAAGTGTTAATTCTCCATCTTTTACAGATGATTCATAGATGTTTAACAAATTTGCATAGCCACTTATACTAAGTTTCTGTGAATTTGATTCGACGATTTCAACATCCGCAGATCCATTCACACGGAGTTTTGTAAAACCTGGCACTGTTCTGTCTTCTGTTAGCACTGGTCCATCTCCAACAATACTCTTCGTGCATGATTGTAATATGGATAATACAGAAAATAATACTAAAATGCCTTTTACATATTTCATTGCTCGATTCATTAAGGCAACAAAATTCTGCCATAGTTTAAAATGCAAATGCAGCATATGGATAGGATCATTTTTTTTAGGGATGAACAGTAAATGTGAAGGATGAGCAATATGAATAATGTCTCCAAAAAGAAGCGCATCACATATTTATGTGATGCGCTTCTTTTGTAAAATTGATTAATCTTATTAGCCTCTGCGAAACCTCTCTTTCTCATATTCTCTGCGGTGAACTGACCTGAATGTTTACCGCAGAGAACATGAGAACGCAATGATTGAACAGAGTAACCCTTTATCCTATTGCTGCATTCAAATCATTGATGAGGTCATCTATATCTTCAATACCTACACTAAGGCGGATAAGGCTATCGCTTAATCCATTTTTTATACGTTCTTCACGTGGAATAGAAGCGTGTGTCATGGATGCAGGATGATTGATCAGTGATTCAACACCCCCTAAACTTTCTGCCAATGCAAAAACTTTGGTAGAGGATAAAACCCTTCTTGCATTTTCAACGCTATCGTCTTTCAAAGTAAAACTCATCATACCACCAAAACCACGCATCTGTTTACTGGCTATTGCATAGCCAGGATGATCTGTAAAACCACACCAATATACCTGACTCACTTTTGGATGGTTGCGCAGGAACTGGGCCATTTTCTCTCCATTCTCACAATGACGTTGCATGCGAACATGTAATGTTTTAATACCCCGTAAAACAAGGAAACAATCCATTGGGCCCGGTACTGCACCGCAACTTTTTTGAATAAAATATAACTGCTCTCTAAGGTTTGCATCATTCATTACCAGACAACCCTGTATAACGTCACTATGTCCACCAAGGTATTTTGTAGCAGAATGCATTACAATATCTGCCCCAAGATCGAGTGGGTTTTGTAAATAAGGGGAAGCAAAAGTATTGTCAACACAAAGTAATACACCTGCTTTTTTGGCAATTGCTGCAACGGCAGCAATATCCGTAATATTCATGAGAGGATTGGTTGGCGTTTCAATCCATATGAGTTTTGTGTTAACAGACAATGCTGATTGAATATTTTCTGCATTGGTAGTGTCTACATATTTAAAGCTGATGCCGAATTTCGCAAATACTTTGGTGAACAGTCGATAGGTGCCACCATACATATCATTGGCAGCTATTACTTCATCACCGGGTACCAGTAGTTTAATAACCGCATCAGTAGCAGCCACACCACTGCTGAAAGCAAGACCAAATTTTCCGTTTTCAATCTGAGCATAAGCGTCTTCCAGTGCCTTTCTGGTTGGGTTTTGGCTACGGGCATATTCATATCCTTTATTTACACCCGGTGCTTCCTGAACATAGGTAGATGTTTGGTAAATGGGTGTCATGATTGCACCGGTAGAAGGGTCGGGCTCTGTACCCGCGTGAATGTATTTAGTGGCAAGTTTCATAGTATTTTTTTAAACTGGTTGGCTTGGCAACCTTAGTTGTTTATTAAGCCCAATATGAGGTAGTAGTATTAATTTCTTTTTGCCTTAGTGGCCGGCTCTTCCGTGAAGCTGATTGGAAGTCCTGCTTTCAGGTCATCCCAAAGAATTACCATCTGTGCGCCATTTTTGGTTTCTTCAAAGTACATGGTAAATGCTTCAGTATTATCTGAATTTCTGCTGATTTCAACATCAGTTCTCAACAGATCTTTTTTGGCATCATAACTAAAATTTCCCCAGCAGAAATTATCCTTATTTAAGATTAGGGTCCATTTTTTCTCTGTTGGAATGCAGTATAATGTATAGCGACCTTTTGGAATGCTTTTTCCATCGATTTTTACATTTTTGAAAAATTCGATTTCAGAAGCTTCATTTGCTCCAAGCCGCCATAATTCATTGTATTTGATTATTCCGCCAAATATGTCACGTCCGCTTTTAAGGGGTCTACCATAAATAACCCGGGCTACCGGAACATCTTTGGCTTTACCACTCATTTTCAGGATGGGGTAATTAGCTGGCCAATAGCTCATATCCATAGGTGACTTGTCGAGATCGGTTGGTTTTTGTTGTGCTGAAAGACATACGGAGAGACATAGTGAAACAAACAATAATAAACACTTCATGGAATAACGATTTTACAAAGTATAAAGTTGCTTTTTTTTACGCTTCTTTCAGCAAATCAAGGGCCAGTTTTTTAATATCAGGAAAAAAATTGCCATAATTGGTACTTAAATCTGCATAATGGGCCTCAAAGAGTTCAAACGCATTGTTTTCGGGGGGAAGATATCGGGCTCTGCGTCCAATGCCATGGAAACTTTTTTCTATACCCCAGCTAAACCGGTAATTATACAACCAGTTCTGTTTTTTCATGAATGGATACATCTGCGCGAATTTTTCAGGGAACAGGGATGTATAAGGATCAAGCAATTGATAGGTTTCGGCTGAAAAAGACATCCATTCTTCTTCAGTATAAATTGCAGGATCGATTGCCAGGAAATGATCATAAACTACATCTATAAAAGCGCCTGCATAAGCACCCACCGCCGGGTACAATAAAGATTTTGCATTTTTTGTAGCGAAATGGTGATCTGTGAATTCGTCGATTTTACGGTGCAGTCTTATGCCTTTCTGAATTCCTGGCGGGTAATCGTATTGTTTTTTCCCTTTTACAAAATCACTGATCATATTTCCAACCAACACTTCAGGATTGCCAAACGACAAATAAGCATGTGCCAGGTAGTTCATGTTTGTTTACGCTTAAAAAACAGGAAAGAATAAATTGAAGGAATGATTACAATGGCCAATGTTAAACAAATAAAACCAATAAAGGCAGTCATAAACGGTAATATAAATGGTAATACAGCCATCAATAACCCACCCGGTATCCAAAGTTTGGCAGCCAGTTTATGTGTTGCGGCCCAGTTAGCTTCATCTTCCAGGGTCCAGGGTAAACGCAATCCTATAAAGTAATTGGGCTTAATGTCGCGCATGAAATAGCCGAGTATTGCCATCAATAAACCAACAGAAGGCAATACAATATTTCCAACACCAAAATTTGAAAGACGGTCGCTCATCGACAAAACTATACTGGTACTTACCAAAGAAAGAAATACAGTAATTATCAGAGCCAACTTTTTATGGGTTTCGGCAGAAACCTGGGCTGTTTTTTTAGGATCTATTTTATGCAGATTACTGATCAGCATGTATACACCAAAGCCAACTACAAACAATATGCTTGTGTGTATGAAAATATTTGATTTTGAACCAAAGCGATCTGCTACTCCATCTGCATTAAAATGAACTGGAATAGTAGCTGGTAAACCCGGATAAAAAAAGGCTGCTAATAACAGAGGAATAGCCAATATTATTAGTGCCAACAACGGAGATGTAAAAAAACGTCTCATTTGCATGGTTTTCTTAAAGATACGAAACCTGGAATAATTCGTCTGAAGGCTTGCCACTGCTAAAAATTAACCGCATAATAACGGCTTTTATGTTTTTTTTATGAAATCGCTTATAATTCAGTGCTGTATTGCATTACAGCCGATTATTAACATGGCTTAACATAGCTTTTAACACCGTTCATAACAATCAATCTGCAAGTCAATCTACTTAATCACAATTCATAAAATAGGGTGAGAGACATTTTTACTTTTGGATTGTCAATGGAAACAAATAACTCAAAATACAATCATCAAAAAAGACCATTATGAAAAAGTTTATTCTAGCCACACTTATCACAGTTGCAATTGGCGGCAGCGCATTAGCTGCAGATGTTAGCAAAGTAAGTTTTCGCGTATTAAATGCTTTTGAAGCACAGTATGCGGATGCAAAAGATGTTAACTGGACAGTTACCCCAGATTACACTAAGGTTAAATTTACCATTGAAGGACAAAGCGTTGAAGCTTTTTACAGCAGCAATGGTGATGTAATTGGTACTTCCAGAAAAACTGAATTTGAGCGCCTGCCATTACTTGCTATTCAAAAAATCAAAAAAAATTACAGCAAATTCACCGTTACAGAAGCAATTGAATTTGAACTGAAAGACGAAAGAAAATATTATGTATCCATTGAAAATGGTACAGACAGAAAAATCCTGGAAGTATCTATGTATGGACAGGTAAGCGTATTCGAAAAGAAGAATTAAGTTGGTGTTTGGTTAATCTGAAAGGTCCCCGGTAGAAGCAGCTACCGGGGCTTTTTATTTACAAAGGATTGCATACTAATAAACTCTCCCTCCAGTTTCAAGGTTTGAATTGTCTTATGGAGTCGCTCAAGTAAATATCCATCGCACCAGCGCCTTGTAAATAATGGCAATCCATAATTTTCGATAGGTATAAACTCCCATGGATGAAAATAAAGGCAGATATAACCATCTTTTTTTAAGGTTTGAATAGTCAGGGTTTTAAATAGCAGCCAGGGCATATTTTTGAAAGTGAGCCAGAATAAGGGAATGCGTAAATTGGGTGAAACAGATGCAGGAACCCGGGTTATGCCCGCTTCTGTATAGGTTATACGAGGCAGGTGTAAATTATTATATCTTCCAGGTAACCAGGTTGGGTTAATGGAGGAATCGTATGTATAACCTGCAGCTTTTACTGCTTCCATTTCAACTTTTCGCATTCTGGGCATTCTCAGACCTGTGACGGATTTTCCGGTAATTGATTCCAGTTTTTGTTTTGAATGTAATAAATCTGGTTCCGAAAAACTTGAGTGGTAATAGGTATGGGAAGCTATTTCATGTTGCTCAGCGAGTGTTTTTATTGCATCCGGGAAAACAGATGCAAAATTTGCCGTTGTAAAAAGGGTAGTTTCAATTGACTTATCCGTTAAAATTGAACTTAGACTGTCTAATCCTTTTTTACCAATATTGAGTTGTTCATCTTCTGTTATTGCATGTCCATATTCAAGGGGCATATCAAATTCTTCCACATCAAAACTCAATAAAATAAATCTGCTGGAATTCATAGGTTTGACTCTCTAATAATATAATGTGGCCTGTTTTTGCTCTGCATAAATAATTTACCAAGATATAATCCAATAATACCAAGGATCATTAGCTGAAGCCCTCCAAAAAATGCAATGGTTGCAATGAGTGAGGTCCAGCCCGAAATAGTTTTCTCAAAGAAATAGCTATACACAATATAAGGAACATAGAGCAGGGATAACATCGAGAACGCAAATCCAAGATATGCGGCTATATAGAGTGGTTTAGTACTAAAAGAAGTGATCCCTTGCAATGCAAACCGAACCATTTTCTTAACGGTGTATTTTGATTGACCATTTTGTCTTATACCGGGTGTATAGGAAATGGCAACCTGACTAAATCCCACCCATCTTGACAACCCCCTCAGGAAAAGATCATTTTCATTGAAATTGCGGAAAGTAGGCAATACCTTTTTATCCAGCAATCTGAAATCTGCCGCACCGGGGTCAAGTTCAATGTCTGATACTTTATTCAGCAAGTCGTAAAATAAGGCAGAAGTTTTCTTTTTAAATAAGGGAGTTTTGAAATCGTCTTGTCTTGTGGTATATACTACTTCGAATCCCGATTCCCACTTTTCGATCATAACAGGAATTAATTCAGGAGGATGTTGTAAGTCACCATCCATCATAATAACTGCATCTGCTGAATCGGTAACAGAATCAATGCCTGCTTTTAGTGCGTTCTGATGTCCAAAATTTCTAGAGAGTGAAATATAAAACAAGTGTTTGTCAACTACTGCTAAAGATTTTAATAATTCAACCGAATGATCTGAACTTCCGTCATCTACAAAAGTAATGGTATAATCATAGGCAGTTGGTTCCATCACTTTTTTAACAGCATTTATAACCGCTGGTATATTACCCGCTTCATTGCATACCGGTATTACAATGCTAATTTGCTTTTTCATAGTGTATTAGCATTTTGGGTTGAAATAAATTTTTTGAATGTGAGCTCTTTTATCATCAACAACCAGATAATAAAACAAGGGAGTGCTTTCATAGCATACTTAACAAAAAAGCCATCCCGTATACTTTTCGGAAACAGATCAGTAGGAGAGAGTATGGTAAAGAGAAAAAGCAGCAATAACAGTAGTGTTTCTTTTTTATTGAGTGGTAATTTCTGTGAAAACCAGATGGCTATTCCGGTTAGGGCAATTATATAGGTCGGTGATTCAGCAGATGAACTGAAAATCACAACAGTCACCAAAAGCATGCAGTAATAAGTAAGGGAAAACTCTTTTACAGCAAATAACTTATACCTTGTGAGAGGTGCCAGTAACATTATTGCGGCTGGGACAATAATGGCATAATTAGGGAGGTTCTGCAAATTGAAGATTCTTCTGAGCATTCCACCAACAGAAATATCCTGCATGCCAGATCTTACTGAAATATCAATATTAGTTCCATTTTTCTCCACAAGTGAATGAAACCAATCTTTATATGATTGAATGATAAATTCAGGGGAAGAAATCAGCATAGGAAGTACAACAAGTACTAATAACCACCCTATAAAAGAAAGTACAAATGTTTTCTTCTTACTGGTAAACAGGAAAAGTACCAACCCAACGATACTGTAAAGCTTTATCAAAAATCCGGCAGCAAGTAAAAAAGTAGCTGGAATCGGTTTGTTTTCTTTTATTAAAACATACGCAAGCAACATCGAACCTGCCAACATTGGATTGAACTGTACACTATGAGTTGAAGTCATTAGTTCAATGCATGCAATAAGCAGAACGGTATAAAATTGATTTGTTGGGAGGTTTAATCTCCTGATTGCATAAAATAGCACCCAGGCATTAACGATGCACCAAATGGCACAACCAAGGTAAACTGGAACCAAGGTGAAAGGGGCAATCAATAAACTAAATAGAGGGCCGTAATGATTACTATCGGCATATTCGGCAGGATAAAGCTGGTATAAGTTAACCTGTTGCAGTGTATGTTCATATACACCCTTATAAATGAGAAAATTATTGATTTCTCCATATCCACGACCTATTTCTAATAGTGCGGCAATTAGGGTTGTAACAAACCATACAACCACCGGTAAGGCAATCGTTAGCTTACCGATTGTTTTTTCGGAGTAGAGAATTTTCATGCAGGTAGTACAAGGTTATCAATTTTTATTGGAAATTGGAGATTAAAATGAGATTAGAAATCCTGCGTAAACATTTGAAAATCTTGCATATATGAAGGATAGACCTTTTGAATATCCATCATTGACAAAAGGGTAAAAGAGGGAGAATATTTTAAAAAAAGTACCTTTGCACCCTTTAACTGAATAATTATGAATAAAGGGCCTGTTTCTCAGTTTATTTTACATCATTACCGCCATTTCAATGCTGCTGCATTGGTGGATGCTGCCAAAGGGTATGAAACTCATTTAATGGAGGGTGGTAAAATGCTGGTTAGTCTGGCAGGAGCCATGAGTACCGCAGAGTTGGGCATCAGCCTGGCAGAAATGATTCGCCAGGATAAAGTGGCCATTATAAGTTGTACAGGTGCAAACCTGGAAGAGGATGTAATGAATCTTGTTGCGCACAGCCATTACAAGCGTGTACCTAATTACCGCGACCTCACCCCGCAAGATGAATGGGATCTTCTCGAAAATCACTATAACCGTGTTACCGATACCTGTATTCCGGAAGAAGAGGCTTTCCGCCGTCTTCAGAAGCATTTAGTAAAACAATGGAAAGATGCTGAGGCAAAAGGAGAAAGATATTTTCCGCATGAGTTTTTATACAAAACGGTATTAAGCGGTGAGTTGGAACAGTATTATGAAATTGATCCAAAGAATAGCTGGATTGTAGCTGCTGCTGAAAAAAACCTTCCAATTGTTGTTCCTGGATGGGAAGATAGTACAACAGGGAATATATTCGCCAGTTATGTTATTAAAAACGAACTAAAGGCGAGTACTGTAAAAAGTGGTATTGAATATATGGTGTCACTTACTGAATGGTACCGTGAAAATAGTGGTGGTAAGGGAGTGGGCTTCTTCCAGATTGGGGGTGGTATTGCGGGAGATTTTCCGATATGTGTTGTACCAATGATGTACCAGGATCTTGAATGGCATGATGTTCCTTTCTGGAGCTATTTCTGTCAGATTAGTGATTCAACCACTTCTTATGGTTCTTATTCAGGAGCCGTACCGAATGAAAAAATTACCTGGGGTAAATTAGATATCAATACGCCTAAATATATTGTTGAAAGTGATGCTACGATTGTGGCCCCTTTGATATTTGCTTATTTGTTAGGTTGGTAACTAAATTATCCAATCTCTCTGCGTAACCTCTGCATTCTCCTTTCTCAGCGGTGAAAAACGCGTGCATTCACCGCAGAGAAATGAGAACACAAAGTTTGCGCTGAGTTAAAATAAAAACGTCCCGATAAAAAATATCAGGACGTTTTTATTTATGGGAATAATTTAATTATCTCGGAGGCATATTCAAAGGAATATCGCGTTTCAGCATTGTATCCTTATTAGCAATTACCCATGCAGTGTGGTAAATTAATCTTGCTCTTTTCTCCATCACGTCAAAATTAATTTTTTCAACTGTATCAGTTGGGCGATGGTAATCGCGGTGTGTACCGTTGAAATAGAAGATTACAGGAACTCCTTTAGCTGCAAAATTATAGTGGTCGCTTCTGTAATAGAAACGGTTAGGATCTTTAGGATCATTAAACCTTCTATCCAATTCCATATTGCTGTATTTCTTGTTTACATCATCTGTAATTGGTTTTAAGTCGCTGCTTAATTTATCATCACCAATAACATAAACATAGTTCATAGAATCGCCTTTATAAGTAGGGTCAATTCTGCCGACCATATCAATATTCAGGTCAACGGAAGTTTTATCTAATGGAAAAATCGGGTGCTCTGAATAATAGCGGGATCCCAATAATCCTTTTTCTTCCCCTGAAACATTCATAAACACCATGGTTCTGCGTGGACCATCTCCTTTTTTCTTTGCAGCAGCAAAAGCTTCAGCGATTTCCAATACACTAACGGTACCAGAACCATCATCATCAGCACCATAATAAATCTGCCCGTTAATAATACCTTCATGATCGTAATGGCTTGTTACAAAAACATATTCATCAGCTTTATCTGTGCCTGGTAAAACGGCTATTACATTGCTGCTTTCAAGGTCATTTACTTTTTTATCCGCCTTGATTTTTAACTCAGAGCGATATACACCTTTATTTAACTCAGCCATTTGTTCGATGGTAAGTTTCGACATACGACCCAATAAAGCGCTAGCCACTTCTTCAGAAACAGTGATTGCAGGAACTGGTTCAGTGGTTGGCTTAGTAAGCGACATGCCACCTTTTGTCTGGCTCGGTGTTGTTTTTGGAAATGCTTTTGATACGACCAGGATTCCTGCAACATTTTTACTTCTTGCTGTAGTCATTTTACTGAAAATAGATCCTGCACCTCTTGGGTTAGCATTACCAGCGCCGCCCGGAACTCCATCAAGTATCAGCACAATTTTACCTTTTACATCGAGGTTTGCATAATCATTGCGTGAAGAATCGCTGAGGCCATAGCCTGCAAAAACTACTTCAGTATAAGTATTGCTTCCACCAGCAATATTGCCTACAGAAGCAGCATAATCTTTATCGGCAGTAAAAGGACGACCGTTCACAGATAATGAACTACTGATAAGTTCGAGCTGGTATAAAGGAAATGAAGCCTGGTAGCTGCTGCCATTTCCTGGTTTTAAGCCCATTTTTTTATACTCTGCTTCCAGATAAGCTGCAGCTTTACGCTGGCCTTCCATAGCAGTTTCACGGCCTTCCATTTCAGGACCGGCAACAATGGTCAGGTGTTTTTTAAGATCACCCATGGTAATTCCTTTGGCATAAGTAGCCGGATCACCTTTTTGTGCGATACCCATAGTCGTAGACAACAGGAATGCAGATAGTACAATAATTCGCATAGTTATTAGTGGTGTTTAAAGATTATGAACAAGCAATTTTTCCAACCCGGGTTGCATGGCGCCCACCTTCAAAAGGAGTACTCATAAAAACTTCGATCATCTGTTGTGCCAGTGCTAAAGCTACAAATCTGGCTGGAATACAAATAATATTCGCATCATTATGCATTCTGATCAGGGAAGCTACATCATTTTGCCAGGCAAGTCCGGCACGGATTTGTTGGTGCTTATTAGCTGTAATCGCTACACCATTGGCACTTCCGCAAAAAAGGATGCCAAAAGCCGCTTCTCCACTTTCAACACTGCTGGCAGTAGGGTGCGCAAAATCAGGATAGTCAACAGAATCGAGTGAAGGGGCTCCAAAATCTTTTACCGTATAGCCCTTACTGATAAGCCAATGTTTAATAGCTTCTTTATATTCAAAACCTGCATGATCTGAGCCGATCGCTATAGGTTTCGACACATCAAAAACATAATTCATGTGTAAGAATTGAGGAATGAAATTAAAGGATTCATGTAAGAGCCGTATAAAAAATATTTAAACGGACTAATCAAATTAGCTCCACTCTTCCTGATCCCTTCTTTCCTGCTCCTTTGAAACCCTTGCAGAAATGATAATACTTAACTCATAGAGAAAGAATAAAGGAAGAAATACCAGTAGCTGGCTCATCCAGTCTGGACTAGGTGTAATTATCGCAGCAGCAATCAGAATAATTACCACCGCATATTTTCTGATTCTTCTTAAATAGGAAGGAGTAATCAAACCAATTTTGGTAAGTAAGTATGCCAATACCGGTAATTCAAAAGCAATACCACAACCCAGGATAATATTAACCAGGTTATCTAAATAATCTGAAAAGGTAGGTATGGTGATGATGGTTCCTTTGTTTCCTAATTGAAATCCGGCCAGGAAATTAAATGTGAAGGGCCCCAGCAGAAAATAACCAAATGCAGCTCCCAGGAAAAAGAAAAAGGATACCCAGAATATGATAAACCTGGTACTTTTTAACTCTTTTTCTTTCAAAGCTGGTTTTACAAAGCGCCAGAATTCCCAGAATATATAAGGGAAAGCCGCAATAATACCACCTACAATCGCAATACTAATGCTGCCCATGAACTGCCCACCAAATGTGGTGCTTTGCAGGTTCACCGTAACGGGTGGCATGCATAGTGCATCTCCCATATGTGCCCAATGACTGAAATCACACAAGGCTTTATAGCTTACAAAATCAGGATTAATTGGGCCTTTGATGATGTTTTCAAATATCCAGTCTATATATATGAAGATGACAATGGCAAAAATCAGGATAGCAAGAATAGAGCGAATGATATGCTTTCTCAATTCTTCCAGATGGTCTATAAAACTCATCTCTGCCTGTTCTGTACCCTGGTTTCTTTTAAATAAGGCCATGCCTGTCAACTACTTTTGGAGTGGGCAAAGTTAGTGGTAAGAGCAACACAAAAGCGCCTGTTTTTCAGCTATTCTTTTGTAACTCCCTTTTTATCTGGTTACCAAGATCGGCAGTGTCGGAATAAATAAAGGATTTTTGGGCTGCACCGCTAAGGGTGGTAGAATGAGGGCTGTTAATCTGACGCAGGTACCAGACATTCTTACCCTTTCCCAATGCATAGCCAGCTTCAATTCCTACACCGATTGCTTTTTCGGAGCATTCGGCAATTAATAGATCTGCATGGTCAATCTCCTGAAATGCCTGCTGCATCATTGCGGACTCTTCGGCAGGGGTAAAACTAAAATGGTCAACAAAAACAAATAATGCTATGCCCTGCTCTTCTAAAATTTCCCGAAGAACTTCCACAACCTGATTCAGCATGGGGCGCATTGAAAGACTTAGAGCCAGGTATGCACGTTGCATCAACGTAATATTTTAAGCTTCACAGTGTCGATCCTGGTTTCACTAACACTGAGAATATCAAAACGGTAGTCGTCAATGATGATGGTTTCTTTTAGTGTTGGAATTGATTCGTGTTTCTGAATAATATAACCACTTAAAGTTTCAGAATCATTTTCCGGAAACTCCAGGTTGTATTTTTCTTTGAGATAATCAAGTTCCAGACGACCACTTAATATAAACTCATCATCCGCCAATTGTTTTTCTACAAATTCCTCCACATCATATTCATCATGAATTTCCCCAAAAATTTCTTCGAGCAGATCTTCCATGGTAACAATACCCGCAGTACCTCCGAATTCATCAACTACCCAGGCAATGCTTTTGCGTTCTTTGGAAAACTTATTTATCAAATCGGCAGCACTCATACTTTCAGGTACGGCAAGTATGGGGTGCAATATTTCTTTAATGGAGCCTGGTTTTTTAAACAGGTCTGTTTGGTGAACATAACCCAGGATATTGTCGATATTCTCATCAAAAATCAACAACTTGCTAAGTTTGGTTTGAACAAATTTTTGTCGTAGTTCTTCGAGTGAAATGTCTTTATCAACCCCTTCAATCTCAGTTCTGGGAACAAGGCACTGTCTGATTTTAATTGTTGGCAGACTTAAGGCGTTCTCAAACAGTTCTGTATTGAGTTCCTGGTTGTCTTCATCCTGTTCTTTGGTTTGCTGAAAAAAGTGTTCTAGGTCAACTTTTGTAAATGCATTATGCTTATCGTTAACCCGAATATTGAAAATATATTTTAGTATCCACTGTGCCAGGTTTACAAACAAGTTGGTCAGTGGCTCGAAAATGGTATGAAAAAATTTAGCCAGTGGTGCAAAAAAACTCAGCAAGCTATCATTTCTTGCCCTGAAAATGGCCTTGGGAATAAACTCGCCAAAGATTAATACAACAACCGCTGAAATAACTGTATCAATAAAAAGTTTGAGGTATTCATTCTTCACATTAGCCGGATTCCAAGCAATGCCTTTGAGGAACTCATCAAAGAGTAATCCATAAATTACAAGTATGGAATTGAGCCCTATTAAACAAGTGCCGATAAATTTGGCAGGATTATCAACAAAATCAGAGAGGATAATACCGCTTTGTTTTCCCTGTTTTTTTTTCAGTTCAATGCTTAACCGGTTTGCTGAGACAAAGGCAATCTCATACCCGGCAAAAAAACCGATAAAAATAAGTGATATAATGATCCATACTATTGTATAGAGTTCCGTCATGCGAAGGATTGTTTATGCTAAGATAAGCGAAATATAGCTTTTGGGGGATAGTCCATGGTCCATAGACCAATGGTTTTTCGTTCAAAAAAAAGTGCCCCGTAAAAACGGGGCACGGACCGATCGTTAACAACATGAGAATCGGCTGTGTGAGATTATAATGCACATGAAGAAACAAGCAATCGAAAAAGAATGGGTAGCCGGCAAGTGACCACCCATCCGGGGTATATAGATCCGAGTTGGTATATTATTGCTATAGGTAATTAGCTATATGCTATTTAAAATCAACGGTACAATTCTGGCACTTCATATCTATTTTCAACCCTTTTCCGTCTCCAACTGTTGCCGAGAATTTAACAGGTGTATTTGATCCGCTGCGGTTTAACATTAAAGTACCACCAGTTGCAGGTTTTGGAGCTGTTGAAGCTACTAATGGTGCAGTTGAAGCCTTCATAGTACCTTTAACAACGATTTCATCAGCATATAGTACAGTTTGTGAATTGGTTGAACTTTTTGTCATAGCGGTGATATCAGCCTCAGTAACTTGTTCTGCGGTTTTCTCAAAATCGCCATATACTGTACTGTAACTTCCGAGGAAGTTAACTCCGTAATTTTTAGTATCGCGTAGTGGAATACGAATATCAGCATACCTGTTGTCTATTTTAATAAGCTTAACATTACTGCCTACATTTCTGATTTTAACATCTGCATTACTACCATCCATTTCAAGCGAACCGGTTAAACGGGTGATGCGCAGGTTACCATAATTTTTACGACCCCTTACTTCTCCGGCATCTTCTACTTCAAACTCGTCGTTTGTACTAACCATTTTAACTTTTTTGGCAGATGCCATCTCAATGGTAGCGTATTTACTTTCAATATCAAGATCATCAATATTGTTCGCACTTAGGCGTCCATTAGCAAACTCAATCTCAGCTTCTTTTATATCGCGCATATTTGCATTGGAATATTTTGAGCGAAGACGAAGTTTATTCAGGTTCTCCGCTTCAAAATTGCCATTTGAAATATCGAGCAGCACATCACCAATGCCTGAGGGTAATTGTACATCTGCATATTTGCTTTCGATATCCATTTTGCTGCCGGCAGGCACATAAATAACCAGTAATTTTTTCTGTGTTTTAATGTTAGCAACGCGTACATTGCTGGATTGGGTTCGGAATCCAGATACTATAACAGGCTCAAGTGAGTAACGACCGTTGGTAGAAATGTTGTAGGTTGAACCGAATGAACCGAATCTTGTATTATTTGATTTTATTTTCACAGATGTTCCGAGCGCTTTCAGGCTTATTCCAACCTTTTCAAACCACTCTGTATCAGTTAAGGTACTTTCATTCTCATAATATACGGTGGTAACCAGTTTCACCTTAGCCTGATCCCAGGTTTTTACCTGTAAAGCAATAGAACTGTTTTCAACATAAATTTCACCGCCTTTTGGCATCGCAATTTCCTGACTGATTTCTTTTGATTTAAGTTCCTGTGGTTTAGTAGTATCATTTATAGTATAAGAATAACCATTATCCGATATTACTATTGCATTACCCGGAGTTGTTCTTACATTGGCTAACTGAATGTTCCCTTGTCCTGAAGAATAGGTTTGTGCCAAACCGGCAGATGCTAGCAGGATGCCTAACAAAGAACCGGTGATTTTTACATTACTGAATCGCATATCATAGATGTTTTAGATGTGTATGAAATAGGTTTTAATACTGTCAACCGGACGCCTGATTTGTTTTACCCGGTTGTTTATTTTATTCATTTCGGTTTGTAATTGCTTTAAAGTGCCAAGCTTTATCTGGTATAGATTAATTAACTGATTTAATAAATCATCTGTAAGACCCTGCTTCACTACTTCAGCTTTGATACTTTTTTCTTCTTTTTCCAATTGTTTCATTTGGGTCTTGAAATCAGCGAAATATTCTGCTGATTCTGCATACATTGGAATAGTGCCTACTTTATTGCGCTGAAGATTGATCACCTGTTTAAAGCTGTTTTCAACATTTTGTAAAACAAGTAAATCAGCTCTTTGTGTTTTAGTTTTGGAAGGGAGCGTTTTACTTTTATGCATGCCAGCTGAAGCAAGCGTATTGATAGGTGCCGGAGTAGTTTCCACTGCTTCAATAGCTGGTTCAGTTGGATTTTCAACAGGTTGTTTCTTCAACTCTTTCACGGCAACTGCTTCTTTCAAAATATGCTCATTGTCTGATTTTGATAAGATCGTCCAGGTACCAATTCCTGCCAAAACCAATATACAAGCAGCAGCTACCCACCTGGTAATACTGACAACCGTAATGGTTTTTATTACCGGTTGCTGAACTTGTATCCTTTCCCAAACCATTGGAGATGGTTCGTCGGAATCAAGTGCTTCCCTGTTTTGTTGCAGGTATTTTTTTAACTCATCCATTTACCTGTATTTGTTTTATAATTCTTTCTTTTAATAATTGTCTTGCCCGATGGTATTGACTTTTACTCGTTGATTCAGATATACCAAGGTTTGAGGCGATGTCTTTATGACTAAAATCTTCCAATACATACAGGTTAAAAACCTGTCTGCATCCGTCCGGGAGATTTTTAATTTCTTTATGCACAATTGAAAGATCTATTGTTTGCCACCAGCCTGGCTCCTCGTTACTTATGGTGTTGTTCCACTGTTCATCCATAGGAGCCCAGTAGGTATTTTTTTTACAAAAACGAATACACTCATTCACAACGATTCTTTTGAGCCATCCTCCAAATTGTGCTGGTTCCTTTAATTGTTTCAGGTTCCGGAACGCAATCATAAAAGCTTCCTGCAACAGGTCCTCAGCATCGCTTGTATTCCCCGTCATACGGGTACATATATTAAACATTGCTTTACTATACTGTTTATATAGCCAAGCCTGCGATGCCTGATCCCCCAGGCAGGCTTTTCTCACAACAGCCGTTTGTATGTTTATTTCCTGTTCCAATGATTCGTTCCTGTATTAAGAGTATAGAGGGTTAAAAAGGTTGGAAATAAGGTATAACTTTTTTCAGTGGGTAAACTTACGCCATAAAAAAAGCGGGAAATCAATCTGTTCCCCGCTTTCAAGTATTTGCATTTCAACCACTTATGCTAAATCCATCACTGGCTTGTTTTGCAGTATTGCTTCTATTTTCTCTAAAACCTCGCTGCTAAGCATGGGTAATACCTGCAATGCTTTCAGGTTTTCTTCCAACTGTTGCTTTTTTGTGGCACCAAGTATTGCAGTAGTTACATTAGGGTTTTTAATGGTCCATGCAATGGCCAGCTCTGCAAGACTTACATTCATTTCTTTTGCAAGTAGCGCTAGTTTTCTGGTTTTCTCAATTTTGGCCTCCTGTACCCATCTTTCTTTTAGCCAGTCGAACCCTTCGATTGCCAGACGGGAATCTGCAGGGATCCCATCATTGTATTTTCCGGTTAGAAATCCTGCCGCCAACGGACTCCAGATGGTTGTTCCTAATCCTACGTTTTTAAATACCGGTAAATAATCCTGTTCCATTTTAAAACGTTCAAACATATTGTACTGAGGTTGTTCAACTGTTGGACCAATTAAACCGTATTGCTGTGCAACCCTGTGTGCTTCCATTATTTCTGCACCACTCCACTGGCTGGTACCCCAGTAAAGTATCTTACCCTGTTGAATAAGGTTGTGCATGGTCCACACTACTTCTTCAATAGGTACATTGGTATCGGGGCGGTGACAAAAATATAAATCAAGATAGTCGAGCTGAAGGCGGGTTAATGCTTCATGACAAGCTTCTATTAGATGTTTGCGGCTAAGACCTGTTTGGTTGGGTTTGTTTTCTTTTCCTCTCCATCCAAAATAGGCTTTCGAAGAAACGGTATAAGAGGTGCGGTCCCAGTTTTTCTTTTTGAGGATTCTACCCATCATTTTTTCACTTTCACCCAAAGCATAAGCTTCCGCATTGTCGAAAAAATTAATACCCTGGTCATAGGCAATACCCATCAGTTCATCGGCAATACTATCATCAATCTGTTTGTGAAATGTTACCCAGCTACCATAACTCAAAACACTTAACTGCAAGCCTGTTCGGCCCATTCTTCTGTATTCCATATATTAACTTTTTAAATTGGTGAGATGTCTGTTGCGACTGAAAGAGTATGCAATTTATTAAAAAAGCTTCTTTCAGCTTGCTCTTTTATGTACCTTGTATATATGTCGAACGATTTGCTTTCTTCATTGGGTGCAATGCGCACATTTCATCAAACCGGAGCTACCCGTACCTATAGTTTTCGCAAACAGCAGTTACTTGCCTTGAAAAATGCGATTAAAGCGTATGAGCAGGAAATTTATGCAGCCCTTCATGCCGATTTAAAAAAGAGTGCAGAAGAAGCATGGATTACTGAAAATGGATTATTACTGCATGAAATCGATCATGCTATTAACTGGCTTAGCGCCTGGATGGAACCAGAAAGAAAGAAGACCAACTTATTAAATTTTCCTTCACGCAGTTATATAATAAAAGAACCTTTAGGAGTAGTACTCATTATTGGCCCCTGGAATTATCCGCTTCAATTATTATTAATGCCATTGGTTGGCGCTATTGCTGCAGGAAATTGTGCCGTACTGAAACCAAGTGAATTCGCTCCAGCAACCGCATTGGTAATGCAGCAAATTATTGAACAAACATTTCCCAAAGAATATATATTGTTTGTGCCTGGTGACGGTGCTGCAGTTATTCCGTCAATGATGAATCAGTTTTCTTTTGATCATGTTTTTTATACTGGAAGTACAGCGGTAGGAAAAATCATTTACAAAATGGCTGCTGAGCGGCTAGTGCCTGTTACATTGGAACTTGGTGGAAAAAGTCCATGCGTGGTTACTGCAGACGCAAATATTAAGGTAGCTGCTAATCGCATTGTAATTACCAAGTTTTCAAATGCAGGGCAAATGTGTGTGGCACCAGATTATGTATTGGTACACAAGTCTGTAAAAGAGACCTTGATAACTGCTTTAAAAGAGCGTATTGTTCGCTTTTTTTCTGATCATCCACAACAAAGTGATGAATATGGAAAGATTATAAATGAAAAACAGTTTCATCGGTTACTTATTTATTTGAATGAAGCTACCATTATTCATGGGGGCGATCACGATATTAATACATTATATATATCTCCTACGCTATTGGATAATGTTAAGCCTGACAGTCCTATTATGCGTGATGAAATTTTTGGACCAATTTTACCAATCATTGAATACTCAACAGAAGAAGAGGCATTAACTATTATTCAGCAGAACCCAAATCCATTGGCATTTTATGTTTTCTCTAATAGCGACAAAACAGCCAAACATTGGATAGAGCAGGTTCCATCGGGGGCGGCCTGTATCAATAATGCAAGCTGGCATGTAACCAATCAGCATCTTCCATTCGGTGGAAGAGGTTTTAGCGGAACGGGGCATTATCATGGTAAGTATTCTTTTGATACGTTTAGTCATGCGAAAGCTGTATTGAAAACACCTACATGGTTCGATCCTTCCTTAAAATATCCTCCATTTAAAGGGAAACTAAAACTCTTCAAAAAGTTTTTATAATACAGTATAACACAGATGAACACTTCAATATTTATAAGAAAATTACTGATCACAGTGCTAATATTGTTAATCGTAATTTTACTCCTTAAAAGAAAAGATATGACATGGCGCCAATCATTGTTAAAAACATTCTATCCTATCATCATGTTGCCTGGTAAAATTTTTGGCGGAGCTTCTAAGGGTTTATTAAACAAGCAAAAAATGCAACCAATTACTTCTTTTTACCAACTTCAAATTATACTTAATAATGGGACCACCCTTTCAATGGATTCATTAAAAGGGAAAAAGATATTACTGGTAAATACTGCGAGTGATTGTGGTTATACAGGACAATACGCAGAACTAGAAGCACTTTATCAGCAATATAGTCATCAGGGATTGGTAGTAATTGGTTTCCCCGCAAATGATTTTAAACAACAAGAACAGCGTGATGATGCGGCAATAGCAGAGTTTTGTAAAGTAAATTATGGTGTTAGTTTTTTATTGGCTAAAAAAAGTAGTGTAATAAAGGGGGCAGATCAGAATCCTGTGTTTCAGTGGCTAAGTACGAGTTCATTAAATGGCTGGAACAATCAGGAGCCTACCTGGAATTTCTGTAAGTATATCGTAAATGAAAAGGGTGTTTTGGAAGCATTTTTTCCACAAGGTGTTTCGCCGATGGACGAAAGTGTCCTCAAGATTCTTTCAACTCACCCCTAACCCCTCTCTGCTTCGCAAAGAGGGGGATGTATTTGCAATACAAATGCAAGTTAATATGATTGAAGTGGAGTGCGTGGTTCGGATAGAGATGTTGTTGTTTTGTAGATACAAATAAAACAACAAAATGAAACAAACGCCAATATCTCCTTTGAGTTCAAAATACTTCTCAAGGTATCTACGCAAGAATCAAACACCTGAAGAATCAATCATCTGGCAACTTTTAAGAAACAGACAGTTGGATGGGTTTAAATTTTTAAGACAGCACCCAATTAAAGTCTGGAAAACTTCAGGTCGGTTTCATTTTTTTTACGCTGATTTTTATTGTGCAGAAAAAAAATTAGTACTTGAGATTGATGGATTGATTCACGAACAGCAAAAGGAGTATGATGCATCCCGTGATTATATCATGAATGAACTAGGTTTAAAAGTATTACGAATCCTAAATCATGAGGTTAACCATGACATAAAAGGGACCCTTCAAAAAATCCGTCACGCCTTAAAATAGTAAGCTATAATATACTCCTCATTATCCCCTCTTTGCGAAGCAGAGAGGGCCAGGGTGAGTTAAAGAGGGCAATTTTCGTGGTAATTTACCAGTTCAATGGTCTGTCTTTCCATTACAAAATCTTTGTAATTTTCAGCTACTTCATCTAAAACAGCTTCTACTTCTTCCATTGTTTTTAAAGTAACCAGTCTGTTACGATAGTCTTTTATGCCGGGTAACCCTTTCAGGTAGTTGGCATAATGTCTGCGCATTTCATTAATGCCAACTATTAGCCCTTTCCATTCAATCGATTTCCGTAAATGCTGTCTGCAAACGCTTACTCTTTCTACCACGGTAGGTGGGGCAAGTAGTTCTCCTGTTTGCACAAAATGTTTTATCTCACGAAATATCCATGGATAACCGATCGCGGCCCGACCGATCATAATACCATCAACACCATATTTGTTTTTATAAGCCAATGCTTTTTGCGGGCTATCAATATCTCCATTACCAAAAATGGGAATATTGATTCTTGGATTGTTTTTTACTTTGGCAATAAGTGTCCAGTCTGCCTCCCCTTTATACATCTGAGCCCTTGTACGGCCATGAATACTTAATGCCTTGATACCAACATCCTGCAACCTTTCAGCTACTTCTTCAATATTTTTTGAAGTGTCATCCCAACCAAGCCTTGTTTTTACCGTTACAGGCAAGCGGGTAGATTTTACTACCGCATCGGTAAGTCGCACCATCAGGTCAAGGTCTTTGAGTACACCTGCACCTGCACCTTTTCCGGCTACTTTTTTTACCGGGCATCCGAAATTAATATCGAGCAGATCTGGATTGGTTACATCTACAATTTTTGCTGCCAGGGCAAGACTTTCTTCGTCACCCCCAAATATCTGTATGCCAATTGGACGTTCATAATCGAAAATATCCAGTTTGCGGCGGCTTTTAATGGCGTCTCGAATCAACCCTTCACTGCTTATAAACTCGGTATACATCAGGTCGGCCCCATTTTCTTTACATACTGCCCGGAAGGGAGGGTCACTTACATCTTCCATAGGTGCCAGTAAAAGCGGGAAATCTGGTAATGTTATCGTATCAATTTTAACCATGATGTAAAAAGCGGTGTTTTCTCTTTTTCTTAACTGGTAACTTATTTTAAACAGGATACCTGTATCTTAGTCTGCCAGCCAACCGGCTGCAAATTTACGAGCTTATTTTTCAACCACATGAATCAGAAGGCACAGTTTAGTTTTCCTGTTCAGTTTTTAATCTTACTTGGCCTTGTTGGCACCGGAATGATTGTCGGGTCTTTGCTGAGTTTGGCAATAGGAGCCAATATTTTTGATGTTCCAATGCTTAGGGTGCCAGAAGCCATGAATAAACCCGAAAATGCCCATATTTCAAGAATACTTAATACGGGAGCAACTTTCATTGCTTTTATGCTTCCTGCAATATTTTATGCAAAAATCATAGGGAAAAAGCCTTTTTCCTATTTTGGTTTTAACCTGAATATAAAAGGAAGGCAAATAGGCCTGGTAGTATTGATCACATTTGCCGGTATGATTTTCAGTGGTGCATTGGGTTTACTGAACCAGGAAATTCCATTGCCGGAAAGTTTATTGAAGAAAGCAAAGGAAATGGAACAAGCTTACAAAGATGTAATGCTGAACATGGCCTATATGCGTAATGTTACTGATTATATAATGGCTGTAATTGTTATGGCATTAGCCCCGGCAGTTTTTGAAGAAATTTTATTTCGTGGCGCCGTTCAGCAATTATTTGTTCAATGGACAAAAAATGCCTGGTATGGCATTATTATAACCAGTATCCTTTTTAGCGCTATCCATTTCTCTTATTTTGGATTTCTACCCCGGATTGCATTGGGGGTTACACTTGGTTTGATTTTCTATCTTACCAATAACTTATGGTTGAGCATCTTACAGCACTTTTTGCATAATGCTTTTATTGTAACCCAACTTTATCTTGCTCAGGCAAAAGGTAAATCGATTGAAAAAACGATGGATGAAGCCATGCCTTTGTGGTGGGGATTGATAGGGCTTGTATTATTAATACTTCTTTTCAAACAATTATATCAATTCAGACAAACCCCGGTTCCAATTTCATCCAACGAAATACCCAACGACGAACATGCATAATTGGAAAAAAATATTTTCAACGAGGGTTTATCCTGAAGCTGCTATTATAAAAGGTATGCTGGAGGAGAATCAGATACCAGTGCAGCTATTAAATAAACAGGATAGCAGTTACCCTATGTTCGGTGATATTCAACTTTTTGTACCGGATCATCTTGAAATAACCGCAAAAGAACTGATTAATAAAACTTTATTAAGCTAGCATATGGCAAATAGACTATAGACCATAGTCCATTGTAAATGGACCATAGGTCATAGATCATATGTGATGAACCATAAGCTATCTGTATTACCTTCGTGCCATGGCATTTAACTTTCAAACCTTTCGTACGCGGGCATTAACGGCCATTGTATTTGTGGTGGTTATGTTGGGTGGATTATTATGGAATCAATGGAGTTTTCTGGCTTTGTTTATGGTTATTCATATAGGATGCTGGTTAGAATATAAATCGCTCATCGCAAAAATTGATTTCCGGTATAAAAATATTTCCCCCATTCACTTGGGGGGAGCAATTGGGGCAGGACTTGGTTTTATGTGCTGGATGACGGGAGATGAATTTAAGCTTGGTAATTATTTCCTGCATGAAATTGGCTGGTGGGCCCTAATCATTTCATTAGCTGGCTTGTTACTGATTAAAATAATTAAATGGCGAATACCAGATTGGAAAATCATTGCCTATACCATTGGAGGATTATTATATATCTCATTGTCATGGGCCCTTCTGCTTGATTTATATAATAAAATGTATTCTCCAAAATTTCCTGAAGCGGGTTGGTTATTGCCAATGATCATTATCGCTACAATTTGGATCAACGATACCATGGCTTATATAGTAGGTTCATTGATCGGTAAAACACCTTTTTCCCCCATTTCACCTAAAAAAACCTGGGAAGGCACTGTTGGTGGCGCAATACTGGCAGTGGTAGTAATAAGTGCAGTTTGTGTTTACTGGCTTGAACTAAGCCTTTTCAAAATAATTTTAGTAACAGTTACTGCCGCTGTAATGGGTACTATCGGCGACCTGTTCGAAAGTAAATTAAAGCGAATGGCAAGCGTTAAAGACAGTGGCAGCTTTATGCCCGGTCACGGTGGTTTTCTTGACAGATTCGATTCCTTATTGCTGGCAACACCCTATGTATGGTTGATATTGTTTTTAGCGCGCTAATAAACCACCAATTTATTCCTTCATTCGTTTAACTTTGTTGCTTAATTCATTATCATGACCATTCATCGTGAAGGCTACCAGACTATTGGCATCAGTGCTTTGATTTTCGGGATAGTAAATGTGGCCTCGTTTACCCTTTTCAGCGCCTCAATGCCCTGGCTGGCGATCGTTATTTTTATCATTACACTTGGGCTGTTATTATTCCTGGTATCCTTTTTCAGGATTCCCAACCGCGTCCATACCATGGATGATAAAAAGTTGATTTGCCCGGCAGATGGCAAAGTAGTGGTGATTGAAGAAACAGTCGACGAGGAATACTTTAAAGACAAAAGAATTCAGGTAAGTATTTTTATGAGTCCGGCAAATGTTCATGTGAACCGTAATCCAATGAACGGTGAAGTGATTTACAACCAATACCATAAAGGAAAATATCTGGTGGCATGGCATCCAAAATCTTCTACTGAAAATGAGAGATGGAGCGTGGCAGTAAAAAATAATTACGGCACCATTCTTTACAAACAAATTGCAGGAGCATTGGCCAAACGCATTTGTAATTATACTTCTGTAGGACAGCAGGTAAAACAGTGTGATGAATATGGTTTTATAAAATTTGGCAGTCGTGTCGATATTTTATTACCTATCGGTACCAAGATAGATGTAACCATGAACCAG
Source organism: Sediminibacterium sp. FW305-C-61 (assembly GCF_058231065.1). Classification (NCBI taxonomy): domain Bacteria; kingdom Pseudomonadati; phylum Bacteroidota; class Chitinophagia; order Chitinophagales; family Chitinophagaceae; genus Sediminibacterium; species Sediminibacterium sp. FW305-C-61. The sequence continues at coordinate 171,026 of NZ_JBIQXR010000001.1, read as the reverse complement.
GTAGTACAAGGCGGTGTAACCGTACTTGCAAGCTGGGAATAAATTCTTCTCTAAACACCCCTCTGCGAAACCTCTGCTTCTCATATTCTCTGCGGTGATTTTACCGAATATTCACCGCAGAGAATATGAGAAGCGGAGGTTTCGCAGAGTAAAAGAAACAAATGAAAACGATCGACATCAGTTCTTTACCTGTTATGGAAAAACAGCAGTGGTTGCAACATGCGATTGCACCAAGACCCATTTGTCTGGCAAGTACAATTGATAAGGCAGGAAACGTAAACCTGAGTCCATTTAGTTTTTTCAACTTGTTTTCTTCTAATCCACCCATCGTTATTTTTTCACCTTCAAGACGGGGACGCGATAATACCACCAAACACACACTGGAAAATGTACTTGAAGTTCCTGAGTGCGTAATTAATATTGTTGATTATGAAATGGTACAACAGGTAAGTTTATCTAGTTGTGAGTTCCCAAAAGAGGTGAACGAATTTGTGAAAGCTGGGTTTACCGCAGAACCATCCACCAGGGTAACACCACCAATGGTGAAAGAAGCAAAGATCAAATTAGAATGTAAAGTAAACGAAGTAAAAAGCCTGGGTGAGATCGGTGGTGCGGGTCAATTGGTAATTGCCGAAGTACTCTGTATGCATGTAGATGAAACCATTCTGGATGAGCAGGGGAAAATAGATCAACAAAAATTACAGCTTGTAGCCAGACTTGGTGGCGACTGGTATTGTAAGGTTTCGAAAGATAATTTATTCAAAGTGCCCAAGCCTAACACCCAGCTTGGAATCGGTATTGATCAACTTCCGGATGCTATTAAACATAGCCCTATTCTTACCGGAAATCATTTAGGGATGCTAGGCAATGTGCATGAGCTTCCTGATATTAATGCCGCTTTTGCAGACGACAGGGTAAAAAATATCTTTCAGTATTATGCTGTTAGTCCTACCGAAATGGAAACAGAATTACACAAGTATGCCGCAGAGTTATTAAATGAGGGCAAAATAGACCATGCCTGGCAGGTTTTGCTTTGCCTTTAAAAAAGGAGGTTATTGACTTGTTTTATTTCTGGTAAGAAAATATTTCAGGCATTAGTGTTATGTCTGATTCTTTTCTAAGACTTCTTCCCAATTCTATTGTTTTTTGAACAATCTCATAAGTACTGTGAGTGATTGTTAATTGTTTCACGGCTGTATTTTGAATCCAATTCATTACCTGCTGCTGAAAGGATGTGTTAATCTTATCAATGATTGTTACGTTGAAATCTTTCAGGGCAGCAGCGTTACACAATTGCTCATATTGCCCCCGAATAGGTAAGCACAATAATTGCTTTCCAAGATAAAGCGCTTCGGCGGGGGTTTCAAATCCGGCACCTGTAATTACACCAGCGGCATTAATCATACTGTGGCTAAATCCATCGTTACTGATTGGTATAAGGGTAATATTTCCAGTTTGTTTTTTTTGAGTTGCTTTTTTAGAAAATATTTCGAACTGAATATCTTTTATACCAGCCAGCGCCTGTATTACTACTTCATCGCTATAATGTGATAAATAAACGGTTACATGATTCCCTTTTACAGGCTGTGCTTGTAATACCTCTTCTTTTAGTATCGGCGCATAAATAAAATCATCATACTGACTAAAATGCAATCCGATATAAGCTGTTGCTTTTGCATAATGCCTGAGAATCATTTCTCCGGCAATATCTTTTTTGCCTGCTCTTGGTGTTAAACTACTCTGAAAACTTGCCTGATGTCCAAATCCTACACTTGGTACTTTTTTAAGTGCACAGGCCAGGGAAGTGATGCTGTCGAAATCATTAAGTACAAGGTCATATTTTTCAACTGGTAAAGCTTTTGCTTCTTTCCAAACTCTTCTAAGATTCAACTCCTTCCACATGCGCCAGTAATCTAATCCACCGGTATTTCCATAAAATAAACTCAACCCATTGCTACGATATCTGATAGGTAGATTTGGTGTCAGATTGCTATTACTCCCACTCAGAAATACATCTACTTCCCCATATTGCTGCAGGTAGGGCATTAGTTCCATGGCACGACTAATATGTCCGTTTCCGGTGGCCTGTACCGCATATAATATTTTCAAACTCATGATTGTATGGCTAAGGAGTGAATGAATAATGCTATCTCATCCGTTACTACATTCAATTGTGGTAATTTCTTTTCCATCGTTACCACAGGAGTGTTTGCAGCTTCAAACTCTTTTTCATCATAGTGGTAAATGGTCCATTCATTATGCTGGTATTCTAAAGCGGTAAGATTCTCTATCCAGTCACCACTGTTTAAATAGGTAACTGATCCTTCTTTTGTACTAATGATGCGTTTCTGAGGTTGATGTATATGTCCGCAGATAACATAGTCGTATTTTTTTTCAATGGCCAATTCTGCTGCAGTCTGTTCAAAATTTCCGATCCATGCTACTGCCTTTTTTACACTGTTTTTTACCTTTTTGCTGAAGCTCATCTTCTCTCTGCCTATCATTTTTAAGCATCGATTAATCAGGCTGTTGATCAGTATAAGAAGATCGTATCCGTGTCCGCCAAGTTTGGCCAGGAGTTTAGCGCTTCCTTTGGTAGTGGCATCAAACACATCACCATGAAAGATCCAGGTCATTTTACCATTAATTTCCATCACTACTTTATCTGTAAGCTGGAAATTACCCATATGCATGTCTGAATATCTGCGTAATGCCTCATCATGATTGCCGGTAATATAAATCACGCGGGTACCTTTACTAAGCAGGTTCATAATTTCTTTAATTACCTGCATGTGTGCAACGGGGAAATAGCGTTTGTTGAATTGCCAGATATCGATGATGTCGCCATTCAAAACCAGGATCTGTGGCTGAATGCTTTTGAGGTAATTGACAATTTCTTTGGCATGACAACCATAAGTGCCCAAATGAAGATCGCTCATCACCACCACATCTAAAGTACGTCTGTCCATACACTGTGGAGTTTAGCAAAATTGCTCCGGTAGTATGAAGAGAATGTTAGGAGTGGATGAAGGAATTGTTATTTAGTGAATGGTGAATAGTCAATGGTGACTGGTCAGCAGTGAGTTTAATGCTGCTTTACTTCATCATTCAACGTTCATCATTCATTATTCTTCTGTTGTCAAAGGTCTCCCAACTGCGGACGAATAACAATGTCTTCTGTTACTGCCATGGGAGATAACTGGCTGGCGGCAAATACCATTTTGGCAATATCGGCGGCTTCCATTATTCTGTTGGGATCTATATCGAAACCATCCCAGCTTGATGTTAGAACAGCACCAGGATATACAGCAGTTACTTTAATGCCATGTGGTTTCATTTCTTCGCGAAGGTTTTTACTGAATCCTGCCAATGCATATTTACTAATACTATAACTGCCTCCATTTGCATAAGCATGGAGCGATGCTATTGAGCAAATATTAAAAATATGCCCCTTCTTAGCATCCATCATTGCCGGAATAAGTTTTCTGGTAAGGTGGTAGGCGCTGAATAAATTCGATTGAAGCATGGCTTCCAGTGTACCTTCAGCTTCGTTGTGAATACTTCCGGGTATAAAATAACCGGCATTGTTTACGAGTATATCGGGCGTTCCTTTTTGTAAACACCAATCAGCAAAAGCATCAATTGCTGTCTTGTCAGCCATATCTGCAGGCATACCTGAAATGGCTGCATTGGGATATAAAAGCTGTAATTCAGCTACTGTATCGTAAAGCGATTTTTCTCCACGACTACATAAAAACAAGTTGTTTCCACTTGCGGCAAATTGTGTAGCAATGGCTTTGCCAATTCCTTTGGAAGCTCCGGTAATGATTACGTTCATGGTAGAATAGTCTGTTTACAACTGCTAAATAAAACATTTATTCTTAATTTCTCCTGTTGCATATTGTGTTGCGCCAGCTTGTTATTACATTTGAGCATGCGTTACAAACACCTGTTTTTCGACCTGGATCATACTTTGTGGGATTTCGAGACCAATGCAAAAGCTACTTTACAGGATTTATATCATTTACATGAATTAAAGAACCGAGGGATCGACGATTTTGATGCCTTCTTTGCACGCTATAGTTACCATAATGAGCGATTGTGGGATAGATATACCAAGGGTTTTATAAAGCAGGATGAATTAAGATGGAAAAGAATGTGGTTGTCTTTATTGGATTATAAACTGGCCGATGAGCAATTGTCTAAAACAATGTCGGTATCATTCCTGGAAACCTTACCATCCAAAACGGCCATCTTTCCCTATACATTCGAAATACTCGATTACCTGAAGGGAAAAGGCTATAAGCTTCATCTGGTAACAAATGGGTTTGAAAAGGTTCAACATAATAAATTACAGCATTCAGGTCTGCATACTTACTTTGAAGCGGTGATTACTTCCGAGGCCAGTAATAGCCTAAAGCCTCAGAAAGAAATTTTTGAATATGCTTTTCAACAAACAGGTGCTACAGAAAGTGAAAGTATTATGATCGGTGATAACCTGGATGCAGATATTCAAGGAGGGATTAATGCTGGTATCGATACAATTTTTGTCAATCACCTGAATGTAACAGCTCATGTAAAACCTACTTATACTGTTTACCACCTAAAGGAACTTGAAGATATTTTCTGAGTAGATAAAAAATAAATAAAAAAGGATGCAGTATTTGCTGCATCCTTTTTTATTTATGAAGAAAAGCTAATTAAGCTTTTGCAGTTGTTTTCTTAACTGCTTTCTTTACTTCTTTTGTTTCTTTCTTAGCATCTTTACTGCAACAGCTTTTACCTTCTTTGCTGCATTCTTTTGCTTTGGCACATTTTTTTCCATCATGCTTATGATCGCCACCGGCAAATGCTGCACCAGAAACCAGGAAAGCAGCTACAGCGAGTACAATTACTTTTTTCATATGAAATCGTTTTAAAGTTTATATGTATTTACCAAATATAAGTATTTGATTGGTTAGATTCCTGTTAAAAGCGTTTTTGACGGGTTTTTACCTATAGGAAGATATTCATCGCAGAGGACCTGCAGCTTTGATAGCTACTTATAAGTGTAACTTTTAGCAGGGAGAAAGGGAGAAGGAGAGTTTTTTAGTGACGGTTAACAATGCGGCGAAAACCGTCTTTTAACAGAGGGGTATTGAAGTTGATAAGGTAGCCTATTTTATGCTTGGATAGTTTCAGATAAGTAATAAGTTGAGCTATATATACTGGGTTCATTAATTCAGTTGCTTTTACTTCTATTACAATCTTGTTTTCTACTAGAATATCCATCACATATGCTTTGCCGAGTGGAACTCCTTTGTAATTGAGTTCAATGGGTACCTGCAGTTTAATGTAAAGATTTCTTAGCCTTAACTCATGTGCCAAAGAAATTGCATAAGCAGACTCTAATAGACCCGGCCCTAATTCACGATGAACTGTTATTGCAGCATCTAATATAATGCCTCCAATTTTAGTAAATTCGATATCCTCCATACGACTCTACGCCAACTCCCTTTCTCCCTTTCTCTTTGTTAAAAAAGTTTCAGAAGTCAACGCAATAAAACTAAACAGTCGAAAGGGTAAAAAATAGCGTATAAATACCTGTTTTTACAGCTTCTTTTTAGCGAGGATGGAGAAATCTGTATCTTCTTTTACAATGGTATTTTCGAGGACGCCAATACCATCAATTTCCATTTTTACCACATCGCCAGGCTGCAACCATTGTTCCTGATAATTGGGATCGTTGAGTTTTCCGGTACCATTGAGTTCAAGGAAACAACCAGTTCCAACTGTACCACTACCAATTACGTCGCCAGGGTGTAATTGCACACCATAAGCACAACGTTCAATGATTTCAGCAAAGGTCCAGTCCATATCACCGACATTTCCATTACTTACCTGTATACCGTTAACCCAGCATTTCATACCCAGGTTCCAGTTTTTACCTATATGGCCGGGTTTTGCCGGAATTTCAAATGCTTCGAGTTCATCAAGGGTAACCAGACATGGGCCGATAACAGTAGAAAAATCCTTACCCTTTGCTGGTCCGAGGTTCAGCAACATTTCTTCCATCTGAAGCCTGCGTGCACTCATATCATTCATAATCATTAAACCGCCAATATATTGATCAGCTTCATCTGCCGGAATATTTCTGCCGGGCTTACAAATAACAATCGCAGCTTCAAGTTCAAAATCAAGTTTTTCAAAATGATCAGGCATGCAATGAATATCTCCGGGCCCTTGAATGCTGAGGTGGTTGGTAAAATAAAAAATCGGATACTGGTCAAATTCTGGTATCATCTCTACTTTTCTGTTTCTGCGGGCAGCGGCCACATGTTGACGAAAAGCATACCCATCTCTGCAAGAAGTAGGAAAAGGAACTGGAGCAAGTACTTGCTGGTCTTCTATTTTAACACCCTTTTCTTTGCTGATTCGTCCGTCTTTAATAGCCTGATTTACCTGTTGCGCAATCGGAAACATATCATCCCAATATTGGAGAAACATCGTCATGGTTGATGGTAATTCAGGATGGATTAGGTCACAATCAAATAAATAACCATCAACAAGAAAAGCAAGTTGATCACGCTCATCAGATAAATAAGAAACCAGTTTCATAGTACAATCGTTTGAGGGGCGAAAATACTTGAAATCTTTCTGCTAAATGGATTTTCTCTTTCATGAAATGAAAGCCTAGTGTAAAAGTTGTATGTGGAGGCTGATTAAACTGGTATCTTTAGTCATAGAAAACAAGTATATGCGTAGGATATTATTACTGGCAGGAATAGCACTCATAATAATGAGTCAGGCATTTAAACAAACTGAAAAAGAAGAGAATTGGATACGCATTAACCAGTTAGGTTATACGCCGAAAGGTATAAAGGAAGCTGTTTGGTGTAGTAAATCAAATACACTCCCTGAAGAAGTGGAGCTTGTGGATGATGCCACAAAAAAAATAGTATATACCGTAAAACAATTAAAAGCATTTGGTTCTTACGGACCATTCAACCAAACATCCCGGATCAGGTTTACAGATTTTAAAGTAAATGGCCGTTATTTTTTGCGTGCCGGAAATACCCAGTCCCCTGTTTTTGTAATAAATGATACTGTTTATAAAGGTGCTGCAGATTTTTGTCTTCGTTATATGCGTCAGCAACGCAGTGGGTTTAACCCATATTTGAAAGACAGTTGTCATACAAGAGATGGATATACCTTATACGGTCCAATGCCAGACAGCACCTATATTAATGTAAGTGGGGGATGGCATGATGCAAGTGATTATTTGCAATACACTACCACTTCTGCCAATGCTGCATGGCATTTGCTAAAAGCCTATAAAAACTTCGGAGAAGTTTTCGGGGATGAAAAACAGGCGAATGGATTAGATGGAAAAAATGGTATAGCAGATATATTAGATGAAGCTAAATGGGGACTTGATTGGTTATTGAAAATGAACCCTGAAGATAATATCATGTTCAATCAGTTGGGTGATGACAGGGATCACATGAAAATGCGTATTCCTAAAGAAGATACCAACTATTATGGACGTGGAATTGAACGGCCTGTATACTTTGTTTCGGGGAAGCCTCAGGTAAGGGGAAAATTTATGAATGCCACTACCGGCACTGCCTCTACTGCTGCAAAATTTGCCAGCACTTTTGCCCTGGCTGCACAGGTATATCAGGAAAGAGATGCGGCATTTTCAAAAAAACTTATTCAAAAAGCAGAAGCAGCTTATGGATATGGTAAAAAATATCCCGGTGTTGCGCAAACAGCTTCGGTAAGGTCACCCTATATATATGCAGAAGGAAACTGGACAGACGATATGGAGCTTGCAGCTGCTACCCTTGCACAAACAAAAGGTGTAAAGGTTGAAACATACACTGAGGATGCATTTACTTTTGCGTTTCAGGAACCCGTTACACCCTGGCTGGGGAAAGATACTGCCAACCATTACGAATGGTATCCTTTTGTAAATGCTGGCCACTTTGTGCTGGCCTACGGTGCAGTAAGCAGTAACAAAAGAGATTCCCTACATGATTTTTATGAAGCAGGTATTAAAGCAGTATGGAATAAGGCAAAGCAAAATGCATTTTATCGTGGTATACCCTTTATCTGGTGCAGTAATAATCTAACCACTTCATTTGCCATTCAATGCTATTGGTATCGCATTATGACGGGCGATAAAACTTATGCAGCATTGGAACAGGCGAATATCGATTGGCTTTTTGGCTGCAACCCATGGGGCACCAGTATGGTATATGGTTTGCCATCCTGGGGCGATACACCAGCCGATCCTCATTCTGCATTCACACACCTCAAAAAATATCCGATTGATGGTGGTTTGGTAGATGGCCCGGTATACACTTCTATTTATAAAAACCTGATCGGTATTACCTTGAATGAACCGGATGAATATGCTGCATTTCAAAGCGACCTGGCTGTATACCACGATGATTATGGCGATTACAGTACCAATGAACCTACGATGGATGGTACAGCTTCACTGATTTATTTACTGGCAGCGAAAGAACATGAAACAAGACCCATAGCTGGTAATGGGTGGACCGCCTATCCTCCCGTAAATCCGGATTTCACCATGGAAGAGCTTGCGATTGTCAGAGGCGATGTTTCTAAAAAATCAATTGCACTAGTGTTTACAGCCGATGAATATGCAGAAGGCTTGCCAGCTATTTCAAAAACACTGGACGAACAAAACATAAAAGCATCTTTCTTCTTCACTGGTCGCCTTTATCGCAATAAACAATACCAGACTGCGATTAAACAATTGTTTCAGAAACAACATTACCTGGGGCCACATTCAGACCAGCATATATTGTATAATGACTGGAACAATCGCGACAGCATGCTTGTAACAAGAGATTCTTTAGAGCGGGATTATAATGCCAATTTACAAGCAATGAAAGATATTGGAGTGGAAAATAACAGCCCGTTCAGTTATTTTATTCCACCCTATGAATGGTGGAATAAACGCATTGGTAAATGGTATGCAGCACAACTCGTGCGGTTGTTTAGTTTTACGCCTGGCACCAGAACCAATGCAGATTATACCTGGCCTGAAATGGGGGCTGCTTACAAATCGAGTGAAACACTTATAAAACTGCTACGCGAATTTGAGGCAAAAGAAACACTGAATGGAGCCATACTTTTAATACATGCAGGAACAGATCCAAGAAGAAAAGACAAACTGTACAATCAGTTATCATCAATTATCAATGAATTGAAAGCGAAGGGGTATACATTCTGTACCATCGATAAATTATAAACCTTATTGATTTTTTGTATTAAAATAGTACACAGTATTACCGACATCTACAATATTGATGTTGTTTTCCGCAGCCCATAATTCCAGGTTAGGGTGCCCGGAAGCCTCCCAGTTTATATAAGTCTGAATAAGGTGAAGGCTGTATGTCAGTTTTTCTGTCCAACCTTTTTTTAAAGCAGGCGATATCAATTGTTCAATTTGCTCTTGTACTTTTTCTCCAACTGCTATGCTGTCGGCCGGATTGCCAATAAAGCATTCGGGGAAATGGTGAAGTGAAAAATCAATCAATGCCATCCACTCTTCTATCAGGTAACTCCTTGCAAGGTCATCTGTAGGGTTGATGGTAATTGCTTTCTCAAGGTGCGCTTTGCTCTTATAAAACCTGCCATACCAGCGAAATGGGTTGCTGTCGGAAGGTGAAGTTTTACACCATTTATCCAAAGCCGGTTCTACCAATTTTTTACTGAGTGGTTGCGGGAAAGGTCCGTAATTAGCTTCTGGTATATTTTCAAACAAGGGAAAGATGAAGTTGAGAAAATCAATTGTTGCTTCGGTAGACCATCGTGAAGCGGCTTCCAAAAATTTATCCATTTCATGCAAAGCCTCTTTACGTTTCCCCTTTTCTTTTTCAAAGCAGTAATTGGCATAATGAGTCCATGCCTCATTTTTTGCAGCTATAGTGCCAACGGTAATTAATGCACGATTTTGTTCTGCTGTAATCATGTATCTCTAAATGTTTGAAAGAGTTGCTAATGCATTCGTTTCTGCTAGCTCTTAACCGAACGCATGCGAAGATGTCTGGTGTTGATTAAATAGATGCAAAAGCTAATCGGACCTAGTACCGGAATAAATATTAACACAATAATCCACTGCCATAATTGTTTCTTATCATGCGTATTTTTTCTGGTAAGCAAAACAACGGTTATTATTAAAAGTATCAGACTTATGCAAGCGAAAAAAGACCAAATAAGAAGTATGGGATCAAATAAATTAAGTTCCATTTTCAGGTAGATGATTGCAAGGAGTTGTACAACTGTATCACTAAAATACGAATAAGGTTTCAATCTTTACATTTCTTACCCAGGGGGGTCGAGGAGGGTAATGATATTTGCAAGTACGGATATGTGTTATGCAGGCTTGTAATTTCAGTAATGTTTTCCTGAATACATCTACAGGATAATAACAGTATTTCAACACTTCAAAACACTAATATGTGTTGTGCTGTGTTGTTGATGTGTTGATGGTGTGTTGATGATACGGATAAATCATTGATAATGTGCGAATTAGAATTGCATGTTTTATAGCGGAAATTGCCACGAAAGAGCTATTAAAGCCAAGCACGTAAAAATTCTCTTTTGCCGCACAGTATTGGCTTGCAGCTTTTTTTTACCGGATGACAATGGTCACCATCGCTCAACTTCCGATTCGCCCCAGTCTTTCTTACTGTATTCATCCCTGCTTTTACGTTTTGCTTCGAGGCGGTCAATAATCATTTGTGTAATCAATGTGCCTGTATGCGCATTTGGGTTGGTTGCAAGCATGTTTTTTAGCTTGGCTTCGCTGATATCCAGCCGGTAGAGTATCTGGATAAGCATTGGGAAGTCTTGGCTGATCAGTGTTTCGATGTATATAGCCAAGTCTTCTTTGCTGAGTGATTCAAGCGGAATCAGTTGATTTCCCGGATCCATACCTAAAATTACGACATTATCCGACGAGATTGGCATTGACAGTCAATATTTTGTAAAATAATTTATACAAAAAGTAAAATAAACTTGACAAAATGAAATGTTCATTTTACTTTTGTCAGATCAAAACATTTAAAATGAAACAAATCAAATTATTTCCGCACAGATTTCAGCGAATAGGATACTTGTTGCTGGTACCTTTTCTGGCTTTGGGTATTGCTAACATGTTTTTTGAATACAATGCCAGCTGGCTTCAGTTTAGTTTCTTTAAAACACCCAAGCTCGAGTTTTTTGGCACGCACAATTTTACCGATGAACTGGCAGCTGTGGGCCTGATTATCAGTCTGGTATTTATTGCTTTTTCAAAGGAAAAAATTGAAGACGAAGCCATCCAGTTTTTTCGTCTCGAAGCCCTGCAGTGGGCAGTTTATGCCAATTACCTTGTTTTGGTGATCAGCATTTTAACCGTTTATGGCAGTGAGTTTTTCCAGGTGATGACTTATAATATGTTTACCGTACTCATCATTTTTATACTTCGCTTTCGTTATGTATTATTTCAATATAATAAAGCCAGTTTATGAAGAACAAGATTAAAGTGCAGCGGGCCATTCACAACCTCACACAGGACGATCTGGCCAGAAAAATTGCGGTGAGCAGGCAAACCATCAATACTATGGAGGCCGGAAAATATGTGCCATCTACAGCCCTGGCCCTTAAAATGGCGAAACTTTTCGGGGTTCCGGTAGAAGAACTTTTTGAACTGGAAGAGGGAGATTAAAAAAAATCACCATTTTTTCCAACCTTTTGCTGTAACATATCTCCTTATATGGAGTTTAGTAAATATCATATACCTCAGTGTACATGTTGGGGTCTCTTTTTGCTGTATCACCTGATTTCTACCCTGAAATCTGGTTGCAATAATGGAGAATGGCTGTATCTGGGTAAAAGAAAATCAAATGCTTAATATTAGAAAATGGATCCCGCTCTTGATGCTGTTGTTTACAGCCGCTACAGTGGTTGGAGCTATTACGCTATGTAAGCAGCCTTCCTGCACCGGAAAAAATAGCAATCCGGAAACATCAAGATTTGAATGGATGGGTTTGCCCTCAGTTGCATACCTCAGTATTTGAATGGATGATTTCCTATTAATTAATTGTTTAAGAGAAATGCATCATCATGCGTAACAGGATTTTCATGCTTATACTTAGCATGTTTTTTTCAGGCATCTTATCCGCTCAGACGAATTCAACCGGATCAATTAGTGGAAAGCTGATTGACTCAGCTTCCAAACAACCCATGAACCTTGCTACTGTTTCTGTATTCAGGGCTGTTGATACGGTTTTAATTACCTACAGACTCAGCAGTGAAACAGGAGAATTTAAAGTAACCGGATTACCATTGGATGTTGACCTACGCATGGTAATATCCTATTCCGGTTATACTGTATCACGCAAGGAATTTAAACTAAGTGCAGATGGCAATAGTTTAGATGCAGGAACTATTTCAATGGCACCGAATAGCGGACTTACACTGGATGATGTATTGGTTATTGCAGAAAGACCGCCTGTTGTCGTAAAAAAAGATACCATCGAATTTAACGCAGCATCTTTCAAAACACTTCCTACCGCATTGGTTGAGGACCTTTTGAAGAAATTACCCGGTGTACAACTTGATGCAGATGGAAATATCACCGTGAACGGAAAGAAAGTAAACAGGATAATGGTGGATGGAAAAGACTTTTTCGGCGGCGACCCTAAAATGGCAACCCGAAACCTGCCTGCTAACCTGATCGATAAAGTACAAGTATCAGATGATAAAGATGAACTTGAACTCAACCCCGATAAAGCGAAAGCGGATGTTGGTCAGGTAATTAACCTCAAATTGAAAAAAGCGATTAAACAGGGTATGTTCGGTAAAGCATATGCTGGTAAAGCAGATGCAAACCGTTATGAAGCAGGTGGGATAGTAAATATGTTTCGCGATACTTTGCAGGTGAGTGTTTTGGGTTTTAGTAATAACCTCAATAAAGCTGGCTTTGGTTTTAATGATATACGATCATTGGGCGGCTTCGACAGAAGTGGCATAAATTCTATCTCAATCAATGGTAATGGAGGTTTAAACGTAAATGGTATCTCCTTCGGTGGAACAGGCCAAGGCATTCAGCAATCTGGCGGAATTGGTTTTAACCTGAACAATGAATTCAAAAAAGGACTTACACTCAATACCCAATATTTTTACGGTAGTCTAAGGAACGATATTGCTGAATTAGAAAACAGACAGCAATTTTTCGGCGATACTATTTTAACCAGCCGTACCAATAAATCTGAAGTAGCTTATTCTAAAACACACAGACTTGGATTTGGACTTCGTTGGAAAATTGATACTACTTCAAGAATGGAATTCCGTCCGGTATTAACTGTGGCAAATAATACAAGCGACAGACTTAGTGATATCAGTACAAACAGCAGTGTAGATGGCTTATTGAATACAAGTTCAAATCTGCAAACTTCTAAAGCAAGAGATCTTGGATATAGCCATGTATTGAGTTATTTTAAAAGCTTTAAAAAGAAAGGGCGCTCGTTCAATTTTGTAAATTCTGTACAATTGAACGCTGTAAATACAGATCAGTTTAATAATGTAGCCAATATATTTTATCCAACAGGCTCAAGTAATATAGATCAGTTGCGCGATCAGGAAAGGGCTAATTTTTCAACAAGCACTAACCTGAATTATGCAGAACCACTTCTGAAAGACCTGACTCTGCGTCTTGGATATAATCTTACCTTTTTTGAAAACAAAGATGCATTAGCTACCTATAATAAAGATGCAGGAAGCGGTAAGTATGATGTTATCAATAGCCTCCTTACCAATCATGTAGAAAGAACCAGTTGGAGAAATAATTTATCGAGCGCCCTGAATTTCAGGTATAAAAAACTTAGTATCACAGCCAGTTTAAATTTTCTTTGGTTAGATCTGTTCAATCGTTATGTATCTATTGGGCAAAAACTTGATCAGCATTATAATTATATTTTACCCGGAGCAAATATTAGCTGGAAAGAATTCAACCTCAGCTATAATGCCAATGTAAACCCTCCTGGTATTAGTGATATACAGCCAGTGCCAGATAATAGTAATCCCCTGTATATTGTAAAAGGTAATCCAAACCTTAAACCCGGTATATCTCATGGCTTTAACCTGAACTTCTTTAAGAATGTTACCCAAAAACAGATGTTTATCAGTGCTTATTTAGGCGGGTATATAGGTAATAATGGTGTAGTCAGAAGCAGGGATATTGCGCCAAATGGTGTGCAGACTACTACTCCTTTAAACGCAGATGGTATCCATAATTTTTATACTAATTTGTATTTCAACAAACAACAAAAAGTTAATCAAAAATTTTCGTTCAATTATGGTACTGGATACAATGTGAACTATACAAGGAATTTCCTGATCATCAATTCTAAAAAGAGTTATGTTAAAACCGTTGATTTCAATCCTTTCATCCGTACCGGTATAAACTTGAATGATAAATTTGAATGGAATATCAGCTATAGCAGGAATTATAACAACTCTTACTATGAAAGCAACGAGTTCAAAAATTTGAATGTTGAACGCCAAAGTCTCAGTTCTGATATGGTAATCCGATTACCTAAAAAATTTGTATGGGAGCTGACACTTGATCATCGTTACAATTCTCAGGTAGCACCGGGTGTTCAAAAAACGATATCATTACTGAATGCCGGACTCACCTATCTTTTCCTGAAGGATGATAATGGCCAATTGAAGTTCTCTGTATCTGATTTACTCAATCAAAACAGATCAGTTTATCGCTACTCATCCGAGAATTTTATTACCGACAAACAGGTGAACATTCTCCAGCGTTATTTTATGCTTACGTTTACTTATAATATCAGAAGCTTCGGTGCGGCAGGAAAGGGTGGAGGAAATAAAGTAGGTGGAAGACAAAGTTTATTCTTCTTTTGATGCAACGACCCCTGCGCTGAACCAAATTTCGGAGCAGGGGTTTATTTAATATTTCTCTATAACGCCTAAACCAAAAAGGGCAAAATCATATTTCACAGGGTCAGCAGGGTCAAGTTCGCGCAGATAATTTGTTAGCTCAATGGCTGCCTGCCAGTCCATCTGCTTTCTGTCTAATAATTGAAATCGTTTGGCAACCCTTGCCACATGTAAATCAATGGGACAAATAAGCTCAGCGGGTTTTATTTTCTGCCAGAGGCCAAAATCAACCCCATTTTTATCTTTTCGAACCATCCAGCGTAAGAACATATTCAATCTTTTGCAAGAAGAGCCTTTGTATGGTGTGGCAATATGCTTTCTTGTTCTGTTTGGTGCATCTGGTAATGAAAAGAAATAATCATGAAATACGGTTAACCTGATTTCCATCGAATCTCCTTTGGTCGTTACAAAAGCATCTTCGAGCGACTCGTATTGGTTGTAATGAAATTTCAGGAAGGCAATAAAATACAACAGATCGGTTGTATTAAAAGTCCGGTGTTTAAATTGGAGTAATTGTTGAAGATCTTGCTCGCTATGATGCATACAGAAATGATAAGGCTCATTTCCCATTAATTGCATCAGCTCAAATGATTTTTGGATTATAGTTGTGCGGTTACCCCAGGCAAAAATGGAAGCAAAAAAACCTGCGATTTCAATGTCCTGTTTTTTTGAAAAATAATGGGGAACAACTATAGGATCATCTTTGATAAAGGAGGGCTGATTGTATTGCGCAACCTTGCTATCAAAGAAATCTTTTAAAGATGCTTCGCTGTTAACTTTCATTATTCGCTAAGATAAAGAGAAATGCTTCCGAGATGGTGGTGCTGGGCTATGAGTGGAGTTCTTAGTCCATAGACCATAGACCATGGACTATGGTCTATTCCTCACCTCCATCCATCCCCATCCAAAATGTTACCAATACCTTCTAAAATACTTCCCTCTTCTTTTCTACTATAAGTGCCATAGGCGAGGATACGACCGGCAAGGCGGCTGATTGGCAGGGTTTGAATCCAAACTATGCCTGGTCCTCGGAGGGTAGCGAAGAACAATCCTTCACCTCCGAAAATGGTATTTTTAATGCCTCCAACGAATTGTATATCGTAGTCGATTCCTGAAGTAAATCCAACAATACAGCCTGTATCTACTTTCAACACTTCACCTGGTTGTAACTGTTTTTGCACAACATGTCCGCAGGCATGCAAGAAACACATTCCATCACCTTCCAGTTTCTCCATGATAAAACCTTCACCGCCAAACAATCCTGTTCCTAGCTTACGCTGAAATTCTAGTCCTACACTCACACCTTTGGCAGCACAGAGGAAAGCGTCTTTTTGGCAAATCACTTTGTTTTGAAACCTGGATAGATCAACCGGAATAATTTTACCCGGATAGGGGGAGGCAAAACTTACGGTTTTAATTCCGCCACTAACATTGGTAAATGCAGTCATAAAAAGGTTTTCACCAACAAGAACCCTTTTCCCGGCATTGAGTAGTTTACCCAGCAGGCCACCTTGTTGTTTACTGCCATCACCAAACAGGGTTTCCATCTGGATACCATCTTCCATCATCATAAACGCCCCAGGTTCAGCAATAGCAGTCTCATTCGGATCAAGCTCAACCTCTACATACTGCATTTCCTCCCCGTAAATTTTATAATCTATTTCATGGTTTTGTTTCATATAATAAGCGTTTTAAAAATTAGTAGTGACTCTTACAAAAATATTACATAATTTCTGTGTGTTTCTGTGTTTTCAGTGGCAATCCATCCTACAATACTACTCTTTTAATCCCAAGTCTGTCTTCTCCAAAATTAACGATCAGTCCAACTTTACAACCGGAAACTTTTAGGTAATTAATTGTTTGTTTATATTGTTCATCTGCTATTCCAGATTGAGCCTTAACCTCTAATATAATTTGATTACAAACTACAAAGTCGGCAAAGAATTTATGCGGTAAGATTATATTTTTATATTCAATTACATATTGTTTTTCTCTGGTGTAAGTAATATCTCTTTTTCTAAGTTCATATTCGATGGCATCTTTATAAACTATTTCGAGAAATCCTTTACCTAGAATGCGGTGAACTTCAATGCAGATTGATAATATTAAACCAGTCTCTGTTTGAAGTGGATAATTTGAGGGGTTATATTTATGCATGTTTATTGTCATTTATTGCCACTGAAAGCACAGAGTTACACAGAAAATGATAAGTATATACCGCAAAAAAAGCCGCCCCTGAGAGCAGGGGCGGCGTGGATTATTACCAAAACCAACTGTAAAGACTCTTTAGAACCAGCTACCTGTAAAAGCCTGGTTAACCGTTGCCACATTTTTCAATCTTTTCTCACGTTTCTTTCTGGCAATCCTGTTTCTGATCAGTGCTGCAACCATCAGGAACAAGAAGATAATTGTCAAAGGTGGTATACCCATAAAGCTGATCCACTTACCTCCAAACATTCTGCGCATTGGTCTGCGTAAACGTTCTGCAATAAGGTACATAGCTGGTACAATAATCAACGTCATAAAGAAAGCGAATGCAAGACCAAAGATGATGGTCCAGCTTAATGGCTTCCAGAATACAACGTTATCACCACCAAAGAAAATTCTTGGATTCAACTCTGAGAACAGTGTAACAAAGTTGATGTTGAAACCAACAGCAATCGGAATAAAGGCGAGAATAGCAGCAAGAGCGGTTAACAATACCGGAATGATACGTGTTTTACCTGCTTCAATAACAGCTTCCCTGGTTTTCATACCCCTTGCTCTCAACTCATCAGCAAATTCAATTACGAGGATACCATTTTTAACTACGATACCTGCAAGACCAACAATTCCCAATCCAGTCATCAATACCGATACTTCCATTCCTGTGATGGTAAACCCGATGAACACACCGATCACACTGAATATAATTTCAGTTAAGATGATGACTGGTTTACTTACACTGTTGAATTGTAGCACAAGGATCAACAGAATAGAAGCCAATGCGATAAGTAGTGCTTTGAAAAGGAATGCACCTGTTTCAGCCTGTTGCTCACCCTCACCTGTTTGCTTAATAGTTACACCATCCGGTAAACCTTTAAAAGCAGTGATGTGTTTTGCAAGTTCCTGGTTTACGGCAGTTGCATTAAAGCCCTCTGTTGTCAAAACGTTTGAACGTAGGGTGATCAGTCGTTTCTGGTTCTTTCTTTTTACACTTCCTAATGTACTGGTAGGTTCTACCTTTACCAGCGCACTGATTGGAATATGCTTAACCGCACCACCAGCAGCCATATCACGGAATGAAATACGCATGTTTAACAGATCGGTTAAACTTTTACGTTGCATTTCATTGTTGCGTAATTGAATTTTATATTCTTCTTTTCCTTCTTTTATTTTAGATACTTCCCTTCCAAATAAAGCCGTACGTATTTCCATGCCAATCTGTGCGGTAGAAACACCTTCAATTAAAGCACGCTGTCTGTCAACTATCAAAGTAATCTCCGGATTTTTCAAATCAATATCCATTTTCAGTTCTTCAACTCCGGGCACCTGAATAGAATCAAGGTAGTTTTTCATTAAGCTGGCGCCTTTGATAAGGGCATCAAAATCCTCACTGGCAATTTCAATATTGATTGGAGGATCAGTGGGAGGCCCACCATTTTCCTGATCAACACTTATTTCTGCACCAGGAATTCCTTTCATTTGAGCACGAATCTGATCAAGGAATGGCCTTGTAGAAACACCATGTCTTTTTTCAAATTCCACAAAAGACACCTGAATTCTTCCCAGCTCACTTCTTGTACTTCTATCGCCTGCCGTAGGATCACCTGCGCCAACAGCTACGTTACTGATGATACTTTCAACGATCGGATTATGCTTTCCGTTTTCTGTACCAAGCACTTTATTTACACGACCCTCTAAAATTTTAGTGATAGAATCTGTGTATTCAACATCCGTACCTACGGGTAATTTGAGGTACACAAAAATCTGGTTAGGATCACCTTTCGGGAAGAAAGTAACAGGGATACGACCACTGCCAATAGATCCCACAAATAAGAACATTGAAATAAAGAATAAAGCAATAGTGCCTAACAATAAATGTACAGGTCTCCATCCATTCAATGCCCAACGAAGAAGGCTTTCGTAATGACTCATGATCCATGGTAAAGCCTTGTTCTGGAAATTATGAATAGCATCATCCAGTATATAACGGTTTAATACCACCAGTATCATGAAGAATAATAAAAGATTACCCCAGAAAGTAGCGCCTGCAACGTCTAGTAGAATACCTAAAACAATGGCAATCCAAAAACCTTTCTTTCTGAAAATCGCACTTTTCGCTTCTTTCACATCGCTTTCAGGATGGTTCATGAAGTCCACAGCGAATATGGGGTTCATGATAAATGCTACCACCAGTGATGCTGCTAGTGTAAAGATGAGCATGGTGGGGAGGTAAACCATGAATTTACCAATGATACCTGGCCAGAAAAGTAGCGGGAAAAACGGTGCCAGTGTAGTAAGTGTACCTGCTAATACAGGAATAAATACCTCACCAGCAGCAATTCTTGCAGAGAATGCTGTGCTAAGTTTACCTTTTCCTTCAATAAATATCCTGTGTGTATTTTCTATCACCACAATGGCATCATCCACGATAATGCCCAATCCGAATAATAGGGCAAATAGTACGATGAAGTTCAGGGTAACATGGGTGCCAACAATCAGATCGGCTCCTGGTAGAAATACAAATGCCACAAACATACTCAGTGGAACAGAAAGGGCCACAAAGAAGGCATTAACAACACCCATAAAGAACATCAATACAATCAATACCAGCACAAAGCCAATGATGATTGAGTTAACCAGATCGTTGAATGAAGTACGAGTTTGTATACTCTGGTCACCTGTAATCACCACTTTCATATCTGTGGGATAAATCACACTCTTACCTTCTTCTACTATCTTCTTTACTCCATCACTTGTTTCAATCAGGTTCTCACCACTTCTTTTGATGATATTCAGTGTTACCACATTTTTACCATCTAAGCGAGCATAGCTTTCTTTCTCTTTGATGGTATCAACAATATGGGCAATATCTTTCAGATAAATTGGGGCACCGTTTGTGTTTCTAACAATAATTTGCTGGATATCAAAAGCAGTTTTCAGTTGACCTTTCAATTGAAGGTTACGCTTCATATTTCCCACTTCTAACAAACCACCCGAAATATCAACGTTTTCGCGTTGTATCGCAGCGTTGATGTCGTCGAAAGTAATACCGGCACTTTGCATACGATAGTTGTCGATATTTACCTGAAATTCTCTTTCCGGTGCACCAACGAGGTCTACCCGATTAATTTGAGGAAGATCTTCCAGTTTGTCTTTCAGATCATCCGCATATTTTTTCAACCTTGGTAAATCATAATCACCACTAAGGTTTACATACATGATCGGCTGCTCACTAAAACTTACTTCAAGAACGGTTGGTTCCTGTGTAAGGTCTGTAGGCAGATCCTGCTTGGCTTTATCAACTGCATCCTTTACTTTCTGTAAAGCAATATCTGTTTTTACATCAGTATCGAATTCTACCATGATGGCAGAAAAGTCTTGCTGGGATGTACTTGTAAACTTTTTAATTTTCGCACCTGTGATACCTTTAATCTGTTTTTCGATCGGTCTGGTAACCAGGTTTTCTATGTCTTTCGGAGAGTTACCTACATGTATGGTCTGAACATAAATAGTAGGGATAACAATATCCGGAAATTGTTCTTTAGGTAAGGTTACGAATTGGAATATACCCGCAAGACTCACAAACAACATCATCAGGTAGATGGATGTTTTATTTTTGATACTCCAGGTAGTCGGCCCAAATTCTTTGAACTTACCTTTTATATTTTCTAATGCACTCATACAATTAGTTTAAATGATCTTCAATCTTTCAAAAGGCATTAAGTTGATTACTTAGTGCTGCTGATTATAACCTGTCCATCGTATAAGCTCTGGTAGCCATCAATGATCACAAGGTCTCCGGATTGTAATCCAGACTTGATTTCAAGTTTATCACCATAAAATTCACCTGGTATTACCATTTTCTTTCTGGCAACCATTTTACCTTTTTCATTGGATGCAACCATTACATATTTACCTTTCTCATCATTTTGCAAAGTATTCAGGGGTACTACTATTGCATTATTAACAGCATAATCCTGAATTTGAACCATTGCAATCTGATTTGGTCTAAAATCTTTGTTATTAGGCACTTTTGCTTCTATGAAGAAACTACGGCTGATAGGATTAATGATTTTACCAGAAACACCTACGCTTGACTCAACTGTTTTTTGGATATCAGGTAAAGTAATACGGAGTTTGGTTCCTTTGCCAACCCTGTCAAGGTAATTCTCCGGAACTTCTGTGGTTACCTTAAGGTTGCTGGTATTCACAATTTTAATCTGACCAGACCCAACAAAAAGTTCACCAACACGAATGTTTACATCTTCTGCTACGCCACTTACATCGCTGTAAACAGAAGTGAATTGTAATTGTTCTTTTGATATTTTAACTTGCTCCTCTGCACTTTTCAATTGGTTCTCGAGGGTTTCAACATTGTTTTTTGCAGTAATCAGTTGTACTTCAGTACCAATATTCTGATCCCAGAGATTTTTTTGTTTCTGGTACAATGTTTTTGCAAAAGATAACTGGGTTTTCAAGGTTTCGAGTCCTTTTTCAGCAGCTAATAAACTTTGGCGGGGTAAAGCGTCATCAAGTTTTAAAATGAGCTGACCTTTTTTTACTTCGTCGCCACGCTTAATAAAAAGTGCTTTTACCTGGCCACCACCACCACGTGGGGTTACGAAAGAGATATTTTCCGATTCGATTTTACCCTGTAAATCTATATAGTGGGTAAAAGATTCAGGAGTAATAGCAGCAAATGCAACCAGTTTTGCATTTTCAGGTTTAGCAGAAGAAGGGTCAAGCTTTACAATCAATGCCTCCAGCTCACTGATTTCACCTTCAATTTTTTCTTTTTGCTTTTTTAATTCAGCAAGCTTTGCTTTCTGTTCTTTTGCTGCTCCGGAACCTTCCGAAGTACTTGCACCACAGGAGGCAAGCGTAACAGTAGCAGCCAATACTGCAATAGAGAATATTTTTTGCATATAGTTAGGTTTATTGGTCATTATAATTTTCCAATTGCTTTTAAGTAATCTACCCTGGCAATAATTGCACTGTACAGGGCACTGATATAATTTGTTTGTGCTGTTACGAGGTCGGTTTGAGCGGCCGTGATCTCCGTATTTGATCCGGTACCGACTTCATATTTCTTCTTTGTTTGATTATACACGCTTTCTGCCAGTTGCATATTTTTCTTTTGGAAATTCATGGTAGCAATAGCAGTTCTGAAATTCACACGTGATTGAGCTACTTCGTTATCAATAGTTAATTTCAGGTTGTCGAGCTGGTTTTCGGTTTGCTTCAATTCGAAACGGGCTTTTTTGATGCGTGCATCTTTTCCGAATCCATCAAAAATGGGAACGGAGATATTCAATCCGATGAATGATGTAGTAAACCAATCGCCTTTACCAAAAAAATCAAACTTATTACGCTGGGCATTTTTGGTATAAGAACCTGATAAAGAAACGGTAGGCAGATAACTTAACTGGTAACGCTTAATATTGAATTCATTTAATTTTTTACCCAGACTCAGGTATTGAAAATCCTTTCTGTCTGTGTAATTATAAGCTGTATCCAATGTAAAATCACGGCTTATCTGGTCTTCGGTTAATTTATCAACTAAAACCAGGCTATCAGTAACAGGCATTCCCAGTAAGGTTTTTAGTCCCATGTATCCAAGATCAATACTGTTGAGTGCTTTTAATTTCTCTGTTTCAAGATTAGCCACCTGTACAGCAATTTTATCCAGATCCAGTTTTTCGGCGAAACCGTTTTTGTAAAGCTCTTTAGTGTCGTGTTCCAGTTTGCTTAACCTGCTGATATTAGCATCGAGTAAATCAATCTGGGTTTTACTAACAACCAGTTGGTAATAGATTTTGTAAATATTGGTCTTGATCATTTCTTCGGTTACTTCTTTGTTCTTCGCCTGGAATTCCATAGACGTTTTTCTTGCCTGAAGTCCGATAAATACCTGACCATCAAATAACAACTGCTGGAGTTGCAAAGTAGCGGAGGCATTGTATTTAACCCCAAACCGAACGGGAATAAAAGTACCGGGTGCACTACCAAAAAATTCACCTGGTAGTAAGGATACTGGTAGTTGTAAGTAATCATTACCAGATAAGGTACCACTTACGGTAGGCAGTGCTGCCGAAGTAATGTCGCGATTGGTTTGCTGTTGTACCTGAATATTTAACAAGGCATTTTTAACCTGCACATTGTTTTTATAGGCATAATCTACACATTGCTGAATGGTAAATTCATGGCGTGTAGCATTTTGAGCAGATGTAATTGTACTAATTACCAGCCCCAACAGTAAAACCATGTTTTGTATTTTTCTTCGTTTACTCATAGTTTACTTTTTAGTCTTTGTTGCTTGTATTTTTGAATCAGTTTAAGTCCTTTGGCTGATGCCATCCCATAAAGAAAATTATCCGTTATTTCTGCGATAATCTGTGCGGCAGTGAACTTTGAGGGGGGGAAGCTTTCTGTGTCGAACATCAGGAATATCGTAGCAAGTCTGAATCGGGTTAGTATTTCTACATTGATATCATCTCTGTATAATTCATCTTTAATTCCCCATTCAAGATTCGATTTTATGAGGTCATAAAAGAATTTGTTTTTATGATCAAGAAATTTACGATAGGCCTTCGGATGATATTTTTCAAGATCAAACATCACGGAAGGGTTCATGTGTTTCAACATTTCGAGTGCGCGGTCGATTGTCATAAAAAGTTCATGGACCGCATTTTCACTCGATTCACGAAAGCAAGTGCAATCCGTTTTACTTTTTTCAATTTCAATACCGATTGCTCCTTCAACCAGTGCATCTTTATCGGCATAAAACTGGTAAATGGTTTTTTTGCTCATGCCCAGGTGGTTGGCAATCTCATCCATACTCACACTGCGCAGGCCATAACGCATGAATAATTCATGTGCTTTGGTTAATATTCTTTCTTGTGTTTCCATACGCGTAATTCGGGCGCAAAACTATGGAAACTTTAAACGTAACCAAAGTTTCCATGTTTTTTTTGGATTAAATCTGTGTTAAACGGTCACAAAATCTGATGAATGAAATGCTTATAATCGTTAGTTTTTTGCCTTTCCCAACCGTTTAAAACGGTTGATTTGTATAATTCTTAGTTATTTTACATTCTAATAAGACCCAATGAACTTTAAAACGATCATCCGTATTTACGGAAAAAAATTGCTGCAATTTTTCTTCCAGGGACTTATTGTACTGGCTCCAATCGGTATTACGCTATGGGTGGTAATTGGACTTTTTACCTGGATAGATGGTATTTTACCTAATCTTATTCATGCACTGTTTCCGAGTTTATTAGAGAAAGATGCGGCTGGTAACCTAAAAAGCTTGCCTGGACTGGGTTTTGTTGTAGTAATAGCACTGGTATTGTTGGTGGGTTGGATATCTTCTTTATTTGTTGTTGGAAGGCTGGTTACCCTGCTTGATACGGTGTTGGAGAAAACGCCGGGTATAAAATTTATTTATTCCTCTGTAAAAGATTTTCTGGAAGCTTTTGCGGGTAACAAAAAGAAATTTGATAAACCTGTACTTGTGAATGTAGATGCTCCTGATGTTTGGAGGGTTGGATTCATTACCCAGCAATCAGCAGCAGACTTTGGTATGGAGGATCATGTAACTGTTTATGTACCACATTCTTATGCCATATCTGGTATAACCTATATCGTATCCAAGGACCGTATCAAACCCTTGAATGATGTAAGCGCAGCCGATGCCATGAAATTCGCAGTATCGGGTGGGGTTACTGATGTTCATGAGTAGCTATTGTACATAGACCATAGACCATGGTCCATGGACTATGGTCTCTTGACTATTTCCTACCTTGCGGCTTCAAGCAACCGAAATGAGCATACATAATTTTAATTCCGGGCCTTCTGTACTGCCTAAAATTGTTATGGAGCAGGCATCACAGGCCATTCATGATTTTAATGGTACTGGTTTATCTATTCTGGAAATAGGTCACCGCACCAAACATTTTCAGGCTGTAATGGATGAAGCAATCTCTTCTGTTAAACAACTGATGGATTTAGGTGATGACCATGAAGTACTGTTCCTTCATGGTGGTGCCACTACCCAGTTTATGCAGGTGCCGATGAATTTGTTGGATGATGCTGCCACGGCGGCCTATCATATTAATGGTATATGGGGTAAAAAAGCGGCCACTGAGGCAAAACTCTTTGGGAAAGTGGAAATTGTTGCAGATAGTTCAGACAAGAACAATACTTATATACAGAAAGATTTTGCAATTCCAGCGAATGCGGCTTACCTGCATTTAACCACTAACAATACTGTTGAAGGAACTCAGTGGCATCAATTTCCTGATACCAATATTCCCTTAGTGGCAGATATGAGTAGCGATATTTTTTGCAGACCAGCTGATTACAAGCGTTTTGGGTTGATATATGCCGGCGCTCAAAAAAACATGGGAGCTGCAGGTGTAAACCTGGTAGTGATTCGTAAAGACCTGCTCGGTAAAGTAAAGCGTACAGTGCCAACGATCATGGACTACCAAAAACATATTGCTGCTGGTTCTCTGATGAATACCCCGCCTGTTTTTGCTGTATATGTCAGCATGCTAACCCTGAGATGGATAATACAAGAAGGCGGTCTTGCAGAAATGCAAAAAAGAAATGAAGCAAAAGCAAACCTATTATACCAAACCATCGATAGCCTTCCCATCTTTAAGCCAACGGTGGAGAAAGAAGACAGAAGCTTGATGAATGCCGTATTCTTCCTGTCAGACCCAAATTTAGAACCTGAATTTCTTGAAGTATGCAAAAATGAAGGGATGATTGGTGTAAAAGGCTACCGCACAGTGGGGGGCATTAGAGTAAGTATGTACAATGCTTTGGCATTGGAAAGCGTAGAAGCTATCTGTGATCTGATGAAAGACTTTTCCCTAAGAAAAGGCTAATATTTTTATAAGCGGTAGAAGTGGCATTCGGATTTTTCCTAATTTTGGACCGAAAAACGATTTTGGTCGAAAAATGATATTGTCCGCAAAAGAAGAGATCGTTAAAGACGACATCCTTAAAGAAGCACAGAAACTATTCCAGCAATTTGGTCTTAAAAAGACCACCATGGAAGATATTGCCCGTTCCATGGGAAAAGGGAAAAGCACACTTTATTATTATTACTGCAGCAAAGAAGAAATTTTCGATGCGGTAATCAGTAAAGAAATGAATGAAGTGTTTAATGAGGCTAAAGAAGCCACTGAAAAAGCCAGATCGGCTGAAGAAAAACTACGGTCGTTTACCATTACAAAAATCAGGGCACTTCAAAAAAAATCAAATTTATATAAAGTAGTTAAGGGTGAAATGCAGGAGAATATGCGCTGTATGAAACACCTGCATACCGAATATGACCAACAGGAAGTAAAGCTGGTAACAGATATCCTGGCATTTGGCGTAAAGAGTGGAGAGTTTGCTACATCCCTAAAAAAAGAATTGGATATCCTTCCTTTAATTATTGTGAGCTCATTGCGTGGATTAGAGCGTGATCTGTTTGCGGGTAATAAATACCCCAAAATGGAAACCCGTATCGATTCTATTGTTAATATAATGGTGAAGGGGTTAAAAAAATAAAATTGGTTCTGAAACGTCCCGTCACAGACGGGACTATTTTAATAATTGAGAAAAACGATTACATGAAAACACAAATACAACCCGCAAGCGGAAAATTAGGCATACTGCTGCCGGGGTTAGGAGCAGTCGGAACCACCGTAATTGCTGGTGTAATGGCTGTAAATAAAGGAATTGCACAACCAATCGGAGCATTGACCCAAATGGGAAATATCAGGTTAGGTAAGAGAACAGAGAACCGTTACCCGCTTATCAAAGACTTTGTACCCCTGGCACCATTATCGGATGTGGTTTTTGGAGGATGGGATGTGTATAGTGATAATGTGTATGAAGCTGCCATGAATGCAAAAGTGCTGGATCCATTATTGCTTAATGCTATCAAACCCGAACTGGAATCAATTAAACCCATGAAAGCGGTGTTTGATAAATCCTATATCAAAAACCTGGATGGCACACATATTAAAGAAGCTGCCAGTAAATGGGATCTTGCCAATGAAGTAATCAGTGATATTGAAAACTTTAAATCGGCTAATGGATGTGACCGTATTGTTATAGTATGGTGCGGTTCAACAGAAAAATATATAGAACCTTCTGCTGTTCATGAAACCATTGCTTCCTTTGAAGAAGGCTTGCGTAATAATGATCCTGCTATATCACCAAGTATGATCTATGCTTATGCTGCCATTAAAATCGGCGTTCCCTATGCAAATGGCGCACCTAATTTAACCTGTGATATCCCTGCATTGATAGAGCTTTCAAAAGAAACGAATACACCTATCGGAGGAAAGGATTTTAAAACAGGCCAAACATTGATGAAAACCATACTGGCACCAGGGTTACACGCAAGGGCGCTGGGCGTTAAGGGTTGGTTCTCTACCAATATATTAGGTAACCGAGATGGTTTAGTATTGGATGATCCGGATAATTTTAAAACCAAAGAAGTATCTAAACTAAGTGTACTGGAAGATATATTCCAACCTGATATTAATCCTGCATTGTATGGTGATCTTTACCACAAAGTGCGCATCAATTATTATCCGCCACATGGTGATAATAAGGAGAGCTGGGATAATATCGACATTTTCGGATGGCTTGGTTATCCTATGCAGATTAAGATAAACTTCCTTTGTCGTGATTCTATTCTTGCGGCACCCATTGTTTTAGATCTGGCCATTTTTATGGATCTCGCAAAACGTGCCAATATGAGTGGTATCCAGGAATGGTTATCCTTCTATTTTAAATCGCCACAAACAGCACCTGGGTTGAGACCTGAGCATGATATCTTCAAACAACTCATCAAATTGCAGAATACATTAAGGCATATTATGGGAGAAGATTTGATCACGCATCTTGGACTTGATTATTACCAGGATTTGGTAGAGGCTTTATGATGATTAAGATGCATAAAACAATTGCCAGTCTCTTTGGTATTGGTTATATAAAAGGAGGTGGAACAATTGCTGCGGCAGTTTTCTGCGTGCCTTGGTACCTGCTCCGTGAATCGGAATCATTTGGAATTGTAAGTATTATACTTACGCTAATGGTTACCGTGATAGGCATTTGGACGGCGCAGTCTGTTGAGAAAGATTGGGGTAAAGACAGTGGAAAGGTAGTGATAGATGAGGCAGCGGGAATGATGATCAGCCTGCTTTTTGTTCCACCAACCTTACCTTATATAATAACAGGATTTGTACTGTTTCGAATATTGGACATAACAAAGCCATTATTGATCAGAAAAACAGAATCGCTGCCCGGTGGATGGGGTGTAATGTTAGATGATGTGATAGCTGGCATATATGCAAACCTGTTATTACACACAATTATGTGGTTAAATATTTTTTAATTGATGGTTACTTTTGTAAAAGCACAAGCTGCTTCACTGGCAGCTACCATTGTTGATTTTACTGTTTTCATTTTATTGACAACAGTATTCAGTTGCTGGTACCTGGCTGCAAGTATAACTGGAACCATCTCTGGGGGTATTGCTAATTTTTTACTGGGTAGGGTATGGGTGTTCGAAGCCAGGGAAGGCAGGGTTCCCATGCAGGCATTTAAATACCTGCTGGTATGGGCAGGTAATTTGTTACTGGTTACAGGAGGCGTATTTGTAGTAAAAGAATATATTGGCCTGGCACCCCTAACCTCAAAAATTATCGTATCTCTAATTGTAGGGTTCACCTATAATTATATGTTACAAAAAAAATTCGTGTTCAAATAATAACAAAAAATGAAAAGTAAAAGAGCAGTTGTAAGGTGGGTGTTGCCGGTTATACTGATGCTGTTTGGATTTATGCAGGGTATGGCTCAAACTGTTATCACCGGAAAAGTGGTAGATGCGGTAAGCAAAACACCATTACAATATGTAAGCGTCGTATTTAAAGGAGGAAGAGGTACTGTTACGGATAGTCTTGGACAATTTACACTCCGTTCAAATGGTAATATCAATATCATTATTGCTTCTTATGTAGGATACCTGAATGTTCCAAAAACCATTATTCCTGGGAAGGAGCAGACCATTGATTTCGAATTAGAAGTTGATCCTAAGTCCATCAATAACGTTACTGTATCAACCAATAAAAGAGCCAAATACAGAAACAAAAACAATCCGGCAGTAGACCTGATCAGGAGAGTGATTGATAATAAACCCCTGAACAGACCGGAAAAGTATGACTATGTTGAATACGACCAGTACGAAAAACTGGAAGTCTCACTTAGTAGTGTACCAGAGAAACTGGCCAATAACCGAATGCTTCGTAAATACCAGTTTCTTTTTGAAAACAGGGATACGGTTAAACTGAAAGGAAAAACTTTGTTACCTGTTTATCTTGAAGAGAAACTAACCCAAAAGTATTATCGTAAAAAACCGGAAAAAACAAAGTCGATTGTAAGGGGCGAAAAAAAGGTGAATTACGGTGAATACATCGATAATGATGGGGTAAGCCAATACCTGAACAGGTTAATCATGGATGTAGATATCTATGATGATAATATACCATTATTCACCTATCAGTTCCTGAGTCCGATTGCAGATCTTTCCCCAACATTTTATATGTTCTATATCCGTGATACCATCACAGATGATAGCGGAAAGAAACTCATTAAAATGTATTTCACTCCAAGAAATACCAATGACCTCCTGTTTCGTGGTAATATGTATATCACATTAGATGGTAACTATGCGGTACAAAGGCTGGATATGTTCCTCAGTAAGAATGTAAACCTCAACTTTGTTAGGGAATTACATATCGATCTTGATTTTGAACAAAACCCGGATGGACGTTATCATTTAAGCAGAAGTAATGTAATGGCAGAAGCCGCTGCCACCAAAGGTGCAAGCGGAGGATTCTTTGGAGAAAGGACGGTTTCTTTTAAAAACTATAAAATCAATGAAGCAAAACCTGATACATTATACGACGGACCTTCATTGGTAAAAACTGATAAGGTAGATAAACTCCCTGATAGTTTCTGGGAGCAGAACAGGCATGATACACTTAGTGGAACTGAATCGAAAATTTACTCCAATATTGATAGCCTGGAGAAAATGCCCTCATTCAGAAGAACCATGGCAATCGCAACTTTCTTATTTTCAGGGTATACTTCATTAGGGCCGGTAGAAATTGGTCCAGCCGCTGCATTCTATGGATTTAATCCCATAGAAGGTTTTAAACTAAGACTCGGTGGCCGAACTACACCTAAACTGAGTAAACGTATTTATTTTGAAACCTATGGTGCATATGGCTTCAAAGATGAAAAGTTCAAATACTTTTTTGGAACTACCTATTCTTTGAACAATAAATCAATTTATACGTTCCCGTTAAAATTTATCCGGGCCAGCTATCAACATGATACAAAGATTCCTGGTCAGGAACTACAGTTTGTACAGGAGGATAATTTCTTCCTTTCATTTAAAAGAGGTAACAACGATAAATGGATTTACAACGACATATTCAAGTTAGAATATGTTCATGAACTCCGGAACAGACTTTCCTATACACTTGCCTTTAAAAACTGGCGACATACTCCTGCTGGATCTATTATTTATAATAAAATAGTGAATGGTAATGTGGTGAATGTACCATCTATTAATACCTCAGAATTTTCTGCCCAATTGCGCTGGGCACCAAATGAGCAATTCTATCAGGGTAAAGTGTTCCGTATTCCTATCATTAATAAGTATCCCATTTTTACCTTGCGTTTTACGGCGGGTGTAAAAGGGGTATTTAAAAGCGAATACAATTACCAGAACATTAATCTGAGAGCAGAGAAAAGAGTATTCATGTCTCAGTTAGGATATAGCGATGTAGTATTAGAAGGTGGATATACTTTCGGAACTGCACCATATCAGTTATTAACTGTGCATAGGGCTAACCAAACTTATGCATATCAACTGAATTCTTATAACCTGATGAACTTCCAGGAATTTGTAAGTGATCGTTATGCTACTTTATTGGTAGATCACCATTTTAATGGTCTCATCTTTAACAGGATTCCTTTATTGCGTAAATTGAAACTAAGAGAGTTACTGTCGATGAAGATTATTTATGGAGGCATTAGCGATAAAAACAATCCCGATAAAAATCCGGACCTGATTAAGTTCCCGACAGCCGCGGGTGTTCCAACTACATTCTCACTCAGCAAGAAACCATATATTGAAGGAAGTGTGGGTGTTGGTAATATCTTTAAACTTTTCAGGGTAGATCTGATCAGAAGATTTAATTATAAAGAAAATCCAAATATCAGTACATGGGGAGTAAGGGCACGATTTAAATTTGATTTCTGATTTAGTACTTAATTTGCGTCATCAAATAAAGCATGGAAAAAGTTCCTTTAAGAATTAAACTTCAAAAAGCCATTTATGTTGTTATCGACCCCTTCGTTAAGGGGTTGATTAAACTGGGCCTTACCCCTAATATGGTAACGCTTATTGGGTTTGTATTAAATATTGGTGTTGCTATAATATTTATTGAAGGGGGTGAAAGAGGCCACAGAGGCGATTTATCTTATGTTGGATGGGCTGGTGCATTGGTGCTATTTGCTGGTTTATTTGATATGCTTGATGGACAAGTAGCCCGTCTTGGAAAAATGAGTTCCTCTTTCGGTGCACTGTTCGATTCAGTATTAGACAGATATAGTGAATTGGTCATGTTCCTTGGTATTTGTTATTACTTAATTGCCCATCATTATTTCCTGAGCTCATTATTTGCATTTATTGCCATGATCGGGTCAATGATGGTCAGTTATACAAGGGCAAGAGCAGAAGGTTTGGGTATTGAATGTAAAGATGGATTAATGCAACGTCCTGAGAGAGTTGTATTAATAGGTGTATCTGCAATTGCATGTGGTATAGCCGGTGAATATATTGGCGGCGACTGGAAATGGTATGTTAGTGGAATAAAGTTTCATGTGCTTGAAACCATGTCAATCTTTACTCTTCCACTTACACTAATGGCTGTATTAACCAATATAACTGCAATTAATAGGTTACGTAGTTCAAAAAAAGCATTAGATGCAAAAGATGGACTAGTGAAAGCATCCCAAAAAATGGGAGCCCCTGCGTTGATCATTGCTATTGCCTCAATTTTTATGCTGGCACCCCTTAGTGAAACAAAAGCACAGGGAGAAACACCAGGTGCAAATGCTCCAACCCACCGCACAGCTATTGAGCCTCAGGATACCTTCCCGGTGCCTAAGGGGAATAGTAAACAATTATTTTACCTGCAGCGAACTTCAAACACAAACACTATTGTTTGTGAACTGAGGTATAATAAACAGGGTGAAGTAGACGAAGATGATCCTGTGCATGTATTTTGGATTCGTTATCCGGAAGGCGGACAGAAAAAGGAGCTATCTTATATACAGCGTGTTTTTGCCTATGGTATAAAATCACAGGCGGTCGGAAAGGATTCCTATAAAATACATTTTGTATCCTATAAAAAACGTCCGCTATACCTGATGCGTTCCCCAAAAGATAACCAGTTCAAGGTATATACTACCATTAATAACCAGCAGGCAGTGCTTACACGTATTTTTATCAAGATTGATGGAGGTACTTTCTGGTCGCCGAATGTAGTGTATATGGAAATGAAAGGGATAGACGAACAAACTGGTAAAGAAGTAATGCAAAGATTTAAACCCTGATATGACAGGTAAGTCTACATTAAATGAGTCTTTTTTTTCGGTAAGGCATGTGCTGGCAACTACCCTGGCATCGCTGACTTATTTAGTACTTAGTTATTGGTTGATTGGTTATAAACAAGATCAGTTGACACTGGTGTTGTTTTTTAATATTTGCTACTATCTCTCTCGAATAACCAGGAAATTTATTTTAGGGTTCTCCATTTTTATTATTTTCTGGATCATTTTCGATTTCATGAAAGCTTTCCCTAATTATCAGTATCAACAGGTACATATTGGAGATTTATATACAACGGAGAAAAGCCTTTTCGGTATTAATGATCATGGTAAATTACTTACCCCGAATGAATATTGGTTGGCTAATCACACAACATGGCTTGATATAACAACTGGTTTTTTCTACCTCAGTTGGGTGCCGGTACCATTAGGTTTTGCTGCTTTCCTTTTCTTTAAAAACAGAAAATGGTTCTTGCAGTTTTCACTTACTTTCTTATTGGTAAACATCATCGGCTTTATTATTTACTATGTTTATCCTGCCGCACCGCCATGGTATATCCAGGAATTCGGGTTTAATTTTCAAGCAAATACACCTGGAAATACTGCAGGTTTAGGCAGGTTTGATGCATACTTTAACGTACAGGTATTTCAATCATTATATGCTAAAAGTTCAAATGTATTTGCGGCAATGCCATCATTGCATTCCGCATATCCTTTAGTCGTATTATTTTATGGATTGAAATTCCGGTTAAAGTGGATCAATATCATTTTTGCAATGATTATGGTAGGAATTTGGTTCTCAGCAGTATATACGAGTCATCATTATGTGCTGGATGTATTAGCTGGTATTTTATGTGCAATAACAGGAATAGCACTTTTTACCTGGCTTTCTGAAAAACAATCGTTTGTTAAACGGGCAATTGAAAAATACACGCTTAATATAAAGTAATGCCCCCGGCTTTCATAACTTTTCTTTTATAATTATTTACGGATATTTGCGCAATGGCAATTATTAAACCCTTTCGGGCATTACGTCCGCAACCACAGTTGGCTAAGCAAGTAGCCAGCAGACCCTACGATGTATTAAACAGTGCAGAAGCTAAAATAGAAGCACAAGGAAATCCAAGTTCTTTTCTGCATATCACCAAAAGCGAAATAGATTTGTCAGACAGTATCGATATTCATGCTCAGGAAGTATATGAGCAAGCGAAAGCAAATCTGGATGCATTCATGAAGCGTGATGTGTTGTTTCGCGAATCAAAGCCTTGTTACTATATCTATCAATTAATAATGAACGGACGCTCGCAAACAGGACTTGTATGTGTGAGTAGTATTGATGATTATGAAAATGATATTATTCGTAAACATGAATTTACCCGTCCGGAAAAAGAGCAGGATCGTATAAATCATATCCGTATTTCCGGAGCACAAACAGGCAATGTTTTCCTGGCATACAGAAGTAACGCATCCATGGATGAATTAATTTCAAAGTGGAAAGAAACTAAGTCTCCCGTTTATGATTTTACTGCCGACGATGATATTCAACATACGATCTGGATTGTAAATGATACGACTGTATGTGATCAGATTACCCAGATTTTTCAAGAACAAATACCCTATACCTATATTGCTGATGGTCACCATCGCGCCGCATCTGCAGCAAAAGTTCGTAAGGCATTAGGAACCAATGCAGGTCCTGAAGCGGATTATTTTCTTACCACATTGTTTCCTTCCAATCAGTTGCAAATAATGGATTACAACAGGATTGTTAAGGACCTTAATGGGCTTTCAACCGCTGATTTCATCAAGGCATTGGAAAAGGATTTTGATGTTCAACTTAAGGGTGCCGATGCTGTTAAACCAGCAACATTGCATGAGTTTGGCATGTATTTGGAAGGTAACTGGTATATATTAAATGCAAAACCGGGAACTTACGCTGATGATCCTATAGGTGTACTTGATGTAACCGTTTTACAAAATCATGTATTGGATAAAATATTAAACATAAAAGATCCAAGAACCGATACCAGAGTTGAATTTGTAGGGGGAATCAGAGGGTTATCTGAATTAGAGAAAAGAGTAAATAGTGGCGATTTTGCTGCGGCTTTTAGTTTATATCCGGTTACTATTGAACAACTTTTTGACATCTCAGATAGTGGTAATGTAATGCCACCCAAGAGTACCTGGTTTGAGCCAAAGTTGAGAGATGGTCTGCTTACCCACCTGATTGGTGAATAAATTATTTTAAAAAGAGGGCTATGCGTATTGTTATACTGTTTGTTTTTTTGCTTTCAAGCTGGAATTTAATGGCACAGGAACCTGGAAAAAAACTTCAGGAAACCGCCAAATCCATGCTGATGCAGGGCGACTTTGAAAATGCTGTGGCCGTATTAGAATCAGCAGCAAAACAAGCTCCTGGTGATATTTCCATCCAGAAGGACCTTGCCTATGCCTGCTACCTCAAACGCGATTTTGGCAAATCGATACAGGTCGGTAAAATTTTGGCAGAAAGGTCCGATGCCGATGAGCAGGTTTTTCAAATACTAGGGTTGTCATATAAAGCCATTGCTGCCTATAAAGAAGGAGCACGTTTGTATAAATCAGCCTTGAAAAAATTTCCAAACAGTACCATCATCTATAATGAGTATGGAGAGCTGCTGGCAATGGATAATGCAGTAAATGAAGCAATTGAACAATGGGAAAAGGGTATTAAAGCAGATTTGAACTATAGTAGCAATTATTATAATGCCTGCATTTACTATACAAAAACTAGTAATTGGTTGAAAGTAGCACTTTATGGGGAAATCTTTGTAAACCTGGAAAGTTTTACGGAAAGAACTGCCGAAGTAAAAAAGGCACTGCTGAATGCATGGCAAAAAATGTTTTTACCAACGGTTGTGTCACAGTTATTGAAAAACAATTCTACTACATTTGAAAAAGCTGTGTTGCAAACAATTGAAAAAATAGTTCCTTCAACAAGTGCAGGTTTTCAACCAGAAACAAGCACATCTATCCGCTCTAAATGGATGCTCGACTGGTTTAAAACTTATACAAATTACCCTTTTGCACTTTTTGACCAGCAACAATATTTTATTCGGGAAAATATGTATGAAGCCTATAACCAATGGTTATTTACCGAATCTGTTAACCCAGATGCCTATAAAATTTGGAAAGAAACCCACGCAAAGGAAGCAGCAGCATTTGAGGCTTACCAAAAAACAAGGTTATTTAAATTGCCTGCCGGGCAGTATTATTTCTAAATAGGGGCACAAAATTGGCAAAGAAGCCTGTATCAAGCGATACGGGCTTTTTTATTTGTTTGCTTTTACTTAAATTACTCTTATAAACTAACTACCATGGAGAATCAAAAAGATGAAAGACTTTGGCGAATTGCCAAAAAACGGGCCTCCTTTAAAAGAAACCTTTACGGATATATTGTTATTGTAGCTTTTTTGTGGGCCATTTGGTGGTTAACCTATGGGAAGGAGCATGGATTTAAAGGCAATATATGGCCAATTTGGGTGATGTTGGGTTGGGGTATAGCTTTGGGCTTCCAATATTTTAATGCATACAATGGTAGTGTAACAGATATTGCCGAAGAGGAATACGAAAGATTGAAAAAGAAGGAATGATTATCAGGGTTTGATTTTTGAACTTTATTGAAAGATTGCCATATGACTGTAAAACGACTTTTTGATTGTCTTGAACACCAGGCAAAGCATTTTCCTAAAAAAGATATGCTTGCAGCCAAAGAAAATGGAGAATGGGTTTCTTATAGCACTGAGCAGGTAACTGATATCGTAAATAAGTTTAGTGCAGGGTTATTGCAATTGGGTGTAAATGCTGGCGCTATGACACCCGAATCGAGTCATAAAATTGCTATTATCAGTAATAACAGACCAGAGTGGATATTTACCGACCTGGCTGTTCAGCAAATCGGCGCAATTTTAATTCCTGTATACCCTACTACCAGTTCACATGAATTGGAGTTTATTCTTAATGACGCCAATGTTCAATACCTTTTTGTAAGCAACGCTGAATTACTTGAAAAAGCGAAAGCAGTAAAAGAGAAAGTACCTTCTATAAAAGACATTTATACTTTTGAGAAATTAGAAGGGGCAAAATATTGGAAAGAAGTTACAGCGTTGGCAAATCCCGAGCTAATCGCTAAGGTAAAATCAATAAGTACGTCAATTCCTGTTTCGCATCTTGCTACAATAATTTATACCTCAGGAACAACAGGTACGCCAAAAGGGGTGATGTTGAGTCATAAAAATATTTATTCAAACCTTCAGTTTTCAAAAGAGAGTTTTCCTTTTAATGATGCGCCAGACTCAAAAGTGTTAAGCTTCTTGCCGCTAAACCATATTTTTGAAAAAACAGTTACCTATATCTATTTATACAGTGGTATTAGTATTTATTATGCCGAAAGCCTTGAAACCATTGGAGATAATTTGCGTGAAATAAAACCAGATGGATTTACCACTGTACCACGACTACTGGAGAAAGTATTTGAACGGATTATGCTCAAAGGAAACGAGCTGACTGGAATCAAACGCAAACTGTTTTTTTGGGCAGTAGCACTCGGTGAAAGATATGATAACTTAAAAAGCGGTGGATTATGGTATAATATCCAATTGTCAATCGCCAATAAACTTATTTTCAATAAGTGGCGGGAAGCTTTAGGCGGAAATGTATCATTTATTGTAACAGGTGGAGCCGCTTGTCAGGTAAAATTGTTGCGCATTTTCAATGCTGCAAGAATACCCGTGTATGAGGGTTATGGACCAACAGAAAACAGTCCGGTGATTAGTGTAAACAGACAGGCGAAAGGGCTAACCAAATTTGGTACCGTAGGTCCGGTAATCAATGGTGTAACCTTGCAACTCGCTGAAGACGGAGAAATTTGTGTATCAGGCCCCTGTGTGATGGAAGGCTATTATAAAAGACCCGATCTTACAGCCGAAACAGTTATCGACGGCTGGCTGCATACAGGTGATATTGGTGTAATCGAAGACGGTAAATTTTTAAAAATTACCGACCGCAAAAAAGAATTATTTAAAACAAGCGGTGGTAAATATGTAGCACCACAACCCATTGAAAACAAACTAAAAGAAAGTGCCTTTATTGAACAGGTAATGGTGGTTGGTTCTGAAAGAAAATTTGTAGGTGCATTAATTGTTCCAGCCTTTGTTACCCTAAAAGAATGGATGAAAGAAAAGGGTATTAATTATACAACAAACGAAGATACCATACATCATCCCCGTGTTTTGGAATTATACCGGGAAATCGTAGAGAGCTATAATGCTAATTTTAACCATGTAGAGCAAATTAAAAAGTTTGAATTACTACCACAGGAATGGACAATAGATACCGGAGAAATGACACCGAAGCTTAGCTTAAAAAGAAAAGTAGTCATGGAAAAGTTCAAAACTGCTATAGAACATATCTATTCCTGATATACTTTTACGACTTAAACTTCGCGATTGATCCCCGATTTAGAGGGGTCATGTTTGACGATATATTGTCCTTTTTAAATAAAGTTGTGCCCAATGATTGAATCAGGTGTTTATCGAGCTATGATTGAGAATGCGCTTGATGCTTTCTTTCTTACCGACATAAATGGTTTTGTTTATGATGCAAATAGTGCTGCCTGTGAAATGTTCGGATATACCCTGGAGGAAATAAAAGGGGTGGAACGAAAACAAATTATTGATCTCGCTTCCCCTGGATTAGAAGAGTACCTTAAAATAAGGGAAGAAAAGGGAAAAGTTACCTGTGAATTGATTGGAATAAAAAGTAATGGTGAGAAATTTCCAATCTGGGTTTCTTCAGTGTTATTTAATGAATCCTCCGATAATCCTAAAACATTTACCATTATTCACGATATCACAGAGTTAAAGAAAAAGGAAAAGCAGTTAGATGAATTAGAGATGAACATGCGGGTGGTGATGAATAATACTGACGAGCTTTTTATTGTTCTGGATAAAGACCTCAAGATTATTAATTTCAATAAAGCAACAGAAGAAAAATCCAAAAAGCTACTTGGAGTTCCTTTTGAAAGAGGAAAATCAATTCTTGATAGTGCAAGTCCGGAGCGGGTAGCATATCTAAAGGAATTATACGCTGATGTTTTAAATGGAGCGGTTCGTAACAACACGGTTGAAATTCCGCCTACAGATCAACATCCCAAGGTTATTGTGGAAATCCGGTATGCGCCTATTTACGATAATGGAACAGTCACCGGCATTATCATTAATATTCATGATGTAACAGCTGCAAAAGAAAAAGAAGCAGCCTTATTAAAGGCAAATGAACGATTCTTCTATGCAACGAAAGCAACAAATGATGCTATTTGGGACTGGGATATCGAAAATGATAAAGTGTTTCGGGTGGGAGATGGATTGAAAACGATGTTCGGGTATGAGTTAAGTGAAGCGGAAAATGACCAGCAATTTTGGACCAAGAGGGTTCATCCTGATGATCTGGGAAACATGATTGAAAAAAGAACGGCTATTCTTTTCCAGACCAGAGAATTATACTGGGAGGATGAATATAGGTTTCAAAGGAAAGATGGCACTTATGCATACGTCTTTGATAAAGGCTATATCATTCGCTCTGAAGATGGAAAGCCGGTAAGAATGATTGGCGCAACACAGGATGTGTCTCAACGTAAAGAATCAGAAGCTTTGTTGCTTGAATTAAACAACCGGATGAAGAAAAGGGCAGAGGAACTGGCTAATTCAAATGTTGAACTGGAAAGGTTTGCTTATGTGGCATCGCATGACTTACAGGAACCCTTGCGAATGATTACCAGTTTTTTACAGTTGTTTCAGAAACGCTACAAAGATAAAATTGATGCCACTGCCGATCAGTATATTCATTTTGCCATTGATGGTGCCGAGCGAATGAAAGTGTTGATAATGGATTTACTCGATTATTCAAGGGTAGGATCAAGTGTGGAAGTATTTCAGGAAGTAGATCTTAATGTATTGCTGGGTGAACTACAGGAAATGTTCACCAAAACCTGTGAAGAAACCAACGCTATCATACGGGTTAACAAAATGCCGGTTGTAAAAGCCAACAAAACCCAGCTGTTTCAACTTTTCCAGAACCTGGTATCCAATGGCTTAAAATACCATAGCGATCAGGCTCCTGAAATAGAGATAAGCTACGAAGAAAAAGAAACAGATCATCAATTCGTCATAAAAGACAATGGTATTGGAATAGACCCTATGTTTCATGAAAAAATATTTGTTATTTTTCACCGGTTACACAGTAGAACCGAATATGGGGGAACGGGTATTGGCTTGGCGGTATGCAAGAAAATTGTTGAACGACATGGTGGCAGAATATGGGTGGAATCAGCGCCTGGAAAGGGAAGTTCGTTTTATTTTACCCTGGCCAAGCGAATATAGCCCTGGAAAATATTTATTTCTTAAAATGTTTAGTATCTTGTTTATTCTCCGTGTTCATCGTTTAGGAATTTGTACTCATCAATTGAACGCTCATGTCTGAAAGCAATCAAGCATTGACCATATTGATCGTAGAAGACAACCCCGGCGACCTGTTCCTCCTGGAAGAACTGTTAAAGTCATCTTCAATACCTATTGGGCGATTAATCAAAGTTTTAAATTCAACTGATGCAATTAAAACCTTACAAAATGAAAACGTCAACCTCGTTTTATTGGATCTGAGTTTGCCAGATAGTAATGGACTACAATCTTATGAATCCATTAATGAATATGCGGCTTCAATACCTATAATTGTACTTACGGGCCTTATTGACATGGAAGTTGCTCTTGAAACCATGGCAAGCGGCGCACAGGATTACCTTATAAAAGGCGAGTTTGATGAAAAACTACTCGATAAATCAATACAGTATAGTATTGAAAGGAAAAAAAGTCAGGAAAACCTCAGGGAAAGCAATGAGCGATACAAATTTGTTACAAAAGCTACTAACGATGTAGTATGGGATATGAATCTGGAGACCAAAAGAATATTATGGGCAGGTGAAAGTTTGAAAAGACTTTTTGGGTATGAACTACCAGATGACGAAAGTGATTTTGAATTTTGGTCTTCTAAAATTCTGGAAGAAGAACGAGATAGTGTAGTACAAAGATTATTGACGGCTTGTAATGGTACCGGAAACGAATTGTGGAATGATGAATACAGATTTAAGAAGGCCGATGGCACTTATGCTTATATACTGGATAAAGGATACCTGATATACAAAAACAATAAGGCCATCAGAATGATTGGCTCAATGCAGGATATTACTGAAAGAAAACTAGCTGAGTTACAGGTTGTAAATAGTGAAAGAAGGTTTCGTTCATTAGTTCAGAATGGATCAGATATGATTAAGATTCTGGACAAAAAAGGTGTGTTCACTTTCGCAAGCCCAAGTGTTGAGCATGTACTTGGCTTCTCTTTAGATTCAATTGTTGGGAAAAGTACATTTGAATTTATTCATCCTGATGAAATTGAGGAAATCAGGAGGCAGTTTGAGATTATTAAACAAACTGATTACCATGAAATTCAATATTTCCGTTTTAAAAATAAAGAGGGTGAATGGCGCTGGCTCGAAACCAAATTAACCAATTTACTGGACGATCCTGCAGTAAAAGGTATCGTATCTAATTCAAGGGATGTTACAGAAAAGAAAAAAGCAGAAGAAGCTATTCGGGCTTCAGAAGAAAGATACCGTAACCTGTTTTTTAATAACCCAATGTCAATCTACATATGGGATATTAATACTTTTGAAATCCTGGAAGTAAATGATACTGCACAAAGGGAATATGGTTATACAAGAGACGAATTCCTGAAATTATCTACGCTCAACCTCAGAAATGAAGAAGAAATACCCGG
Organism: Sediminibacterium sp. FW305-C-61; assembly: GCF_058231065.1. Classification (NCBI taxonomy): domain Bacteria; kingdom Pseudomonadati; phylum Bacteroidota; class Chitinophagia; order Chitinophagales; family Chitinophagaceae; genus Sediminibacterium; species Sediminibacterium sp. FW305-C-61. The sequence goes on along the minus strand of NZ_JBIQXR010000001.1, from coordinate 129,287 downwards.
TTATAAGGAGTTTGTAAAGAAGTTTGCTTTTACAGGTAATGATACGATTATGCGTATTATCTGGAAACACCTTAGAAAGAATGGTGAGCAAATTTTCATGGAAGTATTTTCCCAAAAAATTGAGTTTAAAAACAGGAAAGCTGTAATTGCACTGGCTAATAACATTACAGATAAAATAAAACTTGAGAAAAAACTTGAGGATGAACGTAATGCCAAGCAAAAGGAAATAACAGAAGCTGTAATCCGTGTACAGGAGAAAGAGCGTTATGAAATTAGCCGTGAACTACACGATAATGTAAACCAACAGCTTACCGTTGCTATGATGTATATAGCAACAGTTGAAAAAGGTAGCGAGAATGCAGAGGCCTTATTAAAACAATCATCCGGATTTATTTACAATGCTATTGAAGAAATCAGAAAATTATCTAAAGCACTTGTTACACCACTGATCAAAGATTTTGGTTTATGCAAAGCTATAGATGGCCTGCTCGAAGACATACTCGTGACTAATACCATGCACCTTGATTTTTTCTACAATGATTTTTATGAAGAAGATATCAGTTATGAGTTTAAACTGAATATTTTCCGGATTATACAGGAGCAAATGAATAATATTATTAAGCATGCCAATGCAAAGCAGGTGGTTATTGAACTATATCGCGATACCGAGATTAAACTTTCCATCATTGATGATGGAGTAGGTTTTGATCCAACCTCAAAAAGAAAGGGTATTGGTTTAAATAATATCCAAACCAGAACAGAATTATATACGGGAGAAATGGAAATTAAATCAGCTCCAGGTTCAGGTTGTACCGTACGTATTAAATTTCCTGTATCAAACGAAATTCTTTTGTATAAATAAAAAACCTGTAGAAATATCCTTGGCTAATTGTATATAATACAAATCTAGGGTTGAAGCGATCAGGGGTATGGTCCATGGTCGATATTCCATGGACCATAAGAGCGATCCTTTTATTCTATTCCTGGTTGTTTAAGTTTCCAGCCATTTTTAGCTTTTTCAACATCAACCATTTTCTTAACATCAGACAGAAGTTTCTTTGCATCATATACTATCCCATCCTTAATAGTAAACCGTACACCTCCTTTTCGAACAATCTTATTATCCTTTGTCAATTCAATGGCACCAGTGCCATATAATACCTGTAGATTTTTTAATGGATTAGCATCAACGATTATTATATCTGCAAGTTTTCCAACTTCAATGCTGCCAATTTCTTTTTCCATACCCAATGCTTGTGCACCATATAATGTTGCTGAACGAATTACCTCTAAAGGATGAAACCCGGCTTCTCTTAATAATTCCAGTTCACGTATATAGCCAAATCCATAGGTTTGATAAATAAATCCATTATCTGAACCTGCAGTAACCCTTCCTCCCCTGTTTTTATATTCATTAATGAAAGTCATCCACAACCTGTAATTATTTTTCCATTCCACTTCCTGTTCTGTTCCCCATTCATGCCAGTATGAACCATGACTTTGGTAGCTTGGTTCATAGAATTTCCAAAGAGAAGGTAATGTATAATCTTCATGCCACTCCGCTCTTCTGGCCCTATGGAGGTCTCTATTTGCTTCATAGATGTTGAAAGTAGGGTCAAGCGTAAAGTCAAGTGAAATGAGTTCATTCATTACTTTGTTCCAATGATCAGAATATGGCGCAGCAGCCTGTTTCCATAATTTACCAGCCTCTTCAAAGCGATGTTGCTCATTGTTATAATTATAGTCAGGCGGATAATTTTGAATGGTTTTATCTGTGAATAAAGCCTCTGGCAAACCATACCAGTGTTCCATACTAGTCATACCAGCCTTAGCTGAATTCAACACATTCCATCTTGCTACATCTGTTTGTGCATGGTGGGCAGTAGAGCGAAGTCCAAGAGCTTTATTTTCACGTATCGCCGCATCCATAACTTCCGGAGATGCACCAAAAAATTTAATGCCATCAGCGCCTTTTTTTGCATTCTCCCGAACCCAGTTACGCGCTTGCTCCGCATTGGTAATCGGGCCACGATTACCTTGTCCGAATGCTGTATAAGCAAGTATTCTTGGAGCGGTAATGGTATTGGCTGCACTTTTTCTTTTATGTTCCAGTACCCATTCTAATCCATTTCCAGCTGAAGGGTCGCGGATAGTAGTAATACCATGGGCCATCCATAACTTAAATACATATTCCGCAGGTGTACCTTGCGCGGTTCCTCCGATATGACCGTGCATGTCAATTAAACCAGGAAGGGCGTACATGCCCTCGCAGTTCAATTCTTTTCCACCCGCTTTTAGTGCAGGCCTTCTGTTCTGATTAATAGGCAAGCCTGGACTTCCTACTCCCTGAATTTGCACAATACGATTGTTTTCAATTACAATATCTATTGGGCCCATGGGGGGAGCACCAGTTCCATTTATAAGTGTAATTCCACGAATAATCAACTGTGTGTAAGGCCCATCTCCATCTTTAACTTCAGGAGCTTTGGTTATTTGAGCTTTAGCTGAAATTAAAATAAGCGGAAGGGTAAAAGCAAGCAGTAGTAGTTTCTTCATAAACGGCAATTGAGTATGAATATAAATTTAAGTTTGTGAAATCAAATACTTCTCTCTGATAACTTGTTGTACCGGTATTCCCTCAATCTTACTTTCAAGCCAGGATATAACATCCAGATACATAAATGCTCTGTTCTCCAGGTTGTTTTTCTCAAGGGGCTTTAATTTCTGAAGCAAGTTTTCAAATTGGGGCTTTAATTTTCTGGGCGTAAGTTTAAAGGACTGTTTAAGAAAGGAAAATATTTCAACCTCTACAGTGCTGAGGTTTTGCATTTTTGCCATAAACCGGTAAACAGATTTTAGCAAATATTCTAATAAGTCGAAATTCCCTAATTCATAATGTGCAATCAGGTGCAGCAAGCGGGCATAACATTGTAAATCGGTCCGAAGATCAACTTTAAGGTTGATGATTTTATTCAGGTAATCAATACTTTTTTCATGATTTCCCGAACCAAAATACAAGGAAGCGAATTTGTAATAGAAAACCAGGATGCGATGACGGTCGAGGTAAATCTCGTATTCTTTTAATTTCTCCTCTATTTCTGGTACAAGCGATAAGCCTTCTGTAAATGTGCCCTCCATAAAATGTTTATTCAACTTCGCCGTATAGAGGTATAGAAAGGTTTGTATAAGGTTATTATGGTTATGCTGAACAACAGGTTCCAGGGTAAATCTTTCAAACTGAAGAATTGTTTCTCCGAATTTTTTATGGTTCCGTAAATCAAAATGTGCGCTCAACAGGTTATGCATGCCTTTGATATAATGAGCGGTCTCAACTTCGATCATCTTTGGCATGGCGTTGAAAAGATCAACCCATTTCTGGCAATACCTGTAATACAGCAAGAAATCCTGTACAATAAAACCATACCAACAATAACATTGATAACGGTATAATTTTTCATAAAACCCATCGCAACTTTTAACCTGTTCTAATAAGCCCTGATCAAAAATATGGTCAACTTCAGCTCTGTCCTGGTCATTTCTAACATGTCCATTTTGTATGTACCAACTATATAAACGAAGGGATAGATCAGATAACTGTCCGATCAATTTTAGTCTTCCATTAATTTCTTCTGATTCCGCGCTTAGTTTTTCTGCCCTGTCTTGCATACTTCTGGTAATATGCAATGCCTCTATTTTTTTCTCGAGTATTATTACTTGTAGTATATAAGTAACCTGCTGATGGTTACGGGCCATGTCTTTTATTTTGTCCAGCACTTTCAAACTCTGCAGGTATAAACCTTTGTTGTAAAGTAGTCGGGCAAAATCTAATTGCTCATGTAACTGAAGATCAATATTTTCTTCTTTTTTTAATGAGCGGAGAGAGGTTAATACTTCCTGGTATAATCTGGCTTTCAAATTTGAAAGCTGCTGTTTTTGAATGCCGGGGTGTTTTTTTAGCAGCAAATCTTCATCATACTGCTTCATTTTATCCAAAGCATCGAACAATTGCACCACTTTTAAATCTCCAGAACCGGTGGAATGGCTTTTCATATGGAGCTTAAAATGCCTTTTTTCGGCCGTTTCGAGCGACTGAATCAGTTGAAAAAGCGTGTCTGTACTTCGGTTAGGCATGGTAATTCGTACTTACAAAAATCCTTTATTATCAATGGTTTCGATCGATTATAAGCCCTTTATACAGTGTAAAATAACATCAATTTTGATCTGTTTGGCCTTTATAAGTCTTATAAATTCGAAGATAAGCAGGCTGATGGTTTGTTAATACAGGCAATCGTTAACAAAATCATACAGCTTGCTTTTTTATCCAAACTATAAAAAGAACAGGGAATGGGTCAGCAGGTTTATATTTTCGATACCACATTACGCGATGGTGAGCAGGTTCCAGGTTGTAAACTCAATACAAAGGAAAAACTGGAATTGGCACTCAAACTGGAAGCATTGGGTGTTGATATAATTGAAGCCGGTTTCCCGATTTCTTCTCCTGGCGATTTTGAATCAGTAGAACAAATAGCAAAAGCAGTTAAAACAGCTACAGTTTGTGGGTTAAGTCGTGCAGTTCAAAAAGACATTGAAGTAGCGGCCCAGGCTTTAAAATATGCCAAACGTCCACGTATACATACCGGAATCGGTACTTCAGATTACCATATAAAAGCTAAATTTAATGCTACCCAGGATGAAATACTGGCAAGAGCAGTACAAGCTGTAAAATGGGCAAGGAATTTTACCGATGATGTTGAATTTTACGCTGAAGACGCAGGCCGTACTTCTAATGAATACCTTGCAAGGGTAATCGAAGCTGTAATAGCTGCTGGTGCAACAGTGGTAAATATTCCTGATACTACTGGTTATTGCCTGCCTCACCAATACGGTGAAAAAATAGCTTACCTGAAAAACAATGTATCTAATATCGATCGTGCAGTAATATCCTGTCACTGCCATAATGATCTTGGACTAGCAACTGCAAATGCCATTGCTGGTGTAATTAGTGGTGCCAGACAAATAGAATGTACCATTAATGGATTGGGAGAAAGAGCAGGAAACACTTCATTGGAAGAAGTAGTAATGATTCTTCAACAACATAAAGACCTTGGCTTTTATACAAATGTTCAGTCGCAACAATTAAATCCTATCAGCAGAGAAGTGTCTGATGTTATGCGTATGCCAGTTCAGCCAAATAAAGCGATTGTTGGTGCTAATGCATTTTCGCATTCTTCAGGTATTCACCAGGATGGGTTCCTGAAAGATGCACAGACTTACGAAATTATTAATCCGGAAGAAGTAGGAGCTGAAGGAAGTAAAATTGTTTTAACAGCAAGAAGTGGAAGAAGTGCCCTGGCACACCGTTTTCAAAAATTAGGTTATCAGTATAACAGAAATGATATTGATGTTTTGTATCAGTCTTTTTTACAGGTAGCAGATAGAAAAAAAGAAGTAGAGGAAAGTGATCTGCATGCAATGGCTCAGGCATATAAACAAGAGCCTGCAATAGCATAGGATTTTCTCATCAGCATAGTTTTAGTTTTTCAGCCTGGCATATTAATGCCAGGCAATTTTAAAAATTGTATGGCAAAGACATTATTTGAAAAAATTTGGGACAAACATGTTGTCAAACAAATTGACGGAGGACCGTCTGTATTGTATATTGATAAACACTTCATTCATGAAGTAACAAGTCCCCAAGCTTTTAAAGGCATCGAAAAAAGGGGGCTTTCTGTTTTCAGGCCAGACCAGGTTGTAGCAACAGCAGATCATAATGTGCCAACCCTGAATCAACACCTTCCTATAAAAGATGAGTTATCTCGTATTCAGGTGCAGCAGCTTATTGAAAACTGCAAAAAGCATCATATCGAATTATACGGACTTGGACATCCATTTCAGGGTATTGTACATGTAATCGGGCCGGAACTTGGCATAACCCAGCCAGGTATGACGATTGTATGCGGCGATAGCCACACTTCTACACACGGCGCATTTGGTGCTATTGCGTTTGGTATCGGAACCAGTGAGGTGGAAATGGTATTTGCTTCTCAATGTCTGATGCAAAGCAAACCTAAATTGATGCGTATTAATATTGATGGGGCATTGAATATGGGGGTTGTATCAAAAGATATTATTCTGTACATCATTTCAAAAATATCAGCCAGCGGAGCTACTGGATATTTTGTTGAATATGCAGGATCGGCTATAAGGGATTTATCCATGGAAGCCAGGATGACGATCTGTAATATGAGTATTGAAATGGGCGCACGTGGCGGAATGATTGCCCCTGATGAAGTTACATTTAACTACATGAAAGGCAGACAGTTTGTACCCTCAGGTGATCAATGGGAAGCAAAACTGTTGGAATGGAAAGAACTATACAGTGATGCTGATGCAAAATTCGACCTTGAAATAAATATCAATGCCGGAGAAATTGAACCTATGATTACCTATGGTACGAATCCTGGCCTCGGTATCGCCATCAATGGCGCTGTGCCAGTTGCGGAAACTATTCCGGATGAAGGAGAAAGAAACAATATAATCAAGGCTTTGCAATACATGGGTCTGGAAAGTGGTAAACCATTATTGGGAATGCCTGTACAGCATGTTTTTATTGGTAGTTGTACCAATTCAAGAATTGAAGACCTCCGTATGGTAGCTTCATTGGTAAAAGGTCGCAAAAAACATGAACAGGTGCAGGTAATGATTGTACCTGGTTCACAACAGGTATCCAAGCAGGTGCAGGCTGAGGGATTGGATAAAATATTTAAAGAAGCTGGTTTTGAAATTCGTCAGGCAGGATGCAGTGCCTGTCTTGGTATGAATGAAGATAAAATACCAGCAGGAGAATATTGTATCAGTACCAGCAACAGAAACTTTGAAGGAAGACAAGGAGCAGGTGCAAGAACCTTACTGGCAAGTCCGCTTACAGCAGCAGCAGCGGCCATTACAGGAGTAGTAACAGATGTTCGGGAATTAATATAAGGTTCTGACTGCCGTTGACTGGTAGTAAGAAACGCAAAATTTAAAAATGAATAAAGTAACAACCATACATAGCAGATTCGTTCCGGTAACCATCGAAAATGTTGACACGGATCAGATTATTCCAGCACGCTTTTTAAAAGCTACAACAAGGGATGGATTTGGTAAGAATTTATTTCGTGACTGGCGTTATTCAAATGATGATGAACAACAACCCAAAGCAGACTTTGTGTTGAACCAGACGATATATTCAGGTGAAATTTTGGTAGCCGGTAAAAATTTTGGTTGTGGTTCATCCAGAGAGCATGCAGCATGGGCCATCAAAGACTATGGATTTGCAGCAGTTGTTTCCAGCTTTTTTGCTGACATTTTTAAAAACAATGCCCTGAATAATGGATTGCTGCCTGTTACAGTAACAGAAGCATTTCTGCAACAGATTTTTGCACAACCCGCTACTTCAACTTTAACGATTGACCTTGCAGCCCAAACGATAACTATTGATGGTACCGGAGAGACAGCATCGTTTGATATAAACAATTACAAAAAAACATGTCTGTTGAACGGATATGACGATATAGATTACCTGATTAGCATTAAACAGGAAATCGAACAATTTGAAAAGGAACGCATATAAACAATAAACTACCCGAGCCATGAATAAAAAGATTGCCGTAATTCCAGGAGATGGTATTGGTCCAGAAGTAACCAACCAATCCGTAAAAGTATTGGATGCAATAGCCAAACGATTTGGTCATCAGTTCGATTACCACTATGCCGTGATGGGCGCTATTGCTATTGACCAAACAGGAAATCCATTACCCGACACCACCATTGAAACCTGTTTGCAAAGCGATGCAATATTATTTGGTGCAATCGGAGACCCAAAGTATGATAATGATCCGGCAGCGAAAGTGAGGCCAGAACAAGGATTATTGAAACTTAGAAAAGTGCTCCAGCTGTATGCTAATATAAGGCCCATCGATACCTACAAAGCTTTGCAACACATGTCGCCACTTAAGGCAAAGCAATTGGAAAATGTTGATTTTGTCATCTTCAGAGAACTTACAGGCGGTATTTATTTCGGGAAAAAATCATTACAGGAAGACGGTAAAGTTGCAGTAGATGAGTGCACTTATTCAGTAGAAGAAATTGAACGAATAGCGCAACTTGCATTTCAATACGCAAAAAAAAGAAGAAATAAACTTACACTGGTAGATAAAGCCAACGTCCTGGAAACATCCAGACTTTGGAGAAAAGTAGTTCAAGAGATAAGTGCCCAATATCCTGAAGTAAGTGTTGATTATATGTTTGTAGATAATGCTGCAATGCAGATTATTCTAAATCCGGCGCAATTCGATGTGATACTGACTGAAAACATGTTTGGCGATATCATCAGCGATGAGGCAAGTGTATTAAGTGGATCTTTGGGATTATTACCCTCTGCTTCAGTTGGTAATACGGTTGCATTGTTTGAACCTATTCACGGATCATACCCGCAGGCAGCAGGAAAAGATATCGCAAACCCTTTAGGATCAATACTTTCAGCAGCAATGCTTTTAGACCATTTTGGGCTTCAACAGGAAGCAACGGCGGTTAGGCAGGCTGTAGAGTGGACACTGGTAAATGGGTTTGTTTCAAAAGATATAGATCCAATTAATAATTATTCAACCACTGCTATTGGCGATCTGATAGCAGATCATATAGAAAGAAATAAGGGAGCTGAAATAGAAACAAATACCAGCCTAAATAAATCAACGATTATTTAGTAGTTAAATAAAAAGGTTAAAGAAGTGCGGCAAAATACCCATGGTATGCGCCGCACTTGTTGTTTATGAACCAGTGATAACAAACGCTTGTTCGCTAAATGACAAATGGTTTTAAAAATAAATAACAGAGTTCTTTGTTTTTTCGAGAGGTGGGACTATCTTCGTTTTTCAAGAGTACCACTCTATGTTAAGAAACGGAATCAATATTGTCAACAGCATCAACACGATTATTATTGTGGTTGTCATTATTATTATTCCCGCACTAACTGGAGGAGGAGCCCTTATGTAACTATAAAAAAACGAATAAGCATACAGCCCCGCCTCCAAAAGGCGGGGCTTTTTTATTTACAACAAAACAAACAATATGTATTACGGCGAGTCTACGGTACTTTACTTTAATGGGGAATTCCTGAATGCAAAAGATGCAAAGATCGATCTGTATAGTCAATCGCTCCATTATGGTTATGCCGTATTTGAAGGTATCAGGTCTTATAAAACAGAAAATGGCACAAAAATTTTCAAAGCTAAAGAGCACTACGACAGGCTTCGATACTCCGCAGAAGTTATGGGAATACCATTCGAAACTTCTACAGATACTTTAACGGAATTATCCTACGAAGTACTTAGGCTTAATAATTTCAGTGATGCTTATATACGACCTGTTGTGCTATGCTCACCCAATATGTCTCTCTCTAAAGGGAAAGAAAGCTATTTGACAATAACAGCATGGGAATGGACAAATGGCTACCTGAGTAACCAGATGCGCATCATGACCTCCTCTTACCGAAGACCAAATCCTTCAGGATTCAAGATAAATGCAAAAGTATCCGGCCACTATGTAAATTCTATTCTTGCCTGTCAGGAAGCAAAAGATAATGGCTACGATGAAGCATTGTTACTAGATGTAGAAGGCAATGTAGCAGAAGGCCCTGGTGCTAATGTGTTTTTTGAAAAAGATGGCGTATTGTATACACCAGCCGCAGGAAATATTTTACCCGGCATTACAAGAGCAACGGTATTGGAACTGTGCCAGGAACTACAAATACCGGTACAAGAAAAGAAATGTTCACCAGAAGAAATGAGAGGAGCTGACAGTGCATTCTATTGCGGAACGGCTGCTGAAGTTGTTGCATTGGAATCAATGGATGGAGTACACTTTACACAACCATGGGAAAATAGTTACGGAAGCCTGTTACAGCAGGCTTATAAAGCAAAGGTTTTAGAAAAATCATTTACAAGAGAAACAGTAGAAGCATAATAGTATGAAGGAACTCAACAAATATTCCAAAGCAATTACACAGGATGTAACACAACCTGCTGCTCAGGCTATGTTTTATGGCATTGGTCTTACAGAGGAAGACCTGAAAAAAGCACAGGTAGGCGTGGTGAGTATGGGTTATGATGGTAACACCTGTAACATGCACTTGAATGATCTTGCCAAACTGGTAAAACAAGGTGTTTGGGATAATGATCTGGTAGGCCTCATTTTTAATACTATTGGTGTAAGTGATGGAATGAGTAATGGAACCGATGGTATGCGTTATTCATTGGTAAGCAGAGATATTATTGCTGATTCAATTGAAGCTGTTTGTGGTGCACAATATTATGATGGTATTATCGCTCTGCCAGGTTGCGATAAAAATATGCCCGGTTCACTTATAGCAATGGGTAGATTAAACAGACCTGCCATAATGGTATATGGAGGAACAATTGCACCCGGTCATTATAAAGGACAAGACTTAAATATCGTTTCTGCTTTTGAGGCACTTGGTCAAAAAATTGCCGGAGACTTATCAGAAGCAGATTTTAAAGGCATTGTGCAACATGCTTGTCCTGGTGCAGGAGCCTGTGGCGGCATGTATACCGCTAATACCATGGCATCTGCTATAGAAGCATTAGGAATGAGCCTTCCTTATTCTTCCTCTAATCCTGCATTAAGTGACGAGAAGAAACAGGAATGTCTTGAGGCAGGTAAAGCAATTCGCCATTTGCTTGAACTGGATATCAAACCAAAAGATATCATGACCCGTAAAGCTTTTGAAAATGCTATTACGGTGATCATGGTGTTGGGTGGAAGCACCAATGCTGTATTGCACTTAATAGCAATGGCAAAAGCAGTTGATGTAGCACTTACCCAGGATGATTTTCAGCACATAAGCGACCGTATTCCTGTATTGGCAGATTTTAAACCAAGCGGTAAATACCTGATGCAAGACTTGCACCAATACGGTGGTTTGCCAGCCGTGATGAAATACCTGTTGCAAAAAGGGATGTTACATGGTGATTGTTTAACCGTTACCGGGAAAACATTGGCCGAAAATCTGGTAGATGCACCTGAATTAAATTTTGAGGCACAAAAAATTATCCTGCCACTCGAAAATCCTGTCAAGCAAACAGGTCACCTGCAAGTATTATATGGTAATCTGGCTGAAAAAGGAAGTGTTGCAAAGATCAGTGGGAAAGAGGGAGAATTATTTGAAGGACCTGCAAGGGTATTCGATGGAGAACATGCTTTGATCGATGGCATTAATACTGGAAAGATCAAAAAAGGAGATGTGGTTGTAATACGATATGTTGGTCCAAAGGGTGGACCGGGAATGCCGGAAATGCTGAAACCTACATCAGCCATAATCGGTGCAGGATTGGGGAAATCTGTTGCATTAATAACAGACGGAAGATTTAGTGGCGGCACCCATGGTTTTGTGGTAGGCCATATTACACCGGAAGCTTATGACGGCGGACTTATTGCATTGGTGCAGGATGACGATATGATAGAAATCAATGTAGCCACAAAAAAGATGACACTAAAAGTGACTGAATCAATATTGACAGAAAGAAGAAGGCAGTGGGCAAAGCCTTCATTGAATGCACGAAAGGGCGTATTGTTTAAATATGCTCAGGTAGTAAAAGATGCGTCCGAAGGTTGTGTAACTGATGAACTATAATGAATAACATTTATAACTGAAATAAAATGGAAGCAGCCGAATTGGTTAAAACCTCTGCAAAACAAACAGAAACCACCACATTAAGTGGCTCTCAGGCAGTACTGGAAGCATTCATTGCTGAAAGTGTGGATACTGTTTTTGGATACCCGGGTGGAGCGATAATGCCTATATATGATGCGTTATACGACTACCATGAAAAACTAAAGCATGTATTGGTCAGACATGAACAAGGCGGTATTCACGCAGCACAAGGATATGCACGTTCCTCGGGGAAAGTAGGAGTGGTATTTGCTACGAGTGGTCCTGGTGCAACCAATCTGGTAACAGGATTGGCTGATGCGCAAATTGACAGTACACCTTTGGTATGTATTACCGGGCAGGTATTTGCTCATCTGCTAGGTACCGATGCATTTCAGGAAACAGATGTGATAAACATTACTGCTCCGGTTACTAAATGGAACTACCAGATTACTGATGCGGAAGAAATTCCCGAAGTATTGGCTAAAGCATTTTATATAGCAAAAAGTGGCAGGCCTGGCCCTGTATTGATTGATATCACCAAAAATGCACAGCTCCAAAAATTTGTCTATAATGGTTATAACAAGTGTAATCATATTAGAAGCTATCGGCCAAAGCCAATCGTTCGGAATGAATTTATTGAAGAAGCAGCTAAACTTATTAATGCAGCAGAAAAACCTTTTGTGGTATTTGGTCAAGGTGTGATACTCGGAAAGGCTGAAAAGGAATTTAAATGCTTTATCGAAAAATCAGGTATACCTGCAGCTTGGACAATACTAGGACTTAGTGCTCTGCCAACAGATCATCCGTTGAATATGGGGATGTTGGGTATGCATGGAAACTATGGTCCAAATGTTATGACGAATGAATGCGATGTACTGATTGCCATCGGTATGCGTTTTGATGATCGGGTTACTGGACGTCTGGATAAATATGCAAAACAGGCTAAAATAATTCACCTCGATATCGACCCCTCTGAAATTGATAAGAATGTAAAAGCAACAGTTGGCGTTTGGGGTGATTGCAAAGAAACCTTGCCATTACTTACGAAACTGGTACAGGCCAAAGTTTATCCGCAGTGGGTGGAGAAATTTAAAACCTTTCAGCAGGAAGAAGAAACACAGGTAATATTTGATGAATTACATCCCGATACAGAACAGATGACGATGGGTGAAGTAATTCGGGTGCTTAATGAACTAACCGGCGGAAATGCTATCGTTGTAAGTGATGTTGGTCAGCACCAAATGGTTGCATGCAGATATGCACGCTTTAATGAAACAAGAAGCAATATTACATCCGGTGGATTAGGTACCATGGGGTTTGCGCTACCTGCAGCGATCGGGGCAAAATTTGGCGCACCATCTCGTACCGTAGTTGCAGTAATCGGAGATGGGGGTGTACAAATGACTATTCAGGAATTAGGCACCATCATGCAAACAGGAATCGATGTCAAAATATTGATCCTTAATAATCAATTTCTGGGTATGGTTCGTCAGTGGCAGCAATTATTTCACGATAAACGCTACTCTTTCGTTGATATAGCCAGCCCAGATTATGTAATGGTTGCTAAAGGGTATGGAATAGCTGGTAATTCAGTGAATCAACGCGAACAATTGAAACCCGCACTCGAAGCAATGTTGCAACATGATGGATCTTACCTGCTTGAAGTAATGGTAGGAAAAGAAAACAATGTATTCCCAATGGTGCCACAGGGTTGTAGTGTAAGTGAAATCAGATTAAAATAATTGTATGAATAAACAGGAATTTACCATAACCGTATATACCGAGAACCATATTGGTCTCTTGAATCGTATTGCTATTATTTTCTCCAGAAGAAAAATAAATATCGAAAGCCTGAATACTTCACCTTCTGAAGTAGAAGGAATACATCGATTTACTATTGTAATTGATGAATTGGAGGAAGTGGTTAGAAAACTTGTTCGACAAATTGAAAAACAGGTTGAAGTTTTAAAAGCATACTACAATACCAATGACGAAATCGTTTGGCAGGAGCTTGCCCTGTATAAAGTATCAACCGATGAAATTGCGGAAAAAGTAAAAGTAGAACGATTACTGCGCGAGTATGGTGCAAGGGCGGTGGTAATCAGGAAAGATTATACCATTTTCGAAACCAGTGGTCATCGGGAAGAAACCAATAAGCTGATCGCTGTTTTAGAACCCCATGGACTGATAGAATTTGTAAGAAGTGCCAGGGTAGCCATTATTAAAGCAAGCAGAGGATTCCATGAAAAAATAAAAGAGTTCGAAGCCCGTGATCCGGGTGAGGAAGTCATTGAGAATGAGTACCTGGGTAAAAGAGAAGAAGTATTTACAATGTAATAATAATAACCACCATAAAAACTTATAAAACAAACATCATGGCAAAATTAAATTTCGGCGGCGTAGAAGAGAATGTAGTTACCCGCGAAGAGTTTCCACTCGAGAAAGCACAAGAAGTTTTAAAAAATGAAACTGTGGCCGTAATTGGTTATGGTGTTCAGGGTCCAGGTCAGGCATTGAACCAAAAAGAGAACGGCATCAATGTTATCGTAGGACAGCGTAAAAATTCCAAAAGCTGGGATAAAGCTGTTCGCGATGGTTTTATACCTGGAGAAACATTGTTTGAAATCGAAGAAGCGCTGGAACGCGGAACAATTATTTGTTACCTGCTCAGTGATGCAGCACAGATTAAATTATGGCCAACAGTACAAAAATACCTTACACCCGGAAAAGCCTTGTATTTCTCTCACGGCTTTGGAGTAACCTATAAAGAGCAAACAGGAATTGTTCCACCTGCAGATGTAGATGTATTCCTGGTAGCACCAAAAGGATCAGGCACATCATTACGTCGTATGTTCTTACAAGGGCGAGGATTAAATAGTAGCTACGCTATTTTTCAGGATGCAACGGGTCGTGCGTTTGAAAGAGTTGCGGCGCTTGGTATAGCCATCGGTAGTGGTTATTTATTTGAAACAGATTTCAAAAAAGAAGTATACAGTGATTTAACAGGAGAAAGAGGTACACTGATGGGTGCTATTCAGGGAATATTTGCAGCTCAATATCAGGTGCTTCGCTCAAAGGGTCACTCACCTTCTGAAGCCTTTAATGAAACAGTAGAAGAACTTACCCAATCCTTGATGCCATTGGTTGCTGAAAACGGAATGGATTGGATGTATGCAAACTGTTCAACCACTGCACAACGCGGAGCATTAGACTGGTGGAAAAAATTCAGAGATGCTACCCTGCCTGTTTTCACTGAATTATATGAGAGTGTAGCAGCAGGAAAAGAAGCAGCAAAATCTATTGAAAGCAACAGTAAACCAGATTACCGTGAAAAACTGGAAGAAGAGCTGAAAGAGCTACGTGATAGCGAGCTGTGGCAGGCTGGTAAAACAGTAAGAAGCCTTCGTCCGGAAAACCAGAAGGTGGCAGAAGTCGCAGAAGCTTAATAATTGAATTCACAAGGTCCTCTTCTAAAAAGAAGAGGACCAATTATACTGGATATGAGTACAGTAACAGCATTTAACCTTGACTATCAGGCAGCAGCGGATCGGTTAAAAAAAGTAGTGAATAGAACACCGCTTACATTTAACCAGGCACTGTCGCGCAGATATGGTTGCAATGTATATCTCAAAAGGGAAGATTTACAGGTTGTACGCTCCTATAAGCTCCGTGGTGCGTATAATATGATGAGTACTTTAACTCCAGAGCAACTGGCACAAGGAGTTGTTTGTGCAAGTGCCGGCAATCACGCACAAGGATTTGCATATAGTTGCAAACTGTTAAACGTGAAAGGCGTTGTATTTATGCCCATCATTACACCTAACCAGAAAGTGAGTCAAACAAAAATGTTTGGGGAAGGTTTTGTAGAAGTGAAACTGGTGGGAGATACTTTTGATGATTGTGCAAATGCGGCCAAAACGTATACGGCTGCTCATAAAATGACCTTTATTCCTCCATTCGATGATCTGCGGATCATTGAGGGACAGTCTACAGTTGGCATTGAAATACTGGAAGATCTTTCTGATATCGACTATTTATTTGTTCCGGTAGGTGGTGGCGGATTAAGCGCTGGCGTGGGGAGTTATTTTAAAACATTTTCACCCAGAACTAAAATAATTGGATTAGAACCAGAAGGGGCTCCTTCTATGACAGAAGCTTTGAGAAACGGGCAACCTGTTTTGCTTAATGAAATTGAACGTTTTGTAGATGGAGCTGCTGTAAAAAGGGTAGGCGATATCACTTTTAATATCTGTAAAGATGTTTTAGATGATATGAAACTGGTGCCGGAAGGAAGGGTTTGCTCAACCATTCTTCGTATGTATAATGAAGACGCTATCGTAGCTGAACCCGCAGGAGTACTATCGATAGCTGCACTTGATGACTATGTAGATGAAATCAGAGGTAAAAATATTGTTTGTGTAGTAAGTGGCAGTAATAATGATATTGACCGCATGCAGGAAATAAAAGAAAGATCACTGCAGTATGAAGGACTGAAACATTATTTCCTGATCAGCTTTGCACAAAGACCAGGTGCCTTAAAGGAATTTGTAAACTTTGTGTTAGGTCCAGATGATGATATTACCCGGTTTGAGTACATGCAGAAACATAATAAAGAAGCAGGTCCGGCATTGGTAGGTATTGAATTGAAATCAAAAAAAGACTACCATTTACTTATTAATAACCTGGATAAACATCAGATTAATTATACTGAGCTCAATAAAAACGATCATCTTTTTGGATACCTTGTTTAATTTTCACAAAACTATACTATCTTTATAGAGTAATGCAGGCACAGCTATCATATCATCACTTCTCACAAACAGTTTCACTGTTTGCTGCTGCTATTATTACTACAACAACAACCCTGTAAAGGGTTAACTATTTCCATATCATACCTTGGGTCTTTTGACTGTTTTACCTAAAACAGTTCTGTCATTTTCTTTTTTTCATTTTCAAAATATTTTATGAAGGTTCTCAAATTTGGCGGTAGCTCAGTAGCAAATGCAGGGAATATTGAAAAAGTAATCAATATAGTATTTGATCAATCTGCAGCAGAGAAAAAACTGGTGGTAGTTTCAGCATTGGGAGGAGTTACAGATAAACTATTACAACTTGCAGCTCTGGCATCGGTTGCCGATGAGGGGTATAAAAAGGTTCTGGAAGAAATAGAACAAAAACACCTTGAATTGGTAAGGGCATTGCTGCCGATACAACAACAAAGTGCTACATTAAGTCTTGTAAAACAACAATTAAACGACCTGGAAAGTGTTTGTGATGGTGTTTATCTCCTGAAAGAATTATCACTCCGTACACAAGATAAAATTGTAGGATATGGCGAGCTTCTATCTTCACTGATTATTGCTGCGAAATTTCAAACACTTGGTAATCAGCAGTTGTGGGTTGATTCAAGAAACCTCATTGTAACAAATTCAAATCATTCAAGTGCTTTGGTCGATTTCACCATCACTAACGAAAGAATTGTTTCCTGGTTTAAGGCAAATGAATCCAATTATTATATAGCACCAGGTTTTATTGCAGCAAACCTTGCTGGACATACTACCACATTAGGTAGAGGCGGTTCTGATTATACAGCTGCTATTTATGCAGGGGCACTTGACGCTTCTACACTGGAAATTTGGACAGATGTAAGTGGTATGATGACTGCGGATCCCCGTATGGTTTCGAATGCAAAACCTATTGCCCAGATCTCTTATCAGGAAGCAATGGAGTTATCTCATTTCGGCGCAAAGATTATTTATCCGCCAACGATTCAACCTGTTATGCTGAAGAATATTCCTGTCTGGGTAAAAAATACTTTTGAACCGGAAGCACATGGTACATTAATAGAAAGCCGTTCATCTTCTACAGGTGAATTTATCCGGGGTATATCAAGCATAACAAGTATTAGTCTTTTAAGTTTGGAAGGTAGCGGCATGGTAGGAATACCCGGTTTTTCAAAACGATTGTTTGAATCACTTGCGAATGAACAAATCAATGTAATCCTAATTACACAAAGTTCATCTGAACATTCTATTTGTGTGGGTATTAATGAGGCAGATACCTTAAAAGCAAAAAGAGCAATCGACAACGCTTTTAGTTTTGAAATACAGACAGGGAAAGTAGATCCTTTAATCGTTGAAACCAATCTTGCTATTGTGGCACTGGTGGGCGAACAAATGAAAAGCCATCCAGGTGTAAGTGGAAAAATGTTCGGTTCGCTTGGGCGTAACGGTATTAATATTCGTGCTATAGCACAGGGCTCATCAGAAAAAAATATATCTGCAGTAATAGCCACGAAAGATGTTCGTAAAGCTATCAATGTATTGCATGAAGCATTTTTTGAAACCAGTTATAAACAACTCAATGTATTCATAGCTGGTGCCGGTAATGTTGGAAGCAAGCTGCTTAACCAAATAATGCAGCAACAAGAGGTGTTAAAGGAGCAACTGAACTTACAGTTGCGGGTTGTTGGGATAGCTAATAGTAAAAAAGCCCTGTTTGCAGAACAGGGTATTGAGTTGAATCAATGGCAATCATTATTAAATGACGCGCCTGCTTCTACCATTATGGATTTTGTGCAGCAGATAAAGGATAAAAATTTAAGGAACAGTGTATTTGTAGATGTTACTGCAAATGAATCGGTAGCTGGCGTATATGGCAATCTGTTAGAGAAAAGTATTTCCGTAGTTGCTTGTAATAAAATAGCCTGCTCTTCAGATTATGCAGCCTACAAAAGACTGAAGTCATTGGCACGTGAATACAATTCACTTTTCCTGTTTGAAACAAATGTAGGTGCAGGATTACCTGTTATTGGCACACTGAATGATTTATTAAGGAGCGGTGATAAAATTAATAAGATCAAAGCGGTTTTATCCGGAACCTTAAACTATGTTTTTAACCATTACGATGGCACAAAACCATTTGCAGAAATCGTTCGACAGGCACAAACCGAAGGATATACTGAACCAGATCCGCGTCTTGATTTAGGCGGAACAGATGTAATGCGTAAAATAATGATACTTGTGCGAGAAGCTGGACAGGTTCTGGAAATGGATCAAATTAATAATGAGTACTTCCTACCAGCGTCATGTTTTGAAGGATCAGTTGAAGATTTTTATGCAGAGATGGCCAATCAGGAAATGCATTTTAAAGCATTATTTGAAAAAGCTTCAGCAGAAAATGCCAAGTTGAAATTTGTGGCAACTTATGAAAATGGCAGAGCGGGTGTAGGACTTGAGCATATTCCACCAACATCTGATTTTTATCACTTGTATGGGAAAGATAACCTGGTATTGTTTTACACTGACCGCTATCCTGAACAGCCTTTGGTAATTAAAGGTGCTGGTGCGGGTGCCGATGTAACTGCATCTGGGGTTTTCGCAGACATTATTCGTGTAGCAAGAATATAATTTATGCAAGTAGGAAAACAAATAAAAGTACATGCTCCGGCAACTGTAGCCAATATGGTATGCGGTTTTGATATCCTTGGTTTTGCAGTGAAAGAACCATATGACGAAATGTGGCTAAGTCTAAAAGAAGAGCCCGGGATTACTATTATCAATAAAGATCCATTCGGTTTACCAGTACATCCCGATAAAAATGTAGCAGGAGTTGCCTTACAGGCTATGTTGTCAGTTTTAAATGTTTCGGTTGGTTTTGAATTAGTGATAAACAAACACATTAAACCCGGTAGTGGCGTTGGATCAAGTGCAGCAAGTTCAGCAGGGGCAGTAGTTGCCGCGAATGCTTTGCTAGATAAGATGTTTACCAAAGAAGACCTGGTAAGATTTGCCATGCACGGTGAAAAACTGGCTTCCGGAGTAAAGCACGCCGATAATATTGCACCTTGTATTTATGGAGGTGTAACCCTGGTTAGGTCAATTCATCCGCTTGATATTATACCACTTACTTCCCCTCCTTTATATATCACTATTGTACATCCGCAGATCGAAGTACGCACTGCCGATGCGAGAAGTATTCTAAAAAAACAAGTGTACCTGAAAGATGCAATTAAACAATGGGGAAATATAGCAGGGTTGGTAGCTGGATTATTACAGAGCGATTACTCTTTGATAGGACGTTCGCTGGAAGATGTATTGATAGAACCCGTAAGAAGTATACTTATTCCCGGTTTTGATAATATAAAACGGAAGAGTAAAGAAGCTGGCGCATTGGGTGGCGGTATATCCGGATCCGGCCCATCAATATTTATGCTAAGCGAAGCGGAATCAACCGCCCATGAGATTGCAGAACTGATGCAGGACGAATACCGGCTATTAGGCCTGGATAATCATACTTACGTAACAACACTAAATACTACCGGAGTAGAAATGGTGAATTTATAAAAGAGAATATGTATGCGTTATTATAGTTTAAACAAACAATCAAAAGATGTTGATTTTAGAACTGCTACCATCCAGGGGCAGGCACCTGATAAAGGACTCTATTTTCCTGCAGAACTACCAAAGCTGTCGCCATCGTTTATTGCAGCTTTGCCTGATTTGGACCGGGAAGAACTGGCTTATGAAGTGATGAAGCCTTATGTGGGAGAAAATATTCCTGCTAATGAACTGTATTCGATCATTAAAGAAACAATCGACTTTCCATTTCCACTGGTTCAATTGAATGAAACATATTATTCGCTTGAACTATTCCATGGACCTACACTGGCATTTAAAGATGTTGGGGCAAGGTTTATGAGCAGATGTCTTGGTTATTTTTCAAAAGACAGGCAAACAAAAACTACGGTACTTGTAGCAACTTCCGGTGATACTGGCGGAGCGGTTGCAAATGGGTTTCTTGGTGTGGAAGGAGTAGAAGTGGTTATTCTATACCCATCCGGTAAAGTTAGCAATGTGCAGGAATTACAACTAACTACCTGCGGCCAAAATATTACGGCCTTAGAAGTTCAGGGAAGCTTTGATGACTGCCAGGCCATGGTAAAAGAGGCATTTATGGATTCAACGCTTCAAACCAGCTTAAGTCTTACCTCAGCAAACTCTATTAATGTTGCACGCTGGCTTCCGCAACAACTGTATTATTTCTTTGCCCTGCAACAGTGGAAGGATAAATATACCCCCCCTGTTATAGCCGTTCCCAGTGGAAATTTTGGCAATATCTGTGCAGGCTTATTAGCCCGTTATTCAGGATTGCCGGTTAATAAATTTATTGCAGCTTGTAATATTAATGATACGGTTACTCCTTACCTTGAAACAGGTGTATTTAGACCTAAGGCTGCTATTCAAACCATTTCTAATGCAATGGATGTGGGTAATCCCAGCAACCTGAGCAGGATTATTGAACTATTCAAGCAGGAGGGTATAGCCATTCAGGACATAGTACAAACAGCCTGTGTTACGGATGCAGCAACCATGACTTGTATGCTGGATGTATATAAAGAGTATGGTTATACCCTTGACCCGCACGGTGCTGTTGCTTTTGCAGCGTTACAAAAATTATTGAAACCTGGTGAAAAAGGGATATTCCTTGAAACTGCGCATCCTGTAAAATTTCCTGATACGGTCACCAGGACTATCGGCAAATCACCGGAACAGCCTGCCGCGATAGAACCACTGTTTAAAAAGGAGAAAAAAAGTATTCTAATGCATGCATCATTTCATGCCTTAAAAGAATGGTTGATGGACAGATAAAAATTAGTGATGCTTTGCGTTGAAGTAAACAATGAAAGTGCTTCCTTTATCAACGTCACTTTCAACTGTAATGGACCCACCCATGGCTTCAACCTGTGTTTTTGTAATAAAAAGGCCAACTCCTTTGGCTTCTTCGTGACGATGGAATGTTTTATTAAGACCAAATAATTTGTCACTATGTCTGTTGAGATCAATACCAAGCCCATTGTCTTTAAACCTGAGTATCAGTATGCCGTTTTCAAAGAGTGTTTCAGCAAATATTACAGGAGTACGCTGTGGCGATCTGTATTTAAGTGAATTAGACAGAAGGTTTTGCAAAATACTTTCCAGATAAAGTCTCGGATATTCAATGGCCGGAGCTTTGGTAAAATTGTAACTCACCACAGCTTCTGTTTCCATGATCTTCCCGATCATACTATCCCGTACTTTTTTAAATATATCTTCAAACAGTAATGATTCCCTTTTTCTGCCTGTGTCTTCCTGTATTTTTAAGGCATCAACCAACTCATTCAATGTGGCGGAAAGATTATGGATAACCGTTTCGAATTTTTCGAATAAAATTGCCCTTTCTTCTTCTGTCTGACTTTCTTTATACAACCATAATAATGAGTTAAGGTTGCTTACGGGAGAGCGTAAGTTGTGTGATGTGATATGGGCGAAATTCAGCAATTGCTGGTTTTTTTGCTGTAATTGAAAAGATAGTATTTCCTGATCTGTTCTTGATTTTCTTATATCAGAAAAATCAGTAGCCATACCACAAATTGCGAAAACCTCATTGTTTTCATCAAATAAAGGGAATTTGTTAATCAGGAGTGTCTTTGAACTTCCGTTAAATACTGCAGTCGTTTCAGCCGTTTGCGATTCCTTTGAAGCTATAATGGCTGATTCGTTGCTGACCAGTTTTGAGGCAAAGTCTTCCGGAAAAATTTCAAAGGATGTTTTACCAATGATCTCATCAATTTGCATATCAAAATCTTCAGCAAAACGTTTGTTGACCAGTAAATATATTCCTTTGATATCCTTAACAAAAATTGCAGCATCTGCATTATTAATAATACCTTTTAGGAGTTGCTCACTTTTCCATAGTTCATTCTTACTATCCTGGAGTGCATTTACTGACTCGTGAAGTTCGTCGGTTCTTTTTTGTACAATCAGCTCAAGATTTTTATTAAGATCAGATATCTGGTCTTCCGCTATGTTTTTTTTGATATTGATTTTATTAAGCTGTTTTGCAGATAGTGCAATGCTTATTAATCCTATAAGAATAAATACTGTGGTTAATGATATGAAGCCAAGTTCTACGCTTAGAATACCCTTTTGAAATAAATATACCCTGAGTGTACTGATTAATATTACCGTGATGGTTAAGGCGGGAAATAATTGGCGGGCCATGATATTTCCAACCCCATTTCCTGTAAATAAACCGGTGAACCCTAATTTTTCATTCCATAGCGAAGCAGCAATTGAGCTTATAAAGAATATAAGCGCTGTGTGAAAAGACATTGTTTTTAGGGTTGGTATTTCACTAAACACAGGAACTTTTAAAAGAAACCCAATGATCACAAGAGAGGATATCAATGTAATTGTATGAAAGCAATATTGGGCGAATTTTCTCAATGACTCTCGATGTGACTTCATTATTAAAAAACCGATCCCAAAAAGTATAAAAGAAAATGAAGCACCATGCGCCATTCTTCCGGGTGGATAATTAGTTGTTCTGGTGATAAAATTATCTTTTACAAAAAATTCGTCGATGCCCAGATCGGCAGCTATAAAAACTTGTAACAGGGTTGTAAACCCTGTTAATATTAATATAAGACTGAATACAAGTTTGAGTGTATGCCATTTTTCAACTGTAATAGCAATTAATATAATATTCGTAAGTATGAATAGTAAAGCTGCATTAAATTTCATTTCCTGATGTCCGGGCAAAAAGCTGGTAAGGGTTGGAATGCGCAGAAACCAGCCTAAAGCTACGATGGTGCTTAGTATAAGACCAAGAACTGCTGCCAACCTGATATACTTTTTTTTGTCGGCTAAATTCATGGGAGAGAAAGCGTTTGTAAAGTGATTTTAAAGGTAAAGTAATAAAAGTATTGCAAGAATTTTAATCTGTTATGGCTTCACCTTGCCTATTAATAAGCCAACAGATCATTTTCAGCAAGATTTGTAAGGATAATATTTAAGTCCCGTCCATTAGTTTTTACTATCATCAAGAAATTAAAAGTAAATTATATGAAGCCGTTTATCATGAAGCTTAAATATGCATTAATAATTACCGGCCTATTTAGTATAGGAATTCTATTTGGTCAGGATCAAGCTGTTAGAATAAAAAACTTTAATCTGTCGGGTCAGGGAATTGCCATTGAAGGATATGATCCGGTGTCATATTTTTTAGAAAAAAAACCTGTAAAAGGGAAAAAAGAACTGGCAGTATATTACCAGGGGGTTAGCTATTGGTTTAGCACTCCTGAACACAAGGCTTTATTTCTTAAAAATCCAACTACTTATGAGCCGGCTTATGGAGGTTGGTGTGCTTATGCGATGGGTGCAAAGGGTGAAAAGGTAAGTATTGATCCCGAAACGTATAAAATAGTTAATAATAAGCTTTACCTCTTTTATAACCGTTTTTTTAATAATACCCTGAAAGAGTGGAATAAAGATGAAACTAACCTCAAATCAAAAGCTGATCAATCCTGGAATAAAATCATTCAACAATAATTTATGCAACCAAAACTACAAACAATTTTACAGTGGGTTCTAAGGTTTATTGCCGCCATTATAATGCTGCAAACCTTATATTTTAAATTTTCTGGTGCTGAAGAATCGGTTTATATATTTACCCAAATGGGTATAGAACCCTGGGGAAGATATGTTACTGGTATTGCGGAACTTATTGCCTCTATCTTAATTTTGTACAAACCACTTACCGCATTTGGGTCACTTATGGCAGTGGGCATTATGAGTGGAGCATTGGTTTCTCATATTTTAGTACTGGGAGTAGTGGTAAAGGATGATAATGGCTTGTTATTTTCCTATGCCCTGATTGTTTGGCTTGCCTCAGTAATACTTGCCTGGTTAAACAGGGCTCAACTAGTCGATTTTCTTAAAAAATTTAAAAAAGGCAATTGATTTACTTTATATTGCTATAGCAGGTATCATTAAAGTGTCGGCAGGATTTGAACTTTAGTCGGTGAAAATAGGCGCTTCATTAGAAAATTGCCCGGAAAATAGGGTTTTCATAAAAGAACACTATTTTCACCGGAAAGATGATAAATACAGCAGGCAAAACCTAGTTGTATAAGAAATCGTATCTAACTTATAAACAGTTGAAAGAAAAAAACTGATTCTACCAATTTTAAAAAGATAGAACCCGTTAATATGCAAATTGCCTACGCTATTAAAAATGTATTTGTTCAGTTACATGAAACATTAGATAAGTTAACCCCTGAGCAATATACTGCCTGCAGTAAATCTCTTTTTAATGCTACTATTGGACAGCATGTAAGGCATATTGTAGAGCTTTTTCAATGTCTTGAATCAGGGTATGAAACAGGCCTGGTTAATTATGAAAAAAGGAAGAGAGATAAAGCCATTGAAACTGACAAAGATCTGGCCATCTCATTATTGCACCAGATCAGTAACAATCTTATACGTGCTGATAAACCCATTCAACTCGAAATGAGTTATGATGATGTGTCGAATGAAACAATCAATGTAGAAAGTAACTATTATCGGGAAGTTGTTTATAACCTGGAACACACTGTGCATCATATGGCCCTGATCAGGGTAGGTGTTGGTGAATTATCAGATATTATCCTTCCTGAAGGCTTTGGTGTAGCCACTTCTACTATTAAACATAGGGAAGCATGTGCACAGTAACCTATATCCCGCTCCAAAATAAAGTACTACTTACCTCTAATCGCGATGAAAAAGGAACACGCGAGAAGGCCATTCAACCTGGCATTACCAGTTATGGCAACAAAAAACTTCTTTTCCCAAAAGATGCTCAGGCAGGTGGTACCTGGATAGCGGCATCTGATGCCGGATCGATCATGGTATTGTTAAACGGTGGTTTTATTAAACATGAACCTGCTGCACAATACAGGAAAAGCAGAGGCCTGATATTCCTCGACATTTTAACGGAAGAGAAAGCGATTCCCGCCTTTAAAAAAATACATTTATTAGGTATTGAACCATTTACACTGGTAATTTGGGAGGACGATAAACTATTTGAATGCAGGTGGAGCGGCGAGGAAAAATATATCCGGGAAATGGATGCAACAAAACCCCATATCTGGTCGTCGGTAACATTATATACATCTGATATCATACATAAAAGAGAACAGTGGTTCAATGAATGGTTAACACAATTTCCGCAACCAACTGTTTCAGATATTCTTTCATTTCACCTATTTGGCGGAGAAGGAGATAAAGAGAATGATATTCGAATGAACCGGAATAATACCATGTTTACGGTAAGTGTAACAAGTGTTGAGTGTAATCGAAATAAGGCAGTAATGCATTATGAAGACCTTGTTAGCCAACAAAAAACGGAAGCTTCAATTGCATTTGTTCAGGAACAACCGGTAGCCTAACTTTCCCTCATGTTATTGATCAACAAGCTAAAGGATCATCCATTATTTATAAAAATATTTCATTGGGAATATTGGCCTTTTGCGGTGCTCTATGCACCTATGTATCCCTATTGGTTTTGGCTTTGCCTTAAAGCAAGGGCATTCTTCTTTATAAATGCCGCAAACCCAACTATTCGAAATGGAGGCTTTCTTATGGAAAGCAAAAAAGAGATCTATGATCTTCTTCCTAAAGGCACTTATCCGGAAACCTTATTTTTTGCTGTAGGCACCGAAGGTAATATTGTATTAAATAAGGTAAAGAATGTCGGTATCGCTTATCCTGCTATTGCAAAACCTGATATTGGAATGCGGGGAATGAGTGTAAAAAAGATCGAAAATGACCAGGAGCTACTTGAATATGCAAAAAACAGCAAAGTAGATTTTTTGGTTCAGGCCTATATACCTTATGAAGACGAACTAGGGATATTTTATTGTCGCATCCCTGGTGAGGAGAAAGGAAGCATTACGGGTATCGTTGGAAAGGAGTTACTGGCGGTTACCGGAGATGGTTGTTCAACCGTAGAGAAATTATTACTACAAAACACCAGATTTATTCTTCAGTTGCCTGCATTAAGAAAAACAATTCCAACTGAATTATCAGTTGTACTACCAAAAGGGGAACGAAAAATATTGGTTCCTTATGGCAACCATGCCCGGGGGGCGAAATTTTTAGATGTCAGCTATCTCGCAGATGTACAGCTAAGTGAAACAATTGATCAACTGGCAAAAAAAATCAACGGATTTTATTATGGCAGAATGGATGTCAGGTACGATACAATTGAAGCATTGAGAGAAGGAAAAAACTTTTCAATCATTGAATTAAACGGATCTGGCAGCGAACCAACCCATATTTATGATCCGTCACATTCTGTTTTCTTTGCGTGGAAGGAAATTATCAGGCATTGGAATATAATGTACCGAATAAGCAAAATCAATCATAAAAATGGGGTGCCTTATATGACCAGAAAAGAAGGACTGGCAATGCTTAAAGCCAATCGTCAGTTGGTAGAAGATATTTCCTGATTTTCTTACTTACCCTTTCCCAAAATGATTTTCAAGATCTATCATGATAAATCCTGAAAATCATGAAGATCTGTGTTCCATCATACACGAACTTATAGCTCGCGCACAAATTTCTCCAGTCATTAATAATTTACATGGCAAAGTTCCCCCGATAAAGTAATTTGCGCGCACAAAGTATCGAAGCTATATGTTACAAAATGCAAAGGCTTTTCTGTTCGATTTGAATGGAACCATGATTGATGATATGCATTATCATAAACAGGTTTGGTTTGATATTCTCACCAAAGACCTGGGTGCTGATTTAAGCTGGGAACAGGTAGCTTCTCACATGTACGGGAAAAACGTAGAATTATTAATCCGCATTTTTGGTCCAGATAAGTTTACACCTGAAGAAATGGATCGGCTATCAGTAGAGAAAGAAAAAAGATACCAGTCACTTTACAGACCTCATCTGGCACTACTACCCGGGTTAGATATTTTCCTTGATCAGGCAAAAGCAAAGAACATTAAAATGGGGATCGGCTCTGCTGCTATTTTATTTAATATTGATTTTGCGATAGACGGGTTATCAATCCGACATTATTTTGATTCTATAGTTGGAGCTGAAAATGTAAAAGACAGTAAACCCGATCCTGAAACCTATTTAAAAGGAGCTGCTGAACTGGGGCTCAATCCTGCCGATTGTATTGTATTCGAAGATGCACCTAAAGGGGTGGAAGCCGCTTATAATGCCGGAATGAAAGCAGTAGTATTGACTACGATGCATACTGCGGATGAATTCAGTGAGTATCCGAATATCCTTACATATGCAAATGATTATAAAAGTTTAATCCCGCTGCTGGGTTAACTTTCAAAATAAAAGGGGTTCTTTTCGGAACCCCTTTTATTTTGAAAGCTGGTAATCAATTACCAGAATCTTACATACAATGCGGTAAGCAGCAACAATGTTATAATGATTAACACTAAAACGGAGTTACTTACTTTAAACATACCTTTCTCGAAAATGAATGCTTTCGGATTAATTTTTGGTCCGCCAAGGCTAATACCAATCATTAATGCCATGGTAAAGAAGAAAGACCAACCCATGTTAATGAGGAATGGTATTTCAAATCCACCTTTTCCATTTGGATAAGCTGTATACAGAATGGTTTCATTACCCAACAATGCTGGAGCATAGTTGTTGAAGAATACAGAAAGTACAAAACCACAGATTACGCCCGCGATGGCAGCAGCACCAGTGGTTCTTTTCCAGAACATACCCAGTATAAACATTGCGAATACACCAGGACTAATAAAACCAGTGTATTTCTGAATAAAGGTAAATCCACCTTCACCACCAATACCTAATGTATCGTTCCAGGTAAATAAAACACTCACAATCATTGCAATAAAAATGGTAAGTCTTCCTGTCCACACCATTTTCTTTTCGTCAGCAGAAGGTTTCAGGTATTTTTTATAGATATCCAGGGTAAAAATGGTTGAGATGCTGTTAGCCTTACCTGCAAGGGAAGCAACAATTGCGGCAGTTAGTGCGGCAATAGATAATCCCTTTAATCCACTTGGCAAGAAGCTAAGGATAGCAGAATAGGCACCGTCTTTACTACCTCCTTCAAGTTGAGGAAGGTGACCATTTTTATATAAAACATAGGCTGCAATACCAGGTAACATTACAATTACCGGCATCATCAGTTTTAGTAAACCTGCAAATAAAATACCTGTTCTGGCGGTTTGCAGATTAGCGCCAAGTGCACGTTGTGTAATATATTGGTTACAACCCCAATAATTTAGGTTAACGATCCATTGTCCCGCGAAATACATTGCTATACCGGGAAGTACGAGGTATTTATTAATTTCTTCCTGAGTGGCATTTGGACCAGGTTTATCAAGAATCATGTGAAAGTGATCGGGAGCTTCCTTGAGCAATGTGTTAAACCCAGCGATCACATCTTTACCCAAACCAAATTTTTCACTCACGATCAGTAATGCCATATAGGTTGTAGCCAGACCTCCGATGATTAGTACTGCAACCTGTATAACATCTGTGTAACCAATTACTTTCATACCGCCCAGGGTAATTACCAGTGCAAATACTGCCAGTAATACCATGATCAGGTGAAGGTATTGCCCACCAACCAAACCATTGATGGCAACTGCTCCGAGATAAAGAATGGAAGTGAGGTTTACAAATACATATAAGAATAGCCAAAATACCGCCATGATCAAGGCCACCGTTTCATTATAACGGTTGGTAAGGAACTGGGGCATGGTAAAAATCTTATTCTTAAGATAGATTGGCATGAACCAGATGGCAATAATGATTAATGCCAGGGCTGCGATCCATTCATAGGCAGCAACTGCAGTTCCCACAAAAAAGCCCTCTCCGCTCATTCCAATAAATTGCTCCGCAGAAATATTGGAAGCAATCAATGAAGCGCCGATGGCCCACCAGGTAAGTGAACCTTCTGCAAGGAAGAAATCCTTGGTATCGGTTGTTGCTTTCTTCTTTCGAAGGTAAATCCAGTACCCATAGCTGGCTACAATGATAAAGTAGAACAGAAAGACAATAATGTCAATGGTGGCAAGTCCTTTCATTGGTTTTTGGTTTTCGTAGATTGTAATTTCGCTTTTTATTGATAAAATTTATCATTCCAGCGTAATTCATTTTTAAATTGATACAGTTTGGTATTATTATTTATGCATACAAACTCAATTCCAGCCATTCCTGCAAAGTCTTCCATTTGCTCAGCATTGATATTCTGGGAGTAGCAGGTATGGTGAGCGCCTCCGGCCAGAATCCAGGCTGCGCAGCCATTATGCATGTCTGGATAAGGCTTCCAGAGAACCCTGGCCACTGGTAGTTTCGGTAGACTGCTGATTGGAGCCACTGCCATTACATCGTTCACCAGTAAACGGAAACGATTACCCATATCAACAATAGAAGCATTAATGGCAGGCCCTGATCCGGAGTTGAAAACAAGTCTTACAGGATCAGCTTTACCCCCAATTCCCAGAGGATGTATTTCACAGCTGGGCTTACCATCTGCAATTGATTCACAGATTTCAAGCATGTGGGCGCCAAGTACGAGTTTATTATCCGGGTTAAAGTGGTAAGTATAATCCTCCATAAATGAATTGCCCCCTTTCAATCCACTACCCATTACTTTCATGGCACGAACAAGTGCGGCAGTCTTCCAATCGCCCTCTCCTGCAAACCCATAACCCTTACTCATTAAACGCTGGGCTGCAATACCAGGTAATTGTTCAAGTCCATGAAGATCTTCGAACGTGGTTGTAAAGCCCTTAAAATTTCCTTGCTTGAGGAATCGTTCGATACCCAGCTCTATTTTGGCTGCCGCTTTTAAGGAAGCATGCTGGGCCGCCCCCTTTTGCAAGCTATCCATTAATGTATAACTGGCGATGTATTCTTCTACGAGCGTACTAATATCACCTTCAGTTACTTCTTCCATTACCTGTACCAGATCACCTACACCATAAGTATTTACTGAATAGCCAAACTTTATTTCTGCTTCTACTTTATCGCCTTCAGTAACGGCAACAAAGCGCATATTATCTCCGAAGCGAACAAAGCGTGCACCCTGCCAATCATTCCAACCGGCTGCAGCTCTTATCCAGCCATTGATTTTTTCTATGCATTCAGGATCACTCCAGTGACCCACTACTACTTTCCGCTCAATACGCATACGACTCATGATAAAACCGAATTCTCTGTCACCATGCGCACTTTGATTCAGGTTCATGAAATCCATATCAATGGTAGCCCAGGGAATATCACGGTTAAACTGTGTATGAAAATGCAACACAGGTTTACGTAATATTTTTAGACCACCGATCCACATTTTAGCCGGAGAGAAAGTGTGCATCCAGGTAATAATACCAATACAGTTTTCGGTATTATTTGCTTCCTGGCATATTGCATATATTTCTTCTGATGATTTTACAGTAGGCTTATAAACTATTTGAACCGGCATGCTAGGCGTTTGGTTCAAGGCGTCGGCAATAACGGTAGAATTTGCTGCTACCTGCTTAAGAGTTTCTTCACCATACAAATGTTGGCTTCCTGTAACAAACCAAACTTCCAGTTGCTTCAGATTAATCATGTTGATTGTCTTTGTTGATATAAATATTATTGGCCATAGTAAGAATCGGGGCCATGTTTTCTTTCAAAATGTTTTTTAATAAGTGCGTCTTTTAAAACAGGTGCTTTGGGGTTAATCTGCAAAGTGAGGTAAGCCATTTTTGCCAGTTCTTCCAATACTGCTGCATTATAAACTGCTTTGTGAGCTGTTTTACCCCAGGTAAAAGGCGCATGATTTCCAACCAGCATCATTTCAGTTTCAGCCGGGTCGAGCGATTTTTCTTTGAAACAGTTAAGTATTTGAAAACCGGTTTCGGTTTCATAGTCACCCTTAATCATTTCATCGCTCATAGGTGCTGCACAGGGAATCGATGCTGTTGTATGATCAGCATGAGTAGTACCAAAAACCGGGATATCCATTTGTGCCTGGGCCCATGCTGTTGCATAAGTAGAGTGTGTATGAACGATGCTGCCTATTGCGGGCCAATGTTTATATAATACCGCATGGGTTTTGGTATCGGATGAAGGACGCAGGTCTCCTTCCACCACATTGGCATCAAAATCTACGATGACCATTTTATCAGGACTTAATTCTTCATAAGGAACGCCACTGGGTTTTATAGCAAAAACATTGAGCTGTCTGTCTACCACACTTACATTACCAAAGGTGAATAGTACCAATCCAAGTTTTGGTAATTGCATGTTGGCATCGTAAGCTGCCTGTTTTAAATCATTGTATTTACTCATGCTATTCTATTTAAATACAGTTGCCTATTGTTTTTGTGTATGTGCTTCGGTAAACGCACCGGCTTGCTGATAACGCTGATATCTTTGCTGGTAGTAGTCAATTTTATCTGCCTCGGGAGTATAGGTAGCGTCGAAACCCTGACCCATGGCTTCCATGGCATCTGATACTTTTTCATAAACACCGGCTGCTGTTGCTGCGAACATAGCAGCACCCAATGCACATGTCTGTTCGCTCTTATGAATTCGAATCGGCATATTCATAATATTGGCCATCACCTGCATGATATATGGTGAACGTTTAGCAACGCCACCAAGACCAATCAATCCTTTAACCGGAACGCCTTCACTGATAAACCTGTCGACAATCATTTTTGCGCCAAAGCAGGTGGCTTCAACGAGTGATTTAAAAATGGCAGGTGCATCTGTTCCTAAATTTAGTCCATGTAAACTACTGGTTAAAAACTGATTGGCGTCTGGTGTTCTTCTTCCATTGAACCAGTCCAAAGCAAGTTCATCATCTGCCTGTAAAGGTAGTTTGGAAGCTTGTTCTGATAAATAAGGTATTAATTTATCTGCTAGTTCCTGCTCCAGTAAGGCAGCAGTTTTTTCATCTAGTAAAGAGGAAGATGCGATCAGTGTCTTGATAGGTTTTAGAATTAATTCCCTGAACCATGCATAGGTATCACCAAATGCAGACTGGCCAGCTTCAAGGCCAAGCATGCCAGGAATTACAGAGCCATTTACCTGTCCGCAAATACCTTTAACGGTTTTATCGCCCAGGTCTGCGCCCGGCGCAACTAAAATATCACAGGTTGAAGTACCCATAACCTTACTGAGGTGATATGGTTCTATTTGTCCGCCAACCGCACCCATATGTGCATCAAAAGCACCAACAGCTACTATAACTGTTTTCTGAAGACCTAGTTTTTCTGCCCATTCTTTTGAAAGGGTTCCTGCAGATTGGTCAGATGCATAAGTGGCAGTGCCAAGTGTATCGGCATATCCATCTAATAATGGATCGAGTTGCGCAAAAAAGCTATTGGGTGGGTATCCATTAAAAGCCTCGGCCCATAAGCCTTTATGTCCTGCAGCACACACACTTCTTTTCAGGTTTTCAATACCATTACCTCCTGTAAGGAGGAAAGGAATCCAGTCGCAATGTTCAACCCAGGATACACAAGCTTTTCGAACAGCTTCATCTGTTCTTAAGATATGCAAAAGCTTGGCCCAAAACCATTCGGAGGAATAAATACCTCCAACGAACTGAAGATAGTTTGTCGTAAATTTTTTCGCGTGCAGATTAATTTCTGCGGCTTCCTGAACGCTGGTATGGTCTTTCCATAATACGAACATAGCGTTCGGATTTTCTGCAAATGCAGGGTCCAATGCCAGTGGTTGACCTTTAGCGTCAACCGCAACAGGCGTAGACCCGGTGGTGTCGATACCAATCGAAACAACTTGTCCGGCAATTTCAGGCCCAGCTTTCTGAAGGCAACTGGTAATAGTTGCGGTAAGTCCTTCTATATAATCCAACGGGTGTTGTCTGAATTGACTTTCAGCCGCATTGCAATAAAGTCCTTTTTTCCAGCGGGTATAATGGTGAACAGCAGTGGCAATTTCTTCACCGGTAGTAGTGTTAACAATAATCGAACGAACAGAGTCGGTACCGTAATCTACACCAATTACGTAGTTATCTTTTTTCATTTGCAAGCAATAAGCGTTGTCTAATTCGTGTCAAATTAACACTTAAAATTTGAAAACAAAAAAAACAGGAAGAATTTTTCCTGTTTATTTAAGATTGCCCGGGTTTGGTATCAGGTTCAAAAAGGCATGAAAATTAGCTGCATAGCGCCTTTTATCTAGCTTATAGTAAAATGCGCCTTTTTTGGAACTTTCCTTGTCTTTGTCTTTTTGTTTGATAAGTAATTTAGTAGACTGTAATTTTCGGCTAAAATTGCGTTTATCGAATTCATAGTCGAAAATGCCTTCATAAAGACTTTGTAATTGAGGAAGGGTGAATTTCTCTGGTAAAAGCTCAAACAGGATGGGATGGAAAGCTGCTTTATAGCGCAGTTTTTCCTTTGCCATATCTACCATTTGCTGGTGGTCAAAAATGAGTTTGGGTGTATTATTTATCGGAAACCATTCGGCGTGATAGTCTGCATTTAATTGTTTTTCATATTTATGAATATCAATTAAAGCAAAATAGGCTACTGAAACGGTTCGCTCAATCGGGTCACGGTTTACATCACCAAAAGCGTATAGTTGTTCCATATAAACGCCTTCAAGACCGGTAAGTTCATTCAGGATACGGGCAGATCCTTTGGCAAAATCTTCATCTTTTTGGATGAAACCACCCATCAGACTCCATTTACCTTTCTCGTATTCCAAACCACGTTGTACCAGTAGCAGTTTTAACTCGGAACCATCAAAACCAAAGATGATACAATCTATGGCAACCAATATGCGTGTCTGTTTGTGATACCTGACCATATTAATAAGCTATCTCAAAAGCGTTAGTACTTTCATCCAAAATAACAAATCTCAGGATAAAATATAAGTATTCCGCAAAAAATAATAAGTGTTTCTTTTACAATTAATATTTTTTGGCTATTTTGGTTCAAGTTTTAAGGATATTTACACCGATTGCAAACCAACCATCTCCGCCATATGAAAAAGATACAATTCTTAGTCGCTATTTCAGCCATTATTCTCTTTACCTGTTGTAAATCTGGTTCAACTGAAACCGAAGCCAGTAAAGACTTTCCAATTGATACTACAGCATTGAAAGCTGCTTATGAAGCTACTGTTGACGGAAAGCAGGTAAAGTTATTTATCCTTAAAAACAGCAAAGGGGTTGAAGCAGCAATTACCAATTTTGGCGGAAGAGTGGTAGCATTGGTTGTTCCGGATAAAAATGGTGTAATGACAGATATTACACTTGGCTACGATAGTTTGAACCATTATCGCACAAGGAGTGAAACCTATTTTGGGGCTTTAATCGGACGTTACGGAAACCGTATAGCCAAAGCAAAATTTTCGCTAAACGGCAACAGTTACCAGCTTGCGGCAAATAATGGTGTAAATAGTTTGCATGGTGGTCCTACAGGTTTTCATAACCGTGTATGGGATGCTGTGCAGCCAGATGAGCATACCCTTGAACTAACTTATGTATCTCAAGACGGAGAAGAAGGATACCCAGGTAACCTGACTGTTAAAGTAACTTACACATTAACTGATGCTAATGAGTTAAAGATAGATTATGATGCAAGTACGGATAAAACAACCGTAGTGAATCTTACCAACCATGCCTATTTTAATCTGAATGGACAAGGCAATGAAACCATCACCGATCATATGTTGATGATTAATGCGTCAAACTATTCTGCGGTAGATGCAACCCTTATCCCGGATGGAAATCCTGTAACAGTGGAAGGCACTCCATTCGATTTTAGAACAGAAAAACAAATCGGCAAAGAAATCGGTGCAGATAATGCCCAGATTAAAAACGGACTTGGCTACGACCATAATTTTGTTTTGGATAAAAAGCAGACTGATGCTATGGAAAAAGCTGCATCTGTATATGCACCATCAACCGGCATTCTTATGGATGTATATACAATCGAGCCAGCTATTCAATTCTACAGCGGTAATTTCCTGGATGGGAAACTCATTGGTAAACACCAAAAAGTATATGGACATCGTTCCGCTTTCTGCCTTGAAACGCAGCACTATCCTGATTCTCCGAATCAGCCATCATTTCCTTCAACCACATTAGAGCCCGGAAAAAAATACCAGACAACTACGATCTATCAGTTTGGAATCAAGAAATAACAAAATAGATTGAGGATTGGTTAATATCTGAAAATAACAACCCCGCAAGGGGTTGTATTTTTAAGTGATTGTCATACTTGGCAAATCAAACACTGCATGTACATCGGATTTTATATAAATACCGGTAAATAGATCATTCATAAATTTTGAACAATGCTTAGCTCCAAAAGTAAATTCTTTGTTGCTGGATTTTTATTGTCAGTAGGTAACCTGAAAGCGCAGGTGAAAGACTATCCAATCCAGCCCGTAACATTTAATCATGTACATGTACATGATCAGTTTTGGGCACCACGTATTACTACCAATGCTGAAATAACCATTCCTTATGTTTTACAGAAATGCCGCGAAACAGGAAGGGTAGATAATTTCCTGAAAGCAGCTGGTAAAATGGCTCCAGAAAAATTAACAGAATATCCGTTCGACGATTCAGATATATTTAAAGTAATAGAAGGTGCGGCATATGCATTACAGGTAAAATTCAATCCGGATTTAGATAAGTCGGTTGACTCACTCATTGCTATAATTGCCGAAGCCCAGGAACCAGATGGATACCTGTACACTTTCCGCACAATGAAGCCCGCGAAGTTACATCCCTGGATCAGTCCAAAACGCTGGGAAAAAGCACCGGATCTAAGTCATGAGTTATACAATGCCGGGCATTTATATGAAGCAGCAGCAGCGCATTATCTTTCAACAGGAAAGAAGAATCTCCTCAATATTGCAACTAAAAATGCAGACCTGATTGTGAAAGATTTTCTGCATGATAAAGCACCTTATTTTCCAGGTCACCAGGTAATTGAAACCGGCTTATCAAGACTGTATCGTGTAACAGGAAAAAAAGAATACCTCGATCTGGCTAAATACTTTTTAGATATCCGCGGTAATAATGAGATTAAAGGTTCACAATATAGTCAGTCACACAAACCTGTAGTACAGCAACACGAAGCTGTTGGTCATGCAGTACGCGCTGCATACATGTATACCGGTATGGCAGATGTGGCCGCACTTACAGGAGATGCATCTTATATAAAAGCCATCGATGATATCTGGTCGGATGTGGTAACAAAGAAAATGTATTTAACTGGTGGCATCGGTGCTACAGGAGCTGGCGAGGCATTTGGGGCTGCATATGAACTGCCTAATATGTCGGCTTATGCAGAAACATGTGCTTCCATTGCCAATGTTTATTGGAACATCAGGATGTTTTTATTACATGGTGATGCCAAATATGTTGATGTAATGGAACGTGTGCTTTATAATGGAGTGCTTTCAGGCATTGCACAGGATGGAAAAAAATTCTTCTACCCCAACCCATTGGCATCGATGGGGCAACATCAGCGTAGCGCATGGTTTGGTTGTGCATGTTGTATTTCAAACGTAACACGTTTTATGCCTTCTGTGCCAGGTTATGTATATGCGCAGGATAAAAACAATGTTTACGTAAACCTGTTTATGACCAATGAAGCAGATGTATCATTACCGGCAGGTAAATTGAAAATTGCCCAGGAAACTGCCTACCCATGGCAAGGTGGTGTAAAAATTACTTTAAATCCAGAGAAAGCATTAGAGTTTGCCCTGAGGGTGAGGATACCGGGTTGGGCCAGGCAGGAAGCAGTTCCCGGCGACTTATACAAATTCGCTGATCAGCAACAAAAGGATATTCAGATAAGCATCAATGGGAAACCAGTAAGCTATTCACTTGAAAAAGGCTATGCGGTGTTTAACCGTACATGGAAAAAAGGGGATGTTGTAAGTTTTAATTTACCCATGGATATTGAAAAAGTTCTTGCAAATGAAAAAGTAAAAGATGATCAGGGAAGATTTGCATTACAACGCGGCCCATTGGTTTTTTGTTTAGAAGGTCCTGATCACTCAGATAAAGTAGTACAAAATATAGTAGTACCTAAGGAGGCATCACTAATGGAAACCTTCAATCCAGATATGCTGAATGGCGTTTTATTGTTGAATGGAAAAGGTAGCGCAACAAGCAGGCAACTTAATACAGACGCATTACTTAAAAAAGAAGAACCGATCAAAGCCATCCCCTATTATTCATGGAATAATAGAGGTGCCGGCGAAATGGTAGTCTGGATTCCTTATGTTGAAACAGCAGCGCGTCCAAAGCCAGCACCAACAATTGCTTCAAAAAGCAGGGTGAGTAGTTCTATTAATAATCCAAGAATGTTGAATGCATTGAACGACCAGTTTGAACCATCCAGCTCAGAAGATAAGTCGGCATTATACCTGCATTGGTGGCCTAAGAAAGACACGGAAGAATGGATTCAATATGATTTCGATGGGGAGCAAACTATAACTGAGTCACAGGTGTATTGGTACGATGATAGTCCCTTTGGCGGTTGCAGAATACCAGCTTCCTGGGAAATCTTGTACAAGCAGGGTGACAAATGGGTTCCGGTAACAACTACTACATCCTATGAAATTGCTAAGGATAAATACAATACGGTAAAATTTAATCCAGTTAAAACAACCGCCGTTCGTATGAAAATTCGCTTGCCGAAAGAACATGCTACCGGTGTACATGAATGGATTATAAAATAATTTCAAGCAAATGACTATGGGTGTGATTTCATCTTTACGATTAACGATTGCAGGAGTTTTTTTATTACCGGTTGTATATAGTAATGCGCAGCAAAAAGCTTCCATGAAAATATTCACAGATAAGGTAAAGAATACCGTATCACCAAACCTGCATGGTATTTTCTTTGAAGAGATTAGTCATGGTGGAGAAGGAGGTTTGTATGCGGAGATGATTCAGAATCGTGGATTTGAAGAAAGCCGGATTCCTCCGGGATCAATTGTAGAAGATGGAATGCTGAATGCCAATCCGGAAAAAAAACCTCATTATAACCTGAATGGCAAAGCAAGTGATTGGAGAATGCCTTGGCCTGTAAAAACGACAATGCCCTATTGGAAGTTAAGCGTAGGTGAAAATGCTAAAATAAATGCAACTATTTCAACTGACCAGCCACTTACTTCTGCAACACCACAATCCGCACTTTTAAAAATTGACCAGCTATCTGGATCGGGTAAGGATTATTTTGTGAATGAAGGGTTTTGGGGTATGGATGTGAAGAAAGGAGAGTCATATCTGCTGAATTTTTATGCGAAAACAAATATTGATTACAATGGTCCATTAACAGTGGTATTGCTATCTTCTTCCGGAAAGGAAATAGCTGCCTATACTTTCCCCTCTGTTAAAAGTGATCAATGGAAAAAATACAGTTGTACTTTAACCGCTAATGAAACGGATGGTAAATCAAGCTTTGCATTCAGGCTTGGATCAACAGGAACAATTTCATTTGATTTTGTATCACTGTTTCCTAAAAAGACCTTCAAAAACAGATCAAATGGCTTGCGTGCAGATTTAGCACAATACCTTGCAGATTTGAAGCCTGCATTTTTACGTTGGCCGGGAGGTTGTTTTGTGGAAGGAGTAAATGTGGAGAGTGCTCCTAATTGGAAAAATTCAATTGGTCCTTTAGAGAACAGACCCGGAACTTTTAGTGTATGGGGTTACTGGTCGAGTGATGGTTTTGGATACCATGAATACTTGCAATTTTGTGAAGACATACAATCTGATGCCCTCTATGTTTTTAACGCAGGAGTATCTTGTGAGTTTAGGAGTGGAACATTTATCAGCGATGATAAAGTACAGGCTGTAATTGATGATGTTTTAGATGCAATTGAATATGCTGTTGGCCCTGTTACTTCTAAGTGGGGTAAAATACGCGCACAAAATGGTCATCCAAAACCCTTCCCGCTTAAATATGTTGAAGTAGGCAATGAACAGCATGGTTCCTGGTATGCAAAGAGGTACAACCGTTTTCATGAAGCCATAAAAGCAAAATATCCAAATATTAAAATAGTATCCAGTATGGGTATCGGCGATATCAATCGTCGTACGCTAGATAGTATTAAAACAACAGATATAGCAGATGAGCATGCATACAAAAGTGCATTCTGGTCTTTCACCAACTACGATCATTTCGATCAATATAAGCGTGGCGATTATGAAGTATATGTAGGTGAATATGCAACCAATGCAGGTGTTGGAAATGGTAATATGCAGGCTGCATTGAATGATGCAGCATATATTCTTGGAATGGAAAATAATGGTGATCTGGTAAAAATGTCGAGCTATGCACCCTTATTTGAAAACGTAAACACCCGTCATTGGCCGGTAAATCTCATAAAATATAAATCTGACAGCAGTTTTGCTCGGATATCCTATTACACGATTCAACTGATGAACCAACAGCGATCAGATGAAAACTTTGTTATATCGTTAAAAGAAACGGAAGCTACAGTTAAAAAACCCAAAAACAAAGGGGGTATTGGATTGGCAACCTGGGATACACAAACGGAATACCGAAATATTACTGTTGTACAAAATGGTCGTACTGTTTACCAAAGTGATTTTATCAATAAACCCGAAGAGTGGGAATCTATCAGAGGCAACTGGCTGGTGAAGGATGGGGCTATGGCACAAACAGCGCAGGGACCACAGCGATTAATGATATTGAAAAATCAATCATTCGATACCTATACGTTAACACTGGAAACAAGAAAAACAGGAGGAACCAATGCCTTTATTATTCCTTTTGCAGTAAATGGTACTGGTTCTATGTTAAGGGCTCATATCGGGGCACTTGTAAACAATAGCACCATATTTGAAATTGTAAACGAAAATTCGGTTGCGAATATATCACAGGCTAAAAGACTTGCAAAGCCCATTGAGACAGGCAGGTGGTATAAAATCAGGTTAGAAGTAGGTTACGATAAAGTAGACTGTTTCCTTGATGATGAATTACTCTTGTCTTATACAGAACCCAAAAAACTGATTGGTATAGCAGGCCGTGATAAAGAAACAGGAGACCTGATTATTAAAATGGTGAATGGCAATGAAGAAGATTTTGAAACAACCATAGAACTTGATGGTGCTGTTAATGCAACAGGGGTCTATACCAGTTATACCATCTCATCAGATCAAACAAAAGCAGAGAATTCTTTCGCAGAACCTAAGAAATATATTCCGGTAGCTATGAAGAGTAAAATGCAGACTACCAAACAGGTAGTGCATAGTTTCCCTAAATATTCAATAACGGTATTGCGAATCCCCACTAAAAAATAATACATAATGAAAAAGTTGTTGCTATTTACTTCTTTGTTAGCTGTTACAGGTCTGCAACTGAATGCACAACAAAAATCACTGGCTGCTTTTGCTCCTTCACGTGATGAAATGCTGGTTAGGTATAAAGCAGCAAATGAGAGAGATAGTTTGGCAAGAAGAACCGCATTTAAGCTGAATGTAAATCCAATTTGGAGTGGACCTTCTGCATTTTGGTATAGAAATGCATTGCCAGACAGTCAATCAGAATATATTTTTATTGATCCCGTTAAACAAGTAAAACGCCCTTTGTTTGATCCTTCAAAAATGGCTGAGGCAATAAAAATAGCGGAGGGAAAAGCAGTAGATGCCAATCGTCTTCCAATAAGGAATGCCTATTTATATCCTGACGGAAAAAAATTGGCGATATCCTTAGGTAATAAATTTTATGATGTAGACCTGGCATCCTATCAGGTGTCGAAAATAGATTCATTGCCTGTTGATAAAACCGAATATCCATCCTTAACAAGGGTCGCAGGTCGATGGCAACGTAACCGGGGTGCAAGAACATCTCCTGATAAACAATGGAATGTATCGGTAAAGGACTACAATATTTATTTAGAGCCTGCATCCGGAGGTGCGGCTGTGCAATTTACAACCGATGGAACAGCAGCCTTGCCTTATGGAGACATTACCTGGTCTCCGGATAGCAAGTACCTGGTAGCTTATAAAATTAAGCGGGTAGTTGATAAACCAGTATACTATGTACTTACATCAGTACCTGGCACCACCCGTGGAGAAATGAAAGAGCGTCCGTATAAACAACCTGGTGATGATTTTTCAACTTATGAAATGCATGTAATAAAAGTTGCAGATAAGTCGGTAGTAAAAGTACAGACAGACATCATCGATTTTTTTGATGCGCCAAAACTAAACTGGAATAAAGGGGATAACGATCATTTTATGTACGAAAGAGTAGATCGTGGTCACCAAAGATTCCGGATCATCGAAGTGAATGCCAATGATGGCACTACTCGGAACCTGGTTGATGAAAAGACCAACACATTCATTTATGAACAACGCATTTTTACATATTATTTACCTGAAACAGCAGAGATAGTATGGGTAACGGAAAAAGATGGTTGGAGGCATATTTACCTGGTTGATGCCAGGAAAGGAACGGTAAAGAACCCAATCACAAAAGGCGAGTGGGTGGTACGTTCAATAGATAGCGTAGATGTTAAGAGACGGGAAATCTGGTTTCAGGCGAGTGGTATGAATAAAGAAGAAGACCCTTATTTCCTCCATTATTACCGAATTGGTTTCGATGGAAAGAATATGGTAACCTTAACTAAGCCTGGATTTAATCACCGGATTACCTGGTCGCCGGATAAGCAATATTTTGTGGATACCTATTCAACAGTTGATCAGCCTCCTGTTACTGTGCTGGGGCGGGTTGCAGACGGAAAGGAACTAATGGAAATTGAGAAAGCGGATATCAGTAAACATCGTGCAGCGGGTTTCAGGTTACCAGAGCCGTTTTATGCAAAGGGAAGGGATGGTGTTACCAATATCTGGGGAATAATTTGCAGACCATCAGATTTCGATCCTTCAAAGCGTTACCCTATTATAGAAAATATTTATGCCGGACCACAAGATGCGTTCGTGCCTAAATCGTTTAGTGCTTTTGGCGAAATGCAAAGTATGGCAGAACTAGGTTTTATTGTTGTGCAGATCGATGGAATGGGTACTGCAAACAGATCCAAAGCTTTTCATGATGTGTGCTGGAAAAACCTGGCTGATGCAGGCTTCCCGGACAGAATCTCGTGGATGCGCGCACTGGCGGCAAAGTATCCGCAAGCCGATACTACGAGAGTGGGTTTATATGGAACATCTGCTGGTGGACAAAATTCGCTGGGTGGTTTATTGTTTCATCCTAACTGGTATAAGGCTGCTGTGTCTGCCTGTGGTTGTCACGACAACCGGGTAGACAAACAATGGTGGAATGAGCAATGGATGGGTTATCCGATAGGCAAACATTATGAGGAACAATCAAACATTACCAACGCGCATAAATTAAAAGGTAAGTTATTGTTGATTGTAGGTGAAGCTGATACGAATGTGCCGCCTGAATCAACTTATCGTGTTGCAGATGCTTTGATTAAAGCAAGAAAGACATTCGATTTTCTCGCGGTACCCGGAATGGGACACAGTGATGGCGGACCTTATGGCAGGGTCAAGAAAAGAGACTTCTTTGTGAAAAGCTTGTTGGGTGTTGATCCACCAGATCGTAATACCGATGAATTAGCAACAGCCGAGTAAGCTTTT
Source organism: Sediminibacterium sp. FW305-C-61 (assembly GCF_058231065.1). Taxonomy (NCBI): domain Bacteria; kingdom Pseudomonadati; phylum Bacteroidota; class Chitinophagia; order Chitinophagales; family Chitinophagaceae; genus Sediminibacterium; species Sediminibacterium sp. FW305-C-61. The sequence goes on along the minus strand of NZ_JBIQXR010000001.1, from coordinate 86,134 downwards.
TAGCAGTTAGCTATTAGCCTTTAGCCAATTTACGTAAGTAGTATATACTTACTTCAACTGAAAAAGGCTAATAGCTAATGGCTAACTGCTTATAACTAAACCTTGCCCTTTTATACAGTCGTATGTTCTTCGTAAGTACTTCGGAAATAATCATCAACATATTCGCTGGGCGATTTGCCGATTACTGTTTTGAATACCCGGTTAAAATTGGTAACAGTATTAAAGCCACAATTATACGCGATGGTTGAAATGCTTACACTATCGTTATCTCCAGTTGTTAGTTTTTTGCACGCTTCATTGATCCTGACTTCATTCAGGAAGGAAACGAAAGTGTGTAAGGTTCTTTTCTTGAAATAACGACAAAAAGCTTGTGGGGTCATGTGTGCCTGTTGGGCCACATCTTCAAGGGTAATATTTTTAGCATAATTTGCCATTATATAATGGTATATATGGCTTAACCTGATTCCATCATGCTCACTAACTGTGGTGAGGTTTGATATACTCGATAATTCTTTTAACCTTGGTATGCTGGTAAATTTTTTGAATAAATCGATGAAGGCAAGCATCTGATCTGTCCCCGAGTTTTTACTTACCTGCTGAATTCTATGCGAGATATCGGATACCTGTTCTGAAGGAACAACAAACCCGTTATTGTGTTTTTGTAGGAATGTTTGAATATGTTTCATTTCCGCCAAATCAAAAAGCGAAGCGAGTTTTCCATTGGGATTAAAGTGAATAGTAATGGCTTGCACTTTGCGTTTGCTTTTCGGAGAAAAATACATGGGGTCGCTCTTGAAAACATGTGGCTGATTCGCACCCAGGTAATAAATTTCGTTAGGGCCAAATGAATACATGTTATTATCTACCACTAAAGTGCCTTCGCCTTTTTGTATCCAGGTTAGCTGGATCTCATCATGTCTGTGCAGATGAGGATAGAAATAAGGCAGCAGGTCGTGTTGGACGATGATGTTTTTATCACCTGGAACAGGAATGGTAAATTGTAAAACTTTCATCAGAAACGGTTTTAAGTGTTTCAAGAAGAGAAATATCCTATTTTATCTCTTACCAGTACTTAAGTCTACTTAGACAGTTAATATATTAGATATGCTGCGTGTAATTCAGATTTAATAAACCATTACATATAAGCTACTGAAAAGACTGGGAAAGATTAAATTTTATTTAAATTCATCCTTAAATCCAATACAGGTATATTTAGTGTCAAATTAACGCTTAATATTAATATATTTGAAAAGGATAAAAAGCGGTTTTTTTCGGGAAGGTAAAATATGCGGAACAGTGCTTCTTTAGACTGAATTAAGCTTTTTATAGAACGATCTTCTAAAATGACCGCTCAGGTAGTAAGAAAAGGTGAAATACAGGGTTTGTGTTAAATAAACGGGAGATAGGGAGGTTTTGTTTTATAAATTTAAACAAGGAACAACTTAACGCATTTAAACATCCTTTTCAACAGAGATGCTGTGGAAATGAAGTGAGCTGAATCTGAAGTAACCAAATATGATTAAAAATTGTATGGGCATAGTAAATAAAAGATGAGATAATAACCGGTATCATAAGCGTAAATAAAAAAGCAGTTAAAATCTGTATAGAATTTATTAATACCGAAAAACAGGCACGCAAAAGTTCCTGTTAGTTTTGCAATAATAAAATAAACTGTATGGCTAAAGTAACATGGAAGGGTGTTTATCCTGCACTCCTGACTCCATTTAAAGCAGATGATTCTGTAGATTTTGAAGTGTATAAAATCAATCTACAGGCACAGATGGATGCAGGTGTTGATGGCATTATTTTAGGTGGTTCACTTGGAGAGGCAAGTTCTTTGTCTAATGAAGAGAAAAGGGATTTATTGTTTTATTCCAAAGAAATGATCCCCGACGATTTTCCTGTAATCATCAACATCGCAGAGCAAACAACCAAAGCTGCCATACAATTGGCAAAAGATTCAGAAAAAAATGGTGCAGATGGACTGATGCTCCTGCCCCCAATGCGTTATAATGCTGACAGCAAGGAGACGCTGGAGTATTTCAAAGCTGTGGCTAAAGCTACTTCTCTGCCAATTATGATTTATAATAATCCGGTTGACTATAAAATCATGGTTACACTGGATATGTTTGAGGCAATGACGCCGTATGAAAATATACAAGCGGTGAAAGAATCTACACGTGATATATCGAATGTTACACGTATGATTAATCGTTTTGGTGATCGCTACAGTGTTCTTACAGGGGTTGACCCATTGGCAATGGAAAGTCTTTGCATGGGAGCCCATGGGTGGGTAGCTGGTCTGGTTGACGCATTCCCCGCAGAAACAGTAGCGATTTTTCATTTGGTAAAAGCAGGCAGGATCGAAGAAGCACTCAAAATTTACCGGTGGTTCCTGCCAGTACTCGAATTGGATATTCATCCAAAACTGGTACAGTATATTAAACTGGCAGCCCAATATACAGGTATTGGCACAGCACATGTTCGTGCACCACGCTTACCACTCGAAGGAGAAGAATTAAAAGCTGTATCAGCGGTAATTGAAAAAGCATTGGCAAACCGTCCTATATTGCCTGATTATTTAAACCTGAAAACTAAGAAGGATGCTGCATGGGCATAATATAATCGGATACGAATCAACCAAAAAGGGAGCTGAAACATTTGAATCTTTCAGCACTTTACAAGGAACTTTACTCCCTGGTTCGTTTCATATAGCAACAGAAGAAGAAGTTGAAGCAGCTATCGCCAAATCGGTAGCTGCTTTTGACATATACAGTAAAACAACTTATCTGCAACGCGCCATATTTTTAGAAACCATTGCAGAAAAAATTTTATTGATTGGAGATAATTTGCTGGAGCGTGCAAACCTTGAAACAGGCTTGCCACTTGCCCGATTAACGGGTGAGAGAGACAGAACCATGAATCAATTAAAACTTTTTGCCACTCTTTTGCGTGAAGGATCATGGGCCGATGCTGTTATCGATACTGCTTTACCAGACCGAAAACCACTCCCAAGATCTGATATACGCAGATTATTACAGCCAGTTGGCCCAGTAGTGGTTTTTGCTGCAAGTAATTTTCCTTTTGCATTTTCTACTGCAGGCGGTGATACCGCCTCTGCACTCGCTGCAGGCTGTCCGGTAATAGTAAAAGCACATAGTTCACACGCGGGCACCAATGAGTTAATGGCAACTGCAATACAGCAAGCTGCTAAAAAATCAGGAATGCCTGATGGGGTGTTTTCTTCACTTAATGGAGAAGGGGCCACACTTGGACAAAAACTAGCTATGGAGCCGGCTGTTAAAGCCATTGGTTTTACCGGGTCCTATCGTGCTGGTATGGCATTGTATGCTACGGTTACACAAAAAAGAAAACAACCAATCCCATTATATGCTGAAATGAGTAGCATAAATCCGGTTGTATTATTACCAGAAACATTGGCAGCAAGAATAAGTGAAACGGCAGCCTCTATCGCAGGTTCGATGACACTTGGTGTTGGTCAGTTTTGTACCAACCCCGGACTTTTATTCCTGATCAAATCCGATGCTTCGGATGCATTTGTTGAATCACTCATTGCTGCTCTTTCTAATGCAGCCCCGGGAACCATGTTAAATCAGGTAATCTGTAAATCCTATTATAGCGATCGAAATAAAACAGGTGGAGCGAAAGGGGTTAAACAGTTGTACGCTGGTGAAGACCTTTCTGCTAGTTATAAAGCTAGTCCTGCATTGTTATCCGTAAATGCTGCTGATTTTATAGCTGATGAAAACCTGCAACAGGAAGTGTTCGGTCCATGTTCAACAATCGTGGTATGTGATGATAAAACACAACTTAACGCTGCTTTGCAATCTTTACATGGACAGTTAACCGGTTCTGTATTCGGTAACACCGAAGAATTACTACTATTTAGTTCAACGATCGATATTTTGCAACAGAAGGTTGGAAGACTAATCTTCAACAATGTACCAACGGGTGTTGAAGTATGTCATGCTATGGTACATGGTGGACCATTCCCTGCAACCACAGATGCAAGAACTACTTCTGTAGGAACTGAAGCAATCAGAAGATTTGTGCGCCCTGTATGTTATCAGGATTGTCCACAAAACCTTTTACCCATTTACTTACAGAATGCAAATGAAGCAGGCATAATGAGAAAAGTAAATGGCGAATTTACCAGAGAACCAATTGTTTAGTTTTTGAACCTGATGTTTGCTAATGGCGCATAAGAAATTTTTCTGCATTGATGCTCATACCTGCGGTAATCCTGTTAGACTGGTAGCCGGCGGTGGTCCATTATTGGAAGGGAATTCCATGATGGAAAAACGATTACATTTTCTTGCTCAATACGACTGGATAAGAAAAGGACTCATGTTTGAACCCAGGGGACATGATATGATGAGTGGGAGTATACTTTACCCGCCTCATGATCCTCAAAATGATATTGGTGTATTATTTATCGAAACAAGCGGCTGCTTACCTATGTGTGGTCATGGTACAATCGGTACTATAACCATTGCTATTGAAGAAGGACTTGTTATTCCCAAACAGCCAGGTCAGCTTCGCATTGAAACACCTGCTGGACTTGTACTGATTGAATACAAACAAGAGGGTAAAAAAGTACAATCTGTAAAACTTACCAACGTTCCGGCATTTTTATATGCCAGTGATTTGGAAGTTGAATGTCCGGATCTGGGTCCGATAAAAGTTGATGTGGCTTATGGGGGTAATTTTTATGCAATCGTAGACCCTCAGACAAATTTTCACGGGATAGAAAACCATACGGCAGATCAACTTATTTCATGGAGCAGGGAGTGTAGGAAAAGATTGAATGAAAAATACAGTTTCATTCATCCTGAAAATGAAAATATCAAAGGATTGAGCCATTTATTATGGACAGGTAAAACATTATCGCCTGCATCAACTGCACGTAACGCTGTTTTCTACGGAGATAAAGCGATTGATCGTTCACCTTGCGGCACAGGAACTTCAGCGAGAATGGCACAATGGTATGCAAAAGGTAAATTAAAGAAGGGGGACGCGTTTATTCATGAAAGCATTATCGGCTCAACGTTTACCGGAAGAATAGAAGCAGAGACAACCGTTAACGGACAGCCAGCTATTGTTCCAAGTATTGAAGGATGGGCAATTGTAACTGGCTATAACACCATCATCATTGATGATGAAGACCCCTATGCACACGGTTTCCAGGTTATATGATTATTGAACTGATTTATTTATGAAAGTTGTTATTATAGGCGGAGGCATTATCGGACTAAGCTCGGCATACTACCTGGTTCAGGAAGGTTGTGATGTTACCATTGTAGATAAAACAGACCTAAGCGATAGTTGCTCATATGGTAACCTGGGAATGATTGTTCCCAGTCATTTCGTGCCTTTAGCCGCCCCGGGTATAGTAGCTCAGGGAATCAGATGGATGTTTAATTCAAAAAGTCCTTTTTATGTAAAGCCGACATTAAGTGGACAATTGATTAACTGGGGTTTAAAGTTTATCAAATCGGCCAATGAGTCGAATGTAAAAAAAGCAGAAAAACCACTCACCGATATTAACCTGCTAAGCAAACAACTTTATGAAGCACTGAGCAAGGAACCTGGTTTTGATTTCGCTTTTGAAAAAAAGGGAATCATCATGTATTATAAAACAGAGAAAGTAGCAGAAGAAGAAATTCATCTCGCTGAAAAAGCAAGATCAATGGGGTTGGATGTTGAGGCACTTTCTGCTGAACAGGTACAGCAACTCGAACCAGATGTTAAATTAGATGTATTGGGTGGTGTTCATTATCGTTGCGACGCACATTTGTATCCAAATAAACTGAATGAACAATTGATCCATTATCTTAAGGAGAAAAGAGTTCGTTTTGTTACTGGTAGTGCCGTAAAACAGATTAACCGAAAAGGGAATAAAATAATATCCATACAGGCCGGGGATCATTTACTAGATGCAGATGTATTTGTAGTGGCAGCAGGTTCATGGATGCCGCAATTATTACAAATGGCTGGTTTGCATTTACCATTGATGCCTGGCAAAGGGTATTCATTCACCCAAAAAAATACCAGTAACCAGTTACAGGTACCTGCGATCTTATGTGAAGCACGGGTTGCCATAACACCGATGGGTAAAGATCTTCGCTTTGGCGGCACGATGGAAATCGGGGCAATTAATGATAAAGTGAACATGAACCGGGTGAAAGGCATTGTGGAATCAGTACCCGCTTATTTGCCAGGTCTGAATTTAAGCATGCCTGAAGAGAAAGAAGTGTGGTATGGGTTTAGGCCTTGTTCGCCGGATGGACTTCCCTATATTGGCTATGGAGCGAAATATGACAACATGTTGTATGCGGGTGGCCATGCAATGATGGGACTTAGCTTAGGTCCTGCAACCGGTAAACTGATTACAGAATTAGCATTAAGAAAACCTACAACTATTGATATAAAAGCTTTTGACCCTGCAAGATTCGATTAATTGTCAAAACCAAAAATGCTATATGAAATACGCCATTACGATTGCTAATTCAACTGCGATGTTAATGGGCTGAATTCATGTGGCTAAAATCAACAAAAGGTTAACCCATGAAAAAACACACCTACTCTTTACTGCTATTGCTAACTGCAGGCACAATGTGTACTACAGTACAGCCAACAATGGCACAGGTATCAAAAGAAGCTTATGTTCCTTGTCAGGAAATGCCTTCCCTAATACAAGGCTTTGCAACAGATAACAGAACATTGAACAGGTTTTACACCCCTGCTGTAAACAGCCGCGGTGGTGGTGGTTTTGGTGGCGGTGGTAATGATGCAGTAGGCTCACCTGAAAGAAACCAACGTTTACAGCAACTGGTAAAAGATTACCAGAAAAAACTGGCTGCGGTGAATTTTAAAGGACTTTCTCAAGAATGTAAAGCAGATTATATTCTATTTAAAAGAGACCTGCAGGCTAAGTTAGAACAACTGGTAGCCGAGGAATCAGAAGTAAAAAAAATAAGCAAGTGGATGCCCTTTGCAGATAAAATATATGCACTGGAGCAAACACGTAGGAGAGGACACCAAATCAATGGAGAGCAGGTGGCTAAAGAATGGGCAGCTATCATCAAAGAACTGAAAGAACTGCAGGTAAAACTGAAAGCAGAAAAAGTAATTGAACCAGAATCTGTTTATACTGCCGGTGAATTGATCAGCAATATAAAACTGGCTGCACAGAGTGTATTTGAGTTTTATAATGGATACGATCCCATGTTTAGCTGGTGGGTTCCAACTGTTCATAAATCGCTTGATGAGGCCCTCACGGCTTATGCAGGAGTATGGAAAAGCAAAGCCAACAGCGGACTTACCGCTACCGATAACAGTGGTATTGTTGGTGTACAGGCAGGTAGAGATAACCTGGTAAAGCAATTACAGCATGAAATGATTCCTTATACACCTGAAGAATTGATTGATATTGCGAATAAAGAATTTGCATGGTGTGATGCGGAATTGTTGAAAGCATCTAGGGAAATGGGTTTTGGTGATGACTGGAAAGCAGCTCAGGAAAAAGTAAAGAATGCTTATGTACCGGCAGGTCAGCAACCGGAAGCTATTTTGAAGTTATATAACGAATCGATTGATTTTCTCAAAAAGAATAACCTGATCACCATTCCACCATTGGCCGAAGAAACATGGGGTATGATGATGATGTCGCCCGAGCGTCAATTACAGAACCCGTTCTTTTTAGGTGGATCAGATATCATCATTTCTTATCCTACCAATACCATGGCATATGAAGACCGAATGATGAGTATGCGTGGCAATAACCCACATTTCTCTAAAGCTACCGTACACCATGAACTGATTGCCGGTCATAACCTGCAACAATTTATGAATTCACGTAACAGAACCTACCGCAATTTTGGTACGCCTTTCTGGACCGAAGGATGGTCGTTATACTGGGAGTTGATTTTATGGGACATGAAATTCGCAAAAACACCGGAAGATAGAATCGGTATGCTTTTCTGGCACATGCACCGTTGTGCAAGAATTATCTTCTCTCTTAATTATCATATGGGTAAATGGACGCCACAGCAATGTATCGACTTTCTGGTAGACAGGGTTGGACATGAACGCGCCAATGCAGAAGGAGAAGTACGTCGTTCATTTACAGGTCGCTATCCGCCATTGTATCAATTGGCTTATTTAACAGGAGGCAGACAGTTTTATGCGCTTAAGAAAGAGTTGGTAGATAGTGGTAAAATGACCTACAAGCAATACCATGATGCTATTATTACTATGAATGCTATGCCAGTTGAAATGATACGTGCTATTCTTACCGGACAGCCTTTGACGGAAGATTTTAAAACAAACTGGAGATTTTATAACGAAAAATAACACCAATCATAATCCATTTAAAAGCATCCACCTTATTCTGAAACCATAACTTTCAGCATTAAGTGGATGCTTTTCAAATATTTTCTGGTTCAAGGAATGCTTAAATGAGCAATCCATTACTGCCTAAATATTTAATGAATGTTCGGAAAAAGATGGGTTGTAGTTATAGGTTGCCTGGTGCTTGCAACATTCCTGTTTCAATTTTGTATGCAGGCAAAACATGCCATGCCTAAAGATCCTCGGGGTATTGGTTATGCAGGTTCATCATCCTGTGGTAATTGTCATGCTGCAATTGTAGACGCTTATAAGCAAACAGCTCATAATCGCACCACAAGTTCAGCTACTGCAGAAAATATAGCGGGTAGCTTCCAAGCTGGCGAAAACCAGTTTCATTATACAACTGATGTAAAGGTTTTAATGGAAGCACGTGAAGGAAAATTTTTCCAGACAGCTTTTGAGGCTGACCAACAAAAAGCGTCATTTCCCTTTGATATTGTAATTGGATCAGGAAGAAAAGCCCAGACTTATTTGTATTGGCAAGACAGTAATGTGTACCAACTGCCCGTTAGCTATTCGATTATTGGTAAATGTTGGGTGAATAGTCCAAATTACCCAACCGATAGGGTTCGTTTTGATCGCGTAATTCCGATCGGTTGCTTTGAGTGCCATGCATCTTTTGTTGAGCGTACAGGAATGCGCGAAGAAAAGGGATACCGGGTAGATCAGTTAAACCCTAATTCGGTTATATATGGAATAGACTGCGAACGATGCCATGGTCCGTCTGCTGCACATGTTGCTTATCAACAGGAACATCCAGCGGAAAAACTGGCTAAATATATTTTGACTTATAAAGAACTTACCAGTACACAGAAGATAGAGAATTGCGCTACCTGTCATTCAGGGTTGCGGGAACCTATTCGTTCTCCTTTCCTTTTCAAGCCGGGTAACTTGCTGAAAGATTTTTACCGACCCGATACTGTTAAACAGGAACCTGCGAAGTTAGATGTACACGGAAACCAATATCAATTATTGATGGCGAGCAAATGTTACAAGGGAGCGGTAGAAATCATGTCGTGTAATACCTGCCATAATCCACACAAAACAGAAAGAAACGATCTCAAAGTTTTTTCAACACGCTGTATGAGTTGTCATCAGCAGAATAGTAAGCAGTTCTGTAAAATGGCACCCAAACTGGGAGCAACTATCGTAAATAACTGTATCGATTGTCATATGCCGGCAACGCCCTCTAAACTTATTAGCCTGCAAACAGAGCAGGCGGGTAATATTGCCAATTTGGTTCGCTCGCATTTAATAGCGAAATATCCTGATGCTACAGTAAAGTATTTAAAAAGTGTTCGGGATTAGTCTGCGAAAAAATAAACCATAAAACTTTGTAAGAAATCGACAAATAGTGATTTTAAAAATCGCTGCATCAAAATGTTTGCAAAAATTAACCTTCCCTTTTCCTTTATTAACCAATAATCCTCTTTTGTGTAAAGCATCGTACAAGCCAGTCATATAAGTGTTCATTTGACACAATCCTTGTATATCAACGCTTTCAGACGTATAATTTAAACTGGTTAAAATACGTTTAGGATTAGTTAAAATATTAGCCGGAAGCGTGAAACTTAAAAAATAATTTTAAGTGTCAATTTGACCTTTAATAAAACGCTTGCGTATGAAAAATCTACTTGGATGTTTTCTGCTTCTTTCGCTGCTGTTTACAAATGCAGCGACTGCCCGTTTGGGAGGACCCCCAAAAACAGTTACGGGTGTAGTTACGGACGCTTCTTCTGGTGCACCTCTTCAGGGTGCAACTGTATCAGTAAAGAATACTGCTACAGTTACCAGTTCAGATGCAGATGGTAAATTCAGTATTACAGTTCCTTCAGATGATGCTGTTGTGGACATCAGCTTTGTTGGCTATGTTACACTTTCATTGCCTGTAAAGGGAACCAATTCCTTATCCGTAAAACTTAATAAAGACATTAATAGTCTTGATGAAGTAGTTGTGGTAGGTTATGGAACACAAAAGAAAGGCGACCTAACCAGCGCCGTTGCCAGTGTTAAACAGGAAAGCTTTGTTAAAGGGTTTGTGCGTGATGCGGCCCAGTTAATTCAAGGTAAAGTAGCCGGTTTATCCGTATCTACTTCTTCTGGTTCTCCAACTGCTGGTACACAAATTCAATTACGTGGTATTACAACGCTGAATGCTTCAACAGCGCCATTAGTATTGATTGATGGAGTTCCCGGAAACCTAAACTCGGTTTCACCGGAAGATATTGAGTCAATTGACGTTTTGAAAGACGGATCTGCAGCCGCCATCTATGGTACACGTGGTACCAATGGTGTAATACTAATTACTACCCGTAAAATACAGGGTGGTGGAAAATCAGTGGTGGAATACAATACCTATGCAAGTATTCAAACAATCGCAAGACGTCCACGCTTCTTGAATGCAGAAGAGTTTCGTCAATTCAGCAAAGACGGCTATCCATTTATAGATTATGGTCTGAATACAGATTGGTTCAAAGAAATTTCAAGACCGACTCCATTCAGTCAAACCCATAACCTTACATTCCAGGGTGGTAACAGACAAACCAGTTATACAGCGAACATTAACTACCGTAATTGGGAAGGTATGTTCCTGAAATCTGTAAACCGTCAGTTAACACTAAGAGCAGACGTTAACCATACTATGTTAGATGGTAAGGTGAAAGTAAACCTGAATGTTATCAGCCGTCAGCGTAATGATGATGGTGGATTCAATAGCTATGTTTACCGCCAGTCTGTAATCCGTAACCCTACGGATAGTGTGTATGATTATCAGGGTAACTGGAAAGAACGTAATATCTATTTCTATGATAATCCACTGGGATATATCATGGAAACACTCGCTAGAAACGAATCACAGGAAACCCGTTTGTCTGCAAGCGTTACAGCAAATATTGCTCGTGGGTTAAATGCTAAATTATTGGTTGCTAATGTTAAAAGCGAGTCGCTATCTGGTTTCTCAGAAACCAAGAAACACGTTTCTACTACAAAAAATGGCAGAAATGGTAATGCTTCCAGAAGCACTAGTGCAAGCGAGGATAACCTTTTAGAGTTTACTTTGGATTACACCAAAAGCTTTGGTAAACATCGTTTAGTAGCCCTGGCTGGTTATAGCTATCAGGATGCTCAGGATGAGGACTTCTCTGTATCGAACTGGGATTTTCCTACAGATGAATATTCTTACAACAGACTTCAGGCAGGTAATGCTTTAGGAAGAGGTGAAGCTTCTATGAGCAGCTTCCAGTCATCAAGCAAACTCATTGGTTTCTTCGGTCGTATCAATTATAATTTCAGCGATAGGTATTTATTGTCTGCAAGTGTACGTCGTGAAGGTTCATCTAAATTTGGCGCCAACCATAAATGGGGTACATTCCCGGCTATTTCAGCCGCATGGCGTGTAAAGAACGAGTCGTTCCTTCGCGATGTTAAGTTCATTCACGATTTGAAAGTACGTGCTGGTTTTGGTGTTACAGGTATTGCTCCGGGAAGTTCTTATCTGTCTCAAACAAGTTTGAATTATGGCACACGTTTCCTTGATAACGGTGTATGGATCCAATCTCTCTCACCTGTTCGTAACCCTAACCCGGATTTAAGATGGGAGAAAAAAGAAGAGGTGAACTTTGGTATAGACCTTTCTATCCTGAAAGGCCGCCTGAGCACTACTATCGATATATACAAGCGTACTACCCGCGATATGTTGTATAACTACAGTGTTCCTGTACCTCCTTATTTATTTAACAGCATCCTTGCAAACGTTGGTGTGATGGAGAATAAAGGGGTGGAAGTATTGATTAATTACAATGCTATCCAGAAAAAGGATTTCTCTTGGGAAACAAGTGTAAACTTTTCTACCAACTCAAACAAGCTGGTTAGTTTATCAAACAATCAGTTCAGAACTACTGCTAACTTCTTTACTGCAGGCGGTACTGGTGAGCCGGTTCAGGATTATACCCACCGCGTAGATATCGGAGGTCCAATTGGTAATTTCCATGGATACAGATCAGTAGATATCGATGCAAATGGTTTATGGATCATTGAAGGTGCAGATGGTAAACCTAAGCCGTATAGCCAGGCGCGTCAGGAAGATAAAAAAATCCTGGGTAATGGATTACCTAAGTATTATGCAGGTTGGAACAACACCGTTCGTTATAAAAATTGGGACCTGAGTGTATTGATGCGTGGTGCTTTTGGATTCCAGATCCTGAACTTCCAGCGTATGTTCTACGAAAACTCACAACCTCAGATTCTTGGCAACTACAATGTGCTCTTATCTGCCTTTGACAAAGTATATGGCAAAACCAGACTTACTAACTCACAGGCTTATGTAAGCTACTATGTAGAAAATGGCGATTACTGGAAAGTAGATAACATCACTTTAGGTTATAACGTAAACCTGAAGAGTAATAAGTATGTAAAATCATTGCGCATTTATGCATCAGGATTGAACATGTTTACCATAACTGGTTATAAAGGAATCGATCCTGAAGTAAACAGAAGTGGATTAGCTCCAGGAAACGATGAGCGTGATAAATATCCAACAACACGCACATTCACTTTAGGTGCATTGGTAACATTATAATCTGAAAAAAGAAACGCTAAATCATGAAAAGAATAAATAATCATAAATGGTTCCTTGCAGCAGCGCTTGCTGGTACCATGTTAATGAATAGCTGTACAAAGCTAGATGAGGAAGTATATTCTGAATTGCTCGCACAGAATTTCCAGGCAACTGCTAAAGATGTTCCGGCATTGATAGCTCCTGTTTATACTGTACTGCGTGCTAATACAGCAAGCTGGCAAGGACTTTTTGACCTGCAGGAAGAAGCAGCCGATCAGATCGTAACTCCAGCCCGTCCTAATGGTTGGGTTGATGGCGGTACCTATCGCCGTATGCACGAACATGTTTGGACACCAACCCAGGGTCAGCCAAATGGCTTGTATAATCGCTGTTACTCAGGTATCAACAATGCGAACAGGGTATTGTTCCAGATTGAGTCAGGTGAAATACCTGTTCCTACTGGTAAAGAAGCCATTATCGCAGAATTGAAAGCCGCACGTGCTTACTATTATTACCTGTTACTCGATAACCATGGCAATGTGCCTGTTGTAACAGACTTTAAAGACACGAGTCTGCCAGTGCAAAAAACACGTCAGCAGGTATATGATTTTGTAGTGAAAGAATTTACTGATGCAATTCCCAATTTGTCGCCTGTTGTTTCTAAAGCAACTTATGGCCGCATGACACGTTGGGCGGCAAAAGCATTCCTGGCGCGTGTTTATCTTAATGCAGAAGTTTATACCGGTACAGCTAAATGGGCAGAGTGTATACAACAATGTAATGATATCATCGCAGCAAATGCATATAGTCTTACAACACGTTATAAAGACAATTTTGCTACCAACAACGACACTTCTCCAGAAATCATTTTTGCCGTACCCTATGATGAGATTTTTGCAACGGAGAATAACATGCACATGAAAACCCTCGACCCACTTATGCAATTGGTTTACCCAATGCAGGTACAGCCTTGGGGCGGTAACTGTGCAGTTCCACAGTGGATTGATACTTATGATACCGATGACCAGCGTTTAAAAGATACCTGGATCATGGGACCTCAGTACAATGCTACAACAGGTGCGCTGGTAATCAACTACGTGAAAACAGTAACCAGTATCGCATCCAGTACCTCTAACCAGGGTTTCCGTATTGGTAAATACGAAATCAAAGCAGGTATGCGTGGTGGTTCTAGTGTTGATTTTCCGCTGATGCGTTATGCAGATGTTCTGATGATGAAAGCTGAATGTTTGCTCCGCACAGGTGATGCAGCACAGGCAGCAACTATTGTAACACAGGTACGTCAGAGAAATTTTGGCGGCAATCCGGCCAAAGCAATTGTAACTGGTGCCCAATTACAACAAGGCAGTAGCTACTCTTATGGCGAGTGGGCCAATGGTGCACAAACAACTGTAGAAGGTGGTGCAGATATTCCTTTCGGAAGAATGCTGGATGAGTTAGGATGGGAATTTGCCGCAGAAGCAAAACGCAGACAAGACCTGATCCGTTTTGGTGTATTCCATAGAAAAAGCTGGTTCTCTCATAAACCATCAGCTACATTCAGGAATATCTTCCCAATACCGGCTAACTCATTGCTTACAAATACAAATTTGAAGCAGAACCCCGGCTACTAATTAGTTTTTTTTCTCATAGTCTAGGTTTAGGTTTTAAGCAATAGCAAGGCCTGCAAAATATTGCAGGTCTTGCTGTTCAATACCTGAGTATCTTCACGAGAGAAAAGCATATTATATGAAATACCCAATCTTATTTGCATTCGTTTCGATTTTTTGTGCTACAACTGTTGTTGCACAAAACCAGCGTCCTTTAACCAAGGTCGATACACTGAGAGGAACTATTACACCCGAAAGAGCCTGGTGGGATATAACACGATATGATCTGGAAATACAACCAGACTATACCACTAAAACTTTAAAGGGTTCCAATACCATCAGTTATACAGTTGTACAAAACAATGCAGGTAGAAAAATGCAGATCGATTTAAAAGAACCACTGCAGATTAATGAGGTAACCGATCAGCAAGGGAAACAATATAGTTTCAATAAATCAGGCTCTGTTTGGTTGATTGATATGCCTAATCAACAAAAAGGATCAAAAGGAAAAATCAGCATCCGCTATAGTGGCAAACCACATGAAGCCATCCGTGCCCCCTGGGATGGTGGGTGGACTTTTACCAAAGATTCGCTTGGTCGACCATGGATGACAGTTACCTGTCAGGGAGGAGCCGGCGCATCAATCTGGTATCCCTGTAAAGATCACCAAAGTGATGAGCCCAATAATGGAGCGTCATTAACCATGCGTGTGCCTGATACACTGATGGCAGTAGGGAACGGTCGTCTTAAAAAAACAACACCACATGGCGATGGTACTACGAGTTACAGATGGGAAGTAATCAACCCGATCAATAACTATAATATCATACCCTATATTGGTAAATATGTAAACTTCAAAGAAGAATACCAGGGCGAGAAGGGCAAGTTGGACCTTAACTATTGGGTACTTGATTATAATGAGCAAAAAGCAAAAAACTATTTGCCGAAGGAAGTACACAATACCATGAAAAGTTTTGAATACTGGTTCGGTCCTTATCCTTTTTATGAAGATGGTTACCAATTAATAGATGTACCACATACTGGTATGGAACACCAGAGTGCAGTTGCTTACGGAAACTGGTACCAACCTGGTTACAGAAAACGCGATGGTTCAGGAACCGGATGGGGTTTGAAGTGGGACTTTATCGTTATTCATGAAAGTGGCCACGAGTGGTTCGGAAATAATATTACATCAAATGATCTTGCTGATATGTGGGTGCATGAAGGTTTTACCAATTACAGTGAAACATTGTTCATTGATTATATTTTCGGCGAGCAGGCAGCAAATGAATATAATGTAGGTATTAGAAATGGCATAAGAAACGATAAGCCAATCATACCACAAACTTATGGCGTAAATGCACAAGGTAGTGGCGATATGTATCCCAAAGGAGGTAATTTATTACATGCTATAAAACACAGCCTCAATAACAACGAAAAATTCAGACAAATACTTCGCGGATTAAATAAAGATTTCTACCACCAAACCGTGAATTCAACACAGGTAGAAAATTATATTTCAAAAAAAGCAGGTTTTGATTACAGTAAAGTATTTGACCAATACTTAAGAAATACAGCAATTCCAAAATTTGAATTTCAGGTAAATGGTAATGTTGTGAGGTATAGGTATACCAACTGTATTCCTGGATTTAATCTTCCAATCGTATTAAAAAGCAATGAAACTGTATTAAAGTTATTGCCAACTGATGAATGGAAAACAACAACACTGCCCGCTAATGAGCTTTCGCTTTTATCAGCAGATGCAGTGAAGAAAATGTATTATGTAGACCCTGTACCAATAAAATAAATCATCAAAATTCGGGATCAATGAAAAACATTCGAATCTCTTTTACAAAATTGTTGCAGGCCATCTTATTGTTTGGTGCGGTAACTACTGTAAAAGCGCAACAGTCAATAACCAGCAAACCCAACCTTGCACTGGTAGCTAAAACAAGCTCTAGTCGCGGAGGGTTTGGGGTCGATGCATTGAATGACCAGAAAACACCTGTTAATGCTGGTAATAACCGTGGTGGATTTAACAATAACAATAACCGTCCTCCCCGTGCCAATATCTGGGTGCAATACGAATGGCAGGAGCCGGTTAGTACAAGTGAAATAGGCTTATTCTGGTGGAACTTCAATAATAATGTTCGTTTACCTGAACAATACCGTATTTCTTATTGGAATGGATCTGCTTTTGTTCCTGTTGAAAATGCACAGGGAATGGGTAAAGAAAATAATCAATACAATACAACTACTTTCAAAGAAGTAACCACAACGCGTATGCGTATTGAGCTCGATTCAGCAGATCGTGGGGTTACTACTTTATTAGAGTGGGTGGTAGCAAAATCGCCGAACTCAGCCAATCCAAAACCACTTGTTTCGGCTGGTATAGACAGAGACCTGATCATTAATGGTAAAACATACCTTGATGCATCGGTTAAATCTGTTTCTCCAGTTTCTAAAATTGAATGGAAAAAAGTATCAGGACCAGGTAATGTTCAGTTTAGTGATGCGGGTTCTCTTAAAGGGACTGCAAGTTTTAGTGCAGTTGGTGATTATGTTCTTGCTATGACCGCAACTGAGGGAAATCTCACACAAACTTCTTCGATTAATGTAAAAGTACATAACCCACCACCGGTGAACAGACTGGATGTGGTCTACACCAAAAAATATAAAATCGATAATAAACTCTGGAACGATCGTGCAAAAGCCATGATCGTAAACTGGATTCCTTATTGTATTGCACAGAATGAACGTACAGATTTAACCATTGGTCAGGGTGGACTCGATAATTTTATAGAAGCTGCTAAAGCAATACGCGGAGAGCCTCATGCCCGTCATAAAGGATATGTATTCTCTAATGCATGGGTACACCAAACAGTTGAATCAATCTGTATTGCTTTGATGGTTGATCCTCAGGGTGATAAAGAAATTATAGCTGCTCAAGCCAAAATGAAAGAAGCATTGGAAAGATGGATACCCATCATCCTTGCTGCACAGGAATCAGATGGATACTTGCATACAGCTTACACTTTGCGTGATACCACACGTTGGAAAGAACGCTGGGCACCTCGCAACCGCGGTGATCATGAAGGATATGTAGCGGGTTATTTTATTGAATCTGCTATTAACCATTATACATTAACCAATGGTAAAGACAAACGCTTATACGATGCTGCTAAAAGACTAGCCGATTGTTGGGTAAAAAATATCGGTACTGGTCCGGGACAAAAAGAATGGTATGATGGTCACCAGGAAATGGAGCAGGCATTGGTTCGTTTTGGACGTTTTGTGAACGATATGGAAGGCAACGGCAAAGGCGACAGTTATGTGAAGCTGGCCAAGTTCCTGCTCGATAGTCGTAAAAACGGCTCAGAATACGATCAAAGTCATGTTCCCGTTCAACAACAGTATGAAGCAGTAGGTCATGCGGTAAGGGCTACTTATAACTATTCTGCTATGGCAGATGTGGCGGCTGAGACAGGCGATGTGGATTATCAAAGTGCAGTAATGAGTTTGTGGAATAATATGATCAATAAAAAATATTATTTCACCGGAGGTATCGGAAGTGGAGAAACATCTGAAGGTTTTGGTCCGAATTATTCATTACGCAACAATGCTTATTGCGAATCCTGTTCAAGTGCCGGCTTAATTTTCTTCCAGTATAAAATGAACCTGGCATACCACGATGCGAAATATGCCGACCTCTACGAGGAAACCATGTACAATGCATTGTTGGGCTCATTAGACCTGGATGGCAAGAATTTTTATTATACCAACAGGTTATCAGAAGCTCAGCCAAGAGACCCATGGCATGTATGTCCTTGCTGTGTAGGAAATATTCCACGTACATTATTGATGGTGCCAACCTGGACCTATGTTACTGACCCTAAAGCTATTTATGTAAACATGTATATCGGAAGTACCATAAATGTTGAGCGTGTTGCAGGGACAGATATTGAGATGATACAGAAAACCAATTATCCCTGGGAAGGTGCAGTAGCTATTACGGTGAATCCTAAAGTAAGCAAAGAATTTACGGTATATGTTCGTGTTCCAAACAGAACAACCAGTGAATTGTACACGCCTGATAAAGAAGTAAAGGGACTGAAATACCTGAAAGTGAATGGCAAAGCTGTTCCTGTGGTAATAGAAAAAGGATACGTGGCAATTAAGCGAGTTTGGAAAAAAGGGGATAAGATTGAACTGGAAATGCCAATGGAAGTACAGAAGTTTTATGCCGATAAAAGAATCGAAGCCAACCAGGGTCGTGTGGCACTGCGTTTTGGGCCATTGATTTATAATGTGGAAACTGCAGATGGACAAGACATTAACAAAGCCATTGATACCAAAAAACCTTTGGCGATCGAATGGAGAGATAATTTCCTGAGAGGAATGATGGTGATTAAGGGACAGTGGGAAGATGGTACACCATTGGTGGCTATTCCTAATTATGCCCGCACTAACCGTCTTGATGGTAAAGAGCCAGCAGCAGTAACTACCACCTTGCCTGTAGAAGCCAATGAGCCACCGCAGCGTATACAAAACAGACCACTGGCTTCTCAGATATGGATTAAAGAGAAAGGAAAGAACTAATTCTCATACACATTTTGTTTTGGCGTTTTTCGTTAAGCCTGTATTCGTTAGAATGCAGGCTTTTTTAATGCATTTATGGTTGAATGTAAAATTGCAGTTGTTGTTAGTAGGAGCTCTCGTGCTTCTGAGTCTAATTGCAGAACCAACACAGGCAATTCAATATAGAAAATTCAAAATCGAGTAAAGTTTTTCGAAATTTTATACAGGCGGTCTTTTTAAGTGCATCTTGGGGGTTAATTTCAACAGGTATTATTCATCATCAACTCAAGTAATTTCAATGGCATACGATACAAAACTGGCAGACAGGGTACGGGAATACCTTGCACAGGTTACCTCACTTAATATTGAAGAGAAGGAAATGTTTCGAGGAATTGCGTTTATGGTTAATGATAAAATGTGTGTAAACGTAAGTGGTGACAACCTGATGTGTCGTTACGATCCGGTTTTAACGGAAGAACTGGCAGAGCGAAACGGATATTTGCCCATGATCATGAAAGGAAAAGAAATGAAGGGCTATTGTTATGTTGAGCCAATCGGTTTTAAAACTAAAAAAGACTTCCAATTTTGGATAGGGATCTGTCTCGACTTTAATGGGAGAGCAAAATCATCAAAGAAACGATCCAAATCCTGATATACTTTAGATAGAAAAGAACCTTTCCGCGCAAGATGTATTTCATGTTTGCGGTTACGTGCATCTTTTCACTTATTAGGCAACAACCGTATCTTTGGCAAAACAGCTAAATGACGATTTACTTAGCACTAACCGTACTTATTTGCCTATCTGCAGCATTTGCCTATATCAATCAGCGGTTTTTAAAACTGCCCTTTGTTATAGGGTTATTTTTTCTATCAACCATTTTGTCAATTGGTGTAATCAGTTCAAAACTTTGGCTCAATATTCAAACAGAACAAATTCAAACCTATATTGAACAGGCGCATCTTGATAAGATCATCCTCAATTACCTGTTAGGCTTTTTATTATTTGCTGGTGCTTTACATACCAACTGGAACAACCTGAAACAGCAGATTAAACCCATTGCCGCATTTGCAGGTGGGGGCGTGTTGCTGTCTACAATAATTATTGCGGGACTTTTTTATGGGATCACCCAGGCATTTGGTCTGCAGGTAAGTTTTATTTACTGCCTACTCTTTGGCGCATTGATTTCTCCTACAGACCCCATTGCCGTATTGGGTATTCTTACCAAAGCCAATGTGCCTAAAAAAACAGAATACACTATTGTAGGTGAAAGCCTGTTTAACGATGGTGTTGGAGTAGTGGTATTTATTGCTTTATTAGACACGTTAAATACCGGGGTATTCAGCTTTGGTCATTTCGGCTGGCTCTTTGTACAGGAAGCCATAGGCGGTATTGGTATGGGATTGGTATTTGGTTATTTTCTGCACCTGCTGTTAAAATCAATAGACCATTACGAAACAGAAATTCTGCTTACACTGGCATTTGTAATGGCTGGCTATGGATTGTTTAACTATTTCCATATTTCCGGTGCATTGGCCATGGTGGTAATGGGTTTGATGGTGGGTAATTTCAGGCAGGAAATTGCCATGAGTGATACCACGCAGGAATATGTGCATAAATTCTGGGAACTGGTAGATGTAATACTCAATGCCATTTTATTCATCCTCATTGCATTTGTATTGATTGTGATAGACTTTGAAACCAAATATGTACTGGTCGGCTTAATCTCCGTATTTATTGTATTGGGGTCCAGGTTCATCATCGTTTACTTACCACATCTGGTTTTCCCCAGACTCATGAAACTAACCAATAAGGAAGCTAAAGTAATCAGTTGGGGAGGTCTGCGTGGCGGACTTTCGCTGGCATTGGTGCTTTCGTTACCGGATAGTGAAACCAAAAATATTTTATTGATCACCACTTATTTCTGTGTGCTCTTTAGCATCATCATTCAGGGGCTGACGATAGAGAAAGTGGCGAAGCAGGGTTAAAGCAACCTTCTGCTTTGGATAGGCATTTGCATTTTGCTTAAGGTTTACGCTAGGTTAAACCTTTATGGAACCCAACCATTCTCCCCTTTTACTGTTAAATTTGTACTTCATTTACAGATTATGCAGGCATATTGTCACTCACTTACGGAATATAAACGCTTAAAGACTAGGGAAGTACGTATCGGAGACCTGTTGATGGGTAATTTTCATCCCATCCGCCTACAAACCATGACCACTACCGATACCATGGATACCCTGGCTACGGTGGAACAAAGTATCCGTTGCATAGAAGCTGGTGCCGAACTGGTACGTATTACTGCCCCCAGCAAAAAAGAGGCAGAAAACCTGCTACATATTAAAAATGAGCTAAGGAAAAGAGGATATAACACACCTCTGGTGGCCGATATTCATTTCACCCCCAATGCCGCTGAAATAGCTGCCAGAATAGTAGAAAAAGTAAGGGTGAACCCGGGTAATTATGTTGATAAGAAGAAATTCGAATTGATTGAATATACCGATGCAGATTACGCCGAAGAGATAGAAAGGATTCAGGAAAAATTTACGCCACTGGTTCGTATCTGTAAAGAACATGGTACCGCCATGCGTATCGGCACCAACCATGGTTCTTTGAGCGACCGCATCATGAGCCGTTATGGTGATACACCGATGGGTATGGTAGAAAGTGCGATGGAGTTTTTACGTATTGCCCGGTATGAGAGCTTTCATAATATTGTATTGAGCATGAAAGCCAGTAACCCACAGGTGATGGTACAAGCCTATCGCTTACTGATTCAGCAAATGGATGCTGAATTTGGCGAATGTTATCCTCTGCATTTGGGTGTTACAGAAGCTGGTGATGGTGAAGACGGTCGAGTAAAAAGCGCTGCAGGTATTGGTACTTTATTAGAAGATGGAATTGGTGATACTGTTCGTGTAAGTTTAACAGAAGACCCCGAATTTGAAATACCGGTTTGTAAAGACCTGGTTAAGAGGTATACAGCAAAAACAAGTACGGCATCCCCAATACCTGCTATTGAAAAAATACCTTACGATCCGTTTAATTATAAGCGCAGAATATCCATCGAAGTGGGCAATATAGGAGGTAAACAAGTTCCTGTTGTAATAGCCGATCTGAGTAAAGCAGGGGAGATCGTTCCGGCTACTTTGGAAAGGGTCGGGTACCAATACGATGCAGCTACCGATAAATGGAATATCAGTGATACTGCTGCTGATTATATTTTCACCGGCGATCAACTACTCGATTTTGCTTTGCCAGGCACATTAAAAGTGATTGTTTACCCTCAAGCCTGGAAACTGGCAAAGGATCAGTCCAAATATTTTCCTATAGATGGACTTGACACTTATCTCTCCGGAAACATCAAAAGTGATTGGCTGAATTTTGTAATGATTGATTGTTACAATGATGGAACAACTGTTTCAACAAATGCTCTGGAGCAAATCGCTAAAGATACCACTGCTGTTCTTTGTTTAAGCAGTACCAATAACCACGCCATGCCATCGGTGCGGAGAATGCTGATGGAACTGGAGGAACAAAAAATAAACAATCCGGTGGTATTGATAGTAGACAGCAACTGGCAAACAACGGATGAGCACTTAATTCATTATGCAACCGAAGCAGGAGCATTATTATTAGATGGGTTTGGAGACGGTGTATGTTTTGGTATGACCACAAACAGCTACCAGCAGGCTTCTTCAGCCAGTGCAGATACAAGTGGCAGGAATTATATCTCTAATACATCCGTAGAACAATTCATTAATTCAACCGCATTCAGCATATTACAGGCAACACGTACGCGTATTTCTAAAACGGAATATATATCCTGTCCAAGCTGTGGCCGAACTTTATTTGATCTGCAGGAGACCACTGCAAAAATTCGTTCTGTTACCAACCATTTGAAAGGTGTTAAAATTGCCATCATGGGTTGTATTGTAAATGGTCCCGGTGAAATGGCAGATGCAGACTTTGGCTATGTAGGTAGCGGTGTTGGAAAAATTACCTTATATAAAGGCAAGGAAGTAGTAAAAAGAAATGTAGCCAGTGAGGTGGCGGTAGATGAGCTGATTAATATTTTAAAAGAAAACGATGCCTGGGTTGAGCCGGCATCATAAATAAGAACCCTGCGTAATCTCTTTTTCTCTTGTTCTCTGCGGTGAAAAATAGCTTATATTATTATCGTAAGCTTTTTTTCACCGCAGAGAAGTGAGAGCGCAGAGATTACGCAGAGCGAAAGAAGCGATTATGCAAACAGATTTTTTAGTTATAGGATCAGGAATCGCAGGTTTAACTTATGCACTTAAAACGGCGCGTCAGTTTCCTGATAAAAAAGTGACCGTCATCACCAAAACCCAGGCCGATGAAACCAATACCAAATATGCCCAAGGCGGTATCGCAGGTGTTTGGGATGAGAACAGAGACAGTTACGATAAACATATTGAAGATACCCTGATAGCTGGTGATGGCTTATGTAATGAAGCTATAGTAGAAATAGTCGTAAAAGAAGGTCCTGAACGCATCAAAGAAATAATTTCCTATGGTGCGGAATTCGATAAAAACGAAAGCGGCGAATATAGTTTGGGTAAAGAAGGTGGGCATAGTGAAAACAGGATATTGCACCATAAAGATGTAACAGGGCAAGAAATGGAGCGGGCATTACTGGAAGAGCTTGCTCAGGTAAAGAATATTGAATTGATCAATCATTGTTTTGTCGTTGATATACTAACTCAACACCATTTGGGATACCTCGTTACCAAATCAACAACAGATATTACCTGCTATGGCGTGTATGTGTTGAATCTCCATACCAATCAAATTGAAAAGATACTCGCAAAAGTTACCTTGCTCGCCACTGGTGGGTGCGGACAAGCATACCGTACCACTACCAATCCTAAAATTGCCACCGGAGATGGTATTGCAATGGTTTATCGTGCGAAAGGGAGGATAGAGAATATGGAATTCATACAGTTCCATCCAACTGCCCTATATGAACCAGGTATATCCCCATCTTTTCTGATTACAGAGGCAGTAAGGGGTGATGGGGGTATTCTCCGAAATAAATACGGTGAAGCATTTATGGAAAAATATGATTCCCGTAAAGATCTTGCACCACGTGATATTGTAGCACGCGCTATCGATAATGAAATGAAGCAAACAGGTACTGAACATGTTTACCTCGATTGTCGCCACATGGATAAAGAGAAATTTATTCATCATTTCCCCAATATTTATGAAAAATGTCTGAGCATTGGAGTAGATGTTATGCAACAAATGATACCTGTTGCTCCTGCGGCACATTATAGTTGTGGTGGAATTAAAACGGATGAATGGGGAAGAACTTCTATCAGAAACCTTTATGCATGCGGAGAATGTGCCAGCACAGGCTTACACGGCGCAAATCGTTTAGCAAGTAATAGTCTGCTGGAAGCAATGGTATTCGGACATCGTTGTTACCTGGATAGTATAGAAGCAGTTGTAAATATTTCTTTTGAAACTACCATTCCCGACTGGAAAACAACCGGTACAACAGACCCAAGAGAAATGATCCTGATAACGCAGAGTCTTAAAGAATTACAACAAATCATGAGCGATTATGTCGGAATCGTTAGAACTGATGTGCGTTTGGAGCGTGCTATGAAAAGACTCGATTTATTATATACCGAAACAGAAGCATTATACCGGTCAACAAAAGTGTCGCCCCAATTGTGTGAATTGCGAAACCTGATAACAGTGGGTTACCTGATAGTAAAAGGTGCGCAATTCAGAAAAGAAAGCAGGGGCCTGCACTATAACACTGACCACCAGGGCAAAAGCGAACTGCTGCAGAATATTATTTTGTGATCGTTGATTTTTTGATCTTTGATTTCTTGATTTGAATTCAAAGGCCAAAAATTCAAAGATCAAAAATTAAAAGATCAAAAATTCACCGAATGTACCCCATTGTTTACGGACTATTTTACCTTTTATCGTTATTGCCCTGGCGTATATTGTATTTGATCAGTGACGCTTTGTACATGCTTGTGTATTGTGTTATCGGCTATCGGAAAAAGGTAGTGTTTGATAACCTGAAAATTGCTTTTCCGGAAAAGACAACAGCCGAAAGAGAAAGAATAGCGAAAGATTTCTATCATAATTTTATTGATAGTTTTATTGAAATCATCAAACTGTTATCTGTTTCCGAGCAAAGGTTCAGGAAAAGATTTACCATCAACATTGATGTACTGAATGATTTATATGCCGGTAACCAGAATGTAGAAATTGTTTCCGGACATTATTTTAACTGGGAGTATGCTAATCTTGGAGTTTCATTGGATAGTAAATTCCCCTTTATTGGTGTCTACATGCCTTTAAGTAACAAAGTATTCGACAAATTAATTTATCGCCTGCGTACCAAATTTGGTAGTCTATTGGTACCGGCAAGTGAGTTCAAAAGCAATTTTCACCAGTATGCAAAAAACAGGTATGCATTGGGTTTGGTAGCAGATCAAAATCCTGGTAATCCGGGGAAAGCATATTGGACCAATTTCTTTGGTAAACCTGCGCCCTTTGCAAGAGGGCCGGAGAAAGGTGCTAAAATGAACAATACCGCGATTGTATACGCTCATTTCTATAAAATAAAAAGAGGCCATTACCGCCTCGATTTTGAACTGGTAACAACCACCCCTAATGATTATCCGGATGGTGCCCTAACAAAACTACTGGTAAAGAAAGTAGAAGAATCTGTACGAAAAATACCCGCGAATTACTTATGGAGCCACAGAAGATGGAAATGGTCGCATGAGGCGGGGAAGTATGAGCATTTAATGGTTTAAGATAAATGTCGGATGTCGGATGTTGGATGTCGGATGTCGGATGTCGGATGTCGGATGTCGGACAATTTTTGGGAATCCAAGTTAACAAAGTTCCTGGAATGTCCCCTAAATCCGACATCAGACATCAGACATCAGCCATCAATTCAGTACTTCTTTCGATTTTTCAAAATCAAACTTATCCGTCAGTTCTTTTATCTTGCCCCAGCCGCCTACTACATTGCGGAGGTTATGGATGCCTTGTCTTTTCATGAGAGAGGCTGCAATAACACTTCTGTATCCGCCTGCACAATGCACATAGATATTATGGTTGTCTTCGAGGTTTGCCATACTACCTGGGTCCGTCAGTTCATCTAAAGGAATGTTCAGTGCTTCTTTGATATGGCCATCTGCATATTCCGGTACTTTTCGAACATCTACAATAACCAGTTGGTCATCGAATGGCATATCCATCGCCAATTCATCTGCTTCTACATCAATGATCATATCAATTTGTTCCTGGTTATTTTTCCAGGTTTCAAAACCACCGGACAAATGCCCACCAAATTTTTCGAAGCCGACGCGGGTTAATCTGATGATACTTTCTTTTTCACTGCCGGTTTCAGTAACCAAAACAATTTCTTTATCGAATGGTAACAAACTACCTGCCCATTCCGCAAAGCGACCTTCAAGTCCGATAAAGATGGAGCCTGGAACAAAACCTTCTGTAAATACATCGGCTTTTCTGGTGTCAACGATGATTACATTCGGGTCTTTCATTTTAAGTTTGAAAGCTGGAATATCTAAGGTATTCATACCTGTGGCCAGCACGGCTTCAAGATTATTATATCCTTCTTTATTGATGCGGGCATTAATCGGAAAATATTGAGGAGGAGCTGCTAATCCTTCTGTAACCGCTTTAATAAAGTCCTCTTTACTCTGTTGTTGTAAGGCGTAGTTACTTTTTTTCTGTTCACCAATGGTACTGAATGTTTCAGGACCAAGGTTTTTGCCGCAACTGCTACCGGCACCATGAGCAGGATAAACAATGATTTCATCTGCCAGCGGAAGTATTTTGGTTTGAATACTTTCGTACATCATTCCCGCAAGGTCTTCCGTTGTTATTTCATTTGTTTTTTGGGCAAGATCGGGTCTACCAACATCACCAACAAACAAAGTATCACCGGTAAAGAGGGCATAATCTTTACCAGTTTCCTCTTTCAATAAATAACAACTGCTCTCCAGAGTATGACCTGGTGTGTGTAATACAGTTATACTCAGTTTTCCTATAGAAAATACCTCCCCATCCTTTGCAACATGAACAGGGAAGTTGGTTTGGGTGGCTGGTCCATAAACAATTGTAGCACCTGTTGCAGCAGCAAGATCAAGGTGGCCACTTACAAAATCGGCATGAAAATGCGTTTCGAAAATGTATTTTATTTTGCTGTTCCTTTCTCTTGCAAGGCTGGTATACGCTTCAATGTCGCGCATAGGGTCTATCACTGCTGCGATTCCATCACTTTCAATATAATAGGCTGCTTCGCTGAGACAGCCAGTATATAGTTGTTTTACAAACATATTTTGGCGAGTTTAGGCAAAGATACACCCAAGGATCAGGCCAGACCCTTATGAATTATGGAAAAACAGGCGTTTTGTCAGTTAAACTGTCAACCAACCAGCGATTCTACAAACCCGACTACTTCGGATAATCGGCTGTAGTTGACTGAATAGAAGATGAACTTACCGTCTCTTGTAGTACTTACAATACCGGCTCGTCGGAGGATGGCGAGGTGTTGTGAAGCTACAGATTGCTCCAGCCTAAGCTTTACATAAATTTCTGTAACCGTCATTTTTTGATGATCGTCGAGTAATTTGATGATTTGCTGTCGGAGCTTGTGGTTGATCGAGCGGAGTATCAAAGCAGCCTTCTTCGTATGGAGGAAGTCCACCTTTACCGCGTTTTTGCCGTTGTTTAATACAACGGATTGTAATGATTGACTCATGACAATTAAGTTATGATGGGGGGTTAACAAACTAAAATTGCACTTATAAAGATATATAAATCTTTATACTTTATAGGCATATTTTTTAGGTCCAAGATTTTTGACGTGTTTGTTCACTTTTTCGCCGTATCAAAAAATGGCTTGAGATACAATGGTTCGCTGTAAGCAAGGTCGGCGAAATCCTTTCGGAAAAAGGCTTTTAGCGAAAGGGAAGCAAGGTGACTACTATCATGTTTCACCTCCTCAAAACGGGCATTTGGGTGGGATAAAAATTTGCTTAATTTTTTCATTCCTGATCCTGAAAAACAAACAGTTTCCTTCTCCAAAAAATCCGCAAACGTTTGCTCTTCCAATACCAGTGCCTGTGGTTCCAACCGAACTTTGAGTTCTCGGTTGTAAATGGCCGTAAATACTTCCATTCTCCTGGCATCTATTAGTGGACAAAAACAGCTAATAGCCTCATCCACAGCTTCTATGGCAGCAATAGCCATTACTTCCAGTGTGTTTACTATGATCAGGGGTTTATTTATAGCAAAGCATAGACCCTTGGCCGTGGCCATGCCAACCCTTAATCCTGTATAGCTACCCGGACCGCCAGTAACTGCAATCGCTGACAAGTCGGTAAGTTGGAGGTCAGATTTTTGTAAAATTTCAGCAATGGCGGGTTGAATAAAACCAGCATGGTTTTTTTGATCATCGCTTGTCAGCATAAACAACACAGTATCCTCTTTGCTAAGGCAAACACTGGCACTCTCAGTTGCGGTATCAATATTTAGGATATAACTCATTTTGCGGCAATCGATTGTACATATTCATTTTCAAGAGCCGGCGCAGGGGTATAGCGCTTGTCTTCTTCTGAAAGCATCGACAATAACTTGTAAACCTTTTCGATCCCAATTTTTTCACACCATTCAAAAGGACCCATCGGATAATTAGTACCCAGTTTCATCGCTGTATCTATATCCGCCTTACTACTCACATTATCGCCCCAGGCAAAATAAGCTTCATTAATAATCATAGAAATTACCCTTGCTGTAATCATACCAGGTACATCAGGTACAAACGTATAGGGCCAATGTAGCTGATTCAATATGTCTTTTACTTCTTCTTCATGACCACCAGCTACAAGTTCTACAATTGGTCTTTGCAAAAAACCATTCCATGCATTGATGCGCACGTAATTCGGAGGTAATTCAGACTGAGTAAGCAGCACAGCATTCGCAAAAACAATACTGTCGCCCGCTTCAGGAATCGGCTGGTCATCTTCTTCAAAATTTAGATTGAACCAGATCGCTTTTTGTTCGGGCAAACTATCATAACCATACCTGTAAATCTGGCAACCAGCCGGTATGGGTTTTGATAAAAATTCCTGGTATTGCTCTGTTGTTCCTTTTACCACTATTTGCATCTTGCAAATTTAGGTTGGTGGGTTGATAGAAAAACACCAAATTGCCGGCATAAATAAAGTATCCATGTCAAAACAAGTCATCAATACCCCGAAAGCACCCGCCCCCATTGGTCCTTATAGTCAGGCAGTTAAAGCAAATGGTATGGTTTACCTGAGTGGTCAGGTTGCCTTCGATCCTGCTACGGGAGAGTTGCTCACGAGCGATTTAAAAACAGAAACCCACCGGGTAATGCAAAACCTTGCAGCAGTACTCGAAGAAGCCCATATAACATTCGAACATGTTGTAAAAACGACCATATTCCTCAGTGATATGGGGCATTTCGGAGAAGTGAATGAAGTATATGGCAGCTATTTTAAAGGAGATTTTCCTGCACGTGAAACAGTAGCAGTAAAAACACTCCCCAAAAATGTGAACGTAGAAATCAGTATGATTGCTGTGGTAGATTTATAATAGTGTGATTCGATAACCAGTTGTACAGTTAATTGATTCTCCCGGTTGTAAATATTTCAACCCAATTTTATTATTAAAAGCATCAGGTGCAGCGGTAAGATTTTCTATCGCTATACTCTTGCGATGCGGTGGTGTATATACCTGTAAATATGGATAAGTTGAATCAGGTTCGATACTGATCATTATGTTACTATTCTTTAAAATGCAGGTTACTGGTTCGTTTTGTGATAATGCATAGCAATTATCTAGTTCAATACCAGCCAGTAAAGTACCATTCAGAAATCGACCATCTTGTTCTTCTTCACCAGTAGGTAATAAATCAGCATCAAAAACCAGTTTTTTAGCTGTATTAAACTGAAGTGTAGCTGTATCAATTGATTCTCCAACGGTAAAATAAGGATGCCAGCCATCCGTAAATGGAATACGATTTGTGTGCAGGTTGGTAGCTTCTGTAGTTACGGTGAGGTAGTTGTTGGCGTATAAGGTCCAGGTAATAGCAAGCCTATATTCAAAAGGGAATCCTTTATCGGTCCCCTTGTAATGGTAGGATAAACATACCCATGCTTTTTCACCGTTTGCACCCTTTTCTGTGATGGTAAAATCTGCATGGCATAAAAGTCCATGTATGGCATGTCCATTCAAATAGAAGCCTTCGATTTTGAAGTTTTGTTGTTCGAAGCTGTATTGTCCATCCCGCATCCTGCATACAAATGGACTCAGTTTTGCACTTTTGAAGCCATTATTCATTTCCAGCCTTGCATTTGCCACATCTACAAAGCCATCGATGATATTATAACTTAGTCCTTCTTTTTGCGCAGTAAAAGCATTTAATAATGCACCAAAGCAGAAGATTTCTGCCGTAGTTCCCAAGGTTTCGTCACAAAGAATGATCTTCTTATCGTTGCTTAGCCCCTCTTCCCTGATGCTGAATGCCATTTTATTCTTTTTGTAAACTTATGCATCAAAAAACTAACGATTGTTAACCATTTGAAGGAAAGCCGTAAATTTGCATCTCAGTGAAAAGAAAGGATATGTCGTACCAACCACAGCATAAAATACGCATTGTAACTGCAGCCAGCCTGTTCGACGGGCATGATGCGGCCATTAATATCATGCGCAGGATTTTACAATCGAAAGGAGCAGAAATAATACACCTTGGTCATAATAGGAGCGTGGCAGAAATAGTGGAGTGTGCCATCGAAGAAGATGCTCAGGGAATAGCCATTACCAGTTACCAGGGCGGTCATGTGGAATTCTTTAAATACATGCGTGACTTACTGGATCAGAATGGCTGTGGACACATCAAAATATTTGGCGGCGGCGGTGGTACTATCTTACCGGAAGAGATCAGGGAACTGCATCATTATGGCATTACCCGGATTTATAGTCCGGATGATGGTCGCCAAATGGGACTGGAGGGAATGATTGAAGATGTGATTCGTCAATGTGATTTTAACCTGAATGGGAGTGGTGTTTATACCAAACCCATGACTTTGGGTGAAGTAAAAGACATTCGCACCATTGCGCGTCAGATTACCAATGCAGAAAATGGAGTAAATAGCAAACAGGTTGAGAAAAACATACAAAAGGAAGATAAACCAATACCTGTTTTAGGCATTACAGGAACAGGTGGTGCAGGAAAGAGTTCAGTAACAGATGAGATAGTACGTAGGTATCTCCAACTATTTGAAAATAGTACCATCGCTGTTATCTCGGTTGATCCTTCCAAGAAAAAAACAGGTGGTGCACTATTGGGCGACCGTATCCGCATGAATGCCATATCACATCCACGTGCTTATATGCGCAGCCTGGCAACACGCGATGATAATACCGCATTAAGTGCGCATGTACAGGATGCTATTGATATCTGCAAAAAAGCTGCATTTGATTTTATAATTCTTGAATCAGCCGGGGTAGGACAAAGTGATGCCTCTATCCTCGATTTCTGCAATGTGAGTCTTTATGTAATGACACCGGAATACGGTGCTGCATCTCAACTCGAAAAAATCAATATGCTTGATTATGCGGATGTGGTTTGTATCAATAAGTTTGATAAAGCAGGTGCATTAGACGCACTACATGATGTACGTAAACAATATAAACGCAACCATGGTTTATGGACCGCAAAAGATGAAGATCTTCCCATTGTAGGTACTATCGCAGCTCAGTTTAATGATGCAGGTGTAAATACATTGTTTGAAAAAATAATGCAGGTTGTCGAAACAAAAACCAAAGTAAAATTTGGGGATTATTCAAAGGAAGTTACATCTGGCGAAACAACCACCAAATCGCAGATCATTCCTCCCAAGCGTGTTCGCTATCTGGCAGAAATTGCAGATAATAACCGTTCTTATGATGTTTGGGTAAATGAACAAACAACACTGGCAAGCAAACTTTATCAAATCACCGGAACACTTGCTTCGGTAGAAGGTGAGCTGGCAAAGGGGTTGGAAGAAGTAAAACAATCATTCGAAAAGCAATTGCACCCAGATTGTAAATCACTTATCGATCAATGGCCCTCACTGGTTAATAAATATGAAGCCGACTTTTTTGAATATAAAGTACGCGATAAAATAATCAGACAGCCACTCACAACTACTTCACTTAGTAAAACACGTATACCTAAAGTAGTATTACCGAAGTACAAGGATTGGGGCGATATTCTACGCTGGCAGTTACAGGAAAATGTACCAGGCTCATTTCCTTATACCTCAGGTGTGTTTGAATTGAAAAGACAGGGTGAAGATCCAACTCGTATGTTTGCAGGTGAAGGTGGACCAGAGCGCACCAATAAACGATTCCATTATGTGTCTTTAGGGCAACCAGCTATTCGGCTTTCTACAGCTTTCGATAGTGTAACACTTTATGGGGAAGACCCTGCGGTACGTCCGGATATTTATGGTAAAATTGGTAACAGTGGTGTAAGTATTGCCACTGTTGATGACGCCAAGAAATTATACAGCGGTTTTGATCTGTGTGATCCAAAAACTTCGGTTAGTATGACCATTAATGGTCCAGCACCTATACTGCTTGCATTCTTTATGAATGCAGCAATTGATCAGTTATGTGAAAAGTATATCGCAGAAAATGGTTTAAGAGACAAGGTTGAAGAAGTGTTTGCGCACAAATACAAACATGCACCAAAACCGGTTTACTATAATCCGGCTTCACCAGAAAGATTACCCGAGGGCAATAGTGGGCTTGGACTGGGCTTGCTTGGTTTAACGGGTGATGAAGTGTTACCTGCAGATGTATATGAAAAAATTAAAGCAGAAGCTTTATCACAAGTGCGGGGAACCGTACAGGCAGATATTCTTAAAGAAGATCAGGCACAGAATACCTGCATATTCTCTACAGAATTTGCTTTGAAACTAATGGGTGATGTACAATCTTATTTTATCGATCATAAGGTTCGTAATTTTTATAGTGTAAGTATTAGTGGTTACCATATAGCGGAAGCTGGCGCTAACCCAATTACACAATTAGCCTTTACATTGGCAAATGGCTTTACTTATGTAGAGTACTACCTAAGCAGGGGAATGTATATCGATGATTTCGCACCTAACCTTTCTTTCTTCTTCAGCAATGGAATGGATCCTGAATATAGCGTGATAGGCCGTGTAGCCAGACGTATTTGGGCGAAAGCCATGAAAAATAAATACAAGGGAAATGAGCGTTCTCAAAAATTAAAATACCATATTCAAACCAGTGGAAGAAGCCTGCATGCACAAGAGATAGATTTTAATGATATCAGAACTACGCTGCAAGCACTTTATGCCATCTATGATAACTGTAATAGCCTTCATACCAATGCTTATGATGAAGCGATCACCACACCAACGGAAGAAAGTGTGCGGAGGGCAATGGCCATTCAATTGATTATTAACAGAGAACTTGGAACAGCTAATACAGAAAACTTTATCCAGGGAAGTTTTGCAATTGAAGAACTGACTGATCTGGTGGAAGAAGCAGTATTGACGGAGTTTGAAAGAATCAGTGAAAGAGGTGGTGTGCTAGGTGCAATGGAAAGAATGTACCAGCGAAATAAGATACAAGAAGAAAGCCTTTACTACGAAACCTTAAAACATACGGGAGAATTACCACTGATTGGAGTAAATACTTTCTTGAATAAAAAGGGAAGTCCTACAGTGTTGCCTGGCGAAGTGATTCGTTCTACTACCGAAGAAAAGGAACAACAAATTCAGAACCTGCAGGCATTCTGGAAAAGAAATGAAGACAAATCTGCCTCTGCAATTGCAACACTCAAACAAACGGCCCGTCAGAATGGAAACCTGTTTGAAGCATTGATGGAAACGGTGAAATACTGTTCATTAGGACAGATAACACATGCGCTGTATGAAGTTGGCGGACAATACCGACGTAATATGTAAGGCTTCCAAAAAGTTTCAGTATTTTGAGTGCTCAATAATATTGATCTGATGCATAATCTGTTGACCCGTATTATTATCGTTTGTTTTCTTGCATGTCCATTTGTTTCAAATGCGCAACAAGCTGCCCGTAAATACGATTCTACCATGAAAATTGGTAAAGCAGGCTATAAAGTAGTTTGCAATAATCGTAATGCAGATAAAAATACCATCAGCATTTCTCCTATTGGTTTTGATAACAGTGTTCGTGATTTCAGTTTTGAAATCATGGGACGGGTTCGCAGGGCAGAAGTGGATGATGTGAACCGCGATAATTTCCCTGATCTCGTATTATACGTATATAATGGCGATACACTAAATAAAGGAACAGTTATTTGTATCAGCTCTGAAGGAAATAACAATGTAATGCCAATTACTTTTCCCGATATCCTCGACGACCCTAAACTGAGAGATGGCTACAAAGGGAACGATGAATACTTACTTATGGAAGGTATTCTCACGCGCAGGTTTCCATTATTCGCAGCCGATAGTTCCGGGGTTTCAGTGCCTACCGGAAAAACCAGGCAGGTGATGTACCGAGTTATACCGGGTGAAAAAGGGGGACAGAAATTTACGGTTATGCGTACTTATGATTATGTGAAGCAGTAATTTTTAGCTACAAGCTACAGGCTGCAAGCTGCATGCCTTGATTGGTGCTTATTATGGACTTTCAGTTTTGGGTGTAATAAATTAGAAAACGTGCTAAATAGATATTATACCAAGTCCTGTAAATAAACACTTGTTTATATAGACGAATTTAAATAAGCGATTTGCAGCCACATTCATTTATTCCAGTATTAGCACATAGTTTACGATAAGTACCAATCGAGGCCTGCAGCTTGCAGCTAGAAGCTTGCGGCCTAACTATCTACTTGCAATATTCCTTTACTTCAAATTTGTAATAACAATTTTCGTGGCAACTTTTTCCTGTCCATCATCGTCCCTGATGATTACCAGATATACACCACTTGATACTTTAGTGCCGAGGTAATTTTTACCATCCCAAATTGCTTGTCCACCCAGTGATCTGGTCTGATAAACAAGCCTGCCGTTCATTTCAGTAATTTTTACCAGTGCATTATTAACTAAACCTCGAATGGCAATAGTTCCACTAAAGCCCGGGGGAACCGGATTGGGAAATACCAATACCTGCTGGGTTGTATTTGTACCCTCGGTAGCAGTACTCCTGAAGCTACAGATGCCGTTGTATGTTGCCATAAATACTTCACCGCTTACCGGATCAATGGCTAATTTGCGCACATCATTGCTGAGGAGGGGACTATTTTCTTCTGTAAATCGATAGATAATTTTTTCTCCATTTGCACTGATTAACCATACACCATTTCTGGTACCCACCCATTTTCTGTTTGCTCCATCAACAGCAATGCATTGTACAACTTCATCACGAAATAATAGTCCGGCAAACTGACTTTGCTGTACTATGGGTTGAATGGCATCACATCCACTTCCTTCGAAAATATTTTCGGTACACTGAATAATGCATAATCCCTTATCGGTTCCAACCCATATATATCCATTCTTATCTTTTGCAAGTGAATAAACATTGTTTGAAGGAAGATTACCGCTGCCTGGTCCCTCCCGATAATATTTCCATCTGTCATCATTGGGATTATCGATATTATTTCCAGGGTTATAGCAAAAAAGCCCATTTCCTTTTGGGCTCATGATCCATACATGATCATAATCATCCACTACAATTTGTGCAACAGCGTTTTCTGCGTTGTTTAAAGGGATAGTGAATGAAGCCCAGGTACTATCCTGTTTTCGGACCTGCAGATTTTGTGGTGCACCATAATTACTGATCCATAACCGTTGCTTGCTGTCGAATGCCAGTCCGCTTACTCGTACACTGCCAGGATCGCCTATGGCAGCACGCAGACTGCTATTATATTCTTTGAATATCCGGATACCTGATTCTTTAAATTGTACAAGACCACCTCCATAGCTACCTGCCCAGATACTCTGATCGCGTGGATCTTGTGTTAGGGTGATAAAATCAAGTACTGAGTCGAGTACACTGGTGTTATAGTATCCGCGAAATGACCACTGGTCTTCTTTTAATTGAAAAATACCATCTCTGTTGTATAGATAGTTCCATGCGTCATTAACACTACCCGCGGCAGCAAATAGGGAAGATCCATTGGCTAATAATTCTCCAGTGGCAATACCTGGTGGGCCATTAGGAATAAAGCGATCTACTGAGCTACTGAAATGAGAGAGACCACCAAACTGATCAGCAACCCAAACAGTGTTATTGTCGAGCAATGCAGAACCCGGAAGAGAAATAACACCTGGTTGAGCGCGGGTTTGCTCTATGTTACCGTTTGTATTCAAACTGATTACACGGGCAATACCGGTATTGGTACGTTGACATACTAACAGACGGTTTTCGCTTGTTGAAGTATTTATAATTGGCCATGCCGCATCAAAATACAAGAGTTGCCAGCTATTGGCATTGCGTATGAGCAATGAATCGTTTCGTTGCACAACTATACTTCCATTTACTAATAGAACCTCTTGGCAGGGCCCGTTTGGTAACCCTCCTGCACCACTCAGGTTTTGCCAATTGCGATAGTCGGCCAGGTTACTGCTATTAATGGTAGCTGTTTTTAGTCCTTCAGCAGTTGCTGCATACCACTGGTTACTAAAGAAGGTTGTTCCTGATACAGCAACCTGTGTACCATTAGTGCCAATGATCCAGGTATCTTTTATTTCGTTTTTTGTAAGATCAACTACGATGATGCCTAGTCCGGTAGATAAATACGCGAAACCATTACTACAGAAAATATGTTGAATTATTTTGTTTCCTGAAATATTACTCCGCTTAATGTCGCTAATGTTTTTAACGGTATTTTCTTTAAGCAGATCGATATTACTGTTTTTATAAGCAATGACGAGTTGATTAGTTGTTTGATCCCATCCGATTGCGCTAATCCCAATATCATTTAAGCCTGTTACTTTAGAGAAACGTTGGGCTTCATTTTTTTCGTTGATAGCGAATAGCGCTTGTTCGGTTGCACAATAAATACGATCGCCCTTTATAACCTGGATCGCTTTTTGGTAGTTAAGGTGTTCGCGCCATTGCCCAATTGGTGGAATTTGTGCATATGCATTTGTAATGGAGAATAGGGAAAAACAACAAAGAAGGATTGATGTAAATATTTTTCTCCTTTTAAACATAGTTAAAGTTAGTGAATCTGTGAGTAATGATGGTGTATAGAAAGGAGATAGTAATTGATTGGAAGGTATTTACCACATCAATGGTATCGGAAAGATGCTTTTTAAAATCAGGTATTTCTACGTGATTTTTCAATGGAAAGGATTTTTATTTTGGCAGTTAAAATAAAAGCTATGAAGAGTAGAATAGCCATTGATACATTCAGGAAAATTGACGAACTGATTGTTAGGAAATGTACTGGTAAGCCTGCAGAAATGGCAGTAAGGATCGATTGTTCTTTGACCACTTTATTTACTTACTTATCAATGATGCGCGAGATGGGGGCACCGATTAAGTACAATAAATACAAGCAAACTTATTACTATGAAGAAGAGGGAAGTTTTGTAGTTGGTTTTAAAACCAGGAAATAACAAAACCGAAGAAACCTTTATACGCTGACAATACCATGTTT
Source organism: Sediminibacterium sp. FW305-C-61 (assembly GCF_058231065.1). Lineage (NCBI taxonomy): Bacteria > Pseudomonadati > Bacteroidota > Chitinophagia > Chitinophagales > Chitinophagaceae > Sediminibacterium > Sediminibacterium sp. FW305-C-61. The sequence goes on along the minus strand of NZ_JBIQXR010000001.1, from coordinate 48,233 downwards.
AATGGCAAAGATGGCGAGTCCAACCCTTGTTTTGATATCCAGTTTTTTAAACAGGTTATCACGGTAGGTATCTACGGTACGTGGACTGATATGCATTTCTTCAGCGATTTCTTTGTAGGTTTTATCGCTGCAGATCCATTGCAGGAAGATGGTCTCATTTTCTGTGAGGCTGCTCAACGGAGAGCCGTCGCCCAGGAATGAATCTTCGTTGCTGATATAGTGCATTAGCTTGTCGCTAACCAATTCATTGATAAAATACCCTGTATCGCGAATATTTTCGAGTGCCTGTTTAAAAACCTTTGGTTTACTGTCTTTGAGGAGATAGCCTCGGGCGCCATTTTTTAGCATACGGATGATGGCTATATCGTTTTCCAGCATACTCAGTACAAGTACACGGGTATCCGGAAGGTTGGCTTTAATCCATTCTGCTGTTTCAAAGCCATCCATCATGGGCATATTGATGTCTAGTAATACGATGGCTGGGGGTTTGTTGGTCTTTAAAGCCTCGATGAACTCTTTACCGTTGCCAGCTTCCATAACTACCTTAAAGCCTTCGAATGAGTTAATCATCGAGGCCAACCCGCTGCGCAGTAATTCATGGTCGTCCACTAAGGCTACAAAAGTCATACAAATTGGAATTATTTGGATTTTGCCTGCAATATAATAGCTGTTCCGTTTCCGGGCTCACTTTTTATATCAACAGTGGCATTTATCATTTTTGCCCGGTTAAAGATATTCTGTAATCCGATACCGGGGCCTGCTGTTTTAAATTTCTCCATATCGAAACCAATACCATTATCTGCGATGCTGAGCTTAACCTCATTCTCATTCCCTTCCACATCTACCGAAATATGGTCGGCTTTGGCATGTTTCATGATATTATTGATGATTTCCTGAACCATCCTGAACATGATCAGGTCTGTGTTTTTATCGATACCGGTAAAATTTTCTTCTACTTTCAGATCTGTTTTATATCGGCCACTTTTCTGGAGGTTATTGAGTAATTGGCGGATTGATTCAACGATGCCTATATCCTGGATCCGGTTGGTTTGTAAGCTGTGGCTCAGGTCGCGAAGATCTTTGATGGCTTTCCCCAGCAGTTCATCGGTATGTTCCAGTTTTTCATGTTCAGAGATATCGGTAAAAGTGCTCAGGTTTAATCTAACCAAACTTAATACCTGGCCGATATTGTCATGAATTTCGCGGCTGATATGGCTGAAAGTCTGTTCCTGTATTTCCAGTTGCGATTTGAGGATGGTTTGCTCAAATCTGTTCTTCATTTCATCGCGCTCCTGTTGAAACTTTCGCTGTCGGCGCAGGAAAACGAATACTATAAGCAATAAAAAAAATCCTATCAGCACCAAAAATACTGAAGCGATTACGATGGTGATTAGGATGTCTTCCTGTTCTTTCGGCATAATATAAATGCAATGCTGAATGAGCCGTAAAGCACCACATTCAGGCTGTTATTGATAAAGGAGTAAATCGTAGTTCCCTGCTTTTTTAAGGCAGTGCTTGTAAGATATTCAAAAAGTGCATTAATTATTACTGATCCCAGGTAAAAAATCAATAACCCAATACAAACCCAGAAGAAGGGATGTAAAGATAACTTTGTATCCAGGGAATCAGGTAATATTGACTCGTAGAGAAAGAAACAACTGTACACGACCATTAAAAAAGCGCCAACAAGAAAGGTATAAGTATGGAATTTGTAAATCCCCTGAATGAAAGCAATATTCAATACAACCAAAATGATATAAACAGGGATCAAGAAAATAATTGTTTTTCTAAGGGCTTTGCTGGAAATATAAAAAAGAAATACCCAGGAATAAAAAATGAACTCACAGGTTGTAAAAACATTAAACATCATATATCGTACAGATCGATCTATACGGTCAATGTTTTCATTCTCTGCTGTCAGGAGAAATTTAGCTGTAAGTTCTACTAGTACAGTAATTATTAAAAATGGGATGAAATATACAAATCCTTTATTTCGCTTGAGGTACCTGAAATTAAGTAAAGCAATAAGAAGGCAAAGTATTTCAAGGTAAAGGTGTGAGTAGAGTCTTAGATGTTCAATCATGAGCCTGGCTTAAGATATAAACCCCTTCCAATGTGGAAAGGGTTTATAAAAATTCTTTAATGTATTATGTTAAGAACTGATAGCATCGATTAAGGAACCAAGCCACCATGATTCAGGAAATCTTCTCCATTAGAAGGACTACCAAAATCACTGTTTCTTATGCTGCCTGAACCACTTCTCTTATCACCAGAGAAGAAAACTGTCAGACGACCATTATCATACAAACCGAAGTTTACATAGATATTTTTTGAACCAGCTTTTCTAAGCAGGTAAAGATAGTTTTGGATATCTTTTACTGAGAATGCTACAGCAGTACTTTTATTAATACGGGCAGCAGCATAGCGAGCCGCTAAGCTAGCTGCTTCATTTTTGTTGATAATACCAGGTATATCAGATGCGCTTACCTGAATTGCAGTTACTGATTCTTCATCAGTAGCTTTTTTGCTTACTTCATTCGTAACACCATCCTGTTCTTTCTGGCAGGCTACCAGAAGGGTGGTAACAACTGACAGCAGTAAAACTGTGCCTAAGATTTGAAACTTTTTCATCTAAACTGTTTTTAATAGGTTTTGACCAAGGTTTTTTGAATGGGTATTACAAGGTTTTTGAAGGGAACTATTCAATATCTAATTCCCATCAAGTACAAAGTTCTACTTTTTTTCTTATGTATCAGCAGTTTAATCACGGAATTATTATGTTTTTTTCACTGAATTTACGTACGGTGTTTTCACCGAATATTATTAATTAAACTGCATAATTAATTGATATACATTGTATTTAAAAACTATTTTTTATGTGTTTTCTTATGTTGATAAAGTTGATTGCACCAATAAATAATAAAATAAATAATGCTGTCAGGGCAGTTTGAACACTTAAATAAGGGGAAATATGGGCCTGCTGTTGCCCTAAAATACTGTGTAACCAGTATTGTAATAGCCCTACTGCTACTAATGAAACAACAACAATCAACACATTTGAAGGGAAAAATTGACGCATTAAAAATCGGGTCAATTGTTTTGGTGAAGCACCTAAAGTTAACAACAATGCAATCTCTTCTTTACAAGAACTAATGGTAAGTTGAATGAAAAGTGTAAAGATCAATATTGCAAACAGGAGCATCAGTAAACCAGTAGCTCCGGAAATATTCACCACCATATCTACAATTTGGCGATACCTGCTGAATCTTGTTTTATCTCGATCTGTGCTTAAATTTTTTTCTTTCAAATATTTTTCAAGCAAAGGATTTCCGGGGTCTTTTGTTCTTATGATAATTCTTGATGGGGCATTATAACTACCTGTGCCAAATGCATTATTTGCCCAATCCATAAATGATTGTGGAACGAGTAATGACGATATCCTGTCACTAAAACCAACTACACGACCACGCATGCTGTGTGCAACTCCATTCTCATCGTAAAGGTTCACCTGGAAAAAAATCATTTTCACCACTTCTCTTGTTAACTGAGGCAACCCCTGAGATAGGGAAAATTGAAAATTGTAAATATCCAGAAACATGCCGGGTACGATAATCGGAACGAAATTGCTGGATTCGTTCCAGGCCCATTCTTTCGTACTTACATCGAGGAAACTATCTGGTACACTTTCAAAAGCGATATCAGTGTAAAATGGGAATTGTGCACTACTGCTTTGTATGGATGCTTTAAACCGGCTACTTTGCAGGATGCCAATGGCATCTGTAAAACTTTGCGCTTTTATATCAGCAATTTCCGCAGCAGATAAAGTGGCATTTTTTAAATTCTGATCGGTAAGGGTTTTATTGATCACCATAAAATTCGCGATACTATCCCTGTTGCCACTGCCATTCAGTAATTCATTATAATTACTTTGTAGCTGAACTGCAGAAAGTATCAGCAACATAGCTACGGATAAACCAATAACTGCCATGGCAAAACGAAATCGTCCTGCACCGGTTTTGATAAGCTTCTTTAAAAGTATTTGAAGACCTTTCATAAGCAATTATAAATCGAGTTTCCTGGTGTATTCAAAGTATTGGTCGTCGTGCAGATCAGTAATAATTAATCCTGCCTTTCTTTCTTTACAGGCCATAGCAATTAGTGCAGCGGCTTTCAATGTATTGGCTTCGTCTAAATGACTAAAAGGTTCGTCCATAATCAACCATTCAAAGGGTTGAACAAGTGCCCGGATGATGGCAATTCTTTGCTGCTCACCATAACTGCAAATTGAAGCGTTTTGGTGGAGAATATGGTCCACACCTAATTGCTTTGCCATTGCATCAATGCTTTCACGCGAACAATAGGGTTCCTGTAAAACCCTGTTTAATTCAATGTTTTCAAAAGCTGTGAGATTTGCAAATAGACGAAGATCCTGAAATACAACACTGATTTTTTGCTGCCTGTATGCAGCAAGTTTCTCAGCAGATATTTCTTTTAAAGGTTGATTATCCCACAAAATCGATCCGGTATAATCAGTTCTTAATTTGTAGAGAGAATGAATAAATGTTGTTTTGCCCGTACCACTGGGAGCTTTTATTTTAACCCAATCTGGTGTAGTAAATTCAACATTATTGTTCCAGATACCAGACGGTTGCCGGAGTAATTTATCTTTTAAAGGAATGGGAACTACCTGCTTCAGTTGAATATTCATACGGAACCATCAATTTTGGAAACCAAAGAAAAAGTCCTGCATTAGCAGGACCTTTCCCTATCGTGTATTCAATATTAATTTGTTCTGATCATCGCGGGAATGCCACCTGGGAAAGCTCTTTCTTCCAGTAATTTCTGTCTTTTATTGGCTACACGCATATCAACAGCGATATCTGTTATTAAACTGGTTAGTGTTACCAGGCTATTTTGTTTTTCGTTTTGCATACGAACTTCAAAAACACCTTTTATACTATTACCATCAAAATTATCAGAAGTACCAATTACATCTTTGAAAGTTTCTTTTGCAGTTTTCATCGACTTATTATAGTCACCATTGCTACCCATAAAACCAGCCAGGGTATTGGCGATATCAAAATAAACAACCGAAGATTTTCCTTTGAATTGATTCAATACTTCTGTACTAATTACCGCCTTGTTATTATTCGACATATACTGTGTATAGGTAATTGAATCGCTGGCGATGATAAAGTTTTTGTCATCAGCAACCATATAAATACCCAGCATTGCCATTAAGTCACCACTTTTATACGTGCTGCCTACTTTCTTGATATAACCTGATTCTGCTGCTTTATCCATCAGTTTGGCAAAACTTACTTTATCACCAACAGGGGCATTGAAAATCATTTTACCCATTGGCTTTTTGCCCATCATATCTTTTTCATCCTTTTTTTCCTGTGGTTCTGGTTGACTGGTACCTAGATCAGAAACAACAACAGCAATATCACCTTTCAGTGATTTATATAAATCCTGCGCACTAAAACCAGTTTTTTCCATCATGCCATTCACAAGGCCTTCAACCTCCAGTTGTTTGAGGAGTCCACCGAAAATTTCAGGATTGAATGAAGCCATAACGATCCCGTTTATTTTGTCGGAAGGGTATTTTTCAATCATGGAAAGATTTACTGTAGGACCTGCATATTGTTTCAGCACATTGCTGAGTACAGGATTGGTATAGGTGGCAGATTTTGCTACAATTTTACCATCTTCAAAACTCAAAGTAGCAGTTGAATAATTGTCTTTTAAGAGTTCTTCAACTTTTGGAAGTGATAATGGCAGCATACTCAATGCATTCAGTGATGCATTTGATGAACTGAAGAAATAACCATCTGCCCTGTCTTTGAACATTTTGGTAAATGCAGCAACATCAGCCATAGAAGCTGATTTTTCCTGTGTGAAATAACCATCGACTTCTTTTTTCAGATCTGCTTCTACATTCTTTTTTTCTGGTATGTTGAATTGTTCTGTAATCGTGTCATATTTAGGCACTTCCACATGATTATAGATTGTTACCAGCACATTTTTATCTGTCCACGATAGCATGGTATTATCTTCCGCTAATACATAACTATAGTTTTTTTCTTTGGTGATGGTTTTTTTAGAAAGTTCTTTTTGCGTTTTAACCCATTGTTCAAACTTGCTTACATCAGCTATGCCCCCCATTACATTCATAACAGTGGTTGATGCTTCTTTTGGATTGCCTTTCTGAGAGAAGAAGAAGAACAACTGGCTTTTCCAGTTGATGCCGGCATTATTCCTGAACTCGTCTAATTCTTTCCTGTTTTCTGAATCACTGGAATCGCGGGTGAATACACGGCTTAATAAAGTGTCTACACTTATACCTCCTGCAGTTAATTTATCCTGCATGGAACCTGGATCCAGTACTAGAACAACACTGGCCGTTTTTGGTATAAGACCCGCTTCTTTTGGTCCTTTATTGGAGCATGAGCTGAAAAAAAATACCAATAGGGCGGATGGCAGTAGATAACGCAGAGCAGACTTCATATGCTTATATTATTTTATAGCTTACGAAGTTAACGGCTAACAGCGAGAAATACCAGAAATATGGTTCTACTTCTTTATAGCTCCATAAATGGCTTCCTGAATGTTTGGACGCACATTCATTTTGCCCAGTTTATTGTCGTTTCTGGTCGGATTTACCCTGCTTGACAGAAAAATATAAACCAGTTGCTGCTCAGGATCAACCCAAACGCAGGTTCCGGTAAACCCGGTATGTCCAAATGTTGCAGCAGAAACACTTAGTGAAGGATAGGGTTCTTTACGGGTAGCATTGTCTTTTTCAGGTTTATCGAACCCCAGCCCTCTGCGGCTGATTTCACTATTATAGGCGGTAAATAAGTCGATAGTAGCTTTTTTTAATAGTCTCACCCCATTAAGCTCTCCTCCGTTCAATAAAAGCTGGTATAGTTTGGCAAGGTCATAGGCACTACTGAACAAACCGGCATGTCCGGCAATACCACCAAACATAGCCGCACCTTCATCATGTACATCGCCATGCATTTGCTGTCTGCGAAAATGTGCTTCTACTTCAGTAGGAACCAAATCACTTAATGGCATGGTATTACGTGGTCTGAAGCCGGTTGTTGTCATGCCAAGCGGTTCATAAAAAGTTTTGCGTACATAACTATCGAGCGAGATACCGCTGACTGCTTCAACAATTTTACCCAGGAAAATAAAATCGTTATCACTATAAACATATTTCCCTTGTGCAGTTAATTTACTTTTCAGGATACGGCTATACATGGTATCCTGCCAATCGTTGCGCAGGTAAAGGTTCTCAGCCACTCTATAAGCATATTGTGGGGTAGGTGACTGCACAAAATATTGTGGCTTTGGAGCTCCTGTTGCAGTATCAATTACTTCGCGGTAAAAGGGGATAAAAGGATTTAAACCTGCCTGGTGCAATAAAATATCCCTTAATCTTAATCCTGCTTTATCAGTTCCTTGAACCCATGTGAGGTAATCTCCCAGGGTTTTGTCCAGTTCAACTTTTCCTTCTTCATACAATTTCATGATGGCCACTGTGGTTGCCGAAACCTTGGTAACAGAAGCAAGATCAAAGACCATTCCATTGCTCATCGGAACCTGCTTGTCGGTATTTACATAGCCAAATGATTTATGATAAACCAGCTTGCCATTTTTTGCAATCAGTACAACCATGCCAGGTGTGGCACCACTGTCGATAGCAGCCTGGGCAATGGTGGCAATTTTATTCAGAGAATCGCTGATTAATCCTACTGACTCTGGAACGGCAATAGGCAAACTGTTGTTGTAGACTATGCCATCACCAAAATGAAATCCATCACATACGGTTACAGGTAGTTTACCCTTTGCGGTTATTTTGCCAAATAAAAGATCTGCAGCAGCTTCTTGTGTGATGGCATCATCTTCGTAGCACGCAACCAGGTTTGTGGCATTACATATGTATTGAACAGCATAAGGGTTGCCAAATGCAAAAGTGATACTGTTGTTTTGCTGGAGCTTCGATAATAATTCGATACTGTTTTTGCTCAATCCAAACTGGTTAGCTGGCCTGCGATTGTAATTATGAAAGCCTACAACTACGGCATCATAATTAGTAAGTTGTTGTAAAATATTGGCTGCTTTTTCACTGTTGTCTTTGTTTTCAAAAAAGAAAAACTCAGCATTCAGTTCCTGTTTTATGCGGTTGGCAAAATTATTGGGCTTATCAATCCCAATGCCGACAAATGCTACTTTACGTGCTTTCATCGGAAGCAGGTTATCATTTGTTTTACGCAATAAGGTTAGTGCATTTGCAGCGAGTGCTTTTTTAATTTCTTCCGTTTTTGCATTGAGGTCTGCCGCAATATTATTAGTATCAATTACCTGTTTTTTATTTAGTCCAAGATGGTATTTAGCAAGTAATACTTTTTTTACCCGGGCATTAATATCATCCCAATTCAGTCGGCCATCTTTTATGGCTTTTCTAACTGCTGCGATACTGCCGGGAATATCTCCGGGCAGACAAAGCATATCATTTCCTGCGATCAGCGACATTACGGAAGCATCACCTTTCGGAAAAAATTTAGCTACACCCTGCATTTCCAAAGCATCTGTAAAAGAAATACCCTGATAACCAAGTTCGTTGCGTAATAAGTCTGTTACGTTTTTTACTGAAAGAGAGGTTGGCAGGTTGGCGGTTGTGTCGATGGATGGAATGGCGAGGTGAGCAATCATCATGCTACCTACGCCTGCTTTAATCAGTTCGCGGAATGGATACAACTCAAGCTGATCAAGTTGTGCACGTGATTTATTGATTACCGGTAGATCGTAATGTGAGTCTACGCTTACGTCGCCATGTCCTGGAAAGTGTTTGGCGCAAGCCATTACGCCCATGTCTTGCATTCCTTTCATATATTGAACACCATAGAGTGCAACTTTGTATTTGTCTTCTCCAAAACTCCTGTCGTTGATAACAGGGTTCATCGGGTTATTATTAATATCAATATCCGGAGCATAGTTTACATGGATGCCAATTCTTTTACATTGTTCACCTACTGCAACACCAAACTGATAAATCAATCGTGCATCCGGCACCGCTCCCATCATCAGTTGTCTTGGGAAGTTGATCACACTATCGAGACGCATGCCTAATCCCCATTCACCATCGATAGCAATCATTAATGGTGTTTTGGCAATGCCCTGGTAGAAATTAGTCAGCTTAGCCTGACGAACAGGCCCACCCTGGAAAAAACAAAGTCCACCTACGTTGTATTTCTTAATAAGATTTGTTACTTCTTTTACATGATCCGGCCCCAGGTTACTATGTGCCCTTATAATCATAAGTTGGGCAATACGTTGGTCTTTCGAAAGTTTACGAAACTGTTTCCTCACCCATTTATCAGCGGCAGGGGTATGCTCATAAAACTGTTGGGCCGATAAACTGCTCAAAAGCAACATACATATAACAGCAAGAAGCGATCTTTTCATATAAAAATGTTCAGCCCACAAGTTAAGGATTCTGCTTAATCTTGCGGTTTTTTGCGGTTTTTTTAAGGCTTTGCCCCAAAATACTGCCTTATATAGGGTCAAAAAAGCCGCACTTTTGGGTGCGGCTGATATAATTAGAGGTCTTTTGAAGTTTAGGCTTCAGTTTCTTCTTCTTCGGTTTCCTCCGTTATTTTTAATTCTACTTCATTCGCTTTCAGGATACCGAACCATTTCACCATTTTCTTCATATCGCTGGCATAAACGCGCGAAAAATCCATATCAGGATATACTTTTTCAAAATAGGCTTTTACTGCTTTTGGATCTCCCTCAGCAGGCAAAGCTTCCTTGCTAGCGAGCATTGCTTGAAATACTTCTACCAGGTTCACGTTTTCACGAACGGTATATACTTCAATGCTCTCAAGATGCGAGAAATTATGTACCCGGCTGCTTACGAATTTGGTTGTTTTGTCGTCTAAAGAACGAACAATAGCACCATCTGTTTTACTGCCTACCATTTCAAATAAACCACTAAGGCCGGTAATTGATATCAGTTTACTATACTCCATATACATATTATTAGGGCTGCAAAGTAAGGGAAAAAGGGTTAGACTCGGAGCTGGTTTATGATTTATTCTATAGGTTTCTTCCTGCCCTTTTCTGATGCGGTTTCCTGCATTTCTCTACCAGACAACTTGCTTATGGACCTCTATCTGCAGCCGGCTATCAAAATTGTACCGAAACGGTAGGATTCATCGATGAGAGGTTATAATTTGTGACAAGCGATGCATAATTGACAAGCTGTTCTTTGTCTTCTGAAAAATTGCCTGCTATGAAAACCGTATTGCTCACGCTATTATTATTACCACTTTTTTCTATCTCTCAAAATGCGAAACGTCCTCATTGCGCCGATCAGCCTGTATATCAGCAATTTGATTTTTGGATCGGGGAATGGGATGTATTTGCTACTAACGGTCAACTGGCGGGTACCAGTAAAGTGGAACGTTTACTCGACAGTTGTGTGCTACTAGAAAACTGGTACAGCAAAGGTGGCTCAAGCGGAAAAAGCTTTAATACTTATAATGGTGCAAAAGGGAAATGGCAACAATATTGGGTTGATAACAGCGGTGGCGTTACTGAATACCTGAACGGATATTTTGAAAATGGATCGATGATCATGGAAACAGCCAAGATGCCGCAGCCAGATAAAACATTTAAAATTATGCGAATGGTGTTTACACCACTTTCAAAAGATAAGGTTAGGCAGCATGGACAAAGTTCAACAGATGAAGGGAAGACCTGGAAAACAGATTTTGATCTCGAATATCGTCGTAAATAATAAATGTTACGCAGAGCTATTGCGTACAATATATAATGGAACGTAAAACATTTATAAAAACATTTTCGGCTGGGGCAGCTTCATTATATGTAGCTGGTGCAGCCATTGGACAAACGAATCGGCCGCCGCAACTTGACAAACAAATGATTCAGGAATTTGTAAGTGCCGGACATAATAACCTTGCAAAAGTGAAAGAAATGTATGCGGCCCAACCGGAATTAATTTATGCAGCACATGATCTTGGAGGAGGTGATTTTGAAACTGCACTGGAAGGTGCGGGTCATGTAGGTAATAAAGAAATTGCTTTGTATTTGATAGATAAAGGAGCAAGAACAAATTTGTTTGTACTTACTATGTTAGGTAAAACAACGATTGTAAAACCCTATCTGGAATCATTTCCTTCTTATGTTTTTGCAAGAGGGCCACATGGACTAACCCTCTTACATCACGCGCAGAGAGGTGGGGAAGAGGCAAGGGAACTACTTGAATATCTTCAGGGTAAAGGATTAAAAGAAACAAAAACAAAACTCTAAACTAAAACAAAAAATTATGCAACATGCCATTAGTTGGTTTGAAATACCCGTATCGAATATTGAAAGGGCGCAGAAATTTTATGAAGCTATCTTTCAATTCAGTATGATACCACTCGATTTCCCTAATATAAAAATGCGGATGTTTCCGGTGAGCAGTCCGGAATCAATTGCTGGTGCTCTTTGTGATAGTGGAGGTTTTCACCAACCATCTGCAACGCATGGTCCACTCGTGTACCTGAATGCTAATCCTGATGTACAAATTGTACTTGACCGGATTGAGGCAGCAGGCGGTAAAATATTGGTTCCAAAAACTGAAATTTCACCTGAATATGGTTGTATGGCTGTATTTCTGGATACTGAAGGAAACCGTGTTGCATTACATAACGTACCTCAATAAAATAATAACCAAAATAAACAAACAATGAAAAAAATGATGACTTGCTGCATGCTGTTTTTGCTTTTCGCAAAATTTTCAGATGCGCAACTATCCAATGAATCGATTAAAGCAAATTTGATCAAGGATTGGGAAAGAGCTAAAGCGTATACAGATGAATACCTGGCTGCAATGCCTGCGGATAAATACACGGTGAAACCTGTTGATGGTATTCGAAGTTTTTCACAACAAATGTTACACCTTGCACAAGGAACGATTGGACTAAGTGCAAATGGAACAGGTAAAGCAAGAATTTTTCCAGGATTTAATATGGAACAATCGGCAACCGCGCAAACAAAAGATTCGGTAACCTATTATGTAAATGCGGCTTATGATTTTGCTATTGCCGGCATTAAAGAAATGGATGCTTCCAAATTTGGTGAAATGGTAAAACGCGGCAACTTTGATGAGTCGAGATTAAGTTGGATCTCAAAAGCACACGAACACCAGACACACCATCGCGGTCAATGTACTATTTATATTCGTTTTCAAGGTGTTACACCTCCTGCAGAGAAATTGTTCTAATGCTTTAATACATGATTAACAAAGTATTTTATATTTTTAAATATGCGGAAGTTAAAAATATTGGCTACACCCAGGAGAGTAATATTGTTCCTGATTCTTGCGGTGCTGGTTTGGTTTATCTTATTACCTAAAGTGGATAAACTTGAATTCATCGGAGCAGTACTTATTACGCTGTTATCTTATGAAGGCATTTGTCTTTTGTTGCCAGACGATTTGTTTAAACGTTTCAGGAGAAAGGAAAGAAATCCTCTATTAGAAGAATAGTAAACGTGCCAGCGGCTATTATTAAAAGCCACAGATTCACAGATTATGCGATTATAATCTGTGAATCTGTGGCTTTACAATTTATACTAATCAGGAAACAATGTTTTATCAATATTGGGTATAATGCGTAGGGCGTTTTTATAATATACTTTTTTCAGTACCTCATCACTTAACCCCATTCCGTACATTTTCCAAAAAGCATGGTATTTTTTATGGTAAGGAAAATATTCGTCATTCGTTTCTAAAACCCTGAAGTAAGTTGGATATTCTTCTGGCACCCAACTGTCTTTACCAAACATTATCCTGTCCTGGTATTTATCAAAAAAGGCTTTTGCCATACGGGGTTGTCTACCAAGTTCCGCAATGATTGCCCCAAATTCAACATACATATTGGGCATTGCATCTAGTAAGCTCCCCAGTTTAGCCAGATCATTCGGATACCAACCAAAATGCGCTGCAATGAAATTTGTTTTTGGGTGCCGCTTAATGATATTATGTTGTTGTTGAATCAGGTCGGCCCAGGGTGCGGGGTCGGTATCACTGCGTTTTCTATCCGGACGGGTAGCCAGCTCAAGCCAACGTTCGTTTTTATCATCTAAGGGTTCCCAAAATGGTTCGGGATCGGCGCTGTGGATGAGTACAGGAATTTTCAACTCACCACATTTAGCCCAGATTGGATCGAGCCTGGGATCATCGATACGTAATAATTTACCTGTATTATCCTTAAAACTGAAACCAAGGTTCTTGTATATTTTTAAACCATTCGCACCAGCTTTCACATCTCTTTCAAGTTCTTTTACGGCATTATCGGCCCAGCCGGCTTCACCAACTCCAATAAATGAAACGTTGGTAAATTGAATAACACGATTAGGAGTCGCTTTTTTTACATTAGCTATTGCATCAACAAGGTATTGCGGGTCCTGGATACCAAACTGTCCGCCAACCGATTTAAAACCTCTTCCACTCAGGTTAACCATCACACGCATATTGAGTTCATCCATCTGTTTCAATAAAGCCTTTACATCTTGTGTGGGCATACTGAACTGGTGATTATGCACATCAATAAAAGGAAATTTTGCTCGTAAAACTTTATGTTCAGGAACAATCAGCTTACTTATTGGCTCATATTTTTCGAAATCCATGGTAGCTTTTTGTGCAGTAGCCAGTAATGTAAACAGTGATAAGGCAATCGTAAAGGTCTGTTTCATGTGTGTTAGGTTTGAAAATGGAAACTATTATTCATCAGCTAAATGCTTGCGCCACTCTTAAATCTTAACGTTTTCTTTCGTAATTTAATTACCGTTCATTAATTCGTTCAAAACTGCATCCAGCCTTGCTTTCAAGGTTTCATAGTCAGTATAGCCTCGTGCAAGCAAATGAAATTTAGATTCGCTAACCTGCAATAACAAACATGGATAACCTGTAACCTGAAGCTGCTTCACCAACGAAAACTCATAATAGGCCTGCTCTTTATATTCCTCACTTTTTAGTTTGGTATAAAAGGTTTCAGGGTTTATACTGTATTTCTCTAATAAATGTCTATAAGCTTCATCATCGGTAAGATCTCTTCCTTCAAAATGCAATGCATATTGTAAATCTGAGGCAAATGCAACCTGTTTATCGGGATAGAATTCTTTGAAAATACATAAAGCTATAGCAGGCTTTTCTGAGTTGGGAAACCAGTCGCTTAAATCAGGGTTATTAATATGCCATAAATAGTCTGGTCCAAAACTAATACCGGTATATTCCTCCACTGTTTTATAGGCCTTTTGAATATAACCAGCTGTAGCAGCTATAGATACAGGTTCTTCCGGCAAAATCATACCACCCGATAAAACTTCAACCGGTAACTGAGGGTAATTCTGATGAATCTGCTGTATAACAGGGCTAAACCCATAGCACCAACCACAATAGGCGTCGTAACAATAGAATAATGTAGGTGTCATGGTGTAAAGGTACATTTGAATTTGTTGATGTCAGATCTCAGATGGCAGATGTAAAATAAATCTGCCATCTGAGATCTGACATCAGACATTGGAATTTCCTTTCTATTTTTGCTTCCTAAATCAATTTTATGCCCGGTTTTGAACTATTTGGTGATGAGGAAAGAAAAGAAGTGAATGACGTCCTGGAAACAGGGATCCTGATGCGTTATGGTTTTGATGGGCCTCGCAAAGGAATCTGGAAGGCACAGGAACTTGAAAAAGCCATTACAGAAGTATTTGGCTGCAAATATGCACAGTTAACTTCAAGTGGTACAGCAGCACTTACCACTGCCATGGCTGCTTTGCATATTGGTTATGGGGATGAAATTATTATGCCTGCATTCACTTTCGTTGCGAGTTTTGAAGCCGTATTAAGTGTTGGTGCTGTACCTGTACTTGTTGATATTGATGAAACACTCACTTTAGATCCAGCCGCTGTAAGGGCCGCAATAACACCGAGAACCAAATGTATCATGCCGGTACACATGTGTGGAAGCATGGCAGATCTGGATGCATTGAAAGAAATTTGTAAAGAACATAACCTTATTTTATTGGAAGATGCCTGCCAAAGTATTGGCGGTACTTATAAAGGCAAAGCCCTTGGTACAATCGGAGATGCAGGTACTTTCTCTTTCGACTTTGTAAAAACCATTACATGTGGGGAAGGTGGGGTTGTTATGACAAATAATGAAGCGGTTTATACCAAGTCTGATGGGTATACTGACCATGGACATGATCACTTAGGTGCTGATCGTGGTGCCGACCTGCATCCCTTCCTTGGTTATAATTTCAGGATCAGTGAATTGCATGCGGCTGTTGGACTTGCACAAATTCGCAAGTTGGATACATTCCTCGCATTACAACGAAAAAACAATAAAGCTTTACGCGCTTATCTCGAAGCAATACCTGAAGTAAGTTTCAGAAAAGTACCTGATGAAGCAGGTGATAGTTGTTCATTTCTTTCCTGGTTCTTACCTACTGAAGCACTCACAAAAGCAGTAGTAGCTGAATTAAAAGAGCAGGGAATACTTGCAGGTAATTTTTACTGGTATGCCAATAACTGGCATTATATAGCCAAATGGGATCACCTCAAAACCGCCGCCAGCCTGAATAAATTAAATGAACAACAGGAAAAAGCTCTATTGAAATTGCAGTCAACCCATTTTGCAGCAAGTGATGCCGTAATGAGCAGGTGTATTTCTACAGCCATTGGATTATTGTGGACCGATGAACAAATCAAAGAAAAGGGAGAGAAATTATCGGCAGCTATTCGCAAAGTACTTGCTGGTAGCACAATACATGCATAGTAAATAATCTGGCTCCTTATTGGGATCAAAATAATGTACAATTATTATTTGTGAAGCAGATATTGCTGCTTCATGGAAGCAGGCAGAAAGCGCTGATGTTTACCTTCAAGTTTGTTAACCTGATCGAGACTTCCTAACCTGAAACGTAAAGGCAATTTGGTGATTTTTTCGATTTGCAATTCCTTCTTACAAAAAAAGGTAAGGTTGTTGCTATAATAGTTTTCAGGTACCAAACGAAATCCAGTGTATATAGTACTATCAGACAATGGCCGGGTAAGCATAACGGGTTTGCTGGTCATCTGAGCTTTGGCCGATATGACAGTAATTACTAATAAATTCACAAACAAACAAATCCGTTTCGCCATCATCTTGCATTGATTGTATGTAAATTTACAGCGTTTTATATTTAAGCGCTGTTAAAGCCAGGTTATGGAATACCTGATGTTTATTTTTGTATTTAGATTGTAATATGTCGTTAAGCCAGTCACTACAACAGAAATTGCTGCAAAAGCTGTCACCACAACAGATTCAGTTAATGAAACTGTTGCAGGTACCTACTGCCAATCTGGAAGAAAGAATTAAGGAGGAGCTAGAAGAGAATCCAGCATTGGAAATGGATGAAGAAGGTCATGCAGATGAGTTTGGTGATGAAATGAAAGATGAATTTGAAACGCAGGACGATGATATAGAACGGGATGGTAGTGAAGAGGATTATGAAAATGTAGATATCAGTGAATACGTAATGGATGATGATGGAGAGATTGCGGATTATAAATTAAAGGATGATAATTATCCTGAAATGGATGATCAGAAAGTGATTCCTATTCGGGTTGAAACTAGTTTTCATGAATTGGTGCTAAACCAGCTTGGCATGCTCGAGCTAGATGAGCGTCGCTATAAGATAGCTGAACAAGTTGTTGGTAGTTTGGATGATGATGGATACCTGCGCCGTGAACTCAGTTCTATTTCAGATGACCTTGCTTTTCGTCAGGGACTTTCCGTAGACGAAAAAGAAATTGAAGCCATTATTCAGGAAATACAACAATTCGATCCACCAGGTGTTTGCGCCCGTGATCTGAAGGAATGTTTGTTACTGCAACTAAAAAGGAAATTGTCAGAAGGAGGTGCTGTTGAATTGGCTATTCAGGTGCTCTCGAAATATTTTGATGAGTTTACTAAAAAGCACTACGAGAAAATACAACGGGGTCTGAACCTTACAGACGATCAGATAAAAGAGGTGATCAACCAGATCATTAAACTCAATCCCAAACCCGGGGGTAATGTTGGCGAAATCAACAAAGCAGAAAGTTATATTGTTCCTGACTTTTTCATGCTCAACAACAACGGTAAACTCGAACTTACCCTAAACGCCAAAAATGCACCCGACCTCAGGATTAGTGAAGGATACAGGGATATGCTGAAAGAATATGAAAGGGGGAGCAAGAAGGATAAAAGACAGAAAGAAGCTGTTTTATTCATCAAACAGAAAATTGATTCTGCCAAATGGTTTATTGATATGATCAAACAAAGGCAGGATACATTGATTGGTACCATGAGTGCCATTATGAAACACCAGCAGGAATTTTTCCTGACAGGCGATGAAACAGCCATGCGCCCGATGATATTAAAAGATATAGCTGAATTAACTGGTCTGGATATATCTACTGTTAGTCGTGTTGCGAACAGCAAATTTGTGCAAACAGAATTCGGCACATATCGCCTTAAATTTTTCTTCAGCGAATCACTCAGTACAGATAGTGGGGAAGAAGTAAGTACGAGAGAAGTGAAGAAAATTTTGAGTGATATTATTGAAGCAGAAGATAAGCGTAAACCACTGAGTGATGAAGTGCTGACAGACATGTTGCAAGAGAAAGGATACAATATTGCTAGAAGAACTGTTGCCAAATACCGGGAGCAATTGAACATACCCGTAGCAAGATTACGCAAAGAGTTGTAGTGATATCCCTACTTTATTCTTCATTTACTTTAATCTTTTAATTTTCTGTTGTTTTACGACAACTAATCTCATTTATTTTTCTGCTTTTAGCTACCTTTATTTTAACCTGCTAAGGCAGTTAAAATTCAATATCCATCCACGTGAAAAAGCGAAAGGTTTTATTTGCTTTATTCATGGCTATAGGTATAGCCATGCCTCAACACTATCTGCTCGCCTCAATTCGGCCAGATACTTCCCGATTTATTATTCAGTCTGATACAACTATTTGTAAAGGTGTTACAGTTGAACTTCAATTGCGTGACCCATTACCAAAAGATACTATTTTGCCTGGGGTATGGAAACTGTTGATTAGTAGTACACAAATCAATCCGGCTTTTTTCAATATCAAACCATTTGGTTATGATAGGGTAAATCAATTTCTCTATTCCATTATTAATCGGACTGTTACAAGATTTGACCTTAAAAAAAACGAAGTAAAAATTATTCCTGCTGCTAATTGGCCTGGTGACTATTCGGAGTTTGTATATGACCCGGTCAATAATCGTTTATTGTGTTCACGAAGTGGTCGTGATAATATATATGCACTTCCGGCAGATGGTGGCACTTGGTCGCTTGTGGGTAGCGGTGCAGCAGATAATGAATGTTATGGTGCATCAGTTTATTGGAATCCATTGTTACAACAACCAGGACTTTACGGTGGATACGGCTCAGCACAGGTTAAAAGCTGGATTTATGAACATGATGGGATAGCCTGGCAGATGAAAAAAAACAATCCGGCAATAGATATGGCTCCCCCTAAGGGTGGAAATATTGTAGCAGGTAATAAAGATGGGTCTAAACTCTATCTTTTTTCAGGACAAGGTAATTATAGCGGTAGCGAGTTAACAGGTAGCTGCACATTGGGAAGTCCATGGGCAACAGCAACAGGCATTTTTTGCTGGCTCAAAGATTTATGGGAATTAGACCTGGCTACTTATCAGTTCAAAAATATATTACCGATAAATGATCCTTCTATTCAATATGAAGGAGCATTGGCCTATGATTATGAAAAATCACGGTTTTATTTATTTGGTGGATTTCAACCTACCGGTGATTTTATCACCAATCAGTTTCTTACGAATACACAAAAAACATTTCGCTTTACTCCTTCCAAAGACGCAGGTTTTGTTGAATTCGATCCCGAAGGAACTGTTCGACCACCGGCAATGCCAAGAACTACCTTAAATAATTATGCCTATTATGATGAAGTAGATAAAAGAATTATCTGGGCCAGGTATGATGGGATATGGGCATATTATCCCGACTCAACAAGTGCCCCAAAGCCAGATACAATATATACATGGTCTACAGGGGCCACAACAAAGAATATTTCTGTTGAACCCGATAAAACAACCCGATACACCGTTACCAGAACCATTGGTTCGGAAATAGCTAAAGACAGTATACTTATAACAGTGCATGCAATAACACGATCCTTAACTGATAGTGTAAAGGTTTGTGCTGATAGTACACTTATAGATGCAGGTGCCGGTTTTAATACTTATTCATGGAACAATGGATTTTCTTCACAAACACTCTGGGTTAAACAAACCGGAAAATATACCGTAACAGTTGATGACGGAATTTGTACTGCTAAAGACAGTACTGAAGTAGTATTGGGAGAAGAGATAAAAGATTTTATTATCCTTTCGGCAAAAGATTCTGTATGTAGTGGGGAATCAGACTCTTTGTTTATTGAAAATCCACAAGCAGGCATTACCTATCATTGGTATATGCCCGGTAATGCAACAGCAATTGCTACGGGTAATTTTATTAAACCAAGTAATATAAAAGCTGATTCCAGTTATGTGGTAAATGCCACAGGAATACTCAATATATGTCAGGCCAAAGCAGCCAATACAACCGTTTTTGTACGAAAGAAATTAGCTGCTCCTGTTGTATTGACTGATAATATTACCGGTAATTCAATTCGTTTTCGATGGAATGCAGTGGATGATGCATTGGGGTATAAACAAAGTACAGATAGTGGGTTAATTTATAATGATCCCTCTTCGGGTTTTCAGGGACTTACACACAGCATCAGCGGATTACAACCTAATCAAACCATAAAATTATGGGTGAAGGCAATTGGCAGGTTTGCTTGTGAATCAAGCGATAGTGTTAAAGTAGTGGCAACTACCCTGAATCCATTTGGAGATGGAATTTATGTGCCGAATGTATTTACACCCAATGGAGATGGCGTAAACGATATTTTTCAGGTATATGGTAATACGATAGAAACAATGCGATTGGTTATTTATAATCCATGGGGACAGGAATTATTCATTACAACAGATAAACAGAAAGGTTGGGATGGTTCTTATAAGGGAAGTCAATCGCCGACAGGCAGGTATACTTATGCGCTCGAAGTAAAAACACCAACTGGGAACAGTATTAAAAAAGCAGGTTCATTTAACCTGATCAGATAATTGATGGATAAAATTTGTGAAGCATGCGTAAACATTTACTAATAACAATTATGCTCCTTACACTTATAGCCGGTAAAAGCCTGGCACAGATGGATGCTCATTTCACGCAATACTATGCGCATCCACTTTGGCTTAATCCGGCTTTAACAGGTGTAAATGATGGCTATTACCGGGTTTCCGCGAATTATCGATATCAATGGCCCAGTATTTCCGCTCCATTTATTACCAAAGGTATTTCTGGCGATATAGCAGTTTCAGATGCTTTTTCTGTTGGTCTAACCTTATTAAACCAAACTACTGGGGATGGCGGTTATCATTATAATAACGGATACCTGTCGCTGGCATATAAAGCAAGACTAACTGAGTACAAAATTATCAGTGGTGGTTTTCAGGTAGGTATGCTGAACAGAGGAGTTGATCCGGGGAAATTTCAATATGGTAATCAGTACAATCCATTGATTGGATATGATCCTACTCTTCCTTCCAATGAACAGTTTTTAAGAACCAATGCCACCGCATTGGATGGAAGTATTGGTTTGGTTTATTATGATGCCGAACCAGATAAGCGAACAAATGTGTTTTTTGGTGTAAGTATGTATCATCCTACCAAACCAGGAAATCAGTTTCTTACAAATGGTAATGATAATAAAATACCCATGCGATTTGCCGTACATGGCGGTATGCGTATTAATATGACGGATAAGCTCGCGCTAACACCACATGCCGTATTGCTGAAGCAGGGAGATGCTCATGAAATAACCGGTGGTTTATCACTTAATATGCAAATTCAGGATGGTGCTGATTTGTTGTTGGGAACAGCTTATCGCTTGAATGATGCAGTAGCACCTAATATAGGTATTCACCTGAATGGATTAACCATCGGTTTTAGTTATGATATTAATATGTCTAAGATAAAATCAGCTTCAACCGGAAATGGTGGATATGAATTGTCGATCAGTTTTATTGGCAGAAAAAAAATCACAGATACTAAGTTTGTATGCCCAAGATTGTAGCCCCAAAATATAGCTTACATTATTTATTGTTCATACTATTTGCGCTGGTACTTCATCAGCAATCTTTGTATGCCCAACGTGCAAAGAAAATATTGAAAAAAGCAGACGCTTCCTTTGCATCCAAAAATTATTACCAGGCTGCAAAACTATATGAGGCTGTTTTGTATGATAGTCCACTGGTAAAAACAACCAATAAAATGGTTTATCCATATTTGCCTGTTAGGGGTAAGGCGAAAATTAAACCTACAGAAAGAACCAGGGCTGTCTATCAATTGGCAGAATCTTACCGGCTTCACGATAATTATCAGGCAGCTATGCTGCAATACAAAACCTATCTTGGTTTAAGAGATAACCGATACCCATTGGCAAAGCTTTGGTATGGCTCTATGCTACTCGCTTCTGGTGATCCGCAAAATGCCAAAATAGCTTTCACTACTTATCTTGATAATAATAAACAGGAAGACCAATACACAGAAATAGCCAAAACAGGCTTGGCTTCTAGTTTATTTGCCATAAAAGCAGTGAATGAATCACCGGTAGCTACTGTACAAAAAATCAGTTCTACCCTCTCTGCAGATGGATCGAATTTTGCCTTTGAAAAATTTAATGATAGTAGTTTTTTGTTTACAAGCTCAAGACATGAAAAACGCGGCAAACAAAAAACCTATCCTGTTCGTCTTTATGGAGGTAATGAACTTTCACCAACGGTACAAAAGTTGGTTATTGAAGTTCCAGATAATTTTAATATTGGGGCGAGTTCTTTATCTGCGGATGGACTAACCATGTATTTTACCGGATGGAAATCTGAGGAGGCAAAACCAGACCAATACAATATTTATTTCACACAGCGACCTTCGCAACAGGCAAAATGGGGGAAACCGGTAATTTTACCTGAACCGATTAATCAAAAAGGAGCGAGATCAAAGCAACCATTTATAACTCCTGAGGGAGAATTTCTTTTTTATGCGTCTGACCAGGCTGGCACAAACGGCGGTTTTGATATTTGGATTATTAAGATGAATGGCATAGAACCGAATGGTAATCCGATAAATGCCGGAATAAATATCAATACAAAAAACGATGAGGTCTCGCCCTATTATGATGTTGCAGATAGTACCTTATACTTTAGCTCTGATGGACGAATAGGCATCGGAGGAATGGATATATTTAAGACCAAAGGATTGCCAGATGTTGGAGAATGGTCCCTGGCAGTTAATCTTGGTATGCCTATAAATTCACCTAAGAATGACCTGTATTACAGAAACTACAAAGGTTCTGATACCATATCATTCAGTTCCGACCGAAATTCTTCCTGTTGTCTGGAAATCTTTAATGGATTGCTGATACCGTATCAACCTAAAGTAGATAGTGTTAAGCATATAGTAGATACACCTTTAAACACTAAACGCATTGAAATACCTTTAAAAGATACAGTTGTACCTGTTACATTGGTAGATACTATAAAGCAGGAAACAGATTCTATATCATTGGTTACCACGGCTCGTTATAATATCAATTACCATTTTGCAAGTGCTAAGATTCGTAAAGTTGATATTCCGGTACTTGATCAAATGGTTAAACAGTTGAAAGAAAATCCAACATTGAATATCCTGATTGCATCATTTACTGATTGTATTGGAAGCAGAGAAGCTAATGTAAGTATGTCGAAGAAAAGATCTGCATCGGTAAAAGCTTATCTTATTAAAAAAGGTATTACAGCAGATCGTATTAATACTGATTTCTTCGCTAAAAGATATTTCCTGATGGCGTGTAAAGAAGATGCTACTTATGATAAGGCTGCTCAAATAGCTAACAGAAGATCGGATCTGATATTAACGACCGACAAACACCCAACATGGAAGCCTTCAGGAAATGAAATAGATGTAGATGGGCAATCAGATAACAATCAGACTTTAACTGTCAAACCTACATCTCGTGAATCTAATGTAATCATAGAAAAAACGATATCTCCTGCTGCAGAAACCAAATCAGCTTCTGTTATAAAGAATAAGAATTCAACCAAGGATAAAACAAAAGCTTCCACTAATACCAAATCAGTTGATAAATCGACGGAAAAGAGTGGGTTTAACTTTAAGAAACAAGCACCAGTTAATGACGATAAATTATCGAAAGGAACAACAGCATTAAAAAATGCTAACAAAGCAAATAGAAAGCTTGAACAAAAAATTGATATTGGCGAACTATTGGAATTTGTTCCGAAAGTTAAAGAATCAAATCTGGTAGATGAAATGAAAATGCGTATTCCAAGTAAGCCATTGTTTGTGTATACAAAATCGGATTCGGTTCGAATTGATCTTTACGACAATGGAAGTTTTGATTACGACACGCTCTCAGTAATTTATAATAAAGAGATCGTTGTTTATAAACAGTTATTGTTAACGCGTAAACCGGTAACCTTCTATGTTAAACTGGATACTGATCAACGTAAAAATGAAATGATTTTCTTTGCAGAAAGCCTTGGTATCACACCACCCAACTCAGCATTAATGGTAATCACCGATGGGGATAATAAACGTACAGAAGTAAATATTTCAAGCGATTTCAACACGAATACGGTGGTGTATTTCATCAAAGTCAACAAGTAGTCGTAGATTTGCGGTGTTAAAACCTTAAGTCTTATATGAAAGATGTTGTTGGAATTCAGGAAAACAGGCAGCCACTCATTTTAGTGTTGTTAGGGAAAGTTGTTTCATATGTGTTTCACCCTTTATTTATTCCAACCTATGTTTTCTTCTTTTTAATGACACAAGTGCCTTATGAGTTTGCGGGTATCACTAACTGGCAACTGAAGATGAGGTTATTTGGTTTGTTTTGGTTAACAGCTTTTTTTCCGGCATTCGCTGTATTTCTTTTGTGGCGCTTAAAATTCAGTGAAAGCATATTCCTGAAAACCCAAAAAGAACGCATCATTCCTTTTGTGATCACCATGTTTTTTTACTGGTGGATGTACTATCTAAGCAGGAATTTTACAGACCAGCCCATTGTGCTTAAGTTTTTCTTTATGGGGATTTTTATTGCAACCTCTGTTGGACTGGTATTTAATAATTTCATGAAAATCAGTCTGCATGCTATGGCAGCGGGCGGTGCGGCTGCTGCTATTATTTTATTTTCCTATTATTACCAAACCCCATTCGGTGTGTTTATTAGTATTGCCCTTTTGCTTACCGGAATCATATGTACCTCCCGTTTACTGGTAAGTGATCATACGGAAAAGGAAATTTATTTTGGATTACTAGTGGGTGCCGGATGCCAATGGGTCTCCTATATTTTTGTGATGTAATCAATGCCTTTTAGAATCGTACACACCTTGTTTTATCAATAGTTGAATTCCTGATTTTGAGAAAACCTTTATAGGTAGCAGTAAGTTCTAGTCCACCACGCCAGTTGGATACGACTTTCAGTTTTGAAATATTCACATCATAGCTTACCCCAACACTGAAATGTTCAAATTCCATTTTAACCGTTGGTATCAAAGCATCTCCCCAGCGCATAAAGCTACCGATGTAGAAAAGGTCAGGTTCATTTCCATCATCATATTCTCTGATGGTCATGCCGTATAACAGGCCTCCCAGTATTTGTTTATTATTATTCTGGGTGAAATAATCCACAAAGCCCATAATTCTTCCTCTTTCTCCTGAAGGGGCACTGATACCTGCATTCAGAGATAGCCTTGGCGATAAAAAGTTTTCCGTAGACCCTGTTACAGATTTAATAGTCGGATTGGTTACATGTGATAAACCAGCAGCAATGTATACCCTTGTTTTATCGTTGAATGAAGTACTGAAAGATAAACCAGTGCTCAAATCCCAGTAATTATACCCCGTATTCGTAATCGGTTGTGCTGTGGGGTTTGCTGAATTAAATTCTCCTCCCCGATACTGATCACCCAGTTTTAGTTTGGAAGCATCAAACTGACTTGATACAGGTCCGCCCATAAATGCTAAAGACAAATAAGTATCATTATCATTACTCAACGATTTATGATAGTTAATAGCAGGAAGAATTTGTGTTCTTCTTAGTCTTAAATCACCTGCAACATCAACACTCATCTGAGATGCGATTGTTAGGTAATCGTTTTTTCCTCCCATTGGTAGTTTATGTTCTATGCTTAACGAGGATGTTTTATATGGTACGGTTACACTTCCCCATTGACTTCTATGCACCATAGATGCTCTTATGTCGCCGGTAAATACACCTGCCAATGCCGGATTTCGTAATAGGGGTTGTTCATAAAATTGTGAGAAGGTGAAGTCTTGTGCTTCAATTTTGCTAACCAGTAATACAGTAGTCAGCATAAGTAGTTGTCGTGTATAATTTTTCCTCATTTGAGTATGGTTATATTGCCTTTAAATATGGTTGGTAATCCTTTTTCACAGATCACTTCAGAAACATAAACAAATACATCAGGGGTTGCTGCTTTTCCAAAAGCCTTTCCATCCCAGGCATAAGCAGGGTCGCCGGGAGAGAAATTTGATTTTTCAAAAACCAGCTGACCCCATCTGTTGTATATCCTAAAGCTTTTAATGAGTTTTATTCCTTTACCTTGTACAAGGAGTATATCATTGATACCATCACCATCTGGTGAAAATGCATTCGGCACAAACAATTCTGTAGCTGGGCAGAGTGTTTTAATACATAATGTATCGGTACTTATACATCCATAATTGTTGACTACAGTACAAGACACACAGGCATCGTTCGAAAGTTTTACCTCAGGGGTAGCACAGGTTGGGCAACTGATAGAACCAGCGGCACTGCTACCCCAGCGCCATTTTCTTATTTGGTCGTTTCCGCCGTTGATATTAGTCGTTGCCAATACACGAAGCTGCAGGCTTGTACCCGCGGTAATTGTTGTGTCACTACCTATGTTGATTGGGGTTGGACGACCAACCACTACTTTAATTTGAGCTGTATCTGCAAAACAGTTGTAATCGTCTTTACCAATTACATTATAAATGGTTGTTTCTACTGGTCTTGCTATAGGATTAGCAACGGCGCTGTTGCTTAAGCCTGTTTCTGGATACCATTTATAACTGCTTGCACCTGTGGCAACCAGTTGTTTGCTTTCGCCGATACAAAGTGTGTCACCCTGTGCTGCAAACATTTTCAGTGGCTGAATAACACGAATGCTGGTAGATTTTATTTCGCTACATCCAAATTGATCATATCCGATTACGCGAATTGTGGTAGAGCCAACAGGTTTCACCGTATTTGTATTTGGCCCGGAAGCAGTGATATTGTTAAGCTGATCATACCAGATATACCTCATGGCACCTGTAGCAGTTAATTGAAGAGACTCACCTTTACAAATCGTGCTATTTGGTGTTACATTAATTACAGGTAATGGGTGAACGCTCATTGTTTTAACGGCAGAGTCGAGGCAGTGGTTTACAGTAGATGCGGTTAACCTGACTGTGTATTGTCCATCTACCAGGTACCTAACGGTGATGATAGAATCTGAACTTTTAGTGCCATTACTCAGGTTCCATAAAATCATGGCAATGCTGTCTCTGGAATTCAGTATTGGAGAAAGTTGTGTTAGCTGTCCCTGACAAACATCTCTGATGGCATCAATATCAACGTGAGGGAATTGGTAAACCTTAACTGAAAACTGCGCCTGTAAATTGCTAATACATCCTGCTTCACTCTTAACAGTAAGGTTCATGGTATAGGTACCTTCAGCAGTAAAACTGTAGCTGTGTTCTTTTGTATTAACCGTGTCGCCGGGTGCAATGCTCCATTTCCAGTCATTTATTCCAAAATTTGAAGTGCTTCTATCGTTAAATTGGTAGACTGTATTTCCGCAGTTATTTACGCCTGTTAATGTAAAGTCTGCAGTTGTTTTATCTACTTTAATATTTACCGTATCACTGGAACTGATACAAACTCCGTTCGATATCTCCCAGATAAATTGATAACTACCTGGTAACAGACCGCTGATCACTGTTTGAGGATTTGAGGGATCTGCGATAACAGCGCTATTCGAACCAGGAACCTGTCTCCAGGAACCAGTTCCTGAGACAGGCATATTCGCCTTCATGGTAGTTGTGGTTCCAGCATTACAAATTACAATATCAGCTCCTGCATCTGCAATGGTAACAGGAGGTGTTACCATAATACTTACCGGGTTTGTATACATAATGGCACAAGTGCCATTTTTTACCAGGGTACGGTATAAAGTATTTTGCGTAAGGTTATTGTACCTTAAAGTATCTGTATTTGTTACGTTAAGTACATTCCATGTAGTGCCACTTGTTTGAGAAGCTTCCCATTGGACAATATTCCCCAGCTTTCCCGAAAGTATGATAGATCCATTATTTGTATTGTAACAAACAGTATCGATTCCATTTAATGTACCTGCAACGGTTGCAGCATCAACAGTTATATTTACTGTGTCACTAAATGCTGCCGAACAAACACCACTTTGAACCATAACCCTGAAGAGGGTAGAAGTAGAAAGGTTGTTAAAACTGTATCTGTCTCCAGTATAATTTATCAGACTCCAGTTGTTACCATTATCAATAGAAGATTCCCAGCGGATAAGATCACCCACATAATTTGTTAATTGCAATGTGCCATTGTTAGCTGTTACACAAACTGTATCATCGGCGGCAATATGTCCACCTACTGTGAATGGATTCACTGTAATAGTTACGGTATTAGAATACAAGGATGCACAAACACCGCTTTGTACCAGTACCCTAAATCTGGTTGTACTGTTGAGATTGGAATAAGTATATGTTGACTGATTATTGTTGATAATACTCCAGCTATTACCATTATCGTTTGAGCTTTCCCATCTGATAATGTCACCTGTATAATTAGTAATTGACAAAGTTCCCTGATTCAGGTTCGTGCAAACTGTATCGTCGTTTCCAAGTATGCCTGCAGAACTTGGTGGATCAATCCGTATTTCTGTTTCATTGGATGATGCAGGACAAACTGTATTGTCAATGGTCCACCTGAAACGATAAGTTCCGGTTGTTAACCCAGACAGGTTTGTGGCAGCCTGGTTATTATATTCAAAGATGGCAGTAGTCGGGCCACTTATCTGACTCCATAAGCCATTACCCGAAGATGGGGTATTGCCATTTAATCTGGCTGTAGTATTGTTACAAATAAACTGATTCATACCGGCAACAGCAGGAGTAACAGTTGGCATAACTGTAATTAATACTGTATTTGAATAGCTTGTTGCACAAACACTATTTTTTACTAAAACCCTGAATAAGGTAGATGTGGTAAGATTTGTATAATTATAAGACGAAGAAGTATTTGATAGTACTGTCCAGCTCGATCCATTGTCGGTGGAGAATTCCCAGTGTAAAATATCCCCGGTATTTCCTGTTAGCTGAAGCGTTCCGCTATTTGAATTTGCGCAAACAGTTGCATTTGAAGATAAATTACCAGGCACTGTTAATGGCGCAATGGTAATGCTTACCGTGTCTTTTGAATCAGCGCAAAGCGTATTTGAGATTGTCCACACTAAAGTATACGTACCCGCAACAAGTCCGGATACAACTGTATTAGGGTCGGTATCATTTGCAAATACAGGTGTTGACGGACCAGAAACATAGTTCCATTTGCCGGTACCAGAGGTAGGTGTATTAGCCTGAAGCATAGTTGCAGGAGTACTGCATAAAGTCTGATCCGCTCCTGCATTTGCAATAGTTACTGGCTGTAATACAGTTATGGTTACTTCATTGGTAAACATCGGAGCACAAACACCACTTTGTACTAAAACCCGATAGCTTGTTGTTGTATTTAAGTTGCTATAAGTATAGGTATTACTTGTATTGTTGATATTAGTCCAGGAATTACCGCCAGTTGTTGAATATTCCCAGCGAAGAATATCTCCGGTATAAGCATTATGTGAGAGTAAGTTGCCATTGCTTGTAGCACACACTGTAGCATCAGCAACTAAATTACCAGGTGCAGTTTGTGGGTCTATTGTAATAGTAACCGTATCTTTTGAATCAGTACAGGTGCCATTTGCAATGGTCCACACAAACTGGTATATGCCGGTTGTAAGTCCATTAACGGTAGTAGTCGGGTCTGTAGCATTCGTGAAATTGGCGACCGTTGGGTTACTTGTTAAGGCAGACCATGTTCCGGTTCCTGATAATGGTGAATTGGCGTTTAATGTGGCCGATGTGGTATTACACAAACGCTGATCAATACCTGCATTAGCAGCAGTAACAGGAGGAATTACCGTGATGGTTATTTCATTTGAATAAAGCGATGAACAAACTTCATTTTTTACCAGTGCCCTGTAAGCGGTAGTAGTATTGAGATTGTTATAGGTATATGTATTTGTAGTATTTGAAATATCGTTCCAGTTGGCGCCATTGTTTACAGAAAATTCCCATTTAAGTATATTTCCCTGCATGCCGGAAAGGGTAAGTATGTTGGTATTATTCGTTGCACAAACGGTTGCAGGTGCAACCAGGTTTCCTGCAATAGTAGGCGCGGCAATATATATGGAAACAGTATCTACAGAGTTGGCACACATACCATTTGAGATAGTCCATATAAACTGGTATGTTCCGTGGGTAAGTCCGTTTACAGTTGTATTTGGATCATTTGGATTGGTGAAACTAGCAGCAGACGGTGCGCCTGCAACCACTGTCCATGTACCAGAACCAACACCAGGTGTATTTGCATTTAGGGTTGCTGATGTTACATCACATAAAATCTGATCAGTTCCTGCATTGGCATTTGTAACAGGTGGTATAACTGTAACGGTTACCTCATTTGAATACAAGGCAGTGCAGATTTCATTTTTTACAAGAGCTCTATAAAGGGTTGTTGTATTTAAGTTGGTATAAGTGTATGTATTACTGGTATTTGAGATATTGGTCCAGCTACCACCGTTATTAATCGAAAATTCCCATTGTAAAATGCTTCCATTATTACCAGACAAGCTTAATATATCTGAATTGTTGGTAGCACAAACTGTTGCAGAGGCAACAAGATTTCCTGCTGTTGTTGGTGGGATAATACGAATTTCAACAGTATCTGTTGAACTGGCACATAACGCATTTGAGATGGTCCAAACAAAACGGTATGTACCAAATGTTAACCCATTTACTGTACTATTTGGATCTGCTGCATTGGTAAAACTAACAGCAGAAGGAGCGCCAGATAGTAATGTCCAAACACCTGTTCCAGAAACAGGTGTATTACCATTTAAAGTAGCGGCAGTTACATTGCATAATAACTGATCTGAGCCTGCATCAGCAGGTGTTACTTCAGGTAGAACAGTAACTGTAACGATATTCGTATACAATGCAGGACAAACACCATTTTGAATCTGAGATCTGAATTGGGTAGTTTGTGATAGATTATTGTAGTTTACCGTAGCGGTATTTGAAGTATTACTTATTGTAGACCAATTCAATCCATTATTAATGGAATATTCCGTTCCGACAATAGTTCCAAAATAACCGGTTAGTGTAAGTGAACCGATATTGCTGGTAATACAAACAGTGTTGTCGGTATTTAGGTTTCCGGCAATTGTCGGTTCTTGAATAGTAACAGTTACTGTGTCTTTAGAGTCAGAACAAATACCATTTGAAATAGTCCATACAAATTGATAAGTGCCAAAAGTTAATCCGCTGATTACTGTATTTGGATCTGCTGTATTTGAGAAAGATGGTATTGTTGGACTACCAGCCAATGCAGACCATGTTCCCATTCCTGAGGTAGGTGTATTGGCAGCAAGTACAGATGAAGTTGTATTACATAGTAATTGATCCGGACCTGCATTTGCAGGTGTTACCAATTCAAGCACAGTAATAGTTGCGGCAATACCTGAATAAAGTTCAGCACCTACGCCGTTTTTAACCAAAGCGCGGAATAGGGTTGTCTGTGTGAGGTTTGAATATGAATAATTATCCTGATTAGTGCCAACAGTAGAACTGATGACAGACCAGTTAACCCCATTATCAACAGATAGCTCCCATTGAAGAATGGTTCCTAAATAATCAGTGAGGTGTAAAGTGCCACTATTGTTTCCGGTACATACAACAGCATCAGGACCGATAACACCAGGATTTGTAGGAGGCTGTACTGTTATTTGCATAGTGTCGCTTGATACCGGGCAGTATCCGTTTGAGATAGTCCATACCAGCAAGTATTTACCATCTGTTGGTGGTGCACCATGTACATAATCTAAACCGGTAATAGTAGCTTTTGGATTGGTTGTGCCTGAGAAATTTAAAGGGCTGGTTGCACCAGGCACTACAGACCAAACGCCAGTACCTGATACTGGTGTATTTCCGTTAAGCGTATAACTGGATACACCATTGATAAAAGTGGTATCAGGACCTGCATTTGCAGGTGTTACTGGTTGTAATACAGTGATGGTGTTTAAATTACTGTATAAGGTTGGGCAATTTTGATTTTGTACTGCTGCCCTGAACACGGTTGTAGCACTGAGGTTGGTATAGTTTAATGTATTGGTAGTATTAGAAATGGTAGTCCAGGAACTACCGTTATCAATAGAAGATTCCCAACGTATAATATTTCCGGTATTACCCGATAATGTTAGCGTGCCATTATTTGAAATGGCACAAACTGTAGCAGCGGCAGTTATGTTTCCAGGAACTGAAGGTGGGTAAATAGTTACTTCAACTGTATCTTTTGAATCAGCACAGGTTCCGTTTGAAATAGTCCAAACAAACTGATAGGTGCCGGCAACCAATCCATTTACAGTTGTGCCAGGGTTCGATGCATTGGTAAATACAGGTGTAGAAGGTGCACCCGGTAAAACAGTCCATGTACCGGTTCCGTTTATTGGGGTGTTGCCATTTAATGTAACTCCTGCAACATTACATACAAATTGGTCAGTACCTGCATTAGCGCTTGTTACAGCGGGTAATACAGTTATGGTAATAATATTGGAATATTGTGGACTACAAACACCACTTTGAACGGAAGCTCTATACTGCGTAGTTGTACTGAGGTTAGTATAGTTGAGCGTGTTGGTAGTATTACTGATAGTGCTCCAGTTGGCGCCATTATCAACAGAAGATTCCCAATGCAAAATATTACTTGTATATCCTGTTAGTGTAAGTGTGCCATTATTAGCAGTGGCACAAACGGTATTACTTGCAGACAATGTTCCAGGAACTGTTTGCGGATCTACTGTTATGGTTACCGTGTCTTTAGAATCGGTACATGTACCGTTTGAAATGGTCCAGATAAACTGATAGGAACCAACGACCAAGCCATTTACGGTTGTATTAGGGTTATTACTATTTGTGAAACTTACTGCTGATGGGGCACCTGCAGCCACAGACCATGTGCCGGTTCCATTCACAGGTGTATTTGCAGAAAGAATGGTAGCGGTTGTAAAACATATATGGGTATCTGTACCGGCATTAGCAGGTGTCACCGCAGGTAAAACCGTAATGGTAACGGAATTGGAATATTGAGGATTACAAACACCGCTTTGAACAGAAGCTCTGTATTGTGTTGTTGTACTGAGGTTAGTATAGTTGAGCGTGTTGGTAGTATTACTGATAGTGCTCCAGTTCGTGCCATTATCAATAGAAGATTCCCAATGTAAAATATTGCTGGTAAATCCTGTTAGTGTAAGTGTGCCATTATTAGCAGTGGCACAAACAGTATTACTTGCAGATAATGTACCTGGTACAGTTTGAGGATCAACTGTAATGGTTACCGTGTCTTTAGAATCAGCACATGTACCGTTTGAAATGGTCCAGATAAACTGATAGGAACCAACCACTAAACCATTTACGGTAGTATTAGGGTTATTACTATTAGTAAAACTTACTGCTGATGGAGCGCCCGCGGCCACAGTCCATGTACCGCTTCCATTAACAGGGGTATTTGCGGATAAAATGGTAGATGTGGTAAAACAAACATGGGTATCTGTTCCTGCATTCGCAGGTGTTACAGCAGGTAAAACCGTAATGGTAATGGTATTGGAATATTGAGGATTACAAACGCCGCTTTGAACAGAAGCTCTATACTGTGTAGTTGTGCTGAGGTTATTATAATTGAGGGTGTTGGTAGTATTGCTGATAGTGCTCCAGCTAGTTCCATTATCAATAGACGATTCCCAATGTAAAATGTTTCCAGTATACCCTGTTAGTGTAAGCGTGCCATTGTTTGCAGTAGCACAAACGGTATTATTAGCAGATAAAGTGCCTGGTACTGTAGCAGGATAAACAATTAGTTGAACAGTGTCTTTTAAGTCGGTACATATTCCGTTGCTGATTGTCCATTCGAATTGATAAGTTCCTGCAATTAATCCATTTACGGTAGTATGCGCATCAGCAATATTGGTGAAACTAACTGCTGAAGGTCCTGTTACCATACGCCAACTGCCACTTCCTGCAACAGGCGAAGTTGCATTAAGTGCAGTTGCGGACACATTACAAACACTCAGGTCATTTCCTGCGTTTGGCGTTTCAACAGGTGGAACAACGGTAATTGTACTGGTGTTTGAATACAGGGATGGACAAACGCCACTTTTCACCAGAACCCGGTATGCTGTTGTTGTATTCAGGTTATTATAACCCTGTGATGTGCTCGTATTTGAAATGGTTGTCCAGCTTGTACCATTGTTAATAGAAAACTCCCATTGAAGAATTGAGCCGGTATAAGTATTCAAATTTAGAGAACCGCTATTTCCTGTTGCACAAACTGTTGCGTCACTTGATAGAATACCAGGTACGGTAACAGGGTTAACGGTAATAGTAATTTCATTGGTATAGGCAGGGTTGCAATTGCCACTTTGTACTACCGCTCTGTAGGTAGTTGTTTGTGTGAGGTTGTTGAAAGTAAAACTACTGGTGTTAACTGCATAGCTTGTCGGCCAGGTTGTGCCACCATCAGTTGATGATTCCCAACGAATAATATTTCCTGTATAGCCGGAAAGAGTCAATGTGCCGGTATTACTTCCTGAACAAACAATAGTGGTTCCGGTTAGTGTTCCAGGTACTGTTAGCGGATCAACAGTAATTAATACATTGTTGGAATACTGAATACTGCAATTTCCACTTTGAACAACCGCCCGGTATAAAGTGGAAGTGGTAAGGTTATTGAATGTCAGCGTAGTTGTTGTATTATTGACAGTAGTCCAACTGTTTCCGTTATCGATTGAATATTCCCAACGAATGATATTACCAATATTTCCGGCAAGCGTTAATTGACCAGTATTATTTCCAAAACAAACATTGGTTGCGCCACTAAGTGTGCCTGCAACAGTTTCAGGGCTAATGATAATCGTTACACTGTCTGCCGATACATTACAAGGACTGTTTGAGATAGTCCATGCAAAAGTGTAGCTACCTGGAATTAATCCGCTAACCTGACTGTTTGGAAGTGAGGCATTACTAAACGTTACTGTTGAAGGGCCATTTACTATTGTCCAGGTACCTGATCCAACCAATGGTGTATTCCCGTTTAATTGAGCAGCAGTAAGATTACAAAGTGCCTGATCGGTACCTGCTAAAGCAATAGTAGGCTGAGGCTTAACGGTTACATCAGTTGAATCGGTTGTACTACATCCATTAGAAGATGTTGTAGTGATTTTGTACCGTACAATCGCATTCACCAGGGTTGTATTGCTGAGTATATCAGTAACGGAGTTTGTGTTTGATGGGCTATTATTATTTGTTTGTCCCGAACTTACACCGGAAATATTTGAAGCAGACCAGGTAAACAATGATCCTGGAAGAGAGCTGCTGAATTGAATATTTGTTGCCGTTCCTGAACAGATTATATGGGCATTATTAGTAATGGTAATAGCAGGATTTGGATTAACAGTAGCTGTAAGTGTAAATGGTGTGCTGCTACATCCGCCATAATATGGGGTAATCGTATAGGTAACTACAGCGGCATTTGTGGTAGATGTGTTTATCAGCAAGTCATTAATGGATCCAGATCCATTAGCAGTGTTACCACTACCTGAACCATTTGTAAAAGCGGAAGTCCATAAGAAAGTGCTACCAGGTTGTGCTGAGATTGGTGAATAAGACAATAGTTGGTTAGAACAAATAGATCTGGTAGTGTCTGTACCAATATTATTTGGATAGATCCTGAGTATCATTGAATCCTTACTGGTATTAGTACCGCAATTACCAGTAGCGTTATAAGTTGATGTTCCGTTAAAGTACAGTTTTACTAAACCGGCGTTTTTATCTGCGATACTAGGTGTATAGGTAGGGTTTAATGAATTTATGTTAGAGAATGTACCTGTACCAGAGCTGCTCCATGAATAGGAGTTTGTTACGTATGAAACTGCTGCGGAAAGATTAACGCTATTAGTGTTGTAACATATTGAAGTGTCTTTTGAATTTTGAATACTGGCTAAGGCTACCGTGTTTTTAAATACAACCTGTGTATCACTACAACTTACCCCGTTGGTAGTAAACTGTACACTTACAATATATGCTGCTGAACTGTTAAACTGGAAACGTGGGTATTGTGAATTAGCATTGTTAGAGCCCTGAAAACTCCAAGATCCGGAGCTTGACACATTCCATAAATAGCTATTACCCGCATTGCTATTACTATAAACAACTTTGTAATAGGTATCTGTGGCACTATAACTGGTAATACCATTGTTACATTCTATTACGTCGGAATTTAGTTTTACTGAGGCTACCGTAAGTGCAACTGCTGATGATGCAGTAACACAAGTACTGGAACTTAAACTGGAAACATCCGGTCCAACAAGTACCCGGTAAGATGCACCATCTGTATCTGTAACACTGTTGATAGTATAACTACTGGTGGTACTTGCAGTACCAATATTTGTCCAGGTAGTTCCACCATCTGTACTTTTTTGCCATTGATAGGCTGGTGTGGTGAATGGATTATTGACAATGGAAGCATTGATGGTAGTACTCGTGCCAGAACAAACTGTGGTACCATTGCTGAATGAAATTGAAGCAGTAGGGGTACAGGCTGTAAAAAGAATATCATCAATAGCAAGGTCATTACCACACTGCGGTTGCCCACCATAGGCGTCTACCATTTCAAGTACTAAGGAAGTAGTACCTGAAGGCAATGAAAAACTGAAACCATATTGCTGCCAGTTTGGGGCAACAGATCTGTTGGCTGTCAGCGGAAGATTTCCAGTGCTATAAGTAGCTAAAACTGTTCCGGAAGTATTTTTAATGTTAAAAGTTACATTAGGATAAACATAGCCACTGCCACATATAGGTAAAGTGTTACTGGTTGTATTTACGTTTGCCAACCATGCGGAAAAATTATAGGTAGAACCCGGACATAGATCATTAACCTGTTGCGTAAAGAAAACAGAACCACCAGTGCCAGCATTCACCAGAAACATATTGCCATTTGAGTTGCCGGTATGGTCGGTGCCTTGTGCCCAATCGTTACGACCAGAATTTTGAACACGTGGTGTAACCATATATTTCCCGTCATCAAGTGCACCACTGCTTTGAAAAGAATAGTTGGTATTAAAGCCAGATGGAACAGTAGTTTTTGAAGAAGAATTGGTACCCTGTCCAAATGTTTGTGAAAAAACAGGTGCTAAAGCATTGCTGGAGCAAATACCTTGTGCTTTTGTCAATATACAGGTATATAGACAAGAACACAGTAGCACAACATGGTATGTGTACTTCCGGGGGATCATGGATATTGGATATAAGGTGTTATCAGAAAAAAGCGGATAGTTTACTTTTCTCTGTATACAGCTCTCACAGGATGATGCAATGTACAATACTGCCCGCGCTAATCAATGTTATCTGTATATGACATATTCTTCTTTTCTTTGTAGTTCAATTCCTACATAGTTAGTTACAGTGATTGTATCTTTTATACATTAAGAAAAATTCTATTAATAGATCATGTGGTATAGATTGGGTCAATTTATTCTGAGAAGACGTATCATTTTATTGTTTTTGCTGTTGATGGCTACAGGTGTTATGACCTATTATGCCACTCAGGTAAAACTTAGCTATGAATTTACAAGGGCGATTCCTACCGATAATCCCAAGTACCAGGAGTATCAATCATTTCTAAAAAAATTTGGTGGTGATGGTAATATGCTGGTATTAGGTTTTGATAGTAAAGATTTTTATTCTGTAGCTTATTTTAATGAGGTAGCGATTTTGCAGCAGTCATTAAAACAGGTAGTAGGCGTTACCGGAATATTAAGTATTCCGGACGCGGTAAATCTTCGCAATGATCGTGAGCAACAACAACTTGTTCCGGAGAAAATATTTCAGTACCCATTTCAGGGGCAGGCGGAGTTAGATTCTGCCAAACAGGTTTTCAATCAATTGCCTTTTTATAAAACCTTACTGTATAGTGATTCTGGCAATGCTTATCTAATGGGCGTTTCGGTAAATGGTGATACTATTAACAGTAAAGGGAGAACAAGACTGATCAATGATATCATGAAACAGGTTAACCTGTTTGAAGAAAAAACAAAGAGTAGTTTGCATATTAGTGGACTTCCCTTTATCAGAACAACAGTGGGAAATAGGATCAAAGATGAAATGAATTGGTTTCTGATAGGATCCCTTGTTTTATCTGCAGTTACTTTATTGATTTTCTTCCGATCATTGAGTGCAATGTTGATGAGTCTTGTAGTAGTTGGTATTGGTGTGGTTTGGAGTATTGGAACAATGGTGTTGTTTGGTTACAAAATAACATTGTTGAATGCATTGATCCCACCATTGATTGTGGTGATAGGTATTCCCAATTGTATTTACTTCCTCAATAAATACCATACAGCGTATCGGGAGATAGGCGATAAGGATAAAGCCCTGATTACAATGGTAGGCAGAATGGGTATTGTAACGCTGTTTTGTAATATTGCTGCTGCTATTGGATTTGCCGTTTTTGCGCTTACCAAAAGTGCTTTATTACAAGAGTTTGGAATAGTGGCTGGCATTAATATCATGGCGTTGTTTGTGATATCACTTATTTTCATTCCTGCTGTATTAAGTTTCCTGAAACCACCGAAAAACAGGCATACTAAGTATTTGGATAATGCATTTTTAGAGAAAGTGTTGGTAAAAATTGAACGGTGGACTTTTCATCATGCCAAATGGGTATATGGTATAACGATTGTTATCAGTGTATTTGCCATTGCAGGTATTTTCCGTTTAAAGAGCGAAGGTTTTATTGTTGATGATCTTCCTAAGAACGATAAAATCTATACCGATTTAAAATGGTTTGAAGCACATTTCGGCGGTGTGATGCCACTCGAAATTTTAGTTGATACAAAAAAGAAAAATGGGTTGTTGCGTAATACTGGTCCTGTTTCAAAAATCAATGAACTCTCGGCATATATTGGTGCAAGACCAGAAACGGCTAGGCCTTTATCTTTTGCAGAAGGATTAAAATTTGCCAAACAGGCTTATTATGATGGTGATACATTAAGCTATGATGTTCCTTATGAAGGCGATCTTGCGTTTATGTCGCCCTACCTTAAACAGCGTTCAGATAGTAATGCCGGAACAGGTGTTTCAAAAATCATCAGCAGCTTTATGGATAGTACCAAGCAGGTTGCGCGCATTACGGTAAACATGAAGGATGTAGGAAGTGCACAATTGCCCCTTATGATTGCGGATTATCAAAAGAAGGCAAGTGAGATTTTCGATACTGCATCTTACCACATTACATTTACCGGAAGTAGTATTACTTTTTTAGAAGGTTCAAGTTTTATCATCAGGGGTTTAAAGGAAAGTATATTCTGGGCGTTTTTACTTATTACGTTGTGTATGCTTTATTTATTCCGTTCATTCCGCATTTTGGTATGTTCATTGATACCAAACCTCATTCCATTATTGATTACTGCAGGAACAATGGGATGGATCGGTATAACTTTAAAACCATCCACTGTGTTGGTATTTAGTGTGGCATTGGGTATTGCGATTGATGTAACTATACGATTCTTAATAAACTATAAACAGGAATTACCGCATTATAATAACCAGGTTGCTCAAACGCTGGTTCAGACTATCAGGCATACTGGCATCAGTATAATTTATACATCGTTGGTGTTGATAGCCGGTTTTATTATTTTCTGTATCAGTGATTTTGGAGGAACGAAGGCTTTGGGATGGCTTACTTCTCTAACGCTGGTAATTGGTACCCTTACAAATCTGGTACTATTGCCGGTACTCATCTTACATTTCCAACAGAAACGCGCAAATAAAAAGTAAATGACCTTATTGCAGGGTTAGTGGTGGGTGTTTTAGTTTTTTATATTAAATATATGCACCATATAATTAGTTAAACAATTCTATATTGAACATTTAATGTTATAAATCATATCATGGTTTTATATATTGATTTATAATATATTAAATGGTATAAAATTAAATAATACAAAATTCTTTCCTGATTTTTCGGCGAATCAATCTTTTTTTAGGGTAAAACAGCGTTTTGTTTAACCCTGCTGTCTATTTTTATTACTTCTATAAACCTAAAAACCAAATGCGCATGAGAAAAGTATTGGCACTTGCTGCCAGTGTTGTGCTTTTTATGGTACAACTTCAGGCACAAACTAGCCGGACCTTCACAGGAAAGGTCACAGATTCGAAGGGTTCGCCGCTATCTGGCGTAACTGTTTCAGCTGGTTCAGACAGGAGGACTGTTACAGACAATTCGGGAAACTTTACCATCCAGGTAGGTTCGAATGTTAAGTCGCTCCGCTTTAGTTATGTTGGCTACAACATCCTCGAAGCCAGCATCTCCGACAAAAATTCCATCACCGTAAGCATGACTGAAGAAGACAAGTCTTTGTCTGAAGTAGTTGTGGTAGGTTATGGTACCCAAAAGAAAAAGGAAATTACCGGTAGCATTGCCAGTGTAAAAGGCGATGCATTGGCCAACAAACCAACACAGAGCTTTGATCAGGCTTTGGGTGGTCGTGCGGCTGGTGTGCAGGTAACCATTCCGAGTGGTGTATTGAATGCGCCACCTGTATTGCGTATTCGCGGTACCAATTCAATTTCCTTATCTTCTTATCCTTTGATTGTATTGGATGGAGTTCCAATGTTCACAGGCGATTTCAGTGCTACCAGTTCTGCTGGTAATATCCTGGCGAGCATTAACCCCAACGATATTGAAAGTGTAGACGTTGCAAAAGATGCAGCAGCTACAGCGATTTACGGTAGCCGCGCTGCGAACGGGGTTCTGTTTATCACAACTAAAAAGGGTAAAGCAGGTCGTTCAAAAGTTACATTAGACAGTTGGGTTGGCTTCAGCCAGGTTCAGCGTTTGCCGGAATTATTAGATGCATTCCAATACACTGATTACAAAAATGAAGCATTAAAAAATCAGGGTACATATAATGCAGCAACTAATAGATTTGGATTAATGAATGGTCCGGACGGACAACCTATCAACACACGTTGGTACGATAAAATTTACCGTACTGGAGTTCAACACAGCAATACTATCAGCATTTCTGGTGCTAATGAATCTACCAGTTATTATTTTTCTGCCGGTTATACTGCACAGGAAGGTATTATCAAAAGAAATGATTACAGACGACTATCACTTACAATGAATGTAGATCATAAAGTAGGTAAGGCTGTAAATATTGGAGGTAAAATTCAATATTCTTCAGAAAAGAATCTGGCAGCAGTTAGTTCAGGTTCATTAGGAGATGCTTTTGCTACTGCAGGTCTTGGTAGGGTAGCACTGGTAACTGCTCCTAATATTTCGCCATATAACAATGATGGAACTTACAACTACAGTGGTGCATTAATGGGAGTTGGTGGAAACATATTAAATGTGTCTGGTAACCAGGTTAGTTTTAATAACCCTGTTATTCAATTAGACCTTAACAGAAACGATAACTATATTGAACATATCATCAGCAATGTATATGCACAGATCAAACCATTCAGTTGGTTAACAGGTCGTACTACTTATGGTATTGACTATGTATTATCAGACAATGATATCTTTTACCACCCGATTTCCGGGGAAGGTTTTGCTTCAAACGGTTCTGTAACTGCTACTTATAGCAAGAACAAAAGATGGGTTTGGACAACCACTTTACAATTCGATAAGAATTTTGGTGAGAAGCATAGTGTAAGTGCTCTTGCAGGTATTGAGCACCAAAAATCTGACAACAATGGTTTCGGTTTGAACCGTATTACGGTTTCTGACCCTGCTTTCACCAATATTCAGGGTGGATGGGCAACACCAAATACTTCTGGATTAAGTATTGGTGAAAACTACCTGTATTCTGAATTTGGTCGTGTACAGTATAACTACGATCGTAAATATTATATCACTGGTAACCTTAGAAGGGATGGTGCATCTCAATTGGGTGCCAATGTAAAATATGGTACATTCTGGGGCGTGTCTGCAGGATGGGAAGTGATGAACGAAAAATTCTGGACTGCAGCAAAACTGGATCGTATTTTCAGCAGTTTCAAAGTTCGTGCTAGTTACGGTAAAGTAGGTAATATTGGAGGCTTAGGAAACTTTGCTTCATTATCTCAGTATGGTTCTGGTTTGTATGGTGGCGGTGCTACAGTACAATATAGCCAGGCTGGTAACCCTAACCTTACCTGGGAAACCAGTAAGAAAACCGATATCGGAATTAATTTCGGTATCTTAAAGGATAAGATTACCGCGGAAATTGGTTACTACAATAGTAACAACAATGGTTTGTTGTTATTTGTACCTCAACCTCCATCTGCTGGTCTACCTTCTTCTATTCCTCAGAATATCGGAACCATGTATAACAGAGGTTTCGAGTTCCAGGTAAACTGGAATGCTGTAAACAAAAAAGATTTCAGCTGGAACACTTCTTTCAATTTAGCTACTAATGCCAATAAAGTAACTTCACTGGCTCCTGGTATCAACAGCATTATCAGTTCAACAGGTGGTTTGGAAAATCCAAGTATCACTGTTCCTGGTCAACCAATCGGGATGATATTTGTGACCCGTACAAAAGGTGTAGATCCTGCAACCGGACGCAGGATATTTATAAACTCACAAGGTAGAGAAGTTTATTTCCAGCATGTGGCTCCTGCTGGTCAGTCAAGATTTATGTATGCAGATGGTACTACAGCCCCAACTGTTAGTAATGCTGATGCAGTTGTTTATAAAAACACCAACCCTAAAATCTTTGGTGGTTGGGAAAACACATTCCGCTACAAAGGTTTTGAGTTAACAGCCTTGTTAACCTACCAGTTTGGTAACTACATTTATTATGGTACACAAGCAGGTTTAAGAGACCAGCGTTTCTGGAACAATGAAGTGGCTGTTTTGAGAAGGTGGCAGAAAGCCGGTGATGTAACCGATATACCAAAAGCAGTTTATAGTGATAACGTATCAAATGGTTCATCATTCCCGCTTGATATCAACGTATTCAAAGGCGATTTTGTTAAGTTGAGAACACTAACCATTGGATACAATCTGCCTAAGTCTTTACTTGAGAAAGTGAAGATCACCAGTGCACGTTTCTATGTGAATGGAAATAACCTGTTAATCCTCACCAAATATCCTGGTCCAGATCCAGAGGTTTCCTCAAATGGTAATGGTACTACCAATTTTGGTGTAGACAGAAATACAGTTGCTAACCAGCGTACACTCACTGTTGGTCTGAATGTAGGATTTTAATTGTTAACCTATTA
Source organism: Sediminibacterium sp. FW305-C-61 (assembly GCF_058231065.1). Taxonomy (NCBI): domain Bacteria; kingdom Pseudomonadati; phylum Bacteroidota; class Chitinophagia; order Chitinophagales; family Chitinophagaceae; genus Sediminibacterium; species Sediminibacterium sp. FW305-C-61. The sequence goes on along the minus strand of NZ_JBIQXR010000001.1, from coordinate 5,297 downwards.
ATGCAGTAAAATGAAAAAGAAACTATTATATGTGATCATGGCTGCAGCGGTGGTTCAATTGACCTCCTGCGCCAAAGACAAATTTCTAAGCCCGGTACCAACCAATGCAATTTCTGACCTTACCGCTTTCGATAGCAAAGAAAGGATTGAAGGTCAGGTTCGTTCTATTTATGCATCTATTAAGAATGCAGGTATGTATGGCGGACGTTATCAGATTTTCAACGATATCCGTGGAGAAGAATTCATGAATGATCGTACAAATGTGGTAACAGGGTTTGATGTATGGAACTATACACCAGCCAATAGCTCAACCAATAGTGTATTGAATCATTGGTCAAGGGCCTATTATGTAATTAACCTTGCGAATGTATTCATTGACGGTATGGCCGCAAAGGGAACCGCTGTAGTAGGTGCTACTTTGTCTAATAATTTTCTTGGTGAAGCAAGATTGCTTCGCGCATTAAGTTATTATTCTTTGTTGCAATTATATGCCCGCCCTTTTTGGGATGGTAACGGTAGTAAACCTGGTGTTCCACTTCGTTTAACCGGTAACACAGGATCTGGCGATTATGCACTTGCCCGCGCAACTGTTGCGGAAGTATATACACAGATTTTGGCTGACCTGACTTTTGCAGAACAAAACCTGCCATTAACAAATGCAAATGCAACGCTGAACACTACACGTGCACACAGGAATACTGCTATTGCACTTAAAACCCGTGTATTGCTTAGTATGCGTCGCTATGCTGATGTTATCACAGAAGCAAATAAAATTGTTAGTGCAACAGCTCCGTTCGTAGCGAGCTCTGGTGTGCCTCATGCATTACAGGCTGATTACAGAACAATGTTTACCTCTAACTATTACACAACTGAATCAATTTTGTCGATGCCATTTGCTTCCAATGAAACACCTGGTACACAAAATCAGTTGGGTTATTATTATGGTCCTTCTGCCTTTAATGGTGGTAATGGTGAATATTCATTGCTGTCAACCGGTATTATTTCCGATGCTGGTTGGTTACCTACCGACAGAAGAAGAAGCTTTATCGGCGTATACAGTGGTAAGAGCTACCTGACTAAATACAGTGTACCCTCTAATTTTATCGACCCTGCTCCGGTAATGCGTTACTCAGAAGTATTGCTTAACCTTGCAGAAGCACGTGTTCGTTCTACTAATACCGTAGACGCACAAGCTATTGCATTGTTGAATGCAGTGCGTGGTCGTTCTGATGCTACTACTGTATTTACAGCATTGAATTTTGCCAATGCTGATGCACTTGCTGATGCAATTGTAAAAGAAAGAAGAATCGAATTCCTTGGTGAAGGTTTACGCGGAACGGATCTTACCCGTTTAGGTTTACCATTGCCTGCAAAACCAGGAGTGTCTGCTATCGCTGCTACAGCACAGCAATATATCTGGCCGATTTCTTCCAGTGAATTATTATTGAATCCGTTATGCGTAGATAACTAAGATGATTACGGAATAGATAATTGTTAGGATTATTTTACAAGGGGTCGTATCAGTAATTGATACGACCTCTTTTTTTTGTATGAGCGCTCCTTTAAAATTTTCCAGATTTGAATCTATACTGTTCAGAGAAATTTGGCTGAGCGCTTCTCCACAGGTGTTATTATAACTAACCATTGCTCTCTGGACAATAATATTTTTTATTTATCTGGTTGGTCAGTGTAAACAGGCAATCTCCCATTTTTAAAGCATAGATACTGTTCTTGAGTGCCAGCTTACTTAATATTCCTTACCCCTAGGAGTTTTTAGGTCTTTTCCTCAGTATATCTACAAGCTAGTAACAGTATTTAAACACTTCCAAACACGAACTATATGTTGTGCTGTGTTGTTGCTGTGTTGATGATGTGTTGATGATACGGATAAATCATTGATAATGTTCGAATTAGAATTGTGTGTTTTGGGGTGAAAATTGCGCCGAAGGAATCTCTAAAACCCAATTACTTTAACCGCAAAACAACTCGCTCAAATCAGAAACTCCACCGTTCTTCATCACCAGGCCCAAAACCGATACATTTATTTTTTATTAATATTAAACTCGCGTTACTTATTTATGAACATTATATGAATTACAAATAATTATATTCGTTGTTTTTTTGATCAAAAACGCAGCTTTTTCTAGTCTAAACATGTCCATTAATGTGCATTTATGTTTTCTTTAACTAAATTGCGACTCGCATTTTTTATTTAAAAACTGAAATATGAGAAAATTCGTTACAGTCTTTCTGTGCGCGATGCTAACCATTGCGCAGGTTTGGGCACAAAACCAAACCGTTACAGGTAAAGTAACAGACCAAAAAACAGGGCAACCCCTGGTTGGTGTTACAGTATCTTCAGGCAGCACGAATGCATTAACAGATGGAGCCGGTACTTACCGTATCTCTGTTCCTGCAGCTGCTAAAACAATCTCTTTTATGTTTGTGGGTTACGATCGCATCGAGCTTCCTATCAGAGGAGCTGTGGTGAACGCTTCATTAAACCCTGAGACAAAATCTCTGGAAGAAGTGGTTGTAACAGGTTATTCTCGTGAGAGAAAAACACAGTTCGCTGGTGCTGCATCTGTGATCAGTGCAAAAGCAGTTGAAACTGTACCTGTAGGTTCTTTCGACCAGGCTCTGCAAGGTCGTGCTCCAGGTATGCTGGTAAACTCTAGTTCTGGTCAGCCAGGTTCTAGCCCTACCATCACTATCCGTGGTGTTCAATCTATCCAGGGTGCTGGTGCGCAGCCTTTGTACATCATCGATGGTGTACCTACTCCTGCTGCTGATTTCCAAACCATTAACCCTAACGATTTCGAATCACTGACCGTATTGAAAGATGCGAACGCTGCTGCACTGTATGGTGCACGTGGTGGTACTGGTGTAATCGTTATTACTACCAAAAGAGGTAAAGCTGGTACTTCAAACTTCCAGTACCGCACTCAGGTAGGTTTTACCCAGCGCCCAAGCTTTGAGCGTCTGAACCTGATGAACACTAAAGAAATGCTCGCTTATGAAGAGCGTGAAAAAATCGGTGGTACACCAGGATGGGTTTATTCTCCATTGAACCCTGCTATTCCTACTGGTATGACTGCCGCTCGTAAGCAACAAGTGCTCGACAGTATCAGTGCTATTGATATTGATTATGCAAATATTTTCTACCGTCAGGGTATTACTCAGTCGCATGAACTGAATATGTCTGGTGGTAACGAAAAAACAAGGTTCTATCTTTCTGGTTCTTATTTTGATCAGCAGGGTATTGACCTTGGATCTAGCCTGAAACGTTATACTACACGTTTCAACGTAGACCATACTGCTGATAAATTAACCGTTGGTTTAAGTGCTACTGTTGGTTTCTCAAAAACAAGGTTCTCTGAAGGTGAGCAACTGGGTAACAGCCCACGTAACCCCTTCCAGATGACTTACCGTGCAAAAACTTATGAGAACCCTTACAATGCAGATGGTTCACTTCGTTTTGGTACAAGCACTGCACTGGCACTTCGCCAGGTGGCTAACCTGTTGGAAGGTATCCAGAACTCTCAGTTACAGCAAAATCAAATCAAGATCAATGCTGGTCTGAACCTGGCTTACAAAATCATGCCTTACCTGACTTTACGTAATATCTTTGGTCTGGACGTTTCTAACGACCAGTTCTCCCGCTACGTAAATCCAAACTCTTATATTGGTTCTTTACAGTCATTCCAGTCTGGTCTGGCGCAGGAATCAAACAGATTGGTTTCTCAGTTCATCAATACTTCAAGTTTGATTTTCAACAAACGTTTCGGTATTCATGAAGTAGAAGCCGGTGCATATTTTGAAGCAGTAAGAGGTTATTCTAAAGCACTTGGTTTTACCTTGTTTAATTTAGATCCTCGTTTGACTGAAACTGGTCAGGGTGCTGGTGCATTACCTGTAGGTGCTGGTCAATCTACTTATCCTCAGAATGCATCTAGTGCAAAGAGTGGTTTTGGTATCCGTTCTTATTTTGCTACTGCAAAATATACTTACGACAACCGTTACACCATCAATGCTAATATTCGTCGTGACGGTACTTCCCGTATCGTTAACTCAGCTAACCGTGAGATCACCAGCTGGTCTGCAGGTTTTATCTGGAACAGCTTACAGGAGAAATTCCTGGCTAACCAGAAAATATTCAATGAGTTGAAAGTACGTGCGAGCTATGGTATCGTACCGAATATCGGTTCTATTCCAACCAATGGTTATGGTGTACCTCTTTCAGGTATTACCAACTACCAGGGTCCTCAGTTACCACAGTTTGGTGTAACTAACTATGCTGGTTCTACCATTACTGGTCAGGCGCCAACTTCACCAGGTAACCCTGATCTGAAAATTGAGCGTATCCAGAAATTCAATATCGGTGTTGACTTTGCCGTATGGAACAACCGTGCCAAATTCAGCATTGAGTACTACAAAAACAAAACCATTGACTTGTTTGTTAGCCAGCCATTATCAGGAACTACTGGTTTCGGTAGCCTGAGCATCAATGCCGGTGTAATGACCAATAAAGGTTTTGAATTTGCAGGTAGTGTTGATGTGGTTAGACAAAAAGATTTCAATTTGAATCTAAGTATTAACCACGCCATCAACAAGAATACCATTGAAGACCTGGGTCTTGTAAACGAGTACTTCCTCGGAACATTCGTGATCAGAAAAGGTCTGCCTTATGGTTCACACTACACTTACAATTACTTAGGAGCAGATCCTGCTACAGGTCGTCCACGTTTCGAAACTCCGGATGGAAAAGAAACACTGGATCCTGCACAAGCTGGTCAGTTTGCTAAATTCGGTACTTACCTGCCTAAACATGTAGGTGGTGCTACTTTGGAAATTCGTTACAAAGCCATCACTGTTTCTGCATTGTTCTCTTATCAGTTTGATGTAGTAAGAAGTGATAATACCCGTAACTGGATTACCCGCGGTACTCCTGGTTACCATGGTGCTGTGCGTGCTTCTCGTGAACTGATCGATGGTCAGTGGCAGAAAGCAGGTGATGTTAAACCATACCAGGCTTCAGCTTATGACAGAGGATTTACTTCTTCTGACCTGAGAGATGCTAAGTTCCTGCGTTTCAGAAACCTGAACATTTCTTATGCTATCCCTGCAATCAAACTGGGTAATGGCACAAACCTGATCAAAGGAGCTCGTTTCTATGTGCAAGCACAGAACCTGGCTATCTGGAGCCCATGGAAAGGTATAGATCCTGAAGATGGTAACAACATCAGCTTAAACGAATATCCTAACCCTAAAATGTTCGTAGCTGGTCTGGATATTAA
>NZ_JBIQXR010000016.1:0-560 GCF_058231065.1 Sediminibacterium sp. FW305-C-61 | reverse complement strand
ACTTCTAATACGATCAGTGCTACAACAGCTAATATCACTAACCTGACCGGTTTAACTAATTTAAGTGCGACTGGAACGATAGAGGCGGGAACTGTAAGTGCAACGAATGCCACGATCAGCAACTTAACTGGTTTAACTAATCTAAGTATAACCGGAACAGTTGAAGCAGGTAATGTAAGTGCAACAAGTGTAACAGGAACGAGCGGTACATTCGATAATATCACTGTAACCGGTAACATCGTAGGAGGCACCATCAGCGCTACCTTGAATGATGGTACTCAGAACACCATTACTAATCTGGCTAATATCCAGAACATCACAGCTACTGGCAATATTACTTCTAATACGATCAGTGCTACAACAGCTAATATCACTAACCTGACCGGTTTAACTAATTTAAGTGCGACTGGAACGATAGAGGCGGGAACTGTAAGTGCAACGAATGCTACGATCAGTAACTTAACTGGTTTAACAAATTTAAGTATAACCGGAACAGTTGAAGCAGGTAATGTAAGTGCAACAAGTGTAACAGGAACGAGCGGTACATTCGATAATATCAC
>NZ_JBIQXR010000015.1:0-602 GCF_058231065.1 Sediminibacterium sp. FW305-C-61 | reverse complement strand
GATCCTGAAGATGGTAACAACATCAGCTTAAACGAATATCCTAACCCTAAAATGTTCGTAGCTGGTCTGGATATTAATTTCTAATTCAAACAGACTTAAGATATTAATATTCATTATCGAATTCCTAAAACAATGAAAATGAAAAAAACGAAAATACTGATCCTCTCTGCGATGTTAGTGTCTACGCTTTTTTCCTGCCAGAAACTGGTAGAGATTAAAGAGACCGACCTTATTGCGGGAGATATAGCACTGAAAACAATTACGAACAATGAGCAAGGTATCATTGGTGCGTATGCTGCTATGAACGTTGAAATGGGTATTCTGCTGAATGCGGTATTTGCGGATGAAGTAGTATCTGCTGACTTCTACAATGCAGCTACTGTTCACGAATGGCAATACACTTCAACAGATATCTCTATCCGTGATAGTTATACAGCGTTTAACCTGTACTACCGTATCATTGATCGCGTAAACCGTGTACTGGCTGCATTACCAAATGCAACTGCAGCTAATGCAACAGATGAAGCAAAACGTGCTTCATTAAGAGGTGAGGCTTTGTTCTTAAGAGCATTCTGCCACTTCGAACTGTACCGTTATTACAG
>NZ_JBIQXR010000014.1:0-2184 GCF_058231065.1 Sediminibacterium sp. FW305-C-61 | reverse complement strand
CCATTATAAATATAATTCGCACCCGTATTGTAATTGCGCGCTGTGGTGGTTTGTACATTACCACTGTTTGTGCCCACCGCTGCTATGCCTCCAGAGGAGCCGATACCTAGCGTGCCACCGGATGACAATGTAAATGTGCCCGCCCCATTGATCACATTATCGCCAGCATAAAATATGGATCCACTATTAATAGTCATTACATCACCCGTCGGTATCGCTAGTGTAGCATTTGTATTTGTAACTATTGCCCCTCCACTATTGCCTATCGTTAATCCTCCATTAAAAGTTAAGGTGTTTACACTCGTGATGCTTTGATCCGTTGTTCCATTAAAAGTTACAAGACCGTCACCGGAAGTAAATGTGCCGTTATTGGTAAAATTCCCTCCAATATTAATGGCAGGGTCATTAGCACCATTGAATGTAGTAGTTGCTTCAATTGTAAGATCTCCTCTTACAATAAGTGTTCCAGCAGCAATGGTTTTATTAAAAGAACTTAAGGTTGATAGCAGGAGATTGGCATAAGAAGGTGTAGTTGAAATTGTTTGCGCTGTATTGGCATGTGCATAATGCACCGTTGTACCCATTGCTATATTTCGGTTTGCGAATCCTGGAAATTGGGTTGAAGTTCCTCCCGCCCCACCTACTCTTCCAAGCCTAAAAGTGCTCCCATTTTCAAGATTTAATGTTCCGGTACACGTAATTGCAAATCCACTGTCTTTCAGAAGGCTATTTGAAACAATATCTCCAATCGTCAACGTAGAAGCATTCAGGTTAATGGCTTTCCTGAAAGTAACGCCTGCCGGATTATTGATTTTCAATGTTCCGCTATAAGTTGGTGCATTTTGCGGCCAGAAGTTTTGAGGCAATGTACCATTCAGGTTAATCGTAGTTCCTGACGGAGGATTCGTGAACCCTCCCCCGGTAGCAGTAGCTCCTGCATTGGCAGCCACATTACCTCCAATATTTATCACTGCATTACCTGTCATATCCACATGGTGCCTGTTAAAGCTGGATGCCATAATCAGATTTCCTGTAATAGTAACAGTACCATTTGTTCCAATACTGATAATTACATCTCTTCCATCATTACCGCTGGTTTGCATCGTAAAATCTCCCCCACAATTCAATATACCCAGTACGTTAATTGTTCGATTTCTTCCGTTAGTTGTTGCGGAGCCGAATGTAATATTACCGCTTACGGTAAGTGTAACACCAGCATTAATAGTCAACACTCTTGATGCGGTAGGATTTCCTGTCCAGGATATGCTTGCACAGGAAGTACTTGTTGTTACAGTAATAGTTGCACTGGTATTAATAACCACATCATCGCCAGGTCCGGGAGGAACGCCACCTACCCAGGTACCACCAGCATTCCAGTTACCTGTCACATTATTTGAGGTGATAGTAGCAGCATATAAACAGGTATTATACAAGAATAAGAATACTGCTACTAAATTTATTAGGTAGTACTTATTAAAGCATTTATTACTGCGAAATATTCCAGTAATAATTTTCAGTAGCATGGAATGCATAACATACTTATTGTGATAGTAATTTGCGCCGCCTTAGTAAAAAAACATTTTACCAGGCAGTTGAGAAATTACTCAACAACTGTATGCTCAGGGGAGTTTCCGTTCTCGATAGATAGTCAGGTATTGGGATCAAAATGAAACAATGACATCTATTAACGGATATTATTATGCAAAGATACCTGATAAAAGATTAAAAAGAGATTAGATGTTTGCATTTAAGCTATTACTAATCTGCCCATTTTTGCAAAAATGGTGTTACTGCTTATAAAAGTAAAAGCAATAATTAGCCTTGTACATTAATTACACCTGTATCAGGAAGGGTTAAAACTGCCGCATCATTTATTTCAACGGTCTGACAGTTAACCGTAGTTCCTGCCAAAACGGTTTTTGCACCGGCATTGCTTATGATCAGGTTATTATAGGTAAAAGCCGTGATTGTCTGTGCCCCGCTTCCATTATACTCAAAGGTATTTCCGGTAACCACATAAGTAGTGGTGGTGGCTGTGGGCGTAAATACATTCGATACCCGTACCGTTCCTCCATTTACAAAGGTTACCGTTCTTGTTCCATTTGTGCTGATTACCAGTGTGCCATAGTCAGCGGCACTTACTGTCTGAGCTCCGGCTCCATTATAGTTCACCGTAAGGCTTCC
>NZ_JBIQXR010000013.1:0-2846 GCF_058231065.1 Sediminibacterium sp. FW305-C-61 | reverse complement strand
GTTCCAGTCGCACTTAAATTAGTTAAACCGGTCAGGTTAGTGATATTAGCTGTTGTAGCACTGATCGTATTAGAAGTGATATTACCCGTAGCGGTGATGTTCTGGATATTTGCCAGATTAGTGATTGTACCTTGTGTACCATCATTTAAAGTAGCACTGATCGTACCACCTACGATATTACCCGTTACAGTGATATTGTCAAATGTACCATTACCACCATTTACATTGGTAGCACTTACAGTACCGATCTGTGCAGTACCAGTTACACTTAAATTAGTAAGACCAGTCAGGTTACTGATCGTTGCATTGGTTGCACTTACTGTTCCAGCTTCAATTGTTCCGGTCGCACTTAAATTAGTTAAGCCTGTCAGATTAGTGATATTAGCAGTGGTAGCACTGATTGTGTTAGAAGTGATATTACCAGTAGCAGTGATGTTCTGGATATTTGCCAGGTTCGTGATTGTACCTTGTGTACCATCATTTAAAGTAGCACTGATAGTACCACCTACAATGTTACCTGTTACAGTGATGTTGTCAAATGTGCCTGAGCCACCATTTACATTAGTCGCACTTACAGTTCCGATCTGCGCGGTGCCAGTTACACTTAAGTTTGTTAAACCACTTAAGTTACTGATCGTTGCATTTGTTGCACTTACAGTTCCCGCTTCAATCGTTCCTGTTGCACTTAAATTAGTTAAACCTGTTAGGTTAGTGATATTAGCTGTTGTAGCACTAATCGTATTAGATGTAATATTACCAGTAGCAGTGATGTTCTGGATATTTGCCAGGTTCGTGATTGTACCCTGCGTACCATCATTTAAAGTAGCACTGATCGTACCACCTACAATGTTACCTGTTACAGTGATGTTGTCAAATGTGCCTGAGCCACCATTTACATTAGTCGCACTTACAGTTCCGATCTGCGCGGTGCCAGTTACACTTAAGTTTGTTAAACCACTTAAGTTACTGATCGTTGCATTTGTTGCACTTACAGTTCCCGCTTCAATCGTTCCTGTTGCACTTAAATTAGTTAAACCTGTTAGGTTAGTGATATTAGCTGTTGTAGCACTAATCGTATTAGATGTAATATTACCAGTAGCAGTGATGTTCTGGATATTTGCCAGATTAGTGATCGTACCTTGTGTACCATCATTTAAGGTAGCACTGATCGTACCACCTACGATAGTACCTGTTACAGTGATATTGTCAAATGTGCCTGAGCCACCATTTACATTGGTAGCACTTACAGTTCCGATCTGAGCAGTGCCCGTTACACTTAAGTTAGTTAAACCAGTTAAGTTACTGATCGTTGCATTCGTCGCACTCACTGTTCCAGCTTCAATCGTACCAGTCGCACTTAAATTAGTTAAACCTGTCAGGTTAGTGATATTAGCTGTTGTAGCACTGATCGTATTAGAAGTGATATTACCAGTAGCAGTGATGTTCTGGATATTTGCCAGATTAGTGATTGTACCTTGTGTACCATCATTTAAAGTAGCACTAATCGTGCCGCCTACGATATTACCCGTTACAGTGATATTGTCAAATGTACCTGAGCCACCATTTACATTGGTCGCACTTACAGTTCCGATCTGAGCAGTACCGGTTACACTTAAGTTAGTTAAGCCACTTAAGTTTGAAATATTTGCATTCGTTGCACTTACTGTTCCAGCTTCAATCGTTCCTGTAGCACTTAAATTAGTTAAACCTGTCAGGTTAGTGATATTAGCTGTTGTAGTACTGATTGTATTAGAAGTGATATTACCAGTAGCGGTGATGTTCTGGATATTTGCCAGATTAGTGATTGTACCCTGGGTACCATCATTTAAAGTAGCACTGATCGTGCCACCTACGATATTACCTGTTACAGTGATATTGTCAAATGTGCCTGAGCCACCATTTACATTGGTAGCACTTACAGTTCCGATCTGAGCAGTGCCGGTTACACTTAAGTTAGTTAAACCAGTTAAGTTACTGATCGTTGCATTGGTTGCACTTACTGTTCCAGCTTCAATCGTTCCGGTCGCACTTAAATTAGTTAAGCCTGTCAGATTAGTGATATTAGCAGTGGTAGCACTGATTGTATTAGAAGTGATATTACCAGTAGCAGTGATGTTCTGGATATTAGCCAGGTTAGTGATTGTACCCTGTGTACCATCATTTAAAGTAGCACTGATCGTACCGCCTACGATATTACCAGTTACAGTGATATTATCAAATGTACCATTACCACCATTTACATTGGTAGCACTTACAGTTCCGATCTGAGCAGTGCCAGTTACACTTAAGTTAGTTAAACCAGTTAAGTTACTGATCGTTGCATTCGTTGCACTTACAGTTCCAGCTTCAATTGTTCCTGTTGCACTTAAATTACTTAAGCCGGTCAGGTTAGTGATATTAGCTGTTGTAGCACTGATTGTATTAGATGTAATATTACCAGTAGCAGTAATGTTCTGGATATTAGCCAGGTTAGTGATTGTACCCTGCGTACCATCGTTTAAGGTTGCACTGATCGTACCGCCTACGATATTACCCGTTACAGTGATATTATCAAATGTACCGTTACCACCATTTACATTGGTAGCACTTACAGTTCCGATCTGTGCGGTGCCCGTTACACTTAAGTTTGTTAAACCACTTAAGTTACTGATCGTTGCATTGGTTGCACTTACAGTTCCCGCTTCAATCGTTCCTGTTGCACTTAAATTAGTTAAACCTGTCAGGTTAGTGATATTAGCTGTTGTAGCACTGATCGTATTAGATGTAATATTACCAGTAGCAGTAATGTTCTGGATATTTGCCAGGTTCGTGATTGTACCCTGCGTACCATCATTTAAAGTAGCACT
>NZ_JBIQXR010000012.1:0-4334 GCF_058231065.1 Sediminibacterium sp. FW305-C-61 | reverse complement strand
TCAATCACTAATCTTGCTAACGTAACAAGTTTAACTGCTACAACAGCTAATATTACTAATGCTAATATTACGAACCTCACTGGTCTGACTAATATCAGTATCACTGGTACAATCAGTGCAGGAACAGTAAGTGCAACTAATGTGACTGGAACCAATGGCACATTCGATAACCTAACTGTAACTGGTAATATCGTAGGCGGCACAATCAGTGCAACCTTAAATGATGGTACTCAGAACAGCATCACTAACCTGGCTAATATCCAAAGCATCACTGCTACCGGTACAATCAGTGCAGGTACATTGAGTGGATCATTAAGTGATGGAGCACAGAACTCAATCACTAATCTTGCTAACGTAACTAGCTTAACTGCTACAACAGCTAATATTACTAATGCTAATATTACGAACCTCACTGGTTTGACTAATATCAGCATCACCGGTACAATCAGTGCAGGCACTGTAAGTGCAACCAATGTGACTGGTACAAACGGCACATTCGATAACCTAACTGTAACTGGTAATATCGTTGGTGGTACGATCAGCGCAACCTTAAATGACGGTACTCAGAACAGTATCACTAACCTGGCTAATATCCAGAACATCACAGCTACTGGAACCATCAGTGCAGGTACATTGAGTGGTTCATTAAGTGATGGTGCACAGAACTCAATCACTAATCTGGCTAACGTAACCAGCTTAACTGCTACTACGGCTAATATTACTAATGCTAATATTACGAACCTGACTGGTTTGACTAATATCAGCATCACCGGTACAATCAGCGCAGGCACCGTAAGTGCAACCAATGTGACTGGAACCAACGGCACATTTGATAATATCACTGTAACTGGTAACATCGTCGGCGGTACAATAAGTGCAACCTTAAACGATGGCACGCAGAACAGCATCACTAATCTGGCTAATATCCAAAGCATCACTGCTACCGGTACTATCAGTGCAGGTACATTGAGTGGATCATTAAGTGATGGTGCACAGAATAGCATTACCAACCTTGCTAATGTAACAAGTTTAACTGCTACTACGGCTAATATTACTAATGCTAATATTACGAACCTGACTGGTCTGACTAATATCAGTATCACTGGAACCATCAGTGCAGGAACTGTAAGCACTACAAGCATCACCAGCGGATCAGGTACATTTGATAATATCACTGTAACTGGTAATATCGTAGGCGGTACAATAAGTGCAACCTTAAATGATGGTACTCAGAACAGCATCACTAATCTTGCTAATATCCAGAACATCACCGCTACCGGTACTATCAGTGCAGGTACATTGAGTGGATCATTAAGTGACGGAGCTCAGAACAGCATTACCAACCTTGCTAACGTAACCAGCTTAACTGCTACTACGGCTAATATCACTAACGCTAATATTACCAACCTCACTGGTCTGACTAATATCAGCATCACTGGAACAATTAGTGCAGGTAATGTAAGCACTACAAGCATCACCAGCGGATCAGGTACATTTGATAATATCACCGTAACTGGTAATATCGTTGGTGGTACGATCAGCGCAACCTTAAATGACGGTACTCAGAATAGCATCACTAATCTGGCTAATATCCAGAACATCACTGCTACCGGTACAATCAGTGCAGGTACATTGAGTGGATCATTAAGTGATGGAGCACAGAACAGCATTACCAACCTTGCTAACGTAACCAGCTTAACAGCTACAACAGCTAATATTACTAATGCTAATATTACGAACCTGACTGGTCTGACTAATATCAGCATCACTGGTACAATTAGTGCAGGCACCGTAAGTGCAACCAATGTGACTGGAACCAACGGTACATTCGATAACCTAACTGTAACCGGTAACATCGTAGGAGGCACAATAAGTGCAACCTTAAATGACGGCACTCAGAACAGCATCACTAACCTGGCTAATATCCAAAGCATCACTGCTACCGGCACTATCAGTGCAGGTACATTGAGTGGATCATTAAGCGATGGTGCACAAAACAGCATTACCAACCTGGCTAACGTAACTAGCTTAACTGCTACAACAGCTAATATTACTAATGCTAATATCACCAACCTGACTGGTCTGACTAATATCAGTATCACTGGTACAATCAGTGCAGGAACAGTAAGTGCAACTAATGTGACTGGAACCAATGGCACATTCGATAACCTAACTGTAACTGGTAATATCGTAGGCGGCACAATCAGTGCAACCTTAAATGATGGTACTCAGAACAGCATCACTAACCTGGCTAATATCCAAAGCATCACTGCTACCGGTACAATCAGTGCAGGTACATTGAGTGGATCATTAAGTGATGGAGCACAGAACTCAATCACTAATCTTGCTAACGTAACTAGCTTAACTGCTACAACAGCTAATATTACTAATGCTAATATCACCAACCTGACTGGTCTGACTAATATCAGTATCACTGGTACAATCAGTGCAGGAACAGTAAGTGCAACTAATGTGACTGGAACCAATGGCACATTCGATAACCTAACTGTAACTGGTAATATCGTAGGCGGCACCATCAGTGCAACCTTAAACGATGGTACTCAGAACAGCATCACTAACCTGGCTAATATCCAGAGTATCACAGCTACTGGAACCATCAGTGCAGGCACATTGAGTGGATCATTAAGTGATGGAGCACAGAACTCAATCACTAATCTTGCTAACGTAACAAGTTTAACTGCTACAACAGCTAATATTACTAATGCTAATATTACAAACCTGACTGGTCTGACTAATATCAGTATCACTGGTACAATCAGTGCAGGAACAGTAAGTGCAACCAATGTGACTGGAACCAACGGTACATTTGATAATATCACTGTAACTGGTAATATCGTAGGTGGAACAATAAGTGCAACCTTAAACGATGGTACGCAGAACAGCATCACTAATCTTGCTAATATCCAGAACATCACTGCTACTGGCACCATCAGTGCGGGTACATTGAGTGGATCATTAAGTGATGGAGCACAGAACTCAATCACTAATCTGGCTAACGTAACCAGCTTAACAGCTACAACAGCTAATATTACTAATGCTAATATTACGAACCTCACTGGTCTGACTAATATCAGTATCACTGGTACAATCAGTGCAGGCACCGTAAGTGCAACCAATGTGACTGGAACCAACGGTACATTTGATAACCTAACTGTAACTGGTAATATCGTTGGTGGTACAATCAGTGCAACCTTAAACGATGGTACTCAGAATAGCATCACTAACCTGGCTAATATCCAGAACATCACTGCTACCGGCACTATCAGTGCAGGTACATTGAGTGGATCATTAAGCGATGGTGCACAGAACTCAATCACTAATCTTGCTAACGTAACCAGCTTAACAGCTACTACGGCTAATATCACTAATGCTAATATTACGAACCTGACTGGTCTGACTAATATCAGCATCACTGGCACCATCAGTGCAGGCACTGTAAGTGCAACTAATGTGACTGGTACAAACGGCACATTCGATAACCTAACCGTAACTGGTAATATCGTAGGAGGTACAATAAGTGCAACTTTAAATGATGGTACACAGAACAGTATCACTAACCTGGCTAATATCCAAAGCATCACTGCTACCGGTACTATCAGTGCAGGTACATTAAGTGGTTCATTAAGTGATGGAGCACAGAACTCAATCACTAATCTGGCTAACGTAACCAGCTTAACTGCTACAACAGCTAATATCACTAATGCTAATATTACGAACCTGACTGGTTTGACTAATATCAGCATCACCGGAACAATCAGTGCAGGCACTGTAAGTGCAACCAATGTGACTGGTACAAACGGCACATTCGATAACCTAACTGTAACTGGTAATATCGTTGGTGGTACGATCAGCGCAACCTTAAATGACGGTACTCAGAACAGTATCACTAACCTGGCCAATATCCAGAACATCACTGCTACTGGCACAATCAGTGCGGGTACATTGAGTGGATCATTAAGTGATGGTGCACAGAACTCAATCACAAATCTTGCTAACGTAACCAGCTTAACTGCTACTACGGCTAATATCACTAACGCTAATATTACGAACCTGACTGGTCTGACTAATATCAGCATCACTGGCACCATCAGTGCAGGTAATGTAAGCACTACAAGCATCACCAGCGGATCAGGTACATTTGATAATATCACTGTAACTGGTAATATCGTAGGAGGCACCATAAGTGCAACCTTAAATGACGGTACTCAGAACAGCATCACTAACCTGGCTAATATTCAAAGCATCACTGCTACCGGTACTATCAGTGCAGGTACATTGAGTGGATCATTAAGCGATGGTGCACAGAACTCAAT
>NZ_JBIQXR010000011.1:0-4352 GCF_058231065.1 Sediminibacterium sp. FW305-C-61 | reverse complement strand
ATAACCGGAACAGTTGAAGCAGGTAATGTAAGTGCAACAAGTGTAACAGGAACGAGCGGTACATTCGATAATATCACCATCACTGGTAATATCGTAGGTGGTACGATCAGTGCTACTTTAAATGATGGTACGCAGGGTACAATCACGAACCTGGCAAATATCCAGAACATTACTGCTACTGGTAACATCACTTCTAATACGATCAGTGCTACAACAGCTAATATCACTAACCTGACCGGTTTAACTAATTTAAGTGCAACAGGAACGATTGAAGCGGGAACAGTAAGTGCAACGAATGCTACGATCAGTAACTTAAGTGGTTTAACAAACTTAAGTGTAACTGGCACCGCACAGATCGGAACTGTAAGTGCTACCAATGTAAATGGTGGCTCAGGCACATTTGACAACATCACTGTAACAGGTAACATTGTAGGTGGTACGATCAGTGCTACTTTAAATGATGGTACGCAGGGTACAATCACTAATCTGGCTAATATCCAGAACATCACTGCTACTGGTAATATTACTTCTAATACGATCAGTGCTACAACAGCTAATATCACTAACCTGACCGGCTTAACTAATTTAAGTGCGACTGGTACGATCGAAGCGGGAACTGTAAGTGCAACGAATGCAACGATCAGCAACTTAACTGGTTTAACTAATTTAAGTGTAACTGGAACTGTTGATGCTGGCGCGGTAAGTGCAACAAGTGTAACAGGAGCGAGCGGTACATTCGATAATATCACCATCACTGGTAATATCGTAGGCGGTACAATCAGTGCAACCTTAAATGACGGTACTCAGAATAGCATCACTAACCTGGCTAATATCCAGAACATTACTGCTACTGGTAACATCACTTCTAATACGATCAGTGCTACAACAGCTAATATCACTAACCTGACAGGCTTAACTAATTTAAGTGCGACCGGAACGATTGAAGCCGGAACAGTAAGTGCTACAAATGCAACTATCAGTAACCTGACAGGACTGACTAACTTAAGTGTAACTGGCACTGTTGATGCTGGCAATGTAAGCACTACATCAATCACTAGTGGCTCAGGTACATTTGACAACATCACTGTAACAGGTAATATCGTAGGTGGTACAATAAGTGCAACCTTAAACGATGGCACTCAGAACAGCATCACTAATCTGGCTAATATCCAGAGTATCACAGCTACTGGAACCATCAGTGCAGGTACTTTAAGTGGATCATTAAGCGATGGTGCACAGAATAGCATTACCAACCTTGCTAACGTAACCAGCTTAACAGCTACAACAGCTAATATTACTAATGCTAATATTACGAACCTGACTGGTCTGACTAATATCAGTATCACTGGTACAATCAGTGCAGGCACCGTAAGTGCAACCAATGTGACTGGTACAAACGGTACATTTGATAACCTAACTGTAACTGGTAACATCGTAGGTGGAACAATCAGTGCAACCTTAAATGACGGTACGCAGAACAGCATCACTAACCTGGCTAATATTCAAAGCATCACTGCTACCGGTACTATCAGTGCGGGTACATTGAGTGGTTCATTAAGTGATGGAGCACAGAACTCAATCACTAATCTTGCTAACGTAACCAGCTTAACAGCTACTACGGCTAATATTACTAATGCTAATATTACGAACCTGACTGGTCTGACTAATATCAGTATCACTGGAACAATCAGTGCAGGCACTGTAAGTGCAACCAATGTGACTGGAACCAACGGTACATTCGATAACCTAACCGTAACTGGTAATATCGTAGGAGGTACAATAAGTGCAACTTTAAATGATGGTACACAGAACAGTATCACTAACCTGGCTAATATTCAAAGCATCACTGCTACCGGTACTATCAGTGCAGGTACATTGAGTGGATCATTAAGTGATGGTGCACAGAACTCAATCACTAATCTTGCTAACGTAACAAGTTTAACTGCTACAACAGCTAATATTACTAATGCTAATATTACGAACCTGACTGGTTTGACTAATATCAGCATCACCGGTACAATCAGTGCAGGCACTGTAAGTGCAACCAATGTGACTGGTACAAACGGCACATTCGATAACCTAACCGTAACAGGTAATATCGTAGGTGGTACAATAAGTGCAACCTTAAACGATGGCACTCAGAACAGTATCACTAACCTGGCCAATATCCAGAACATCACTGCTACTGGCACAATCAGTGCGGGTACATTGAGTGGATCATTAAGTGATGGAGCACAGAACTCAATCACTAATCTTGCTAACGTAACAAGTTTAACTGCTACAACAGCTAATATTACTAATGCTAATATTACGAACCTGACTGGTTTGACTAATATCAGCATCACCGGTACAATCAGTGCAGGCACTGTAAGTGCAACCAATGTGACTGGTACAAACGGCACATTCGATAACCTAACTGTAACTGGTAATATCGTTGGTGGTACGATCAGCGCAACCTTAAACGATGGTACACAGAATAGCATCACTAACCTGGCTAATATCCAGAACATCACAGCTACCGGTACAATCAGTGCAGGTACATTAAGTGGTTCATTAAGTGATGGTGCACAGAACAGCATTACTAACCTTGCTAATGTAACCAGCTTAACTGCTACTACGGCTAATATCACTAATGCTAATATTACCAACCTCACTGGTCTGACTAATATCAGTATCACTGGTACAATCAGTGCAGGAACAGTAAGTGCAACCAATGTGACTGGAACCAACGGTACATTTGATAACCTAACCGTAACCGGTAACATCGTAGGAGGCACCATCAGTGCTACCTTAAACGATGGTACGCAGAACAGCATCACTAACCTGGCTAATATCCAGAACATCACTGCTACCGGTACAATCAGTGCAGGTACATTAAGTGGATCATTAAGCGATGGAGCACAGAACAGCATTACTAACCTTGCTAACGTAACCAGCTTAACAGCTACAACAGCTAATATCACTAATGCAAACATTACCAACCTGACTGGTCTGACTAATATCAGCATCACTGGAACAATTAGTGCAGGTAATGTAAGCACTACAAGCATCACCAGCGGATCAGGCACATTTGATAATATCACCGTAACTGGTAATATCGTTGGTGGTACGATCAGCGCAACCTTAAATGACGGTACTCAGAATAGCATCACTAATCTTGCTAATATCCAGAATATCACAGCTACCGGTACAATCAGTGCAGGTACTTTAAGTGGATCATTAAGCGATGGAGCACAGAACTCAATCACTAATCTTGCTAACGTAACAAGCTTAACTGCTACAACAGCTAATATTACTAATGCTAATATTACGAATCTGACTGGTCTGACTAATATCAGTATCACTGGTACAATCAGTGCAGGAACTGTAAGTGCAACCAATGTGACTGGTACAAACGGCACATTTGATAATATCACTGTAACCGGTAATATCGTAGGCGGTACAATAAGTGCAACCTTAAACGATGGTACTCAGAACAGCATCACTAACCTGGCTAATATCCAAAGCATCACCGCTACCGGTACTATCAGTGCAGGTACATTGAGTGGATCATTAAGTGATGGTGCACAAAACAGCATTACTAATCTTGCTAACGTAACCAGCTTAACTGCTACTACGGCTAATATCACTAATGCTAATATTACGAACCTGACTGGTTTGACTAATATCAGCATCACCGGAACAATTAGTGCAGGCACTGTAAGTGCAACCAATGTAACTGGAACCAACGGTACATTCGATAATATCACTGTAACTGGTAATATCGTAGGAGGCACCATCAGTGCAACCTTAAACGATGGTACTCAGAACAGCATCACTAACCTGGCTAATATCCAAAGCATCACTGCTACTGGAACTATCAGTGCGGGTACATTAAGTGGAAGCCTGTCAGCAGGAGCACAGAACAGCATTACGAACCTTGCTAATGTAACAAGCTTAACTGCTACTACGGCTAATATCACAAATGCAAACATTACGAACCTGACTGGTTTGACTAATATCAGCATCACTGGTACAATCAGTGCAGGCACTGTAAGTGCAACCAATGTGACTGGTACAAACGGCACATTTGATAATATCACTGTAACTGGTAACATCGTAGGCGGTACAATAAGTGCAACCTTAAACGATGGTACTCAGAATAGCATCACTAATCTTGCTAATATCCAGAGTATCACAGCTACTGGAACCATCAGTGCAGGTACTTTAAGTGGATCATTAAGCGATGGTGCACAGAACTCAATCACTAATCTTGCTAACGTAACCAGCTTAACTGCTACTACGGCTAATATCACTAATGCTAATATTACGAACCTGACTGGTCTGACTAATATCAGCATCACTGGCACCAT
>NZ_JBIQXR010000010.1:0-9678 GCF_058231065.1 Sediminibacterium sp. FW305-C-61 | reverse complement strand
CCATTATAAATATAATTCGCACCCGTATTGTAATTGCGCGCTGTGGTGGTTTGTACATTACCACTGTTTGTGCCCACTGCTGCTATGCCTCCAGAGGAGCCGATACCTAGCGTGCCACCGGATGACAATGTAAATGTGCCTGCCCCATTGATCACATTAGCTCCTGCATAAAATATGGATCCATTATTAATAGTCATTACATCACCCGTAGGTATCGCTAGTGTAGCATTTGTATTTGTAACTATTGCCCCTCCACTATTGCCTATTGTTAACCCTCCATTAAAAGTTAAGGTGTTTACACTCGTTATACTTTGGTCCGTTGTTCCATTAAATGTTACAAGGCCGGTTCCGGTTGTAAATGTGCCGCTATTGGTAAAATCACCCCCAATGGTAATGGCCGCATTATTCGTTCCCGCATTACAGGTAGCTCCGGTATTTATCGTGAAGTTTTCACGAACAGTTAATGTGCCGGCTGATACTGTTTTAGATACACCTGAAAATACAAGGTTTGCATAGCTCGGAGTAATTGATACCGTTTGCGCCGCATTTATATGTGCATACTCTACTGTTGTACCTAAATCAATATTTCTTGTTGCAAATGCGGGAAAAGCGGTTGCAGTACCGCCTCCACCGGAGTACCTGCCTAATCTATATGTACTGCTATTATTCAGATTCAAAGTACCTGTACAGGTTACTGTATTCCCACTATCTGAAAATAAACTATTTGAAGTTACATCTCCGATGGTAAGATTTGAAACCGTTATTGCCAGGCGAAGAATGGCTCCGGAAGCATTATTTACTTTGAAAAGCGCTGCAGTACCTGCTGTGGCAGGCCAGTAGTTTTGAGGGAGTGTTCCATTAAGGTTAATCGTTCTGGGATTAGTGAAACCGCCACCTGCGGCAGTAGGGTTAGCCGCATTACCCACATTGCCCCCAATATTCAATACACTACCTCCGCCATTTACCATATCTACATGGTTACGTGCAAAGGTTGTGGTCATAATTAAATTACCTGTAATGTTGACAGTACCTGCAGTTCCGATTGATAAAATACAATCCTGACTATTACCACCTGTTGTTGGCATAGTTACAGATCCACAGTTTAATGTCCCTAAAACATTCACTGTTTTATTAAAGTTAGCCGCTGGATTAATATAGGTAATAGCATTAGTAACATTGAGTGTTATACCTGCATTGATAGTAAGGGTTCTGGTAGCAGTTTGTGTTCCTGCGGCCCAGGTAATTGAATTACATGACCGGTTATCCGTTACTGTTACTGAAGCATTAACAGCAATAATTACATCATCTGCCAAACCAGGAATGGTACCACCTACCCATGTACCTGCTGCGTTCCAGTTTCCTCCGGCTGCAACAGATGTTATAGTAGCTGATTGAACAATAATGGGAACAAGAGCAAGAGATAGAATAAAAATGTATCTTATCTTTTTAGAAAAGATATTATTGCCAATAACAAACGTATTGAACAAAGCTCTTAGGCTATGCCAGGATTTACACATATTACTACAGGTCAGGGTTTAATAAAACCGCTATTACTGCAGTAACTACTGTTTAAAAAAGACAGAAAGTTAACTGCATAATCGAACTCTCATTTCTTTTACTCCTCTTAATAAGAAGCAGAAATGATGCGATTATGCCCAGAGTTTAGTTAAAATCCTTTGACGTAAGTGCTTTATAAAACACACTTATGCTAAGGCTGTATTTTTGCTCATTTCAAAGATAGTAAATCCAATATTAAAAAAAGATTAGAGATTTTAGCCCTGTACGTTCAAAACACTGGTATCCGGGAGGGTTAATACGGCATTATCATTTATTTCAACGGTCTGGCAGTTAACCGTAGTCCCTGCAAGTACAGTTTTTGCACCGGCATTGCTTAAAATCAGGTTATTATAGGTAAAAGCCGTGATCGTTTGAGCCCCGCTTCCATTGTATTCAAAGGTATTACCTGTTACCACATAAGTAGTGGTGGTGGCTGTGGGCGTAAATACATTCGATACCCGTACCGTTCCTCCATTTACAAATGTTACCGTTCTTGTGCCATTTGTGCTGATTACCAGTGTGCCATAGTCAGCGGCACTTACTGTCTGGGCTCCGGCTCCGTTATAGTTCACCGTAAGGCTTCCCAATGTCTGATTCGTTATCGTATACTGACCCGCCAAACTCGGTGTGGCTGCCGTTCGCGTTACATTCACCGTGCCAGTGCCACTCAGGGTGCCTGCTCCGCTTATTACACTTGTGGCTGATGGATTAAATACGCCCGTTACAGACATCGTGGATACTACACTAAAATTTCCCGTACTGCTTACCGTTGTTCCACTCACCGTTAAATTATTAAATGCCAAAGTTCCACTCGCATTACTGATTGAGCCCGATGAACCTGACATCGTTATCGTGCCTCCTGCTGGTGAAAAATTGATCGCTCCACTCGTTGACAATGCACCCGATACCGTAAAACTTGTATTATACTGAGATTGCGATGTGGGTGTCGCACTCACCGTTAGATTGAAAAAACTCAATGTGCCGCTATTGTCTATCGACGATAATACATTACTCATTGTTACCGTTCCCGCACTCGCTACCATACTACCACTTACCGTTAATGTTCGAACTACTGAAAAAGAGTTCGTTGTGGTTGCACCACTTGCACTAATCACTAAATTGCCGTATGACTGGCCGCTGTTCAGTGCTGCAACTACATTCGTGGTACCAGCGTATTCTATCGTACTTGTATTACCTATCGAATGGGTGCTGTAGTTCGAGGGTAAAGTATTCGTGCCTCCTATGATCAAACTTGCTCCATTCGAGACCGTTAATGTGCCTCCTGCTGCACTTCGGTTTGCTGTAAATGTTACCAGATCCAATACCCCATTCAATACTGACAGATTTGATGTAACAGATACATTCGACTCCATCGTTACTGTATTGTTTCCTCCTCCGCCCGTATTATCTATCGTAAGATTATTTACCGTCGCTGGTAAGCCATTGCCTTCTGCCTGGTTTACTGTGCCATTATAAATATAATTCGCACCCGTATTATAGTTGCGCGCTGTGGTGGTTTGTACATTACCACTGTTTGTACCCACTGCTGCTATGCCTCCAGAGGAGCCGATACCTAGCGTGCCACCGGATGACAATGTAAATGTGCCTGCTCCATTGATCACATTAGCTCCTGCATAAAATATGGATCCACTATTAATAGTCATTACATCACCTGTCGGTATCGCTAGTGTAGCATTTGTATTTGTAACTATTGCCCCTCCACTATTGCCTATCGTTAACCCTCCATTAAAAGTTAAGGTGTTTACACTCGTGATGCTTTGGTCCGTTGTTCCATTAAAGGTTACAAGGCCGGTTCCGGTTGTAAATGTGCCACTATTTGTAAAATCGCCTCCTATGGTAATGGCTGCATTATTCGTTCCCGCATTACAGGTAGCTCCGGTATTTATCGTGAAGTTTTCACGAACAGTTAATGTGCCGGCTGATACTGTTTTAGATACACCTGAAAATACAAGGTTTGCGTAGCTTGGGGTAATTGATATCGTTTGGGCTGCACCAGATGCTAAATATTCAACCGTTGTTCCCAGAGCTATATTCCGGGTAGCAAAAGCTGGAAAAGTTGTTACAGCGGTAGAGCGCCCAAGCAAAAAACTTGACCCGTTATTCATGTTTAATGTGCCGGTACTTGTTACCTGATAGCCACTATCTTTAAAAACACTATTTGATGTAATATCTCCTATCGTTAGTGTTGTAACCGTCATTGTTGAACGGCTGGTAACTGCTACAGGGTTATTGATTTTCAATATTCCTAACGCTGCTGCTCCTCCATACAAAAAAACATTCTGTGTAGACGTTCCATTTAGGTTTATCGTACTTGTAGTAGGCGGAGTTGTAAAACCGCCACCAACTGCTGTTGGGGTTGCAGCATTACCGACATTACCCCCGATATTAATCACAGCATTACCGACCATATCGATATGATTTCTGACAAATGTTGTTGCCATAATCAAATTATTGGTAATAGTTACAACACCAGTAGTTGCAATAGAAAGTACACAATCCTGCGTATTTCCGCCTGTTGTAGGCATTGATATTGAGCCGCAGTTTAAATTACCGGAAACACTTACCGTTCTATTAAAGTTAGCCGCAGGGTTAACATACGTCAATGCATTGGTTATGGTAAGTGTTACCCCTGAGTTTATGGTAAGTGTTCTGTTGGCTGATATTGCACCGGCAGCCCAGGTTAATGAATTACATGATCGGTTATCCGTTACGGTTATTGATGCGTTTACGGCGATTATAACATCATCATTTATTCCTGGAATAGTGCCTCCAGACCAAGAGGCTGTTGAATTCCAGTTACCACCTGCAGCTGAGGAAGTAATTGTGGCAGCATTTGTTTTTATAGTAAAAAGTGTAATAAAGAGACAAACCAGGCAAGCAACACGACTTACACAGTTTACGGCTTTAAAGGGCCGGAAGAAAAATATTCCTGTCATATATCTCATCACTCTATTATCATCTTTTAAGATTGAGTCGCGAAACTGACCCGCACAAAAATGACAATAGAGGACAAGTATCAGGAGTAAGTACACAGGTGTACTTAACAAAATACCTGTTTTTTCTGTAGATAATACAGACCTTATTATTATGTAATGCTCAGGGCCTCTACGCTATTTGCTTATACAAAAGCTTCAAAACATATTCAATGTATGTGTTGAAGCTTTTGTATAAAATCAAATCAGCGTAATTTATTTATTCAGTGCCTTTTCCAGGCTTTGAATCTTTGGTTAATATTTCCAACAGTTTTTTGATAGCTCCAATTTCTTCTTCCAGTTTCTTGATCCTGTCTTTATCAGACTGTTGTTTTTCTATGATTGTCTGCTGTTCTTTTATTGCTTCAATCAACAGACCTACTAATTTAGAATATTCTACTGTTTTATACCCTTTTTCATCTGTTCTAACTACTTCAGGTACAATTTTTTCAACTTCCTGTGCTATCAGACCTAATTGTTTATTGTTTTCAAATCCTTTATCAGGGAATTCTTCAGTTTTCCACAAATAGGTTACACCTCTGAGAGCAAGTACTTTATCGAGGGCATTATCAACTGTCTTGATATCTTTTTTATATCGTTGGTCAGAAGTTTCGTTGATAGCATTGGTTTTTAACCTACCAAATACTTCCAGTTTATATGATCCACTTGGAGCACCACCAATACCTACTTCATTTGAAGCACCACCAATTGTAACATCACTTGTTGAAGTACCCGTATTGATACTTGTTGTAGAATTAATGTTGTTATTTAATACTATTGCACCATTTACAGTTAATCCTGTTAAGGTTCCAACTGATGTAAGGCTTGAAGAAACCACATTCGATGCCAATGTTGTACCAGAAAGCGTACCAGCTGGCACATTGCTTATGGTATTATTCGATCCGTTAATTGTTTTATTAGTCAACGTTTCTGTACCAGCTAAGGTAGCCAATGTACCAGTTGTTGGTAATGTAACGTTGGTAGCACCACTCACAGTTAGTGTTGTATTAAATGCACCGCTGGTAGTAAGGTTACCACCCAATGTAATGGTTCTTGATCCGTTGTTAACGCCCGTTCCACCATAAGTTGGACTGATAACAGTACCATTCCAGGTACCGGTTGCGATTGTACCAAGGGTTGTGATATTTGTGCTACCTGCCCAAGTAGACAATGCAGTATTTTCAACGTTACCTAATCCAACATCTGATTTGGTCAATGCTAACATTGATTTAGCAACTGCCGTACTCAGCTCTTCAACTACACCAGTACCTGCAGTATTTCTACCAAGGAAGGTCGCGGTAGAGATATTCTGGATTTTTGCCAGGGTAACATTTGAGTTCAGGATCTTACTGGTTGTAACCGCATCTGTTGCGATAGTAGTTGCCAATGATCCTGAAGTTGTTGTAACATCACCGGTTAAGGCAGGGAATCTTGCGGCAGCCAGTATGCCTGTTACATTTGTGCCAGATAAGTTAACTGCATTAGCGGTGATTTGTTGACCACTTAGCGACAGATAGTTTTGTCCAGCAAGCGTTACATCACCGGTATTTGTACCAGTCAGGTTAGAACCTGCAACAGTACCTGATGCGGCAACTGAACTAGGGGTAATATTACCCAATGAAAGAGTAATTGTACCACTTGTTGTAATTGGTGATCCAGACACACCAATACCGTTACCACCACTTACAGACACAGAAGTAACTGTTCCACTTCCACCCCCACCGGTTGCGCTAAGTTCACCGCCAGTAAGTGTAAGACCGGCGCCGATAGTTATTTGCTCAACATTACCAGTTCCTGCCGTACTTCGGCCTAACAAAGTGGTTGTACTGATTTGCTGGAAATTACCAAATGTAACTGTGTTAGGTGACAAGGATGAACCGGTAATATTCGTCAAGGTATTATTCGAAGCATTAATCGTTTTATTCGTTAAGGTTTCTGTACCCGATAAGGTTGCAAGTGTTCCTGCAGTCGGCAAGGTTACATTCGTTGTACCCGTTGTTGTAAACGTAGTGTTGAATGCACCTGCGGTTGTTAGGTTACCGCCCAAAGTTATCGTTCGTGATCCATTATTTACCCCTGTACCACCTTTGGATGGGTCTATTATTGTAGCACTCCATGTACCTGAAGTAATGGTACCTACAGTAACCAATGCACTCGATCCTGCTAATGGTGATTTACTTTGAATGCGGCTCTGTACTGCCGGGAATGAATCTGCTTCAAAACTATTTAACCTGTCTAGATATGGTGTTAGCATTAAGCTTGTATCCAATATCTTCAGATAGATTGGAGACATAACTGAATCTACATCTTTATATTTTAGAACATGACCATAACGTGCGTAACCTGTTCTTGGAATATCCAGTGCAAATTCAGCTCCATTTAACATTTGGGCTGTATCCGTTGTTTTGATACGACTATTAAAGATGATGGTATCAGCCACATTGAATTTGCGCATAGCTATACTATCCATCCTGGCCCTGGTACCTACGATACTGGTATCAACTTTAAGTGTTACTGCGGCAGAACCATTATAAGTAGTGTTTGTAGCATTATTTGCTAACAAACCATTTGATACACTTAATGCATTATTTAACGCTCCGCTCAGTGTTGCTGCACTGATGGTACCAGTTGCATTAACATTGCTAAAATTACCAGTAGTTGCACTTACAGTTGCAGCAGTAGCAGTTCCTGTAATATTTGCGTTGGTAAGATTTGCGGTAGTTGCGCTAACGGTTGTACCCTGAATAGTACCAGTAACAGCCAATGTAGTTAAGCCTGTGATAGCACTTGTATTAACCGTTGAGAAATTACCAGTTGTTGCACTAACTGTTCCAGCCTGTAAGGTATTTGTAACGCTCAGATTAGATAGCCCGGTAAGGTTCGTAATATTCGCATTAGTGATCGCTGCTGTTGTAGCTGTAATCGCAGACACATTTGCCAGATTCGTAATACTGTTCTGTGTTCCTGCACTTAAAGTACCACTTAGAATTCCGGCAGTTATTGTGCCAGTACTATTAATACCAGCAAAATTACCTGTCGTTGCACTTACAGTGCCCGCTTCAATAGTACCAGTGATGCTGATATTAGTCAGACCAGTGAGGTTCGTAATATTAGCATTAGTGATATTAGCCGTAGTAGCTGTTAAGCTGGTTACATTAGCAAGGTTTGTAATGCTGTTCTGTGCTCCATCACTTAATGAACCACTCAATGTACCCGCACTGATGGTGCCAGTAGCAGTGATGTTCTGGATATTAGCCAGGTTAGTAATGCTGTTCTGTGTACCATCGTTTAAGGTTGCACTTATTGTTCCACCTACGATATTACCAGTTACGGTGATATTATCAAATGTACCTGATCCGCTGGTGATACTTGTCGTGCTTACATTACCTGCACTGATGGTTCCAGTGATACTGATATTAGTCAGACCAGTCAGGTTCGTAATATTAGCATTAGTGATATTAGCTGTTGTAGCTGTTAAGCTGGTTACGTTAGCAAGATTAGTGATTGAGTTCTGTGCACCATCGCTTAATGATCCACTCAATGTACCTGCACTGATGGTTCCAGTAGCTGTGATGTTCTGGATATTTGCCAGGTTAGTGATTGTATTCTGTGTTCCTGCATTTAAGGTTGCACTGATTGTACCGCCGACAATGTTACCAGTTACGGTGATATTATCGAATGTACCGCTTGTGCCAGTCACATTGGTTGCACTTACGGTGCCTGCACTGATTGTTCCAGTAATACTGATATTAGTCAGACCACTTAGGTTCGTAATGTTTGCATTAGTTATATTAGCTGTAGTAGCAGTTAAGCTGGTTACGTTAGCCAGATTAGTAATGCTGTTTTGTGCTCCTGTTGACAGGCTTCCACTTAAAGTACCCGCACTGATGGTGCCAGTAGCAGTGATGTTCTGGATATTAGCCAGGTTAGTGATGCTATTCTGTGTACCATCGTTTAAGGTTGCACTGATGGTACCTCCTACGATATTACCAGTTACGGTGATATTATCAAATGTACCTGATCCGCTGGTGATGCTTGTAGTGCTTACATTACCTGCACTGATTGTACCAGTGATGCTGATATTAGTCAAACCACTTAGGTTCGTAATGTTTGCATTTGTGATATTAGCCGTAGTAGCAGTTAAGCTGGTTACGTTAGCAAGATTTGTAATGCTGTTCTGTGCTCCTGCTGACAGGCTTCCACTTAAAGTACCTGCACTGATTGTACCAGTAGCAGTGATGTTCTGGATATTAGCCAGGTTAGTGATGCTGTTCTGAGTACCATCGTTTAAGGTTGCACTGATTGTTCCACCTACGATATTACCAGTTACGGTGATATTATCGAATGTGCCGTTTGTGCCAGTTACATTAGTTGCACTTACAGTGCCTGCACTGATTGTACCAGTGATACTGATATTAGTCAGACCACTTAGGTTCGTAATGTTTGCATTTGTGATATTAGCCGTAGTAGCAGTTAAGCTTGTTACGTTAGCAAGGTTCGTGATGCTGTTCTGAGCTCCTGCTGACAGGCTTCCACTTAATGTACCCGCACTGATAGTTCCAGTAGCAGTGATGCTTTGGATATTAGCCAGGTTAGTGATGCTGTTCTGTGTACCATCGTTTAAGGTTGCACTTATTGTACCACCAACGATATTACCAGTTACGGTGATATTATCGAATGTGCCATTGGTTCCAGTCACATTAGTTGCACTTACTGTTCCTGCGCTAATTGTACCAGTGATACTGATATTAGTCAGACCAGTCAGATTCGTAATATTAGCATTAGTGATATTAGCCGTAGTAGCAGTTAAGCTGGTTACGTTAGCCAGATTAGTGATTGAGTTCTGTGCTCCATCACTTAATGATCCACTCAATGTACCTGCACTGATGGTGCCAGTAGCAGTGATGTTCTGGATATTTGCCAGGTTAGTGATGCTGTTCTGAGTCCCGTCATTTAAGGTTGCGCTGATCGTACCACCAACGATATTACCAGTTACGGTGATATTATCGAATGTACCTGATCCGCTGGTGATGCTTGTAGTGCTTACATTACCTGCACTGATTGTACCAGTGATACTGATATTAGTCAGACCAGTCAGGTTCGTAATATTAGCATTAGTAATATTAGC